>NZ_JAGGOT010000071.1 GCF_018614195.1 Streptomyces sp. ISL-43
CTAACGCGGCGCAGCACTAGCACGGCGACTTCGTCTGGGGCGGCCTGCACATCGCCACGACGCTGCACCAGCAGATGCCGTGGCACTACACGGCCGACGACTACCGTGCGGCGGTAGCCGCTGCCAGTCCTGCTCCCCCACCTCTGACCGGGATGGCGGCCCTGCGGGGAGCATGACCTCTGACCTGGCCAGTTGTCAGGTGGCCCTTACATGGACACCTTCTCGATGACGCACCACGTGGAGTGCGTCGCGGTCCTGGAGCCGGTGCCGCGACGGCGCCTGATCCGGTGTTCGCGGGTCTGTGTCCCGGTTCCGGGACGCGGACCCGAAGGCGGTCCTTCGCCGTTCCGGCGAGGTGTCAGCATCCCGGCAGCGTGCGGTAGTTGCTCGCGTAGGCTTGTCCTCTTTACGCGGGAGGGGCATTGAGCACTGTCGTCTTTGTGCACGGGGTGGGCAAGCAGTATCTGAGCGAGGACTCGCTCGCACGGGACGTCGTGCCCGAACTGCTCGGTGGTGTGCGGCTCGCGGGCGGTCCGGTCCCGGCGGCCGACGACGTCGGTGTGGCGTTCTACGGCGACCTGTTCCGGCCCTCCGGCGCGCGGTCCGGGCAGGACCCGCCGTACGACGCGGGCGACGTCGAGACGGAGGAGGAGTTCCGGCTCCTCATGGCCTGGTGGGCCGAAGCGGCCCGGACCGACCCGGGGGTGCCGGATCCGGCGGAGGCGGGGACCCGCGGTGCGGGAGGCTGGATGGTCTCGCAGGCGCTGCGGGTGAACGCGGTGCGGGCGGCGCTCGACGCGCTCACCGGCGCGGTGTTCCTGCGGGGAGTCCTCGACCGGGCGCTGATCGGGAGCCTCAAGCAGATGGCCGCGTACTTCTCGGACGACGACGTCCGGCGCGAGGCCCGGGCCAGAGTGGCGGCGCGGATCACACCCGAGACGCGGGTCGTCGTCGCCCACTCCCTCGGCTCGGTCGTCGCCTACGAGACGCTCTGCGACGAGGCGCACCACGGCGATTGGGATGTGCGCGCACTGGTCACTCTCGGCTCCCCGCTGGGCATGCGCGCGCTGGTCCTCGACCGCCTCGAGCCCGCTCCGAGCGAGGGGCGCGCGGTGTGGCCGAAGCCGCTGCGGGGCTGGACCAACATCGCGGACTCCACGGACATCGTGTCCGTCGTACGGGAGCTGCGCCCCGCGTACGGCGCGGGCGTGGTCGACGAGGCCGTTCACAACGGCAGCCACATGCACGACGCGACGCGCTATCTGACGGCCGTCGAGACGGGCCGGGCCATCGCGGCGGGGCTCGCGAGGGAGCCCCGGGCGGACTGATGCGCTATCTCATCGCGGCCGGCACGCGTCACTACCGGGAGGATCCCGAACTGCCCTTGGTGCCCGGTGACGTCGAGGACGTGGTCGAGCTCTTCCGGTCGATGGGGTACGAGAGGGTGCTGGCCTCCGTGTCGGAGGATCCCGACTCCGCCGACTTCGAGGACGCGCTGTCCGACTGGTGCGGCGCCCCGGGTCTCGCCGCCGACGACGTGGTCGTCGTGTACTACGCCGGGCACGGGAACCGGGCACCGTCGGGGCACTATCGGCTCGCCTGCGCGGACACCACGTACCAACGCCCGCGATCCTGGCTGTCCCTGCCCAGCCTGGCCGAGGTGCTCGCCACCTCCCCCGTGCGGAACGTGCTGTTCGTCGTGGACGCCTGTCACGCGGCGGCCGCCGGCGCCGAGATCGGCGCCGTGACCGACACCATCGTGGCCGGCCGGGGACGTGGTGAAGCGCTCGGCTCGGGCACCTGGCTGCTCGCCTCCGCCCGCCATCGGGACGCCGCGGTCGACGGGGCCTTCGTCGCCGAACTCGAGAAGGCATGCGGGCAAGGTGAGGGCCCGTCGCAGCGCTACTTGGCGCCCGGGACCATCGCGGACCGTGTCAACCGGTCGTTCACGGCATCCGGGCTGCGACAGCGGGCAGCGTGCTCCTCCGTGGACCAGTCGGAACCGCCGCCTTTCTTCCCGAACCCCTTGTTCGACCCCGGAGCCGAGGTCACCGCCGTCGGGCGTGTCTGCGGCGACGCCTCTGACCTCTCCTCCCATTTCGAGCCGCGGGGGCGCGGGGTGGAGCAGGTGTACGACCCCGGCTCGTACTTCACGGGCCGGGAGCGGGCCCTTCGCGAGGCGCGTGCGCATCTCGCGGGAGAGGGCGACGCGGGTGTCCTCGTCGTCACCGCGGACCCTGGTTCGGGGAAGTCCGCCGTACTGGGCCGCTTGGTCCTGGACGGCTGCACCGACGCGTCCGTCAACGCCCACCACCAGACCCTGGACGCACTGGTGGCGCGGCTCGCGGCCGCGGCGGACGTACGGGCCGCGGGTCCAGCTGCCTTGTTCGCGGCCCTGGCCGACCGCCGGACGCCGTTCCGCGTCGTCGTCGACTCGCTCGACGAGGCCGGCCCGGGCGGTGACAAGGCGGAGGCACGCCGCATCGCCTGGGAACTGCTGCGCCCGCTCGCCGGAATCGCCTGCGTCCGGCTCGTGGTCGGCTCGCGGCGCGAGCTGCTGCCCCACACCGGGGACCGGGTTCCGGTCATCGACCTCGACGACAGCACGTACGCCGACGACACGGACACGGCCGAGTACGTCGCCCGGATCATCTGCGACACGGGCGCGCCGTACCGGGACCAACCCGACATCGGACGCCAGGTCGCGGAAGAGGTGGCCCGGCGGGCCGGACGCTGCTTCCTCGTCGCCCGCATGACCGCGAGCGCGCTGCTGCGCGGCCGGCCCGTCGACACCACCGTGCCGGGCTGGGCGGAGCAGCTCCCCTCCGACGTGGGCGGGGCCTTCGAGACGTATCTCCAGAGGCTGCCGGCGGAGCGTTACGGCTCGACGATGGCGCTGCTCACGGCTCTCGCCTTCGGGGAAGGCAACGGTCTGCCGCGCAAGATCTGGGTGCGGGTGGCGGCGCGGCTGTCCGGCCTTCCGCTCACGGAGGCGCACGTGGACGTGCTGCTGGACGAGGACGGCTCGTACCTGGCGCACGCCTCGGTGGACGGGACCCGGTATTTCCGGCTGTACCACCAGGAACTGACGGACCACATGAAGGGCCGGGTGCTCAAGCACCGAGATCTCGGGGACGTCCAGGAGTGCTTCGTCGAAACCCTGCTGGGCCTGGTCCCCGACCGGGACTGGCCTCGGGCCCACCCTTATGTGCGGGCCCACCTGGCGACCCACGCGGCGGGTTCGGGAGCCCTGGACGATCTGATCGAGGACGCGTCGTTCGTCGTCAGCGCGGAGCGCTCGACGCTGGTGCCGGCGGTGCGGCACGCGCAGCGGACCCCGCTGCTGTCGATGGCGGTCGAACGCTACGGCTACCTCCTCGCGGACAGGGATCCCGAGACCGCCGACCCGGCCGGCCTGCTGGCGTTCGTGGCCGGGACGTACGGGCAGCACGGGCTGGCTCGCCAGGCCGAGGGGCTTTCGACGTCGTTGGAGCACGTTCGTGTCGAGCCTCGCGGGATCACCCCGCATCGGGTGGTCGGGCGCCACGAGGGCGGTGCGTACGCCATCAGGTCGGTCAACCCGAACTGGAAGATCGAGGATCTCGTCCTCCGGAAGGGCGGCCGGGTGGTGTTGGCGGCTCCTCCGCATTCACCCCACGTGCATGTCTGGCTGCTCGACGATCCGTCCCAGTCGACGATCCTTCCGCACCCGGAGGACGTGGTCGGACTGGCCGTGCTCACCGACCGGGTAGGGCGTTCGGAGGTGGTCACCCTCGATGCCGTGGGCACGCTGCGGATGTGGGACGTGGAGCACCAAACGCTTTCCCGGACGCTCTCGGACACCGGGTACGACCAGCTCTTCGACGCCGGGTTCCTCACCGACGGGACCGCTGTCGTCGTCTGCGGGAACGCCGATAGCGTGGTGGCTTTCTCGATCCTCGCGTCGGAGCCGCTCGTCGAAGTGGACTGCCCTACTCCCCGGAACCGCAGTTGGAACGACGAGTTCAGGGCGTCTGCCTGTCTCGGCCAGGACACGGAGGGACACGTCGGTCTGCTCACCTGTGACGGCCTACGAGGCCGGGTCGTTCTGCATCCGCTCGAAGGGGACCGGAGAACGACGGTGTTGCTGGAGGGCCTGAAGAGCCCGGTGTTGGTGGATCACATCCGGGGGCCGAGCGGAACCCTTGCCGCCGTAGCGGTGGCCCGGGTCGAGATGCACCTCGTCGACCTGGGTTCGAGGAAGATCAAAACCATGCCTTTCGGCGGCTTCTCATGGCAGGAGAGCGGCTTCGCGTACGGCAGCGGCGAGGATCCCGTGTTCGTGGCACAGGACCACGAGAGGTTGCTGACCACGCGCCTCAATAGTCCTCCCGGCTGGATCGCGGTGAAGGACAAGGACGTCTCGCACGCGATGCTCATGGCCCCGGTGCTGCACGATGGGCGGCTCTACGCGCTGGTAGACGGGTTCGGCGTCCACCTGTCCGTGGTCGACTGCGCCACCGGTGACTCGATCGGCCTACCCCTCCTCGGGCACGAAGGCGCTGTTTGCGGCTTGCGTCTCATCGCCGCGGGGGGAGCTGTTGGTCCCGACATCCTGGCCATCGGCAACGACGGCACCGCCAGGCTCTGGTCGTGGGGAGTGCATGAGGCAAGGACCGCGGGGGCGCGACCCGTATCCACTGAAGGGAGGTTCTCCGCGCCCGAGATCGAGGGTCTGCTCTCCTGGACCCGGGATCCAGCCGCGGTCGTAGGCGTATCCGGTCGGCGTTTCAGGCGGGTCGAGTCGGCTTTGCGTACCGATCCGGCGAACGGCGACCACCGCTCGTACGCCCGGAGCGTGGCTCTCGGGAACTGCCCGCGGGAGGAGGACTGCGTCGAGGATCCGGACGGTACGCTCCACACCCTCTCCTGGAAGTACACGGGGCACGTGAAACTGGAGAGGACATCGGGCCTCAGCGGATGGCCGGATTCCTCGCCGGTGTCCCACTGCGTCTGGCATCGCGTTCGACCTGGTGACGTCGTCGAGAACGTCTCTTTCGACTGGCTGCACGGCCACCGGGAAGGGGTCAGAGGGCAACTCCTCCCGTCGACGCGCATGCAGCCCCGGACCCGCTTCGTCGGGTTCGACGTGGTCCGCGCCCGCGTCCGTCTCTTGGATGGTCCCGAAGAGAAACCGGATTGGGTGGACCTCCCGTGGACGCCCGACCCGGGGAACGACTACGTGTGCTCGACCGCGTTCACCATGACCTCGGGGGACGCGGTGCTGATGACGGGGTCCAGGACGATGCGGGAATGGGAGTCCAGCGTGGGCGGGCGCTCTGCCCGTCGTCCTGACTCCGGTGGAGTCGCGGGTACGCACGCCCGGCAGGCGGAAAGTCCGACGGCCGGCCGTATGTGGAATATCGCCACGGGAGCTCCGTACCAGAGCGAAATCGAGCTCGCTCACGACGTGCATCTCCTGCTGCCCGACCACGGTGCGGCCGGGACCCGCTGGGTCGCACAACACGGCCGGGACGGCGCGACGTCGGTTGTCGACCTCAAGACGAACCGTCGTCATGCGGTCAACCCGCCGCGCGGCACAACGACCGAATCCGGTGGGGGACACCGGACCCCGGGATTCCGGACCCTGACCTCCGGGCATTCCTACTTCCTTCGCTGGGCGGACATGTCGACTGGCGGACCGGTCCTGCTCTACCTCGACCAGACCTTGTCGAACGATGCGGACCCAGCCCCCGTTGCCGTCTGGGACCCCGCGACCCCCGATGAACCCCGGAGCCTTCCCGTCCCGGCGTCTCGTCTGCTGTGGACCGGGTCGGCCCCGAGTGGCGAGGCCCTCGTCGCGGTCAGTGACGGGCGGGGCGTGACACTGTGCCATCTGCCGAGCTGCGAGAAGGTGTGGTCCGCGCCCGTGCCCGCTCTGGTGACCTCGCTCCGGGCGCTCCCCGGGAACCCGTTCCTCGACCTCGCCGTCGGGACCCAGCAGGGAGTCGTGTTCCTGCGTCCCCGGCTCTCCGCCGGCTGGCGCGAGCGCCTCGGCGTGCTCAGGAGCCGACCGGGAGGCCCGTCGGTTCCTTGATGCGCTTCATGATGATCTGGGAGTTGACCTCCGTGACGCCCGAGAGGGCCGTGAGCTTTTCGATCCAGAGGCGTTCGTAGGCGCGCAGGTCTGCGACCGCGATGCGCAGGAGGCAGCCGGGGCTGCCGAAGAGGCGGTAGGCCTCGATGATGTCGGGAATGTCCTGGAGGGCCGCTTCGAAGGCTTCGACGGCCTCACGGTCGCGGCGGACCTCCACGGAGACCAGGACCTCGAAGCCGCGGCCCACCGCCTCGGGGGAGATCACCGCGCGGTAGCCCTGGATGATCCCGTCCTCTTCGAGCTGGCGGACCCGGCGCATGCAGGGGGAGGGGGTCAGGCCCACGCGCTGGGCCAGCTCCTGGTTGCTGAGCCGGCCGTCGGCCTGGAGCTCGCGCAAGATTTCTCGATCGATCGCGTCCATGGCGCAATTATCCTCTATGAGTGGTGGGGGTGTGGGGTGAATTCGCAATCGCGTTGCGCGTAGGTCGGCCTACTATTGCCGTTTGTAGA
This sequence comes from Streptomyces sp. ISL-43, assembly GCF_018614195.1. GTDB lineage: Bacteria > Actinomycetota > Actinomycetes > Streptomycetales > Streptomycetaceae > Streptomyces. Next base: position 6,587 of record NZ_JAGGOT010000071.1, read on the forward strand.
AAATATGTGCGGAGTGTGTGAAAGGGAGGGCGGCAGTCATGGGACGCATCGTCGTCATCAGCACCGGCGGGACCATAGCCAGTCGCTGGCAGGGTTCCGGTTTCGCGGCCGACGCCGACGGGGCCGAGGTCATGGCGACCGCGCCGCTGCCCGAAGGCGTCACCGTCGAGGTTGTCGATCTTTTTAGTGTGAACAGTCCTCGGTTGACCACCGCCCACCAGCTGACTTTGCTGCGGACCGTGCACGAGGTGCTCGCCGACCCCGGGGTGGAAGGTGTCGTCGTCACGCACGGCACCGACACGCTGGAGGAGTCGGCGTTCTTCGTCGACCTGCACCACCACGACGAGCGGTCGGTCGTCTTCACCGGTTCGCAGCGGCCCATGGGGGCGGCGGACGGGGACGGTCCCGGCAATCTCTACGATGCCCTGCTGACCGCGGCGACCACGCGCGGGCTCGGTGTCCTGATCGCCTTCGCGGGGCGTGTGCACGCGGCGCGCGGGACGGTCAAGGCGCAGGCGGTGGCGTTGGACGCCTTCGCCGACCCGTCGAAGGAGCTGTTGGGGAAGGTCGGTTTCGGGAAGGTCACCGTGCTGCGCACGCCGGTGCGTCCGGAGCCGCTGCCGCTGCCCGCGATGCCGGAGGTTCCGCCGCGGGTGGACGTCGTGATGCACCACGCCAGCGGGGACCCGGTGCTGCTGAACGCCGCCGTGGCGGCGGGCGCGCGGGGCATCGTGCTGGTCGGCACGGGCGCGGGGAACGCGACGCCGGAGATCGTGGACGCGGTGAAGGCCGCGATCGCGGAGGGCGTGCTGGTGGCGCTGACCACGCGGGTTGCCGCCGGGCCGGTGACGGAGATCTACACGCACGGCGGGGCGGTGGACCTGGTCGCGGCCGGGGCGGTGCCGACGGGGACGCTGCGTGCGCCTCAGGCGAGGATCGCGGTGCTCGCGGCGCTGCTGGCCGCGGGGGACGGGGTGGACCGCGCGCGGGTGCTGCGGCAGGCGTTGGCCGCGGGTGGGCCGGTGTTGGTCGCCGCCTGACCCTTGGCGGGTGGCCGCTGCGCGGGCTTGCTCCCCGCCCCGCCCTTCCTCCGTTCCCCGGGGCTGCGCCCCGGACCCGCCTCGGGGCTCCGCCCCCGGCCCCGCGCCTCAAACGCCGGCGGGGCTGGAGAGGCCGGGGCTGGATTGGCGGGTCAGGATTGGCGGGTCAGGAGTCCGTGAAAGCCGTCAGGAGGCGGTGTGCCGCGAGGGTGGGGGTGAGGGTGCCCGCTCGGACGGCTGATTCCAGGGTGGGGGCCAGGTCTCGTACGGCGGGGCTGGAGCGCAGGCGCTCCAGGAGTTCGTCGCGGACCATCGACCAGGTCCACTCCACCTGTTGGGCCGCGCGCTTGGTCTTCAGGCGGCCGTCCACGTCCAACAGCTTGCGGTGCTGTTCCAGGCGGTTCCACACCTCGTCCAGGGCCGTCGACTCCCGGGCGCTGCACGTCAGGACCGGCGGGGTCCACGCGGCGTCGGCCGGGTGCATCAGGCGCAGGGCGCCGGACAGTTCGCGCGCCGCCGACTTCGCGTCGCGCTCGTGCGGGCCGTCCGCCTTGTTCACCGCCAGGACGTCGGCCAGTTCCAGGACGCCCTTCTTGATGCCCTGGAGCTGGTCGCCGGTGCGGGCGAGGGAGAGGAGCAGGAAGGAGTCGACCATGCCGGCGACCGTGGTCTCCGACTGGCCCACGCCGACCGTTTCGACGAGGACCACGTCGTAGCCGGCCGCCTCCATCACGATCATCGACTCGCGGGTGGCCTTCGCGACCCCGCCCAGCGTGCCCGCCGAGGGCGAGGGGCGGACGAAGGCCGCCGGGTCGACGGCGAGGCGCTCCATCCGGGTCTTGTCGCCCAGGATGGAGCCGCCCGTGCGGGTGGACGAGGGGTCGACCGCGAGGACCGCCACCCGGTGGCCGAGCCCCGTCAGCATCGTGCCGAACGCGTCGATGAACGTGGACTTGCCCACGCCCGGCACGCCGCTGATGCCGATCCGGCGCGCCCGCCCCGAGTGGGGGAGGAGCTCCGTCAACAGGCTCTGGGCCAGGGCCCGGTGCGCGGGCAGGGTGGACTCGACGAGGGTGATCGCGCGCGCGATGAACGCGCGCTTCCCGTCGAGTACGCCCTTCGTGTAAACGGAAACGTCGATCTTCGGCACCCGCGGCCGCCTACAGCTCGTGGCCCAGGTTCGCGGCCAGCCGCGTCACCAGGTCGTGCGCCGCGTCCGGGATGACCGTGCCGGGCGGGAACACCGCCGTCGCCCCCATCTCCAGGAGCGTGGGAACGTCCGCCGGCGGGATGACCCCGCCCACGACGATCATGATGTCCTCGCGGCCCTCCGCCGCCAGCTGCTCGCGCAGCGCCGGTACGAGGGTCAGGTGGCCGGCGGCGAGGGATGAGACGCCTACGACGTGCACGTCGGCCTCGACGGCCTGGCGGGCCACCTCCGCCGGGGTCTGGAACAGCGGGCCGACGTCCACGTCGAAGCCCAGGTCGGCGAAGGCGGTCGCGATCACCTTCTGGCCTCGGTCGTGCCCGTCCTGGCCCATCTTGCAGACCAGGATGCGCGGACGGCGGCCCTCCGCCTCCTCGAACCGGTCGAGGAGCGCGCGGGTGCGCTCCAGGGACGGGGACTCGCCTGCCTCGGTTCGGTACACACCCGAGATCGTACGGATCTGGCTCGCGTGCCGCCCGTACACCTTCTCGAGGGCGTCCGAGATCTCACCGACCGTCGCCTTCGCGCGCGCCGCGTCCACCGCGAGCGCCAGGAGGTTGCCGTCGCCGCGCTCCGCCGCGTTCGTCAGCGCCCGCAGGGTGTCCTGGGTGACCGCCTCGTCGCGCTCCTCGCGCAGCCGCCGCAGCTTGGCGATCTGCTGGGTGCGCACCGAGGAGTTGTCGACCTTGAGGACGTCGATCTGCTCGTCGGTGGCCACCCGGTACTTGTTGACGCCGATCACCGGCTGGCAGCCCGAGTCGATACGGGCCTGCGTGCGCGCGGCGGCCTCCTCCACCCGGAGCTTGGGGATGCCCGCGTCGATGGCCTGTGCCATGCCGCCGGCCGCCTCGACCTCCTGGATGTGCTGCCAGGCCCGGCGCGCCAGGTCGTACGTCAGCTTCTCGACGTAGGCGCTGCCGCCCCAGGGGTCGATGGAGCGGCAGGTCCCCGACTCCTGCTGGAGCAGCAGCTGGGTGTTGCGGGCGATGCGCGCGGAGAAGTCCGTCGGCAGCGCGAGCGCCTCGTCGAGGGCGTTGGTGTGCAGCGACTGGGTGTGGCCCTGGGTGGCCGCCATCGCCTCGATGCAGGTGCGCGTCACGTTGTTGAAGACGTCCTGGGCGGTCAGCGACCAGCCCGAGGTCTGCGAATGGGTGCGCAGGGAGAGGGACTTGGCGTTCTGCGGGTCGAACTGCTTGACCAGGCGCGCCCACAGCAGACGGGCCGCGCGCAGCTTCGCGACCTCCATGAAGAAGTTCATGCCGATCGCCCAGAAGAACGACAGGCGCGGCGCGAACGCGTCCACGTTCAGCCCGACGGCCTGGCCGGCCCGTAGGTACTCCACGCCGTCGGCGAGGGTGTACGCGAGCTCCAGGTCGGCCGTGGCCCCGGCCTCCTGGATGTGGTAGCCGGAGATCGAGATGGAGTTGTACCGGGGCATCTTCTGCGAGGTGAAGGAGAAGATGTCCGAGATGATCCGCATCGAGGGCTTCGGCGGATAGATGTAGGTGTTGCGGACCATGAACTCTTTGAGGATGTCGTTCTGGATGGTCCCGGCGAGCTTGTCGGGGGAGACGCCCTGCTCCTCCGCCGCCACGATGTAGAGGGCGAGGACCGGCAGCACCGCGCCGTTCATCGTCATCGACACCGACATCTTGTCCAGCGGGATCCCGTCGAACAGCTGGCGCATGTCGTAGATCGAGTCGATCGCCACGCCCGCCATGCCGACGTCGCCCGTCACGCGCGGGTGGTCGCTGTCGTAGCCGCGGTGCGTCGGCAGGTCGAAGGCCACCGACAGCCCCTTCTGGCCGGACGCGAGGTTGCGCCGGTAGAAGGCGTTGGACTCCTCGGCCGTGGAGAAGCCCGCGTACTGCCGGATCGTCCAGGGCTGGTTGACGTACATCGTCGGGTACGGGCCGCGCAGGTACGGGGCCACGCCCGGGTACGTCTGCAGGAAGTCCAGGCCCTCCAGGTCCCGGCCCGTGTACAGCGGCTGGACGCCGATGCCCTCGGGCGTCTCCCACAGCAGTTCGGCGGCGCCGGAGCCGGTGGACTCCTTGAGCGCCGTGCGCCACTGGTCCTCGGACGCCGCGCCACCCCCGGCCGCGCCGTTCAGCGCGAGTTCGGAGAAATCGGGGATCCCGGTGCTGCTCAAGACGGCACTCCCATCCGGTCGAGTACGGAGGACAGCACGGCGACCGCGTCGCAGCCGGCGAAGACGTACTCGTCCACGGCCGCCGCGGCGGTGCCGGGCTTGCCCGCGAGGAACACGGTCGTCGCGCCCGCCGCGCGCAGGGCCGCGGCCACGGCCTCGGCCTGCTCCTCGTACAGCGCGTCGCTGGAGCACAGCACGGCCATGCCGTCCGCGCCGCTCGCCGTGTACGCCGCCGCCGCCGTTTGCGGGGTCACCGACACCGGGTCGTGCACCGGGGTGACACCGCCCGCCTGGAACAGGTTGGAGGCGAAGGTGGCGCGGCCGGTGTGCGCGGCCGCCGGGCCCAGGGCCGCCAGGAAGATGGTGGGCCGGGCGCCCGTCGCCGCCAGGTGCGCGTCGCTGCGGGCGCGCAGGGCCTCGTACGCCTCGTCGCGCCGGACGCGGGGCAGTCCGCCGGTGAGCGGGGCCGGCGCGGGTTCGCGTACGACCGGCTTCTCGGAGAGCAGCGGGAACTCGCTGACCCCGGTGATCGGTTCGCGGCGCTTGGCCAGCTTCTTGGACCGCTCCGCCCAGGTGGCGGCGAGGCGGTCGGCGACCAGGCCGGAGCGCAGGGCGGCGGCCTGGCCGCCCGCCTTCTCGACGGTCTGGAAGAACTCCCAGGCGGCGTGCGCGATCTCGTCCGTGAGCTGCTCGACGTAGTACGAGCCGCCGGCCGGGTCGATCACGCGGGCCAGGTGGGACTCCTCCAGCAGGATGGTGGAGGTGTTGCGGGCGACGCGGCGCGCGAAGGCGTCGGGCAGGCCCAGCTCCTGGTCGAACGGGAGCACGCTGACCGCGTCCGCGCCGCCCACGCCCGCCGCCATGCAGGCGACGGTGGTGCGCAGCATATTCACCCACGGGTCGCGGCGGGTCATCATCACCGGCGAGGTGACGGCGTGCTGGCGCTGGGCGCCGGCCGCGGGGGTCCCGCAGGCCTCGGCGATCCGGGCCCACAGGCGCCGGGCGGCGCGCAGCTTGGCGATGGTGAGGAACTGGTCGGCGGTCGCGGCGTAGCGGAACTCCAGCTGCCCGAAGGCCGCCTCCGTGGTGAGGCCGGCCTCCGTCAGGGCGCGGAGGTACGCGACACCGGTGGCCAGGGAGAGCCCCAGCTCCTCGGCGGTGCTGCCACCCGCCTCGTGGTAGGGCAGGGCGTCGACGGTCAGGGCGCGTACGTGGGGCCAGGCGGCCGTCTCCCGGGCGAGGGCGGCGGCCTCGGCGAGGTCCAGGGCCTCTCCCGTACGGGCCTCGTGGCCCAGCGGGTCGGCGCCGAGCGAGGCGTGGGCGGCCTCGGGGGCCACCGCGCGCTCGGTGTACAGCGCGAGCAACGCCCGGGCGGCGTCGTTGAATTGGGCCCCGGGTTCGAGGGAGACGGGCGCGAGGTCGAGGTAGACCCCCTCCAGCGCGCGGGCCAGGCCCTCGGCCGGGATGCCGTTGTCGCCGACGGCCAGCCACAGCGAGGTGGTGCCGTTCTCCAGGTCGGCCAGAGCCGCCTCGTTCACCCGCACGGGGTCGGTGCCGGCGATCCGCTGGCGGACGTCCCAGCCCGAGGCGGCGTTGCCCTCGGCCCGTCCGCCCCGCACGAAGGGTGCGAATCCGGGGAAACCGGTGTCGGGCGCGGTTTCGGGCGCGGTGTACAGCGGGCGGGTGGTGAGCCCGTCCTCTAGCTTCGTGGACAACGCGTCTTCCGCTGCCTCGCCGGAAACTTCCTTGCCCGACTTGCGCAGCACGCCTTCTACCAGGCGCTGCCACTGCTCATGCGTCGCGTCAGGGAACTCGGCGGCCAAGGAGAGCCCGTCATCAGGCAGGACCGTCATGGCTCGAATGTTAGGGGGGTCCTCTGGGAGCGCCTATAACCACCGGATGTGATCTCCCCCTCTCATGTGAGACGGGAGGGGTCACGAAAGAGCGGGGTTGCGGGGGCTACCGGGAGTACGGGGGGCCCGCGTGCGGGGGGTGGTCCGCTGTCCTGCGGGGCCGGTCCCCTACCCACGCCACGGGTTTCGGCCGCGGGCTGGATGGCTCCGTGGGAGGAAGACGCAGGTCAGTGCGGGTGTGGGCAGGATCGTTCGGGTGGCCGGACGGGGCATGGAGCGGGGTTGACCGGGGGTGGGGGCGCTGGCAGTCTCCGGGACATGTCCGCGAACGAGCTCCTCGCCCCGCGGCTCCACACCCCCGGCTCCTGTACCGCGCCGGGCGAGTGTCAGGGCCGCTGTCCGGCCCGCCGCCGCGCCTGAGAGGCGCCGCCCGCCCCGACCGGGGTTCCGTCGGCCTTTGATCTCCCGTTCGCCCTCCCCTTGGTCTCCCGAGTGCACTCGTGCACGAGCGCACGAGGTGACGGCTGCCCGGTTCGCGCGCCGTGCGGGAGTGCCCCGGGCCGGTCGCGGTCCCTCGTGAGCGGGCCGCGACCTCCTCTTCGCCGGCCTGTGGCCCCCCTCTTTCCGGCTTCGCCGCCTCGCGCCCGTACCTCCGTTCTCCGTGCTGCCTTTCTTCGCCACCTCCATTTCCTCCGCCGCGGAAATACACAAGGAGCCACCATGACCACCGCCACCCGCACCACCGCCACCCGCACCACCGCCACCCGCACCACCGCCACCCGTACCGACATCACCGTCACCAAGATCGGCGGCCGGATAGGCGCCGAGATCGCCGGAGTCCGTCTCGGCGGTGAGCTCGGGGGCGAGGCCGTCGCCGGGATCAGGGCCGCGCTGCTCGCCCACAAGGTCGTCTTCCTCCGCGGGCAGGACCACCTCGACGAAGCCGGCCACGAGGCCTTCGCCCAGCTCCTCGGCGCGCCCGTCGCGCACCCCACCGTCCCGTCCGCCGACGGGCGTTACGCGCTCGGCATCGACTCCCGCCACGGAGCCCGCGCCAACCAGTGGCACACGGACGTCACCTTCGTCCCCGCCTACCCCGCCTACCCCGCCTTCTCCGTCCTGCGCGCCGTCACCATCCCGCCGTACGGGGGCGACACCCTGTGGGCCAACACGGCCGCCGCGTACGCCGCCCTCCCCGAGCCGCTGCGCGCCCTGGCCGACAGCCTGCGCGCCGTGCACTCCAACGAGTACGACTACGCGGCGCTGAAGCCCGACGCGCTGCCCGAGGCGCTCGCCCAGTACCGCGAGGTGTTCACCTCCACCACGTTCCTCACCGAGCACCCGGTGGTCCGCGTCCACCCCGAGACCGGCGGACGCACCCTGCTGCTCGGCAACTTCGTCCAGCGGATCAGCGGCCTCGCCGGTCGGGACTCGCGCCTGCTCCAGGACCTCTTCCAGGCCCACATCGAGAGCCCCGAGAACACCGTCCGCTGGCAGTGGCAGGCCGGTGACGTCGCGATCTGGGACAACCGCGCCACCCAGCACTACGGCGTCGACGACTCCGACGACCACGAGCGCACGCTGCGCCGCGTGACGGTCGACGGGGACGTCCCGCTACGACCGCGCCCGCGAGTTCCTCGACGTCGCCGCCAAGCTCTGGGACAGCTGGGAGGACGACGCGGTCGTCCTCGACAAGGAGCGCGGCATCTACGCCGACACCGACAAGCTCCACCCCGCCGCCCACCGGGGCGAGTACTTCGGCGTGGCCGGCCCGCTCAACGTCCCCCGTTCCCCGCAGGGGCACCCGCTCCTGGTCCAGGCCGGCTCCTCCGAGGACGGCAAGGAGTTCGCCGCCCAGTACGCCGAGGCCGTCTTCACCGCCCAGCCGACCCTGGCCGACGGCCAGACCTTCTACAAGGACCTCACGTCGCGGCTCGCCAAGTACGGCCGCGCCGAGGGTGACCTCCTCGTCCTGCCGGGCATCGCACCCGTCATCGGCTCCACCGAGGCCGAGGCCAAGGCCCTGGAACAGGAGCTCACCGACCTGCAGGTTCCGGAGTACGGGCTCGCCCAGCTCTCCGGGATGCTCGGCACCGACCTCACCGGGCTGCCGCTCGACGGCCCGCTGCCCGAGCTCCCCGAGGAGCGGGACATCAACGGCAACAAGAGCCGTTTCACGCTCGTCGCCGAGCTCGCCCGCCGCGACGGCCTCACCCTGCGCGAGCTGATAGCCCGCCTCGGCGCCGGCCGGGGCCACCGCGTCTTCGCCGGGACGCCCGAGCAGATCGCCGACCAGCTGGAGGAGTGGTTCACCCGGGGCGCCGCCGACGGCTTCAACATCATGGCGCCCGTCCTGCCCACCGGCCTCACCGACTTCGTCGACCAGGTCGTGCCGATCCTCCAGCGCCGCGGCCTCTTCCGCACCGAGTACGCCGGCCGGACCTTGCGCGAGAACCACGGGCTGGCGCGCCCCGCCAACCGCTACGCCGGGGCCACCGCGTGAGCGATCACGTCACCGACGTGCTCGTCGGCGGCGGCGGGCCGGCCGCGTCACCCCTTCCCGGCCGGCCCTCGCCTGCCGCCGTCCTCAGACCGTCAGGACGATCTTGCCGCGGGTGCGGCCGGCGGCGCTGAGCTCCCAGGCCTTCGCCGCCTCGGCGAGCGGCAGCGCGTGCTCCACGTTGACCGTGAGCGCGCCCTCGTCCGCGAGCTTGGCGAGGAAGGTCAGGTCGGCGGTGTCCGGGCGGACCCACAGCTGGTGCGCGCCCTGGGCGGCCGCCGTGTAGTCGGCGATGGAGACCACCCGGTGCCGCTCCTTGACCAGCGACTGGAGGGTGGCGATGACGTCGTCCCCGAAGAAGTCGAGGGCCGCGTGCACGCCTTCGGGGGCCAGCGCGCGGACCCGGTCGGCGAGGCCCTCGCCGTACAGGACCGGCTCGGCGCCCAGCGAGCGCAGGTAGTCGTGGTTGTGCTCGCCCGCCGTGCCGATGACGCGCAGGCCGAGCGCGACGGCGATCTGCACGCCGAAGGAGCCGGTGCCGCCGGCAGCGGAGTGGATGAGCACGGTCTCGCCGGCCACCAGGCCCGCGCGGGTGAGCGACTGGTAGGCGGTGAGCCCGGCCAGCGGGATGCCCGCGGCCTGCTCGAAGGTCAGCTCGCGCGGCTTGCGGGCGAGGGTGCGGACGGGGGCGGCGACCAGCTCGGCGTAAGTGCCGAGCTCCACCCACTCCTTGCGGACGTAGCCGTACACCTCGTCGCCGACGGCGTAGTCGAAGGTGTCCGGGCCGACCGCCTCGACGACGCCGGCCACGTCCCAGCCGGGTATGACCGGGTAGCGGACTTCGAGGACCGAGTCGAGGTAACCGGCGGCGAGCTTCCAGTCCACCGGGTTCACGCCGGCCGCCTTGACGCGGACGAGGACGTCGCCCGGGCCGACCTTGGGCTCCGGGGCGTCAACGAGCCCCAGGGTGTCGGAGGTTCCGTATGCGGTGTACGTGATTGCCTTCATGATCGTCCCCAACGGGCGGCCCAAGGGGGGTATTCCGGGCCGGGACGACCTTTCTTCCGGAATCTCCCGTTCCTGGAAGGGGTGCCGGGGCGGGCTCAGGCGGGGAGGGTGTTGCGGTGCGAGCGGCGGCGGGCCGCGCTGAACAGGGCCTGGATCTGCGCCCCGGACTGCTCCACGTCGTCGAGCGGGGAGGGGAAGGCGATCCGTACGTCGCGGTGGCCGCGTCGTTCCTCCAGCCGCAGGGTGATCCCGTACCGGTCCATGGCGACCGGCAGGGCGCGCAGGAGGGCGGACTGCTCGGACTGCTCGGCCGGCCTCGGCCGGACCAGGCGCAGGAGGAGGGTGACCAGTTCGGCGTGGTCGTCGAGGAGGTGGGTGAGCATGCCGGCCTCGTACGGGGCCAGGGGGTCGGGGCGGGCCGCGTCCAGCTCGTCGAGACCGACGTACGAGCGGGTGCCGTCGGAGGTTTCGAGGACGGCCTGTCCGAACTCGACGCAGGTGGAGTCAGCGCCCTCGTCGGAGTAAGGGGTGAGGAGGCGTCCGGTCAGGGTGACGCGGGCGCGCACGCGGTCCCGTACGGGCGTGGGGGCGACGTCGGTGAACTCCAGGCGGATCGCGGGCCGGTGCTCGCCGTGGCCGCCTAGTTCGGCGGGGTGCAGGTGGAGCCGGCCGAGCGGGTCGGTGCCGTCGAGGTGGCGGACCTCCGTGCGCAGCCCGTCGGTGACGACGGTCATGGAATGGGCGGCGGCCAGGATGGACCGGACCCGCTCGGCGTCGGTGGGCATGGGCAGGTGCATGTGTGTCTCCGTCGTCCCGAGTGCGAGTGCGAGTGCGAGTGGCGATGCGGTGCGTACTTAGGTATGCCTAACCTAACTTATTTGGAGGGTGGTGGGTAGCCGACCCGGGCGTGCCGGACAGCTCGTGTCGGTGTTGGGCTGAACGGGTGAAACACGAGAGGATGGGGGGATGCACATGAAGCGCAGGGCCGGGGCGGCCCGGTGAGCAGGTACGACGTCACCGACGAGCAGTGGGAGGGGCTCGCGCAGGTGGTCCCCCTGCGCAGTCGCAACGAGTGGCCCTCCCGGGTGGACCACCGCACGATCCCCACGGCGCCGGGGGCGTCCGCGGCGGAGCAGCGGCGCTTCGTGGTGATCCGCGTCCAGGTCTTCGCGGACGCGCGGGAGGTGGCGGAGTACCTGATCGCGCAGATCCCGGTGCTCCTGGACCTCACGGGCGCGGACGGCGAAGTGGCCAAGCGGATCCTGGACTTCAGCAGCGGTGTGGTCTTCGGGCTGGGCAGCGGGATGCACCGGGTCGACCGGAACGTCTTCCTGCTGGCGCCCGTGGGCACCGAGGTGGAGGGGATCGCGGCCGCGGCCGTCCCCCGATCGTAGGAAGGTCTCGCGGGCGGAACGGTTCGCCGGACCCCAGGGGGGTCCGCCGGGCCGTACCGTCCCGCGCATGACCCCGCCTGCCTCGGCCCCGACCGCCGCTTCCGCCGCACCTGTTGCGCCCGCCGCTTCCGCCGCATCGGTGGCGCCCGCTGTATCGGTTGTGCCCCCGGTATCCGCCGCGCCCGGCGCGCACCTCGTGGCCGCCGCGCGCGCCGCGCGGGGCTTGACCCCGGCGGCCGCCGGGCCTGCCGCCGGGGGGCCGTATCTGCGGCCCGTCGTCACCGAGTTGCGGCTCTCCGCCTACGGGGCGCACCGCGGGGCCCGGTTCGCGCTGGGGCCGGTCACGCTCTTCGCCGGGCCGAGCGGGAGCGGCAAGTCGCAGGTGCTGGAGGCGTACGGGGCGCTGGCCGCGCTGGGCGGCGGGGCGACGCTCGATGAGGTGTTTCCCGAGCCGCGGGCCCGGATCCCCGACCGCGCCGTGCCCGACGCCGAGCGGCGGCGGGGGTTCCGGATCGGCTGCACGGTCGACGGCCCCGCCGGGCCGGTGCGGCTCGACCTCGCCGTCCAGGCGGAGCCCACCCTGAGGATCGTCGGGGAACGGCTCTCGGCGGACGGCCAGATCCTGCTCGGCACCGCCCTGCGCGACCCCGGGCGACGGTCCGTCCAGGCGGCCTGGCTGACCGGCGGGGCCATCGGGGTCACCAGGGCCCCGCTCCCCGACGACCGGCTCGGCACGGCTCTGCTCCCGCTGCGGGTGGCCGGCGCCACGGACGGGCAGCGCCGGGTGCTGGCCGCAGCCGAGCAGGTGGTCGTCGCGCTGCGCTCGGTGTTCCCCTGCGATCCGCGCCCGGAGCGGATGCGGGAGCCGGTGGCGCCGGGGGAGGGGCGGCTGCTGGGCGACTGCGCCAACCTGGCCGACGTACTGCGCCGGACCCGGCTGGAGTGCGGCACCCGCTACGGGCTGCTGACGGAGGCCGCCCGCACCGGGTGCGCGGGGTGGGTGGCCGGGCTGGACGTACGGGCCCCTGAGGACGGCCCGGTCACCGGCCTGCTGGACCGCGGCTCCGCCCGGCCCGCGACCGAGCTGGCCCGGCTCGGCGCGGGCGAACTGCGCTTCCTGGCCCTCGCGCTGGTGCTGCTGACCGGGCCGGGGGTGCTGGCCATGGACCCGGCCGCCGAACTGCTGTCCGCCCGGCAGGCGCTGGCCGTGGTCGCCGACGGTTTCGACCGGGACCTGGACCGGCGGCAGACCGCCGAGCTGCTGCGGCTGGCCGTACTGGCGTGCGGGCGCGGGCAGGTCCGGCTGACGGCCGCGGCGGGCGAGGCGTGCGCGGAGGCCGCCCGGGGGGTCGAGGGCGTCTCGGTGGTAGACCTGGGCGCATGAACGAGGAACGTGACATTTCCGTCGGGCGCGCCGGGGAGCAGCGGGCGGAGCGGCCCGAGGAGCGGATCGACCGGCTGCAGCGGCGGCTCGCCGACTTCGCGGCGGCGCGCGGGTGGGAGCCTTACCACACGCCCAAGAACCTTGCGGTGGCGCTGAGCGTGGAGGCGGCCGAACTGGTCGAGATCTTCCAGTGGCTGACGCCGGAACAGTCGGCGAGGGTCATGGAGAAGCCCGAGAGCGCACACAGAGTGGCCGATGAGGTGGCCGATGTGCTGGCCTATCTGCTGCAGTTCTGTGAGGTTCTCGGGGTCGATGTGCTGGATGCGCTCGCCGCGAAGATCGAGCGGAACGAGCTGCGGTTCCCGGTCCCGGGCGCTCCGGGGACCGACCGTCACTCTTCGGAGTGATGGCGTTATCCACAACCATGTTTGTGTCCACAATTTCCGAATACCCCTGGCTTTACCGGCCCGTTGCCCTCACTCTGGGTAGTGGTAGAACGGCAAGATGTCGTGCGGACGGGGGACGGCATATGGACGCGGTACGGCTCATCGCAGCCGGCCGGCACGCGCTGGCACAGAGCGGGGCTGCGTGGGACATCGTGGGCGAGGCCTGGCAGGCGCAGGCCCTCGCGCAGGGCATAGGGAGCTGGCTGGCGGTCACCGGGCCGCCGGAGCTGAGATCGGAGGCGCGGGGGCTGGGTGAAGCGGGGGGCAGAGGCTGCGGGGTGCTCGACCGGGCTGCTTTGCGCGGAGAGGGCTACGCGCCCGATCTCCCGCCGCGAGCGGCGCAGTTGACCGGGGTGGTGGATGTCCGGCAGGCGCTGCTCGGACTGCAGGCGCTCCTGGGCGAAGTGGGCATAGCGCTGGTCGGGGTCGCCTGCGGTACGGACGACGAGGGTCTGTACTGGCAGTGCATAGAGTCGATAGACGCGGCCGACGAGTCGAGCGACCGGGTGCGGGCGATCCTGCGCCGGCTTGCCGTGCGCGAGCGGGGGTCCGCGTCCGGCGTGGCCTGAGGCTCCCGGGACCGCTCACGGGTTCAGGCGGGAGCTGCCCCGGAGTTGGGGTGGGGCCCCGCCGCGCGCGGCGGGACCCGTGCGGTCAGTGCGACCGGTAGGACGGGCGGTGTTCGCTCTCCGGGCTGCGTCCGCCCTGGGGCAGCGGCGTGCCGGGGCTGCGGTCCGTGGAGGACTGGAGGTCGGCGTCGAGCTGCGAGAGGTCGGCGTTCAGCGCCGCCATCAGCTCTTCCATCTGCTGCAGCAGGCCCTTCGGCGCGTCGCCCTGGGCGGGTACCGCCGACTCCTGGCGTGCGTTGTCGTGTGCTGCCTGCCCGGTCTGGCAGTCCTGGCGGCGGGTCTCCGGCGCGGACTCCTGGGACATGGCGGCCTCCTCGGCCCTGGCCCTTCCGTGGCGGAAGGGGGCGGTGGACGCACCGGCGAAGGCCGCCGGCGCGCGGGCCGGGCGGTCCGGCTCCGTCCGAGCCAACGATCCCCATCCGGGCTGGTCACTGGCGGGTGCGGCCGTGGGCCGCCCGGTGGACTCAGATTCACCCGGCCGGGGTCGACGGGGCAGGATGGAGGCATGGATCTCCGTATCTTCACAGAGCCCCAGCAGGGCGCGAGCTACGACACCCTCCTGAGCGTCGCCAAGGCCACGGAGGGCCTGGGCTTCGATGCTTTCTTCCGCTCCGACCACTATCTGCGCATGGGCTCGGCCGACGGACTGCCCGGTCCCACCGACGCCTGGATCACGCTGGCCGGCCTGGCCCGCGAGACCAAGCGCATCCGGCTGGGCACGCTGATGACGGCCGGTACCTTCCGGCTGCCCGGGGTCCTCGCCATACAGGTCGCGCAGGTCGACCAGATGTCCGGCGGCCGGATCGAACTGGGCCTGGGAGCGGGCTGGTTCGAGGAGGAGCACAAGGCGTACGGGATCCCCTTCCCGGCGGAGCGCCTGGCCCGGCTGGAGGAGCAGCTGGCGATCGTCACCGGCCTGTGGGCCACCGCGCCCGGCGCCACCTTCGACTACCAGGGCGCCCACTACCAGGTGGAGAACTCCCCGGCGCTGCCGAAGCCGGCCCAGGCCAAGATCCCCGTCCTGATCGGCGGCCACGGCGCGAAGCGCACCCCGCGCCTCGCCGCGCAGTACGCCGACGAGTTCAACATGCCGTTCGCCTCGATCGCGGACAGCGAGCGCCAGTTCGGCCGGGTCCGCGCGGCCGCGGAGGAAGCCGGGCGCAAGGCCGACGACCTCGTCTACTCCAACGCCCTCGTCGTGTGCGTGGGCAAGGACGACGCCGAGGTGGCCCGGCGGGCCGCCGCCATCGGCCGGGACGTGGACGAGCTCAAGGCCAACGGCCTGGCGGGTTCCCCGGCCGAGGTGGTGGAGCGGATCGGCGCCTACGAGGCGGTCGGCTCCTCCCGGCTCTACCTCCAGCTGCTCGACCTCGCCGACCTGGACCACCTGGAGCTGATCTCGGCCCGGGTCCTGTCCCAGCTCGGCTGAGACGGGAGCGGCAGCCGTGCCCCGCGCGTCCGGCCCGCTCGCCGAGGCCCTGACCGGCCCCGGCCCCGGCGGCAAGGCCGTGCTCCTGGACGGCGGACTGAGCAACCAGCTCGCCGACCAGGGCTGCGACCTGTCCGGCGGCCTCTGGACGGGCCGGGTCCTCGCCGAGCGGCCGGACCAGGTGGCGGCCGCGCACGCCGCCTACGCGCGGGCCGGCGCGCAAGTGCTGATCACCGCGAGCTACCAGGTGGGCTACGCCGCCTTCGCCCGCCACGGCTACGGCCGGGAGCGCACGACGGCGCTGCTGCGCCGCAGCGTGCGGCTCGCCGCCCGGGCGGCCCGGGCGGCGGACCACGACGTGTGGGTCGCCGCGTCCGTGGGCCCGTACGGGGCGGTGCTGGCGGACGGCTCCGAGTACCGGGGCCGGTACGGGCTGAGCGTGCGGGAGCTGGCGGCCTTCCACCGCCCCCGCCTCGAGGCGCTGCTGACCGAGGGGCCGGACGTACTGGCCCTGGAGACGGTCCCGGACGCCGTCGAGGCGCAGGCCCTGCTCGCGGTCCTCGCGGAGACGGGCGCCCGTGCGTGGCTGAGCTACACGGTGGCGGACGGGCGTACCCGGGCCGGCGGGCCGCTGTCGGAGGCCTTCGCCCTGGCCGCCGAGTCCCCGCATGTCATCGCGGTCGGCGTCAACTGCTGCGACCCCGCGGAGGTGCTGCCCGCCCTCGAAGCCGCGGCGGCCGTCACCGGGAAGCCGCTGGTGGCCTACCCCAACGACGGCTCGGTCTGGGAGCCCGCCACCGGGACCTGGCGGTCCCCGGCCACCACGGTCCCCTGGCCCACGGCCGACTGGCGGCGGGCCGGGGCCCGCCTCGTCGGAGGCTGCTGCCGGATCGGCCCGGACCGCATCGCGGCCCTCGCCGCGGCCGGCGCGACGCCCCGGCAGGATCCGCAAGCGACGGCTTAGACGGCCTGCGGGACAGCGCTCAGGTCTCCCGGTCCGCACGGTGGCGGAAGCGGTCGGCCGCGCGGCGGCCGCGGGCTTCGACGGGGAGCATTCCGGTGGCGGCGGCCAGGCCGTAGGGCGGCATGTCGGCGTAGATCGACTCGTACGATCCCTCGGGCGCGATGTACGACTCGTGCCAGAGGCCCACGTGCCCGCGCACCTTGCCCGCGCGCTCCTTGCGGTTGATGATCGCCCAGACCCGGTGGTGGAACATGTCCGGGGCCGCCGCGTACGCGTAGAGCTTCTCCTTGGACTCCCAGTACTGGACCACATAGTAGGTGCGCGGCGAACCGGTCAGCAGGACGTGGCCGAGCAGTCCCCGGCTCTTGTCCCGGGCCAGTTCGCGGAGCATGCGGGGCATGGCGAACAGGACCGGCACCCAGTGGTGCACGGCCCAGAAGTGGTTGATGCGCATTCCGATCAGCAGGACGACGACGTCGCCCTCGGCTGCCGCGGTGGTGTGGCCCCGTACCGGCTTCGCGGACACTCTGCCTCCCGTTCGCCTGGTTGGATAGCGGCACTGTCCGTGCACGATTGGATAGTGGCACTCCCCAATGAAAGGTTCAAGAGATGCGACTGGCGGAGTTGAGCGAACGCAGTGGCGTCTCGACCGCGACGATCAAGTACTACCTGCGTGAAGGGCTGTTGGCGCCGGGCCACCGGATCAGCGCGACGACCGCCGAGTACGACGAGAGCCACCTGCGGCGGCTGCGGCTGGTGCGGGCGCTGATCCAGGTCGGCGGGATCCCGGTGGCCAAGGCCCGGGAAGTGCTCGCGCACGTCGACGACGAGTCCCTGGGCCGGACGATGCGAATGGGCGCCGCGCTGTGGGCACTGCCGCAGGGGCCCGAGCCGGACGAGGAGGACGAGGCCGTGATCACCGCGCGGCGCGAGGTGGACCGGCTGCTGGAGACGCTGGGCTGGTCGTCGGCCCGGGAGCTGAGCGACCTGTCGCCGGTCCACCGGTCGCTGGTGGTGGCCGTGGCCACGCTCCTGCGCCTCGGCTATCCGTGGGACGCCGAGCTGATGGCTCCGTACGCCGAGCTCATGCACCGGGCGGCCGTACGCGACATGGACTTCGTGGAGACCTACCCCTCCGAGTCGGAGAAGGTGGAGACCGCGGTGGCGGCGGTCATCCTCATCCAGCCTGTGCTGAAGGCACTGCACCGGCTGGCGCAGGAGGAGGAGTCGGCCCGGCGCTACGGGATCTGACACGGCCCGAGCGTTTCGGCGGCCGCGGGCGGCCGCCGAAAGAGCCCGTGCGGCACCGGCCATGCGGCACCGAGCAGGTGGCGGCCGGTCAGGCGGCGTACGACATCGAGGCGTCGAGGTCGATCCCCAGGATGCCGGCGGCGAGGTCGACCGCCTCGGCGAAGGAGTGCGCGACCGGGGTGCCCGCGCCGGCGAGGGTGTCGGCGAGCTGGGCGCCGCTGGACAGCAGGACCGCGGGGATGCCGGCGGCGGCCGCGGCGCGGGCGTCGTCCTGGGTGTCGCCTATCGCGACGATGCGCGAGGGATGCAGGGGAAGGCGCTTCACGTGCCTGCGCATGCTCTCCGCCTTGCTGCCGCCGGTGGGGCCGCGGCGGCCGTCGACGAGCGTGAAGCGGCCGGCCAGGCCCAGCCGCGCGACTTCGTCGCGCAGGTCGTCGTGGCTGTGGAGCGACAGCAGGGACTGGGTGTGGCCCGCGGCGGACCAGGTGCGCAGGGCGTCGAAGGCGCCCGGCATCAGGCGCGAGTCGGTCTTCGCGTAATCCGGGTAGCGCTGCTGGAACACGCCGTCCGCCGTCTGGCATTCGGCGGCGGTGAGGGGCCGGCCGAGCAGTCGGGCGTAGAAGTCGGGGACGGGGACGCAGAAGGCGCGGCGGTACCTCGCCATGCCGATCGGGGCGACCCCGAGGGCGACCAGGGAGTCGTTGACGGCGCGGAGGCGGGCCGCGTTGTCGTCGAGCAGCGTGCCGTTGAAGTCGAAGACTATGTGTCCCGCCGCACCTTGCGATGTGCTCATCTCGGGTCGAGTTCCTTTCGGGTTTTCGTCTGTGACGGTGTTGCCCCAGCCGCCTTTCGGACGCGGCGGCGAGGGAGTACAGGAGGGGGACGCAGGGGAGGCAGACGGCTGCCATCCCGAGGAACGCGACGGCCGGAGACATCGCGTACAAAGGGCCTGCCAGCGCGGTGACGCAGGCGCCTCCGAGGCTCATGGCCACGGCGGCGTGGATCCCGTGTGCGGAGGCCCATTCGCCCTGCGGAACGAAGGACCGGACGCTCTTCACGAACGAGAAGTGCGTGACGGCGAAAGAGCCGGCGTGCAGGATCTGCAGGAGGACCGTGACCGCCAGGGGCGGGTCGGCCGCGGATATGGACCACCGGACGACCGATGCGGCCACGGCGATGCCGAAGAGCACGGGGACGGAAAGCTTTTCGAGCCTCTGTGAGAGGTATTTGAAAAGCAGGAGTTCGGCGACGGTGGCCGAGGCGAGGAGCAGGCTCACGCCGACCCCGGAGAGGCCCGTCACCGGAACCTCTCCGCGCCGAAGGAGTAGTAGACGGCGTGTGCCCCCTGGAGCAGGAACGACAGGGCCAGGCTCAGGACGAAGACCCGATTGCGCAGGAGGGTCCGCCAGGAGCGCTTCGCCGGAATGCCGAGAGACGCCGTTCCCACGTCGGGATTCCGGGTTCCCGTGACGGCCATGACGGCGCAGGCGCAGATGTAGACCACCACGACGATTCCGGCGCCGTACCGGCTCGTGGCCACGCCCGTGACCGCCAGTCCGGCGATGAATCCCGCCGAACCCCAGTACCGGACGTTTCCGTAGCTGATCAGCCCGTTCGAACTTCCGAAAGTGGCGACCGTGTCGTTCAGCGGCATCAGCAGGGGAAAGAAGACGCCGATGAGTATGGAGGCCAGGAGGATCGAGGAGAGGGTGGGCGGAACCAGATAGAGGAGGCTCAGGGCCGCGGAGAACCACGGCAGGACCCGGGCGAGTCCCACGAGGGGGAACATCCGGCAGAGGGCCGGGAACAGGACGGAGACGGAGGCGGCGCGGGCCAGCAGGCCCACCGACATGGACAGGCTCACCTCGATGGTGCGCCCGTGCAGCTCGATGTCCTTGCTCGCGTGCCGGGTGACGTACTGGACGGGCCCCTCCAGGCGCATGCCTCCTCGACGACCTCGGCGATCCGCTCCGGGTCGCGCCGGACCTCGTCGAGGACGTCGGGGTGGGAGAAGAGGAGGTGCAGGCAGTTGCTCAGGAGGAACTGCGGAACCTTGTGCCCGCCGAAGATCAGGCGGATGACCTGCGCGATGATCTCGCGATCGTCCAGTTCCGCGCCTTCCTCGGTGACTTGGGGGGCCAGCCGGGATATCAGGTCGTTCTGCGGATTCGCGCGGCGCTCCCCGATGATCCCGGCGAGGTAGTCGAACATCTCCCTCATGCTTCCGCGCGTCTGCTCGCTGATCGCCGCGTCGGGAACCGGTGAGACGACGAAGTCCTGCATGAAGGCGGAGATGTCGTCGGACCAGCCGATGAAGGCGCCGATCTTGTCTTCGGGGATTCCCAGCATGCGGCACAGCACCAGGGCCGGAATCGGGTGGGCGATGTCCTCGACGAAATCGAAGGCGGTCTTCGCGCCGTCCGCGACGAGGCGCTCGATCTCGGCCGAGACGATCCTGCGGATCTCCGGGCGTACGGCCTCGATCTCGCTGACCCAGAAGGCTCGGTTGATCTGGCCGCGCAACCGGGTGTGGTGCGGACGGTCGTTGTAGATCATCCAGGTGGAGGCGTATTTCGAAGGCTCGAAGGCGATCAAGGTTTTGCAGCCCCTAAGGAACCCGCCGTCGCACTAGGGGGGTTCGCGACCGCCGCGCCGGCCGTGCTCGGCGGCCGGCGGTCGGCGCCGCCGGAAAATGGGGCGCGGACAGCACCCGTGGCCAGGAACAATCGCCCGTGTGTTCCTGACGATCTCCACCACCGGCTCCCCTGAACGACCCGCCACCGACCTGGGCTTCCTGCTGCACAAGCACCCCGGCAAGGCGCAGTCGTTCTCCACCTCCCACGGCACCGCCCACGTCTTCTACCCCGAAGCCACGGCCGAGCGGTGCACGGCGGGCCTGCTCCTGGAGGTGGATCCCGTCGCGCTCGTGCGGCGCGGCCAGGGCAAGGGCCGGGGCGGGACGCCCGACGCCGCGCTCGCGCAGTACGTCAACGACCGCCCGTACGCCGCCTCCTCGCTGCTGGCCGTCGCGCTGAGCGGCGTGTTCCGCAGCGCGCTGGCGGGCCAGTGCACCGCCCGGCCGGAGCTGACGGACGAGGTACGCCCGCTGCGCATCGAGATCCCGGCGCTGCCCGCCCGGGGCGGGGCGGACCTCGTGCACCGGCTGTTCGGCCCGCTCGGCTGGGAGTCGGTCACGGCCACGCCGGTCCCGCTCGACGAGACGTTCCCCGGGTGGGGCGACTCCCGGTACGTGCGCCTGGTCCTGGAAGGTGAGCTGCGCCTGTCCGACGCGCTGCGCGGGCTGTACGTCCTGCTGCCCGTCCTCGACGACGCCAAGCACTACTGGATCGCCTCCGACGAGGTGGACAAGCTGCTGCGCGCCGGCGAGGGCTGGCTCGCCGAGCACCCCGAGAGCGGCCTGATCACCTCCCGCTACCTGGCCCGGCACAAGCGGCTGACCCAGAACGCCCTGGAGCGCCTGGAACTGGTCCGCCTGGCCGAGGCCGACGGCAGCGAGGTCGAGGAGATCGACAACGCCGTCGACGAGTCCCGCGACACCGAGGAGAAGCCGGTGCCGCTCGCGGCGCGCCGCCGAGAGGCGATCCTCGCCGCGCTGCGCGACGCCGGGGCCGCCCGCGTCCTCGACCTCGGCTGCGGCCAGGGCCAGCTGGTGCAGGCGCTCCTGGCGGATCCGGCGTACACCGAGATCGTCGGCGTGGACGTGTCCGTCCGGGCGCTGAACGTCGCCGCCAAGCGGCTGCGGCTGGAGCGGATGGGGGAGCGGCAGAGTTCCCGCGTCCGCCTCACGCAGGGCTCGCTCGCCTACACCGACAAGCGGCTCGTGGGCTACGACGCGGCCGTGCTCAGCGAGGTCATCGAGCACCTGGACCCGGAGCGGCTGCCCGCCCTGGAGTACGCGGTGTTCGGCTCGGCCCGTCCCCGTACCGTCCTCGTGACCACGCCGAACGTCGAGTACAACGTCCGCTGGGAGACCCTGCCCGCCGGGCACGTCCGGCACGGCGACCACCGCTTCGAGTGGACCCGCGCGGAGTTCCGGGCCTGGGCCGGCCAGGTCGCCTCCCGGCACGGCTACACCGTCGCGTACGTGCCCGTCGGGGACGACGACCCCGAGGTGGGGCCGCCGACCCAGATGGCCGTCTTCACCCAGGCAACCGGTACCCAGGCAACCGGCACCCGGACCACTGACACCCTGGCAACCGGCACCCGCACCACCGACACCCCGAAGGAGGGCGAGGCAGCATGACCAGCACCACCGACACCGCCGTCGATACCGACCGGGGGCGCGTACTTCCCGTCACCGACCTGTCCCTCGTCGTCCTCATCGGGGCCACCGGCTCGGGCAAGTCCACCTTCGCCCGCACCCACTTCAAGCCCACCGAGGTCATCTCCTCGGACTACTGCCGCGGCCTGGTCGCCGACGACGAGAACGACCAGAGCGCAAGCAAGGACGCCTTCGAGGTCCTGCACTACATCGCGGGCAAGCGCCTCGCCGCCGGGCGCCTCACCGTGGTCGACGCCACCAGCGTCCAGGCCGAGTCCCGCCGGCAGCTGGTCCAGCTCGCCCGCGAGTGCGACGTCCTGCCCATCGCGATCGTCCTCGACATGCCCGAGGAGGTCTGCGCGGAGCGCAACGCGGCCCGCCCGGAGCGGGCCAAGCTGCCCCGCGCCGTCATCCAGCGCCACCGCCGGGACCTGCGCCGCTCGCTGCGCGGTCTGGAGCGCGAGGGCTTCCGCAAGGTGCACGTACTGCGGACGCCGGAGGAGGTCGAGTCGGCAGAGGTGGTGCTGGAGAAGCGCTTCAACGACCTCACCCACCTCACCGGCCCCTTCGACATCATCGGTGACATCCACGGCTGTGCCTCCGAATTGGAGACCCTGCTCGCCAAGCTCGGCTACGAGGACGGCGCCCACCCCGAGGGCCGCACCGCGGTCTTCGTCGGCGACCTCGTCGACCGCGGCCCGGACAGTCCCGGCGTACTGCGCCGCGTGATGGGGATGGTCGGCTCCGGCAACGCCCTGTGCGTGCCCGGGAACCACGAGAACAAGCTCGCCCGTTACCTCAAGGGATCCAAGGTCCAGCAGACCCACGGCCTCGCCGAGACCATCGAGCAGCTCGCCAAGGAGCCGGAGGAGTTCGTCGAGGAGGTCCACGCCTTCATCAAGGGCCTGGTCAGCCACTACGTCCTCGACGGCGGGAAGCTCGTGGTCTGCCACGCCGGGCTGCCCGAGAAGTACCACGGCCGCACGTCCGGCCGGGTGCGCTCGCACGCCCTGTACGGGGAGACCACGGGCGAGACCGACGAGTTCGGCCTGCCCGTGCGCTACCCGTGGGCCGAGGACTACCGGGGCAAGGCCGTCGTGGTCTACGGCCACACCCCGGTCCCGAACACCGCCTGGATCAACAACACCATCTGCCTCGACACCGGAGCCGTCTTCGGCGGCAGGATGACCGCGCTGCGCTGGCCCGAGCGCGAACTGGTCGACGTGCCGGCCGAGAAGGTCTGGTACGAGCCCGTCAAGCCGCTCGCCACCGAGGCGCCGGGCGGGCACGACGGCCGCCCGCTCGACCTGGCCGACGTCAACGGCCGCCGGGTCGTCGAGACCCGCCACCTGGGCAACGTGAACGTCCGCGAGGAGAACGCGGCCGCCGCCCTGGAGGTCATGAGCCGCTTCGCCGTGGACCCGCGCCTGGTGCCGTACCTCCCGCCGACCATGGCGCCCACGGCGACTTCACAGATCGACGGCTACTTGGAGCACCCGGCCGAGGCCTTCGCGCAGTACCGCAAGGACGGCATCGCCCAGGTCGTCTGCGAGGAGAAGCACATGGGCTCCCGCGCCACCGTGCTGATCTGCAAGGACGCCGACGCGGCCCGCGAGCGCTTCGGAGTGGACGGGCCCACGGGATCGGTCTACACCCGCACCGGACGGCCCTTCTTCAAGGAGTCCGAGGTCACCGAGGAGGTCCTCACCCGGCTGCGCGCGGCGATCACCGACGCCGGGCTGTGGGAGGAGCTGGACACCGACTGGCTGCTCGTCGACGGCGAACTGCTGCCCTGGTCGCTGAAGTCCGGCGGACTGCTGCGCAGCCAGTACGCCGCCGTGGGCGCGGCCTCCGCCGCCGTCTTCCCGGACGCCCTGGCCGCCCTGGAGGCGGCCGGCGCCCGGGGCATCGACACCGCGGAGCTGCTGGAGCGCCAGCGCGGGCGGGCCGCCGACGCGGTGAAGTTCACCGAGGCCTATCGGCGCTACTGCTGGACCACCGACGGGCTGGACGGCGTACGGTTCGCCCCGTTCCAGCTGCTGGCGGTGGCCGGGCGGTCGCTGGCGGCCGTACCCCACGACGAGCAGCTGTTCTGGCTGGACCGGCTCGTCGCCGCCGATGAGGCGTCCGGCACCGGACTGCTGCGCCGCACCGGCCGGATCCTGGTGGACACGGCCGACGAGGCCTCGGTACGGGCGGGCACCGACTGGTGGCTGGAACTGACGGCCTCCGGCGGCGAGGGCATGGTCGTCAAGCCGCTCCAGGCGTACGCCAAGGACGGCAAGGGCCGCCTGGTCCAGCCGGGCGTCAAGGTGCGCGGCCGCGAGTACCTGCGGATCATCTACGGTCCGGAGTACACCCGGCCGGACCACCTGGAGCGGCTGCGCGGGCGCCACCTCGGGCACAAGCGCTCGCTCGCCCTGCGCGAGTACGCGCTCGGGCTGGAGGCCCTGGACCGGCTGGCGGCGCAGGAGCCGCTGTGGCGGGTCCACGAGGCGGTCTTCGCGGTCCTCGCGCTGGAGTCGGAGCCGGTGGACCCGCGGCTCTGACGGCGTCAAGGAAGGGCCCCCGTACGGCCGCTCATTAGGTCGTATGAGGGAACTTTCGCGGAGAACTCCGGGAAACCCCCGGGCGGGATCGTTCATCCAGGGCAGCGGAATGTCCGCGACCCTGGAAGGACGGAACGTCACCTATGAAGATGACCGCGCGCGGAAGCATTGCGGCACTCATGACCTGTATGGCAGCGGCCGGCGCGGCCACCCCGGCCGTGGCCGACGCGGTGCCGGTGGGTGTCCCGCTGGACGCCGTGGAGACCTCACTGGGCGTGGCCGCCCCGCGCCTGGCCACGGCGGTCCCGCTGCCGGTCGTCGGCGCGCCCGAGGCGCCCCGGTTCCACACCGGGGACATGCTGCCCACCCCCCTGCTCCCCGTGATCCCCGTCAAGACCGAGCTCGGCGACACCCTCCTCACCTCGCCGGTGCCGAACCTGCTGGGCCGGCCGGAGACGGACGGCGAAGGCTCCGTGTCGTCGCCGGCCACCACTCTGATCGCCGACGGTCCCGGCGCGATCGTCGGCTCCCCGCTGACGATGCCCGACGCCTCCAACTTCGGGCTGCCGAACCTGACCACCCCGAAGCTGGGCCTCACCGCCCCGGCGCTCGTCGGCGCCCCATCGGCGCTTCTCGGCCTCGGCACCCCCCGCTGAGCCGACGCCACGTCAAAAAGCCGCCCGGTCTGCGAACGTGTACGGCATGGGATTCCATGTCGATTCCGAGACCGGGCGGCTTCGCCGCGTCATCCTCCACCGGCCCGACCTGGAGCTGAAGCGGCTCACACCGAGCAACAAGGACGCGTTGCTCTTCGACGACGTGCTGTGGGTGCGCCGGGCGCGCCAGGAGCACGACGGCTTCGCCGACGTACTGCGCGACCGGGGCGTCGCGGTCCACCTCTTCGGGGACCTGCTGCGCGAGGCCCTGGACATCCCGGAGGCGAGACGCCTCGTACTGGACCGGGTCTTCGACGAGAAGGAGTACGGTCCGCTCGCCACCGACCACCTGCGGTCGGCCTTCGAGGGACTGGACTCGACCGTCCTGGCCGAGGCGCTGGTCGGCGGGATGACCAAGCGGGAGTTCCTGGAGCGGCACGCCGAGCCGGTGTCGGTCCGCTTCCACGCCTTGGACCTGGACGGCTTCCTGCTGGGGCCGCTGCCCAACCACCTCTTCACCCGCGACACCTCCGCCTGGATCTACGACGGGGTGTCCATCAACGCGATGCGCTGGCCGGCCCGGCAGCGCGAGACCGTGCACTTCGAGGCCATCTACAAGCACCACCCGCTCTTCACCGCCTCCGGCGCCTTCCACTTCTGGTCGCAGGGGCAGGCCGACTACCCCTCCACCATCGAGGGCGGTGACGTCCTGGTCATCGGCAACGGCGCCGTGCTGATCGGGATGAGCGAGCGGACCACCCCGCAGGCGGTGGAGATGCTGGCGCGCGGGCTGTTCGCCGCCGGGTCGGCGACCACGATCGTGGCGCTCGACATGCCCAAGCGGCGGGCGTTCATGCACTTGGACACCGTGATGACGATGGTCGACGGAGATACGTTCACTCAGTACGGGGGCCTGGGCATGCTGCGCTCCTACACGATCGAGCCGGGCGACGGGCTGAGCGAGCTGAAGGTGACCGACCACGCGCCGGAGCACATGCACCGGGCGATCGCGGCGGCGCTCGGCCTGGATTCGATCCGGGTGCTGACCGCGACGCAGGACGTGCACTCGGCGGAGCGCGAGCAGTGGGACGACGGCTGCAACGTGCTGGCGGTGGAGCCGGGTGTGGTCGTCGCCTACGAGCGCAACGTCACGACCAACACCCATCTGCGCAAGGAGGGCATCGAGGTGATCGAGATCCCGGGCAGCGAGCTGGGGCGGGGGCGCGGCGGGCCGCGCTGTATGAGCTGTCCGGTGGAGCGGGACGGGGCCTAGGAGATCGCTGAAAATCTTTCAGGTTCTGGCCTCACGCCGGCTGGCGTGGGGCCAGACTGCTGTGTGTGCAGGGGGAATGGGATGGGGAGCTGGTCGGGCCGGATGTGTGGGAGACCTGCCGGGAGTTGATCCCGGCGGGGAGCGTGTTCGCGTTCCTGGCCGAGCACCGGGAGGTGCTGTTCCCGGGCTCGATGTTCGCGGACATGTACCCGTCGGCGAACGGGCGCCCGAGCTTGCCGCCGCAGGTCCTGGCCGCGGCGGTGGTCCTGCAGAGCCTGCACGGCCTGTCGGACTTCGACACGGTCCAGGAACTGCGCTGCGACCTGCGCTGGAAGGCCGCCTGCGGCCTGGGCTTGTATGACACCGCGTTCGACCCGTCGCTGTTGACGTACTTCCGGCGCCGTCTTCAGCGCTCCAGTGATCCGAACCGGCTGTTCACCAAGGTCAAGGAGGTCGTGGCGGCCACCGGCGTGCTCAAGGGCAAGCGCCGGCGGGCGCTGGACTCCACCGTGCTGGACGACGCGGTGGCCACCCAGGACACCGTCACCCAGCTCGTCGCCGCGATCCGCCGGGTGATCCGCGATGTCCCCGGCGCCGAGCGCATCGCGACGGCGTGGTGCACCGCCCACGACTACACCGACCCGGGCAAGCCCCGTATCGCCTGGAACGACGAGGCCGCCCGCGCCGCGCTGGTCGACGCCCTGGTCACCGACGCTCTCAACCTGCTCGGCCGTCTGCCCGAGCGGCAGCTGGACGAGAAGGCCGCCGACGCGGTCGGCCTGCTGGCCCTGGTCGCCGGGCAGGACGTCGAGGTCGCCGACGGCTCCGACGGCCGTGACGGGCGCTGGCGCATCGCCCGGGGCACCGTCTACGACCGGGTGGTGTCCACCGTGGATCCCGAGGCCCGGCACATCCACAAGAACCGCACCCGCCACCAGGAGGGCTTCCGCGCCCACGGCGCCTTCGAACCCGAGACCGGCCTGCTCACCGAGGTCGAACTCACCGTCGGAAGCGGCCCCGAGAACCACGAGGCCGCCATCGCCCAGACCCTCCTCGCCGACGAGGCCGAGGACCTGACCGTCCTCGGCGACACCGCCTACGGCACCGGCGACCTGCGCAAAGCCCTCGAAGCCGACGGCCACACCCTCGTCATCAAGCCGCCACCACTACGGCCCGCCGTCCCCGGCGGCTTCACCGCCGACGACTTCCACGTCAACACCACCGCGGGCACCGTCACCTGCCCAGCCGGCCACACCGTCCCGCTCGGCCGCCCCGACCCCAACGGCGCCCGCACCGCCCAGTTCAAGAAACGCTGCGACACCTGCCCGCTGCGCGAGATGTGCACCCGCTCCAAGACAGGCCGGGCCTTCCAGGTCCACGCCCACTACGACCGCCTCAAAGCCGCCCGCCAAGGCGCCGCCGACCCCGACTGGCAGGCCGAATACCGGCGCTGGCGACCACCAGTCGAACGCGCCATGGCCTGGCTCGTCGCCAGAGGCAACCGCCGAGTCCCCTACCGGGGCGTCCTGAAGAACAACACCTGGCTCCACAACCGCGCCGCCGCCCTCAACCCCGCCGACTGATCAACCTCGGCCTCACCCGCACGAACAGGACCTGGGCCATCGCCCCCGCCACATAACGACGGAGGGGCATCACGCCCGCACGACGACACCCCTCCACCAGCAAGATCTTCAGGAGACTTCTAGACGGCCCGGCACCGGCTGAGGCCGCTCGACGCGGGCGGGGCGGGGTGCGGGGAGCGCTGGGGAGCCACGGGGGTCTGTATATCAATGCAGAGCGTCGTATAGACTTCCAGCGTTCCTGTCACCGTGACTTTGGAGTCCCCATGGGCACCGACCTCGTCGGCCGCAGTTTCCTCAAGGAGCTCGACTTCTCGGCCGCCGAGTTCCGCGGCCTGGTCGAGCTCGCCGCCGAACTCAAGGCGGCCAAGAAGGCCGGGACCGAGCGGCGCCGCCTGCAGGGCAAGAACATCGCCCTGATCTTCGAGAAGACCTCCACGCGCACCCGCTGCGCCTTCGAGGTCGCCGCCGCCGACCAGGGCGCCCACACCACCTACCTCGACCCCTCCGGCTCCCAGATGGGCCACAAGGAATCGGTCGAGGACACCGCGCGGGTGCTGGGCCGGATGTTCGACGGCATCGAGTACCGGGGCGACGCGCAGGACACCGTCGAGCAGCTCGCCGCCCACGCCGGCGTACCCGTGTTCAACGGTCTCACCGACGACTGGCACCCCACCCAGATGCTGGCCGACGTCCTCACGATGACCGAGCACTGCGCCAAGCCGCTGGAGCGGATCGCCTTCGCCTACCTCGGCGACGCCCGCTTCAACATGGGCAACTCCTACCTGGTGACCGGCGCGCTGCTGGGCATGGACGTACGGATCGTCGCGCCCCGGCGGTACTGGCCGGCCGAGTCGGTGGTCGCCGCGGCGCGCGAGCTGGCGGCCACGAGCGGCGCCAGGATCACCCTCACCGAGGACCTCGGGGAAGGTGTCGGGCAGGCCGCCTTCGTGCTGACGGACATCTGGGTGTCCATGGGCGAGCCCAAGGAGGTCTGGGACGAGCGGATCGAGGCGCTGTCCCCGTACGCCGTCACCATGGACGTGCTGCGCGCCACCGGGAACCCGGACGTGAAGTTCATGCACTGCCTGCCGGCCTTCCACGACCTCGGCACCAAGGTGGCGCGGGAGATCCACGAGCGGCACGGGCTGGACTCGCTGGAGGTGACGGACGAGGTGTTCGAGTCCGCGCACTCGGTCGTCTTCGACGAGGCGGAGAACCGGCTGCACACCATCAAGGCGGTCCTCGTCGCGACCCTCGCCGAGCCCGGCGCATAGTCATGCGCCCGCTTGGGGCCGCGAGGTCTAGGACGGCCTAGAGCGGGCGCCGCCGGGACGGCAGGGTGAACCAGACCGCCTTGCCGTGCGGGGTGCTGCGGTGGCCGCAGGCGGAGCTGAGGGTCCGGATCAGCAGCAGGCCGCGGCCGTGCTCCTGCCAGGGGTCGGGGTGCGCGTCGTCCGCGCGCGGGGCGGTGAGGTCGCCGGGGGCTCGGGGGTCCCCGTCGTGGACCTCGACCTGGCACCCGTTCGCGAGCAGCTCCACGACCAGTTCGATCGGGGCGGCGGACGGGGTGTGCTCGACGGCGTTGGCGACCAGCTCGGCGGTGAGCAGCTCGGCGGTGTCGCTGTCGGCGGGGGCGTCGATGTCGGCGAGGGCCGTGCGGACCAGGGCACGGGCGATCGGTACGGCTGCCGTCGTGTGCGGCAGGCTGATCCGCCAGGCGGAGGCGTCGGGCAAGGCGGGACCATCCGTTCCGTGGGTCGCGGGCAGGGGGCGTACATGCGTGTCTTCGGGATGCCGCGGGGGAAATCCTGATTTCAACGATACGAAGTGGAAATGTCATGCCGTAGGGCACCCCGACGTGAGCGCAAGGGACGTCGGGCACTCCGGTTCGGGACCTTCGGTGCGTGAGGCCTGCGCGAGGCGGTCCGGTCCACGACGGGAGCTCCGATGTATCGCGTTTCTGTGACGGCAGTCACGGGGCGGTGATACCTTCGGGAGGGTGAGTCCCTTCCTTGGTTCCACACCAGCGACCGAACGCTGGCGCCACCTGCGGGTGGACCGGCGGGACGGCGTCGCCACCGTCACCCTCGACCGCCCCGAGAAGCTGAACGCGCTCACCTTCGGCGCCTACGCCGACCTGCGCGACCTGCTCGCCGAACTGTCCAGGGAGCGTTCCGTACGTGCCCTCGTGCTCGGCGGCGAGGGACGCGGCTTCTGCTCCGGAGGCGACGTCGACGAGATCATCGGCGCCACCCTCGCGATGGACACCGCCCAGCTCCTCGACTTCAACCGGATGACCGGCCAGGTCGTGCGCGCCCTGCGCGAATGCCCCTTCCCGGTGATCGCCGCCGTCCACGGCGTCGCCGCCGGCGCCGGGGCCGTCATCGCGCTCGCCGCCGACTTCCGCATCGCCGACCCCACCGCCCGCTTCGCCTTCCTCTTCACCCGCGTCGGCCTCTCCGGCGGCGACATGGGCGCCGCGTACCTGCTGCCCCGGGTCGTCGGGCTCGGCCACGCCACCCGGCTGCTCATGCTGGGAGAACAGGTCAGGGCGCCCGAGGCCGAGCGGATCGGGCTGCTGAGCGAGGTGACCGAGGAGGGCAAGGCCTCCGCGCGGGCCGCCGAACTCGCCGCGCACCTCGCCGCCGGCCCCGCCCTCGCCTACGCGCAGACCAAGGCACTGCTGACCGCCGAGCTGGACATGCCGCTCGCCGCCTCCGTGGAGCTGGACGCGAACACCCAGGCGCTGCTGATGAACGGGGAGGACTACCGGGAGTTCCACGCGGCCTTCACCGGGAAGCGGCCGCCCCAGTGGAAGGGCAGGTAGCGCGATGCCGGACGCCGAGGCACTGCGGGTCGCCGTCGCGGGCGGGGGACCGGGCGGACTCTACGCCGCCGCGCTGCTGGCCCGGCAGGGGCACGCGGTGGAGGTCTGGGAGCGCAACGCCCCCGACGACACCTTCGGCTTCGGCGTGGTGCTCTCCGACGAGACCCTCGGCGGCATCGAAGCGGCCGACGCCGTCGTCTACGCCGCCCTGTGCGCGGAGTTCACGCGCTGGGACGACGTCGACATCGTGCACCGGGGCCGGCTGCTGACCTCCGGGGGCCACGGCTTCGCCGCGCTGGGGCGCCGCCGCCTCCTGGAGATCCTGCACGAGCGGTGCGCGGGCCTCGGGGTCCGGCTGCGCTTCCGTGCCGAAGCACCCGACCCGCGGGAGCTCGCGGCCTCGTACGACCTGGTGGTCGCGGCGGACGGGGTGCACAGCCCGATCCGGGAGGGCGGGGCCGCGCACTACCGGCCGACGCTCACGGCGGGGCGGTGCCGGTACATCTGGCTGGCCGCCGACTTCGCGCTCACGGCCTTCCGCTTCGAGATCGCCGAGACCGAGCACGGGGTGATGCAGCTGCACGCCTACCCGTACGCGGCGGACGCCTCCACCGTGATCGTCGAGATGCGCGAGGAGGTCTGGCGGCAGGCCGGCTTCGACCTGTGCGACGAGGAGGAATCGGCGGCGCGCTGCGCCAAGATCTTCAGCGAGGCCCTGCGGGGGCGGCCGCTGCGCGGCAACCGCTCGGCGTGGACCCGCTTCCGCACGGTGGTCAACGAGCGCTGGTCCCACGGCAACGTGGTGCTGATCGGCGACGCGGCGCACACCGCGCACTTCTCGATCGGCTCCGGTACCAAACTGGCCGTGGAGGACGCGCTCGCGCTGGCGCGGGCGCTGGAGGCCCAGCCGGACGTCCCCGCCGCGCTGGCCGCCTACGAGGCCGAGCGACGCCCGGCGGTGGCCTCCACCCAGCGGGCGGCGGCCGCCAGCATGCGGTGGTTCGAGGAGATCGCCGGATACGTGGACCAGCCCGCCCGGCAGTTCGCCTTCAACCTCCTCACGCGCAGCAGGCGGGTCACCCACGGCAACCTGCGGCTGCGCGACCCGCGCTTCACGCGTGCGGTGGAACGCGAGTTCGGCTGCCCCGACGAGGGCCCGGACCGGGCGGGAACGCCACCGATGTTCACGCCGTTCACCCTGCGGGGGCTGACCCTGCGCAACCGGGTCGTGGTGTCCCCGATGGACATGTACTCGGCCGCCGCGGGCGACGGTGTGCCGGGCGACTTCCACCTGGTCCACCTCGGCGCGCGGGCGCTCGGCGGGGCCGCGCTGGTGATGACGGAGATGGTCTGCGTCAGCCCCGAGGGCCGGATCACGCCCGGCTGCACGGGCCTGTACACCTCGCAGCAGGCGGCCGCCTGGGCGCGGATCGCCGACTTCGTGCACACCTCCGCGCCCGGAGTCGCCTTCGGCGTCCAGCTCGGCCACTCCGGCCGCAAGGGCTCGACCCGGGTGATGTGGGAGGGCATGGACACCCCGCTGCCGGAGGGCAACTGGCCGCTGGTGGCCGCCTCCGCGCTGCCCTACCGGCCCGGGGTCTCGGCGGTACCGCGCGCCCTGACCGCCGCCGATCTCGCCGCCGTCCGCTCCGACTTCGCGGCCGCCGCCGTCCGGGCCGCCGCGGCCGGCTTCGACCTGCTGGAACTGCACTGCGCGCACGGCTACCTGCTCTCCGGGTTCCTCTCCCCGCTGACCAACCACCGCACCGACGCCTACGGCGGCCCGCTGGAGAACCGGCTCCGCTTCCCGCTGGAGGTCTTCGACGCGGTCCGTGCCGTCTGGCCCGACGACCGGCCGATGACGGTCCGCCTCTCGGCCACCGACTGGGCGCCCGGCGGCACCTCGCCCGAGGACGCCGTGGCCATCGCCGGGGCCTTCGCGGCCCACGGCGCGGACGCCGTCGACGTCTCGACGGGCCAGGTGGTGGCGGACGAGGCCCCCGAGTACGGGCGCTCGTACCAGACCCCCTACGCCGACCGGATCCGGGCCGCCCTCGGCGTCCCCGTCATCGCGGTCGGGGCGATCTCCTCCTGGGACGACGTCAACTCCCTGCTCCTCGCCGGCCGCGCCGATCTCTGCGCGCTGGGCCGCCCGCACCTCTACGACCCGCACTGGACCCTGCACGCGGCCGCCGAGCAGTCCTACACGGGCCCGGCCGCGCCCTGGCCCGCCCCTTACCTGGCCGGCAGCCGCAAACCGCCGACCGGGCGGGACTAGTCCCGCGGGCGGGGCCGCTCACGTCGCGGTCAGCCCTACCTCCACGCGGTCCTCGACCGGGGTGTAGCCCAAGCGCTGGTAGACGCCGTTGCTCGTGGGGTTGGCCAGGTCCGTGAAGAGGAGCACCTCGTGCGCGCCGGCCGCGTACGCCGCCTCGCTCGCGGCGTACGTGACCCCGGCGGCGTAGCCGCGGCCGCGCAGCTCGGGCGGGGTGTAGACCGGGCCGACGCGGGTCACCGCGCCGACCGGGCGGAAGAAGCCGGCCAGCGAGACCGGGGCCCCGGCGTCCTCCCAGAGCAGCATTCCGCCGTAGGAGAGCCGGTCGCGCAGGGCGGCCTCGGAGGCGGTTCCGCCCTCGCCGGACTCCTGCTTGAAGGCGGTGACCCAGTCCAGCAGCAGCGGGAGGTCCTCCGGGGTGGCGAGCCGGGCCCGCCCGGCCGGGGCGGGATCCGGGGCGATGAGCCCGGCGAGCCGGTAGAGGCGGTTCTCCTCGGCGATCTCGGTGGGCTTGCCCCAGGCGGCGGCCAGTGCCCGCGCGTCCTCGCGGCGGGCGGTGAGCGCGTCGACCCCGGCCAGCAGCGGCTCGGCGGTGAGCGCGATCCCCAGCTCGCGGACCGCCTCGGCGGGCAG
Source organism: Streptomyces sp. ISL-43 (assembly GCF_018614195.1). Taxonomy (GTDB): domain Bacteria; phylum Actinomycetota; class Actinomycetes; order Streptomycetales; family Streptomycetaceae; genus Streptomyces. The sequence goes on from NZ_JAGGOT010000071.1 coordinate 39,922, forward strand.
CGCGCCGATCATCAGCGGGTACGGCGGGGTGCACAGCAGGGCGCCGGCGACGGCCGCGTCCTCGCCGGTCCACCAGCCGAAGAGGGGGTCGGCGGAGCCGAAGGCGCCTGGGCCTCGCCGCTCCAGGGCGTCGATCACGGTCAGCAGGGAGGTGTTGGCGACGGGGTCTGCGGCGACGGCCGGACGCGCCACGGCCAGATAGGCCGCCAGGTCCGAAGTGAAGGTCCAAGGCATGGCTCATGGTGACCCGTGCCCGGTCCGCCGCGCAGCCGGTTTTCCGCTCGGCCGGCCTACGGTTCCACGAACCCGGCGCCGATGTCCCGCAGCCGGTCGTGGAGTTCGGCGAAGACCGCCGCCGAGCGGTCGCCCGGCCAGTCCGCCGGGAGCAGGTCCCGGGGCAGGCCCGGGTCGGCGTACGGGAGGCGGCGCCAGCTGTCCAGGGCGAGGAGGTAGCCGCGGTAGGCGGCCTCCGGGTCCGGGGCCGGGCCCGCGTGCAGGGCCCGCAGGGCCGGTTCGTGGAGGTCGAGGAACTCCTCGTGCTGCTTGGCCAGCGCCGCCAGGTCCCACCAGCGGGCCACCGACTCCGCCGTCGGAGCGAAGCCGAGGTGGACGCCCCGGAAGAGCTCCACGTACGGCGTCAGGCGCAGCCGGTCCAGGGTGCGCAGGGTCTCCCCGTGCAGGTGGGCGGGGGCGATCCACACGCCGGGCGAGACCGAGCCGAAGCCGAGCCGGGCCAGCCGGGAGCGCAGCAGGTGCCGTTTGGCGCGCTCCTGCTCCGGGACGGAGAAGACCGCGAGCAGCCACTCCTCGGACCGGCGCGGAGCCCCGTAGATCCGCCGGTCGCCGTCCTCCAGCAGTTCGTGGGCCTCCTCGGAGAGCTCGTACGCCGCCGAGCCGTCCCCGGCCCGCGCGGGCAGCAGGAAGCCGCGCCGCTTCAGCCGGGACACCGACGAGCGGGCGGACGGAGCGTCCACACCGGCCGCGCCCAGCAGGCGCACCAGCGCGGACACCGGGACCGGGCCCCGGAAGGCCCGCCCGTAGGCTCCGTAGAACGTGACGATCAGGGATCGCGGGGGATGTTGCTCGACCACGGGTTCACTCTAGGACGTGCCCGGCTGGTCGGGCCGGGTGGACTGGTCCATCCTCGCGCAGCCGGAAGCGTTGCAGTTTGCCCGTCGCCGTCCGCGGCAGGGCCGGCAGGAAGACGAAGGTGCGCGGGCATTTGTGCGGAGCCAGCTCGCCGCGCATGAAGGTGCGCAGGGCGTCCTCGGTGAGGACGGCGCCCTCCCGGGGGACGGTGTACGCGACCACGATCTGCCCGCGCCGCTCGTCCGGGCGGCCGACCACCGCCGCCTCCAGTACGTCGGGGTGGCGCAGCAGGGCCTCCTCCACCTCCGGGCCCGCGATGTTGTACCCCGCCGAGATGATCATGTCATCGGCCCGGGCCACGTAGCGGAAGTAGCCCTCCGGATCGCGGATGTAGGTGTCACCCGTGACGTTCCAGCCGTTCCGTACGTACTCGCCCTGCCGCGGGTCCGCCAGATAGCGGCAGCCCACCGGCCCCCGGACGGCCAGCAGCCCCGGCTCGTCGTCCGGGACCGGCCGGCCCGCCTCGTCCACCACCCTGGCCTGCCAGCCCGGCACCACCCGGCCCGTCGTGCCGGGGCGGATGTCCTCGTCGGCCGCCGAGATGAAGATGTGCAGCAGCTCGGTCGCGCCGATCCCGTTGATGATCCGCAGACCCGTCCGCTCGTACCAGGCCTGCCAGGTGGCGGCCGGCAGGTTCTCGCCCGCCGAGACGCAGCGGCGCAGCGCGCTCAGGTCGTAGGCGCCCGTGTCGTACGGGCCCAGCGTGTCCAGCATCGACCGGTAGGCGGTCGGCGCCGTGAACAGCACCGACACCCGGTGCTCGGCGAGCGCGGGCAGCAGCCGGCGCGGGGAGCCGTCCTCCAGCAGCAGGGCCGAGGCGCCGGCCCGCAGCGGGAAGACCACCAGCCCGCCGAGGCCGAAGGTGAAGCCGAGCGGCGGGCTCCCCGCGAAGACGTCGTCGGGGCGGGGGCGCAACACCTGGCGGGAGAAGGTGTCGGCGACCGCGAGCAGATCGCGGTGGAAGTGCATGCAGCCCTTGGGGCGCCCGGTGGTGCCCGAGGTGAAGGCGATCAGCGCGACGTCGTCGGCGGAGGTCTCCACCGCCGCGAAGGGCTCCTCGTGGCGCTCGGAGGCGGCCAGCCGCAGCAGGTCGTCCGGGGCCCCGCCGCCGTACGCGGTGATCCGCAGGCCCGGCACCTGGGCCTTGACCAGGTCGTCCACCGCGCCCGCATGGCACAGGGCGTGGCTCACCCGGGCCATCGCGCACACCGTGGACAGCTCCTGCGCGCGCTGCTGGGCCAGCACGGTCACGGCCACCGCCCCCGCCTTCATCACCGCCAGCCAGCAGGCGGCGAGCCAGGGGCTGGTGGGGCCGCGCAGGAGCACGCGGTTGCCGGGGACGACGCCGAGGTCGGTGGTGAGGACGTGCGCGAGCCGGTCGACGCGGGCGCGCAGCTCTCCGTACGACCACACCGTGCCGTCCGCACCGCGGAAGGCGGGCCGGTCGGGGCCGAGCCGCGCGATGGTGGCGTCGAGCAACTCCACGCCGCAGTTGAGCCGGTCGGGATAGGCCAGCTCGGGGAGTTCGAAGAGGAGCTGCGGCCAGGCCTGCGCGGGCGGCAGATGGTCGCGGGCAAAGGTGTCACGGTGAGCGGAAGGCATGAGCTCCAAGGCGGGTTCGCCCCCTTGCAACGGTCCGGACCCCGGGGTCGGGGCCGGACCCTCCGTATGGACCTTGAGGAACCGGTGGGACCTGATGCGCCTGTCTCTGGTGGGCCGGTGGAACCTGTGGCACTGAATGTGTGGAGCCTGCCGTGCGGTCGCAGCACGAGCGTATCGTCATGGTGACGGCAGTCAACAGGACGCGATAGAGGCTGGGGCATACGGATGACCGGATTCGCGGGATCCGCAGGATTCGCGCTCGGGGCGGACCAGGAGGAGTGGTGCGCGCGCCTGCGCGCACTGGCGGCGGAGCGGCTGCGGCCGCTCGCCGAGAAGGGGGAGCCGGGCCGGGTCAACCGGCCGCTGCTCGCGGCACTGGGTGAAGCGGGTCTGCTGGAGCGGCTGTTCACCTCGGGCGCGCTGGAGCTGTGCCTGCTGCGCGAATCCCTGGCCTACGGCTGCACCGAGGCCGAGACGGCGCTCGCCCTCCAGGGGCTGGGCGCCTACCCGGTCCTTCGCGCGGGCAGCGAAGGTCAGCGCGAGCGCTGGCTGCCGGGGGTGCGCGCCGGCCGCACGGTGGCGGCTTTCGCGCTGAGCGAGCCCGGGGCCGGCTCGGACGCGGCGGCGCTGGAACTCGAAGCCGTACGGGAGGTACGCGACGGGGTGGCGGGCTGGCGGCTCAGCGGGCGCAAATGCTGGATCTCCAACGCGCCCGAGGCCGACTTCTACACCGTCTTCGCCCGCACCGGCGAGGGTCCGGGGGCCAAGGGGATCACCGCCTTCCTGGTCCCGGCGGACCGGCCGGGGCTCTCCGGCGAGGCCCTCGACATGCTCTCCCCGCACCCCATCGGTGAGCTGCTCTTCGACGGGGTCCCGGTCGGCCCGGGCGACCTGCTCGGCGAGCCGGGGCGCGGCTTCCGGGTGGCCATGGACACCCTGAACCTCTTCCGGCCCAGCGTGGGTGCCTTCGCCGTCGGGATGGCCAGGGCCGCCCTGGACGCCACGGTGGCGCACACGGCGGCCCGTACGGCCTTCGGCGGGGTACTGGGAGACCTCCAGGCCGTGGCGCACCGGGTGGCCGAGATGGCGACGCGGACCGAGGCCGCCCGGCTCCTGGTCTACGCGGCGGCCGGGGCCTACGACGCCGACGCCGGCTCGCCGGAGGTGCCGCGGCGGGCGGCCATGGCGAAACTGCTGGCCACGGAGACGGCCCAGTACGTGGTCGACCACGCCGTGCAGCTGCACGGGGCGGTCGCGCTGCGCCGGGGCCACCTGCTGGAACACCTCTACCGGGAGGTGCGGGCCCCGCGGATCTACGAGGGGGCGAGCGAGGTGCAGCGCACGATCATCGCGAAGGAGCTCTACCGGGACCTCGCCCGGGCGGCGGCGGTGGAGGCATGAGCCTGGAGCGGATCAATCCGCGGGAGCTGTCCCCGGCGACGGGCTTCTCGCACGCCGTCGTCGCGAGCGGCGGCCGGCTGGTGTTCCTGGCAGGCCAGACGGCGCTCGACGGCGCGGGCAAGGTGGTGGGGGAGACGCTGCCGGAGCAGTTCGAGCGGGCGCTGGCCAATCTGCTGGCGGCGCTGGCGGGGGCGGGCGGCTCGCCGGCCGATCTGGCGCGGGTCACCGTGTACGCGGCGGACGTGGCGGCCTACCGGGCGTGCGCGTCCGAACTCGGCGGGATCTGGCGCCGGTTGGCGGGGCGCGACTATCCGGCGATGGCCGTGGTGGGGGTGGTCCGGCTGTGGGACGAGGCGGCGATGGTGGAGATCGACGGCCTCGCGGTGCTTCCGTAGCCCTTACGCAGCCCTTCCGTAGCCCTGCAGTAGGTCTTTCCGCAGGTCAGGATGGGTGCCTTTGACAGCGGGCGGGGGAGGGGGGAGGGTTGAAATGCCCCTTAATGGGGCGAATTCGACCTTATTTTCGGAGGTGCATGACCATGCGCCGTGGGTTCGTTGCGGCAACCGTGGCAGGGGCCGCCGGCATCACACTCGCCCTGATGCCCCTCAGTAACGCCTTCGCATCGGGACTGCCGCAGACGTATCAGTGTTCCGACTGGCGGGGGGACAACTGGTGGCGCCACTGCTGCGACCCCTCGCGCTGGAACGACGACCGTCCCAGCTGGTGCTGGGACAACAGCAACTGGAACAACCACCGTTGGGACAACGACCACTGGAACCACGACTGGAACAACAGCGACTGGAGCAACGACAACTGGAACAACGGGCGGCACGACGGCGACCGGCACGACAGCTGGAACAACGACTGGCGCGACGGCCGCTGGAACGACGACCACCACGACTGGAGCAACTGGAACGACTGACTGACCTCCTGCCGGGGACGGTTGGGGAGCGGCGCCGCGACGGCCATCGCGCGGAACGGCTGCGTCACCCTGCGTGTACCGGGCACAATTCGGCTGGTTCCGCAGGCAGCAGCTTCCGCACGACCGTCACTTCTTGGAGCAGCCGGTGTCGTCTGAAGAGCTCCCCTTAACTATCACGCCCCAGCAGGCGACCTACGGTGTGATCCTCACCGTTCGACTGTCGACGGGCCCCGCCCGCCTCAGGATCCCGCCGTCCAAGGACGGCGACCTCGTACGGGCCCGCGTGGGCGACCGCGAGGTGTTGGTCCGGATCCGGGTGGGCCCGGCCGCGGGCGCCGCCCCGGCCGGGCCCACCGCGGGTCCGGGTCCGGCTCCGACTCAATCCGCCCCGGCGGTCAGTCCCTGGGTGGGCACCCCGAACGCCCAGGCATCCCCGGCACCCCCGGCCGCACCGCGCGCCTCGGGTGCGCGGGGATGTCTGGTCGCGGCCGGTGTCCTCGCCGCCGTGGCCGTCGTCGCGCTCGTGCTGAGCCGGGGCGACGGCGGTGGCGACGGCGAGGACACGGCGGCGCCGCCCCCCGCCCCCTCGCTCAGCGCCTGGTCGCCGACCCCCACCCCGCCCGCGGCGGGGGCTCCGGAACCGGCGGACACGGCCCCGGCCGTCGTGCCCGAGCCGGTCCTCCCGTCCACCGAGGCCCCGGCGCCCACCCCGTTCGACCGGGGCACCTGCCTGAACGGGGAGCTGCCGGACTCGACGACCGCGCAGCGCGTCACCGGCGTTGAGGAGGTCTCCTGCTCGGCGTCCGACGCGCACTACCGGGTCATCGAGAGCATCCCGATGACCTCGGACCTGGACCGCTGCAACGACAACCCCAAGACCCAGTACGCGTTCTCCTACCGCTACACCCGCAACGGGGTCCCGATCAACCAGTACGTGTACTGCCTGGTCGGGATCGGCTCGTACGCGCGCTGAGCGGCGGTGTGGCCCGGCGGCTGAAGCGGAGCCAGTGGACACTGGCCCCCGCGGACAGCACGCGCGGCCGGGGTCCGGCGAAGGCGGCTTCGACCAGTTCCCGGCCGACAAGATCCGAAAGGGATGGCCTAGCCCTCCAGCAGGTTCCCCATCCACTCCTCGATCCCCGCGACCGTCCGCGGCAGGGCGCCCGACATCAGCCGGGCGCCCTCGGCCGTGATCACCAGGTCGTCCTCGATGCGGACGCCGATGCCGCGCAGCTCCGGCGGCAGGGTCTCGTCGTCGGGCTGGAGGTAGAGCCCGGGCTCGACGGTGAGGACCTGGCCCTCCTCCAGGATCCCGTCGAGGTAGGCGTCCGCCCGCGCCTGCGCGCAGTCGTGCACGTCCAGGCCCAGCATGTGCCCGCTGCTGCACAGGGTGTACCGCCGGTGCAGGTCGCCCTCCGCGTGCTTGAGCACGCCCCACTCCGCGAGCCCCTCGGCGATCACCCGCATCCCGGCCCGGTGGAAGTCGCGGAAGCTCGCGCCCGGCCGCAGCGCCGCCATGCCCGCGTCCTGCGCGGCCAGAACCAGCTCGTACACCTGCCGCTGGACGGGGGAGAAGCGCCCCGACAGCGGGAGGGTGCGGGTGATGTCGGCGGTGTAGAGGCTGTCGGTCTCCACGCCCGCGTCCAGCAGGAGCAGTTCGTCGCCGCGGAGCCGGCCGTCGTTGCGGATCCAGTGCAGGACGCACGCGTGCGCGCCCGACGCCGCGATCGTCTCGTACCCGGTGCCGTTGCCCTCCGCGCGGGCGCGGCGGTTGAAGACCCCTTCGATCCAGCGCTCCCCGCGGGGGTGGGCCAGCGCGCGCGGGAGGTCCCGTACGACGTCCTCGAAACCGGCGGTGGTGTGGTCGACGGCCAGTTGCAGCTGTTCCACCTCCCACGCGTCCTTGACCAGGCGCAGCTCGGAGAGCACGATGCCGAGCTCGGCGTCCGTGGAGGCGTGGCGCCCCGACGGGGAGCCGAGCGTGTCCAGGTGCGCGCAGCGGATGCCGGAGAGGCGCTCGGCCTCCGCCAGGTCGGGGCGGCGGCCGACCCAGAACTCCCCGTAGCGGCGGTCCCGGTAGAACTCCTCGGTGCCGTCCGAGCGTGAGGAGCGGGGGCGCAGGTAGAGGACGGCCTCGTGGGCGTGCGGGCCGGCGGGCTCCAGGACCAGGACGTGGCCCACCTGGTCCTCGCCGGTGAGCCCGGTCAGCCAGGCGTAGGCGGTGTCCGGCCGGAAACGGTAGTCGCAGTCGTGGGTGCGGGCGCGCAGCTCCCCGGCCGGGATGATCAGGCGCTCTCCGGGGAAGCGGGCGGAGAGGCGGGCGCGGCGGGCGGGGGTGAGCGCGTACGCGGGGATGCGGTCCGACTCCGGGAGCGGTGAGGCGACCCAGTCGGACGCCATGAATCGGGACAACTCCGGTGATACCGGCAGGTCATGGCTGCCGATGTTGAGCCCGGCGGTGGGGCGGGAGTGGGGGTCGGTCACGGGAGCTCCCTCAAGAAGATGCAACTGGTGGGCGCACAGGTCTTGTCAGTGCAATTTCACATTACTATGTTACAGCTCACACCGCGGTTCGTTAATCCCCGTCAAACGCCGCGTGAAGCAGGGCGATTCACACACCACTGCCCCCACCTCCCCTCCCAACAGGAGTTCTTGGTGTCCCAGCACAGAGTTGTGCGTACGTCTCTCCTCTCCGCCGCCGTCGCGGTCACCCTCCTCGCCACCGCGGGCCAGGCCGTGACCCAGGCCGCGGAGACCGGTGCCGGCGCGAAGGTCCCGGGCGTCACCGCGCCCGACACCTTCGCCGCGGGCGCCCAGGGCACCAACCCCTTCGACGAGGTCGACCACATCGCGGACGCGCCGAAGACGGACCCGGCCCCCGCTCCGGCCCCCGGCGGCGAGGCCGTCGCCGACGGCAAGGTTCCCGGCGCCGTCACCAAGCCCGCCGCAGCGAGCACCGCGAAGAGCGGCAAGCTCGCCGCCTCCGCCCAGGGCGTCGCCGCGGGCGTCCCCTGCACCCTTGACGGGATCACGAACCTCTCTCCCGAGCAGTTCGCCGACTTCCTCGCCGACCCGGCCGTCACCGCCGGCTCGGGCGGCTGCCTCTCGGGCCTCATCTGGACCTGGGACGCCCGCCTGGCCCCCGTCATGTCCGATGCCCACGTCCAGGCCGTCTCCCTTCGGATATCCGGCCTGGCCGCCGCCCACGACGGCCGCAACTCCTCCCACCTGGAGGAGATGTTCACCTACCTGCACGCCGTGGCCTTCCACGACCACTCGCGCACCGAGATCGACGTCACCGACGCCCCGACCGTGAACGCGATGCGCCAGGCCATCGCCGACTTCGCCGGCGCGGCCCGCACCTTCGACGTCACCGCCTCCAACGCCCGCACCCTGCGCGAGGCCCTCTACGCGGGCAGCGCCCCGGGCCTGCGCCAGCACCAGCTCGGCCTGATCAAGAACGTCCTGGCCACCATGGACCCCGCGCACCCCGCGACGAACCTGGACACCGCCTGGGCGGGCGCGGCGCTCGCCGCCCTCTCCGTCAACTACCTCGGCGTGTACAACCAGGACGCCGCCTTCCAGGCGGCGGCGGCCGGCGACGCCTCGTACCGCGCCGTCTTCAAGAACTTCGCCACGTACGCCCACCTCAAGGGCACCGCCAACGCCTGGGTGGCGCGCGACGCCCTCGCCGAGTACGGCCGCTTCGGCCAGATCGCGAGCCTGAGGGACGGGGTCGTCGCCGACCTCGGCGCACTGCTGGGCCCGGTCAAGTCCGCCTTCGGCGAGGGCAGCCAGCAGTGGGCGAAGGCAGTCTCCTGGCTCACCTACTACGGGGCGTGCAAGCAGTACGGGGTGTGCAAGGAGGACATCGAGCAGCAGCTCTTCCCGAACACCTTCACCTACGACAACGGCGCCATCAAGGTCCGCACCGGCCTCGACCGGGCCACCGTCGACCAGCTCTACTACGCGAGCAAGCAGGTCAAGACGCAGTTCCACCGCGTCCTGGGCACCGACCAGCCGCTCGCCGGAGACGTCAACGCCACGCTGAACATCGTGCTCTACGCCTCGCGCGCCGACTACGAGAACTACCACCCGGTCCTGACGGGCTACGGCACCAACAACGGCGGCATCTACATCGAGAACGGCGCCACCTTCTACACCTATCAGCGCCGCGTCCCGCAGGACTCCCAGCTCACCCTCGAAGAGCTCTTCCGCCACGAGTACACGCACTACCTCAACGGCCGCTTCGCCGTCCCCGGTTCCTTCGGCCAGGGCCCCTGGTACGCGAACGACCGCACGACCGCCATGGACGAGGGCACCGCCGAGTTCTTCGACGGCGCGACCCGCGACAACGGCATCGCCGTACGCAAGTCCCTGGTCAAGAGCATCATCAACGACACGGCCGGCGGCGGCCCGCGCATGTCGGTGGACCAGCTGCTGCACGCCACCTACGACGGCGACGGCTTCCGCTTCTACAGCTACGCGGGCACCTTCTTCGAGTTCATGTGGACCGAGCATCCCTCGCTGCTCAAGGAGATGTACGGCCACCTGCGCGCCGACGACCCGGCGGGCTTCGACGCCTGGCGGACCCGGATGGGCCAGGACTCCTACCTCCAGCGCGACTACGACCGCTTCCTCGACGCCCAGATCGCCAAGGTCGACCAGCTGTTCGTGCCGAACACCTCCTTCACCCCGAACGCCCAGCTGCGCGACGCGGCGCTCGCGGACGTGAAGGCGTCCTTCGAGACGGCCACGTACAGCAACCCGGACTGCGTGGAGAACGGCGACCCCGGCAAGCGCCGGTTCACCTGTACCGGCAAGATCACCGCGAACCTGAAGAAGTGGCGCAACGAAGACCAGAACTTCAAGGACATGTCCGAGACGGTCGACTACTTCCTCCTCGACCGGGCGGGCGCGGCCTCGAACAACCTGGCCGACATGAACTGCTCCTTCGGTCCGATGGAGATCTGGACCAACCACGTCGCGGGTACGTCGAGTTACACCTGCGAGGGTCCGCTGCGCAGCTGACCGGCCGCGGGCCGGTCCCGTCCCCCGGGGCCGGCCCCCTTTCCCGGCACCTCCCTGTCCCCTCTCTAAAGAATGTGACATATTACTGCCGTGCCCAAGAGAACCCCCCTGGATGTCGTGATCATCGGCGCGGGCGTCGTCGGAGCCGCGTGCGCGTACTACGCGGCGCGCGCCGGGCTCAGTGTGGCCGTCGTCGACCGGGGCCCGGTCGCGGGCGGCACGACCGGCGCCGGCGAAGGCAACCTGCTCGTCTCCGACAAGGAGGCGGGCCCGGAGCTGGACCTCGCCCTGCTGTCGGCGCGCCTGTGGCGCGAGCTCGCACCCGAGCTCCCCGAGGAGATCGAGTACGAGGCCAAGGGCGGCCTGGTCGTCGCGGCCGACGAGACCACGGTCAAGGGGCTACGGGGCTTCGCGCGGGGCCAGCGCGCCGCCGGGGTCGACGCGGTGGAGGTCGGGCCGGACGAACTGCGCGAACTGGAGCCCCATCTGGCCCCGGGCCTGGCGGGTGGCTTCCACTACCCGCAGGACGCGCAGGTCCAGCCGGCCCAGGCGGCGGCGCGGCTGCTGGCGGCCTCGGGTGCGCTGGTGTACCTCGGCGAGGAGGTGACGGGCCTGCTGCTCGGCCCCTCCGGGTCGGTGCGGGGCGTCCGCACGGCCCGCCGGGACCTGTCGGCCCCGGCGGTGGTCAACGCGGCCGGGACCTGGGGCGGCGCGGTGGCCGCGCTGGCGGGGGCCTCGCTGCCGGTGCTGCCGCGGCGGGGGTTCGTCCTGGTCACGGAGCCGCTGCCGAGGGTGGTGCGGCACAAGGTCTACGCGGCGGACTACATCGCCGACGTGGCGAGCGGCTCGGCCGCGCTGCAGTCCTCGGCGGTGGTCGAGGGCACCCCGGCGGGCCCGGTGCTGATCGGGGCGACCCGGGAGCGGGTGGGCTTCGACCGGTCGCTGTCGACGGAGGCGCTGCGGCGGCTCGCGGCGCAGGCGGCCGCGCTGTTCCCGGTGCTGTCGTCCGTCAAGGTGCTCCGGACCTACCACGGCTTCCGCCCGTACCTGCCGGACCACCTCCCGGCGATCGGCCCGGACCCCCGGGCGCCGGGGCTGCTGCACGCCTGCGGGCACGAGGGGGCGGGCATCGGACTGGCCCCGGCGACGGGTGCCTTGATCGCGGCGGCCCTGACCGGCACCGGGCCGCCCCTGGATCCGGCGCCCTTCGACCCGGCCCGCTTCGGATCAAGTCCCGCCGGCGTGTGAGGCGGTCTTCCAGCCCGTCCGCCGTTTGAGGACCGGGGTCCGGGCGGAGCCCGGGGGGCGGTGGAAGGGCGGGTAGGGGACAGGCCCCGCAGGGCGTCGGCACGCGAAACGTACCGGCCACAGAAACGAGGAGAACGGACAGCGATGAGCGAAGCGACGAGGGGCCGGCGAAGGTCGCCCCGCGACGTGGTCGGCGGGGCCCCGGTGGAGACCTGGGGTCTGACCTTCGACGGCCGAAAGCTGTCCGCGCAGGCCGGACAGAGCGTCGCCGCCGTCCTGTGGTCCGCCGGCATCCTCGCCTGGCGGACCACCCGGGAGACCGGCGCCCCGCGCGGCGCGTTCTGCGGGATCGGGAGCTGCTACGACTGCCTCGTCACCGTCAACGGCCGCCCGAACCAGCGCGCCTGCCTCGTGCCCGCCCGACCCGGGGACCGCGTCACCACCCAGGAAGGAACGGGCCATGGCGACCTCGCCGTCTGACCGCGACCCCTCCGGCCCCGCCGGGTCCGACCGCGAGCCCTCCGGCCCCGCCGGGTCCGACCGCGAGCCGTGCGATCTCGCCGTCGTCGGCGCCGGGCCCGCCGGTCTCGCCGCCGCCGTCACGGCCGCCGGGCTCGGGCTGCGCGTCGCCCTCCTCGACGCGGGGGATCGGCCCGGCGGGCAGTACTACCGCCACCCCGCGCCCGGACTGGGCGCGGCCCGCCCCGAAGCCCTGCACCACGGCTGGGACGCCTTCGCCTCGCGCGAAGCCGCCCTGCGCGCCCACGAGGCGGCCGGGCGGATCACCTACCTCCCCTTCCACCACGTCTGGACCGTCGTCCCCGACGGGGCGGCGGACCCCGCGGCCCCCGAGTGGATCCTGCACGCCGTCGCCGGACCCGAGGAGGGCCACGCGAGTCTCCGGGCCCGCGCCGTCCTGCTCGCCACCGGCGCCTACGAGCGCCAGCTGCCCTTCCCCGGCTGGACCCTGCCCGGCGTCGTCGGGGCCGGCGGGGCCCAGGCCATGCTGAAGAGCGGGCTGGTGCTCCCGGGCAAGCGCGTCGTCGTCGCCGGGAGCGGCCCCCTGCTGCTCGCCGTGGCCGGCTCGCTCGCCGCCGCCGGGGCCCGCGTGCCCGCCGTGGTCGAAGCCGCCGCCTACACCGGTTACGCCGCCCACACTCCCGTCCTGCTCCGCAACCCCGCCAAGCTCGCCGAGGCCGCCACCTACGGCAGCGCCCTGCTCCGCCACGGCATCCGCTTCCTGACCCGGCACGCCGTCACCGAGGCCCACGGCTCCGACCGCGTCGAGGCCGTCACCGTGGCCCGCCTCGACCGCGACTGGCGCCCGGTCACCGGCACCGCCCGCCGGATCCCCTGTGACGCCGTCGCCGTCGGCCACGGGCTCGTGCCCCAGCTGGAGCTGGCGACGGGACTGGGCTGCGCCACCGCCTCGGGCCCCGACGGGGCCGTCGCCCTGGAGCTCGATCCCGACGGGCGGACCTCCGTCCCCGGAATCTGGTCCGCCGGGGAGACCGGCGGCATCGGCGGCGCCCAGCTGGCCCTGGCCGAAGGGGAGATCGCGGCCCACGCCGTCGCCGGCCGGCCCGTCCCGCCCCGGCTCGCCCGGACCCGTACGAGGCTGCGCGCCTTCGGCGCCGCGATGGGCGCCGCCCACCGCCCGGGCCCCGGCTGGACCGGCTGGCTGCGCGAGGACACCGACGTGTGCCGCTGCGAGGAGGTACCGGCCGGCCGGATCCGGGAAGCCGTCGAAGACCTGGGAGCGCGGGACGCCCGTACGGTCAAGCTGCTCACCCGGGCGGGCATGGGCTGGTGCCAGGGCCGGATGTGCGGTCCGGCCGTCGCGGCCCTGACCGGACAGGACCCCGCGCCCGACCGCAGGCCGCTGTCCTGCCCGGTCCCGCTGGGCCATCTCGCGGAACTTCCCCCCGCGAACCACTGATCAGAGGTGCCGCGAGTCTTGTGGCCGCCTCGTACCCACTAGTAAAATGTCACACATCACTCTAGGGAGCTCACTCATGACTCACGCGCACACCCCCGCGCCCGCCGGTACGGACACCCGCACCCGCCCCTGGCACGGCATCATGGTCGCCACCGCGCTACCCCTGCGGGAAGACCTGAGCGTCGACCACGACGCCTACGCCGAGCACGTGGCCTGGCTGATCGCGAACGGCTGCGACGGAGTCGTCCCCAACGGCTCCCTCGGCGAGTACCAGACCCTCACCGACGAGGAGCGCGCCCGCGTCGTCCGTACGGCCGTCGAGGCCGCCGGCGACGGCGCCCGCGTCATGCCCGGCGTCGCCGCCTACGGCAGCGCCGAATCCCGCCGCTGGGCCGACCAGGCCGCCGAGGCCGGCGCCGGATCCGTCCTGCTGCTGCCCCCCAACGCCTTCCGGGCCGACGAGGACACCGTGCGCGCCCACTACGCCGAGGTCGCCCGCGCCGGGCTGCCCGTCGTCGCGTACAACAACCCCATCGACACCAAGGTGGACCTCGTCCCGTCCCTGCTCGCCCGGCTGCACCAGGACGGCTCCATCGTCGCCGTCAAGGAGTTCAGCGGGGACGTGCGGCGCGCCTACGAGATCGCCGAACTCGCCCCGGGTCTGGACCTGCTGATCGGTGCCGACGACGTCCTGCTCGAACTGGCCCTGGCCGGCGCCGTCGGCTGGATCGCCGGCTACCCCAACGCCCTCCCGCAGTCCTGCGCCACCCTCTACCGGGCCGCCGTCGCCGGAGACCTCGACACCGCCCTGCCGCTCTACAAGGCCCTCCACTCGCTGCTGCGCTGGGACTCCAAGACCGAGTTCGTGCAGGCCATCAAGCTCTCCATGGACCTGGCCGGCCGCCCCGGCGGCGCCACCCGCCCGCCCCGCTTCCCGCTGACCGGCGAGGTAGAGGCCGCCGTCCGCGCCGCCACCGAGAAGGCCCTCGCCGAGGGCCTCAACTAACCACGGCGAAAAGCCAGTCAGGGGTCTCCATGCGCACACGCCACATCTACCACGCGGTGGACTCGCACACCGAGGGCATGCCCACCCGGGTGATCACCGGGGGAGTCGGGGTGATCCCCGGCGCCACCATGGCCGACAAGCGGCTCCACTTCATCGAGCACCTGGACCACATCCGGACCCTGCTCATGTACGAGCCGCGCGGCCACTCCGCGATGAGCGGCGCGATCCTGCAGCCCCCGACCCGTCCCGACGCCGATTTCGGCGTCCTCTACATCGAGGTGTCGGGCCTGCTCCCCATGTGCGGGCACGGCACCATCGGGGTAGCCACCGTCCTGGTCGAGACCGGCATGGTGCCCGTCGTCGAGCCGGTCACCACCGTCCGGCTCGACACCCCCGCCGGGCTGGTGAGCGTGGACGTCCGCGTCGAGGACGGGGCGGCCACCGCCGTCACCTTCACCAACGTCCCCTCCTTCAGCGTCGGACTCGACCTCAAGGCCGAAGTCCCCGGATACGGCACGGTCACCTACGACCTCGCCTACGGTGGGAACTTCTACGCCTTCGTCGAACTCGACGCGCTCGGCCTGCCCTTCGACCGGGAGCACGGCGACGAGCTGCTCGCCGCCGGGCTGGCCGTCATGGACGCGGTCAACGCCGGCGACAGCCGGCCCGTCCACCCCGAGAACCCCTCCATCGCCGGGGTCAAGCACGTCTACCTCGCGGCCCCCGGCTCCGACGCCCGCCGCTCCCGGCACGCGATGGCCATCCACCCCGGCTGGTTCGACCGCTCGCCCTGCGGTACGGGGACCAGCGCGCGCATGGCGCAACTGCACGCGCGGGGGCAGCTGGCGCTGGACACGGACTTCACCAACGAGTCCTTCATCGGCACCGAGTTCACCGGCCGCCTCATCGGGGAGACCACCGTGGGCGGGTTCCCGGCCGTCGTGCCCACCATCACCGGGCGCGCCTGGATCACCGGCACCGCCCAGTACTTCCTCGACCCGTCCGACCCCTTCCCGGGAGGATTCCTTCTGTGACCACTGTTCGGACGGAGGACTACCACGCCGCCGGGGAGCCGTTCCGCATCGTCGACACCCGCGCGGGGGGCGTGGCGCCCGTGCCCGGCGACACGGTCGCCGAGCGGTGCGCCACCGCCATCGGACCGGGCGGATCCGGCACGGCGCCGAGGCGGGGCGCCCTGGACGACGTACGACGGCTCCTCGTGCAGGAGCCGCGCGGGCACGCGGGGATGTACGGGGGCTTCGTGGTGCCGCCCGACGACGACGGGGCCCACTTCGGGGTGCTGTTCTGGCACAAGGACGGCTACTCCACCGCCTGCGGCCACGGCACCATGGCGCTCGGCGCCTGGGCCGTGGACACCGGCCGGGTCGCCGCCCCCGACGACGGGGAGGTCCAGGTACGGATCGACGTGCCCTCGGGGCGGGTCTGCGCGACCGTGCACCGTGCGGCCGGCCGCACCACCGGGGTCACCTTCCGCAACGTCCCGGCGCGCACCAGCGCCCGCAAGGTGCCCGTCGCCACCACCCTGGGCATGGCCGAGGTCGACATCGCGCACGCCGGGGCCTGTTACGCCTCCGTCGCGGCGCGGGACCTCGGCCTGGAGGTGACCCCGGCCGAGCTGCCCTCGCTCGTGCGGGCCGGGCAGGAGATCCGGTCGGCGCTCGCCACCCACCCCGGGACCTGGCACCCGGGCGGGCCGCTGCTCTCCGGGGTCTACGGGGTGATCCTGTACGAGGAACTGCCCGACACCCCCTTCGGGCCGCACCAGCGCAACGTCACGGTCTTCGCCGACGGGCAGATCGACCGCTCGCCCTGTGGCTCCGGCACCTCGACGCGGCTCGCGCTGCTGGCCGAGGACGGGCGGCTGGGGGAGGGCGAAGACCTGCTGCACGAGTCTGTCGTGGGCACGGTCTTCACGGGCCACGTCGCCGCGCGCGTGGCGGACGGCCTGGTCACGGAGGTCACCGGCACGGCCTACCGCACGGGCGAACACCTGTTCACCGTCGACCCGTACGACCCGCTCGGCACCGGATTCCTGCTGTGATCCCCCAGCTGTCGGCCGCCGACATGGCCGGCCTGCTCACCCCGGCCGCCGCCGCGGACGCGCTGGCCGGCGTCCTGCTGGCCGGGCTGGACCCGGAGACCTGCCCGCCGCGCAGCGCCCTGCCCGTCCCGGGGGGCGGGGAACTGCTGCTGATGCCGGCAGCCACCGGGGCCTACGCGGGCGTGAAGATCGCCGGGGTGGCGCCGGGGAACCCGGCGCTCGGCCTGCCCCGGATCACCGGGTCCTACCTCCTCCTGGACGGGCCCACCCTGCGCCCGCTGGCCCTGCTCGACGGGGCGGCGCTGACCACCCTGCGCACCCCGGCGGTCTCGGCGCTCGCGCTGCGCCACCTGGTCCCGGCCGGGCGCCCGCCGCGGCTGCTGGTCTTCGGGTCGGGGCCGCAGGCGTACGGGCACCTCGAAGCGGTGCTGGCGATGCGGCAGCTCGCCGAGGTGGTGGTCGTGGCCCGCACGGGTAGTTCGAACAGCGCCGCCGGTGCGCGGAAGCTGGCGGCGCACGCGCGGGGGCTGGGGGTCGCGGCCCGGCCGGGCGTGGCGGCGGAGGTGGCCGACGCCGACCTGGTGATCTGCTGCACCACCTCCCGCGAACCGCTCTTCGACGGGCGCCTGATCGCACCGGGCGCGACCGTGGTCGCGGTCGGCTCGCACGAGCCTGACGCCCGCGAGGTCGACACGGCCCTGGTCCGGCGTGCGGCGGTGTACGTGGAATCGCGTGCGGCGGCACTGCGCGAGGCGGGGGACCTGCTGGTGCCGGAGGCGGAGGGGGCCATCGGCGCCGGTCATATCAGCGGCACCCTGGCCGACCTGGTCGCGGGCCGGATGCCGGCTGCGGGGGCGGCGAGTTGTCCACAGCTCTTCAAGAGTGTGGGCATGGCCTGGGAAGATCTGGCTGTGGCGGTCGCATTGTTCGAGGCCGCCGGGGAGAACA
The DNA here is from genome assembly GCF_018614195.1 of Streptomyces sp. ISL-43. Lineage (GTDB taxonomy): Bacteria > Actinomycetota > Actinomycetes > Streptomycetales > Streptomycetaceae > Streptomyces. Next base: position 57,230 of record NZ_JAGGOT010000071.1, read on the forward strand.
GCACAACGTGACATTGTACGCTGTTCCTCCGCACGCCGGTGGTGTGAGCGGTCTCGGAGGAAATGCAATGGGTGACCTGAAGCAGCACAGTCTCATCAAGGCTCAGGAACGGCTCCGCGACCAGGTCGGCCACGCCCTGCGGGCAGCCCTGATAGCGGGTGAGCTGCGCCCCGGGAGCGTCTACTCCGCCCCCGGCCTCGCGGCCGAGCTCGGCGTCTCGGCCACCCCGGTCCGCGAGGCCATGCTCGACCTGGCGCGCGAGGGCCTGGTCGAGCCCGTCCGCAACAAGGGCTTCCGGATCACCGAGGTCAGCGAGCGCGACCTGGACCAGTACACCGAACTGCGCACGATGATCGAGGTCCCGACCATCGGCCGGATCACCAAGATCGCGACCGCGGAGCAGCTGGAGGCACTGCGGCCCATCGCAGAGGAGATCGTCACCAGCGCCCGCGAGCACAACCTCATCGGGTACCTGGAGGCCGACCGCCGCTTCCACCTGACCCTGCTGGCACTCTCGGGCAACGACCGGCTGGTCGAAACCGTCGGCGACCTGCGCAAGCGCTCCCGGCTCTACGGGCTGACCGGCCTGGACGAGGCCGGAAAGCTGGTCTCCTCCGCCGAGGAGCACGTCGAGCTCCTCGACCTGATGCTCACCGGCGACTCCGAGGCGGCCGAAGCCTGCATGACCCGCCACCTCGGCCACGTCCGCTCCCTGTGGGCCCAGGGCCGCGACGAACCGGTCGGCCGCATCCCGGGCGGCCTGGGCTCGGGTCTCTAGGCCGGGGCCGCCGCCGGGCCCGGTCAGGGCCGAGGGGCCGGTTCCGCCTCGACGTGGACCTGCTTCCCACGAAAGCCGTGGTTCTCGAACAGGGCCCGGTAGCGCTCCCGCGCGGCCGGGTCCAGGAAGCCGTGGTCGACGACCACGGGCTCCCGGTCCTTCAGCAGCTCCCCGAGCTCACACCGCAACTCCCGCTCCACGTCGGCCCGCAGCCGGTCGTACGCCTCCGGGTCGAGCTCGGAGGTTCGCGCCCGAGCCGGTCCCGGAGGTCCTCGTCGAGGGACAGCCGGGTGTAGCCGCGCCGCGCCAGGTCCCGCGCGCGGGCGTCCCTGCCCGACGCGGACGGCCCGCACAGCCCGACTCGGCGTGTGCGAGCGCCTCGGCCTCGCCGCGCGCCAGGAACTCGTCGCACAGGGCGGGGGGAAGGGCGGCCCAACGCCCCGATGACCAGCCGGGTTTGGACACGGCTGGATAACAGCGGCTCCAACCCCTTGTCAGTACAATTTCACATTACTATGTTACCGGTCACATCATAGAGCGCGGCCCTTCACTGGAGTGACCCATGACCAAGCGCACCCAACTCGCCCTCGCCGCCACCCTGGTGGCCGCACTCGCACTCGGCGCCTCGGGCTGCTCCGACCCCAAGAAGGGCTCCGCCGGGGGCGGCGCCTCCAACCCCGCCTCCGCCAACGACGGGAAGGTCCTCGGCGGGACCCCCGTGAAGGGCGGCACGATCACCGTCCTGTCCAACCAGGACTTCGCCCACCTCGACCCCGCCCGCAACTGGGTCATGCCGACGATGGACCTCGGCACCCGCCTCCTCTACCGCACTCTCGTCACCTTCAAGGCCGAGCCCGGCAAGGCCGGCAGCGAGCTCGTCCCCGACCTCGCCACCGACCTCGGCACCCCCTCCAACGGCGGCCGCACCTGGACCTTCACCCTCAAGGAGGGCGTGAAGTACGAGGACGGCTCGCCCATCAAGGCGCAGGACGTCAAGTACAACGTCGAGCGGTCCTTCGCCCCCGACCTCACCGGCGGCCCCGACTACGCGGCCCAGTACCTGGCCGGCGGCGAGGGCTACAAGGGCCCGCTCCAGGGCAAGCACCTCGACTCCGTCAAGACCCCCGACGACCGCACGATCGTCTTCGAACTGAAGCGGCCCGTCGCCGAGTTCTCCGCGACCACGACCCTGCCCACCTTCGCGCCGGTCCCCGAGGCCCAGGAGAAGGGCACCCAGTACGACGCCCGCCCGTTCTCCTCCGGCCCGTACAAGATCGAGTCGTACGACCGGGACAAGAAGCTCGTCCTGGTCCGCAACGAGCACTGGGACGCCAAGACGGACACCGTCCGCAAGGCCTACCCGGACAAGTTCGTGGTCGTCATGGGCCTCAAGGGCGGCCAGATCGACGACCGGATCATCGCCGGCGAGGGCGCCGACGCCTCCGCCGTCCAGTGGTCCGACATGCGGCCCGAGAGCGCCCCCAAGGTGCTGCCCAAGCCGGAGGTCAAGTCGCGGCTGCTGGCCGAGTCCCAGGGCTGTACCGAGATGCTCCACCTCAACAACTCCCGCGCCCCCTTCAACGACCCCAAGGTCCGCGAGGCCATGCAGTACGCCGTGGACAAGGAGGCCGTGGTCACCGCGGGCGGCGGCCCGGCCCTCAACGAGATCGCCACCGCCTACCTGCCCCCGGCCATGTCCGGCGGCAAGCAGGCCGACACCCTCAAGATCGCCCCCTCCGGGGACCCCGCCAAGGCCAAGGAGCTCCTCAAGGCCGCCGGCAAGGAGACCCTGAAGGTCTCGCTCGCCGTCTCCACCGGCGACAAGGGCAAGGCGGAGGCCCTCCAGCAGGGCCTGGCCCGTGCCGGCGTCGAGGTCGTCATCGACACCGTCGACCCGGGCGCCTACTACGACGTCATCGGCGACCTCTCCACCACCCCGGACATGTCGCTCGCCGGCTGGTGCCCCGACTACCCCTCCGGCTCCACCTGGATCCCCTTCGTCTTCGACGGACGCACCATCAAGGACAAGGGCAACCAGGGCAACAACGCCCAGTTCCGCGACGACGCCACGATGAAGCGGATCGACGAGATCAACGCCATGGCCGACGCCAAGCAGGCCAACCAGGCCTGGATCGACCTCGACGCCGAGATCATGAAGAAGTCCCCGGCCATCCCCCTCCTGCTGGAGCGCAAGCCGCTGCTCGTCGGCGCCAACATCGCGGGCGCCTACGGCCACCCCGTCTGGGTCGGCCAGCTCGACTACGCCACCATCGGCCTCAAGGACCCGTCGAAGAGCCAGGGCTGAGGACGCCGGAGCCCCTGACACCATGACCACCACCGCACCGGGCGCTGCCGGACCGGGCGCCGCCCGTCCGGCAGCCCCGGACGGCGCACCGGCCGGGTCCGTCCCCCCGGGCAGCAGCCCCTGGCAGCTCGCCCGGCGGGAACTCCGCCGCCGCCCCGCCGTCCGCGTCAGCCTCTGCGTCGTCCTGCTCTTCGTCCTGATGGCCGCCACCGCCCCCTGGCTGGGCGCGCTCGGCGGCTGGTCCCCGGAGGAGTTCGACAAGTCCGCCATCGACCCCTACCTCGGGGGCCAGCCCCTCGGCTCCCTCGGCGGGATCAGCCCCGAGCACTGGCTCGGCGTCGAACCCGTCACCGGCCGCGACCTGTTCGCCCGCGTCGTCCACGGCGCCCAGGTATCGCTCCTCATCGCCTTCGCCGCCACCGCCATCGTCGTGGTGACCGGCACCGCGGCCGGGATCGCCGCCGGCTACTTCGGCGGCCGCACCGACGCCGTCCTGTCCCGCCTGATGGACCTGACCATGTCCTTCCCCAGCCTCATCTTCATGATCGCGATGCTGTCGGTGGCCAAGGACGTCAACCGCATCGTCCTGATGACCGCCGTCATCGGCGTCTTCGGCTGGCCCGGCGTCGCCCGCGTCGTGCGCGGCCAGACCTTCTCCCTCAAGCACCGCGAGTACGTGGACGCCGCGCGCGTCGGCGGAGCGAGTGCCTGGCGGATCCTGACCCGCGAGGTCCTGCCGGGCGTCTCCGGCCCGGTCATCGCCTACACCACCCTGCTCATCCCGGGCATGATCAGCACCGAGGCCGCCCTCAGCTACCTCGGCGTCGGCGTCCGCCCGCCCACCCCGTCCTGGGGCCAGATGATCGCCGAGTCCGTGGCCTACTACGAGACCGACCCCATGTACTTCGTCATCCCGAGCCTCTTCCTCTTCCTCGCGGTCCTCGCCTTCACCCTGCTCGGCGACGCCCTGCGCGACATCCTCGACCCGAGGGGCGGCCAGACGTGATCCTCTACCTCGTGCGCCGGCTGTTCGCCCTCGCGGGCGTCCTCCTCGCCATCGCCGCCGTCACCTTCCTCATCTTCTACGTGCTCCCCTCCGACCCGGCCGCGGCCGCCTGCGGAAAGACCTGCAGCACCGAGCGGCTCGCCGACGTACGCGCATACCTCGGCCTCGACCGGCCGCTGTGGCGGCAGTTCGGCGACTTCCTCACCGGCATCTTCACCGGGCGCACCCTCGGCACCGGCCAGTACGCCGTCCGGTGCGACTTCCCCTGCCTGGGCTACTCGTACGAGAACTCCCTGCCCGTGTGGGACCTCCTGATGGACCGCCTCCCGGTCTCCGCGTCCCTGGCCGTCGGCGCCGCCGCCCTCTGGCTGGTCCTCGGCCTCGGCGCGGGCGTCACCGCGGCCCTGCGCAAGGACTCCGCCACCGACAAGGCGCTCATGGTCGGCGCGGTCGCCGCCGCCTCCCTGCCCGTCTACTTCACCTCCGTGATGCTCATCTACGGGGTCATCCGCGTCGCCGGGCTCCTGCCCTACCCCACCTACCAGGCCTTCACCGACGACCCGCTCGCCTGGGCGAGCAATCTGCTGCTCCCCTGGACCGCGCTCGCCCTGCTCTACGCCGCCATGTACGCCCGCCAGAGCCGCGGTTCGATGATCGAGGCGATGGCCGAGCCGTACATCCGCACCGCCCGCGCCAAGGGCATGCCCGAGCGCACGGTCGTCGTCAAGCACGGGCTGCGCTCCGGCATGACCCCGATCCTCACCATCTTCGGCATCGACCTCGGAGGCCTGCTCGCCGGAGCCGTCATCACCGAGTCCATCTTCGGACTCCCGGGCATCGGGCGGCTGTTCTACGGGGCGCTCGTCAACTCCGACCAGCCCGTCGTCCTCGGGGTCACGCTGCTGGCCGCCTTCTTCATCGTCGTCGCGAACCTCGCCGTCGACCTCCTGTACGCCGTCATCGACCCGAGGGTGAGGTACTGATGACCCCTGCTCCCCAGCCGCCCCCAGGGGCGCCGGTCCCCGGGGCTCCGCTCCTCGAAGTGCGGGACCTGCGCGTCACCTTCACCACACCGCGGGGCTCCGTACGAGCCGTCGACTCCCTCGGCTTCACCGTCGAGGCCGGCCGCACCCTCGGCATCGTCGGCGAGTCGGGGTCGGGCAAGTCCGTCACCTCGCTCGCCGTCATGGGCCTGCACCGGGGCGCCGAGATCGGCGGGTCCATCGCGCTGGCCGGGCAGGAGCTGACCACCCTGTCCGAAAGGCAGCTGTCCAAGCTGCGCGGCCGCAAGATGGCCATGATCTTCCAGGACCCGCTGTCCAGCCTGCACCCCTACTACACGATCGGCGAGCAGATCGCCGAGCACTTCCGGGTCCACTTCAAGGCCGGGCGGGCCGCCGCGAAGAGGCGCGCCGTCGACATGCTCGGCGAGGTCGGCATCCCCGAGCCCGCCCGCCGGGCGGGGGAGTACCCGCACCAGTTCTCCGGCGGCATGCGCCAGCGGGCGATGATCGCCATGGCGCTGGCCTGCGAGCCCGAACTGCTCATCGCCGACGAGCCGACCACCGCCCTCGACGTCACCGTGCAAGCGCAGATCCTGGAGCTGATCGCCCGGCTCCAGCAGGAGCGCGGCCTCGGCGTCGTCATGATCACCCACGACCTGGGCGTGGTGGCCAGGGTCGCCCACGAGGTCCTGGTCATGTACGGCGGCCGGGCCGCCGAACAGGCCCCGGTGGACGATCTGTTCGCTGACCCGGCGCATCCGTACACCCGGGGGCTGCTCGAATCGCTGCCCCGGCTGGACGACAGCGACGAGGAACCGCTGCGCGCCATCCCCGGCTCCCCGCCGTCGCTGCTGGCCCCGGCCCCGGGGTGCGCCTTCGCCCCCCGGTGCGCGGTGGCCGCCGCGGCCGCCGACGAGGAGCGCGAACGCTGTGCGAGCGTGCGGCCCGAGCTCGCGCCGTACGGAGACACCGCCCGCGAGGCGGCCTGCCACTTCGCGGGCGCCGTCCGGGAGGTGTCCCGATGACCACGGCGAAGAACGCCGCTCCGGCGCCCGCGCCGGTCCCGGCCGCCCGCACCGCGGACACCCGTCCGCTGCTGCGCGTGCGCGACCTCACCATGGCCTTCCCCGGCAAGCGGAGCGTGTCCGGGCGCCGGGGGGCACCCGTGCGCGCCGTCGACGGGGTCTCCTTCGAGCTGTCGGCCGGCCAGACCCTGGGCCTCGTAGGGGAGTCGGGCTGCGGAAAGTCGACCACCGGCCGGATGCTGGTCCGGCTGCTGGAACCGACTTCCGGCAGCGTCGAGTTCGACGGGAAGGACATCACCCGGCTCTCCCAGGGAGCCCTGCGCCCGCTGCGCCGGCACGTGCAGATGGTCTTCCAGGACCCGCACTCCTCCCTCAACCCCCGCCAGACGGTGGCCCGGATCATCTCAGACCCGCTGTTGGTACAGGGTTCGAGCGCGGCGGACGCCCGCCGCCGGGCCGCCGAGCTGATGGAGCTCGTCGGACTGATCCCCGAGCACATAGACCGCTACCCGCACGAGTTCTCCGGCGGCCAGGCGCAGCGCATCGGCATCGCCCGGTCGCTCGCCACCAGTCCGCGCCTGATCATCGCCGACGAGCCGGTCTCCGCGCTCGACGTCTCCGTCCAGGCGCAGATCGTGAACCTGATGGAGCGGCTGCGCGCCGAACTGGGCCTGGCCTACGTGTTCATCGCGCACGACCTCTCCGTCGTCAAACGGGTCAGCGACCGGGTCGCCGTCATGTACCTCGGCCGGATCGTGGAGATCGGCGACAAGAAGTCGCTCTACGAGAACCCCCAGCACCCGTACACGCGGGCGCTGCTGTCCGCCGTACCGCTGCCCGACCCGGCGGCGGAGCGGCGGCGCGAGCGGATCGTGCTGCTCGGCGACCCGCCGAGCCCGGCCGCTCCGCCTCCGGGCTGCACCTTCCACCCCAGGTGCCCCATGGCGCAGGAGATTTGCCGCACCGAGCGTCCGCTGCTGCGGATCGTCGCCTCCCGCGAGGTGGCCTGTCATCTGGTGTAGGCGCAGGAGCCCGGGGGACTGACGGGGTACCCAGGGAAAGGGAGGGCCCCGGAGCCGATGACCATCGGCTCCGGGGCCCTCCCGGCGTCCGCGGGCCTCAGGCCAGGCCCAGCTCCTTGCGGAAGAACTCCAGTTCCAGGGCCATGACCTTCTCCCGCACCCCGCCGGGGGTCATGTGGGTGACGCCCGGCAGCGCGAGCAGCTGGTGGGGGCGGCCCGCGTCGTAAAGGGCCTGCGACAGCCGCAGGGTGTGCGACGCGTGGACGTTGTCGTCGGCCAGGCCCGTGACCAGCAGCAGCGGCCGCGACAGCCCCGCCGCGTCGGGGATCAGGCAGTCGCGCTCGTAGACCTCCGGGTGCTCCTGCGGCAGACCCAGGTAGCGCTCGGTGTACGCCGTGTCGTAGTGGCGGAAGTCGGTCGGCGCGGCCCCGGCGGCGGCCGCGTGGAAGACGTCCGGGCGGCGCAGCACCGCGAGCGCGGAGAGGTAGCCGCCGTAGGACCAGCCGCGGATGGCGACCCGGGTCAGGTCGAGGTCGCCGTGGCGTTCCCCGAGCGCGTGCAGGGCGGCGACCTGGTCGTCGAGGGTGACGTCGGAGAAGCCCCGGTACATGGCGTGCGTGAACTTCGGCGAGACGTAGGAGGTGCCGCGGTTGTCGATGGTGATCACGGCGAAGCCCTGGTCGGCCCACCACTGGCGGTGCTGCCAGCGGCGCGGCTCGGCGCTGACGTCCTGCATGCCGGGGCCGCCGTAACTGTCCAGCAGTACGGGCAGCCGCGTGCCGGGGACGTGCCCGCGCGGCAGCACGAGGGCGGTGGGGATCCCGTGCTCGGTGACCCGCTCCAGGGCCGGTACCACCCGGTACGGCAGCGGCTGCGACAGGTCGCCGGGGACGAACTCCCGCCCGTCGGCGGTCCGCAGGACGCGCCGGATCCCCTCCGCGTCGGCGGAGGTCAGCAGCAGCGCGCCGGCGGACGCCTGCACGCAGTGCACTCCGGGCCCGTCCGCGAGCGGGCTCAGCTCGCCCGTGTCCGGATCCAGGAACAGCACCTGCTGCTCGGAGGGGTCCCGCCGGCCGGCCTCGATCAGCAGCCGGTTGCCGTGGACGCCGGCCACCTTGCGGACCTGGATCCCGTCCCCGGTGAGGAGTACGCCGTCCAGCGCGAGCGCGCGGGCGGCGCCGCCGGGGGTGTCGGCGCAGGTGAGCATCCGCCCGTCGGCGAGGCGCGCCGGGGTGCCGGGGAGCATCGGGTCCACCCACTGCGGGTGCGTGGTGCGCGACAGTTCCCGGGTGTGCCCGCCGGCCGGATCGGCGCTCAGCAGGAGGACGTTGCGCTGGAGCCGGTCCTGCACGGTGAGCAGGATCTCGGAGTCTGATTCCCAGCTCGCGTCGGAGACGTACGGGTAGGTCTGCGCGTCCCAGTCGAGGCGGACGGCCGGGTCCCCGTCGGGCCCGAACACCCACAGCTGTACGTCCGCGTTTGGGCCGCCGGCCTCGGGGTAGGCGAAGTCCTCGGCGGGCAGTTCCGGGTGCGCCGGGTCGGCGAACCAGCGCCGCTGGAGGGCGGATTCGTCGACCCGGGCGGCGAGCAGGCTCCGCCCGTCGGGGGACCACCAGTGGCCCCGGTCGCGGCCGAGCTCCTCGGCGGCGGCGAATTCGGAGATGCCCCAGCGGGCCCCGTCGGCGGGGCTGATCCGGCCGCCGGGGGCGGTGTGCAGGGCGTCGTCGGCGACGTACGCGACGCGAGAGCCGTCGGCGTTGGGGCGGGGGTCGAAGACGGGCCCGGCGGTGGGGACCTCCTTGGGCTGCGCGGGCTGCCCGGCTTCCGCGTCGCGGGTGACCTCGTAGAGCCGCCCGTGGAGCGCGAACACCGCGCGCCGGCCGTCGCCGGACAGTGCGTACGAGCCGATCCCGGCGGCCACCAGCCGGGTGCGCTCGCGCAGCCGGCGCTCGGCGACGGGGAGGGGCGCGGGCCCGGGGGACAGTTCGCGGGGGTCGGCGAGCCGGGTCTCGCTGCCGGTGGCGGTGTCCAGGACCCAGAGGGAGTCGAGGGAGTCGGTGGGGCCGGTGGAGCGGAGGAACCAGAGGAGCCGGCCTTCGTCGCCGAAGGCGAAGGCGCGCGGGGCGCCGTAGGTGAACCGGGCGGTGCTCGCGGAGAGCCTGAGGAAGTCATCCATGCGATCCATGGAGTCAGTGTGGCATGTGAAATACCACATAGCATATGTCGCATCGCCTAGGCCGTTCGAGTGGTGACCCCCGGGGGACAGGTTTAGCGTCGAAAAAGTGGACCCGAACGCTTCGCCGAGCAATACCAGTACCGGGACCGACGGCAAGGTCCGAGGCAACGGCGGTGGTCACGGACTCGCTCTGCTCGTGATCGCGTCGTGCCAGCTCATGGTCGTTCTCGACATCACCATCGTGAACATCGCGCTGCCGCACATCCAGACCGCCCTCGACTTCTCCACCGAGAGCCTGTCCTGGGTGGTCAACGCCTACACCCTCACCTTCGGCGGCCTGCTGCTCCTCGGCGGCCGCATCGGCGACATCCTCGGCCGGCGGCGCGTCTTCATCTTCGGCGTACTGCTCTTCGGCCTCGCCTCGCTGCTGGGCGGATTCGCCCAGAACGCGGGCCAGCTGATGGCGGCCCGCGCCCTCCAGGGTGTCGGTGGCGCCATCGCCTCGCCGACCGCGCTCGCGCTGATCACCACGACCTTCCGCGAAGGACCGGAACGCAACCGGGCGTTCGGCGTCTTCGCCGGCGTATCGGCGGGCGGCGGCGCGATCGGACTGCTGGCCGGCGGCGTGCTCGTGGAGTGGCTGGACTGGCGCTGGGTGCTCTTCGTCAACGTCCCCATCGCCCTGCTGATCGCCGTGGCCACCCCGAAGGTGATCCGCGAGTCCGAACGCCACGCCGGACACTTCGACTTCGCGGGAGCCCTGCTCTCCACCGCCGGCATGGTCGCGCTGGTCTACGGATTCATCCGCGCGTCCCAGGACGGCTGGCGGGACGCACTGACGCTCGCCTCCTTCGGGGCGGCCGTGGTCCTGCTGACCCTCTTCGTCATCAACGAGCGGCGCTCGCCACAGCCGATCACCCCGCTGCACATGTTCGCCGACCGCAACCGGGCCGGAACGTACGCGATCATGCTCTTCTTCGCCTGCGCGATCTTCGGCATGTTCTTCTTCCTGACCCTCTTCGTGCAGAACGTGCTGGGCTTCAGCCCGCTGCGGGCCGGACTCGCCTTCCTGCCGGTCAGCGCGATGGTCGCGGTCACGGCGGGGATCACCTCCCAGCTGCTGCCGAAGTTCGGGCCGAAGCCGTTCATGGTGACGGGCTCCCTCCTGTCGGCCGCCGGACTGGCCTGGCTCACGCAGACCGACATCCACTCGACGTACCTGGGCAGCATCCTGGGCCCGATCCTGCTGTTCAGCGCCGGCATGGGCATGCAGTTCGTGTCCCTGACCCTGATGGCCCTCTCGAACGTCACCGACCGGGAGTCGGGCGCGGCCTCCGGACTGCTGAACGCCACGCAGCAGGTGGGCGGTTCGCTCGGACTGTCCATCCTGGTCACTGTCTTCGGCACGGCCAGCCGCAACGAGGCCAAGGACCAGGCGGGCGCCTTCCTGGGCACGGCGACCCCGGAACAGAAGGCCTTCTTCGCCCGCACCAAGCAGTTCCCGAAGCCGTGGAGCGACCAGGTCCTCACCTCGGGCGTGAGCGCCGCCTTCGTGGCGGCGGCCGCCTTCACCCTGATCGCGGCGCTGACCGCGCTCTTCGTCATCCAGGTACGGCCCTCGGACCTCGCCCGGCTGCAGGGCAACCACACCCCGAAACCGGTCTGAGCCGCCGCAGGGGGCGGAGCGGCCCCAGGGCGGGTGGGCCGTCAGCCGCCCCGGCTCCGCTAGCGCCGGCGCGTCACGCGTCCACGCGCCGGACCCGGCAGCGCGCCGGACCCTGGGTCTGCAGGGTGATCCCGGCGCTGACGGGGACCTCGGTGTCCACCGCCTCGAACTCGTAGGCCCGCAGGATCATCGACAGCGCGATCACCGACTCCAGCATCGAGAAGTGCTGCCCGATGCAGGCGCGCGGCCCCCCGCCGAAGGGGAACCAGGCGTAGCGCGGCCGGGCAGCCTCCGCCTCCGGGGTGAACCGGTCGGGGTCGAAGCGCTCGGGGTCCGGCCAGTAGCGGGGGTGGCGGTGGGTCACCCACGGCGCCAGGATCACGTCGGCGCCCGCCGGGATCGTGTGCCCGTCGACCTCGGCCGCGGCGACCGAGCTCCGGCCGATGGTGGGGGCCGCCGGGTAGAGCCGCATGGCCTCCTTGAGCACCTGTGTGAGGTACGGGAGGCGGTCGAGGTCGGCGGCCCCGGGCGTACGGTCGCCCAGGACGGCGGCGATCTCGGCACGGGCCCGGCTCTGGATCCCGGGGTGGCGGCCGAGCAGGTGCAGGGAGAAGGCCAGCGAGGTGGCAGTGGTCTCGTGCCCGGCGAGCAGGAAGATCAGGACCTGCTCGCGCAGTTCGGTGGCGTCGAACTCCCCGTCGCCCGCGCTCGTGGCGGCGGCGAGCAGCGACAGCAGGTCCTTGCCCTCGCCCTCGCCGGCGGCGCCGCCCCGGCGCTCGGCGATGATCGCGTCGCAGACGCCGTACAGCTCGTCCAGGGCGGCGGCCGCCCGCTTGTTGTCCGGCGTGGGCCAGCTGCGGGGGACGTTGAGGGGGGAGTAGCCGCGGCGCAGCGCGTATTCGGTGATGACCGGAAAGCATCGGTGCACGACATCGGCGGTGGCGTCCACATCGGTGCCGAAGAGGATCCGGGAGACCGCGCGCAGCGCGAGGACCATCATCTCGTCCGCGACGTCGACGGTCGCGTCCGCGGCCTTCTCCCAGGCGGCCAGGGTCGAGGCGGTCTCGTCCGCGACGGCGCGGGCGTACCCGTCCACCCGGCGCTTGGTGAACAGCGGCTGGACCAGCCGCCGCTGGCGCAGGTAGTCCTCGTCCTGGCTGGTCAGCAGACCGTTGCCGAAGGAGTCGCGGACCTCCTGGTAGACGGCGTTGTCCTTGCGGAAGTTGGCCGCCTGCGTGGCCAGGACCTGCTGGACGCCCTCCGCCGAGAACACGCAGTGCAGCTCGGCGCGCAGCCCGGGCGGGCCGGCGGTGATCCGGACGACGTCGCCGTGCTCGCGCATCGCCCGCAGGTACGTACCGAGCGAGTCCGACTTCAGGTCGGCGAGCGAGCCGAGCAGCGGGGTACCCGCGAGGACGGGCGTTCGCGTACCGGAGCGGTTGCCCGCCCGTGTTGTCTCTGCTGCCATGGCCCCGTCCTCAGCGCTGTACCGACGGGCTCGATTCTGCAGGCCGCCGCCGCCACGGACGAGGCCTGTCACGGCATACGGCCGAATACCGCCGCTGCCTTCCGGCCCGGCTATTTGTCGCAGGCGATGCCGTCGTTGTCGCGGTCGAGGTGCTTGCCGTAGCCGGGCTGGCCGCGCCGGATGGGGGCGGCGCCGGCGGCCTTGGCCTCGGCGCAGTTCTTGTAGCTGACGTCCTTGGGGCCGGGGGCCGGGGTCGGGGAGGACGCCGGTGCCGGCTTCGTCTTGCCCGGAGTCGGGGCGGGGGTCGGGGCGGGGGCCGGGGTCTTGGCGGGGCGCAGGGCGGCACCGGCCTGCTCCGGGCACGGGGTGCCGGGGGCGACGAGCGAGATCTCGACGGCGGTGGCGGGCGGCAGCGGGCTCCCGGCCGCCGGGGTCTGGAAGCAGACCGCCCACTGCGCGTGGTCGGCAGCCAGCGGGACGTCGACGTAGGCGCTGCGGACCTCGACCGGCTTGGTGACGAGCGGTTTGACGAGGGACTCGGCCTCGGCGGACTTCGTGCCGACGAGCGCGGGCATCGCGGGCGGCCCGGCGGACGCGCTCGGCGACGGTGCCGGACCGGGCTTGTCGGCACTCTTCGACGCGTCCGCGCCCTCACAGCCGGCGACCGCCAGGACGAGGGCCCCCGCCATCGCCGCCGTCACGAGAACGCTGCGGCCCCGGTGCCCGCTCCGCTGAAACATGTGCCCCCCATGGCCGTCCCGCACTGATCCGCCGCAGCATACGCGGACCGGCGCCGCGCGTACGGCGAACAGGTGTCCCGTGGCCGGCAGGCCGGTCCGCGGGGGCGCCGGAGCGGCCTCCGCCGAAGGATCGTTCCTCCTTCAACTCGCCGCGATCTCAAGGCAGTCGGGCTCGCGGCGACACGCTCACCATCGGGTGAGGATGCCTCCGCGGGCGGCGCCGGGACGCGAGGGTGGGCGCATGATCACTTCCGTCCTGCGGCGGCGCGCCGCCGTGCTCGCGACCGCCCTCGCCGCCGCCCTGCTGCCCCCGGCCTCCGCCTCGGCCTCCGCGCCCGCCGCCGCGTCCGCCTCCCTGCGCGCGGCCGCCCCCGCGAACTCGTGTCCCCGGGTCCAGAACCACCTCTTCGCCGCCGCCGACGAACGCGTCGAGGTGGAGCGGATCACGCCCTCCCCGTCCTGGCGCATCAACTGCAAGCAGCTCTACCGATCGGACGGCCGCCCGCCGTCCGTGGTCTTCGAGGAGGGCTTCCTGCCCAAGGACACCCTGAACGGCCAGTACGACATCGAGAGCTACGTCCTGGCCAACCAGGCCTCTCCGTACGTCTCCACGACCTACGACCACGACCTGTACAAGTCCTGGAAGAGCGGCTGGAACTACTACATCGACGCCCCGGGCGGGGTGGACGTCAACCACACCATCGGCGACACCCACAAGTACGCCTCCCAGGTGGAGGTGGCCTTCCCGGGCGGCATCGCGCGCTCGTTCATCGTGGCGGTCTGCCCGGTGGACAAGGTGAAGAAGGTCGAGATCATGGACCAGTGCGAGGACAACCCGTACTACGAGCCCTGGCGCGCGAACTACCCTGGCTGAGTCCACGGCGAGGCGGTCGGAGCCCTGTCCTCCGCCCCGCCGGCCCTGGAAGCATCCCGTGCATGAAGAAGTTCACGCGCGCCGCCGCCACCCTGATCCTGTCCGTCGCCGCCCTGGGCCTCTCGCTGCCCACCACCGGCGCGGCCCTCGCGGGCAACTGCCCCACGTGCATCGACAACACCTCCGTCACCGCCGAACTCGGCCCGGCCTGGGGTGGTCAGATCGCACCGGCGGGCGGCTGCGGCAACTGCTGGAGCGACTCCGCGCTCGCCGACCCGGGCCCGGCCCGGCAGGTCCGGATCGCACCGGCGAACTGCGCCACGTGCTGGCCGTCGGGAGTCACCGACCCGGCTCGCTGGAACGGCGGCTACGGCGACGCGTAGGCCGCCCGTTCCGCGCGCACGCGCGGGGGACCGGAAACCTTCCGGCCCGCACGGCTCCCCGCCTCCCGGTGCTGCGGGAGGCGGGGGCCTTGCTGTTCAGGTTCTGCGGTGGCGGCCTGTACCTGGGGCCAGCGGGCTGCCCGGACGTACTGGTTGCGATGGAGGGGCTGGAGGGGGCGGGTTGAGCAGCCGCAGGGCGGCGGCGTAGTCCTCGACGGTGGTCACCGGCTGCCAGGCGTAGCCGTCCCACTCGAGGATCAGCCGCGGGGCGTCCGGGTCGACGTGCGCGGCCCGCTGGTGGCCGGCGCCGAGGGTGACAGCCTTCTTCTCTCCCACCGGCCGCAGCCTCTTCTCGCGGCGGGCCGCCCATCGTTCCAAGGGCTCGTCCATGGTCATACCTCCGTCCGGCGAGGGCAGCACCTTACCGGTCCGGAAACGGCGACGGCCCGCACGGCTGCGGCGCGAGGCCGCGGACGAGGAGCGCAGGGAGGAGGAGACCGGAAACTACGGTGGGAGGGTCCGGGAGGCGCTGGGAGGCGCCGAGCGGATGTACGCGGAGGACGACAAGGCGTTCGCGGAGGGTCGACCGGAGCCTGACAGGCCCAAGCTCCTCACCGCCATCGGGGAGGAGACGGGCGTATCGCTGCTGCCGCCCGCCGAGCTGCGCTGTGTGCGGGAGCGCTACAGCGACAAGGCGAAGGAGCACAAGGAGGGGAAGGCGGCCCTGACCGTGGCACGGGACGAGTTCGTGAAAGCGGCCGGCGACTGGGTCAGCGGCGAGGACAGCAAGTAGGTCGTGGACATGCAGAGAGGGCCCCCGCCGGTCCGGTCTGCTGCCGGGGCGGGGCTCCGCGTGGGATCAGCGGGCGTCGTAGCTGCCGCGCCAGTCGACGCTGCCGCACCTGCGCGGGTGAGCGGTTGTCCTCCCAGGGCTTGGTGGCTCCTTGTCCTGGGTCAACTGACGGGCGCGCTGTACGTGGTGCCCAGAAGGCCGTTCTTGAAGTACACCTTGGCCGGGGTGACGTCGCCCTTCACGGTGATCGTGCCGGACGCCTTCTCTCCGGGGCGCAGGGTGACGGGGTCTATCTGGTCCTCGGCGCCGAACAGCTCGGCGTTGTGCTTGGCGCCGTCGGTGTCGGTGACCTCGAACAACAGCGTCGAGATCGACACCTCCTTGGCGCTGTTGTTGACGACGGTGACCTTGACGGCGGTGAAGTCGCCGTCGGTGGTGAGGACCGTGGGCTTGAACGTGGTCTTCGACGCGGTGAGGGAGACGTCCGGCTTGACCTCCGTCTTCGGCTTCGGGGCCTCGGTCTTCGGCGCCTCGGTCGTGGGCGTCACGGGAGCGGGGGCCTTGGCCGACTGATCCGCCGGGGTCGTCGTGGCCGTGGTAGACGTCGAGGCCGTGGGCTCCGCGTCACCGATCAGGGCGCCGCAGGCACCGAGCAGGACCAGGAGGCCGGCCGCTCCGGCGCAGCCGATGCCGACCTTCTTGCCGGTGGAGGGCTTCTGCGGGGTGGGGGGCTGCTGGCCCCAGCCGGGCTGACCGTACGGCTGCTGCGGCGGGTAGCCGTACGCGGGGGGCTGGTTCGGCTGCTGGGGGTAGCCGTAGCCGTAGCCGGGAGGCGGAGTGGTCATGTGAGTCTCCTGGTCTGCGTATTTGAACAGCGCTCAAGGTACACAAACTGTTGAAGTGTGAGTGGCGTCGATCATGGGTTGAGATGGGCATGGCGACGGCCCCCGCCGGGATGACGGGGGCCGTGTCCGGCATCTGACTTCGCAGCGTGCGCTACGCCCGGTTCGCTGCCTGCTCGCAGGGGGAGCGGGCGATCCGTGTGCGCCGGTACAAGACGGAACTCGCGGTCTTGGTGCCGGCCGACTGGTACGAGCGCGCGGTGGCCGCCACCGGTGAGCCGGGGATCGAACCGCCGGCCGCCAATTCCTGATTCCCGTTCTCCAGGCCCCCGTCCACGCGGCGGGGGTTTTCGCTGCCCGCTCACGCCGACCCCCGGATACCTGCGCGGACCTGGGCGGCCCGATCCGCGTTCCACTGCCGGCGCCCTGCGTGTGCCCGGGTGTTGGTGCCGGCCAGTCGCGCTGCGGCGTGGTCCAGCTCGCCACGGCAATCACCACAGATGCTTTTGAGTTCCGCAGGGCGCGGCTGATGAGCCGGCCGTACGCGTCGCGCACGTCTTGTCCGGTGAGGTGGCGGTGGACCCGGTCGGCGATGCGCGCGATGTCCCCGCTGCTCTCGGCAACTGCCCGCTCGATCGCCTTCGAGGCGAGGGCGTACTGGCCGCTGCTCAGCTCCAGCGGCAGTAGCCGCAGTACGCGGTACGCCGTTGCCGAGATCGTGGTGGGGAGCTTCTGCTGAGGTTCCGGCGTAGCCGCTTCCACCTCGGCCACTGCCTGCGGGAACGTCTCTTCGGCCGGGTTTTCCACAGGGCCTCGCGCTAGTACGGAGGACGCCCTAAGGACGGAACCGCGGGAGACCTTGCGCTGAGAGACGTTTCCGCAGGTCAGGGGGCGGATTCCGGGACATCGCCGCAGGCGGCTTATGACCCGGTATGCCCAACTCCTCAGATGTCGCGGAAGATCTCGATCTGCGCGCCCACCGAGTTGAGGCGTTCCGCCAGTTCCTCGTAGCCGCGGTTGATGACGTAGACGTTGCGCAGGACCGAGGTGCCCTCGGCCGCCATCATCGCCAGGAGGACGACCACCGCCGGGCGCAGGGCCGGCGGGCACATCATTTCCGCCGCGCGCCAGCGGGTGGGGCCCTCGACCAGGACGCGGTGCGGGTCCAGGAGCTGGAGGCGGCCGCCGAGGCGGTTGAGGTCCGTCAGGTAGATGGCCCGGTTGTCGTACACCCAGTCGTGGATCAGGGTCTGGCCCTGGGCCACGGCCGCGATGGCGGCGAAGAAGGGGACGTTGTCGATGTTCAGCCCGGGGAAGGGCATCGGGTGGATCTTGTCGATCGGCGCTTCGAGCTTCGACGGGCGGACGGTGAGGTCCACCAGGCGGGTGCGGCCGTTGTCGGCGGTGTACTCCGGCGAGCGGTCGTGGTCGAGCCCCATCTCCTCCAGGACCGCGAGCTCGATCTCCATGAACTCGATCGGGACCCGGCGGATGGTCAGCTCGGACTCGGTGACCACGGCCGCGGCCAGCAGGCTCATCGCCTCGACCGGGTCCTCGGAGGGGGAGTAGTCCACGTCCACGTCGATGTTCGGAACGCCGTGGACCGTCAGGGTCGTGGTGCCGACGCCGTCCACCCGGACGCCGAGGGCCTCCAGGAAGAAGCACAGGTCCTGGACCATGTAGTTGGAGGAGGCGTTGCGGATGACCGTGGTCCCGTCGTGGCGGGCGGCGGCCAGCAGCGCGTTCTCGGTGACGGTGTCCCCGCGCTCGGTCAGCACGATCGGGCGGTCCGGGGAGACCCCGGCCTCGACCTGGGCGTGGTAGATGCCCTCGGTCGCGGTGATGTCCAGGCCGAAGCGGCGCAGGGCGATCATGTGCGGCTCGATGGTGCGGGTGCCGAGGTCGCAGCCGCCGGCGTAGGGCAGCTTGAAGTGGTCCATCCGGTGCAGCAGGGGACCCAGGAACATGATGATGCTCCGGGTCCGGCGAGCCGCGTCCGCGTCCATGGCGTCCATGTCGAGGCGGGCGGGCGGTACGAGTTCCAGGTCGACGCCGTCGTTGATCCAGCGGGTGCGGACGCCGATGGAGTTCAGGACCTCCAGGAGGCGGTAGACCTCCTCGATGCGGGCGACCCGCCTCAGCACCGTGCGGCCCTTGTTGAGCAGCGAGGCGCACAGCAGGGCGACGCACGCGTTCTTGCTCGTCTTGACGTCGATGGCGCCGGACAGCCGGCGGCCGCCGACCACGCGCAGGTGCATCGGACCGGCGTAGCCCAGAGAGACGATTTCGCTGTCGAGGGCTTCCCCGATGCGGGCGATCATCTCAAGGCTGATGTTCTGGTTGCCGCGCTCGATCCGGTTCACGGCACTCTGGCTGGTGCCGAGTGCGTCGGCGAGCTGACTCTGTGTCCAGCCCCGGTGCTGCCGGGCGTCACGGATGAGCTTGCCGATGCGTACGAGGTAGTCGTCTGCCATGTCTGCACCGTATCTCAGATATGAGATTCCGCCCGCGCCGGGTGTGGCAGACGGGTGTTACCAGGCGTCAGCTCCCATGGTGGGGCCGGAGCGCGCGTGGTGCGCGACGAGCCGGCCGGGCGACCGAGTGAGCGGCTCCCACTCCTGTGCGGACAAAGGGGGGCAACAGCCGCGCCCAGCGCCTGATGGTGGAGGGACTGGGCGGGGACAGATGCCCGCAAAGGGCACTACGCGACGCTGGTCGCCCCGGAGGAGGCACGGCCTCGCGGGCTGAGCCGCCGAAGCCGTGCCGCCGAAGCCGTGCCGCCGAAGCCGTGCCGCTGAAGCCCGGCCGCCGAAGCCCGGCCGCCGGGCTCGGCTGCCGGCCTCAGTGCCCGCAGGCGTGGTGGCGGCCCCGGCCGGCGCCGTGGACCGCCGCGTACGAGGCCGGGCGCGGGCCCGCCGCCGCGGCGCGGGCCACCCGCGCCGAAGCCGTCCGCCCCGACGCCGATTCCGCGTCGTGCACCACACGGCCGCCGACCAGGGTCATCCGTACCCCCGTCCCGCTGATGTCGGCCACCGGACAGCGCGTCACATCCCGGTCCAGCACCACCAGGTCCGCGGCCTTGCCCGCCTCCACGGTGCCGGTCAGCTCCTCCTGGCGAAGCTGCCACGCCGTTCCCGACGTGTGCATGCGCAACACCGAGTCCCGGCTCAGCCCCTCGAGCTCCCGGTACAGCTCGCCCTCCCCGGAGGCGCCCTGCCGGTCGATCGCGGTCCGCAGCTGGTTCCACACCTGGAGGGCGTCCACGGGCCAGTCGGAGCCGCCGGTCAGCCGCGCGCCCGCCTTCTCCAGGCTGCGCGCCGGGTACATCCACCGGTGCCGCTCGGGCCCGATGTAGGGGAGCAGCGCCTCCATCGTCCAGGTGTCCTTCGCCGCCCACTGGAGCTGCATGCACGCCGCGACGCCCAGCTGCGCGAAGCGCCGCAGGTCCGCCGGGTCCACGATCTGCAGGTGGGCCACCGCGTTGCGGGCGTCCCGGTGCCCCGTCACCCGCCGGGCGTACGCGTATCCGTCCAGAGCGGTGCGTACCGCCCGGTCTCCGAGCCCGTGGGCGTGCATCTGCCAGCCCGCTCGGTTGAAGGCGGCGCTGAGCCGGCCGTAGTCCGCCGCCGAGGTGTAGAGCTCGCCCCGGTTCGCGGTCGGCCCGCCGTTCCCGTCGAGGTACGGCTCCAGCAGGGCGGCCGTTTGCGCCGGGTACTCGATGACCCCGTCCAGGAACACCTTGATCATCCCGAACCGGAGCCCCCGCACCCCCTCGAACTCCCGCCGCAGGCCCCGCGCGTACGCGAGCGAGCCCGCCGGGTCCTTGGCCTGCTCCGCGTCCAGCCGGATCGCCGGAACGATCCGCTGCGGCAGCTTGCCCGCCGCCGAGAGCGCCTGGTACAGCTCCAGCTCGCGCCGTCCCACCAGGGCGTCCATCATCGTCGTGACCCCGCAGGCGGCCGCCAGCTCCAGCGCCTCGGCGCACGCCGCGACCAGTTCGGCCCGGGTGCGCTCCGGTACGAACCGCTTCACCAGCCCCTGCGCGTCGTCCTTGAGGACGCCCGTCGGCTGCCCGTCCGCGCCCTTGACCACCTTCCCGCCGACCGGGTCGGGCGTGGCCGCCGTGATCCCGGCGATGTCCAGGGCCCGCTGATTGGCCCACAGGTTGTGCCCGTCGCCGCCGACCAGGACGACCGGCCGCCGGGTGGGGAGCGCGTCCAGCATCGAGTGGTGCGGAGCGGTGCCCACGGGGAGCAGCCCGACCGGGTTCCAGTCCTCCACCACCAGCCAGCCGTCGGGTTCGGCGCCCGCGCCGCCGGTGTCGGCGAGGAAGCCGGTCAGGATCTCCCTGAGCTCCTGCGGGGTGGTCTCCGCGCCGTCCAGGGAGGGGGACAGCGAGCGCTCCCCGGCGCCGAGCGGGTGGACGTGGCCGTCGTGGATCCCGCTCATCACAGTGTTGCCGCGGGCGTCGACCACCTCGGTGTCCCGGCCCACGTACCGGCGCAGCGCCGCGTCGGTCCCGGTGGCCAGGATCTTCCCGTCCCGGCCGACCGCGACGGCCTCCACGGGCCCCCGGTGAGCGGTCCCGGTGAACACCGAGGCATTGCGGACCACCAGGGCGGCCGAACCCCGCCCGCCGGAAGGAGCGGCGGAAGCGGCCGCGGCGGGCCCCGCGCCCAGCAGGCCCGCCGCGCCGGCGGCCCCGGCGGCGGCGAGGAGCCCCCGACGGGAAAGGGGGGACAGAGGGGAGGAAGAAGACTGCATGCCCACTCCAAACGTTGGTGTGGCCAGCACGCTGTTTGATTAAGGGCTTAACCGGAACCCGCCTCCGGCGACGGAATCCGTACGATGACGCCGTGCCCGCCCCCCTTCACGCGCCCGCGCCCGTCCCGATGCCCGCGCCCGTGCCCGGTCCGACCCTCGCCGACATCGCGCGCGCCGCGGAGGTCTCCACCGCGACCGTCTCGCACGCGCTCAACGGCACCGGGCGCCTCGGCGAGTCCACCCGCCGCCGGGTGCGCGAGGTGGCCGGCGCCCTCGGCTACGGAGGCCGGCGCGGCCCGCACAACCGCAGCCTCGGCATCGCCGTGACCACGTACGCGGGGTTCGCCTGGGACTTCGCGCGGATCGCCTACTTCTCCCGGCTGCTCATCGCCGCCACCTCGGCGGCGCACGCCCACGGCTACGCCCTGACCACGCTGCCCGCCGACCGGGGCGCCGAGCCGCTGTGGCACACCCTGGCGGTCGACGGGATGCTGCTGCTCGACAGTCCGGCCGACGACCCGGTGCTGCGCGCACTGCGGGCGCGCGGTCTGCCGGTGGTCTTCGACGGCCCCCCGGTCGATCCCCGGCCGGGGGACGTGTGGGTGGACAACGACCACACCGCCACCACCCGCGAGGTACTGGACCACCTCGCGGCCTCCGGCGCCCGGCGGATCGCGCTGCACGCGGGCTACGGCCGGGAGTTCTACACCGGGGCCGTCACGTCAGCCTATGAACACTGGTGCGCCGGGCACGGCCGGGCTCCGCTCGTGGTCCCTTTCGACCCCGACGACGCGGCCGGGCACGCCTTCGACTCCGCGTTCGCGGGGCCGGACAGGCCCGACGCCGTCTACTGCGTATACGACCCGGGGGGCCAGCAGGTGCTGGCCGCCGCCGCGCGCCATGGCATCCGTATCCCCGGACGTGTCCCCGCCCGGATGTCCGACGGCGGGCCGGGGGAGGACGGGCAGGGCGGGCTGCTGCTGGTCTGCGCCAGCGAGGACCCGGCGTACGCCGAGAACGAACCCTCCGTGACCACCGTCACCTTCAACCCGGAGCGGATCGCCGAATCGGCGGTTTCGTCCCTGGTCAAGCTGATCGAATCCGGACATGCGGAATCGCCTGGCAGGCTGACGGTACCGGCGGGGTTGTGGGTGCGTGCCTCGTCCCGGCCCCCTCGCATGTACTAGAGTTATCTCGACATCGAGATATCTGCCCCTGACGTACCGCAGCCGTCCCGCTGGTAAGGGTTACCTAACTTAGCCTCACCTTAGCGGATTGGCCAGAGTGCCTCGCGGCAGGATTGCGGTAATACGCGCGAATTCATGCATGAAGGAGACTGTCGTGTCGGCGAACAGCTTCGACGCCCGCAGCACGCTGCAGGTGGGCGACGAGTCGTACGAGATCTTCAAGCTGGACAAGGTCGAGGGCTCTGCCCGCCTTCCCTACAGCCTGAAGGTCCTGCTGGAGAACCTGCTCCGTACCGAGGACGGCGCGAACATCACCGCCGACCACATCCGGTCGCTCGGCAACTGGGACTCGCAGGCCCAGCCCAGCGAGGAGATCCAGTTCACGCCGGCCCGCGTGATCATGCAGGACTTCACCGGTGTTCCCTGCGTCGTGGACCTCGCCACCATGCGCGAGGCCGTGAAGGCCCTCGGCGGCGACCCGTCCAAGATCAACCCGCTGGCGCCGGCCGAGCTGGTCATCGACCACTCCGTCATCGCCGACAAGTTCGGCACCAATGAGGCGTTCGCCCAGAACGTGGAGCTGGAGTACGGCCGCAACAAGGAGCGCTACCAGTTCCTGCGCTGGGGCCAGACCGCCTTCGACGAGTTCAAGGTCGTCCCCCCGGGCACCGGCATCGTCCACCAGGTCAACATCGAGCACCTGGCCCGTACGGTCATGGTCCGCAACGGCCAGGCGTACCCCGACACCCTCGTCGGCACCGACTCGCACACCACGATGGTCAACGGCCTGGGCGTACTGGGCTGGGGCGTCGGCGGCATCGAGGCCGAGGCCGCGATGCTGGGCCAGCCGGTCTCCATGCTGATCCCGCGCGTCGTCGGCTTCAAGCTGACCGGCGAGCTGCCGGCCGGCACCACCGCCACCGACCTCGTGCTGACCATCACCGAGATGCTCCGCAAGCACGGCGTCGTCGGCAAGTTCGTCGAGTTCTACGGCGAGGGCGTCTCCGCCACCTCGCTGGCGAACCGCGCCACCATCGGCAACATGTCGCCCGAGTTCGGCTCCACCGCCGCGATCTTCCCGATCGACGACGAGACGCTGAAGTACCTGCGCCTGACCGGTCGCGACGCCCAGCAGGTCGCGCTCGTCGAGGCGTACGCGAAGGCCCAGGGCCTGTGGCTGGACCCGGCCGCCGAGCCGGACTTCTCCGAGAAGCTGGAGCTCGACCTCTCCACGGTCGTCCCCTCCATCGCCGGCCCGAAGCGCCCGCAGGACCGCATCGTCCTCGCCAACGCCTCGCAGCAGTTCGGCCAGGACGTGCGCAACTACGTCGAGGACGACGACGAGGCGGGCAAGGAGTCCTTCCCGGCCTCCGACTCCCCGGCCGCCGCCGACGGCGTGCCGACCCGCCCGACCCTGGTCACCCTGGCCGACGGCTCCTCCTTCGAGATCGACCACGGCGCCGTCACGGTCGCCGCGATCACCTCGTGCACCAACACCTCGAACCCGTACGTCATGGTCGCCGCGGCGCTCGTGGCGAAGAAGGCGGTCGAGAAGGGCCTGGCCCGCAAGCCGTGGGTCAAGACCACCCTGGCCCCGGGCTCGAAGGTCGTCACCGACTACTTCGACAAGGCCGGCCTCACCCCGTACCTCGACAAGATGGGCTTCAACCTCGTCGGGTACGGCTGCACCACCTGCATCGGCAACTCCGGTCCGCTGGACGAGGAGATCTCGAAGGCGATCAACGAGCACGACCTCGCGGTCACCTCGGTGCTCTCCGGCAACCGCAACTTCGAGGGCCGGATCAACCCCGACGTCAAGATGAACTACCTGGCCTCCCCGCCGCTGGTCGTCGCGTACGCCATCGCGGGCTCCATGAAGGTGGACATCACCAAGGACGCCATCGGCATCGACACCGAGGGCAAGCCGGTCTTCCTGAAGGACATCTGGCCCTCCGAGGCCGAGGTCAACGACGTCGTGGCGAACGCCATCGGCGAGGACATGTTCAACAAGTCCTACCAGGACGTCTTCGCGGGCGACGCCCAGTGGCAGGCGCTGTCGATCCCGACCGGCAACACCTTCGAGTGGGACCCGCAGTCCACCTACGTGCGCAAGCCCCCTTACTTCGAGGGCATGACGATGGAGACCACCCCGGTCTCCGACATCGCCGGCGCCCGCGTGCTGGCGAAGCTGGGCGACTCGGTCACCACCGACCACATCTCCCCGGCCGGTGCGATCAAGGCCGACACCCCGGCCGGCAAGTACCTCACGGAGCACGGCGTCGAGCGCCGCGACTTCAACTCGTACGGTTCCCGCCGCGGCAACCACGAGGTCATGATCCGCGGTACCTTCGCCAACATTCGCCTCCGCAACCAGATCGCGGCGGGCACCGAGGGCGGCTTCACCCGCGACTTCACCGTCGAGGGCGCGCCCGTCGCCTTCATCTACGACGCCTCGCAGAACTACCAGGCCGCCGGCATCCCGCTGGTCATCCTGGCGGGCAAGGAGTACGGCTCGGGCTCGTCCCGCGACTGGGCGGCCAAGGGCACGGCGCTGCTCGGCGTCAAGGCCGTCATCGCGGAGTCCTACGAGCGCATCCACCGCTCCAACCTGATCGGCATGGGCGTCCTGCCCCTGCAGTTCCCCGAGGGCGCCACAGCGGCCTCCCTGGGCCTCACCGGCGAGGAGACCTTCTCCTTCACCGGTGTGGAGGAGCTGAACAACGGCACCACCCCGCGCACCGTCAAGGTGACCACCGACACCGGCGTGGAGTTCGACGCGGTCGTCCGCATCGACACCCCCGGTGAGGCGGACTACTACCGCAACGGCGGCATCATGCAGTACGTGCTCCGCAACCTCATCCGCGGCTGAGCGCATAACGGCACCAAAGGGCCGTACCTCCGTTAAGGGGGTACGGCCCTTCCGTTTCTGCGGGCGGCTCCGACGTCCAAGTCAGGTGACGGTGAGGTCTCAACTCGGAAAAGCCGGGGCCCAGACCTGCACATGATCTTGCTCACGGGAGCGGAAGTGGACTATACCTGTGCCCGTCCGGATCACCGCGAAACGAGCGGCCCCGGACGGGGGGACGGCGGGGACCTGCGGTGATGTCCGCATGTGCGGCAACAGCCGCTCTTTCCTTCCTCCTTCACACTCCTGACGAAGGCGAGGACTTGAGCATGGGATCCACCTCCGCCCACGGCGAGAACAGCAACGGTGAGGGCCTCGGCCGCCGGGACCTGATCAAGCGCTCCGCGGCACTCGGCCTCATCGCCGTACCGACGATGAGCTTCCTGTCCGCGTGCGCCTCCGGCTCCGACGAGACGACCAAGGGCAACGAGTCGAAGACGGCCAAGTCCAAGGAAAACCCGTTCGGCGTCGCCAAGGGCAGCAAGCTCGACGTGGTCGTCTTCAAGGGCGGCTACGGCGACGACTACGCCAAGGCCTGGGAGGCGGCGTTCGACAAGAAGTGGGGCACCACCAGCTCCCACCTCTCCACCCAGGAGATCACCTCCAAGCTGCAGCCGCGCTTCAACGGCGGCAACCCGCCGGACGTCGTCGACGACTCCGGCGCCCAGCAGATCAAGCTGGACGTGCTCGCCAAGGGCAACCAGCTCACCGACCTCACCGAGGTGCTCGACGCCCCCTCGCTCGACGACCCGACCAAGACGGTCCGGGACACGCTGATGCCCGGGACCGTCGAAGGCGGCATGGTCGGCGGCAAGTTCGTCGCGCTGCAGTACGTCTACACCGTCTGGGGCCTGTGGTACTCCGGCAAGCTCTTCAAGGAGAAGGGCTGGACCGCGCCGAAGACCTGGCCCGAGTTCATGGAGATCTGCAAGAAGGCCAAGGAAGCCGGCATCGGCGGCCTGGCCCACCAGGGCAAGTACCCGTACTACATCAACGTCGCCATCATGGACCTGATCGCCAAGAAGGGCGGCCTGGATGCCATGAAGGCGATCGACAACCTGGAGCCGAACGCCTTCGCGGACAACCCGGTCGCGCTCGAGGCGGTCGAGGCGATCTACGAGATCGTCGAGAAGGACCTGCTGCTGCCGGGCACCAACGGCCTGACGCACACCGAGTCCCAGACCCAGTGGAACCAGTACAAGGCCGCCTTCATCACCTCCGGCTCCTGGCTGGAGAACGAGCAGCTCAAGCAGACCCCGGACGACTTCGACATGCAGTTCCTGCCGATGCCGGTGCTGCCCGGGAGCAAGCTGCCCTTCGAGGCCATCCGCGCGGGCGCCGGCGAGCCCTTCATCGTCCCGGAGAAGGCCGCCAACAAGGCCGGCGGCCTGGAGTTCCTCCGCTCGATGCTGTCGCGCGAGTGGTCGACCCTCTTCGCGCAGCAGGCCAACTCCCTCACCGTCCTCAAGGACGGCGTGGACCCGGCGGTCAAGCTCCGCCCGGGTACGCAGTCGGCCGTCGCCGCCCTCAAGTCGGCCGGCGACAACACCTTCAACTACCGTTACGCGGACTGGTACAGCGAGATGGGTACCGAACTGGAGAACGCGTCCAATGAGCTGATGGCCAAGCGCATCCAGCCCAAGGAATGGATCAAGCGGGCCCAGGCTGCGGTAGACAAGGCGACCAAGGACCCGAACGCCAAGAACAACAAGCGCAGCTGACACCAGCGTCCACCGGTCACCCGGAAACACCAGGGACGGACACCATGAGCCACGTAGCAAACAGCAAAGGGCGGGGCGGCTTCATCGCCGGCTTCCTCATCCTGCCCCTCGCGCTGTATCTGACCTTTGTCATCTGGCCGTACATCCAGACGTTCGGCTACTCCTTCACCAACTGGACGGGTCAGTCACCGACTTTCGACTTCGTCGGTCTGGACAACTACTCGGCCCTCCTGAAGGACGAGGTCTTCCGCGGCGCGCTGCTGCACAACCTGCTGCTCTTGGTGTTCGTCCCGGCGGTCACCATCCTGATCTCCCTGTTCTTCGCCTTCATGCTGAACGCCGGAGGGCGCAGCGGGGCCGGCGGAGTCCAGGGAGTGGCGGGTTCCGCCCTCTACAAGGTGATCTACTTCTTCCCGCAGGTCCTCTCCCTCGCCATCCTCGCGGTGCTCTTCGGAGCCGTGTACCGCAGTGACCAGGGCGGCCTGCTGAATGGATTCCTCGTAAAACTGGGCCTCGTCGACCCGTCCCACCCGATCGAATGGCTCAACGAACCCAACTTCGTCCTCTGGTGCCTGCTGCTCGTCGTCGTCTGGCACGGGGTCGGCTTCTACCTCGTCCTCTTCTCGGCCGCCATGCAGTCGGTCCCCAAGGACATCTACGAGGCCGCGCTGCTCGACGGCGCGGGGCGCGCCCAGACCTTCTTCAAGGTCACGCTGCCCCTGCTGTGGGATTCTGTGCAGACCTCCGCGGTCTATCTGGGCATCGCCGCGATGGACATGTTCGTCCTCGTGTCGACCATGACCTCGGGCCAGTTCGGCGGCGGACCGGACCACCACAGTGAGGTCATGGCGACGGTGCTGATGCGTAACTTCCTCTACTTCGGCCAGGCGGGCTACGCCTGCGCCATGGGGGTCGTGATGCTCGTCCTCACCCTGATCCTCTCCGCCATCACGCTGCGGGCCACTCGCCGCGAGCACGTCGAGTTCTAGCGGGAGACCACGATGACCACTGTGATCAAAGCACCGGGCGAGGCGGCAGCCGAGAAGCGCGCCGCCGGCACCGGGCAGACCCGCGGCCGGGGCAAGGGCGGCTCCGAGGGCATGGTCCTCAACGTCTTCTCGCACGGCTTCCTCGCCGTGTGGGGGATACTGATCATCCTGCCCCTGATCTGGCTGGTGCTCGGCTCCTTCAAGACCGACGCGCAGATCGGCGGCTCGGCCCTGAGCTGGCCGGCGCACTGGGAGTTCGACGCGTTCGGCCGCGCCTGGACCAAGGGCATCGGGAGCTACTTCGCCAACACGCTGATCGTGATGGTGTTCTCGGTTCCGCTGACGATGCTGCTCGGCTCGATGGCCGCGTACGTCCTGGCCCGCTACCCGTTCACGGGCAACCGGGTGATCTACTACTTCTTCGTCAGCGGGGCCATGTTCCCGGTCTTCCTGGCGCTCGTCCCGCTGTTCTTCATGGTGAAGCGGCTGGACATGCTCAACTCGTACCAGGGCCTGATCCTCGTGTACGTGGCGTACTCGATGCCGTTCACCGTCTTCTTCATGCACTCGTTCTTCCGGACGCTGCCGACGGCCGTGCACGAGGCGGCGGTGATCGACGGGGCCTCGCACACCCGGATCTTCTTCCAGGTGATGCTGCCGATGGCCAAGCCCGGCCTGATCAGCGTCGGGATATTCAATGTCCTCGGGCAGTGGAACCAGTACATCCTGCCCTCCGTGCTGATGCAGCCGCAGACGGGCTCGGACCCCGAGCGCTACATGCTCACCCAGGGCCTGATCCAGCTGCAGTACCAGATGGGCTACGAGACGGACCTGCCGGTGCTGTTCGCCGGTGTGACCATCGCGATGATCCCGATGCTGGTGGTCTACCTGTCCTTCCAGCGCCAGATCCAGGCCGGCCTGACCTCCGCCACCCTCAAGTAGCGTCAAGCGGACGGGTCGGGCACGACCGACCAGCTGACCGCCGAGACGGAGGGGTCGAGCGAGAGGTTGCTGACCGCTTCCTCCAGCATCCGGCCCCCCCCGCCCTCGGCGGTCAGCAGCGCGGACACCGTCACCAGGCCGGCCTTCGGGCCGTCCTGGCTGCGGATCGAGCGCAGCTGGTAGCCGGGCCGGCCCAGGGTGTCGACCAGCCGGTGGCGGATGTGGGCCTCCTCCGCCTCGAGGCACACGGCCTCGAAGTGGAAGTCGGTGGCCACCTCGGCCCCGCCTCCCGGCTCGCGGTCCATGCGCCGGCCCAGCGGGCGCAGCACGAGGTTCGCTCCCACCACGCCCGCCGTGCCGAAGGCCGCCAGGACGAACATCCCGGTGCCGGCGAGGCAGCCCACGGCCGCCGAACACCACAGGGTGGCGGCCGTGTTCAGGCCCCGTACGCTCAGCCCGTCGCGCATGATCACGCCGGCGCCGAGGAAGCCGATCCCCGAGACGATCTGGGCGGCGACCCGCGAGCCGTCGTACTGGACCTGCGAGACCTCGCTCATGAACCCGTACTGCGAGAGCAGCACGAACAGCGCGGCGCCGCCCGCCACCAGGGCGTTGGTCCGCAGGCCCGCCATCCGGGCCCGCCACTGCCGTTCCAGGCCGATCGCCGCCCCGAATCCGAGCGCCGCGGCCAGGTGCCCGGCCATCTCCCATTCGGTGAGACGCATCGGCCCTTCCTTATCTCCTCTTGCGCGCGGCTTCTTACAGCCAGGTGCCGAACTTGCGGATGTACACGGTCTTCAGCAGCTGCGTGAGCGTGCAGTAGGCGAGCAGTACGCCGATCAGCCACGGGAAGTAGCTCGCCGGCAGGGCCACGAAGCCCAGCGACTCGGCCAGCGGGGAGAAGGGCAGGAAGAGCCCGGTCAGTACCGCGAGGACGGTCGTCACCATCACCGGCCAGGAGGCGCGGGACTGGATGAAGGGGATTTTGCGGGTACGGATCATGTGGACGATCAGGGTCTGCGAGAGCAGTCCCTCGATGAACCAGCCGGACTGGAAGAGCGCCTGGCTCGCCTCGCTGTTGGCGGCGAACACGTTCCACATGATCACGAACATCGCGATGTCGAAGATCGAGCTGATGGGGCCGATGCAGAGCATGAAGCGGCCGATGCCCTTGGCGTCCCAGTTACGGGGCTTGCGCAGGTACTCCTCGTCCATCCGGTCCCACGGCGTGGCCAGCTGGGCGATGTCGTAGACCAGGTTCTGGACCAGCAGCATGATCGCCAGCATCGGCTGGAAGGGGATGAAGGCGCTCGCCACCAGCACCGAGAAGACGTTGCCGAAGTTCGAGCTGGCCGTCATCTTGATGTACTTGATCGTGTTGCCGAAGGTGGTCCGGCCCTGGATCACGCCCTGCTCCAGGACGGTCAGGTCCTTCTCCAGCAGGATGATGTCGGCGGACTCCTTGGCGATGTCGACGGCGGTGTCGACCGAGATGCCGACGTCCGCGTCGCGCAGCGCGGCCGCGTCGTTGATGCCGTCCCCGAGGAAGCCGACCGTGTGGCCGTCGGCCCGCAGGGCCCGGACGATCCGGGCCTTCTGGACCGGGTTGACCTTGGCGAAGACCGTCGTACGGGCGGCCAGCGCGCGCAGCGCCGGGTCGTCCAGGGCGTCGAGCTCGCTGCTGCCCGAGACCACGTGGCCCACGTCGATGCCGACGTCGGCGCAGACCCGGGCCGCCACCAGCTCGTTGTCGCCGGTGACGACCTTGACCGCGATGCCCTTGTCGGCGAGGCCCTGCAGGGCCACGGCGGCGTCGGCCTTCGGCGGGTCGAGGAAGGCGAGGAAGCCGACCAGGGTCAGCCGGTCCTCGTCGGCGACGGTGTAGGTGTCGCGCGGCGTGTCCATCGTGCGGGTGGCCACGGCCAGGACGCGCAGGCCTCGACGGTTGTTGTGCTCGGCGATGCGGGTGACGTGCCAGCGCAGCTGCTCGGTCAGTTCGACCCGCTGCCCGCGGTCCGTCATGTGGGTGCACAGGTCGAGGACCTCCTCGACCGCGCCCTTGGTGATCATGACGTGCTCGGAGCGGCCGAGGTCGCCCACGATGCCGTTGCGGTTGAGGACCACGGACATCCGGCGCCGTGCGAAGTCGAAGGGGATCTCGTCGACCATCGAGAACCGAGCATCGACGACAACCTCCTCGGCCTCGCCCACGCGGTCGATGACCGCTTGGTCCATCAGGTTCTTCAGGCCCGTCTGGAAGTGCGAGTTGAGGTAGCCGTACTCCAGGACCTCGTTGTCGTCGTTCCCGTGCACGTCCAGGTAGCGGTCCAGGACGATCCGGTCCTCGGTGAGGGTGCCGGTCTTGTCCGTGCAGAGCACGTCCATGGCGCCCAGGTTCTGGATCGCGTTCAGCCGCTTGACGACGACCTTGCGCTTGGACATGGCGATCGCGCCGCGCGCCAGGTTGGCGGAGACCACCATCGGCAGCATCTCGGGGGTCAGCCCGACCGCCACGGCGATGCCGAGGAGGAAGGCGGCCTCCCAGTCGCCCTTGGTGAAGCCGTTGATCATGAAGACGATCGGGACCATCACCAGCATGAAGCGGATCAGCAGGAAGCTGACCTTGCGCACGCCGGTGTCGAAGTTGGTCTCCGGGCGCTCGCCGACCAGGGAGCCGGCCATCGAGCCGAAGTAGGTGTCGGCGCCCGTGGCGACGACGACACCGGTGGCGGTGCCCGAGGTGACCGAGGTGCCCATCAGGCAGAGGTTGTCGGCCTCGACCGGGTCGGTGGTCTCGAACTGCCCGAGGTCCTCCGTCCGGGTGTCGGCCTTGGCGACCGGCAGGGACTCGCCGGAGAGCGTGGCCTGGCTGACCATCAGGTCCTTGGACGTGATGAGCCGCAGGTCGGCCGGGATCAGGTCGCCGGCGGCCAGCTTGACCACGTCGCCCGGGACCACCTGGTCCATCGGGACCTCGAAGGTGGTCGGGCCGGAGCCGCTGCCGGCCCGGCGCTGCACCGCGCAGGTGGTGGTGACGAGCTTCTTGAGCGCGTCGGCGGCCCGGCCCGAGCGGAACTCCTGCCAGAAGCGCAGCAGTCCGCTGATCCCGACCATCACCGAGAGGATGATGACGCCCGGGTCGGCAGGGTCCTGCCAGTACATGACGGCGGCCAGGAAGACCAGGACCCCGATGAAGGGGTTCCAGTACGCCTTCGCGAGCTGGAACCACCAGCGCGGGGCACGCTCGTGGGCGATGACGTTCGTGCCGTGGCGCTCCAGGCGCAGCGCGGCCTCGGTGTGGGTGAGGCCGTTGCGCGAAGCGTCCACTTCCTGCAGGACCTGGACGGTCGGGCGGGCGCTGGACCCGGCGAGCCGCTCGCCGACGATCCGGGTACGGGCCTCCAGCTCGGCGGCCTTGCGCTCGCGGCGGGCCTTGCCCGGGGGTGCGAGCTTCGTGGGGGTACGAGGGGTGAGCATGGTCATGACGAAAACCTCCCTCCACGGTGTCCGGGCAGCGCGAAGCCGAGCGGTCACGTGGAGTGATCATGGGTCGGCGCGAAGTGGCACACAGGGCCGCGGGCAGGCCGATGGGCATGGATGACGCAGGCCTGACGGGCGCGTCAGGTCATGCGGAAGGGGTGACGAAGATGAATGCAGAAACGCACGGGGGCGGCGCGGAGCCGCGGCCGTACACACTCGGGAAAGATCGGCCCGTCGGTGACGGTCAGCCGAAGAGAGCGCTGCAAGGACTTCGATCGGGACTCATCCCGAACACCTCCTTGCGTAGCGCTGTCATCACGGAGGGCGCCCGATCCGGCCGTGAAGACCGTGGAAGACCGACGCCTCAGCGAACGTAGCACGACACGGATGGAGGTTTCTCTCATACTTATGACCGGTAGTGGCCGATTCGTGCTGCGTCGGCCCCTTGACGTCTTGAGGCGCAAAGGCTCGACTTAAGGTTCACAAGTTGGAGAGACGCCGGGGTCTCGGAGCACGCAGCCGCTACGGTCCCGGCCGGGGGGCGACGGCTTGCCGTCGCTTATGGGCAGGAGTGGATGAGTCGTGCAGACTCCCGGATCGCAGTCTTCACTGCATCGCGCGAATCTGGAGCGCGTCGTACGGGCGGTACGGCTCGCGGGTTCGCTGACCCAGGCCGAGATCGCCCGGAGCACGGGACTGTCGGCGGCCACGGTCTCCAACATCGTGCGCGAGCTCAGGGAGGCCGGGACCGTCGAGGTCACGGACACCTCGGCCGGGGGCCGGCGCGCGCGCAGCGTCTCGCTCAGCGGTGACGCGGGCATCGTGATCGGCGTCGACTTCGGCCACACCCACCTGCGGGTGGCCGTCGGCAACCTGGCCCACCAGGTACTGGCCGAGGAGGCCGAGCCGCTGGACGTGGACGCCTCCTGGGTGGACGGCTTCGACCGGGCGGAATCCCTGGTCGGACGGCTCATCGAGGGCATAGGGGTCGGCCGCGACAAGGTCATCGGCGTCGGGCTCGGCGTACCGGGCCCCATCGACGTGGAGTCCGGCACCCTCGGCTCCACCGCGATCCTGCCGGGCTGGGCCGGGATCAACCCGCGCCAGGAGCTCTCGCGGCGCCTCGGCGTGCCCGTCTACGTGGACAACGACGCGAACCTCGGGGCGCTCGGGGAACTCGTATGGGGTAGCGGCCGCGGGGTAAAAGACCTGGCCTACATCAAGGTCGCCAGCGGTGTCGGCGCGGGGCTGGTGATCAACGGTCAGATCTACCGCGGACCGGGCGGCACGGCCGGCGAGATCGGGCACATCACGCTGGACGAATCGGGCCCCGTCTGCCGCTGCGGCAACCGCGGCTGCCTGGAGACCTTCGCCGCCGCGCGGTACGTGCTGCCGCTCCTGCAGAGCAGCCACGGCCCGGAGTTGACGATGGAGCGGGTGGTGGAGCTGGCGCGGGAGGGGGACCCCGGCTGCCGCCGCGTCATCACCGACGTGGGCCGCCACATCGGCAGCGGAGTGGCCAGCCTGTGCAACCTCCTGAACCCGAGCCGGGTGGTCCTGGGCGGCTCGCTGGCCGACGCCGGTGAACTGGTGCTGGCCCCCATACGTGAATCCGTGGGGAGGTACGCGATCCCCAGCGCGGCCAGGCAGTTGTCGGTCCTGACCGGGTCGCTGGGGGGCCGCGCGGAGGTGCTGGGAGCACTGGCCCTCGTGCTCAGCGAAATGGGCGATTCGACGCTTTTGGCGGAAAATAGCAGTGGAGTGCGAGCACCAGCCGTCTTGTCTTCAGTTAGATAACGGATGGCACCGTTGTCATCTCGTTAAGGATTCACTCCTTGACGGCAAACTTGCGGCCGGGGTTGACTCACATCCACCTCGGCCGCAGTGTTGCGGCCTCGTCAGGGAGGTTCAAGTAATGAACACGCGTATGCGCAGAGCTGCCGTAGCCGTCGCCGCCAGCGCCATGGCCGTCTCGCTCGCCGCTTGCGGCAGTGCGAAGGAGTCCGGCGACAAGAAGGACTCCACCGCCACCGTCAAGGGCAACGCGATCAAGGTCGGCCTGCTCCTGCCGGAGAACCAGACCGCGCGTTACGAGAAGTTCGACAAGCCGCTCATCGAGAAGACGGTCGCCGACCTCACCGCGGGCAAGGGCGAGGTCGTCTACGCCAACGCCAAGCAGGACGCGACCACGCAGAACTCGCAGGTCGACACGATGATCACCAACAAGGTGAACGTCCTGATCATCGACGCCGTGGACTCCAAGGCGATCGCCGGCTCGGTCAAGAAGGCCAAGGAGGCCGGCATCCCGGTCGTGGCCTACGACCGCCTGGCCGAGGGCCCGATCGACGCCTACACCTCCTTCGACAACGAAGAGGTCGGCAAGGTCCAGGGCAAGGCGCTGCTGGAGGCGCTGGGCGACAAGGCCAAGGACGGCCAGATCGTCATGATGAACGGTTCGGTCACCGACCCGAACGCCAAGCTCTTCAAGTCCGGTGCGCACTCCGTCCTCGACGGCAAGGTGAACGTCGGCAAGGAGTACGACACCGTCGAGTGGAAGCCGGAGAACGCCAACACCAACATGGCGGCCGCTCTCTCGGCGCTCGGCAAGGACAAGGTCATCGGCGTCTACTCCGCCAACGACGGCATGGCCGGCGGCATCATCACCGCCCTCAAGGCGGCCGGCGTCTCCCCGCTGCCCCCGGTCACCGGCCAGGACGCCGAACTCGCCGGTGTGCAGCGCATCGTCGCGGGCGAGCAGTTCATGAGCGTCTACAAGCCGTACGCCCCCGAGGCCGAGGCCGCCGCGAAGATGGCCGTCGCGCTCGCCAAGGGCGACCGGCTCGAGGTCATCACCACCTCCAAGGTGGATAGCCCCTCCGCCAAGGGCATTCCGTCCCTGCTGATCCCGGTCGTCTCGCTGACCAAGGCGAACATCAAGGACACGGTCATCCGGGACAACGTCTACTCGGCCGACGAGATCTGCACCGACAAGTACGCGGCCGCCTGCGCCACCCTCGGCCTGAAGTAAGGCCCCCGCCGCTCGGTCCTCCGAGCCGGCCCCATGCCTGTCCGGCGCTCCCGCCTCCCTCCCGCCACTGGCGGGGCGCCGGACAGAAACGATTCACCTCATCCAATACCCCTGTGGTCCTGCTCTTTTGCACGACATCCCCGCCGGTCAGGCGGCAAGGAGATGGTTCATGTGTCCGCTGCGCCCGTACTGGCGTTGCGAGGGGTCTCGAAGCGGTTCGGCGCCGTTCAGGCCCTCACCGACGTAGAACTCGAGATCCACTCCGGCGAGGTGGTCGCCCTCGTCGGCGACAACGGCGCCGGTAAGTCCACGCTGGTCAAGACGATCGCCGGCGTGCACCCCATCGATGACGGAGTCATCGAGTGGGAGGGCCGCCCGGTCTCGATCACCAAGCCCCACGACGCCCAGAACCTGGGCATTGCGACGGTCTACCAGGACCTCGCGCTGTGCGACAACATCGATGTCGTCGGCAACCTTTTCCTGGGCCGTGAGCTCAAGCGGCGCGGCATCCTCGACGAGGTGGAGATGGAGCGGCGTGCCCGCGAGCTCCTGACCACCCTGTCCATCCGGATCCCCAGCGTCCGCATCCCCATCGCCTCGCTCTCCGGCGGCCAGCGCCAGACCGTGGCGATCGCCCGCTCCATGCTGGGCGAGCCCCAGCTCGTCATCCTCGACGAGCCCACCGCCGCCCTCGGCGTCGAGCAGACCGCACAGGTGCTCGACCTGGTGGAGCGGCTGCGCGAGCGAGGCCACGCCGTCATCCTCATCAGCCACAACATGGCCGACGTGAAGGCCGTGGCCGACAAGGTGGCCGTACTGCGGCTGGGCCGCAACAACGGCGTCTTCTCCGTGAAGGACACCTCGCAGGAAGAGATCATCTCCGCCATCACCGGGGCCACGGACAACGCCGTGACCCGCCGGGCGGCCCGTACGGGGGAGGCCCGCAAGTGAGCACCCATAAGCATGCCGCCGGTCCGCTGGGCAAGGGCCCCGCAGGCCGGACGCAGCACATCGACCCGGTCAACCCGGCCGCCGCGCACGACGCCATCCCGGCCGTGGACCCCCGGCTGCTCGTGCGCGAGCAGGGCCTCGCCGGATACATGAACGAGTTCGGCCGCAAGCTGAGGTCCGGCGACCTGGGCTCCGTGCCCGTCGTCCTCGGCCTGATCATCATCTGGAGCATCTTCCAGGGCCTGAACTCGAACTTCCTCGGCCCGGAGAACCTCACCAACATCGCGATCACGATGACGGCCACCGGCATGATGGCGGTCGGCATCATCTTCGTCCTGCTGCTCGGCGAGATCGACCTCTCGGTCGGCTCGGTCAGCGGTGTGTCGGGCGCGATCGTCGCGGTCCTCGCGGTCACCCACGGCGTCAACGAATGGCTCGCCATCCTCGCGGCGATCGCCGGAGGCGCCCTGATCGGCTCCCTCCACGGCTTCTTCTTCGCCAAGATCGGTGCCCCGGCCTTCGCCGTCACCCTGTCGGGCCTGCTCTTCTGGTCCGGCGCCATGCTGCAGATCCTCGGCAGCAACGGCACGATCAACCTCGACTCCGAGGGCGTGGTCGGGCAGCTGACCACGTACTTCTTCTCGGACGTGGCCATCGGCTACGGGCTCGCCGCCCTCGCCGTGGTGGGGTACTTCCTCGCCACGTTCTTCGACGCGCGGCGCCGCGAGGCCGCCGGGGTCCCCTCCCGGCCGCTCGGCGACATCCTGCTGCGCACCGGGCTCCTCGCGCTGTTCACCTTCGGCCCCGCCGTCGTGTTCAACCAGTACAAGGGCCTGCCGCTCGCGGTGGTGCTCTTCCTGCTGGCCCTGGTCGCCACGGACTTCGTCCTGCGGCGCACCACCTTCGGCCGCCAGGTCTTCGCGCTCGGCGGCAGCGTCGAGGCCTCCCGGCGCGCCGGCATCAACGTGAACCGGGTCCGGATCACCGTGTTCGCGATCGCCGGCACCTTCGCGGCGATCGGCGGGCTCTTCTGGGCCTCCAAGATCGCGGCGGCCAACCAGAGCGCCGGCGCGGGCGACCTGCTGATGAACGTGATCGCGGCGGCCGTCATCGGCGGCACCAGCCTCTTCGGCGGCCGCGGCCGGACCTGGAACGCCCTCCTCGGCGTCATGGTCATCACGTCCATCCAGTACGGTCTGGCCCTGGAGGGAATCGCGACGCCGATCCAGTACATGATCACCGGCGCGGTACTGCTCGCCACCGTGGTGATCGACTCGATCACCCGCAAGACGCAGAAGACGGCCGGACGCGCCTGATCGAGCGATCTGCGAGTGACGCGGCGGTAAGAACCGTCACAGTGCCCGGTGCCACTACGTGTGGCGCCGGGCACCTGTGCGTAGATATTTACGTACGCCTGTACGGGTCTGCGCCCATTTGGCGGGTGTGACTTCGCGCACGTGTGTACAGGTATGACAAAGGTGCGACCCGACAGGTACGCCCGATGATGCCCGCCGCGAGCGGAACATTAGACTCGACAGACCAGCAAGCAACTGCAAGGAGGCACGGGTGCTGCTGACCCGCATCAAGGGACCGCGCGATCTGGACCTGCTCAGCCAGGAGGAGCTCGAACAGCTCGCCGCCGAGATCAGGTCCTTCCTCGTCGACGCCGTCTCCAAGACCGGCGGGCACCTCGGCCCCAACCTCGGTGTGGTCGAGCTGACGATCGCCCTGCACCGGGTCTTCGACTCGCCCAAGGACAAGGTCCTCTTCGACACCGGCCACCAGGCCTACGTCCACAAGCTGCTCACCGGCCGTCAGGACTTCGCCGGCCTGCGCACCAAGGGCGGCCTCTCCGGCTACCCCTCGCGCGCCGAGTCCGACCACGACGTGATCGAGAACTCGCACGCCTCCACCGTGCTGGGCTGGGCCGACGGCATCGCCAAGGCCAACGAGGTGCTCGGCCGCGAGGACCACCACGTCGCCGCGGTCATCGGTGACGGCGCCCTGACCGGCGGCATGGCCTGGGAGGCGCTGAACAACATCGCCGCCGCCAAGGACCGCCCCCTCGTCATCGTCGTCAACGACAACGAGCGCTCCTACGGCCCCACCATCGGCGGCCTCGCCAACCACCTGGCCACCCTGCGCACCACGGACGGCTACGAGCGCTTCCTGGCCCGCGGCAAGGACCTGCTGGAGCGCACCCCGGTCGTCGGGAAGCCGCTCTACGAGACCCTGCACGGCGCCAAGAAGGGCCTCAAGGACTTCATCGCGCCGCAGGGCATGTTCGAGGACCTGGGCCTGAAGTACATCGGTCCCATCGACGGCCACGACATCGAGGCCCTGGAGTCCGCCCTGCAGCGAGCCAAGCGCTTCAGCGGACCGGTCATCGTCCACTGCCTCACCCAGAAGGGCCGGGGCTACGAGCCGGCCGTCCAGGACGAGGCGGACCGCTTCCACGCGGTCGGCGTCATCCACCCGGACACCGGCCTCCCCGTCAGCACCGATGCCGCCAGCTGGACTTCCGTCTTCGCCGACGAGATGGTCAAGCTCGGCAAGGCGCGCAAGGACATCGTCGCCATCACCGCGGCCATGCTCCAGCCCGTCGGCCTGAAGAAGTTCGCGGACGCCTACCCCGACCGGATCTTCGACGTCGGCATCGCCGAGCAGCACGGCGCCACCTCGGCGGCGGGCCTGGCGACCGGCGGCGCCCACCCGGTCTTCGCGGTGTACGCCACCTTCCTCAACCGCGCCTTCGACCAGGTCCTGATGGACGTGGCCCTGCACAAGTGCGGAGTCACCTTCGTCCTGGACCGGGCCGGCGTCACCGGCACCGACGGCGCCTCCCACAACGGCATGTGGGACATGTCCATCCTCCAGGTCGTCCCCGGCCTGCGCCTGGCCGCCCCGCGCGACGCGGAGCAGCTGCGGGCCCAGCTGAACGAGGCCGTCCTGGTGAAGGACGCGCCGACCGTGGTGCGCTTCTCCAAGGGCGTCGTCGGCCCGGCCGTCCCGGCCATCGGCAAGATCGGCGGCATGGACGTGCTGCTCCGTCCGGGCGACGAGGTCACCCGGCCGGACGTACTGCTCGTCTCGGTCGGCGCGCTCGCCCCGATGTGCCTGGAGATCGCCGACCTCCTCGACAAGCAGGGCATCTCGACGACCGTGGTCGACCCCCGCTGGGTCAAGCCGGTGGACGAGGCCCTGGCCCCGCTCGCCGACCGCCACCGCGTGGTCGTCACCGTCGAGGACAACAGCCGCGCCGGCGGCGTGGGCTCCGCCGTCGCGCAGGCGCTGCGGGACGCGGGCGTCGACGTACCGCTGCGTGACTTCGGCATTCCGCAGCGCTTCC
The DNA here is from genome assembly GCF_018614195.1 of Streptomyces sp. ISL-43. Classification (GTDB taxonomy): domain Bacteria; phylum Actinomycetota; class Actinomycetes; order Streptomycetales; family Streptomycetaceae; genus Streptomyces. The sequence goes on from NZ_JAGGOT010000071.1 coordinate 96,628, forward strand.
TGGACCACGCCACGCGCAAGGAGGTCATGGCCGAGATCGGTCTGACCGCCCCGGACATCGCGCGGCAGGTCACCGGCCTGGTGGCCAAGCTGGACGGGCGTTACGACAGCGAGCCGGCGGCCGCCGTCGACTGACCGGCGGCCCGCGGGCGCTGATCATCTGCGGTTGCAGGCTACGGGCCGGAAGGGTCACCCTTGGGGGGTGGGCCTTCCGGCCCGTTTCGTTTCGATGCGGTCTCTTCTGTGAGGTGCGTCGGTGAGTAGGAATCTGAACAGCCCCTTCCGTACCAAATCGGTCGAGCAGTCCATCCGCGACACGGAAGAGCCTGAGCACGCACTACGCAAATCGCTCTCGGCCTGGGACCTGACCGTCTTCGGCGTCGGCGTGATCATCGGTACCGGCATCTTCGTCCTCACTGGCAAAGTCGCCAAGGAGACCGCCGGACCCGCCACCGCCCTCGCGTTCGTCGCCGCCGGAGTCGTCTGCGCGCTCGCGGCACTGTGCTATGCCGAGTTCGCCTCGACCGTGCCGGTGGCCGGATCCGCGTACACGTTCTCCTACGCCTCGATCGGCGAACTGCCCGCCTGGATCATCGGCTGGGACCTGGTGCTGGAGTTCGCGCTCGGCACCGCCGTCGTCGCGGTCGGCTGGTCGGGATACGTGCGCTCGCTCATGGACAACGCCGGCATCCACCTGCCGGCCTCCCTCCAGGGGCCGGACGTGGCGGGCGGCACCTTCGACCTGCTCGCCTTTGTGCTCGTGCTCGTCCTCACGGCGATCCTCGTCATCGGGGTGAAGCTCTCGGCGCGGATCACGGCGGTCGTCGTCGCGATCAAGGTCACGGTGGTGCTCATCGTGATCGTGGCCGGCCTGTTCTTCATCACCAAGTCCAACTACGACCCGTTCGTCCCGCCGGCCGAGCCCCAGCCCGGCGGCGCCGGGCTCGACGCCCCGCTCGTCCAGCTGCTCTTCGGCTACGAGCCCACCAACTTCGGCGTCATGGGCATCTTCACCGCGGCCTCCGTCGTCTTCTTCGCCTTCATCGGCTTCGACGTGGTGGCCACCGCGGCCGAGGAGACCAAGCTGCCGCAGAAGGACATGCCGCGCGGCATCATCGGCTCGCTGGTCATCTGCACCGTGCTCTACGTGGCGGTCTCGATCGTGGTGACCGGCATGCAGAACTACAAGGAGCTCTCCGTCAGCGCCCCGCTGGCCGACGCCTTCAAATCCGCCGGCCATCCGGTCTTCGGAGGCATCATCAGCTTCGGCGCGGCCGTGGGCCTGACCACCGTGTGCATGATCCTGCTGCTGGGCCAGACCCGGGTGTTCTTCGCGATGAGCCGCGACGGACTGCTGCCGCGCTTCTTCTCCCGGACGCACCCGAAGTTCCGTACGCCCTACCGGCCCACGATCCTGCTCGGCGTGGTCATCGCGATCGTCGCCGGTTTCACCAGCATCAACGAACTGGCGACCCTGGTGAACATCGGCACGCTCTTCGCCTTCGTCGTCGTGGCCCTCGGCGTGATGGTCCTGCGCCGCACCCGGCCCGACCTGCACCGGTCCTTCCGCACCCCGTGGGTGCCGCTCGTCCCCATCCTGTCGATCGCCGCGTCGGTCTGGCTGATGCTCAACCTGCCGGCCGAGACCTGGCTGCGCTTCGGTATCTGGATGGTCGTCGGCTTCTTCGTCTACTTCCTCTACGGCAAGCAGCACAGCCGGCTGGGGCGGGGCGAGGGCATGACGCCGAACCCGATCCGCGAGGGACGCTGACCCCAGGCCGCCGTATGACGACGGGGCCGGTCGCAGAGCCCGGAGGGCTCTCGCGACCGGCCCCGGCCGAGCCGGCGGTCGGTCAGCCGCCCGTCGCCGGGGACTTCTTCGCCGAGGCGGGGATCGTCCGGTCGTTGCGCAGGGCTTCCCACAGCTGGCCGGCCTGCGGCTCCGCCGCTATGACGCGGTTCCGGTCGATCTTGTCGTAGGCGACCGGCAGCATGATGGTCTCCATGGTGTCGGGGTCCACGCCCTTCATGCTCTGGGCGAAGTCCGACAGGCCCTTCAGGGAGCCGAGTTCGGAGTCGGTGGTCAGCGACTTGGTGCCGGCGTCGGCGAGCTTGTAGAGCCGGGCCGGGTTGCCGAAGGTGTCCTGCCGCTTGATCTCGGACAGCATCGCCATCATGAACTCCTGCTGCAGGCCTATGCGTCCGAGGTCGCTGCCGTCGCCGTAGCCGTGGCGGGTACGGACGAACTTGAGGGAGTCGGTGCCGTCCAGGCGGTGCGTGCCCGGGTCCAGCTTCAGGCCGCCCGATCCGCCGTTGATCGGCTTCTCGATGGTGACGTTCACTCCGCCGAGCGCGTCCACCAGGCCCTTGAAGCCGGCGAAGTCCACCTCGACGAAGTGGTCGACGCGGATGCCCGACATCTGCTCGACGGTCTTGACGACACAGGCGGGGCCGGCCACGGAGTAGACGGAGTTGAACATGACGCGGTTCGCCGTCTTGACGGTCTTGCCGTCGCCGTCCTTGCACTCGGGCCGGGTCACGAGGGTGTCGCGCGGGATGCTCACCGCGGTTGCCTTCTTACGGCCCTCGGGTACGTGCACGAGCATCGCGGTGTCCGAGCGGGCGCCGCTGACGTCGCCGTGGTCGAGCTCGGCGTTGGCCCCGGCGCGCGAGTCGGAGCCCAGTACGAGGATGTTCTGCGCACCGGCGACGACCTTCGCCGGCCGGTTGTCGACACCGATCGCCTGGTCCAGGTCGACGCTGTCGATGTTGCCGTTGAGGTGGCTGTACGCCCACCAGCCGGCGCCGCCGGCTATGAGGAGCAGGGCGAGCAGAACAAGTGCGACGACACGGAACACCCGCTTCTTGCGGCTGCTTCTTCGCGGGGCCTTGCGGGAGCGCGGAGGTGCGTCGGTTGCCTGAGTCATGCCGTAGGTGTCCTCTGATCCCGGTGGTCGGCGGTCGTAGGATGCGAGCGCCAGCATGGTGGGGAGGCGCGAGCGGCCGGATCGCGTGTGCGGCGGACCTCGAGCCGGGTACTGGAGTCGCCCGCGCGGCGCGTTTACCGGGGCCACTATAGGCAAACGTGCACGTCGAACGGGAGTGCCCCTATCGTGGGCGCCGATCACATGCGGAAACACACGGCGGGCAAGGAAAAAGGAGCGGGATCCATGGGGTACTCGGCCGGTCGTCGACGAGGTGACCGCCACGGCACTGAGCCGCAGCCCACGAGGCAGCTCGCGGGAGCGGCCGAAAGCAGCCGGATCCTCATCGTCACCCCCGGGCCGGGCACGGCCGCCGTGTTCCTGCGCGAGGAACCGGGTACCGGGCCGGTCACCGTGCTGTGCCTCGAGGCCGGTACCGCTCAGGAGCGGGCCGATTTCACCCGGGCCGCCGAGGAGGCCGCCGGCCGGGGCTGCCCCGTGGACGGCCCCCCGCGAACCCTGCCCGCGGACGATCCGGTCCGGGCGCTGCTGCGCGAACTGCGCGCCGTGGCGCCGGACCGGGTACTGACCTGCGACCCGCTGGCCCTTCGGGAGGAGGGCGCGCGGGGGGAGCGGGAGAGCGCCCTGGCGATCGCCGTGCTCGACGCGGTCGAGGAGTACCAGGCCGAGACCGGGCGCCCCGTCTTCACCGACTGCCGGGTCCTGGACACCGAGGCCTGGCCGGCCCCCGCCTCGCGCTCGCGGTATCCGGCGCCCTCCGCCTGGGCGGTTTGCGGCAGCGACGGCAGGGTCTCCGCCTATCTGCCGGTACCGGGCGCGGTGGCCCGGTGGACCGAGGGCGCCGACGGGAACTGGACGGGGCCGGAGTTGCTGGAGGCCCCCGGCATGCTGCCCGCGCTGACGGTCCTGCAGGATCCCGACGGCTATGTCGAGCTGATGGGCCTGCGTCGGACCGGGCCGGCCGACGGCGAGTGGAACATCGACGTCGGGCACGTGACCCAGTACCAGTCGGGCCGGCCGCCGGGCCCCTGGTACCACCAGATGAACCCGCACCGCTCCGAGCCGCTGCGCGGGCGCTTCATCGGCGTCCCGGTCGCCGCCTACGACGCCGACGGGACGCTGCACGTCTTCGTCCGCAACGACGGGCACCACGTGAACGCCTGCCGCAGGCGGCCCGACGGGGTCTGGTCGAGCTGGGGCCTGCTCAGGGGCGCCAGGGTCGAGGACGAGATGGTCGCGCTGCGGGGTGCGGACGGGAAGGTCGAGCTCTACGCACGCCACGAGGGCAAGCCGGGCCTGGTCCGCTGGCACCGCCCCGACGCGAGGTGGGCGGTGGACCTCAGCCCGAACGTCCATGCCCTCGCGGGGAGTCTCGCCGCGGCGCCCGAGAGCGGGGCGCTCAGGTACCGGTACGCCGAGAGCGGCGAGCTGTGCCAGTGGCCGCTCGGCTCGTACGGGCCGATGAGCCTGAACGGCCCGGCGGCGCGCGGCAGGGCGAACGGCGCGGCGGGCGTCCACATCGACGGCTGGAGCTGCACGGTGCTGGCCGTCGAGGACGAGCAGGGAAACTGCGCGATCGGGGCGTATGTGGACGGACGCCCCGACGGCGGGGTTTGGTGGATTTCCACCGCCCAGCGGGCCCTGATGCCTCCCGTGGCCGTTCGGAAGCACGACGGAACGGTGATCGTCATCACAATCGGGTCCGGAGCCCGTCTCGCGGTGGCGCGACAGGTGACCAATGGCCCGGGGCTGGAATTCGAGCCCTGGCTTGATCTATCCCGCTGACGGGGGCGGACGGGGCGAGTCCGCAAGGGACTCAAGCCCGCTCAGGGTTTTATCCGTTACTTACCTGTTACCTGATTGAGGGGTACGATCGCCACTCCAGGTAAAGGTCGGGTGAAGGCTTGATGCCGTCACGGGGAAGCCTTTCGAACGTCATCGCGACGTCCGGACCCGTTGGTTGATGCGGCCTCAGCCCCAGAGAGAAGAGGTCGAAGCGTGATTGCCGCGCTGATTCGCCATGCGGAGATCAGCAAGGACCGGAACGTTCTCGTTCTCCTCCTGCTGCTGGGCAGCTATCTGGGCATGCTCGTCGCAGCCGTGCTCGGTATGTTCTGGGTTTTCACCGCAGCGCTCGCAGGCAGTTACTTTTCGGACATCTATCTCCACAAGCACGAGCCGGACCTCGTCAAGTTCCTCGGCAAGCTCAAGTGGGGCCTCAGTATCCGCGTCATGGTGCGCGAACTGGCCGTCCTGGTCGTCCTGCGCGGTGTAACCGGCGTCGGCGGCGAGGAATTCATCGTCGTCTTCCTCGGCTTCGTCGCGGTACACGCGCTGCGTCTCGCCTACACGTTCCTGTGCATGTTCATCAAGCGCCGCCGAGCGCTGCCGGTCCGCGTGCGCAACCTGGACCTGAGCAAGCTCAGCATGCCGGAGCCGCCCCCGGAGCGCGCGTTCAAGAGCTACGAGCGCAAACTGCTGTACCTGGACACCGGTGTCATCATCGGCGCGCTCGTCACCGAGTACACGGCCGTCGTCGGCTTCAGCGTTCTCGGCGTCGCCCTCTCCGTCACCATCGCCGTGGTCGGCATGCTCATGCTGCTGCCCACCGTCAGCGCGTGCCGCAAGGTCCCGAGCCACGAGCGTACCTTCAAGATCCTCAACGAGCAGGTCGCCAAGTACCAGCCCGAGGTCGTCCTTTACTTCAGCTACGCGGCCGGAGCGCGCGACTCCGCGTACCAGGTCAACATGTGGCTGGATACCCTCGCGCGCCTCGGCCGCCGTCCGCTCATCGTGCTCCGCGAGGTCACCACGCTGCGCTTCCTCGCGTACACCCCGCTGCCGGTGGTCTGCATACCCAAGGCCGACGACCTCAGCCTGCTCGAACTTCCCGACGCGAGGGTGATCCTCTACCCCGCCAACGCGGGCAAGAACGTGCACATGCTGCGCATCGCCGAGGCCAAGCACGTCTTCATCGGACACGGCGACAGCGACAAGCTCGCCAGTTCCAACCGCGTCAGCAAGGTCTACGACGAGATATGGACCGCCGGCGAGGCCGGCGAGGACCGCTACCAGCGACTGCGCGGCACCATCCCTTCCTCGGCCGTCGTGCGCGTGGGCCGCCCGCAGCTCCACGCCGTCGAGACCGTCGGGCCGCGCCCGCCGGAGCACATGACCACCATCATGTACGCGCCCACCTGGGAAGGCTGGACGGCCGACCCCTACCACACCTCTCTCGTCCTGATGGGCGTGAAGATCATCCGGATGCTGCTGAACCAGGCCGACCCGGTCCGGATCATCTACAAGCCGCACCCGCTGACGGGCAAGCGCTCCGCCGAGGCCACGCGCGCCCACCGCAAGATCGTCGAGATGCTCGAGGCCGACAACGCCCGCCGCGACAAGCTCGCCGGCACCAACGCGGGCAAGTCCCTGGCCCGGGGCGACAAGAAGCTCTCCGAGCTCGAAGCGCGGATGGGCAAGCTCAAGGCCTGGACCGTCGTCGGCGTGTACGGCGTCTGGGACAAGGACCGTGCCGCCCTGGCCAAGCCGCCGAAGGAGGGCTGGGACGCCCTGCAGAGCGAGTGGCACGACACCTTCTGGCGGTCCCGCGGAGGCGACCGGCACCAGGTCGTCACCGGCCAGCTGCCCTCCCTGTACAGCTGCTACAACGAGTCCGACCTGATGATCAGCGACATCTCCAGCGTCGTGTCGGACTTCGTGCAGAGCGAGAAGCCGTACGCGGTCTCCAACCCCTCCGGCATGGACCCCGAGCTCTTCAAGCAGCTCAACCCGGCGGCGTCGGCGGCGTACATCCTCGGCCCGGCCTGCGACGAACTGCTCCAGTGCGTGGACGCCGCCGACATGGCGGGCGGTGACCGGCTCGCCGACCACCGCGCGATCCTCAAGCGCTACCTGCTCGGCGACGGGGACTCGATGGTCCGCTTCAACGACGCGGTCAACGCGCTCTTCGCACAGGGCATCACGGAGTTCCCGTCCGGAGAGATCGCGGAACCGATCCTGGCGAACCCGTTCACCCGGGGCCGCACCGTGATGCACGACGAGACCATGCCGATCCGAGTGATCAGACAACAGCCGCACTCCATGCAGCAGTACTTCTGAGCCCCACGCTCCGAGCCGCCGCCCGGCTCCCGCCGGCTCCGCCGGCAACCCGTACACCCCCGTTCAATCCTCAAGGAGTCGACTTGTCCCGCAACGCCCGTACCATCGCCGTGGTTCTCGCCGGCGGTACCGGTCAAAGGGTCGGTCTCGCCATCCCCAAGCAGCTCGTCAAGATCGCCGGCCGGACGATCCTCGAGCACACGCTCACGATCTTCCAGGACAACGGCTCGGTCGACGAGATCCTCGTCGTCATGCACGCCGACTACGTCGAGGAGGTCGAGCGCATCGTCGCGGCGGCGGGCCTCGACAAGGTGACCGGGGTCATCGCGGGCGGCTCCACGCGCAACGAGACGACCTGCCGGGCCATCGACGCCGTCGCCTCCACGCTGGCCGAGGGCGATCCGGACCCCAAGCTCCTCTTCCACGACGCGGTCCGCCCGCTGCTCTCGCAGCGCGTCATCGACGACTGCGTGGTGGCCCTGGAGAGGTACGAGGCCGTGGACGTGGCCATCCCGTCCGCCGACACCATCATCGTCACCCGCACCCACGGCGACGACGGCGAGTTCATCACCGAGATCCCGGACCGCTCCCGGCTGCGCCGCGGCCAGACGCCCCAGGGCTTCCTGCTGTCGACGATCCGCCGCGCCTACTCCGTGGCCGCCGGCGACCCGAACTTCGAAGCCACCGACGACTGCTCCGTCGTCCTGCGCTACCTGCCCGACGTACCGATCCACGTGGTCGAGGGCGAAGAGCACAACATGAAGGTGACCCACCCGGTCGACATCTTCATCGCCGACAAGTTCTTCCAGCTCGCCCACCAGGCCGCCCCCGCGCACGGCGACGACGAGACCTACCGCGCCGCGCTGGCCGGCAAGAGCCTCGTCGTCTTCGGCGCCAGCTACGGCATAGGCGCCGACGTCGCCGACTTCGCCGAGTCCTACGGCGCCACCGTCTTCCGCTTCAGCCGCTCCGGCACGGGCACCTACGTCGAGGACCCCACCCACGTGGAGAAGGCCCTGGCCGAGGCCTACGACAGCGCCGGACGGATCGACTACGTCGTCAACACCGCGGGCGTGCTGCGCACCGGCAAGCTCGCCGAGACCGACCACGAGACCATCGAGACGGCGACCCTCGTCAACTACCTCGCGCCGGTCCACATCGCCCGCGCCAGCCACCAGTACCTCGCCAAGACCGGCGGCCAGCTGCTCCTGTACACCTCCAGCAGCTACACCCGCGGCCGTGCCGGCTACAGCCTCTACTCCTCCGCCAAGGCCGCCACGGTCAACCTGACCCAGGCGCTGGCCGACGAGTGGGCCGCCGACGGCATCCGCGTCAACTGCGTCAACCCCGAGCGGACCCGCACCCCGATGCGCACCAAGGCGTTCGGCCAGGAGCCCGCGGACTCGCTGCTGACCTCCGAGTCCGTCGCCCGCACCTCGGTCGACGTCCTCATCTCGCAGTTCACCGGGCACGTGATCGACGTACGCCGGCTGGACCCCTTCAAGACGGTGGCGGTGCCCGAGGGCGACCTCGCGGACGCCTTCGCGAAGTCCGAAGACGAGATCTGAGTGCGATGACGGCGATGTACGGGCAGGACGGCCCGCGCAGGCGGATGTTCGTGACGGGCGACTCCACGGTCGTGACGCGCTCGGTGGACTTCCTCCCGATGGCGGGCTGGGGGCAGACGCTGGGTCTGTTCCTCACCCCGGACCTGGAGATAGTCAACTGCGCGCGGGCCCGGGCCAGTTCGAAGAGCTTCTACGAACGCGGCCGGTTCCAGTGGATCCTCGACCGGGTCAGCCCGGGCGACTACGTCCTGGTCTGCTTCGGGGCCGTGGACTGGGAGCCGGAGAAGGGCCTGCACACCGAGCCCTTCGAGGAATACCAGGAGTACCTGCGCCAGATGGTGAACCTGGCCCGTCAGGCGCAGGCCCACCCGATCCTCGTACTCACCCACGAGCGGCGTAAATACGACAAGAGCAGCAACCTGCTCCGCTTCCTCACGACCTACCCCATGGCCATGCGAGAGGTCGCGGAGGAGACGTCCACTCCGCTGATCGACCTCTACGCCCAGAGCCTGGAGTGGTGGGACGAGCTGGGCCGGGACGCGACCCGGGAGCTGTTCGCCTACCTCAAGCCCCACGAGAACCCCGTCGCCAACCTCAAGGGCCACGACGACACCCACATGCGTGCCGACGGAGCGGTCGAGAGCGCCCGGTTCGTCGCCCGGGCACTGCGCGACCAGGGCCTGGTCCCCGGCCACTGGGTGCGGGGACTCGACCGGCAGGAGTTCACCACCGAGGAGATCGGCTGGCTGGACGCCGACACGGCCAACCGCCTGACCAAGGAGCGGGTGGCACCGGTGCCCGAGGCGGCGCGGATCGGAGTGGAGAGATGACGTACCTGCTGACCGTGGTCCGGATCCACGAGCCGGGCGTACCGGACAACACGGCACGTGTCGTGCTGCAGAGCGAGGCGCATCCGCGTACCTCCGTGGCGCCCGGCCAGACCGTCGGCCTCGCGCTGACCGTGCAGGCCGGCCCCGCCGCCCGGCACGCCTACGGCTACCTCGCCGAGGACTCCATCGCCGAGGCCGCGGACGTGGTCGCCGTCTCGGGCGCCGAGTACTCGGCCACGCAGCGCTGGTACCGGGTACGCGCCCAGGCCGGTACCGCCGAGACCGCCGTACTGACCCTGCGCGTGCGCCCCGGGACGACCGCGCCCGTGCTGCGGCCCGAGATCGGCGCCGCGATCCCCGGCCAGGACCCGCGCCAGCTGCTGCGCGCCGACCCGCTCGCCCACGAGGGGGTACGGATCCGGGGCCTGTTCGCCCCCGGCCGCACCCTGAACATCCCCCCGCACCAGGCGCACGTCCCCGCGCTGATCGAGGTCCGCCACGGACTGCCGCAGGGCACGGTGCTGATCGGGCACAGCCAGCCGTCGGCCGGCATGGTGAGCGTCACCAGGGAAGGCGCGCTCGCCTTCCAGGCCGCGCCCGGGGCGATGGGCTACGACCACTTCCTGTACACGGTGCGATCGCCCTCGGGCGAACAGGCCGAAGGCCGGGTCGTCGTCTACATCGGTGACCTCTCCGCCACCCCCGGCCTGCTGACCCCGCCCGGGTTCAACGGCGTCGGCACGACGGGCCACCTGCCCTGGACCCAGTCGAAGGTCCACGGACCGCTGCCCTGGCCCGCGGCTTCGCTCGCCGGCTGACCGCCGGGCCCCGTACCACCCCCGTACGCAACGAAGTCTGGTGACCAGTGCCGTGAACGCCGCCCCCTCCCTCCACCCCAAGGAACAGCCCGACGTCAGTGTCATCGTCGACGCGCTGAACTCCGTGAACCAGGTCGGTGCCTGCCTCGACTCGGTGCTGGCCCAGTGCGAGGACGGACTGCGCGTCGAGGTGCTCGCCTTCGACCGCGGATCCGAGGACGGCACCCGGGAGACCCTGCGGCAATGGGCCGCCCAGCACCCCGCGCTGGTGCGCTTCGCCGCGCTTGCGCCGTCCGATTCCCCCGCCGAGGGCCGCAACTTCGGCATCGAGCAGTCCACCGGCCGCCACCTGTTCTTCCTCGGCGGCACCGACCAGCTCGCGCCGGGCGCCCTCAAGCGGATGGTGCGCAGTGCCGACGAGGACGACGCGGACGTGGTGCTCGGCAAGGTGGAGGGCCTCGACGGACAGAAGGTCGGCTCCTCCATGTTCGTCCGCGACTCCGCCGACGCCGACCTCTACACCTCGCGCGTGTACTGGTCGCTGAGCGCCGACAAGCTGTTCCGCCGCACCCTCGTGGAGCGCTGTTTCCTGCGCTTCCCCGCCGACTGGCGGCTCGGCGAGGACCAGGTCTTCACCGCCCTCGCCTACCTCTACGCCGACCGGGTCGCCGTCGTCGCCGACATGGTCTGCGTCAAGCAGGCCAAGCGGGTCGCCGGGGTCAACACGTCCCGGTACGCCGGCTCGCTCGCCGAGCGGATGGCACTCACCCGGCAGCTGATCGCCATGGTCGCCGAACGCGTCCCACCGGGCCCTGCCCGCGACCACCTGATGGCCCGCCACTTCGAGGTCGAACTCGCCAAGGCCACCGGGGCCGCCTACCGTGCCTGCGAAGACCCCGAGTCGCGCTGGCGCGCGATGTCCGAATGCCGTGACCTGCTGGAGGCGTACGCCACCCCCGCGGTGTTCCTGAAGCTGCCCCGCCCGCTCTCGGTCCGCCTGGAACTGATCAGGCAGGGCCGGTTCGCCGAGGCCGAGCGGCTGATCTCCTTCGAACTCGACAGGGAGAAGGCCGAGCTCCTCATCGAGGGGGGCCGGGTCTTCCGCAGGTTCCCCTTCTTCCGCGACCCCGAGGTCGGCCTGCCCGACGAGTTCTTCGAGATCACCCACACCTTGCGGGCCAAGCACCGGCTGAACAGGCTCAGCTGGAGCGGCACGACGCTCAATGTCGGGGGCCACGGATACATCGAGCAGCTCCCCACCCGGGCGCCGGGCCTCAAGGTGGTCCTGCGCGAGCGCAGGACCGGGGCCGAGCACCGCTTCCGCGTGTACAGCACCCCCTCACCGAAGCTGAACGCCGCCACCAAGATGGAGCGCGGAGGGGCGGGCTTCGAGGCGCGCCTCGACCTCTCCGGGGCCGACGGCTACCACCCCATCACCCCCGGCCTGTGGGACATGTACCTCTACGTCTGCTACCAGGGGGTGGGCAAGGAGGTCCGGTTCGGCGGCGTGCGCGCCGCGGCCGTCCTGGACCAGACCCGCCAGGGCATCGTCGTCGCTCCGCTCGACGCGACGGGCCTGGAGACGGTGGCGCACCTGTACGCCACGAAGGCCGGCAACCTGACCGTCGAGGTCTCCTCCCGCCGCCCGCTGCCGACCGGCGACGGCCGGTAGGAGGCCGGCCACATGTGACCGTGCGGGCGCCGGCGCGAGCCCCGGTGGGCCTTGCCGGTCACGGCGCCAGGTCACACCTGGCGGAACGCGTGCACCGTGAGCGTCCGGTCGCCGGACTCGCCCACGGCGAAGCCCGCGCACAGCCGGGGCTGGTCGGTCACCTGGACCGCGAGGCCCTCGGGCTCCCGGTGCGCGAGCCCGCTCGCGGCGTACACCCGCGCCCGGCCGGCCGTCTCCCCGGTCCTCAGGTCTATCGCGCTCAGCCGCGTGTTGCCTTTGGAGGAGGGCGGGTTGCGGCCGTCCTCGTCGGTGTACGCGGTACCGGCCAGCTGGTAGACGTGGTCGCCGAAGAGGGTGCAGCCCTGGAAGGTCTCCGAGGCCTTGCGGCCCACCTGCCGCACCGCGTGCAGCTCCTGGTACCGCCCGGCCACGAACTCGTCCCTGCGGTAGACGGAGTACCACTGCTGGGCGGGCTTGCCCGTGGTCCAGTAGGACACCATGACCCGGTCGCCCACCAGGTCGAGGACGGGCTGGTTCGCGACGGACCCGGGGGAGGGGCGGTGGTGCCGGACCGAGGGGTCGTCGCTGTCGAGGGTGGTGCCCGCCTTGAACGGCACCCGGGCCACGGCCCGGCCGTAGCCCGTCTTGGGGTCGGCATCCGACTCGGTCCACAGCCACACACCGGACCGGGTCGGTTCGACCCCGATCGACACGCCGTGCCCGAAGCCGCGCAGGTACATGTACTCCGTCTTGCCGTTGCCGCTCACGGGGACCCGGGTGACGCACAGGTCCCCGTTGACGGAGCGCTCGGCGCTCGTCAACTGGTCGGGCTCGTCGTCCAGCCACAGCCCGCCCTGGACGATCTGTACCGCGTACAGGTCGCCGCGGGTGTCGTCGAAGGCGAAGGACTGCACCACGGTGGTGTTCATGAGCGCGGTGGGGGCCAGCAACTGCTGGTCGGTGCTCGTGTCGAAGACACCCACCACGGGCGTGGAGGGGGGCTCAGGACCGAGGTCCTGCTCGCGGGAGGCCCCGGACAGCCGGCCGGTGAGCAGGCCACCGGCCAGGGCGACGCCGGCGGCGCCACCACCGATGAGCATGGTCCGGCGCGAGATGTTGAGCTGAGCCACCGAACGCTTCCCGCCTTGTTCTTCTCACCGCGAGGCCGTACACAAAATGAACATTCTTTGACGAACATTCTTTCACGAAAGAACGACTGCCCGTCCGTGGAGGTTCCACGGACGGGCAGTCGGATGCGCCGTGACGAGGCGCCGGAGTATCAGGCGGGAATGCTCGCCAGGCCCGGGGCCAGGAACTTCTTCCCGTTCACCCGCTCGGAGACGCCCTCGCGGTCCAGGTACGGCGTGACGCCGCCCAGGTGGAAGGGCCAGCCGGCGCCCGTGATGAGGCAGAGGTCGATGTCCTGGGCCTCGGCCACGACACCCTCCTCCAGCATCAGGCCGATCTCCTGCGCCACCGCGTCCAGGACGCGGTCGCGGACCTGCTCCTCGGTCAGGACGACATCGCCCTGGACGAGAAGGGCGGCGACCTCGGGGTCCAGCTCCGGCTTGCCGGAGTCGTACTTGTAGAAGCCGCGCTTGCCGGCCTTGACGACGGCAGCCAGGTTCGGCGAGACGGTGAAGCGCTCCGGGAAGGCGCGGTTCAGGGTCTCGGACACGTGCAGGCCGATCGCCGGGCCGACGAGTTCCAGCAGCACCAGCGGGGACATCGGCAGGCCGAGCGGCTCGATGGCCTTCTCGGCGGTGACCACCGGGGTGCCCTCGTCGATGACGTTCTGGATCTCGCCCATGAAGCGGGTCAGGATGCGGTTCACGACGAACGCCGGGGCGTCCTTGGTGAGGACCGCGGTCTTCTTCAGCTTCCGCGCGACACCGAAGGCCGTGGCCAGCGAGGCGTCGTCGGTCTGCTCACCGCGGACGATCTCCAGCAGCGGGAGGATCGCGACCGGGTTGAAGAAGTGGAAGCCGACCACGCGCTCCGGGTGCTGGAGCTTGGAGGCCATCTCGGAGACCGACAGCGAGGAGGTGTTGGTGGCGAGGATCGCGTGCGCCGGGGCGACCGCCTCGACCTCCGCGAACACCTTCTGCTTGACGGACATCTCCTCGAACACGGCCTCGATGATGAAGTCCGCGTCCGCGAAGCCCTCGGCCTTGTCCAGGACACCCGTCACCAGGGCGGTCAGGCGGTTGGCCTTGTCCTGGTTGATGCGGCCCTTGCCGAGCAGCTTCTGGATCTCGGCGTGGACGTAGCCCACACCCTTGTCCACGCGCTCCTGGTCGATGTCGGTGAGGACCACCGGCACCTCCAGGCGGCGCAGGAACAGCAGCGCCAGCTGCGAGGCCATCAGGCCCGCGCCGACGACGCCGACCTTGGTGACCGGGCGCGCCAGGGACTTGTCCGGGGCGCCGGCGGGGCGCTTGGCACGCTTCTGCACCAGGTTGAAGGCGTAGATGCCGGAGCGCAGTTCGCCGCCCATGATGAGGTCGGCCAGGGCCGTGTCCTCGGCGTCGAAGCCCTTCTGCAGGTCGCCGTCCTTGGCCGCCTCGATGATCTCCAGCGCGCGGTAGGCGGCCGGGGCCGCGCCGTGCACCTTGGAGTCCGCGATGAAGCGGCCGCGGGCGACCGCCGCGTCCCAGGCCTCGCCGCGGTCGACCTCGGCGCGTACGACCTCGGTCTCGCCCTTCAGCACGCGGGCGGTCCACAGGAGCGACTGCTCCAGGAAGTCCGCACCCTCGAACAGCGCGTCGGCGATGCCGAGTTCGAAGACCTGCTTGCCCTTGAGCTGGCGGTTCTGGTTCAGCGAGTTCTCGATGATCACCGAGACCGCGCGGTCCGCGCCGATCAGGTTCGGCAGCAGGGCGCAGCCGCCCCAGCCGGGAACCAGGCCGAGGAAGACCTCGGGCAGGGAGAAGGCCGGGATGGCCTTGGAGACGGTGCGGTAGGTGCAGTGCAGACCGACCTCGACACCGCCGCCCATCGCCGCGCCGTTGTAGTAGGCGAAGGTGGGGACCGCCAGCGCCGCGAGGCGCTTGAAGACGTCGTGGCCGCCCTTGCCGATGGCGAGCGCCTCGTCGTGCTTCTTCAGCAGCTCGACGCCCTTGAGGTCGGCGCCGACCGCGAAGATGAACGGCTTGCCGGTCAGGCCCGCACCGACGATGGAGCCCGCGATGGCCTCCTGCTCGACCTGGTCGATCGCCGCGTTCAGGTTGGCGAGGGACTGCGGGCCGAAGGTGGTCGGCTTGGTGTGGTCCAGGCCGTTGTCCAGCGTGATGAGCGCGAAGCGCCCGGCGCCGAAGGGCAGGTCCAGGTGGCGGACGAGCGCGCGCGTGACGACCTCGTCCGGGAACAGCTCGGCCGCGCCCTTCAGGAGTTCAGTGGTGGTGCTCACTTGCTGTCTCCCTCGGCGGTGAAGTTCGGGTTCTCCCAGACGACCGTGGCGCCCATGCCGAAGCCGACGCACATGGTGGTCAGGCCGTAGCGGACCTCCGGCTGCTCCTCGAACTGGCGGGCCAGCTGAGTCATCAGGCGGACGCCGGAGGAGGCCAGCGGGTGGCCGAAGGCGATGGCCCCGCCGTACTGGTTGACGCGGGCGTCGTCGTCGGCGATGCCGTAGTGCTCCAGGAACGCGAGGACCTGGACCGCGAAGGCCTCGTTGACCTCGAAGAGGCCTATGTCGTCGATCGTCAGACCGGCCTGCGCGAGGGCCTTCTCGGTGGCCGGGATCGGGCCGTAGCCCATGACCTCCGGCTCGACACCCGCGAAGGAGTACGAGACCAGGCGCATCTTGACCGGGAGGTTGTTCTCCCGGGCGAAGTCCTCGGACGCGATGATCGCGGCGGTGGCACCGTCGTTGAGACCGGCGGCGTTGCCCGCGGTGACGTTGCCGTGGACCCGGAACGGGGTCTTGAGGCCCGCCAGGTTCTCCAGGGTGGTCCCCGGACGCATCGGCTCGTCGGCGGTGACCAGGCCCCAGCCCGTCTCGCCCGCCGCCTCGTTGTTGTTGCGCACCGAGATCGGCACCAGGTCCTGCTGGATCTTGCCGTCGGCGTACGCCTTGGCGGCCTTCTCCTGCGAGCGCACGGCGTACTCGTCGGCGCGGAGCTTGGTGATCGTCGGGTACCGGTCGTGCAGGTTCTCGGCGGTCATGCCCATGAACAGGGCGGACTCGTCGACCAGTTTCTCGGAGACGAAGCGCGGGTTCGGGTCGACGCCCTCGCCCATGGGGTGGCGGCCCATGTGCTCGACACCGCCGGCGAGGGCGACGTCGTACGCACCGAAGGCCACGCCGCCCGCGACGGCGGTCACGGCGGTGAGCGCGCCGGCGCACATGCGGTCGATGGAGTACCCGGGGACGGACTGCGGGAGCCCGGCGAGGATTCCGGCCGTGCGGCCGAGGGTCAGACCCTGGTCACCGATCTGCGTGGTGGCGGCGATGGCCACCTCGTCGATCTTCGCGGGGTCCAGGTCCGGGTTGCGGCGCAGCAGCTCCCGGATCGCCTTGACGACGAGATCGTCGGCGCGGGTCTCGTTGTAGATGCCCTTCGGGCCCGCCTTGCCGAACGGGGTGCGGACGCCGTCGACGAAGACGACGTCCCTGACGGTACGAGGCACGTTGGCTCTCCTCCAGGTGCGGGTGTGCACTGCTGCGCGGGGGCGTGCCCATTACTGAGCGCCCGCTCACCTCTCCATGCTACTTGCCGGTAACCGGCATGCACAGCCCCCCCGGGAGGAGCGGCGAAGGTCACACTCCGCCGCCCCCGGGGTGACGGGCCCGGGCGCCCCCGGGAAACGGCGCGAAGGCGGGTACGGCCCGGATCCGTTGCCCCCGGATCTCACTAGCCGCGCAGGGCCCGTCGGCTCGACCGGGGTGTGGCGGTGGTGGCGGGCGGGGCGGCGCTCATGGCGGCCGCCATGGGGGACGAGGCGCGGACCGTGTCCCCCACGAAGGCGCGGCGGCGGACGCCCAGGGTGCGCAGGGCCGGGCCGTGGTCCACGGCGACCATCGCGGCCGCGCCGGCGAGCAGGGCCCGCCACGCCAGGGCCGCCGCCCGGCGAGCGGGGGCGGGCAGGGGTCCCAGCGCCTCGCGCAGGCGCAGGCAGTGGAAGGGGACGTGGCGCTCCTCGTCGGCCAGGATCCGGCGCGCGACCTCCGAGGCCAGCGGATCGGCGGCCCCGTCCCGCACCGCCTGGTAGTACCGCAGGGCCACCGCCTCCGCGACCATCAGCACCAGCAGTTCCACCCGCAGTCCCAGCAGCCTGCGCAGCCCGACGAAAGCGGTATCGCTCCAGTGGCGGGCCAGGGTCCCCGCGCCCCCGGCGTCCAGCAGGAGCGCCAGCAGTCGTACGTGGTTCTGCTCCTCCGCCACGAAGAGCCGTACCGCCCGCGCGTACACCGGATCACCCGCCCGGTCGGCCTTGCCGATCAGCGCGGAGCCGTCCCCGTCCTCCCCGACCTGGAACCGCTGCAGGCTGCGGACCAGCTCGGCCGGGAGTGCGGCGCCCCCGCTCCAGTCCGGATCGCCACGCTCCGCCCGCCGCTCGCGCTCGGCCTCGAAGTCGGCCACCCACTCCTCGTAACCCCACCCATGTTTGATCACGTTCAAAAGTTACTGGTCTTTGAGCGCGTTCAAAAGAGGCACGGGGTGGCCGTAGCGGAACCGGGACACGGCAGAGCCCCCCGGCCGTAGGGGGCCGGGGGGCTCTGCCGCGAAACGCGCGGCGCGTCAGTCGGTCGTGGGCTCGGGCTCGGGTTCGGGTTCGGGTTCGGGCTCGGGCGGGGTCGTGGCCAGCGCCGCGACCAGCGCCGCCGACACCTGTTCGATCTGCCACGGGCGGGCCCCGTAGCCGGCCAGGGCCTCGGCCACCGCGTCGGCCTCCAACCGCTGCGGCGGCTCCCAGCACAGCCGGCGGACCGTGTCGGGGGCGATCAGGTTCTCCTGGGGCAGGTTCAGCCCCTCCGCCAGCGCCGACACCGCCGTCCGGGCCGCCGCCAGGCGCGCCGCCGCCTCCGGGTCCTTGTCCGCCCAGGAACGCGGCGGCGGCGGACCGGCCGGGGTCGCCCCCGGCTGCGGCAGCTCGCTCTCGGGCAGGGCCTTCGCCCGCTCCACGGCGGCCATCCACTGGTCCAGCTGGCGCCGGCCCATGCGCTGCCCGTAGCCGGGCAGGGCGGAGAGGGCCTGCGCGTTCAGCGGCATGGCGAGCGCGGCCTCGACGATCGCGGCGTCACCCAGCACCTTGCCCGGCGACACGTCACGTCGCTGCGCGATCCGGTCGCGGGACTCCCACAGCTCCCGCACGACGGCCATCTGCCGGCGCCGGCGCACCTTGTGCATGCCGGACGTACGGCGCCACGGGTCCTTGCGGGGCGGCGCGGGCGGGGCGGCGGCGATGGCGTCGAACTCCTGATGGGCCCATTCCAGCTTGCCCTGCCGGTCCAGCTCCTTCTCCAGCGCGTCGCGCAGGTCCACGAGCAGCTCCACGTCGAGCGCGGCGTAGCGCAGCCACGGCTCGGGGAGCGGCCGGGTGGACCAGTCGACGGCGGAGTGGCCCTTCTCCAGCACGTAGCCGAGGACGCCCTCGACCATCGCGCCCAGTCCGACCCGGGGGAACCCGGCGAGGCGTCCGGCGAGCTCGGTGTCGAAGAGGGAGGTGGGCGTCATGCCTATTTCGCGCAGGCACGGAAGGTCCTGAGTGGCGGCGTGCAGGATCCACTCGGTGCCGGACAGGGCCTCGCCCAGCGAGGAGAGGTCGGGGCAGCCCACCGGGTCGATCAGCGCGGAGCCCGCGCCCTCGCGGCGCAGCTGCACGAGGTAGGCGCGCTGCCCGTAGCGGTAGCCGGAGGCGCGCTCGGCGTCCACGGCGACGGGCCCGGTGCCCGCGGCGAAGGCCGCGACCACTTCGGCGAGCGCGTCGGCGTCGGCGACCACCGGAGGGATGCCCTCACGGGGTTCGATCAAGGGGACGGGCAGCCCGTCGGACGAAACCTCGTCGTCCGGGGGGCCGCCCCCGGTGGTGGTGCGCAGGCCTGCTGCGGTTTCTTGGGCGTCGGTCACCGCTCAAGGGTATCCGTGGATACGACGCGCCCGTCGCCGGAACGTTCCGGCGACGGGCGCGAAGGGGAAGGTCGGACGTTTCCCCGGGTTCCCCGGTTGTCGGCCCGGGGTCTACCGGGCGGTATCGGCGGGGTCAGTGGATGATCCCGGTGCGCAGGGCGACGGCGACCATCCCGGCCCGGTCGCCGGTGCCCAGCTTGCGGGCGATCCGTGCGAGGTGGGACTTGACGGTCAGGGCGGACAGGCCCATCGAGACTCCGATGGCCTTGTTGGACTGGCCCTCCGCGACGAGGCGCAGGACCTCGACCTCGCGGCCGGAGAGCTCTCGGTAGCCGCCCGGGTGGCTCGGGGCACCCGGGGGGCGGCGGTGCATACGGGCCGCGGCGGCGCCGATGGGGGCGGCGCCGGGCCGGGACGGGAGCCCGATGTTGGTCCGGGTGCCGGTGACGACGTAGCCCTTCACTCCGCCCGCGAGGGCGTTGCGTACGGCGCCGATGTCGTCGGCGGCGGACAGGGCCAGGCCGTTCGGCCAACCGGCGGCGCGGGTCTCGGAGAGCAGGGTGAGACCGGAACCGTCGGGCAGGTGTACGTCGGCCACGCAGATGTCGCGCGGGCTGCCGATGCGTGGACGGGCCTCCGCGATGGACGACGCCTCGATCACGTCGCGTACTCCGAGGGCCCACAAATGGCGGGTCACGGTGGAACGCACGCGCGGGTCGGCCACGACGACCATGGCCGTCGGCTTGTTCGGGCGGTAGGCGACCAGGCTTGCGGGCTGCTCGAGAAGAACGGACACCTAGGCCTCCTGGGGGGAGTGGCGGGACGGCCGGCTCGGGGAAGGAAGCCGGTGCGAACCGTACGGATGGTCACTGACTCCTTCGGCACGTCACCCGCCCGGCTTTAGGGAATGATCACGATTTGGTGAGTAACAATTCGGGCAATTCGGACGCACGATCGATCATAGGGTGATCAGAAGCCCGCAAGGGACGCCCCGTTCCGACACCCCACCAGGTGTTTCAGCGCCTGTTCAGGGGTGTCCGGAGGCCGTCCGGCCGCTCCGCGGCCCTTCTGCGGGGCCCGGGCCCGCAGGGCCCCGTCCGGCGCGTTCACGGCCGGACAGGGCTGGTGGGAGGCCGCGCGGCGGCCTCCGTCGTGCTATCCCTGCGGATGGTGCGGACCGCGCCGCTGGGGCAGCGAGACCACACCCGTCACCGTCTCCGTCGGCCCGACCGGAGGCAGCCCCGCGATCTGGCACAGCAGTTCGCACCACGCCGCCAGGTGTGCGGAGGTGTCCGGCACCCCGCCCGCCCCCTCGCGCGGCGTCCACGAAGCCCTGATCTCGATCTGCGTCGCCGGCCGCCGCTCGCCGAGCCCGCCGAAGTAGTGCGAGGCGGCCATGGTCACGGTCCCGCTCGCCTCCCCGTACGTCAGCCCGCGCGCGTCCAGCGCCCCCGTCAGCCAGGACCAGCACACCTCCGGGAGGAGCGGGTCCACGGCCATTTCCGGCTCCAGTTCCGCCCGTACAAGCGTCACCAGCCGGAAGGTGCCCTGCCAGGCGTCGTGCCCGGCCGGGTCGTGCAGGAGGATGAGCCGGCCGTCGGCCAGGTCCTCCTCCCCGTCCACGACCGCGGCCTCCAGCGCGTAGGCGTGCGGTGCCAGTCTCTGTGGCGGCTTGGTGGGGTCGATCTCGATCCCCTGCCGCAGCCTCGCCTTCTTCAAGCCGTCGACCGCCCGCCGGAACGGGAGCGGGACGGAGCTCTCCTTCGCGCTGTCCGTACCGTCAGCGCCATCTGAAAATCGTCCCTGAGCCGCAGCCATGCGGGGAACACTAGGCGGAACGAGCGCCCGTCCGGCGCAGGGACACCCGCGCCGGGCCGGGCACTTCTTCATACGTGCGAAGATTTGAGTCGTGAGCGCCAACACCCGCCCCACGGGCACGCCGAGCCAGACGTACGATTCCGCCTTCCTCAAGGCGTGCAGGCGCGAGCCGGTGCCGCACACCCCGGTGTGGTTCATGCGGCAGGCGGGTCGCTCCCTTCCCGAGTACCGCAAGCTGCGCGAGGGCACGCAGATGCTGGAATCCTGCATGCGGCCCGACCTGGTCACCGAGATCACGCTGCAGCCCGTCCGGCGCCACGACGTGGACGCGGCGATCTTCTTCTCCGACATCGTGGTCCCGCTGAAGGCCATCGGCGTCGACCTGGACATCAAGCCGGGCATCGGCCCGGTCGTCGCCCAGCCGATCCGCCGCCGCGAGGACCTCGCACAGTTGCGCGACCTCACCCCGGAGGACGTCTCTTACGTCACCGAGGCGATCGGCATGCTCACGGGTGAACTGGGCTCCACGCCGTTGATCGGTTTCGCCGGTGCGCCTTTCACCCTCGCGAGCTACCTCGTCGAGGGCGGCCCGTCCAAGAACCACGAGCACACCAAGGCCCTCATGTACGGGGACCCCGAGCTGTGGGCCGACCTGCTGGACCGTCTCGCCGAGATCACCTCGGCCTTCCTCAAGGTCCAGATCGAGGCGGGCGCCTCCGCGGTGCAGCTCTTCGACTCCTGGGTCGGCGCGCTCGCCCCGGCCGACTACCGCCGCTCGGTGATGCCGGCGTCGGCGAAGGTCCTGGAGTCCGTCGCCTCGTACGGAGTCCCGCGCATCCACTTCGGCGTGGGCACGGGCGAGCTCCTCGGCCTCATGGGCGAGGCCGGCGCGGACGTCATGGGCGTCGACTACCGGGTCCCGCTGAACGAAGCCGTGCACCGGGTCGGCCCCGGCAAGGCGCTCCAGGGCAATCTGGACCCGGCGGTGCTCTTCTCCACGGAGGAGGCCGTGCGGTCGAAGACGGACGAGGTCCTCGCCGCGGCGGCCGGCCTGGAGGGCCACATCTTCAACCTGGGTCACGGCGTCCTCCCGACGACGAACCCGGACGCACTGACCCGCCTGGTGGACTACGTCCACACGCAGACGGCGGTCTAGCCGCAGGTCCGGCGGGGCTGGGACTGCCCTCCGGGCAGTCCCAGCCCCGCCCGCTCCCTACACCCCCGCCGCCCGCACCGCGGTCGCCGCCTTGCGGGCCGCCACCAGGATCGGGTCCCACACGGGAGAGAACGGCGGCGCGTAGCCGAGGTCCAGCGAGACGACCTGGTCCACCGTCATACCGGCCGTCAAGGCCACCGCCGCCACGTCCACCCGCTTCGCGGAGCCCGCGCCCCCGACGATCTGGACACCCAGCAGCCGCCCCGTCCGCCGCTCCGCCAGCATCTTCACCGTCATCCCGGCCGCCCCCGGGTAGTACCCCGCCGTGTTCGTCGAGTGGATCGTGGCCGTCACGAACCGCAGGCCCGCCTCCAGCGCGTCCCGCTCCCGGAGCCCCGTACGCGCGATCTCCAGGTCGCAGACCTTGCTCAC
The DNA here is from genome assembly GCF_018614195.1 of Streptomyces sp. ISL-43. Lineage (GTDB taxonomy): Bacteria > Actinomycetota > Actinomycetes > Streptomycetales > Streptomycetaceae > Streptomyces. The sequence continues at coordinate 119,058 of NZ_JAGGOT010000071.1, forward strand.
GGCCGTACCCACCACGCCGGGGAACGTCGCGTAGCCGCCGCCCACGCCCGTGCCGATGACCTGGCCGTGCTTGTTGGCGTGCGTGCCCAGCGGGATGTGCCGCATGCGGCCCGCCACCAGGTCCCAGACCTCCACGCAGTCGCCGCCCGACCAGACGTTCTCGTGCCCGCGCACCCGCATCGACAGATCCGTCAGCAGGCCGCCCGACTCGCCCAGCGGCAGGCCCGCCGCGCGCGCCAGCGCCGTGCGCGGCTCCACGCCGATACCGAGGACGACAACGTCCGCCGGGTACCGGTCCCCCGCCGCCGTGGCGACCGCGTACGCCCGGCCCTCCTCGTCGTGCGGGATCTCCGTCACCTCGGCGCCGGCGACCGTACGGATCCCCATGCCGTTCATCGCGCGGTGCACCAGGGCGCCCATGTCCGGGTCCAGCGTGTTCATGGGCTGCTCGCCCCGGTGCAGCACGGTGACCTCGAAACCCCGCCCGACCAGCGCCTCCGCCATCTCGACGCCGATGTAGCCCGCGCCGACGACGACGGCCCGGCGGCCCCGCGTCCGCTCCGGGCCCTCTCCACGGTCCAAGGCGGTCATCAGGCGCTGCCCGTCGTCCAGCGTCTGCACCCCGTGCACCCCGTGCGCGCCGATGCCGGGCAGCCGCGGGCGGACCGGGCGGGCGCCGGTGGCGAGGACGAGCTTGTCGTAGCCCGTCCAGGACTCCTCGCCCGATTCGAGGTCCCGGGCGCGCACCCGCTGACCTTCGAGGTCCAGTTCCACGACCTCCGTCCGCATCCGCAGGTCGATGTCCCGCGCGCGGTGCTCGTCGGGCGTCCGGGCGATCAGCTCGTCCCGGCCGCCGACCAAACCGCCGATCCAGTACGGGATCCCGCAAGCGGAGTACGAGGTGAAGTGCCCGCGCTCGAAGGCGGTGATCTCCAGCTCCGCCGGCCCCTTGAGCCGGCGGGCCTGTGACGCGGCGGACATGCCCGCCGCGTCACCGCCGACCACCACCAGCCGTTCCCTGGGACCCGCCATCGCCCGTACCGTCCTTCCCCGCCGCCGACGCTGCGGGGCCCACGCTACGTGCGGACGGGTGTTCAGTCCCGGACGTCCGCGCGGGGGCTCGCCGGATCCGCGGGCTCCGCCGGATCCGTCGCGTGACCGGCCGGGGGAGTCTTGCGCAGTGGGCCGGTCCGCGCCGCGACCCGCTGCGCGGGCAGGCCCGTCTTCGGCTTCGCCGGCCGCCACTTGCGGTACCACCGGAAGCCGGCCAGCAGCGCCGCGCCCGTCAACAGGAAGGGCGAGGCCGCGGCGAGCGCCATCAGCAGGAACTTCACCAGTCCCGCGAAGACGTTCCAGCCGCCGGCCAGGGCGTCCAGGAAGCCCGGCTCCGCCTTCTTCGGCTCGGTCTTCTTCTCCGCCGGCTTGGCCGGCTCCGAGAACGTCAGCGTGATCGTGCCGAGCGAAGTCTGGTCCTTCAGCGCCGTCTGCTGCGCGAGCAGCGACTCCAGATCGGACTGGCGCTTGCCGAGCTCGGACTCCAGCGTGACCACGTCGCCCAGCCCCGAGGCCTTCTCCATCATCTCGCGCACCCGCGCCACGCTCGCCTGCTGCGACTTGACCCGGCTGTCGACGTCCGCGACCTTCTGCGTCACGTCCTGCGCCTCGACCTTGCGGTCGAGCAGTTTCCCGCTGCCCTCCATCGCGGCCAGCACTCCGTCGAAGCGCTCGCCCGGCACCCGCAGGGTCACGGTCGAGGTCATCGCCCCGTCGGAGCCGCGCTTGGTGGTCTCGTTGCCCACGTACCCGCCCGCGTTCTCCGCCGCCGTCCGGGCCCCGGCCGTCGCCTTCTGGGCGTCCGCCGTCTCCACGCCCAGCGTCGCCGTGCGGATGATCTGCGCGCGTACGGGGGCCTGCGACTGGTTCTTGTCGGAGGGCGGCGCCGGTGCGCCCGACGCGGCCGGGGCCGCCGCCGCGCCCTTCCCGGCGGCCTCCTGCTGCCGGGGACCCGCCGCGTCCGCCGCCCCCTGCGCCGCCTTGTCGTCGCCCCCGGCGGAGCAGCCGGTGAGCGCGAGCGCCCCCGCCAGTGAGAGCGCGGCCAGGGCCGTCGCCGTGCGACGTCCGAACCGTCCGGACCGTCTGTGCTGGGTGTGCATCGCCTGGTACCCCCGAGGAATCGCCGGATGCGCGGATGGACCGCCGCGCTGCTGTCGACGCTCTGACGTCCAGGGTCCCGCCGCGGGTTTCGTACGCGCGGTCCCGAGGTGATCCCGAAGCGGTCACGGTCAGGCCTCGGTGATCGCCCGGTGAGCGGTCTGAGACGATGTGTCCATGCACGAAGCGGACATGCGTACGGACCGGCCGGCCCCCGCCGGTCACGTCGTCGTCATCGGCGGCGGTATCGCGGGGCTCGCGGCCGCCCACCGGCTGCTCGCCGACGGCGTCCGCGTCACGCTCCTGGAGGCCGGACCGCGCCTCGGCGGCAAGCTGTTCGCCGGCGAGCTGGCCGGCCTGCGCGTGGACCTCGGCGCCGAATCCGTGCTCGCCCGCCGTCCCGAAGCCCTCGAACTGGCCCGGGCCGTGGGCCTCGGCGACGCCCTGCAGCCGCCCGCCACCGCAACCGCCCACCTGTGGACCCGAGGCGAGCTGCGGCCGATGCCGCGCGGCCACGTCATGGGCGTCCCCGGCGACCTGGGCCCGCTCGCCGCCTCCGGAGTGCTCTCCGCCGAGGGCCTGGCCCGGATCGGGGCCGAAGCCGCGCTGGCGCCCGCCGAGATCGGCGAGGACGTGGCCGTCGGCGAGTACGTCGCCGCCCGCCTCGGCCACGAGGTCGTCGACCGGCTCGTGGAGCCGCTGCTCGGCGGGGTCTACGCCGGCAACGCCTACCGCATCTCGATGCGGGCCGCCGTCCCCCAGCTCTTCGAGGCCGCCCGTACGCACGCCTCACTGGGCGAGGGCGTACGGGAACTGCAGCGCCGGGCGGCCGCGGCGGCGCAGGCCGGTCCCGTCTTCTCCGGCATCGACGGCGGCATCGGGCGGCTCCCGCTCGCCGTCGCAGAGGCCTGCAGGGCGGCCGGAGCCCGCCTCCTCACGGACACCCCCGCGCGCGAGCTGGCCCGTACCGCCACCGGCTGGCGCGTGGTCGCAGGCACCCCGGAGGGCGCCGAGCTCATCGAGGCCGACGGCGTGGTCCTGGCCACCCCGGCTGGCGTGACCGCCCGGCTGCTGGACGGGCTCGCGCCCGCGGCGGCCGCGGAGCTGCGCGGGGTCGAGTACGCCTCCATGGCCCTGGTCACGATGGCCTTCCGGCGCTGCGACCTGCCGGCCGCGATCACCGAGGGCGGCGCGAGCGGCTTCCTCGTACCGCCCGTGGACGGCCGGACGATCAAGGCGTCGACCTTCTCCAGCAACAAGTGGGCCTGGTCCGGGGCCGATCCGGAGCTCTTCCTGCTGCGCACCTCCGTCGGCCGGCACGGCGACGAGGGCGATCTGGGCCGCTCCGACGAGGAGCTCGTCGACGTCTCCCGCGCCGACCTCGGCCAGGCCGTGGGCCTCGCCGCGGCCGCCCGCCCGGTCGCCTCCACCGTCACGCGCTGGGACGGCGGCCTGCCCCAGTACCCCGTCGGCCACCTCGACCGGGTGGCCCGGATCCGCGCCGCGGTGGCGGCCCTCCCGGGCCTCGCGGTGTGCGGCGCGCTGTACGACGGGGTCGGGATCCCGGCCTGCATCGCGAGCGCCGGCAAGGCCGCGGACGTGGTGATCGCCACGTTGGGGACCGGTGGGGCACCCCTGGCACCGACCACTGATCAGCACACGGGACAATAGACACATGACTGCACCAGAGAAGATTCCCAACGCGGGGAAGAAGGCGAAGGACCTCAACGAGGTCATTCGCTACACCCTGTGGTCCGTCTTCAAGCTGAAGGACGTCCTGCCCGAGAACCGCGCCGGTTTCGCCGACGAGGTCCAGGAGCTGTTCGACCAGCTGGCCGCCAAGGACATCACCGTCCGCGGCACCTATGACGTCTCCGGCCTGCGCGCCGACGCGGACATCATGATCTGGTGGCACGCGGAGACCTCCGACGAGCTGCAGAGCGCCTACAACCTGTTCCGCCGCACCAAGCTGGGCCGCGCGCTGGAGCCGGTCTGGTCGAACATGGCCCTGCACCGCCCGGCCGAGTTCAACAAGTCCCACATCCCGGCCTTCCTGGCCGACGAGACGCCGCGCGACTACGTCAGCGTCTACCCCTTCGTGCGCAGCTACGACTGGTACCTGCTGCCCGACGAGGACCGCCGCCGCATGCTCAAGGACCACGGCATGATGGCCCGCGGCTACCCCGACGTGCGCGCCAACACCGTCGCCTCCTTCTCGCTCGGCGACTACGAATGGCTGCTCGCCTTCGAGGCCGACGAGCTGTACCGCATCGTCGACCTCATGCGTCTTCTGCGCGCCTCCGAGGCCCGCATGCACGTCCGCGAAGAGGTGCCCTTCTACACCGGGCGCCGCAAGTCCGTCGCCGATCTGGTGGCCGGACTCGCCTGAGACCTCCCCTGGGGGGAAGGAACCGGAGGACCGCTGACCGCGGCCTCCGGTGGATCGGGAGGCCCTGCCCCCGAATCGACGCAGCCGGAGATCCCGCCCGGAAGTTCAGACGACTGGCGGCAGCAGTGCCCGGGGGTGCCCCTGGGCCGTCGCTGCCCGGTCGTCCAGCGACACCGGTGCGGGCTCCGGATGCGGCGCACAGGTGGCATGCCGGCCCGCGGTGTCACCCGTCAGCAAGTACCGCTCCACGTGGGCGTCCACGCAGTCGTTGCGTCCGCCGACCACCCCGTGGGTGCCGGCCCCCTCCTCCGTCACCAGCCCCGCCCCCGGTCCCAGCCGCCGCTGGAGCTCCAGCGCGCCCGGATACGGGGTCGCGCCGTCCCGCTCGGCCGCGACGATCAGCGTGCCGGCGAGCGCGTCGGCCGCCCCCCGGCCCACGTCCACCGGCCGCTGCCGCTCGCGCACCGGCCAGAAGGCGCAGGGCAGGTTCAGGAAGGCGTTGGTCCAGGTCTCGAAGGGGGCCGTGCGGGCCAGTTCGGTGTTGTCGCGGTCCCATGTCTCCCATTCACCGGGCCACGGCGCGTCGTTGCACAGGGTCGCCGTGTAGACGGCCGTCGCGTTCTCGCCTTCGGCGGCCGCCGCCGGATCCGGGGCGGCGATCTCGACGAGCGGCCCCGGATCGCCGCGCAGGAAGGCCGCCAGCGCGGCCGCCCGGTCCGGCCAGACCTCGTCGTAGTACGCGGCCCGCAGGTACGCGGAGTGCAGCTGCCCGGTGCCGACCACCCCGCCCGCCGGTTCGCGGGCGAGCGCGGCCCGGACCCGGTCGTAGGCCGCCTGGACGGCGCCGGGGGTGTCGCCGAGCCCGTACACGCCGTGGTGGCGGGCCGCCCAGGCGCGGAAGTCGGCCCAGCGGCGCTCGAAGCCGGGCGCCTGGGCGAGGTTGTCGCGGTACCAGACGTGCCGGGGATCGGGATCGACGGCCGAGTCGAAGACCATCCGGCGGACGCGGCCCGGGTAGAGCGTGGCGTAGACCGCGCCCAGGTAGGTGCCGTACGAGGCCCCCATGAAGCTCAGCTTCGGCTCGCCGAGCGCTGCGCGCAGCACGTGGAGGTCGCGGACGTTGTTCAGGGTCGTGTAGGAGCCGAGTCCGGCTCCGGACCGCCGCGCGCAGCCCCGGGCGTACTCCCGGGCGGCGGCGACGCGCCGTTCCTTGTACGCCGGGTCCGGCTCGGCGGGCGGGGCCTGGGAGGGGGCGGCGGCGTACTGCGCCGGTTCCTGGCAGGACAGCGGGGGTCCGGAGCGGCCGACCCCGCGCGGGGCGTAGCCGACGAGGTCGTAGGCGGCGGCGACGCGCCGCCACTCGGGCAGGCCGGCGACGAGCGGGAAGAACATCCCGTTCCCGCCGGGCCCGCCGGGGTTGTACACGAGCGCCCCCTGGCGCGCGGCCCCGCCGGCTCCGGTGGCGGCGACCCGGCTGACGGTGATCCCGATCTGCGCCCCGTCGGGCCGCGCGTAGTCGAGCGGTACTCGCAGCGTGGCGCACCGCACGTCCGGATCGAGCCCCTCGACGGCCGCGCAGGGCCCGAAGTCCAGGCCGTGCCCCGCGATCCGGCTGCCCGGGACCGCCTTGGCGGCGGCCGCCGCGCGCCGGGCGACGAGCTCGGCCCCGGCGGCCTCGGCGGCGGCCCCGGCGACCCCGGGGCCGGCCGCCGGGACGGCGGGCAGGGTCCGTGTGGCGGGCAGGGCTTGGGCGGGGGGCGGGACGGGTAGTGCCGGCAGGGAGGCGGTCAGCGCGAGGACCAGGGTGGCGCGGCGCGCGCGGCTCGTCCTGCGCATGACGGGTCCTCATCTCATCGGATGGTCCGATGAGATCCGGCTGGCGGCCTTCTGTACAGGATCACCGGCCGGTGTCGCGCTCGATGCCCCCGTTGCCGAGGAATCCGCCCCCGCCTGCCGTAAGGGCCGCCCGCACCTCGGGGTCCTCGACCGCGCGCGGCCCCCGCAGGGCCACCGGACGCGATCAGCGCACCTGCCCAGGCCAAGAGCAGGAACAGGACCCGGAACATGCCCGATTTCTACAAGGTGGGGAAGCCCGGGCGCATAGGGGTCTGCCGAGGTACGAGCAGCTCGTGACGGGCCCGTGATGGGGGGTCAGGAGCTGCTGCTGCAGCTGGAACCGGACGAACTGCTGCAACTCGAACTGCTGGAGCAGCTCGAACTGCTGCTCCCGCAGCTGCTGCCGGAGGACCCGCAGCTCGAACCCGAGGAGCCGCAGCTCGACCCCGAGGACCCGCAGCTCGAACCCGATCCGCAGCCCGACCCGCCGGATCCGCCCGAGCCGCCGCCGTCGGATCCCGCGCACCAGACGACCGGGATCAACTCGGCCCCGGACCCCCAAGCGGCCTCCGAGCCGCCGGCACCCGCATGGGACTGGGCCGCGGCCAGCCGGGTACCGCGGGCCGCCGGCACCAGCTGCTCGCGCAGGTACGGGTCCCGCAGCCCGGCCAGCCCGAACAGCGAGGTCCGGACGTACGGGCTCTGGTCGGCCCGGTAGTGGGTGCGGATGTCGCGCAGCGCGGACATACCCGCCGGAGTGATCCGCTGCCGGGCGCGGGCGGCACCGGCGATGCCCATGACGATTCCGCCCAGCAGAACGGGAAACACCTCGACGACGAACGGCACCCGGACGGAGCCGTCTGCGAGCGCGAAGGCGATGAAGGAGAGCGGGATCGACAGCACCAGCGCCACCCCGCACACCACCGCCTGGACCACCCCCCAGCGCAGCCAGCCGCGCCGGCTGCCGGGCGCGGCGATCAGCCCGCGGGCCGCCAGCGCGTCCCCGGTCTCCTGGACGGCCGGATCCCGCATGGCGGCGTAGCGGATCTGGTAGAGCCAGCCCGACGGCGCACCCTGGTGGGCTTGGAGGACGGCCCGCTCGGCGGGATCCGTCGCCCGCACCCCGGGCCGCAGCTGGACGATGCCCGGTCCGCCGACCACCATGCGGCCGTCGCAGAGCAGGGCGACGAGCGCGGCGTCCACCACGGCGCCGGGCCCGCCCGCCATGAAGGCGGCCTCGGACAGGTCGTGCAGCCGGGGAGCGGGACCGAGGGTGGAGGGCTGCGAGCGCCGCAGACCGCGCATGAAGCGGACGGTGGAGACGATGACGCCGATCCAGACGGCGACGGCGAGGAAGTCGAAGAAGGTCATGCCGCTCTCCCCGCCAGCGCACGGGCCCAGCGCACGATGCGGCGCGGCGGCCGCGCCCCGGCCCGGTCCTGCCACCAGAGCGTGAGCCGGCGGCGGGCGGCGGGATCGGCGGGCAGGTCCCGGATCAGCAGGTGCTCCGCGAAGTCCAGCGCGTCGCGCCGGTACCCCGAGGCCATGGGCCGGTGCCGGGCATAGCCGAGGAAGGCCTTGCGGTACGGCTCCTCCCCGCCCAGGATCGCGGGCAGTTCGGGGGCCAGCCGGGCCACGACCCCGGCCCGCTTGGCCGCGAGCGCCCGGGCCTGCACCCGTACGCGCTGCCGGTCGAACCCCTCGGGCACGGGCGTCCCGGCGACCAGCGCCGACAGCAGCGCGGCCTGCGCGATGCCGACCCGCGTCCGTGCCTTCTCCATCCCGCCGGCACTTTCAGCCCGCCCGGCGTGTGAGGACCGGGTCCGGGTGGAGCCCGGGGAAGGGAGGGAGGACGGGTCGGGGACGAGCCCCGCAGGGGCGCCCAGAACCCCCCGGATCGCCGTCAGCTCACCGGCCAGCTCCGCCTCCGGCGGGAAGTCGTCGTCCCGCTCCAGCAGTACCCCCGGTGGCTCCACCCGGGCCCGGAGCTCCGCAAGGACGTCCAGCACCACTCCCGGGACGGGGTGCGCGTGCGTGTCGTGCCACACCCCGTCCCGCTCCACGCCTCCGGCGACGTGCACGTACGCCAGCGCCTCCAGCGGGATCCCGTCCAGTACGGCCGCCGGGTCCTCCCCCCGGTTCACCCGGTTGGTGTGCAGGTTGGCCACGTCGATCAGCAGCCGCACGCCCGTCCGCTCCACCAGCTCCGTCAGGAACTGTCCCTCCGTGAGCTCCTCCCCGGGCCACGACAGCAGCGCGGCGATGTTCTCCAGCGCGAGCGGCACGGGCAGGGCGTCCTGCGCGATCCGCACGTTCTCGCAGAGCACGTCCAGCGCGTCCCGCGTCCGCGCCACGGGCAGCAGGTGCCCGGCCTCGAGCGCCGGCGCCGCCCCCAGCGCGGAGGTCCGTACGAAGGCGATGTGCTCGGTGACGATCGGCGCCCCCAGCGCCACCGCCCGCTCGGCGAGCGCGGCCAGCTTCGCAGGGTCCGGCCGCTCCGCGCCGCCGAGTCCCAGCGAGACCCCGTGCGGCACGACGCGGACCTCCCGGTCGAGCAGCCGCAGCAGCGATTCCGGCAGGTGGCCGGGGCAGATGTTCTCGGCCACCACCTCGACCCAGTCCAGCCCCGGCAGGCCCTCCACCGCTTCCGCGATCTCCGGCCGCCAGCCGATGCCCACCCCCAGGTGTGCCATGGGCTTCATGTCCCCTCGCCCCCGCTCGTCGTCCGTGTGTCGATGTCATGGCCCCGCCGGAGTCGAGCCAACCGCCGAGAGGGACGTTCAGAGCAACATTTGAGGTTCCCGGACGCCGGAGGCAGCCGAGGGCGGCGAAGGCTGGGGACGGTCGGGCCGGCGCGCCGGGCTACAGCCGCGCCCGCAGCGCGGGATGGTCCGCGACCACGGTGCACGAACCCGGCGCGATCTCCGTGAACCCCGCGTCCCGTACCACCGGCAGCCCGCTCCCGGACAGCTCCGTCCACCGCTCGCGCGGGGCCGTCCGTACGGCCAGCCGGAAGCCGGAGTCGCGCCACGCGGCACGCTCCGCGCCGGTCAGCTCCCACCAGGCCAGCTGCGCCGCGTGCCCGGCCTGGGCCATGGCCTTGCCCGCTGACATGTCCAGGTCCGGGTTGAGCCACAGCACCGGCAGTCCGGCCTCGGCCGGAGCGACCGGCCGCGGGTCGTCCAGGTCGGTGCCCGAGACCTGGAGCTTGGCCAGCTCCTTGGGCCAGCCGTCGAGCGGGACCGGCGGGAAGACCCGTACCTCCGACACGTCACCGTGCACCGTGACACCCGGCAGCGTCCCGGCCTTGCGCCACTCCGCCCCGCGCGCCCGGCGGACCACCTTGCGGATCCGAGCGTCCTGCCAGTCCCGTACGGCCCCGGCCCACTCGCCCTCGCCGGCCGACCGCTCGTCCGTCAGCAGCACCAGCACCGCGCGGGCCGCCGTCTCCAGGGCGTCCGTCCGGGCCGGCGGCTCGGCCTTCTCGATCCGCACCACCAGCGGCAGCACGAACTGCGGCGCCTCGTCGCGGGCGATCCGCTCCGGCCGGAAGGGGCTGTCCGCCCCGACGGCGGGTACGGGGGTGTGCGCTTGCGTGTCCTCGGTGCTCATCCGGCCGATTCTGCCAGCCCGCGCCGTCAGGGCGACGGGTGGAGGGCCCCGGCCGACGGGGACCCCGGGCCTGCGGCGGCGGGGGCTGAGTACGCTCGTACCCATGGACCCGATCGAGCAGGACACCTCCTACTGCCCCGCCCCCGCGGCCCCCGCCGGGCGGGTGGCCGGGCCGCCGTACGCCGACTGCGTGCAGTGCGGCAAGCCCACCGAGTACGGGGTCGCGACACCGGGCGTCGTGCTGTGCCCGGTGTGCGAATGGCAGGAAGCGCAGCGCACGGCCTGCTCGGGCTGAGCCCGCGTCACGGGCCGCCCGCCGCCGTACCTTGCGCCGCGCGCCGTCGCCCGTGCTACTTCCCGATGAGCTCGGACACCTTGACGAACCGGTAGCCGCGCTTGCGCAGCTCCGGGACGATCTTCCGGATGGCCTCCTCGGTGACCGGGGCGGCGCTGCGCGTGCAGTGCATGACCACGACCGACCCCGGCTTCACCCCGGCCAGCACCTGCTCGGCCACCGCGTCGGGATCCTTCGCGAAGGCGTCCCCGCTGACCACGTCCCACTGGACGGCCGTGACCTTGGCCGTGGAGATCGCCCGCAGCGCCTGGTCGTCGTAGCAGCCGCCGGGGAAGCGGAAGTACGGGACGGTGTTGACGGCCCCCGCCTTGCGGAAGGCCTCGAAGGCCCGGTCCACGTCGGCGCGGGCGGCGGCCTCGTCGAGCGCGGGGAGCCCGTAGCAGGGGGACTTGAAGGCGTGGTGGCTGTACGAGTGGTTCGCGATCTCGAAGTTCGGATCGGTGCCGATGGACTTCGCCTGGTCTGGGTACTGCTCGGCCCAGCGGCCCGTCATGAAGACCGTCGAGGGTACCTTGAGCGTGCGCAGCGTGGAGATCAGCTGCGGGTTGTCGAAGTGCTCCCCGTCCGCCGCGCGCGGCCCCTGGTCGGAGGTCATGTCGGCGTCGAAGGTCAGCGCCACGGTCTTGTCGGTCCGCTGTTTCGCCCGGTCGAAGACGGGGGTCAGGCCGTTCGGGCCGGGCGCGATCGTCGGGGCCCTGCCGGGAGCGCCGGGCTGAGGGGTGGCGGGCTGCGGGGTGGCGGAGGCGCCGGGGGTTCCGGAGGGGCCCGCCGCGTCCGGGGAGCCGCTCTGTCCGGTCGCCGGCGCGGACGTGGAGGCCGAGGCTCCCATACGCGCCCGGCCGCCGGCGTCCGGCGTACCGGTGCCGCCCCCGCAGGCGGTGAGGGCGGCACTGAGAGCTGCCAGGGCCGCGACGGCGGCCGTTCTTCGCAGTGAGATGGTCACATGGGCAAAATATATGACTATGTGGCAAGTAGGCGTGCGCGGCACTCCTGGACGTCGAAGTCGGCCTCGGGGTACTGCGGCGCGATGCCTTCCAAGTGCTCCAGCAGCAGTTTGCTGATCGCCCAGTTGCGGTACCACTTGCGGTCCGAGGGGACGACGTACCAGGGCGCGGCGTCCGAGGAGCAGCGCTCCAGGGCCAGCTCGTAGGCCTGCTGGTACGCGGGCCACGCGGCGCGCTCGTCGATGTCGCCCGCGTTGAACTTCCAGTGCTTGTCCGGGTTGTCGAGCCGCTCCAGGAGCCGCTTGCGCTGCTCCTCGTAGCTGATGTGGAGGAAGACCTTCAGCACGCTCACGCCGTCGTCGGCGAGGGACTTCTCGAACCGGTTGATCTGCGCGTAGCGGCGGCCCAGCTGACTGCGCGGCACCAGCTCGCGGACGCGGGCGATGAGGACGTCCTCGTAGTGCGAACGGTCGAAGATGCCGATCTCGCCCGGCTGGGGGAGCGCCTTCATGATGCGCCAGAGGAAGGGGTGGTTCTGCTCCTCGGGCGTGGGCTCCTTGAAGGCCTTGATCCGGCAGCCGGAGGGGTTGGGAGCTGTTGCTGTTTTGGTTCACTCTTGTGAGTGATAGTGCGTTTTGGTGGGTGTCGTTACGGTTGTGTCCATGAACCTCAAGGAGTGGGCGAAGGCGCAGGGTGTGCATCCGCAGACCGCGTATCGCTGGTTCCGTGAGGGGGTGTTGCCGGTACCGGCTCAGAGGGTCGGTCCGCGCACGATCCTGGTGAACCTGGAGGCCAACACCACGCTGGAAATCGTGGGTGGTCTCGGGCTGTACGCCCGTGTCTCCTCCCACGATCAGAAGGCGGATCTGGAACGCCAGGTCGCACGCTTGTCGTCGTGGGCCGCGAAGGCCGGGCACCGGGTGGTACGGGTGGAGGCCGAGACCGGTTCCGGCATGAACGGCTCCAGACCGAAGGCCCGCCGCCTACTGGCCGATCCGGACGTGACCACCGTAGTGGAGCACAAGGACCGGCTCGGCCGCATGAACATGGAACTGGTTGAAGCGGCTCTGTCCTCTTGTGGCCGCCGCCTCGTCGTGCTGGATGACGGTGAAGTCGAAGACGACCTCGTGCGGGACATGGTGGAGGTTCTGACATCATTCTGCGCCCGCCTGTACGGGCGTCGCAGCGCGAAGGGCCGCGCAAGGAAGGCACTGGAGGCGGCCGGGAGTGGCTGACTCCAAAAAGAAGCTCCGCGCGATCGATGACCCGTTTGTTGCCCTTGGCCCGTCGGGGGTGGCGATACGCGACCGTATCCGCGTGTCGGCGGCAGACGAGAAGGTTCTCCGGCTGGTCGGCGACCATATGGGTTCGCTGGCCGCGCTGGACCTGAAAACTCGCTGCTCGCAGGGGTTTGCGCATTCCACCGATACGTGGGCGGAGCGTAAGCGTGAACTCACACCGCAGTCGTCGTCGCGGTATGCGGGCGCGGCGACAAAGGCCACGCATGACCAGTGGGCTTTGGCCCGCCGCTGCCAGCTCGCCTTCATTCAAAACCTGGAAGCCGGTATCGAGGCGATCTCGCACCGCTTGTCGTTACCGATCAGGGAGAAAAGCAGCAAACGTTCCCTGGGCGGCTACCAGTCGAAAAGTGAGTGGTTCCAGAAAACCCGTCGCCTCCACGTGCTGGAGGAACGGCTGGATGCGGTGCGCGCGGACCGGGAAGCGGGCCGCGTGCGGGTGGTACGTGGAGGGAAGCGCCTGCTCAAGGCCCGCCACAACCTTGCCGCCGCCGGGCTGAGCGAGGCTGAGTGGCGCCGGCGGTGGGAGGCGGAGCGCCGCTTCCTCCAGGCCGACGGGGAATCAGGCAAGCGGTTCGGCAACGAAACCATCCGCATCGCTCCCGACGGTGAGATCAGCATCAAACTCCCGGCACCGCTCGCCCATTTGGCGAACGCCGGCCACGGCCGGTACGTGCTCTCTGGAAAGGTGGCGTTCAAACACCGGGGCGGCCAGTGGCGGGACCGGATCGACGCGAACATGGCTGTGGCCTACCGCATCCATGAAGACGCGGTGCGTGGGCGCTGGTATGTGACCGCCTCCTGGCAGATCCCGCCGGTCCGGACCCTGCCCCTGGAAACGGCACTGGCCCACGGCGTGATCGGCGTTGATACCAACAACGATCACCTGGCGGCCTGGCTGCTGGATGTCCACGGAAACCCGAAGGGCGAGCCTCGCCGTTTCTGCTTCGACACGTCCGGCAGCGCGGACCATCGTGACGCGCAGATCCGCCACGCTCTGACCCGCCTGCTGAATTGGGCCAGGCAGGCCGGCGTCAAGGCCATTGCCATCGAAGACCTCGACTTCACGCCGGAGAAGACCCGTGAGAAGCACGGGCGCAGGAAGACGTTCCGCAATCTGATCTCCCGCTTCCCGACCGCGAAACTCCGCGCACGCCTCATTTCCATGGCAACCGAGCACGGCCTGGCGATCGTCGCGGTCGATCCCGCCTATACCTCCGTGTGGGGCGCGCAGCACTGGCGCAAGCCCATGCGGACGTCCCGCCGCAAGACCACCCGACACGATGCCGCAAGCATCGCGATCGGACGACGCGCCCTCGGGCACCCCATCCGGCGACGGACGGCACCGCCCCGTGACGACCAGAGTGATCGTCACGGGCATCGGACCGTCCAGGCCGCACGAGGCACCCGAGGGCGTGAGGAAACCCGCCCATCCGCCACGGACCGGCCCCCTGGAGAGCCGTCACCGAACGGGAAGAGAAAGCGGGAGACCAGCGCGCCCACAACCGTTCGGGGCGCGCCAGTGCAACTCATGTTCACTGCTTAGGAACGGTTGAACAGGCCGATCACGTGCTTGACCGTGCCGCCCTTGCCGGCCGGTATCCGGGCATGAGACATGTCCACGCAGATCCTGTCTCAGAAATCACGCTCCAGCGGACCGATGCGCCGAGGTTGGAAGAACCGCCGCGTGTCTCACTCGGAGACACGCGGCGAAGGCCGGTCTAGCTCACACGGCCAAGAACCTCAATGAAGTGCCGTTTCGCGGCTCTCATCAGACGGTTCGACGCCGCCGCCAGGAAGGACCCAGTACACGGGGATGCCGGGCCGGTTCCGGCGGATGGCCAGCATCGTGTTGTTCTCGGTGAGCAGGACGGCTCGGACGCGCTCTTTCATTTCCCGGGCCGTCCGAGCTGGTGGACGGTCCATCCCGCTGCACGCCAGGTCTCGGCGTTGAGGGTGGTCCGGCAGTCGATGAGCAGGGGGTTCGCGGGGTGGTCTACGAGGGCCCCGGGGTTGGCCTGCTGGTACGCGGGCCATTCGGTGGCCAGGACGACGAGGTCGGCGCCATTGAGGGAGGCGGGCAGGTCGTCGGTGTAGTCGAGTTCGGGATTGCGAATCATGGCTGTGGCCACGGCCTGCGGGTCGTGAACGGTGATGGTTGCGCCGGCCTGCTGGAGAGCGTGGGCCAGGGCGAGGGCCGGGCTTTCCCTAACGTCGTTGGTGCCGGGCTTGAAAGATGCGCCCCATACGGTGGCCCGGACTCCCTTGATGGGGCGCCCCAGGGCGCGGGCGATCAGGCCCATGGCCACATCGGTTCGGGACTCGTTGACCTCCTCGGCGGCGCGTAGGAGAGCGGCGGCCCGGCTGGCGCCGAGCTGCTGTGCGGAGGCGGTGAATGCACGGATGTCCTTGGGCAGGCAGCCGCCGCCGTAGCCGATGCCGGGCTGCATGCCTCCGCTTCCGATCCGCGGATCGATACCGAGAATCTCCACGATCTTCGAGATGTCTCCGCCGGCAGCCTCGCACATGTCGGCAACCGCGTTGATGTAGCTGATCTTCAGCCCGAGGAAGCTGTTCGCGGCGCCCTTGGCGAGTTCGGCGGTGGGCGGGTCGGTGACGAAGATCGGGACACCGGCGTCCAGGATGGGCGCGTAGACGGCTCGGATTGCCTTCTCGCCCTCGGCGGTGGTGACGCCGGCGATGATGCGGTCTGGTCGGAGAGTGTCCTCCACCGCGTGCCCCTCGCGGAGGAACTCCGGATTCCACACCACTTCCACTGAGGTGCCGGCCGGGGCCAGCCTTTGGGCGAGCGCGGTGACCTGGACGGTCGTTCCGACGGTCACAGTCGACTTCCCGACGATCGTGCACGGCCGGTCCAGCAGCGGGGCGAGTTGGCGGACAGCGCCGAAGACCTGCGCTGTGTCGTAGGAGCGGCCGTCAGCGTCGATGGGAGTGCCGACGCCGATGAAGTGCAGCTCAGCGAACGCAGCGGCCTCGTGGATGTCGGTGGTGAACCGCAGACGGCCGCTCGTGGTGTGCCGGTCGAGCAGCTCCGGAAGGCCCCTCTCGTAGATGGGGCACTGGCCGGAGTTCAGGCTGTCTACCTTGGCCTGATCGACGTCCACACCGATGACCTCGTGGCCCAGTTCGGCCATCGCTGCCGCGTGCGGAATGCCGAGGTGCCCGCAGCCGATTACTGAAATGCGCATTCCTTGACTCTCACTCTGGGAGGGGCCCGTGTACGGGGCCGGGGAACAAGCCTCAGAGGCTAGCGCTCCCCGGCCCCGTAGTTCAGGCGTTGTCGCGGCTGAGGTTCAGCAGCCGCTCCAGGTCGCTGATCGCGTCGGCTGCCGTCTGCCGTACGACGACGTCACCGGTCTGCGGGGCCTCCAGCGGGTACTCGAACCAGCTTCCGTCGGGACGGGGGAATCCCTCCGGGTCGACGTGGAAGACCTGGAGGCCGGCCGCGCGGGCCCGCTTGGCGACCCACCGCCGGTCGGCGTGCAGCCCGATGACGACCAAGGCCTTGGCGTCGGGGTGGAAGGTGACCGGCGGGATCCGCTGGTCGTAGCGGCGCATGAACTCCTCCTCGAAGCCGGCGCGGGCTCCCAACCCGTCGAAGTTGTTCGTGATGAACGGGCCGACCATGTGCCCGGCCTCCTCCATGCGCTTGAGCGCGTGGAGGGCCGGGGTGACCTCGGCGTTGAAGCAGGCCCGGTACATGTCCGACAGCTCGCCGACCTTGTCCTCCGTGTTGAGGAACATCTCCGCGAGCAGCGGGTCCTGTCCCGGGGCGAGGACGAACGTGAAGCCCTTGCCGAGCAGCTCGTCCTCGATCAGGTTGACGTGGTAGATCTCGTGGAGCCGGTGGAGCGGCGGGATTCCGGCCTCGTAGGAGACGCCGCAGCCGACTTCGACCTGGAACGGCAGGAAGTCCGTGAGCTGTGCCAGGTTCTCGGCGTAGACGGGCTTCCCGGGGGTGTCCTTGACCCGGACACCGTGGGTCAGAACCTCCCACGGCCGGCGGCGGATCGTCCTCGGGGGGAAGGTGTTGACGGAGGTGAACGTGGTGTCGATGACCTCGTAGTCCTCCGGAAGCCGGCGGCCTGCCCGAAGATCCTCCGGGTGCTCCTCCATGCGGATCATGTGGACGCGCAGGTCACCCAGCTCGAACCGGCCCGGACCGGCCTTCTTCCAGCCGCCCTCGGTCAGCATGGCGTGGTTCTGCTCCCACGCCGCCTCGATCTCGGCCTTCGGAGCGGCAACCGAGTGGTACAGGTACATCTGCTGCATGGCCAGAGACGGCGCCGCGGTGGTGTCCACCAGCCCGTACTGGTGCCAGTAGTGAACGACGCGGCGGCGCGCGTCGCCCTCGCCCGTCCAGCCGGAGTTGGAGGCGGTCTCCTCCTGCTGGGTGCGCCGCCAGATGCCTTCTTCCTCGAAGCGGGGCCGGTCCGCGGTCACCCCGTAGAAGTCGTGCCACTTGCGGAGCTGGTCCTCATCGAGCTGGTCGATGACCGTGACGGGAAACTGCATGTCGTGTCCTCGATCTCTGAGTCGAAACGGTCCGTCCCCTTGGAGGGGGGCGGCGGGTGGGCTAGCTGAGGGAGGCCACCGCGTTGGTGAGAGCGGCGGTCAGGAAGTCGATGTCATCGCTGCTGGAGTTCAGCGGGGGCGCGACGACCAGGCCCTCGCTGCGCGGGTCGCCGGCTCCGGTGAACGGGTAGAAGAAGACGCCGCGCCGCTCGCACTCCTCCATCAGGGGCCAGAGCAGGCCAGGAGCGACCTCCACCCCGTACAGGTGGCCGACACCCCGGACGTCCCGCACCGTCGTCCAGCCGGTCAGGGACCGAAGAGACTCCCTGAGTTGCTCTCCGCGGTTCGCGAAGGCACCGGAGTCCATGGATTCCAGCTCATCCAGGACCCCGAGGCAGGCCGCCGCCATGAGGGGGTGGGTGGCCATGGTGCCCATCGCGGGCAGCGGGTCCACGTCCTTGTGCCGCAGCAGCGGCGCGATTTCCGGCGACACCAGCACCGCTCCCACACCGGCGTAGCCGGCGCCCAGGCCCTTGGACAGGATGACCAGGTCGGGCTCACACCCGTCCCAGTGATGACTCGCCAGAGGCAGGCCGGTGCGCCACAGCCCAGTCAAGACCTCGTCGTGGATGACCAGGACGTCCCGCTCCCGGCAGATTTCCGAGACGCGCCGCAGGTAACCGCCCGGGGGCACGAAGCCGCCGCCGGTGGTTCCGTTGATGGGCTCGATCAGGACCGCGGCGACGTTCTCCGCGCCCCTGCTGTCGATCGCCTGCGCCACCTCGCTGGCACACGAGGCATCGCACCCGTGCCCTTCGTGGGCGTGGCCGTGCGTCGGGGGGTAGGGCGCCGGGAAGGCGGGGCCGAGGCCGCATCGGTCTTCCGGACGAGGGTTGCGGAGCTGGTTGCCCGCGACCCCGAGGGTGAACATGGAGTTTCCGTGGTAGCTCAGATTGGACGTCAGGATGTCCCCGAGCCGCCTATCGCCACGCGCCCGTGCGATGTTCCGGGCCAGTCCTACCGCTACCTCCACGCCGAGCGTTCCGCACGTGGTCAGGGCGACGGAGTCCTCCGGGCGGCCCACGGCGCGGCACAGGCGGTCCATCAGCTCCATCTGGATGTGAGGCTGGACGACAGCGGAGCCACCGAACGAGTAGCGGTGGAACTGCTGCTCGATTCGGTCGAACACCTTCCTGCTGGACTGGCCCACGTTCACGCAGAGGAGCCCGCTCGATCCGTCGAAGATCCGGGTGCCGTCAGCACGGTGCAGCCAGGGGCCGCTTGATCCCACGACCTCGAAGTCCGGCAAGGGCCTGGATGACGTCAGCAGCCGCTCGCGACTGGGCAGGTACCGATCCATGGAGAGAGTCCCTTCTCAGGTGTGCTCACTGGTGGATGGGGATGACGTGCTGGTCCGTTCGGGGGTGATTCCGGGGCCGGCCGTTGGGCTGTGCCCCGGTGCTCACATGGGACTGCATCGGGCACCGGCGTCGATAGGCCGTTTCCCCCGGCTGCAAAGGCCCTTGCATGAGGTGCAAAAGGAGGTGCACGCTGCCGGGACCCGTATAGGGCACGCCCGACAACGACCGATCAGGAGCCGGATATGACGACCGATGCCGGGAACGTGGTACGCCGGGCCCGGAACGAACACGGGATGACGTTGGCCCAGTTAGGCAAACGAACTGGATACTCGGCCGCCACGGTGTCCCGGTACGAGCGGGGAGTCTCCCCGCTGACGGACATCGACGTACTGTGGCGATTCGCGACGGCGCTCGACATCGCACCGGCCGACCTGGGACTCTCCCCCAGGCCCCCCGCCGGACCACGCCCCGGCCTGTCCGGAGAGGCTGGCCCCTGGCCTCGCCTGCCCGTCCACCGGGCAAGCCGAGGGCCAGAGGGAGGAGAAGAGGAAGAGCAGATGAAACGGAGGAACCTACTGGCGGCGGGCCTGGCGATGACGGCCGCCGCCGCCACCGGCATCCCCCTACCGGCCGGCGCAGATGAGGATCAGACCCCGATCGAAACCGTGCTGGTGGGTCGGCTCAGGGACGCCATGCTCGGAATCGGCACTCCAATAGATCTGGCCCAGGTCCCGCCGGAAGCAGAACTCGATAAGGCGCTGGCCGCCTTCCACGCCTGCGACTACACCGCCCTCTCGACCCGACTGCCGAACGCGATTCGAGCCGGCCACGCCCAAGATCCGGGGGCGGAACAGAATCTCGCCAGGGCCTACATCCTGGCCACCCGGATGCTCGTCAAGCTTGACGAGCAACAACTCGGATGGATGGCCGCCGACAGAGCCAAGCAGTATGCCGAGGCCCACGGCGACGTCATGCAGTCCACCGAGGCCGCCCGGCAACTCGCCGTCCTCGCCCGCCGCGCCGGCTGGGCACGTGAAGCCATGACCCTGGCCCTCACCGCCGCCGACGACCCTCGCCTACGGGCCCTCGGGTCCGACGGAGCGGCACAGCGCGGCCTGCTGGTGCAATCCGCCGCCTATACCGCCGCCCGTGGCGGTGACGCCCAGGGTATGCGCGACCTCACCGACGAGGCCACCGCCATCGCCACCACCCTCCGCGGCACAACCCGCCTGCGCCACCATGGCGGAGGATTCAGCCCCGCCACCGTCAAATTGCACCTGATCTCCGCCGAGAACTCCACCGGAGACCCCAGCCTCGCCCTCACCGCCGCCCGAGCCCTTTCCCCCCAGGAACTCCCCACCGCGGAGCGCCGGGCCCGCTACTACACCGACGTCGCCACCGCCTACGCCGCGTGGGGGCGCCGCGACGAATGCGTGCGCGCCCTACTGGCCGCCGAGCGTGTCGCCCCGCAGGAAACCCATGCCCGACCTGCGGTGAAGTCGATGATCCAGGGCCTTCTCGTATCCGGCCGCACGACAGGGGAACTACGCGGGCTCGCTGCACGATCGGGGCTCAGGGACTGAACGTGGCTCACCGGTCTCTGTTCCTTCCTGCGCAAATGCAGACTGACCCGCGATCTGCGAAGGGCTCCCTGCGGCGTCGATGCAGGGAGCCCGGTACATGAGCCTGATCGCTAACGCGGGGCCCCGTCCAACTGCCGACGCCACTCGTCCCGTACACGGGTGGCGTTGGCCTCGGCAATGGAGCCCACCCGATCCGCGGTCTGGGCCACGATCTCGCCCATCGTCCTCATCTCGCTCCGGAACCCGAAGACCTCGTGCTGAACCCGTTTCTGCCCCGCGAAATACTCGTCAAAGCCCCGCGCGATCACCGCGACTTGAGTCCTCCAGAGCCGGTTGGCCTCGTCCATGGATGCCTCCAGCCGCTGCCGCTCCTCCTGGCATCGCCGGGCCCGGATCTCGTGTCGCATCCGGACGGCTGCGCGGTACCCATGCCATTCGTCGTCAGCCGCGCGGGGATCGGGAATCCGGAGGTGTTCCTCGTACGTCTCGTAGGCCACCACGTCGATCGCGTCCGCATCCTCGCCCAAATGTCTCACATGACCGATTATTGATGTAAGTGGCGTATGTCCGAAGATGCCACGTCACAAGCAGCCGGCCAGCGTCACGAACCGTCCGCGTCCGCGCCCTCCGCAAGCGCTCATCACCGCACGGGGGCATCGAAGTCGGTTCGGCGCCACTCGTCCCGCACCCGGTTGGCATTGGTCTCGGCGATAGAGCTGAGGCGGTCCGACATCGTCGCGATCATGCCCCCCATCAGGCGCACTCGCGCCGAAGCCCGATGACCTCCCGATCCTGAGCTCGAACTCTGCCTTCACGTGCGGGTAGGCCTGCGTTGCCCGGGGGACGCTGGACAGGACGCACAGGCTCTTGATGTCACACTTCAAGCCCAGCAACGCCTGAAGGACGCCATGGACGGGTCAAGGGTCAACGTGGTCAAGAAGTTGAGACACGGCTAAGAAGCAAGGCTTTCGCTGGTGTGCATGCCCTGGAGTACGAGCAGGACGCGGCGGCGGTCGCCGGCGGTGCTGGCGGCGTAGAGCCGCTCCTGGAGGGAGGCGAGCCGTTCGGCCATCTGGGCCGTGGCCGCCATGCCGGCCGCCTTGTCGGCGGGACCGGCCGGGGCCGCGCCGGGGTGGAAGGCCCCGAGGTCGACGCGCTCGCCGGGGGCGACGCGGAGCAGGGGACCCAGTGGGGTGTCGTGACCCCGGCCGGGGTCCGCGGCCTCGCGGGCGCCGCCCTGGACTTCGCCGCCGCCTTCTTGTTGTCCTTCTTGGTCACCGCTGCTACCTCGATCCGTCGATTCCGGTCAGTGCCACGGGCCCGTCACGGCGAAGGTGGTTCCGGGCGTGTAGGCGTTGACGTACATCGTGCGGGCGTCCGGTGAGAAGGTGACGCCCGCGAACTCCCCCCACTCCGGCGCCCCGGGCTTGCCGACGTCGTCGGCGTTGCGGGCCATCGGGTAGACCTCGCCGCCGGGGGTCACCCCCAAGACGTACTGCGCGCCGCCGCCGTCCTCGCACACCATCAGGCCGCCGTCCGGCGCGAGGCAGATGTTGTCGGGGGAGTCGCCGGGCAGCCGGACGTCGGCGGCCGGGCCGAACACCACGTCCAGCCGGAGCCGGGCGCGCAGCGGGTCGTAGAACCAGACCTGGCCGTTGTGGTCGGCGGGGGAGCCCTCGCGGGTGCGGGAGTAGCTGGAGACGAAGTACACCCCGCCGCCGCCCCCGTAGCAGCCCTCCAGCTTCTGCGCGTGGGTGATCCCGCCGGGCCCGAAGTCCTGGAGCCGGATCGGGGTTCCGGACGCCGACGGGTCCGGTACGGGCACCCATTCCACCGGGAACCGGGCCCCGGGCTCGTCCACCACGGCCAGGTTCGTCAGTCCCGGTACGCGCAGGGCCTCCAGGGTGCCGCCCGCGCGCAGGGAGCCGAGGCCGCCGAGCGGGCGGTCGGGCAGGAACCGGTAGAAGAGGCCGAAGGGTTCGACGAAGGCGTCCTCGGTCTCGTAGACCACCCCGAGGTACGGGTCGACGGCGACGGCCTCGTGCGCGAAGCGGCCCATCGCGGTGAGCGGGACCGCGCCGGAGCGGCGGGGGTCGGCGGGGTCGACTTCGAAGACGTAGCCGTGGTCGCGGGCGTAGCCGGCGGTGCCCGCCCGGTCCTCGGTCTCCTCGCAGGACAGCCACGTGTTCCAGGGGGTGCGGCCGCCCGCGCAGTTGACGGCGGTACCGGCGAGGGCGACGCGTTCGCCGGTGACCCGGCCCGCCGGGTCGAGGTCGAGGAGGGTGCAGCCGCCGAGGGCGTACGGGTCGTAGGTGAGCCCGTCGACGGGCGGTACGCGCAGGGCCGCGGTGGTCCGGTTCTCGTGGTTGCGGACCAGCCGGACGCGGCCCTGTCCGGCGCCGAAGGCGGCCATGCCGTCACAGTTGCCCGGGACCGTGCCCTCACCGGAGCGCAGCGGGTCGCCGGCGCGTGAGAGCACCCGGTACGTGAACCCGGCCGGCAGGTCGAGCAGCCCGGCGGGGTCGGCCACGAGCGGACCGTAGCCCCGCGCGGCGGCGGGTGCCGCCGCGCCCGCCCTGGTACCCGCCCCGGTGCCCGGTCCGGCCCCGGCGAAGAGCGCGCCGAGTGCTCCGGTGAAGGCGACGGAGCCGGCGGCGAGCAGGCTGCGCCTGCTGAGGGGGATCGGCGGCATCGGCAACTCCCGGCGGTGGTGCAGGACGTACGACCGAGCCGTGGTACCACGCGGGCCCGGCCGGCCCGGGCCGCCGCACCGCCGCGTGCCCCCTGACGGGCGTACGCTCCCACCGCCGGGCGGAGTTGCTCCCCGCGCGACCGTGTCCGACCGCGCCTCGGTGCCGGCCCCGACCCGGCAGGGGCCGGCGCAGCCGGTCCCTGCCGGGGTCGGGTGTCCGGCCGGGAACCGGCAGGAGTCAGGCCAGCTTCGCGCTGAGCGTGATCGTCGTGCCCGTCAGGGCCTGGCTGACCGGGCAGTTCTGCTTGGCGTCCTCGGCGGCGGCGGCGAACGCGTCGCCGTCCAGGCCCGGCACGTCGCCCTCGACGGTGAGGTGGATCCCGGTGATGCCCTTGCCCGGCACGAAGGTGACGGCGGCCGAGGTGGTGAGCTTGGCCGGCGGGTTGCCCGCCTTCGCGAGGATGTTCGAGAAGGCCATGTTGTAGCAGCTGGAGTGCGCGGCGGCGATGAGCTCCTCCGGGCTGGTCCGCCCGTTCGCCTCCTCGTCGGTCCGGGCGGGCCAGGAGACGGGGTAGCTGCCGAGGCCGGACGAGTCGAGCGTGACGACGCCCTTGCCTTCGAACAGGTCGCCTTCCCAGACGGCGTGTGCGTTGCGTGTGGCAGCCATGGTGGATCCCTTCGCGGAAGTGGAAACGGCCGGCCCGTGGAACGGACCGACGCGTCCAAACCTACTGGGACACCAGGGGCTTCGCGTCGCGTGCCAGCGCGGTGAGCCGCGAGATGGCCCGGAAGTACTTCTTGCGGTAGCCGCCGTTCAGCATCTCTTCGCTGAAGAGCTTGTCGAAGGGGACGCCGGACGCCAGCACCGGTATCTCGCGGTCGTACAAACGGTCCGCGAGGACGACCAGCCGCAGCGCGGTCGACTGGTCGGGGACCGGGCCGACGTCGGTGAGGCAGACGGCCGCTATGCCGTCGGTCAGGGCCCCGTAGCGGCTGGGGTGGACCCGGGCGAGGTGCTCGAGGAGGCCGGGGAAGTCGTCCAGGCTGGCGCCGTCGGTCGCGTAGGCGGCCTTCGCCACCTGCTCGTCCGAGAAGGGCGACGGGGCCTCGGGCAGGCCGCGGTGGCGGTAGTCCTGGCCGTCGATGCGCAGCGGCCGGAAGTGCGCGGAGAGGCCCTGGATCTCCCGCAGGAAGTCGGCGGAGGCGAAGCGGCCCTCGCCGAGCTTGCCGGGCAGGGTGTTGGAGGTGGCGGCCAGGGCCACGCCCTGCTCGACCAGGCGGCGCAGGAGGGAGGACACCAGCACGGTGTCGCCCGGGTCGTCGAGCTCGAACTCGTCGATGCACAGCAGGCGGTGTCCGCCCAGGGTCTGCACGGTCTGCTGGAAGCCGAGCGCGCCGACGAGGTTGGTCAGCTCCACGAAGGTGCCGAAGGCCTTGAGCGCGGGCTCGGCCGGGGTGGCGTGCCAGAGAGAGGCGAGCAGGTGGGTCTTGCCGACGCCGTATCCGCCGTCGAGGTAGACCCCGCGCGGGGCGGCGGGGGCTGTGCCCTTCGGGGTCCTAGCGAACCACCGGCGCCTGCCGGCGCCGGTGGCGTGGGCGCCGCCGAGGCCGGCGGCGAAGCCGGCGAGGACCTTGACGGCCTCGGACTGGCTC
Organism: Streptomyces sp. ISL-43; assembly: GCF_018614195.1. Taxonomy (GTDB): domain Bacteria; phylum Actinomycetota; class Actinomycetes; order Streptomycetales; family Streptomycetaceae; genus Streptomyces. The sequence goes on from NZ_JAGGOT010000071.1 coordinate 143,468, forward strand.
GGCTGGGCGGGGTCCGGGTCGTAGGTGTCGAAGCGCACCGAGTCGAAACGCGGGGGCGGCACCATCTCGGCCACGAGCCGTTCGGCGGGCACCCGCGGCTCGCGGGCGCAGAGGGCCTGCGGGCCCAGGTCGGCTATCGGGGGCCGCCCGGAGGCTGACGCTGACGGCGAGAGTGATGTTGACACAGCTCTTAACTCTACGGGGCGTGGCACACTGCACCGATGCGACGCCTGTTCCCTGTGACCGATCAGACATCAGCAGACCAGACCGACCGGGAGTGGTCGCTGGACGAGCTCGCCGAGGCGTACGCGTACCCCTCACTCGGCCCCGACGGCCACTGGCTGCGGGCCAACATGGTGTCCACCCTGGACGGTGCGGGCCAGCACGACGGGCGCTCGCAGCCCATCTCCGGCGAGACCGACATGCGGATCTTCGGCACCCTGCGGGCGCTGGCCGATGTGGTGGTCGTCGGCGCGGAAACGGTTCGCCAGGAGGGCTACCGCCCCGCGCGGGCCCGGGAGGCCTTCGCGGCCCGCCGCAGCGCCGCCGGGCAGGGCCCCGCCGCCGTCATCGCGGTGGTCACGGCGAGCCTGGACCTGGACTTCGCGGCTCCCCTGTTCACCTCACCGCTGGTGGCGACCCTGGTGCTCACCGGGGCCGCCGCCCCCGCGGACCGGGTGGCCGAGGCCGCCAAGGCCGGCGCCGAGGTCGTGGTGGCCGGCGAGGGGGCGGGCGTGGACCCGGCCCGCGCCGTACGGGAGCTCGCGGACCGGGGGCTGCGCCGCCAGCTCACCGAGGGCGGACCCCGGCTGCTGGGTCAGTTCGTGGCCGCCGACGCGCTGGACGAGCTGTGCCTGACGATCTCGCCGATGCTCACGGCGGGTGACGCCCAGCGGATCTCCGGCGGGCCTTCCGTCGCTGTTCCGCACCGCCTGGCGCCGGCCTGCCTGCTGGAAGAGGCCGGGTTTCTCTTCACGCGTTACCGTCGGATCTGAAGCAGGGCGGAATATATCGTTCCGCTTAGCTTCCGCTGGGCACATAACTGGGCAGGATGTCTCGGCAGGGCCCCGTGCGAGAGCGGGGCAGGATGGTTTCCGCAGGGGCCGGCCAGCCGGCCTCGGCCCACGAAGGAGAGGGCGTCCGTGTTCACGAGCGTATTGATGATCGAGCAGCCGCTGACCCCCGTCGACGTGGACTTCGTCACTACCCTCCACGGCGACGAGCCGGTCTCCTTCGTCGTCCTCATGCAACCCCGCGGCGACCGGGACCGGCTGCTGCGCGCCATCGACGACGTAGCGCTCGGTGAACTTCCCGAGGCCATCCGCGAGGGCGACGAACCGGAGGGCGAAGCCGCCCGGGGCCCCGCCGAACAGGCGCTCGAACACTCCCTGGCGTCCCTGCGCGCCAAGGGCGCCAAGGCCGTCGGACAGATCATCGAGGACCACCCCCTCGACAAGCTCAAGGCGGTGGTGGACGAGACCGGCGCCGACGAGGTGATCGTGCTGACCGCCCCGCACTACGTCGAGGAGTTCTTCCACCGGGACTGGGCCTCCCGGGCGCGCCACAAGGTCGGCGTTCCGGTGCTCAAGCTCTTCGCCCACAAGGAATAGGGTGGAGTCCGCTGAACCCCCGTGCCGAGCGGCCGGGCCCCAGCGGACCGCACGCCCTCGATCCTGGAGCTACCTGAATGAAGCCCGGCCTGCCGACCGCCATGGAACGGCCCCACTTCATCGGCATCGGCGGCGCCGGTATGTCCGGCATCGCGAAGATCCTCGCGCAGCGCGGCGCGCAGGTGGCCGGCAGCGACGCCCGTGACTCCGAGACCGCCCAGGCGCTGCGCGCCCACGGCGCCACGGTCCACATCGGGCACGCCGCCGGCCACCTCGCCGACGACGCCACCTGCGTGGTCGTCTCCAGCGCCATCCGCGCCGACAACCCCGAGCTGGCCCGCGCCGCCGAGCTCGGCATCCCGGTCGTGCACCGCTCCGACGCCCTGGCCGGCCTGATGGACGGCCTGCGGCCGATCGCCGTCGCCGGCACCCACGGCAAGACCACCACCACCTCGATGCTGGCCGTCTCCCTCTCGGCGCTGGGCCTGGACCCGTCGTACGCCATCGGCGGCGACCTGGACGCCCCCGGCTCCAACGCCCACCACGGCGAGGGCGACATCTTCGTCGCCGAGGCGGACGAGAGCGACCGCAGCTTCCACAAGTACACGCCGCAGGTCGCGATCATCCTCAACGCCGAGCTCGACCACCACGCGAACTACGCGTCGATGGAAGAGATCTACGAGTCCTTCGAGACCTTCGTCGGCAAGATCCCCGACGGCGGCACCCTGGTCATCGCCCACGGCCAGGCCGGCGCCGCCGAGATCGCCGGCCGGGTCCGCGGCAACGACGGGCTGAAGGTGGTCACGTACGGCGAGGAGCCCGAAGCCGACGTCCGGATCACGAAGATCACCCCGCGCGGGCTGACCAGCGAGGTCACGGTCGTCATCGACGGCCGGATGCTCACCTTCACCGTCTCGGTGCCCGGCCGCCACTACGCGCACAACGCCGTCGCGGCCCTCGCCGCCGGTGTCGCGCTCGGCATCCCGGCGCACAACCTGGCTTCCGCCCTCGGCAAGTACACCGGGGTCAAGCGCCGCCTCCAGCTCAAGGGCGAGGCGTCCGGCGTCCAGGTCATCGACTCCTACGCGCACCACCCGACGGAGATGACCGCCGACCTGGAGGCCATCCGCGGGGCCGCCGGGGACTCCCGCATCCTGGTCGTCTTCCAGCCGCACCTCTTCTCCCGCACCCAGGAGCTCGGCAAGGAGATGGGCCGGGCCCTCGCCCTCGCCGACGCCTCCGTGGTCCTCGACATCTACCCCGCCCGCGAGGACCCGGTCCCCGGGGTCACCAGCGAGATCATCATCGACGCCGCGCGGGCGGCCGGCGCCGACATCACGCCCGAGCACGACAAGGGCGCCGTCGCCGACGTCATCGCGGGAATGGCCAAGCCCGGCGATCTCGTTCTCACCATGGGCGCGGGCGACGTCACGGACCTGGGGCCCCAGATCCTCGCCCGCCTGTCCAGCTGACGGTTCTCAGGGAGCGCAAGAGTCATGTCGTACGAGGTAGAGAAGACGGACGAGCAGTGGCAGGCGGAGCTGACCCCGTCCGAGTACCAGGTGCTGCGCCTCGCCGGCACCGAGCCCGCCTTCCGCGGTGAGTACACGGACACCAAGACGGAGGGCGTCTACTCCTGTCGCGGCTGCGGCAGCGAACTGTTCCGCTCCACGGAGAAGTTCGAGTCGCACTGCGGCTGGCCGTCCTTCTACGACCCGAAGGACTCCGACGCGGTCGAGCTGAAGTCCGACATCGCGCACGGCATGGTCCGCACCGAGGTGCTCTGCGCGAAGTGCGGCTCCCACCTGGGCCACGTCTTCGAGGGCGAGGGCTACCCGACCCCCACGGACCAGCGGTACTGCATCAACTCGATCTCTCTGCGGCTGACCCCGGACTCCGACGAGGGCTGACCGGCGCGGCCGCCGTAGACGACAGCGCCCCCCGAGAGGCCTTGAGCCCCGGCCACCGATGGTCTCCGGGGCTCTCGTGCCGCTAAGCGACTTGTGAGCCTGGGCGTTTGAAGACCTGGTGGCCGTGCCAGAGGACGAACTTCGGGTCGATGGTGGGGCGGCCGGGCCTGGGTGTTGCCACCGGGCGGCCGTGGAGGGAGCACAGGGCCAGCCCGTTGTTCACCTCGTCCGGGCCGTCCTGGCTGTGCCAGCGCACGTGGGCGGCCTCCAGACCTACGGGATTCCTGCCCAGCGCCCCGTCGAACCCGCAGAAGGCACAGGCGTACGCGTACGCCTGGAGCGCTTCCTCCGCGAAGCCGGCCCGCCGTGCGCGCCGCTGCCGCTGAGCCGGCCCGTACGCCGCCTCGTCGAGCGCTGTCAGGTCCAGCCCGACTGCGTCGCGCACCGGCGTCTCCAGCATGGCGGTGAAGTGCTGCTCCAGCAGGAGCCGGGCCACACCCGCCAGCGTGCCCGAGTCGGCGAGCAGCGCCTCCACTTCGGGGCGCAGCCGCCCGTTGGCGCCGCGAGCTCGCAGCCAGCTGCCTCGCTCCGGGGCGTCCAGGCCGATGGCCTGGCCGGCGCTGTCGCGTGGGTCCCACAGCGCGCGTTCCAGGTGTACGAAGGGCATCGCGGCGCGCTCGCGCGCCCGGGTGCGGCTCGTCACGGCAGGGCCGAAGTCGTTGATCAGTCGGCTGACGGGCTCTTCTGCTTCGTCGTATGCGATCGCGGTGCTGCCCGAGGCGGCGAAGCGACCCAGGAGCCAGAGCACCAGCAGAGGCTTGTGCGGGGCGCGCCGCCCCGCTATCTGTGCCCGGCGCAGCCCGGACAGCGTACTCATCAGTTCATCTCGGATCACGGGATCCGTACACTCCGGTGGCATCGGTCGCGGCAAGGCCACTGAAGGCCCAGTCCTTGGGGCACAACGAGGCGAGCCTATGAGACTTCCGTTTACGGCTTCTCCGGCGAGCGATGCCGAGTCGACGGAATGGTGAGGGCACCACCTCACCCTGCCACCGCGCACGGGTGACCTCCACCGGTAGACCGGAGGTCACCCCACGAGGCGCGGTCTTCCCGCCTTGGTGTCGAGGACGTCGCGGTTGGGTTCCGATCAGGTCTCTCGCCTGCGGTGATCCGCAGCCGATAGCACGCTTTGGTCGCGGAAGACACCTATCCACTTCCTCGGTGTGGCTGGTTATGATCGGCACCCCCAGCCGTCCCCCCGCCGTCCCCCGCTCCCGAGGTCCGATGTCTCCGATAGAACCCGTAGGCGTACGAGGGCAGTCGACGACCCGTCGGCGGCGCACCGTGCGCCTTCGCACCCTGCTCATCTGGCTGGCAGTGCTCCCCACCGTGGCGATGGGCACTCAAGTGACGGTGACCGCCGGGCGGTTGCTGGCGAAGTCGGAACACCTGCGGGCCGATGTCGCGGCCGCCGAGCGGATCGGCGCACCGCTCTACACGCTCATGGTCGACATGCAGGCCGAGCGGACGTCGACCGCCGCGCTGTGGGCGGGCACCGCCGGGGCCGAGGACGAGCTGCGGAACCGGCGGGAGGCCACGGACCGGGCCGCGGCCGAGTTCCGTCGGCTGGCCGGCGATTCGGGTGCGTCCTTCGGGGAAGTGAACCGGCGGCTCGACGGCCTGGCCGCGTACCGCCAGCGCGCGGATGCCCGCACCGGCGGCGCCGACGGCACGCTTGCCTACTACACCGGGGTGATCGGCGCGGTCATCCAGGCGTACCAGCAGGAGTTCAGCCACGCGGAGGACGCCGAACTCGTCCAGGAGAGCCGGCCCGTGGTGTCCATGCTCTCGGCCACCGAGATGGTGGCGCGTGAGGACTCGCTCCTGGCCTTGGCCGGGCCGTCCAGGGAACTGAACGCCGCCGGCTTCGACCAGTTCATGAGTGCCGTGGGAGCCCACAGGTACCTGTACGAGACATGGGTCGTGCCCTATCTGTCCGAGGGGGACCGGCGGTTCTACGAGCGGATCGTCGCCTCCCCGGACTGGCAGAGGAAGATCCGTATCGAGAACGCGGTCGTCACCGAGCACACGGACGTCGCATCCGGCATCAAGCTGCCCGCCGAGGTCGGGGGCTGGCGGTCCGCGCACGTGAACTTCTCGGTGCAGATGGCCACGCTCAACGTCGACCGGGCGCGGAGCGTGCTCACGCGCGGCGAGGCCAAGGCCGCGGAGCTGGAGACCGAGGTCGCGTGGCTGATCGGGGGGAGCGGTGGCGGGCTGCTGGTCGTCGTGGTCGTCGTCGTGTTCACCACGCGATCGGTGCTCCGCCGTCTGCACGACCTGCACGAACGCACGGTGACCGTCGCCGAGGAAACCCTCCCCGACGTCGTCGCCCGGCTCCAGCGCGGGCAGTCCGTCGACGCCGAGGTCCTGCCGATGGTGCGCGGAGACCGGGACGAGGTCGGACGCATCAGCGACGCGTTCGCCCGGGCCGTCGCCGTATCCGTCGACGGGCACCGGCAGCTCGCGGCCGAGCGTCACGGGTTCGGTCTGTTCGCCACGGGCATCGCCTCGCGCACCGGAAACCTGGTCAGCCGCCAGCTGAGCCTCACCGAGGACCTCCAGGACACCTTCGGCCACGACGAAGCGCTGCTCGCCCAGTTGATGCGGGCCGACCAATTGACGGTGGGCATGCGGCGGCAGATCGAGAACCTCCTCATCCTGGCGGGCGGCGAGGTCCCCGACCCGCACACCGAGCCCATGCGTGTCGCCGACCTGCTGCGCGAAGCCGCCGCGGAGGTCGAGGACTTCCGGCGCATCGAGCGGCAGGCCCTGGACGAGACCAGCGTGGAACCGCGCGTGGTCAGCCAGATCAGCCACCTGCTCGCGGAGCTGCTGGACAACGCCACCCGGTTCTCCCCGCCGCGGTCGAAGGTGGTCATCCGCGCCGAAATGGTCGCGGACGGGCTGTCGGTGGAGATCGAGGACCGTGGGCCGCGGGTGACCCCGGAGCGGTACGAGGAGATGAACGGGCGCCTGCACCAGGCCCCGCCCTACTCCGTCCTGGCGCAAAACGCGCACAGGCTCGGGCTCTTCGTGGTCGGTCACCTCGCCGACCAGCTCCAGGCGACGGTCACCCTGCGCCGTTCGGTGTACGGAGGGACCTCCGCCGTGGTGATCCTCCCCAGGGAACTGCTGGTGGCGGCCGAAGGAGAAGCACCGCGCGAGCCCGCGCGCGAGCCCGCGCCCGCGGCGCCGTCCGCCGCCGCCCCGGCGCCGCGCCTTCCCGAGGAGCGCAAGCACGAGCTGGTCCTGCACACGGGCGCCGGGCTGCCGAGCCGCCGTACGACGGTGCCTGCGCCTGCGCCCGGGGCCGCGGTCCGGCCGGCCCCGGCGGACGGCCCCACGAGGCCGGCCCTCCCCGAGCGCGTCCCGCAGACCCATATCGCCGAGCAGCTACGCGCGCCCAGCGCGCCGGAAACAGCCGTCCGGCAGGACACAGCGACTCCCGAAGAGGTGGCCGACGCCTGGGCGGACTACGAACACGGGACCCAGACAGTGGAAGAAGAGCTCCGACGGGATCAGCCATGACTACCTCCTCATCGAACACCGCGACATCCAACGACATGATCTACAGCGTCCTGGACAACAACCTGAGCAGGATCGCCGGCATCCAGGGAGCGGTGCTCCTGTCCAACGACGGCATCAAGCTCAGCGCTTACCTGCTGGACCAGCCCCAGGCCGAGCGCATGGCGGCCGCGGCCTCCGGCATCGCGGCCACGATGAAGGCGATATCCCGGGAGGTCGACGGCGGTCGCGTCATTCGCCAGTTGGTCGAGATGGACGACAGGTACCTCTGCATCGTCGGGTGCGGTGAGGGCAGCACGCTCATCGTGGTGACCTCTCGCAAGGCGCGGCTCGGGGAGTTGGGCGGCGAGGCCGTACGGACCGCCCAGGCGCTCGGCGAGTGGCTGAGCACCCCGGAGCGCGCCCAGGTGCCGACCGCGTAATGCCGGAGGACGAGTCCCAGCCCGCAAGGCGCCGCCGGACGCGGCTATACGCCCTGACCGACGGACGTACAGCCGTTCCGCACACCGTCCTCACCATGGACACCACGATCACGGCGGCGGTGGCCGAGGACGCCCACGCCGGTCTACCCACCGAGTGGCAGGAGATCCTCGCCATGTGCACGGCGCCGGGCGGTCGGGCGGTCGCCGAGATAGCGGCGCGGATGCACATCCGCCTCACCCCGATGACGCTGCTCCTCGGCGAACTCGCCGACCGCGGGCTGATCCACCACCGGCCGCCCCTGGCGGGCGCCGAGACCACCAACGTCCACCTGCTCATGAGAATCAGGGACAATCTTGCCCGGATATGACACGCCCGCCCCTCAGGAATCGGCCCCGGTCAAGATCCTCATCGCCGGTGGATTCGGAGTCGGCAAGACGACCTTGGTGGAGACGATCTCCGAGATCGAGCCGCTGCGTACGGAGGAGCGGCTGACGGCCGCGGGTGTCGGCGTCGACGACCTCGACGGCATCGAGTCCAAGACGGTCACCACCGTGGCGATGGACTTCGGCCGGATCACCCTCACCGACGCCGGAGTCGTCCTCTACCTGTTCGGCACACCGGGCCAGGAACGTTTCTGGTTCATGTGGGACGACCTGCTGGCCGGGGCACTCGGGGCGATCGTGCTGGTCGACACGCGACGCCTCGACCGCAGCTTCCCGGCCGTCGACTTCTTCGAGAGCCGCGGAGTGCCGTTCGTGGTCGGCGCGAACTGCTTCCACGGCGAGCAGCCGTATACCGGGGAGGAGATCGCAGCGGCCCTGCACCTGCGCGATCCGAACACCCCCGTGCTCATGCTCGACGCCCGCTCCCGCCAGGACGTCCGCGCCTGCCTGCTCTCGCTCCTCGACCAGCTCATCGCCAACGCGGGGGCCGCGGCGACCGTCTGAAGCGGTCGAGCCGGCTGAACGGCCTGCAACCTGGGCCACGTCTTCGAGGGCGAGGGCTACCCGTCCCCCACGGACCAGCGGTACTGCATCAACTCCATCTCCCTGAGGCTCACTCCGAAGGAGAGCTGACCGAACACCGCGCCGCGGCCCCGCCGTGTGGTCCCTAGGATGGCGACCACCGGTTCACAGGCCGAAGTCGGCGGGGGAGATGGACGAGAACTCTTATGCGGAGCGGCCGGCCGACGTGTGGCGGCCGCCCGCGTGGACAGCGGTCGACGACCACCTGCTGTACACCTGCCACGTGGTGCACGACCTCGTGAACGGGCGGCTCTCCGCCCGTTCCCCCGTGCCCTCCACGGTGCGCCTGGCCCCCGGGGAGCTGTCGCTCGCGGCGGGCCCGGCCACGCGCTACACCTGGCGGGCGCTGGGCGACGGCTCCTACCAGCAGAGCAGCGTGGTCGCCTTCGGCGGGACCGGCTTCGTCATCGGAAGCATGGTCGGATCCGCGCTCGGCAACGCCGCCCGCCGCAACCGGGCCGCGGCCGACGCGCAGCCCCGGTGGGTCTGCGACGGCCCGGGCGAGCTGACCGTCACCGAGCGGCGCGCGTACTTCGGGCACCCGCAGAGCTACCTGGACCTGAACTGGTCGGGGCTCGCCACCATGGACCTGGTCGGGGCGGACGTCCTGGAGTGCGGATTCCAGAACGTGGACGGGGGCGGGTTCCTCACCGTCCGCGTCCAGTCCCCGTGGGCCTCGCTGATGTTCGCGCTGGCCGCGCACAGCGCCTTCCCGGCCCACCCCCGACTGCTCGGCGGAGGCTGGCTGCCGCCGGACTTCGAGGCGCGCTGCGCGGCGGCCGGTCTGGCCTGCCCCCCGGTCAGATGAGACCCGGCCCGGCCTGCGGGGCCCGCCGGGGCGCCAGGGTGTGAGGACGGGCCGCCCCGGGCCCGGCGGTGGGGCGGGGCCGGTGATACGGGGCGGGGCGGCCGGCGTGGGGCGGGGCGGAAAGGCGTCCGTGGGGCGTGAACCGGCGTACGAGGGCTTCCGTTCTCCAGGTGTACGGCCCACTGTCACGAAAGCAACGCCGACCGGTACCCCGGGGCCGCTGTTCTTGGGGCGCCCCTCGGCACCCCCTCACCGTCTCACCCGCAGAGGTCGTCACACCATGGCAGAACTCAACCGCCGCCGGTTCCTGCAGATCGCAGGCGGCACCGCCGCGATCACGATGCTGAACGAGAGCATCGCGCGCGCCGCCGCCATATCGGCACAGGGCACCACCGGAACCATCCAGGACATCGAGCACGTCGTCGTCCTCATGCAGGAGAACCGGTCCTTCGACCACTACTTCGGCGCGATGAAGGGGGTCCGGGGCTTCGGCGACCCGCGACCGGTCCTTCAGGACAACGGCAAGTCCGTCTTCCACCAGTCCAACGGCACGAAGGACGTCCTTCCCTTCAACCCGCAGATCGCGGACCTCGGGATGCAGTTCCTGGAGGGCCTGAACCACGACTGGGCGGGCGGCCACCAGGCGTACAACAACGGCAAGTACGACAAGTGGGTTCCGGCCAAGACGGCCACGACCATGTCGTACATGACCCGGAACGACATCCCGTTCCACTACGCCCTCGCCGACGCCTTCACCGTGTGCGACGCCTACCACTGCTCCTTCATCGGTGCCACGGACCCCAACCGCTACTACATGTGGACGGGTCACACGGGCAACGACGGTGTGGGAGGCGGCCCCGTCCTCGGCAACCAGGAAGCGGGCTACGGCTGGAAGACCTACCCCGAGCGCCTGGAGTCGGCCGGGGTCTCCTGGAAGGTCTACCAGGACATCGGCGACGGCCTGAACGCGGCCGGCTCCTGGGGTTGGATCAACGACGCCTTCCGCGGCAACTACGGCGACAACTCGCTGCTGTACTTCAACACCTACCGCAACGCCCAGCCCGGCAGCGCCCTGTACGAGAAGGCCCGCACCGGCACCAACGTCAAGGCGGGCGAGGGGTACTTCGACAAACTGCGCGCGGACGTGGTGAACGGCACCCTGCCGCAGGTCTCCTGGATCGCCGCGCCGGAGGCCTTCAGCGAGCACTCGAACTGGCCGACGAACTTCGGCGCCTGGTACATCTCGCAGGTCCTGGACTCGCTGACCGCGAATCCGGCGGTGTGGGGGAAGACGGCGCTGTTCATCACCTACGACGAGAACGACGGCTTCTTCGACCACGTGGTCCCGCCGTACCCGCCCACGTCCTCGGCCTGGGGCCTGTCCACGGCGGACGTCTCCAAGGACCTGTACGCCGGGGGCGGCGGCTACACGGCCGGCCCCTACGGGCTCGGCCCGCGCGTCCCGATGATCGTGGTCTCCCCGTGGAGCAAGGGCGGCTACGTCTGCTCCGAGACCTTCGACCACACCTCGGTGATCCGCTTCATGGAGAAGCGCTTCGGCGTGCAGGAGCCCAACATCTCGCCGTGGCGCCGCGCCGTCTGCGGTGACCTGACCTCGGCCTTCGACTTCACCCGGGCCGACGCCGTGCCCGCCCCGCTGCCCTCCACGGCCGGCTACCTCCCGCCGGACAAGGACCGCCACCCGTCCTACCACCCGACCCCGCCGGCCACCGGCACCCTGCCCAAGCAGGAGGCGGGCGCGAAGCCGACGCGCGCGCTCGGGTACCAGCCGTACGTGGACGGCAAGGCCACCGTCTCCACCGGCAAGTTCACCCTGACCTTCTCCTCCGGCCCCTCCCTCGGCGCCCACTTCCACAGCACCTCCGGCAACCGTACGGACGGCCCGTGGCCCTACACGGTCGAGGCGGGCAAGACCCTGTCGGACACCTGGAGCACGAGCAGCTCCACCGGCAACCAGGTCAACCTCACGGTCTGGGGCCCGAACGGCTTCCTGCGCACCTGGAAGGGCCCGGCGAAGAAGGCCGGCCCCGAGGTCACGGCCCGCCACGACGCGGCCACCGGCAACCTCAAGCTGACGCTGGCCAACTCGGGCACGACGGCGGTCAACCTCACGGTGACCAACGCCTACGGCGGCGCGGCCCAGACCCTGCGGGTCGCCGCGGGCGGCACGGCCGCGTACACGGCGGACCTGGCCGCCACGGCCCGCTGGTACGACGTCAAGGTCGTCTCCGACGCGGACACCACCTTCCTGCGCCGCTTCGCCGGCCACGTCGAAACGGGCGCGGTAGGCGTCTCGGACCCGGCGATCAAGACCGTCTGACGCGGTCGTCCGGCGCGCGGCAAAGACAGCAAAAACCCGTGGGGGGTACGAGGAAAACCTCGTACCCCCCACGGGATCAGGGTGAGTGACGGGACTTGAACCCGCGGCCACCTGGACCACAACCAGGTGCTCTACCAACTGAGCTACACCCACCACGAAGGGCGGCGGACCGCCCGTTCGATGTGCAAGCACAGCATAGCCGATCAGCGGGGTGCTCCCGCGACGCCTTTATCGCGCCACGGCAGGTGGGAGGCGGGAGGCAACCCGGCCGCCGGGATCACCCTCCATACCCATATGGGAGCAAACCGTCTCACCGGCCTGGACGCCGCCCGCGGCATCGCCGTCCTCGGCATGTTCGCGGTCCACGTCGGCCCGCCGCCCGCACCCGAGGGCGCGGGCTGGCTGCTGGTCGCCGCCGACGGCCGGGCGCCCGCCGTCTTCACCCTCATCGCCGGCTTCTCCCTCGCGCTCGCCCGCTCCCGGGCCGCCGGGCCGCCACCGCTGCGGGCGACCCTGACCAGCTGCGCCATCCTCGCCGCGCTCGGCCTGTGCCTCGCCGCGCTCTCACCCGGGATCCTCGTGATCCTGGCCTTCTACGCCGTCTACTTCCTGGCCGCCGAGCCGTTCACCCGGCTGCGCACCCCCACCCTGGCGGCCGCCGCGGGCGTCGCCGTGGTGCTGGGCCCGGTCCTCTCCTACACCCTGGGCGCGGCCGTCGGGCTGCGCACCGGCGGGCGCGGCGGCACGCCGGTCCCCGCCGACCTGGCGAGCTGGAGCGGCGCCGCCGGGACGGTGCGCGAGCTGCTGCTCTCGGGCGCGTACCCGCTGCTCACCTACTTCCCGTACATCCTGGCCGGCATGGCCCTCGGCCGCCTCGTCGATCCGCGGGGCAAGCGGTCGCTCGGACTGCTGACCGCGGCCGGGGCGGCGGCCGCCGTCATCGGCTACGGCGCCTCCTGGCTCGCGCTGGGCCCGGGCGGCCGGCGCGCACCGCTGCTGGCCGCCGTCGCGCGGGAGCACCCCTGGGCCACGGCGGAGCCCGATCCGGTCGCCGCCGTCCTGGGCGAGCAGTTCGGCGCCGTCCCCAGCACCTCCTGGGACTGGCTGCTGCTGGCCGGCCCCTACAACCAGACCCCGCTGGAGACCCTCGGCAACGCCGGGGTCGGGGCCGCCCTCCTCGGCCTGCTCGCCCTCGCCGCGCGCGTCTCCCGGGTGGCGAAGGCGCTGCGGCCGCTCGCCGCCGTCGGCGCGATGGCCCTGTCGGTCTACGTCGTGCACGCGCTCGCGCTGGCGCTGTTCGCGCGCGGCTGGAGCGGCTGGTACGTCCTGGCGGGCTTCTCCGCCTGCGCCGTCGCCGGCTGCCTGGCCTGGGAGCACTACCTGCGCGGTACGGAGCTGCGCCGCGGGCCGCTGGAGTGGGCCCTGCGGGCGCTGACCCCGCCGCGGCGGCCGCCCGCCTGAACCGGCGGGGCGGCGGGCATCCCGGGACCGGCGTACCCCCGGCCACCCCGACCGGCGCGGCCCCTGCCCTCGGCGGGCGGCTCACGGCAGGATCCCCGTATGGACCACGACTCCGTACACGACGCCGCCCACGACGCCGACCCCTTCACGGCCGCCGACTACGCCGCGCGGATGGACGCCGCCGCGCGGGCCGCCGCCGACGCGGGCCTGGCCGGCCTGCTGATCGCCCCCGGGCCCGACCTCGCCCACCTCACCGGATACCGCCCCGTCGACACCGAGCGGCTCACCCTGCTCGTCCTCGCCGCCGGGCAGGACCCCGTACTCGTCGTCCCCGCGCTCGAAGCCCCCGACGCGGCGAAGGCGCCCGGCGCGGGCGCGATGACCCTGCGGGACTGGGCCGACGGGAAGGACCCGTACACCGTGGCCGCCCCGCTGCTGGACGTCACCGGCCGCTTCGGCGTCAGCGACAACACCTGGGCGCTGCATCTGCTGGGCCTGCAGCGGGAGTTGCCGACGACCTCGTACGCGTCGCTGACCGACGTGCTGCCGATGCTGCGCGCGGTCAAGGACGAGCGCGAGCTCGCCCGGCTCGCGGTGGCCGGCGAGGCCGCGGACGCCGCGTACGCGCAGATCCTGCACGTCCCCTTCGCCGGCCGCCGGGAGAGCGACGTCGCCGCGGACCTGGCCGCCCTGCTGCGCGTACACGGCCACTCCCAGGTCGACTTCACCGTCGTCGGCTCCGGACCCAACGGGGCCAATCCGCACCACGAGGCCGGTGACCGGGTCATCGAGCACGGCGACATGGTCGTCCTGGACTTCGGCGGGCTCAAGCACGGCTACGGCTCCGACATCTCCCGGACCGTCCACGTCGGCGAGCCCACGGACGAGGAGCAGCGCGTCCACGACATCGTCCGCGAGGCCCAGCTGGCGGGCGTGGCGGCGGCCCGGGCGGGCGCGGCCTGCCAGGACGTGGACCGGGCGGCCCGCGCGGTGATCACCGAGTTCGGCTACGGCGAGCAGTTCATCCACCGCACGGGCCACGGCATCGGAGTCACCACGCACGAGCCCCCGTACATGGTCGAGGGGGAGGAGCAGGTGCTCGTCCCCGGCATGTGCTTCTCCGTGGAGCCGGGGATCTACCTCCCGGGACGGTTCGGCGTCCGCATCGAGGACATCGTCACGGTCACGGAGACCGGCTGCCGCAGCTTCAACAACGCCTCGCGGGAACTGGCGATCGTCGAATAGCCCCGTCCGCGCGCCCGCCCGGTCGCTCCCGCGGGCGGGCGCGGCGCCGCTACGGCCCCAGGACCACCGCCGATTCGGCCGGTACGTGGACGCGCCCGTCGGAGTCCGGATGGTCCACGGGGATCCACGAGGCCAGTACCCGCACGCCGTTGCGGCCCAGCGCGATGGTGGTCGGCTCCGCGGAGAAGTTCACCACCACGCGGACGTCGCCCCGGCGGAAGGTCAGCCAGCGCCGCTCCTCGTCGTGGGCGGTCCGGACCGAGGCCAGATCGGGATCCCGCAGGTCCGGGTGGGTGCGGCGGAGCGTGATCAGCGTGCGGTACCAGTCCAGCAGGCGCGCGTGGGGCTCCCGCTCGGGCTCGGCCCAGTCCAGGCAGGAGCGGTCCCGGGTGGCGGGGTCCTGGGGGTCGGGGATCTCCTCCGGTTTCCAGCCGTGCTCGGCGAACTCCCGCCGCCGGCCCGCCCGTACGGCCTCGGCGAGCTCCGGGTCGGGATGGTCGGTGAAGTACTGCCAGGGCGTGTCCGCGCCCCACTCCTCGCCCATGAACAGCATCGGCACGAACGGCCCGGTCAGCGCCACCGCCGCCGCGCACGCCAGCAGCCCGGGGGAGAGGGAGGCGGAGAGCCGGTCGCCCAGTGCCCGGTTGCCGATCTGGTCGTGGGTCTGGGTGTAGCCGAGGAACCGGTGCGCGGGGGTGCGGCCGCGGTCCACCGGGCGCCCGTGGTGGCGGCCCCGGAAGGAGGACCAGGTCCCGTCGTGGAAGAAGGCCCGGGTCATGGTCTTGGTCAGGGCGCCGAGCGGGGCGGCCGCGAAGTCCGCGTAGTACGCCTGGGACTCGCCGGTCAGGGCGCAGTGCAGGGCGTGGTGGAAGTCGTCGTTCCACTGCGCGTGCAGGCCGGCGCCGCCGGCGGTGCGCGGCATGGTGGCGCGCGGATCGCACTGGTCGGACTCGGCGATCAGGAACAGCGGCCGGCCGCTCTCGGCGGCCAGCTCGTCGACCGCGGCCGCCAGTTCCTCCAGGAAGGTCAGCGCCCGCCCGTCGACGAGCGCGTGTACGGCGTCCAGGCGCAGCCCGTCGATCCGGTAGTCGCGCAGCCAGGCGAGCGCGCTGCCGAGGAGGTACGCGCGCACCTCGTCGGAGCCGGGCGCGTCCAGGTTCACCGCCGCGCCCCAGGGGGTGTGGTGGGTGTCGGTGAAGTACGGCCCGAAGGCGGGGAGGTGGTTGCCGGAGGGGCCGAGGTGGTTGTGCACCACGTCGAGCACGACGCCGAGCCCGGCCGCGTGCGCCGCCTCCACGAAGCGGACCAGCCCGGCCGGGCCCCCGTACGGCTCGTGCACGGCCCACGGCGCGACGCCGTCGTACCCCCAGCCGTGCCGCCCCGGGAACGGGCAGACGGGCATCAGCTCGACGTGGGTGACGCCGAGCCCGGTCAGGTGGCCGAGCCGGGCGGCGGCCGCGTCGAAGGTCCCCTCGGGGGTGAAGGTGCCGATGTGCAGCTCGTACAGGACGGCGTCCTGCAGCGGGACGCGGGGCGGCGCGGCAGGCTCCCCGGGGGTGAGGGCCGCGAAGTCGACGACCGCCGAGAGGCGCTCGGGGCCCTCCGGCAGCCGGCGTCCGCGAGGATCGGGGCGTACGGGGCCCTGCTGATCGCCGTCCGGATCGCCGTCCGGGCCGCCGCCCAGCAGGAATCCGTACCGGGATCCGTCGGCGGCCGGGGCCTCGGCGACCCACCAGCCGGCCCGCTCCGGATCAAGCGTCATCTCGTACGCGGC
This sequence comes from Streptomyces sp. ISL-43, assembly GCF_018614195.1. Taxonomy (GTDB): domain Bacteria; phylum Actinomycetota; class Actinomycetes; order Streptomycetales; family Streptomycetaceae; genus Streptomyces. Next base: position 159,653 of record NZ_JAGGOT010000071.1, read on the forward strand.
CCCGTCGAGCCACAGCGCGACCCGGCCAGTCAGCGGTGCCCACACCTCGAACTGCACGGACGGTCCCCTCGTCTTGCGGCGGTGCCCCGACCTGCGGGACCGGCCCATCATCTCCGGCTCGGCGCGGGAGTTCTGGACACTCTGCCCCTGACGGGCCGACAATCACCCTGTGACGTCGAGTTTCGAGTTCCCCGCCTACCCGGCCCCGCGGCTGTCCGACGCCGAGCGCGACCGGGCGCTCGGCCAGCTCAGGGAGGGCGCCGCCATCGGAAAACTGTCGCACGACACCTTTGTGCGCCGCATGGAACTCGCCCTCGTCGCCCGCCGCTCCGAGGACCTCGCGGTGCTCACCGCGGACCTGGAGGGCCGGGAGGGCGCGGAAAGCCCCTGGACCCGCCGCCTGTTCGGCTGGGTGGGGCGGGCCTCGGCCGTTTCGGTGGGCGTGCGGCGGGCCTGGGCCGCCGAGAGGCTGCCCAAACTGCTCCTCCCGCATCCGAGGGCCGAGCCGCTGCGGATCGGCCGCGACCCGGGCAACGGGCTGCGGCTCAGCCACGAGACGGTCTCCCGGGCGCACGCGGAGCTGAGGATGCGGGACGGGGTGTGGGTGGTGACGGACCTCGGCTCGACGAACGGGACCACGGTGAACGGGCACCGGGTCACCGGATCGGCCGTCGTGCGGGACGGGGACCAGATCGGCTTCGGACGGATGTCCTTCCGGCTGTCGGCGAGCTGAGAGCGGCGGAGCGCGGTGCGGGAGCGGGCCGGGGCAGGCCGGGGCAGGCCGGGGCAGGTCGGGGCAGGTCGGGAGCGCGCCGGGGACCGGCCGGTGACCGGCCGGAGTGACCCGGACGCACGGCCCGTGACGCCTGCGCGGAGGATGGCGTCCACGGAACACGTCTCCGCCGCCCCCGTCGTACGGCCCGCACGCCCCGAGGACCTGCCCCGCCTGGTCGGTCTCATGCGCGAGCACATGGAGTACGAGAAGTCCGAGCCCCGCCCGGCCGGTCCCCTCGCCGACCGGCTCGGCCCGCAGCTGTTCGCCGGCGACGCCCGGCTCTGGGTGCTGCTCGCCGAGACCCCGGACGGCGCCGTCGCCGGGTACGCCGCCTGCTCGGCCGAGTTCTCCTTCTGGGACGCCGGCCGGTACCTCCACATGGACTGCCTCTACCTCGCCGCGGAAGCCCGCGGCCACGGCCTCGGGGCCGCCCTGATGGACGGCGTGCGGGGCCTGGCCCGCACGCTCGGCCTCGGCCACGTCGAGTGGCAGACGCCCGACTGGAACGAGGGCGCGATCCGCTTCTACGACCGGCTCGGCGCGACCGGCCGGCCGAAGATCCGCTACGCCCTGCCGATGGAGTAGGCCCCGGGGATCCCCGGGCGGCCCGGCCCCGGCCCGGCCCCCGGGCCGGCTAGCGGCCGGCCGCCACGAGCCGCTCGTAGGCCGCCAGGACGACCCGGGACTGGTGCTCCACCTGTGTGGCCACGGGGACCCAGCGCGCCTGGAAGCGGGCCGCGAACTGCTCGCACCACCCCGTGACGAGCCGGTCCAGGGCGGGCGCAGCCGGATGGCCCTGGGCGCGCAGGACCCGCAGCAGCATCGCGGCGGCGCGCAGCGAGAGGCGCCGGCCGAAGGCGTCGATGCTCCCGATGTAGGCCGCCGTGGCCTCGGCGGGAGCCTGTGCGCCCGTCCACTCGGCGGTGATCCGGGGGATCAGCGCGAGCGTCCAGTCCACCGCGCGCAGCAAGGCCGAAGCGGCCGGATCCGTACCGGCGGCGGCGCCCTCCCGCAGGGCCGCGACCCGCGCCGCGTCGGCGGTGAGCCGCCCGGCCAGCAGGCGCAGGGCGCCGCGCGGGTCGGGGTGCGGTGCCGGGTCGTCCACCAGGTCCGAGGCCCACATGGGGACTTCGACGATCGCGGTGGTCCCGGCGTGGCGGTGGGCGTGGTACCAGGTGCTGAGCCGGGTGTCCTCGGGGTGGAAGGCTCCGGCGGCCGGGGTCCCCGGCTCGGGCATCACGAAGATCCCCGCACCGGGGGAGGGCCAGCCGGAGGCGTCGGAGGCGCTGGTCTCGACCGGGATGCGCAGCTCGGCGGCCGATTTGCCGAAGGGCTCGGCGAGGCCGGGTATGTCCCGCGTGAGCTGGATCCACGAGCCGCCGAGGTCGGTGCCGTGGAGGGACACCTGCAGGGCGGGGCGCAGCTCGTCGATGAGCGCGGTCAGGGCCAGCGTCTCGGGCGGCAGCCGGTCGGGTGCCAGTAAAGACGGGGCCCACTCGGGCTGTTCGGGGCCTGGGGGCCGGAAGAAGTTCCGGTGGTAGTCGAGCAGGGAGTACGGGCGGGGCGTGCGGTGCAGGGCCGCGCCGTCCGGGTCGGCGCAGAGCAGGAAGTGCCAGTCGGCTCCGTCGGCGGGTTCGCGGATGAGGCGCCGTGCGAGCGCGAGGGCGGTGGCCCCGCCGACGGGTTCGTTGGCGTGCGCCCCGGCGACGACGAGCACGTTGCGCGGGTGGCCGGCGCCCACGGAGAGCAGCCAGAGGGGCTCCCCGGCCCGGGAGGTGCCGGCCTGGCGGAGCCGGACCGTGCCGGGGTGTTCGTCCGCCAGCGCGCGGGCGGCCAGGGCGAGTTCGTGGGGGGTCGGATAGCACATGTCGCGGATGAGGGTCACAAGGAATGCCATGCCCGCCGCGCACGCCCGCTACTGCTCCGCGGGCCCCGCACTTGCGCGCCGACCCGGCTGGAAACCCCTGGCCAAGGCCCTGCGCCCGACCGGTCCGGTTCCGTCGGGCGAGCCGAGTGTCCCCCTACGTCCGGCGGACCAGTACCGCCACCGGGGCCGCCGCCAGCAGCCCGGCCAGGGGGACCTCGCCGGTGAAGGACGGGCCCGTGGTGTCGAGGGAGGTCCAGTGGCCCGGGGGCAGCGGCAGGGTGGTGGCGCGCCAGCCGCCCGCCGCCGCGAGGCGCAGGGACAGCCGGGTGACCGCCACCACCAGGTCCGCGGAGCGCGCGTACGCCACACAGTGCTCCGCCGCCGGGCCCCGGGCCGGGAGCGGGACGTAGCCGGTGAAGAGCTCCGGTCGGTCTCGGCGCAGGCGCAGCAGCGCCGAGGTCAGGGCGAGCTTCCGCGCCGCGAGGGTGCCCGGCTGCGGGTGGGCGTCCGGTTCGGCCGGCCGGCGGTTGTCCGGGTCGACCAGGGCCCGGTACTCGCTCTCGCAGCCCTGGTAGACCTCCGGGACGCCCGGCATCGTCAGGTGCAGCGCCGTCATGGCCAGGACGTTGTCCCGGGCCGCCGCCACCACCTCGGGAGGGTCCTCCCGCAGAGCGGGCACGTACCCCGCGACGCCCGCCTCGTACTGTTCGTCCCGCTCCGTCCAGCTCGTGTGCAGGGCCGCCTCGCGGACGGCCTTGAGCAGGGCCTCGGTCAGCCGCTCCGTCCGGTCGGGTACGGAGCCCAGGCCGAAGGCGCTCTGCCGTGCCACCCAGGCCAGTTGCGGATCCGGCCCCGGCGCCGCGCCCGGTTCGTCCGCCAGCTCCGGGGCCTGGGACAGCACCGCGATCCGGGCCCGGACGTCGGCGCTGCGCTTGGTGTCGTGCGTGGACAGGACCGTGCCGGAGGCCGGCCAGTCGCGGTCCAGGTGCGCGCAGTACGCGTGGAACTCGGCCGGGGAGACCGCCGGGTGGCCCGGATCGCCGCCGACCTCCGTGGCCGACAGGAGCGGGGCCCAGCGGTAGAACGCCCGGTCCTCCAGGGACTTGGCGCGCAGGGCCGCCGAGGTCTGGGCGAAGCGGGCGGCGAACATGCCGTCCTGCCAGGTGAGTTCCCGTACGGCGGCGATGTCCTCGGCGCCCGCCCCCGAGACCTCGGCGAACCCGTCGGCGCCCGGGTACGGGCGGTACGCCGGGTAGGCGACGAGCAGTTCGCGCACCGCCCGCGCCGCCCCGGGGCCCGCGCGGCGCTCCAGTGCCGCCAGCTCCGCCGCCAGGTCCACGGTCAGCACCTCCCGCGTGGACCGCTCCGCCGTCCTCGGCCAGTCGGCCGCGCCGGTGGAATCCCGGTATCGGCGGGCCAGTTCGTCCGCACCCGCCGGATCGACGAGGAGGCCGTCCACGTGGCGCAGCGCGTCATAGCCCGTCGTGCCCGCGACCGGCCAGGCGGAGGGCAGCCGTTCGCCGCGGGCCAGGATCTTCTCGACCACGATCCAGCAGCCCGGTCCGGTCGCGCTCCGCAGCCGCTCCAGGTACTCCCGCGGGTCCGCGAGGCCGTCCACGTGGTCGATGCGCAGCCCCTCGACGACGCCGTCGCGGACCAGCTCCAGGATCTTCGCGTGCGTGGCCGCGAAGACCTGCGGATCCTCCACCCGGACCCCGATCAACTCCGAAATCGTGAAGAAGCGGCGGTAGTTGAGGTTCGTGCGGGCCTCCCGCCACCAGGCGGGGCGGTAGTACTGCGCGGCCAGCAGCTCGGCCGGCTCCAGTGCGCCGGTACCGGCCCGCAGCGGGAACTCCAGCTCCCCGTGGCGCAGCACCTCCCCGTCGGCCTTGAAATCGGCGGCCTCGGCGGGCCCGGGGAGCAGCGGCAGCAGCACTTGTCCGCCGCCCGCCTCCCAGTCGATGTCGAACCAGCGCGCGCGGGGGGAGTCCGGCCCCTCGCGCAGCACCTCCCACAGCTGCCGGTTCAGCCGCAACGGCCAGGGCACCGCCATGTGGTTCGGCACGATGTCGAGCACCAGCCCGAGTCCGTGCGCGCGGGCGGTGGCGGCCAGGGCCCGCAGGCCCGCCTCTCCGCCGAGCTCCGCCCGCACCCGGGAGTGGTCGGTGACGTCGTACCCGTGCGTGGAGCCGGGCACCGCCTCCAGTACGGGGGAGAGGTGGAGGTGGGACACGCCGAGCGAGGCGAGGTACGGCACCGCCGCCCGTGCGTCGGCGAAGGTGAACTCGGGGCGCAGTTGGAGGCGGTAGGTCGACGCCGGGGCGACTGCCGGCGGAACCTCGGATTCCGTGTGCGTGCGTGCGGACGGCTGGCTCATGAGAACGTACGTACCCAGGATGCGGGATTCCGTGCCATTACCCAATGCATCCGGGTGACTGCGCCGGGTTAACGTTGCTCAAGTGTTCGGAACCGTCAACACCTATCGCAAGGTCATCGCCCTGACCGGGCCCCTCCTCCCGCTCGTGTCCTTCCTCGCCCGACTGCCCGTCGCGATGTCGCAGTTCGGAAGCGTTCTGCTGGTCGCCGAGACGAGCGGCTCCCTCGCCACCGCCGGCATAGTCGGCGGCACCCTCTCCGCCGGACAGGTGGTCTTCGGGCCCGTCCTGGGCCGGCTCGCGGACCGCCACGGACAGCGCCCCGTCGTCCTGGGCGCCGCCGCGGTCAACGCCGTCGCGACCGCCGCTCTAGTGGCCGGGGCCCTTTCCGGGCTCGCCACCGTCCCGCTCGCCGCGATCGGCGCCGTCACCGGTGCCTCCGTCCCGCTCATCGGACCGCTCGCCCGCACCCGCTCCGTGGCCCTGGCCCACCGGGCCAAGGCCGACGAGAGCGTCGTGGGCGCCATCCACTCGCTCGAAGGCACCCTCGACGAGGTCTCCTTCGTCTTCGGCCCGGCCCTCGTCGGCCTCGCCACGCTCGCCCTGCACCCCGCCGTCGCCCTCGGTGGCGCGGCCGCCCTCGTCGCCGTCTTCGGCACCCTCTACGCCCTGCACCCGACCGCCGCCGTCACGGCCGGGGCCTCGGCGCGGCTGCGCGAGGAGAAGGACCGGGCCCAGGTCCGCCCGCCGGGCGTGGTCTACGCGGTACGGGGCTCACTCGCCCTCCAGGGCGCCATGTTCGGCGCCTGCCAGGCCGGAATCGCCGCCCTCACCGCACAGTTGGGCGTCCCCGGCCAGGCCGGCATCGTGTACGCCGCCATGGGCGTCGTCAGCGCCGCCGTCGGACTCTCGCTCGGTGCGCTGCCCGCCCGCTTCGGGCTGCGGCTGCGCTGGCGGGTGGCCACGGCCGCCGCGCTCGTGCTCTCCGTACCGCTGCTCTTCACCGACACCCTGTGGCCGCTGTACGCGGTCGTCACCGTGCTCGGGGCCGCCTACGCCCCGCACCTGATCACCGCCTTCGCGCTCACCGAGCGGGCGGTGGAGCCGTGCCGGCTCGCCGAGTCCATGGCCTTCGCCGCCAGCTCGCTCGTCGCCGGACAGGCCGCGTCGCTCGCCGTCTCCGGGCGGCTCGCCGAGTGGTACGGGCCCGCCGCGGCCTTCGCGGTGGCGGTGGGGGCGGCCGCCCTGAGCCTGGCCCTGGCCCTGGTCACCCGGGTGCCGGCCGCCCGTACGCACGCCCCCGCGACGTCTGCCCCGGCCACCGCCGCGCAGGCCGCCGCCTACGCCGGACGCTGAAGGACCACCAGGCACCGTCCCGTCAGCGTCACCCGGTCCCCGGCCGCGTACTGCGGCCCGGTGCCGGGTGGCAGTACGTCCGCCCGCGCCGTGTCCACGACCAGGCGCCACTGCGCGCCGTGCCCGGCCGGGACCGTGAAGTCCTGCGGTTCGGCCCCCGCGTTGAACATCAGCAGGAACGAGTCGTCGGTGATCCGCTCCCCGCGGGTGCCGGGCTCCGAGATCGCCTCCCCGTTCAGGAACACGGCCAGCGCCCGCGCGCTCTGCGCCTGCCAGTCGCGGGCCCGCATCTCCTCGCCGTGCGGGGTGAACCAGGCGATGTCGGAGAGCTCGTCGTGCGTCCCCTCCACCGGCCGGCCGTGGAAGAACCGGCGCCGCCGGAACACCGGGTGCTCGCGCCGCAGCCGCACCATCATCCGGGTGAACTCCAGCTGGGCCGGCGCCGGTTTGCCGGGCTCCGGCCAGACCACCCACGACAGTTCGTTGTCCTGGCAGTAGGCGTTGTTGTTGCCGGCCTGGGTGCGGGCGAACTCGTCCCCGTGGCTGATCATCGGCACGCCCTGCGAAAGCATCAGCGTGGCCGCGAAGTTGCGCATCTGGCGCTCGCGCAGCTCGTTGATCCCGGGATCCTCCGTCGGCCCCTCCACCCCGCAGTTCCACGACCGGTTGTGGGTCTCGCCGTCCCGGTTGCCCTCGCGGTTGCCCTCGTTGTGCTTCTCGTCGTAGGAGACGAGGTCGTTGAGGGTGAACCCGTCATGGCAGGTGGTGAAGTTGATGGAGGCCAGCGGCCGCCGCCCGTCGTCCTGGTAGAGGTCGGAGGAGCCGGTCAGCCGGCCCGCGAACTCCGCGAGCGTGCGCGGCTGCCCGCGCCAGAGGTCCCGTACCGTGTCCCGGTACTTGCCGTTCCACTCGGTCCACAGCGGCGGGAAGTTGCCCACCTGGTAGCCGCCCTCGCCCAGGTCCCACGGTTCCGCGATCAGCTTGACCTGGCTGACCACCGGATCCTGCTGGACCAGGTCGAAGAACGAGGACAGCCGGTCCACCTCGTGGAACTGGCGGGCCAAGGTGGCCGCCAGGTCGAAGCGGAAGCCGTCCACGTGCATCTCGGTGACCCAGTAGCGCAGCGAGTCCATGATCAGCTGGAGCACGTGCGGGGAGCGCATCAGCAGCGAGTTCCCGGTGCCCGTGGTGTCCATGTAGTGCCGGGGATCGTCCGCGAGCCGGTAGTACGAGGCGTTGTCCAGGCCCCGGAAGGACAGCGTCGGGCCCAGGTGGTTGCCCTCGGCCGTGTGGTTGTAGACCACGTCGAGGATCACCTCGATCCCGGCCTCGTGCAGCGCCCGGACGGCCGACTTGAACTCCAGCACCTGCTGGCCGCGGTCACCCGAGGCATAGCCGTTGTGCGGGGCGAAGAAGCCGATGGTGTTGTAGCCCCAGTAGTTGCTGAGCCCGTCGTCCACCAGGCGGTGGTCGTTGACGAACTGATGGACCGGCATCAGTTCCAGCGCCGTCACGCCGAGCTTGGTCAGGTGCCCGATGACCGCCGGGTGCGCGAGCGCCCCGTAGGTGCCGCGCAGCTCCTCGGGAAGGTCCGGATGGCGCATGGTCAGGCCCTTGACGTGGGCCTCGTAGAGCACGGTCCGGTGGTACTCGTGGCGCGGCGGCCGGTCGTTGGCCCAGTCGAAGTACGGATTGACCACGACCGAGCTCATGCTCTTGGGGGCCGAGTCCAGGTCGTTGCGGGAGTCGGGCCGGCCGAAGTGGTACCCGTACACCTCCTCGCCCCAGTCGACGCTGCCCGCGACGGCCCGCGCGTACGGGTCCAGGAGCAGTTTCGCCGCGTTGCAGCGCCGGCCGCGCTCGGGCTCGTACGGGCCGTGCACGCGAAATCCGTAGCGCTGCCCGGGCATCACGCCCGGCAGATAGGCGTGCCGGACGAACGCGTCGGTCTCGCGCAGTTCGACCGCGGTCTCCGAACCGTCGTCGTGCAGCAGGCACAGCTCGATGCGTCGGGCGGCTTCCGAATAGACCGCGAAATTGGTGCCGGCGCCGTCGTACGTGGCACCGAGCGGATACGCCTGTCCCGGCCAGACTTGCATGGAAAACGACTCTTCCCGTGGGTTTTGGGTTGGTGTTCGGGCTGATCCGGCATGGACCACGTCATTGGCAGATCTTCCCCGAAAGAGGGGTCTCACGCGGGGACTTGGGAGGGTGCTACCGGGTGACCCGGAAAGCTGATAGGAGGGTTGGCGGACCACGGGTACATAGGACGAGTCCGATGATGGGCGCATCGGATAATGGGTCAACGGACAGCCGGTGTACGGGACGTCGGGCAGCATGGGGTCGCATCGGGCTGCAGGGGGCCGTGTGCGCGGAGTACCCTTCCGTGATCACTTCAGACGGGCGTCCAGACGCAGGAGGCGGTGCACGGGTGAGCTCGGGAGGTCTGGAGCTGCCCCCTGGTGACAGCGGTCACGAGGGCGGCCCGGCGGACGCCGCAGGCGGGGCGCCCGGCGGGATGCCCGCCGGAGCGGTGTCGCTGGCCCCGCCGGAAGCCGGGAGGGCGCCGGCCGGAGCCGGGGCCGAGCTGGACTGGGGCGCGGAGGCCTGGAGCGAGGTCCGTACACGGGCCCAGCGCGCGGGCCGTGCGTACATCTGGCTGAATCTGATCGAGCAGCGGCTGCGATCGGTGGTCGGGGCGGTGCTCCGGCCGATCTACGAGCCCGTGCACGGCGGCGACGACTGGGTCGTCGCGGCCGCCGGGCCGGCCGGACAGGAGTGGGTGCAGCGCGCGGTCGCCGTGCGGGAGGTCAGCCGGCGCAAGGGCTACCTGCTGGACTCCGCCGACGACAACGTCCTCAGCTTCCTGACCCTGCCGCAGCTGCGCGAGCTCATGGTCCAGCACTGGCCCTGCTTCGAGCCGTACTTCGACGACCGGCGCGAGATCGAGCAGGCGCTGGACGAGCTGGAGGTCACGCGCAACGTCGTCTCGCGCAACCGCGCCCTGTCCCGGGCGGTCCTGGAACAGGCCGAGCGGGCGTCGGCGCGGCTGCTGGAGGTGCTGGGCGGCGGCGCGGGCTCGCCGTCGGCCGACCGGCTGCCGATCGACGCCGTCGAGGACCTGGTCGGCGACCGGTACGCGGACGTCATCTCCGTCCACCCGGACCGGGTGAGGCTGCAGCGCCAGCTCCCGGCGGAGGACCTGTTCGGCGGCGCGCGGCGGCTCGACGCCATCGGCATAGGGCTCAACCTGCTCGTCCAGAACTTCTCGGGCCGAAGACTCGTACGCCTCGCGGAGGCCGGCTGCCGGGTGCGGCTGCTGTTCCTGAACCCGGCGAGCAGCGCGGTCAAGCGCCGCGAGCGGGAACTGGGGCTGCGCAAGGGTGAGCTGAGCCGATCCGTGGAGATGAACATCCTGCACGTGCGGCGGGTGCGGGCGGGCCTGCGCGACGCGTCGGGCTTCGAGATCCACGTCTTCGACGAGACCCCGCGCTTCACGGCGTACCTCGTGGAGGGCGAGTCCTCCGGCATCGCGGTGATCCAGTCGTACCTGCGCCGGGCGCGGGGCATGGAGGCGCCGGTCCTGGTCCTGCGGGGCGGCGGGCGGGGTCCCTCGCGCGAGCGTGACGCGGACCACGGCCTGTTCCCGACGTACCGTGAGGAATTCGAGTCGATCTGGCAGGACTCCCGGCCGGTGTCGTGACTGTCAGTGGCGCGTGGCAGGCTGAAACCCGTTGACCGAAGGTACGGGGCATGGACGGGGGGCGCGTGATGGGGGACTGGCACGGCGGGCCGATGGTGGCCTTCGACCTGGAGACCACGGGGACCGACATCGAATCCGACCGCATCGTGACGGCGGCGGTCGTGGCGGTGGGGCCGGACGGACAGGTGGCGCGGGAGCGGACGTGGCTGGTCGACCCGGGGGTGCCCATCCCGGAGCAGGCCTCGGCCATCCACGGCATCTCCACGGACCAGGCCCGCGCCGAGGGGATGGCGGCCGCGCCCGCGATCGAGGAGATCACGCGGACGCTCTTCGAGGCGCTGCGCTCGGGGACCCCCCTGGTGGTGATGAACGCGCGCTACGACCTGACCCTGCTGGACCGCGAGTGCCGGCGGCACGGGATCCAGCCGCTGGGCGAGCGCTGGCGGGGCAGGCCCGCGCCCGTCATCGACCCCTTGGTCCTGGACAAGCACGCGGACCGGTACCGCAAGGGCAGGCGCAACCTCCAGGCCCTCTGCGAGCACTACGGCGTGACCCTCGACGAGGCGCACAACGCGGGCGCGGACGCGCTGGCGGCGGCTCGCGCGGCGCGGCGGATGGGGGCGAGGCACGCGGTGATAGGGACGGTCGCGCTGGCGGACCTCCACGATCTCCAGATCCGCGCGGCGGCCGAGCAGGCGGCGTCACTGCAGAGCTATCTGCGGCGTACCTCGGACCCCGAGGCGATAGTCGAGCGGGCCTGGCCCGTCGTGCCGTACCGGGTCTGAGGGCCGGAGGGTCCCAGGGGTGTCCGGCCGGTCAGGCCGCAGACCCCCTACCGCAGCAGCCAGTCCCGGGTCCGCTCCATGACCTCGGCGCGGCTTCGGGCGCCGTGGTCGGCCGCGATGAGGTAATTGCCGACCCGGAGGGAGTAGGCGATCATGCTGCGGACCTCGACGTCGTCCTGGTCGGGACAGAAGGCGCCGAACAGCGAACGCAGGTAGTCCATGCGGCGGTTGTCGAGGCGCCGCAGCCGTTCCGCGACGGACGGGTCGCGCCGGGCCCAGTCGCGGATCGCGAGGTCGACCGCGACTCCCTTCGTCGGGCCGTCGGGGGCCTCGGCGATCGCGAACAGCCGCCTCAGCTTGGCCCGGGGGTCGCCGCCCGCGCTCTCGACCTGTTCGATCACGGCCTCGGCGACCTCGCACTCCCAGGTGTCGAGCATCTCGGTGAGCAGTGCGTCCCGGTTGCCGAAGTACCCGTAGAAGCCGCCCTTGGTGACGCCGAGGGCCTGTGCCAGCGACTCGATCCGGACGGCCTCGGGGCCTCCGGCGGCGAGCGCTCGCAGGCCCTCCTCGATCCAGCTGCGCCGCGGCGTGCGGGTCGCGCCCACGTTGTGTCTCCTCTTGCACGGGCCCGATCTATACGCTGCCGTATAGATCGGTGCTAGCCTTCGTCTATACGGCATCGTATAGACAGGGGCTTGCCGATGAGACTCCCCAGAAGCGCGCACACGGACCGCCCCTGGCGGATCCACGAGATCGCCGGCGACTTCAAGGTCGAGGACGTGTGGGAACTGCCGACACCGGGCGGCCCCGACGACCTCGCCCGGCTGGTGGACCAGTTCGGGAGCGGCACGGGAAGCGGTGTCACCTCCCCCGTGGGGCGCGCGCTCTTCGCGATCCGCTGGAAGCTCGGGGCACTGTTCGGCTGGGACGAGCCCGCGGACGGAGTCGGCGGCCGGGTGGCGACACTGCGCGACCGGCTGCCGGCGGACCTCCGCGAAGGTCCCCGCGGGCCGGAGCTCAGCTCGTTCCCGTTCACCTCCGTCTACCAGACGCACGACGAGTGGGCGGCGGAGACGGCCAACCGGACCGTGCACGGGGTGATGCACATCGGCTGGGTCCCGGACGGAGCCGGCGGCTACCACGGCCGGATGGCCGTCCTGGTGAAGCCGAACGGCCTGCTCGGCGCGCTGTACATGGCGGGCATCAAGCCCTTCCGGTACCTGGGGGTCTATCCGGCGCTGCTCCGCGGGATCGGCCGCGAATGGCAGGCCCGTACGGGCGCCGGCCCGGCCTGATCCGAGCGGGGGGCGCCGGTCAGTCCGGCCACTGGTCGCGGTAGACGACGTGCAGCCCGCTGCCGGCGGCGAGTACGCCGTTGCCCGGGCGCAGCCGGGTGCAGTAGTGCTGATGGTCGGGGTGGGCGAGGACGTAGCCGGGACCCCGGTGGGCGATGTCGGCGAAGAGCCACGCGGTGTCGGCGAACAGCTTGGCGCTCCCCGTCATGAACAGCGTCCCGGCGTGGACGCGCTGGTGGAACCGGTCCCGGTTCTCCTTGTGGTGGCGCTCCGGCCAGGGGTCGACCGCGGGGTCGGCGGAGGCCGGTCCGGGAAGATCCGCGGTCTGCGGCCGGCCCGGGCCCAGCCGTGCCCGCAGCTCCTTCCAGCGCGAGGGTGCGAACTGGAGCGAGTGGTGCAGCAGGACGAGGTCGAGCCCGGGCTCTTGCGCGTCGGGGCGGGCGCGCCGCAGCGGGACGTGGACCAGCGAGCGCGGCGAGGTGGCGGCGAGCGTCCACAGGCCGGCGATGAGCTGCGCGGCCGCCTGGTCGACTTGGGCGTGCAGGTACCAGCGGCCGTCCGACAGGGCCGCGCGGGCCGGCGGCCGGGCCGGGCGGATCACCTTGAACTCCGCCGGGCCGAGCCGGGCCTGGTGGATCGTGAGGGGCAGTTTCATATGCGGAGATTGATACGGCACGGCTAGAACGGATGCCAGCGGGTTTCCGTGTCGCCCTCTCGCAGGGAGTCGACCCGGCGGCGGAATTCGGCCAGGGCCTTGGGATTGGCCGGGGCGTGCTGGGAGACCCAGGCGCAGCTGGCCGTCTCGCGGGCGCCGCGCAGGACCGCGCAGCCTTCCCAGTCGCGCACGTCCCAGCCGTACGCCGTCGCGAAGGCCTCGTAGGACTCGGCGGGCAGCCCGTACCGGTCGCGGGAGAGCGCCATCACCACCAGGTCGTGCTCGCGCAGGTCCGAGGAGACCGTCTCCAGGTCGACCAGGACCGGCCCGTCCGGGCCCACGTGGACGTTGCGCGGCAGCGCGTCACCGTGGATCGGGCCCGGCGCGAGGTGTGGGGTGAGGGCCGCCACCTGGTCGGCGTACCCGTCGCGGCGGGCCCGCAGGTACGCCGCGTCCGCCGGGTCGATCGCCCTGCCCGCCAGCCGGAGCCAGCGCTCGACCCCGCCCAGCAGATCCCGCGGGGGCAGTACGAAGGGGGGCGCGGGCAGGGCGTGGATCCGCCGCAGCAGCACCGCGAGGTCCTCGGGTCCCGCCGGGCGGACCGCGTCGGGGAGCCGGTGCCACAGCGTCACCGGGTGCCCGTCCACCAGCCGGGGCCTCGGCTCGGCCGCGCGGACCGCCGGGATCCCGCACTCCGCGAACCAGCCCGCCACGGCGAGCTCCCGCTCGGCGCGCGGGAGCAGCCCCGCCTCCCGGCCGACCTTGGCGACCAGGCCGTCGCCGCCGAGCGCGAAGACGGCGTTCTCGCCGAGGGCCAGCAGCTCGGGCGATCCGGTCCGGCCGGTGAGGCCCGCCGCCGTCAGCGCTTCCCTGGCCCGTGCCTCGTCCATGCCGTGCTCCGCCGTCCGTCCGCTGCCGCCGCCCCGGGTGCCGCCGGGCGCTGTTGATCAGCCAAGTCTCGCACCCCGCCCCGGCCCGGCCCGGTTCCGGCCGGAGCCTCATCCCGCATTGGATTGCACGAGACGTCTCGTCTCGTTATCTTCGAGTCATGACCTCGACCCCAAAGCCCGCCCACATCGCCATGTTCTCCATCGCCGCCGCCGGACACGTGAACCCGAGCATCGAAGTGATCCGCGAACTCGTCGCCCGGGGCCACCGCGTCAGCTACGCCATCCCCGCCTCCTACGCCGACAAGGTCGCCGAGACCGGCGCCACCCCGGTGATCTGGAACTCCACCCTGCCCACCGAGGAGGACCCCGAGGCCTGGGGCACCGAACTCATCGACAACATCGAGCCCTTCCTCGCCGACGCCGTGCAGGCCCTCCCGCAGCTCGCGGCCGCCTTCGAGGGCGACGAGCCGGACCTCGTCCTCCACGACATCACCGCCTACCCGGCGATCGTCCTCGCCCACCGGTGGAAGGTCCCCGCCGTCTCCCTCTCCCCGAACCTGGTCGCCTGGACCGGCTACGAGGAGGAGGTCGCCGCGCCGATGACCGCCGCACTGCGCGCCTGCGAACGCGGGCGGGCGTACTACGCCCGCTTCCGGGCCTGGCTCGACGAGAACGGCATCGACGAGGACAGCGACCGCTTCGTCGGCCGCCCGCGCCGCGGCGTCGTACTCATCCCGCGCGCCCTGCAGCCGCACGCCGACCGCGTCGACGAGACCGTGTACACCTTCGTCGGCGCGTGCCAGGGCGACCGCAGCGCCACCCAGGGCACCTGGACGCCCCCGGAGGCCGCGGCGGGGAAGAAGGTCCTGCTGGTCTCGCTCGGCTCCACCTTCACCAACCAGCCGGCCTTCTACCGCGCCTGCGCCCAGGCCTTCGGGGACCTGCCCGACTGGCACGTCGTGCTCCAGATCGGCAAGTTCACCGACGAGGCCGAGATCGGCGCGATCCCCGCCAACGTCGAGGTCCACCGCTGGGTCCCCCAGCTGGACATCCTGCGCCGGGCCGACGCCTTCATCACCCACGCGGGCGCGGGCGGCAGCCAGGAGGGGCTGGCCACCGGCACCCCGATGGTCGCGGTCCCGCAAGCCGTCGACCAGTTCGGCAACGCCGACATGCTGGCCGCCCTCGGCGTCGCCCGGCACGTCCCGATGGACGAAGCCGACGCCGCGACCCTGCGCGAGGCCGTCCTCGCCCTGGTCGCCGACCCTGAGGTGGCAGCCCGGGCGCAGGCCGTCCGCGCGCAGATGGCCGCCGAGGGCGGCACGCGGCAGGCGGCCGACCTGATCGAGGCGGAACTGCCCGGACCGGCCGCTCCGGCCGTCTCGGCCGTCTCGGCCGGATTGTCGGTGGACGGTCCTATCGTTCGGGCATGACCAATCGGAAGTACGCGGCACTGCTGCGGGGCATCAACGTCGGCGGGAACAAGAAGGTCCCGATGGCCGAACTGCGCCAGGTCCTGCAAGGCCTCGGCCACGAGGACGCGCAGACGTACCTGCAGAGCGGCAACGCCGTCTTCAGCAGCGCCACGAAGAAGACCCCGGTGGCCCTGGCCCGCGAGCTGGAGGCCGCCATCGAAGCCCACTTCGGCTTCGGGGCGTCCTGCCTGGTGGTCGACGGCGCCCACCTGAAAGCCGTGGCCGACGCCTGCCCCTTCCCGGCCGCCGAGCTGGAAGGCAAGCAGCTCCACGTCACCTTCTGCTCCGAGCAGCCCGCCGAGTCCCGCTTCGCGTCGATCGACGCGGACACCTACCTCCCGGAGGAATACCGCCTCGGCGACCGCGTGGTCTACCTCTACGCCCCGAACGGGCTGGGCCGCTCCAAGCTGGCCGAGGCCCTCGCCAGACCGGCCGTGGTCAAGGGCCTCGACGTGACCACCCGCAACTGGAACACGGTCGCCAAGTTGGTCGAGCTCACGCGAGACTGACGCGTGGACTTCCCCGACCTCGCCCAGCTCGCCACCCCGGACGCCGGGTACCCGCCGCCGGCTCCGGTACCCGTGGACTGGCCCGCGGTGGAGGAGTGGCTCGGGCTGCCGCTCCCGGCCGACTACAAGCGACTGGCCGATGCCTGGGGGCCGGTGGGGTTCGGCGAGAGGTTCAGGATCCTTACCCCGTGCGCCCGGGACGAGGTCGAGGACGGGGACGGAGACGAGGACGGGGAGGGCCGGGACCGCTTCGACTACGGCGACTGGCTGCGGGAAACCCACCGCGAGGCCCGCATCGACGCCCGGGCGCTGCCCCAGCCGCAGCGCCCGGCCGTCCATCCCGCTCCCGGCGGGCTGCTCGCGTGGGGCACCACCGGATCCTGCGACACGCTGTTCTGGGACACCTCGCTCTCCCCGGACCCCGACCGGTGGACGGTCGTCGTCCGCCACCAGGACCGGCCGGACCGCCGTACGCCCCACCGGTGGGAGGCGTGCGGCCTCACGCTGACCGCGTACCTGGCCGACGCCTGCACCCGCCCGCGCGACCCGCTGCCCGCCACCGTGCTGGCTGACCGAGGGCCCCGACCCCGACGCCTGGCCGCTCGTGGTCTGGCCCCGGCACGCCCCGCAGGGCCCGGCACTGCCGGGCGGGCTCGTCGACATCCTGCTCGCCTGGCGGCGCGGCCGGTTCGCGACCGAGGGGCTGCTCGGGCTGGACCAGGACGACGACCCGGTCGAGTACGCGCTCTTCGAGGCCTGGGACGAGACGGCCTACTGGTGACGGGAACTGGAACTGGAACGGGAACGGGAAGGGGAACGGGCACGGGCACGGGCCCTGGACCGTGAGCGCTCAGTCCGTCAGGGCGTCCAGCAGGGCCATCTCGCGCGTGGTCAGCCGTACGGTCGCCGCGTCCAGGTTCTCCGCCAGGTGGTCGGGGGAGCCCGTGCCCGGCGTGGGGCACAGGACCGGGGAGTGGCGCAGGAGCCAGGCCAGGGCGATCTGTCCGGTGGACGCGCCGTGCTCGGCGGCGACCGCCGTCAGCGCGGCCGCGCCCTCGCGGGTCAGGGCGCCGCTGCCCAGCGGGTAGTACGGCAGGAAGGCGATCCCGCGCGCCTCGCACAGGGAGAGGAGCTCCGCCGAGGAGCGGTCCAGCAGGTTGTAGGGATTCTGGACGGACGCCACCGGGACGAGGGCCAGCGCCTCGCGCAGCCGGTCAGCCGTCACCGTGTTCAGCCCGATGTGGCGGATCTTGCCCTCCGCCCGGAGCTCGGCCAGCGTGCCCAGCTGCTCCGCCACCGGGACGGCGGGGTCGAAGCGGTGCAGCTGGTACAGGTCGATCCGGTCCAGCCGGAGCCTTCGCAGGCTCGCCTCGCACATCGCCCGCAGCTCCTCGGGCCGGCCCGCGGCGTGCCACTGGTCCGGCCCGGTGCGCACCACCCCGCCCTTGGTGGAGACCACCAGCCGCTCCCCGTACGGGTGGAGGGCCTCGGCTACCGATTCCTCGGCCAGGTGGGGGCCGTAGTTGTCGGCGGTGTCGATCAGGGTGACCCCGCGATCGACGGCGGTGCGCAGCAGCGTACGGGCCTCGGCGCGGCCCGCGCGCGGGCCCCAGTAGCCGGCGCCGACCAGTCCGCCGGTCCCGAGACCGAGGCGGCGTACGGGCAGGTCCCCGCCGAGGAGGAACGTCTCATCCGCGTGTCCAGACATGGCCCGACCGTAGCCCGGCACCGGGGATGTGCCAGGCTCGGGGGATGCGTTACATCATCATCGGCGCCGGGGCGATCGGCGCGACCATCGGCGGACGGCTCGCGGAGTCGGGCGGCGAGGTCGTCCTCGTCGCGCGCGGCGCCCACGCGCAGGCCCTCCGGGAGGACGGGCTGCGGCTCACCACGGCGGACGGGGAGCGCGTGCACCGCCTGCCCGTCGTCGGCGGCCCGGCCGAGCTCGGCGAACTGCGGCCGGACGACGTGCTGTTGCTGACGGTCAAGACCCAGGACGCGCTCGCCGCGCTCGACGCGTGGGGCGACGCGGAGGTCGCGGGCGGCGGGACGGCTGCCCAGCGGCTGCCGGTGCTGTGCGCGCAGAACGGCGTCGAGAGCGAGCGCCTGGCCCTACGGCGCTTCGCGCGCGTGTACGGGGTCTGCGTGTGGCTGCCGGCGACGTTCCTGGAGCCGGGGGTGGTCTCCGCGCTGTGCGTGCCGCTGACCGGGATCCTGCACATCGGGAAAGCCGCCGGGGGCGCCGACGGGCGGGCCCGGCGGATCGCGGCCGACCTGGAGAAGTCCGGGTTCGAGGCGCCGGTCGTCGAGGACGTCATGCGGTGGAAGTACGCGAAGCTGCTGGGCAATCTGAGCAACGCGATCCAGGCGACGACCGGCCCCGAGCCGGACCCCGCGAAGGCGGCGCTGCTGCTGCGGGCGATCCGCGAGGCGAAGGCCGCCTTCGCGGCCGCGGGGATCCCCTATGCCTCCGATGCCGAGCAGTCGGCGGCCCGCGACGGCAAGGTGGAGCAGCCGGCCGGGGTGCGGGGCGGCTCGTCCTGGCAGAGCCTGGCGCGGGGGACGGGGTCGGTGGAGGCGGACTATCTCAACGGGGAGATCGTCCTGCTGGGGCGGCTGCACGGGGTCGCGACGCCGGTCAACGACACGCTGCGGCACGCGGCGAACATCTTCGCCCGCGAAGGACTCCCGCCGGGCGCGATGTCCATCGAGGACCTGACGGCCCTGGCCGACGAGGCCGTGGCGCGGGCGTAGTCGCGGGGTAGGGGTCGCCGCTGCCCTCGGGTCAGGCCGTCAGGGCCGGGACGCGGGCGGGGGCGACGGCCGCGGCGTCGTAGCGGCGCAGCAACAGGCGGGCCAGCTCCGGCGAGGGACCCAGGACCGAGGCCACCACATCGGCGCCCGCGGCCCGCGCGCCCGCCGCGATGCGGTCCGGCAGCCGCCCGGGGGCGATCACGTACGGCGCCACCGCGATCCGCCGGACGCCCTCCGCGCGCAGGGCCCGTACGGCGTCTTCCGTACGGGGGAGAACAGCGGAGGCGAACGCAGGCCGCACGGCGCACCAACCGGTGTGCCGCCACTCCCGCGCGGTTTCAGCGATCACTGCGATCGCCTCCGGGTCTGAGGAACCGGCGGACGCGAGCACCACACCGGTGGTGGCACGGTCCGCCGGGGTGAGTCCGGCCTCCCACAGGCGGCGTTCGAGGTTCGCCAGCAGCAGCGGGGACGGGCCGAGCACGTCCGCCGTCCGGACCGAGAGGTCCGGCAGGTGGGACGCGGCTGCGGCGAGCACCGCCGGGATGTCGGACTTCGCGTGGAACGCCCGCGTCAGGAGCAGCGGGAGGGCCACGATCTCCCGTACGCCCGCCAGGTAGAGGGAGGCCACGGACTGGTCGACGGTCGGGCCGTCGAAGTCCAGGAAGGCCGTCTCCACGCGCAGTCCCGGCCGCAGCGCCCGCACCCGCCGGGTGAGGGCGTGCACGGTCGCCGCGTGCCGCGGGTCGCGGCTGCCGTGGGCGATGACCAGCAGGGCCGGGCGGCCGGCCTGACCGGTCCGGCCGGTGCCGGCGTGCTGCGCGTCGTGGGCGCGGGCGGAGAACACGGGACTAGCTCTTGACCAGCAGGCCGCGGGTGCGCAGCACCCACCGCTCGACGGGGCTGAAGATCAGCAGGTCGATCGCGATGCCGACGACCAGGATCAGGATGATCGCGAGGAACACGGCGGGCAGGTCGCTGTTGTTGCGGCCGTTCTCCAGCAGCTGGCCCAGGCCCAGGCCCAGGTCGGGCGAGCTGGCGATGATCTCGGCGGCCATCAGGGAGCGCCAGGAGAAGGCCCAGCCCTGCTTCAGGCCGGCCAGGTAGCCGGGCAGCGCGGCCGGCATGACGACGTGCCACGCTCCGCGCAGGCCGGTGGCGCCCAGCGTGCGTCCGGCCCGCAGGAACAGCGGTGGGATCTGGTCGATGCCGGAGACGAGGCCGTTGGCGATGGAGGGGACGGCGCCCAGCAGGATGACGGTGTACATCATCGCGTCGTTGAGACCGAACCAGAGCACGGCCGGCGGCACCCAGGCGACCGAGGGCAGCGACTGCAGCCCCTGGAGGATCGGGCCGATCGCGGCGCGGACGAACTTCACCCGGGCGACCAGCAGGCCGAGCGGCGTGCCGATGGCCAGGGCCAGCAGGAAGCCGAGCAGACCGCGCGAGACGCTGGTCCAGATGACGTCCAGCAGGGTGCCCTTGAGCCACATGTCGGCCAGGCTGTCCCAGACCGAGGACAGGGCGGGGAGCTTCGTCTCGTCGGCGACCTCCGCCGCGACGAGGATCTGCCAGACGAGGAGGACCAGGCCGACGGCGACGACCGGCGGCAGGATCTTCTTGACGAAGACCTCGCGGACCGGGGTGCGGTGGGTCTGGACGGCGTCGAGTGCGTCGAGGCCCGCCTCCAGGCCGGCGAGATCGTCGGTGGTGGTGGCCTTGCCCTTGGGCTTGGTGTCAGTGCTGGCCATGGCGGCGGATCTCCCCACGCAGGTGTTCAGTGATCTCAAGGGACAGCTCCGCGACGTCCGCGTCCTCGATGCGGCGCGGCTGCGGGATGCCCACGGTCCACTCCTTCGCGATCCGGCCGGGCCGCGAGGACAGCAGGACCACACGCTGCGCGAGCCGTACGGCCTCGCGGACGTTGTGCGTGACGAAGAGGACCGACAGGTTCGTCTCTTCCCAGATGCGGGTGAGCTCGCCGTGCAGGACGTCCCGGGTGATGGCGTCGAGCGCCGCGAACGGCTCGTCCATCAGCAGGAGCTGGCTGTCCTGGGCGAGCGCCCGGGCCAGGGCCACGCGCTGGCGCATGCCGCCCGACAGCTCGTGGACCCGCTTGCCGTACGCGCCGCCGAGGCGGACCAGCTCCAGCAGCCGCTCGGCCTCCGGCTTGCGCTCCGCCTTGGCCACCCCGCGCAGGCGCAGGGCGAGTTCGATGTTCTTGCCCGCGGTGAGCCACGGGAAGAGGGCGTGCTCCTGGAACATCAGGGCCGGCCGCCCGCCGGGCGTCTCGATGACGCCGGCGGTCGGCTTGTCGAGCCCCGCGACCAGGTTGAGCAGGGTGGACTTTCCACACCCCGAGGCACCCAGGATCGTGACGAACTCGCCGGGAGCGACATCGAGGCTGATGTCGTCCAGGACGAGCTGCGATCCGGCCGGGCCGGAGAAGGACTTCGAGACGTTTCCGATGCGGGCGGCGTGTGTCTGCTCCGCTACGGTGCCCTCGGCAGCCTTGGCAAGCATGGTGGCCATGGTCGTCACCTCCTGGGGATTCGGGACGGGGAATTTCAGGGAGTTACTTGGCGCCGAGACCGGCGTCGGAGACCTCGGGCTTGCCGGCCGCCTTGAGCACCTTGTTCAGGAGCTTCAGGTCGTAGATGCCGGCCAGGTCGGGCTCCTCGATGAGCTTGGCCTTGACCGCCCAGTCGGATTCCGTCTTCAGCGTGCTCGCCAGCGGGTCGTCGGTGACGAGGATGCTGGTCCACGCCGGGTCGATGATCTCCGCGTCGAGCGGCTTGCCGCTGTCCGCCGCCAGCCTCGCGTTCGCGGTGGCCTTCGCCTTGTCCGGGTTGGCGTTGATCCACTCGTTGGTCTTCACCGTGCCCTTGAGCACGGCCTCGACCACGTCCGGGTGCTCCCTGAGGAACTTCTGCGACACGATGATGTTCGTGATCACGAACTTCTTGTCGGGCCACAGGGAGGTCTCGTCGAGGAGGATGGCGCCGCCGTCGGAGACGAGCTTGGAGGCCGTGGGCTCCGGCACCCAGGCGCCGTCGATGGAGCCCTGCTTGAAGGCGTCCGGGGAGACCTTGTTGTCCGTACGGACGACGGAGACGTCACCCTTGCCGGACTCCGGGTCGACCGACCAGCCCTGCGTGGAGATCCAGTTGAGGAACGCGACGTCCTGCGTGTTCCCCTTCTGCGGGGTGGCGATCTTCTTGCCCTTGAGGTCGCCCAGGGTCTTGATCTTGTCCGGGTTCACGACCAGCTTGACGCCGCCGGAGGCGGAGCCGGAGATGATCCGCAGGTTGGAGGCCTTGGACTTGACGTAGCCGTTGATCGACGGCGAGGGGCCGATGAAGCCGATGTCGAGAGAGCCGCCGTTGAGGGCTTCGATCTCGGACGGACCGGCGTTGAAGGACTGCGGCTTGATCCGGGTCCCGCCCAGTTCCTTCTGGATCAGGCCTTCCTGGAGACCGACCAGCGCGGTGGCGTGCGTCAGGTTCGGGAAGTAGCCGATGCGGACCTCGGAGGCCGACAGCTTCTTGCCTGCGCCGTCGGCGACGTTCTCCTTCGCGGGAGCGTCCTCCTTCTTGGCCTCGGAGCCGTAGCCGCACGAGGCGAGCGCGCCGATCAGGAGCGGAAGGGCGGTGGCGGCGACGATGCCGCGGCGAAGAGTCTTACGGGCGGTTCCGATGGCAGGCACGGGAGGGCTTCCTCTCGTGACGTGGTCATCTCATGACGCACGTCTTCGTTTGTGGGGCAAGGGCAGGTGAGGCTCGTGGGGGGTGTGGGCGCGCATGCGGTGCGCGTACGTCATCACGCACATCGCCCCACCCCTCCCTGGCCGCTGCCGAGGGCGCCGCTGCCTACGCGGCCGCCCTCCTTCGCGAAGGTGGAGTAAATGTCGGCAAGCATGATCAGAAGTCCCACCCTTCCTCATCAGCCTGGATGGTGGTCTCGGCCGTGGAGGCGAAGGACTCGCCGACCATGCCCGCCGCCAGGGTCGTGCCGTCCGCCGGGTCGATCAGCAGGAAGGACCCGGTGCGGCGCGAGGCGGCGTACGTGTCGAGCGCGAGCGGCTCGGCGGTACGGACGACGACCCGGCCGATGTCGTTGGCGACGAGCTGCCCGGGGTTCGGGTGCTGGGACAGGTCGTCCAGGGTCAGCCGCGAGGGGATCTCCTTGACGATCGCCTTGACCGTGCGCGTCGTGTGCTTGATCAGCACCCGGGCGCCGACGGCCAGCGGCTGGTCCGCCACGTGGCAGACGGTCGCCTCGACGTCCTGCGTGGTGGCGGGGGCGCTCGCGGACGGCGCGATCAGGTCGCCGCGCGAGATGTCGATGTCGTCCCTCAGACGCACCGTCACCGACTGCGGGGCCCAGGCGATGTCCACGCTCTCGCCGAGCGCGTCGATGCCCTCGATGACCGAGGTGCGGCCCGACGGCAGGACGGTGACCGCCTCGCCGACGCGCAGCACGCCGGAGGCGATCTGGCCGGCGTAGCCCCGGTAGTCGGGGTGCTCGGCGGTCTGCGGACGGATCACGTACTGCACCGGGAAACGCGCCGGGCAGGCGGTGAGGTCGTGGCTGACCGGAACGGTCTCGAGGTGTTCCAGGACCGTGGGGCCGCCGTACCAGTCCATGTTGGCGGAGGGCTCGACCACGTTGTCCCCGGCCAGCGCCGAGATCGGGATCGCGGTGATCTCCGGGACGCCCAGGTCGGAGGCGTACGCGGTGAACTCCTCGGCGATCTTCGCGAAGACCGACTCCTCGTAGCCCACCAGGTCCATCTTGTTGACGGCCAGGACCACGTGCGGAACCCGCAGCAGGGCGGCGACGGCGGCGTGCCGGCGGGTCTGCTCGATCACGCCGTTGCGGGCGTCGACCAGGACCACGGCCAGGTCGGCCGTGGAGGCGCCGGTGACCATGTTCCGGGTGTACTGCACGTGCCCCGGGGTGTCGGCGAGGATGAACCGGCGCCGGGCCGTGGCGAAGTAGCGGTACGCGACGTCGATGGTGATGCCCTGCTCCCGCTCGGCCCGCAGGCCGTCGGTGAGCAGCGCCAGGTCGGGGGTGTCCTGGCCGCGGGCCTGGGAGACCGCCTCGACGGCTTCGAGCTGGTCCGTGAGGACCGACTTGGAGTCGTGCAGGAGGCGCCCGACGAGGGTGGACTTGCCGTCGTCGACGGAGCCGGCGGTGGCGAAGCGCAGCAGGGTGGTCGCCGACACGTCGGCGAACTGCTCGGTGGTGGAGGTCATTTTAGAAGTACCCTTCGCGCTTGCGGTCTTCCATCGCGGCCTCGGACATCTTGTCGTCGGCGCGGGTCGCGCCCCGCTCGGTGAGCCGGGAGGCGGCGATCTCGGTGATCACGGCGTCCAGCGTGGTGGCGTCGGAGTCGACGGCACCGGTGCAGGACATGTCACCGACGGTGCGGTAGCGGATCAGACGGGTCTCGGTGGTCTCGTCCTGCTTGGGACCGCCCCATTCGCCGGCCGTCAGCCACATGCCGTTGCGCTTGAAGACGTCGCGCTCGTGGGCGAAGTAGATCTCCGGCAGTTCGATGGACTCGCGGGCGATGTACTGCCACACGTCCAGCTCGGTCCAGTTCGACAGCGGGAAGACGCGCACGTGCTCGCCCGGGGCGTGGCGGCCGTTGTAGAGCTGCCACAGCTCGGGGCGCTGGCGGCGCGGGTCCCACTGGGAGAACTCGTCGCGCAGGGAGAAGACGCGCTCCTTGGCGCGGGCCTTCTCCTCGTCACGGCGGCCGCCGCCGAAGACGGCGTCGAACTTCAGGCTCTGGATCGCCTCGGTGAGGGGGACGGTCTGCAGCGGGTTGCGGACCCCGTCGGGGCGCTCGCGCAGCTTGCCGGCGTCGATGTACTCCTGGACGGAGGCCACGTGCAGGCGCAGGCCGTGCTTGGCGACCGCGCGGTCCCGGTAGTCCAGGACCTCGGGGAAGTTGTGGCCGGTGTCCACGTGCAGCAGGGTGAACGGCACCGGCGCCGGCGCGAACGCCTTCAGCGCCAGGTGCAGCATGACGATCGAGTCCTTGCCGCCGGAGAAGAGGATCACCGGCTTCTCGAACTCGCCCGCCACCTCGCGGAAGATGTGCACGGCCTCCGACTCGAGGGCGTCGAGGTGCGACAGCGCGTAGGGCGCGTCCGTCCCTTCGTGGACGTGTGCGACGGTGGCGGTCATGCCAGACCCCTCTCGGTGAGCAGCGCGTGCAGGGCCGAAGCCGACTCCTGCACGGACTGCGTGTGCGACTCGATACGCAGGTCCGGGGACTCCGGTGCCTCGTACGGGTCGTCGACCCCGGTCAGACCGGAGATCTCGCCCGCCGCCTGCTTGGCGTACAGGCCCTTCACGTCACGCTCGGAGCACACCTCGACCGGGGTGGCCACGTGGACCTCCAGGTACGGGGTGCCCTCGGCGGCGTGCCGCTTGCGGACGGCCTCACGGCTGTCCGCGAACGGCGCGATCACCGGGACGAGCGCCTTGACGCCGTTGGACGCGAGGAGTTCGGCGACGAAGCCGATCCGCTGCACGTTGGTGTGCCGGTCCTCACGGCTGAAACCGAGTCCGGCGGAGAGGAACTCCCGGATCTCGTCGCCGTCGAGGACCTCCACGCGGTGGCCCTCGGCGCCCAGCCGCTCGGCCAGCGCGTAGGCGATGGTGGTCTTGCCCGCGCTCGGCAGCCCGGTCAGCCACACGGTGGCGCCCTGGTCGCTCACGCTCATCTGCTTCGTCTCCGTCGGTTCTGTACGTTCGTTGGTCGCGCTGCCGGCCGTCATCAGCCGTGCAGTCCGCACTCGGTCTTGCCGCGTCCGGCCCAGCGGCCTGCGCGGGCGTCCTCGCCCTCCGCCACCCGGCGGGTGCAGGGGGCGCAGCCGACGGATGCGTAACCGTCCATCAGCAGCGGGTTGGTGAGGACGCCGTGCTCCAGGACGTACGCGTCCACGTCGTCCTGGGTCCAGCGGGCGATCGGCGAGACCTTGACCTTCTGCCGCTTCTCGTCCCAGCCGACCACCGGGGTGTTCGCCCGGGTCGGGGACTCGTCGCGGCGCAGGCCCGTCGCCCACGCGTCGTAAGCCGTCAGGCCCTCTTCGAGGGGCTTGACCTTGCGCAGCGCGCAGCACAGGTCGGGGTCGCGGTCGTGCAGCCGGGGGCCGTACTCGGCGTCCTGCTCGGCGACGCTCTGGCGCGGGGTGAGCGTGATGACGTTGACGTCCATCACAGCCTCGACCGCGTCGCGGGTGCCGATGGTCTCCTCGAAGTGGTAGCCCGTGTCGAGGAAGACCACGTCCACGCCGGGGAAGGCGCGAGAGGCGAGGTGGGCGACCACCGCGTCCTCCATGGAGGAGGTCACGGCGAACTTCTTGCCGAAGGTCTCGGCCGCCCAGGTGAGGATCTCCAGCGCGGAGGCGTCCTCGAGGTCCCGGCCCGCCTGCTCGGCCAGTGCCTTGAGATCGGAGTCCTGAATGGTGGTCATATCTCGTCCCCTCCAGCGTCATTGGACTGAACACCCCGGGCCAGCAGCCCGAGGTACTTCAGCTGGAAGGCTCGATTGCAGGCCCTGCATTCCCAGGCGCCGTGGCCTGTTTCGTTCGGGAACAGGTCCTCGTCGCCGCAGTACGGGCAGTAGAACGGTGCGGCGCGCTCGCTCACGACAGATCCTCGTCCTTCGCACGGGTCACCCAGGCGGCGAAGCGCTCGCCGCCCTCGCGCTGCTCCTGGAAGCGCGTGACGACCCGCTCGACGTAGTCGGGCAGACCGGCCGAGGTGACCTTGAGGCCGCGGACCTTGCGGCCGAATCCGGCCTCCAGGCCGAGTGCGCCGCCCAGGTGGACCTGGTAGCCCTCGACCTGGTTGCCGTCGTCGTCCAGGACCAGCTGGCCCTTGAGACCGATGTCCGCCACCTGGATACGTGCGCAGGCGTTCGGGCAGCCGTTGATGTTGATGGTGAGCGGCTCGGCGAACTCCGGCAGGCGCCGCTCCAGCTCGTCGATCAGCGAGGCGCCGCGCGCCTTCGTCTCGACGATGGCCAGCTTGCAGAACTCGATGCCGGTGCAGGCCATCGTGCCGCGGCGGAACGGGGACGGCTTGACCCGCAGGTCCAGCGCCTCCAGGGCCGCGACGACCGAGTCGACCTTGTCGGCCTCGACGTCGAGCACGATCATCTTCTGCTCGGCGGTGGTGCGCAGCCGGCCGGAGCCGTGCCGCTCCGCCACATCCGCGATCTTGGTCAGGGTGGCGCCGTCGACGCGGCCCACGCGGGGCGCGAAGCCGACGTAGAAGCGGCCGTCCTGCTGCTGGTGGACGCCGACGTGGTCGCGCCACTGGCCGCTGGGCTGCTCGGGCGCGGGGCCGTCGGTCAGCTCGCGCTTGAGGTACTCGTCCTCCAGGACCTGGCGGAACTTGGCCGGGCCCCAGTCGGCGACGAGGAACTTCAGCCGGGCGCGGGTGCGCAGGCGGCGGTAGCCGTAGTCGCGGAAGATCGAGATGACGCCCTCGTAGACGTCCGGGACCTCTTCCAGCGAGACCCAGGTGCCCAGTCGCACGCCCAGCTTGGGGTTGGTGGAGAGGCCGCCGCCGACCCAGACGTCGAAGCCCGGACCGTGCTCGGGGTGGTTCACGCCCACGAAGGCGATGTCGTTGATCTCGTGCGCCACGTCGAGCAGCGGCGAGCCGGAGATCGCGGACTTGAACTTGCGGGGCAGGTTGGAGAAGGCCGGGTTGCCCACGATGCGGCGGTAGATCTCGTCGATGGCGGGGGAGCCGTCGATGATCTCGTCCTGCGCGATGCCGGCGACGGGCGAGCCGAGGATCACGCGGGGCGTGTCACCGCAGGCCTCGGTGGTCGAGAGGCCGACGGCCTCCAGACGGCGCCAGATCTCCGGGACGTCCTCGATGCGGATCCAGTGGTACTGCACGTTCTGCCGGTCCGTGAGGTCGGCGGTGCCGCGCGCGAACTCCTCGGAGATCTCGCCGATGACGCGCAGCTGCTCGGTGGTCAGCCGGCCGCCGTCGATGCGGACGCGCAGCATGAAGTACTTGTCGTCCAGCTCCTCCGGCTCCAGGATCGCGGTCTTGCCGCCGTCGATCCCGGGCTTGCGCTGGGTGTAGAGGCCCCACCAGCGCATACGGCCGCGCAGGTCGTTGGGGTCGATCGAGTCGAAGCCCGCCTTGGAGTAGATGTTCTCGATGCGTGTCCGCACATTGAGACCGTCGTCGTCCTTTTTGAACTGCTCGTTGCCGTTGAGGGGCGTGTGGTGTCCGACGGCCCACTGACCCTCACCGCGGTGACGGCCGGTCTTACGGCGCGCGGCGGCGGCAGCGGGCGCGGCGGCTGCGGGCGTTTCGGGGGTGGCGGCCATGACGGTACGTCCTTCTTCAACGGCTCAAGGCAGGGGCAGGGGGAGTGGCGGCGGGACCCCTGGCACGGAGCGGGTGTGGCTGATCGCCGCCGGTCAGGGCGGTGCACGGCCTACAGGGGACTGCGGTGTGTGTGTACGGCGGGCGGTGTTCGCGCGTCCGCGGCGGCAGCGGCGCGGAGCGCTGTCGCGGCGGTGCCGATTTCCGTCAGCGCGCCGGACAGATGGCGCTGGACATGCGGCCGAGGTCGACGTGCCGCCGACTCACCAAGGCAATTCCAGCTCCGTTCATGGCGGAAGCGTGGCATGTGGCGATTGGAGGAGTCCACTACTGTCCACGATGCGGACGAAGTCGTCTCGCATCGCAAGATATCCGTGACGGGGGTCACCTCGGGTGACCCTCGGGACCCGTCAGCCCCACGACCGCACGGGGGCTGCACGGGGCCTCGCGCGGGGCGGTACGGGTCCTCGCGCGGGGGCAATACGGGTCCTCGCGCGGGGGCAATACGGGTCCTCGCGCGGGCCGGCTCCGCCCGCGCGGGCGGGCCCTCGTGGGCCGGGCGGTTACGCGCCGGGCCAGGGACCGGGGGTCGGGGCGGACTCCTTGGGCTCCGACTCCTCCTTGAAGACCTTGAAGCCACGCCGCAGGTAGTTGTCCATCGCCGTGGGGCCGTCCTGGCTGCAGGTGTGGAGCCAGACGCGCCGCGTCGGGGGCAGCTCCGGCCAGCGCTCGGCGAGCGACCAGGCCCGCTCGATGCCCACCGTCAGCAGGTGGCCGCCGATGCGGCGGCCCCGGAAGTCGGGGAGGAGGCCGAAGTACATGATTTCCACCACACCGTCCGGCTGCGGATCGAACTCCACGTAGCCCGCCGGCGTGCCCAGGTCGTACGCCACCCACGTCTCCACGCCGGGACGCCCCAGCTGCTCCACCCACTGCGCGCGCGTCAGCGACAGCCGGTCCGTCCAGTGGATGTCGCCGCCCACCGAGGCGTAGAGGAAGCGGCTGAACTCGGGGGAGGGGACCTCCGAGCGCACGATCCGGATCTCCGGGCCGGGGACGGCCGCGGGAACCAGATCGGCCGGTGAGGTCATTTCCAGGGACCAGGTGGTCAGCGTGATGGTGCTCATGTACGCCAGGGAATCACACGCGCCGGTCGGGGGTCCCCCAGGGCTCCGTCCGCCCCTGCCGGGCCCTGACCACCGCCGGCGCCGTGGAGTGGGGCAGCAGGACGCCCGGGTCCGCGGGGCGGACCAGCTCGACCTCCACGTCCTGCGCGAAGCGGTACGGGCGGTGGGCCAGGACACCCGCCAGGTTGCGGCGCACCCGGGACATCTCCGCGCGGACCGTCACCGTGCGGGTCGGATCGCCGAAGAGCTCGAGGGCGAGCTCGGCGGCCGAGCGGCCCTTCGGTGACTCCGCCAGCAGGAACAGCAGCTCCGCGTGGCGCGGGGTCAGCTCCTGCGACCAGCTGCCCGCGACCCCGTAGACGGTGGCCAGCCAGGCCCCGGGGCGGCTGAGGTCCAGGACGACCCGGGTCGCGGCCCCGGCGCCGGTGCGGGCCTGCGCGACGCTCAGCAGCCAGCCGCCCGGCAGCGGCTCCACCAGGCAGTCGCCCAGCTGCGGCACCCACACCCGGCCCGGGCCGAAGGATTTGGGCAGCGGGATCCGCTCCGTCGGCGCGAGCCCGGTGACGGCCGCCGTCCAGCCGTGGGCGTCGACGGCCAGGGCCCGCCCGGGCAGCCGGGCCAGCAGCGGGGCCGCCACGGAGCGCAGCCGCTCCAGGGACTCCAGATGCCGCACCCGCAGCTCCCGCTCCGCGAGCCGGGCCACCGAGCTCACCCACGTCAGGGTCGCGGGGTGCATGGTGGCCAGCGGCCCGCTGACGTCGACGACGCCGAGCAGTTGCCCGTCCCGGGGGTCCCGTACGGGGGCTCCCGCGCAGGTCCAGTCGTGGTGGCTGGAGACGAAGTGCTCCGCCGAGAACACCTGGACCGGTCTGCGGGCCACCAGGGCGGTGCCCACCCCGTTGGTGCCGACCACGGCCTCGTCCCAGTCGGCGCCGACCGCGAAGCCGAGCCGGTCCGCCTTGCGCAGGATCGAGGTGTGGCCCTCCCGCCACAGCAGCCGGCCGTCGGCGTCGGCGACGACCATGATGTGCAGGGCCTCGTCCAGCGAGGGCAGCAGTCCCTCGCGCAGGACCGGCAGCAGTCCCCGTAGCGGAGAGGTGTGGCGCCGCTCCTCGGTCTCGGCGGCGGACAGCATCCGGGAGCGGGTGTCGCGGTCCGGGTGGACCCCGCCCGCCAGCATCCGGCGCCACGACTCGGCGATCTCCGGGCGCGGCGCGGCCGGCGGCCGGTCCCCGGCGAGCGCGGCCGCCCGTACGCCCTTGAGCAGACGCGCGGCCTCCCGCGCGTCCATGGCCGAGATGCGTGCCACATCGACCGCACTGCCTGTGGTGTGGGCCACCGGAACCTCCCCGTGTGGAACAGCCGTACGACGGATCCCGCCCGCGGGTGGTTCCGGTGCGCGCCGCTTGCCGAGGCACGTCCGGCACGCCCGGTGGGCGGTTCCGATTCAAAGGTTGCAACGTCCTGCAACTCTCGCCAAGTCCCGGTCGCCCGATCGAAACTGTGCGGACGCCGCCGAGCGGCGTGACAGCTCCTTCCTCGGGGCTTTCGGATCAGGGGTGGTGCCGAGTCGGCGCGGCGCCATCCCTGATCCAGGTCGACGGGCCCGGATCTTGGCCCGCAGTGCTCCTCGGAGGGTTGGGGCCCTCCGCTAGCCCGCGATCCGGGCCCGTTCCACGACCGATCCCAGGTCCAGGCTGTGCGGCAGCGTGCCGAAGGCCGCGCCCCAGTCGCCGCCCAGCCGCGAGGCGCAGAAGGCGTCGGCCACCTCCGGCGGGGCCCAGCGCACCAGCAGGGATCCTTGCAGCACCAGGGCCATGCGCTCCACCACCCGGCGGGCCCGCGCCTGGATGCCCTCCAGGTCCGCGAGTTCGGTCAGCAGGCCCTTGATGGCCGAATCCAGCCGATGGTCGGCGCCGCTCGCCTTGCCCACCTCCTGGAGGAAGGCGCCCAGAGCATGCGGCTCGCGCTGGAGCGCGCGCAGCACGTCGAGGGCCTGGACGTTGCCCGATCCCTCCCAGATGGAGTTCAGCGGGGACTCGCGCAGCAGCCTGGGGAGCCCGGACTCCTCGACGTAGCCGTTTCCGCCCAGGCACTCCAGCGCCTCCGCCACCATCGGCGTACAGCGCTTGGTCACCCAGTACTTCGCGACGGGCACCGCGATGCGCAGGAAGGCCCGCTCCTGGTCGGTTCCGGCGTCGTAGGCGGCGGCGAGGCGCAGGGTGAGGGTGGTGGCCGCCTCCGACTCCAGGGCGAGGTCGGCGAGCACGTTGCGCATCAGCGGCTGGTCGATGAGCGGTGCTCCGAAAGCAGAGCGGTGCTCCGTATGGTGAGCGGCCTGCGTCAGCGCCGCCCGCATCAGCGAGGCCGAACCGATCACGCAGTCCAGCCGGGTCGCCGCGACCATCTCGATGATGGTCCGCACCCCCCGCCCCTCCTCGCCCACCCGCCGCGCCCAGGTCCCGTCGAACTCCACCTCGCTCGAAGCGTTCGACCGGTTGCCCAGCTTGTCCTTCAGCCGCTGGATCGCGAAGACGTTGCGGGTACCGTCCGGCAGCACCCGCGGCACCAGGAAGCACGTCAGCCCGCCCGGCGCCTGCGCGAGCACCAGGAACCCGTCGCACATCGGCGCCGAGCAGAACCACTTGTGACCCGTCAGCAGGTACTCGCCCGACGCGTCCAGTGGCACCGCCGCCGTCGTGTTGGCCCGTACGTCGCTGCCGCCCTGCTTCTCCGTCATCCCCATGCCGAAGAGCACGCCGGCCTTCTGCGCGGCCGGCCGCAGCCCCTCCTCGTACACGTGGGAGGTCAGCCGCGGCTCCCACTCGGCGGCGAGCTCGGGATCGGTCCGCAGCGCCGGTACCGCCGCGTGCGTCATCGAGATGGGGCAGCCGTGCCCCGCCTCCGCCTGCGACCACACGAAGAACCCGGCCGCGCGCCGCAGATGCCCCGCCGGCCGTCCCCACGCGTCGGTGAGCCCGGCGCCCACCGCGTGCCCGAGCAACCGGTGCCACGAAGGGTGGAACTCCACCTCGTCGATCCGGTTCCCGTACCGGTCGTGCGTCCGCAGCTTCGGCGGGTTCTCGTTCGCCTGCGTCCCCCAATCCTGTGCCTGTCGGGACCCGGCCGAGAGGCCGAGGTCCGTGAGCTCCTGCCTTACCTGCGCGACGAGTTCGGGCGCGGCCTCCGCGAGATGCCGCTCCACGCCCTCGCTCAGAACCCGGTCGCTGCCGTAGACGTCGTAGCCCACGAGGAGCGGGGCCTGGTTGGTGACTGTGTGGGTGGTGGCTGCCATGCGGATACCGTAAGGACGTGCAGCCAGCAAAAGAAACAGCCGAGTGGATTCCAGGACGGCTCCACCGGGCCCGCGCCCTCTACCGCAACGTGTCCAAGCGCAAGATGGCGTGGCTGCTGCTCAAAGACACCGTGAACTCGTGCATCGAGTACCGGATCCTCGGACTCGCGGCGGAGGCGGCCTTCTTCACCCTGCTCTCACTGCCCCCGCTCTTCCTGGGCCTGCTGGGCCTGCTCGGCTACGTGGACGGCTGGTCGGGCGGTACGACCGTCGCCAGCATCGAGGAGAACATCCTGGGGGCGGTCGGCACCGTCCTGTCCGACCGGGGCGTCAACGACATCGCCAAACCGATGCTCGACGACGTCACCAACCGGGGCCGCCCCGACCTCATCTCCCTCGGCTTCGCCTTCGCCCTCTGGTCGGGCTCGCGCGCCGTCAACGTCTTCATCGACACCATCACCGTCATGTACGGGCTCGACGGCCAGCGCGGCATCGTCAAGACCCGGCTGCTCGCCTTCCTCCTCTACGTCATCGCCCTGCTGATCGGCGCCATCGTGCTGCCGCTGATGGTGGTCGGCCCGGACGCGGTCGTGCGGCTGGTGCCCTGGAGCACGGAGGTGATCGAGGTCCTGTACTGGCCCGTCGTCACCCTGCTCTCCATCGCCTTCCTGACGACGCTCTACCACGTCTCCGTCCCGGTCCGCTCGCCCTGGATCGAGGACGTGCCGGGCGCGCTGGTGGCCCTCGCCATGTGGGTGTTCGGCTCGTTCCTGCTGCGGATCTACCTCACCAACACCGTGGAGGGCCCGACGATCTACGGATCGCTCGCGGCCCCCGTCGCGGTCCTGCTGTGGATCGGCATCTCGGCCTTCGCCGTCCTCGTCGGCGCGGCCGTCAACGCCGCCATCGACCGCGTCTGGCCCTCGGTGGCCACGGCGGCGGCGCGCGAGGCGAACGAGCGGGTCCGCGAGGCGGAGGCCGCCCAGCTGGTCGCGCGGGCAGCCGCCTGGCGGGCGCTGGCGGAGGGGGAGTCGGAGGACGACGAGGACGACGACATGCCCTCGGAGTTCCCGGAGCGCTGGTCGAAGTTCCTGCCCCCGGAGGACTACCACTCGCGCCTGCGCAAGCACTGACCGCCGGCGCCCGCGCTGCTCGGCGTACCGGCCCGGGTACTGCGTTGCCGGAGGGTCGGCCGGTCAGCGGGGTCGGCCGGTCAGCGGGGTCGGCCGGTCAGGCGGGGTCGGCCGGTTCGGACGCCGCGAAGAGGGAGACCCCGGAGCCGTCCGGGTCGAGGAGCACGGCGTAGCGCTGCCCCCAGAAGGCGTCCCAGGGCTTCAGGTGGCCCGCGTGCCCGGCGCCCGTCAGCTCCGCGTACAGCGAGTCCACCTCGGCGGGGGAGTCGCACAGGAACGCGAGCCCCACCCGGCCGTCGCTCGCGGGCCGCTTCCAGGCCGGGTCGAAGGAGCGGATGACCTCCTCCGTGTCCCAGCCGATCCGCAGCCCGCCGGGCAGGACGGCCTCGACGTGCGGCTGGGAGTCGGCCTCGGCGGGGATGTCGAGGCCGAGGCGGCGGTAGAAGGCGAGCGAGGCGGCCATGTCGGAGACGATGATGCCGATCATGTCGAGTCGGGGAGTCATGGCGCCACCCTAGTGCTGCTCCGCACAAGTTCATGGAGGGGTCAGGCCGCCGAAGGGCCGAGGTAGAGGCCGCACGCGCAGTCCAGGCACTCTTCGGGGCTGGCGGCGGGAAGCCC
>NZ_JAGGOT010000072.1 GCF_018614195.1 Streptomyces sp. ISL-43
GTTCACCGGCCAGTACAACGACCAATCCCTCCCCGACCGACTCCAACTTCGAGCACGCTCCTACGACCCGATGCAACGCCGCTTCACCAGCGTCGACCCCGTCCCCGCAGCCGACGGAAGCCCCAACCACTCCGCCTACGCCTACGCCAACAACGACCCGAAGAACCTCTCCGACCCCTCCGGCGCCTGCCCCATGTGCATCGGCGCAGGAATCGGAGCCGTCTTCGGCGGCGGCATCTACGCCCTCACCCATCAAGGCGACTTCAGCTGGCGCGACTTCGCCATAGCTACCGGTAAGGGCGCCGTCATCGGCGCTGGCGCAGCCTTCCTCGCCCCCGCCGGAGCCGGCCTCGCCACCAGCCTCGGCCTCAGCGGAGGCCGCGCCCTCGCCGTATCGGCCCTGACCAACGCAGCTGTCGGCGCCGCCTACACCTGGGCAATCAACACCGCCCAATGCCTACCCACCACACCCGCAGACCTCCTCCTCGGAGCCGCCGGAGGCAGCGCCCCCAGCCTCCTCGGCCCAGCCTGGAGGTGGGGAAAGGGACTGTTCGGGCGCACTGCGACCGTCCCGAGCACGGGTAGCGCGGCAGTGGCACTCAGTCCCCAGTACGCTTTCCGGTCCCTCCGAATCGGAGAAGGCTCGTCAGCGAGTCTCGTAAGACCAGGGGCCAATGCCAATATGCAACCGTGGCAACACATCGCGTATGGCACAGCCTCGGAATCTCCATGGATATCACTGACGCGCGACTCGAGGGTCGCGGTCGGACGGTATAGCACGAACTCTGCCGGTTTCATTGCTGTTGACCTCAACAGAGTTCATGGAGAGGTGGTCCAAGTTTGGCATCACGTCGATGTCCCGCCCCACGTCCTCGACCTCATGGGAATAGACGTAGCCGGCACAGCCCTCAGGGACATGGAGGTTCTAGTGAAATTCAGACTCCCGACTGATCCAATTGTCGGGTTCTGGCCGGCAGGGACCCCCCGATGGAAGATATTGGAGGACTTGGACTGGCCCCACGGTCACTGAAATTTTAAGGGGACGCCTCTCCAGCCATGCACTTTTGCGTGGTTGGAGAGGCCGACCGGCCCCTGCTCTTTGACCAGCCATGGATCGAGCCACTGCCTGAATATCCACGTAGTCTTTCGCCGGGGCGCGCTGGACAGGCGCTGCAGAGATTCCCCCCAGAAGCTCCTGCGCAGGCGGAACTAGATGGGAAACGAACCACTCCAGCCCATGTCTGTATCTTCGCACACCAGCCTCGAGGAGAATATGGAGTGCAGACCCACCACGTCGTCCACCGAACCTGGAGTCCCCTATGCAACCGACATGGCGTTTGATGCATGGTCCCAACCTTGTCGGCGACCTGCATCAGTACGCGGTCGACATGCCTTGGTTCATCTGCCGATTCGTTCCCGGGCCTGACTGGCCAGCAGTCCGAGAGCTCTACGAGGCCTTCGCCCAGTGGCAGGACCGGCGGGAGGCAGACCCCGAGGGCATTGGGCTGCTTGAATTCCTGGGCCCGATCTCTGACCTCGGCCTGGAACTCGAGGCATCGGACGGAACCCGCATGCCGGTCTTCCAACGCGCCCTAGTGTGGATCCGCGGCGATATTGCCCGCGTGCGCTGCTAATGATGGCGACGACCGGATCTACCCCGTTCGCCCCCGGCGAGCACCCTGCCGTACGGGCCCTCGTCGCGGAAGCGGTCGAGGCGGCCAACGCCACGGTCTCCCGCCCGGCCCGCGTCCGCGCCTTCCGGGTCCTGCCGGGGGAGTTCACCGTAGAGGCGGGCACCCTCACCCCGACGCTGAAACTGCGCCGGAGGGCGGTGGCGGAGAGGTACGCGACGGAGATCGAGGAGCTGTACGGCTGACCGGTGCTCCCGCCGGAGGGGCCCGGCGCCCCTCCGGCGGGAGCACCGTGGCAGACTTCCTCCCTCGAACACGGGGGCGAACGACCCCCTGACCTGGGGACGGGGCTATGAGCAGGACGAAGTGGGCTGCCGTGGTGACAGCGGTCATCGCACTCGGAGCCGCGGGCTGCGGCAGCGGCACGGGGGCGGGGGCCGCGTCCGGCCCGGTGCCACCCCGGCCGGAGGGCACCGGTCCGCTCCAGCGGGAGGTCGTGCAGGCGGACATCGACACCTCGGCGGCCGCCGCGGGCGCGCCGGCGACCGACCCGGAATGGCGCAAGGTGGGCGAGGAGGGGGCGTCCGGGTTGTGCGTGGTCCCCTTCAGAGGGTTCTTTACCGAGGCCATCCCGGCCGACCTGGCCCGGTTCGAGGACACGGTGCGCGAGCTGGGCAGGCGCGACTGGAAGGACGCCGGGAAGAAGGAGCAGAAGAAGGACAAGAAGGGCAAGGTGTACGAGTCCCTGGTGGTCTTGGAGCAGCGCGGCTGGAGGATCGTCGCCGAGTACAAGGAAGTCCACGGCACGATCGGGCTGACGGGCTTCGACATCGCCTGCGTTAAGGAGCAGGGCCTCGGGTGAGCGGGTCCGACCGACTGCCCGGTCAACGCCCGAACACCGGCACCAGACCCGCTGCTGAGAGCGCCCTCATCGACCGGTGGGGGAGCCGGTCAGTGAACGGGGAGAGGCATGGCATTCCGTAAGTTCCTGAGCGCCCTCGGCGTCAACGCGCCGAGTGTGGAGACGATCGTCGAGAACCCGCGTTGTGTGGCGTGGCCACTCTCGGTGATCAACGGTTGGCTGGGGCACTCCGGATCGCTGAATCAGAACGGCGGGTCCTCGCTGTATCCACCGGTCCAGTTGCCTTCCCGGGAAGTGCGGTGGGCCCTGAGACGGGCGTAACGTTCGCGTGCTGCAACGTCGGCTGCGTTCTTCAGATCACTAGTGTCGTGACCCCATGCCTGCAGCGCGTCCAGGACGCGGTCTCGGTTGTGGCGATCAGTGCTGGTGGCCAGCAAACGGCGGGCGTGATCGACCAGCTCGCCCCGATGCTAGGAACAGCAGGAGGAAGGAACGTCAGGAAGCCGGACCGGGCTGGACGGACAACGGGCTCGTCTTCACCACCCCGAAGGGCAAGCCGCTCGACCCCGGCAACCTCACCCGCCGCTTCCGTCGCCTCCTCCACAGCGCCGGACTCCGGACGATCCGCTTCCACGACCTCCGGCACTCGACCGCCACCCTGCTCCTGGAACAAGGCGTCGATCTCGTCGTCATCAAGGAACTCCTCGGCCACGCCCACATCGGCGTCACCGCCGGCGTCTACGCCAACGTACGCCTCCGCCTCCAACGCCAGGCCATCGACGCTCTGGGCGACGTACTCGGCCTTACCGACGACCCCAATGACCCACCCGCCGCAGCCGTCGTCCGCTGACGTTGCCGTCAGCGTTGCCGTCAAACACACCTGAAGCCCCACCGGAAATTAATCCAGTGAGCCTTTTCCAACCTGGCTGCGTGGTCGTGGTGTTGGTGGGTGAGGGCTGTACGGAACGACGAAGCTCCTGGTAGACGGGTTCTCGACCAAGATCACCCGTGTCCGCCAGGAGCTTCGTGTGCTTGTCTACCCGTCCTCCATCGATCTGTCCAGCCGCACCCTGCGGCACCTGACCGAGCAGCTCACCATCCGGCAGCAAGAGATCGGGACCCGGTGGCGGCGCCTGCCCGCCGGCCGTCAGGCCCTGCTCGTACTGGCCCATCTGCGGTGCGGAGACACCTACGCCCAGCTTGCCTCTGGGTTCGGAATCGGCGTCGCGACCGTCTACCGGTACATACGCGAGGCCATCGAGGTCTTGGCCGCTCTCGCACCGACGCTGGCCAAGGCGATGGAGACGGCCCAGACGAAGGCATTCGTGATCCTCGACGGCACCCTGCTGCCAATCGACCGGATTGCCGCCGACGCCCCGTACTACTCGGGGAAACACAAGCGGCACGGCATGAACGTGCAGGTCCTCACCGACCCGTTCGGCCGCCTCCTCTGGGCATCACCAGCCCTGCCCGGCTCCACCCACGACCTGACCGCTGCCCGCAGCCACGGCATCGTCGACGCGCTCGCCGCCGCAGGACTGAAGTGCTGGGCCGACAAGGCCTACCAAGGCGCCGGCCGCCACATCCGAGTCCCCTTCCGGGGCCGCCGACTCAAGCGCTGGAAGCGACGACACAACAGCAGCCACGCCAAGATCCGCTGCGTCGGAGAACAGGCCATGGCCACCCTCAAGGGCTGGCGCCTCCTGCGAAAGCTCCGCTGCAGCACCAACCGCATCACCGACGTGGTGAAAGCCGTCCTCGTCCTTCACCACGCCTCAACATGAGGTTGAAAAGGGCTCCATGTATTGGCTGAGGGTGACCAGAATGGGTGTTCGTGGGTGGCTGTGAGTTCGTAGATGCCGTCTTCGGTGGCGATGGAGAGTGTGGTGAATTGCTTGTCGTTGTCGGTGCGGATGAGGCGGGTGACTTCGCGGTCTCCCGTTTTCCCTGTTTCGGGGTCGGTGGCACGGACCTTGTCGCCAAGTTTGATGTCTTCATCGAGGTCCTCACCCCATTCGTGAAGAACCGCCTACGCACATCCGGCGCTGGCCCGAGATCCTCGACGGCTTCATGGCCGAGACCGGACTCGGAGTGGAGCCCCCGTAACCCGTCACCCCATCCTTTCAACCTCAGCGTCAGTGTTGCGTCAAATGCCTGGGAGTCTGGTCGAGTAATTACTCGACCAAACTCCCAGGGTCTATTAAGGCGACGTGGGCCCTCGGAATGTAGCTGCGGGCCGTCGGGTCAGCTGACCCGGCTCCTAAGTTCTTCGAAATTGGTCAGATCGGCCGAGTCTGATCGCGCCGACACCATCCATTCGCCGCTGTCGAAAGCCTGAATTGTAAACGGATAGCAGGCCAAGTTGTCAAGATCTATTGC
The DNA here is from genome assembly GCF_018614195.1 of Streptomyces sp. ISL-43. Taxonomy (GTDB): domain Bacteria; phylum Actinomycetota; class Actinomycetes; order Streptomycetales; family Streptomycetaceae; genus Streptomyces. The sequence continues at coordinate 4,873 of NZ_JAGGOT010000072.1, forward strand.
GTCGGCATCGAATTCAGCAACATCTTCTTCGAACGCAATTAGGAGGAGGTCGTACGTGTGCTGAACCCCGCTCGCAAAATCTATGACTCCGTTCCAGTCGAGCAGTACACCACCTGGGGTCAAGTTGGCGGCCTGCTCGAACTCTTCGACGGACATGCCGTCAGGCATAACCCCAGTTCCGAAGAACTCCAGGATTCTCCACACCCACGTTCTGCCCTCCCTGCGGATCAGCTCATCAGCGCATCTGACCACATCTGAAAAAGTTACCTTGAGGTCAGGGTGGCCATGCATTGGGATTTCAATTGAGACCGACATTCTATGGCCATTCTAGTGGCTCGGCGTGACCGTGTTGCGGTGTGCCGCCCGTTGGGTTTGGCATGTAGGGGTGTTGATGTGGATTTTCGTGATTCTGCGGTCTCCCGTGGTCGGTGAAATCGATGAGTCGAGTCGGCTGTCCGTTAGCGTCCCATTCTATTGCCTGACCGTAACTACTGCGTCGCCCGGTTCGAGTTCCCAGGGTTGTGTGAGGCGCACCTTCTGCCCTCGGGTCTGGAATCGGATTTCCGTGTTGATCTCTCTGGAGTGGCCTTTTCGGGAACCCGCCAGCCAACGGGCAATCGGAATTGTGAACCAGTACAGGCGTGGCCCCCGCCAGCACATAGTACGTGTGGAGGTCGTCGACGGTGAGGTTGTAGGTGCGAGCGTGCTGTGTGTAGGGCTTGTTGGCTGTGACGATGACGGTCTGATTCTCGTCGGTCAGGAGTGTAGACCCAGAGGTGAGGCTTCCTGCCTCTACCCAGGCGTTCGCCGAGGAGGACCAGAAGGGGTGTTCGTGGGTGGCGGTGAGTTCCTTGATGCCGTCCTCGGTTGCGATGGAGAGCGTGTTGAATTTCTTGTCGTTTTCGGTGACGATCAGGCGGGTTACTTCGCGGTCCCCTGTTTCCCCTGTTTCAGGGTCGGTGGCCCGGACTTTGTCGCCGAGTTTGATGTCTTCGATGTTCTTGGTGGTGCCGTCGTCCATCAGGACCTTGGTTCCAGCAAGGAAGCATTTGTTACATCCGGGAGATCCCTTCCCGCTGCCTACACCACCCTTGATTCCCCCGAGCCCTCCGCCGATTTCGGCAATTGCTCCGGATTCGAGGACGTGTTGCCATTCTGCCGTCTTTAGGGCAGCCAGCATCGATTTTGGGCAGTAAACGGCGTCGGGCCCAAAACATGCGTTTGCGGCGGCAGCGTCGACGTCGCCCTCTGTGAGGATCTCAAGCCCTCGTTGGCTTTCCATTTCGATGTAGCCGTTGAGGTTTTTCTGGTATCTGGAAAGCCAGGTGGCGTATGTTGCGTCGTCCATGTGTGCGCGAGCGAGACTCGTGTGGGCCGATTCGCGTGCTCTCACGGCCTTCGACACGGCGCCCGCGCTATTGCTGGTGCTGCCACTTTTGCTGCCGCAGTCGGGGTCGTTGTAACTGCACACGTTCGGTGCCGTACCGCCCGGGGTGACCGGGTTGAAAGGAGATGTGCCGTCGGGCTTTTCGCTGTGGCCGGTGCCGTCGTCCGTTCGGAGGCCGGTGGGGTCGGATGAGGTGATGGGGCTGTTGTTGGCGTAGTTGTAGCCGTTGAGGGACTGGGGGAGGTCGAGGCTGAGGAGGGGGTCGACGCTGATGAATTGGCCGGTGGCCGGGTCGTATTCGCGGGCGCCGATGTGGGTGAAGCCGGTGGTGGTGTCGGTGTCGCCGCCGACGAATCCCTTCTGCCCGGGCCAGAACGCCGGGGTTGCGCCGCGTTGGCCACCGTAGGGGAGGGACTTACGGCGGTTGTAGGAGAGGGTGGTGGCGCTGATGGAGAGGGTGTTGGTGCCGTGGTGGTCGGCGATGAGGAAGCGGACGCGGCCGTCGCTGCTGGAGCGGATAGCGCTGCCGCCGGGGACGCTGTAGTAGCGGTTGCCGGTGACGGTGTTCGTGGCCTTGGTCAGGATGAGTTCCTGGCCGCCGGGGAGGTAGAGCGTGGTGGTGGCCGGCTCACGCTTGAGGATCCGGGTGCCAGCCGTGTCGTAGAGGAACGAGGTGGTGGCGCCGGAGACCGTTGACGTGGCGATTTTGCCTTCGTCGTTCCACGTCAGGGTTTGGGCGGCAGCAGCCGCGGTGTCCTTGGTGGTGAGGTTGCCGCTGGTGTCGTAGGCGAAGGTGTCGGTCCCGGTGGCACCGCCGGTGGAGGTCACCGTCAGCAGTTCGTGACCGGGGGTGGTGCCCGCGGGGTAGGTGTGGGTACGGGTGGTGTCCGCGGTGACGGGCCCGGCTTTGTGCTGCTTCTCGGTCGCGCGCTGGCCGGTGTCGGTGAACGTCCAACTGGTCCAGTACGGGTCGACACTCCCCAGGTTGGGGGTGCCCACGCCGCCCACGGGCTTGGTGGTGCAGTCATCGCCGGAGGTCCAGGCCTCCGTCATCCGGCGCGCCCAGTCGTAGGTGAAGCACTGGTCGTCCTTGACCGCGGCGTCGTCCTGCTGGTCGGTGATCCGGGTGATGTTGCCAGCCGGGTCGTAGCTGTAGGTGGTGCTCGACAGGGTCATCGGCCCGGAGGCCTCCCGGTCGACGTCCGACCTGGTTACCCGGCGGGTCAGGGAGTCGTACCACACCGAGTTGTAGACGAGTGATCCCAGGTTGCCCATGCTGGCCTGGGCGAGTTCGCCGAAGGGGGTGTAGGAGGCGCCTCGCAGGTAGATCTGGGACAGGGTGCTGTCGATGATCGCCGGCATGTCCTGCTTGCCGTACTTGTTGGTGACGGTCTCTGCGGGCAGGGCGGTGGTGGCGTTGCTGTTGGTGGTGCTGTAGGCGGTGGTGGCGGGCAGGCCGCTGACCGGGGTGGTGGTGCCGGAGACGGTGTAGGTGCCGGCGAGCTTCTCTTCGCCCGCGACCGTGGGGATGGTGACCTTGGTGCCGGTCGGCTGACCGGTCGTGTCATACCCGGTGACCGTGCTGGTGTACGCGGCGGCGCCGTCGTAGCGGGTAGCGGTGGCGGGTAGGCCCTTGCCGTCGGCAGCGGTGTCGTAGGTCCACTCGGCGAGCTTGGTGCCGGCGGCTGTGCCCTTTCGCAGGCTTGTCGGGCGGCCGAGCTCGTCATAGGTGCTGGCCAGGGTGACGCCTCGAGCGTCGGTGGCGCTCTGGGGATGGCCGTCGGCGCCGTAGACGGTGGTGCTCTTGCCCTTGTCTGGGTCGGTGGTCTCGGTCTGGCGTCCCCGCAGGTCGTAACTGTGGGTCCAGGCATTGCGTCCGGAGTTGTCGGTTATCTTCGAGAGCTGGCCTGCGCGGTCGTAGGCGTAGGTGTGCTTCTCGTACTGGGTGGCCGCCGCGCCGATGACGGGTTTGCGGTCCTTGTAGTCGCGCCGCTCCACGGTGCGGCCGCGCGCGTCGGTGACGGCCAGGGTGGCGGTCGCGCCCTGGGGCGGGACGACGGCCTGCCAGTCGGGTCCGTAGGTGGTGGTGGTGCGCCACTTCTCGGTGTTCAGGGACAGCAAGATCGAGTCTGTCATCCGGCTGCGGTTGTCGTAGCGGGCTTCGACGGCGCTGGGGATCTGGTTGTCGGGGACGACGAGCATCGTTGTGCCGGTCGGCTTGTCGTTGTAGTACGGGGCGTTGGTTCGCCGGATGCGCCCGTAGTCGTCGTAGTACGTGTCGGTGATGACCCGCCCCGTGATGCCGATGGCGTCGCTCTGTGTCTGGCGGGGACGCAGAAGCGAGTCGTAGAGGGTGACCGAGGTGCCCCAGAAGCCGTCTTCGTAGAGCTTCTTCGTAGTGACGGTGGAGGGTGCGGTAGTCGACAGGTTGTAAGTGAGCGTGACGTTGGGCTGCTGGTCGGTGGAACGGCCGGCTGCCCAGCCCTTGACGAGGCGGCCGAGCGCGTCGTACTGGGAGGCGGCGGTGCGGTTGTTCGCGTCGGTCGTGGTCAGCACCAGGCCGCGCAGGCCGTCGTAGGTGCTGGTGGCGGTGTGGCCCTTGGGGTCGCTCACGGTGATGCTGGTGGGCTGGGCGTCCGTGGCCGGCGTATAGGCCATGGTGGAGGTCTGCCCGTCCTGGCCCATGGAGGTCAGAGCGCGCCCGTACTGGTCGTGCGTCGCCTGACCGGTGGTCTCCCACACGAGCTGGCTGTTCGCATCCACTTTGGATGCCTTCTCGGCCTTGGTGGGGAGGGCGAGACCGGGCTTGGGCGCAATACCTAGGGCTTGGCCGTCGTATGACGTCCGGCTGGCGCTGGTCACGGTCTGGGCCGAGGTGTATTCCGTGCAGGGCTTGGCCGTTGTGGAGGTGATCTGACTCGGGTAGTTGATGAACCAGTTCGCCGCATCAGGGGTCGTGTACTGGGTGACCGTGCAGGTGGCTTCGGTGGTGTTCGCTCCGTCGTTGCCTTCGGTCAGGAGCAGACCGTATGTCGTGTCGTAGGTCCGGGTGGAGGTTGACGCCTGCCAGGTTCCGTCGGTCAGGAGCTTGCTGCCGACGGTCGTTGTGGTTCCGGAGTACCGGGCCACCTTAGGGGTCAGTGTCGGTCCTGCCACGCCCGGCTTGTCAGGGTCGGTAATGCCGGTGACCGGCTGGGAGGCGTTGTCGCCCGATACCCACGGAGTGTGGGTGGTCTTGTTCACGACCGGGCCGGCTTCGCCGTCGTAGGTGCGGGTTTCCGATACCTTGCCCGCGAAGTCGCGTCGGTCGGTGACGCCGTTGATGGCCGCGACCGTGCGGGGGGTGCCGTTGGCGAGTTTGTCGCCGGCCATGCCGAGGTAAAAGTCGGTCTCGCTCTTGAGCCGGTTGGTGGTGCCGGTCAGGGTGCGGACGGTGCGGTAGCCGCGGAAGTCGCCCCAGGTGCGGTGCTTGTCGAGAGTGAACTCACTCTCGTCACGCGCCCAGTTCGGGCCACCGGAGTAGGTGTAGGTGGTGGTTTTGGAGGGGGAGCCGGTGCCGGCAGTGGTGTCGGCTTCTTCGACCTTGGCGACCAGGTACTTGTGGAAGTAGTCCTTGACTTCCTCCACGGCTCCGTCGCGGGTCCACCAGGAGGGGTAGCAGCGCTTGGTGTTGGTGTCGTCGGCGGTCGGGAGACTGGTCGGGGTGCAGTTCGTGGAGTGGTAGGTGACCAGGGTGCTGCTGCCGGTCTCGCCGGTGATCTGGGTGATGCGGTACTTGTTGATCGGCGGTCGGCCCTCGGCCCCGTCAACCCGGTTGGCCATGGGCGTGCCGGCAGCAAACGTGGTCGTGAGTGGTGTTGCGTCGGTGAGGCTGCCGGCCTGGCCGGTGTGTGTGACGGAGTCCAGCCACAGGGCCGGCTTCGTAGTGTCACCGGTCGGCGGGTAGGACTGGGAGAGTATCCACTTGTCGACGGGCACGTGCGCGCCGCCCGAGAGGGCGTAGGTCCTGATGTCCGTCAGGCGTTTGGTCGACCAGAACGACGGACCGCCCTGCAGACACTGCGCTCCGGCTTTGCAGTCCAGGTAGACGGGGACGTCGGGCCAGTCGGTGGCGTGGGCGGCATCCAGGGTGCAGGTGCCCGCAGTGCAGCGGTCGGCGACAGTGAAGGTGACCTGAGCCGGAGCCAGCGCCGGGGTGTAGACCTGGCCGGCGCGCAGGCCGTAGGAGATCTTCTTCAGGGTGCTGTCGCGGGTGTACAGGGCCGACGCGTCGATCTTCCCGTTCTTCGCGTAGTAGCCGCCGTACTTGGTGTAGTACAGGGCCATGGCGTTGTTGTGGGGGTCGACGACGTAGTCGAGGTTCCATCGCCAGCCCTGGGTCACGCTGGAGGACGCGAAGTCCGCTCCGTGACCCGGCTCTCCCGGGTGGTTGCCGAAGACGGGCACCCAGTTGACCGAGCCCGTCTCCTCCTTGCCGGTGGTCCAGCCGGGCAGGCGGTTCTTACCGAACCAGTACTGCGTGCCGTCCGTGGTGGTGACCCGCCAGTACTCGGAGTCGCTGTCTCCCGAGCTGTTGCCGGGGGAGTCGTAGATCCGCTCGACGCGGGAGCCGTCGTCGTTCGACAGCTTCCACACGCCCTTGCCGGCGTCCCAGAGCAGTTCCGAGCTGGAGCCGTTCAGCGAAAGCGTCGCGTTCTCCGACTTCCAGCACAGGTCGCCGGTCTTGCTGGTGTTGTTGCCGCCGTTTTTGTCGTTCTCACACGAGACGTACTTGCGTTCGATGAAGCCAGGGTTGTACTCCCAGCCCTCACCGACCCACGAAGCCTGGTTGTTCGTCGAGCCGGTACGCCCGTCAACCGAGGACGAGCTGTACGACAGGCCCACCTTCGGGCCGAGCCCGCCGGGCGCCGGAGGCACCGTCACCGGCATGTTCCAGCTGAACGATCCGGAGTTCCCGCCCGCCGACCACGAGCCGGACGGCGCGAGAGAGGTGGCCTCGAAGGAGCCCTCCGAGCCGTCGGCGGAGGCATCCGCTGACAGGACCGTCATGCCACCGGCGGGTGCGGCCAGTGCGCTGGGCGCGGACTTGACGAGAGCGGACGGCGTGCCAGATGCCGGCAGGTCCACGGACGCGGTCAGGGTGGAGGTCTTCGCATTGTTCTGTGTGGGCAGGGGGGTGCCCTTGAGGCACTCGGGCTTCGAGGGTGTCGTCAGCGCACAGGCGGGCAGCTGACTGAGCCGCAGCGAGGAGGCCCAGTTCGCGCCGTAGGCGTCCTTGATCGTCGAGTAGTCGACCTCGACCTGTGCGGCGGCGGCCCCCGTCGAGCCGTCGGAGCGCTGAACGGACAGTAGGAGGCCGGTGATGCCGGTTTGTTGGGTGGCTTTGTGGTCGGCGACCGTGACTCGGACCCGGGACGGGCCAGGCTGAGCGCCCTTGCCGGGAGCCGCGGATGGGGCACCCGTAGCAGGGGCGGCCTGGGCGGGCTGAGCGACGCGCACGGGGAGCGACCCGGCCCGCACCGGCGTGCCGGCGTTCGCCTTCGCCAGCGGTGAAGCGGCGGGCAGGGCGACCTCGGCGGTGCCGGCGGTGGGCCAGCTGACGGGTGCGGGCTTCCAACCCGGGGCCTTCGCCGCGGCCTTGCCCGCGCTTGCCTTGAGGTCCTTGCCCTTGACGGATGCGGTCTTCTGAACCTCGCGAGGTTTGAAGACGGAGGGGCCTGCCCATGCAGGCCCGGTGAGGAGGGAAACGGTCAAGGCAGCCGATGTCGCCCCGACAATTGAGGTCCGAATATACCGTTTTCTCTGAAAACGATCACCTCCGGACAATTCGGACATTGAGTCCGTCCTTTTAAACACAGCAAACCCCCCACGGGAATTAAGAGACAGATAAACTCGCAGCCAACATGCCTCTGAGGGGTGAGCGCAAGACCTTTCCTGATCACAGTTGACCTGCAGAAACACGCCTAGGTGTCCCGAAGTGGATCATTCCGGATCCGTTTGTCATGCGGCAGTGTTGATGCACACTCAGGTTCTGCTATGCCAATGCGAAGCACGTCGCCTACTCTGCGGTGATCCACAGCCTTGACAGCCTCAGAAAGACGCGAAACTCCCATGAACCACCGAAGAGCCGGTGCCCGCGTGCCCCGCTCACTCACAACCCTTTTCGCTCTCCTCCTCCCGCTCACCTCAGTCGCCCTGCTCGCCGAGCCCGGCACGGCGACAGCGGCCGAGACGACCCCCGCCGGCAGTACCGCCGGCGCCCAGAAGTCGGCCTCAGAGGTGAAGGCCTTCACCCTGGCCAAGGAGTCCGGTGAGCGGGTCGAGATCATCGACCGCCGTACCGAATACGCGGAGACCTACGCGAACCCCGACGGGAGCCTGACGCAAAAGCAGTTCACCCTCCCCGTCTGGACACGCCACGACTCGATATGGCGCCGGACCGATGCAACCGTCACCAAGCGCGAGGACGGCACGATCGGCCCCACAGCCGCGTTCGGCATCAACTTCTCCGGAGGCGGGGACGGACCCCTCGTCGCGATGGACCAGGCAGGCAAAAAACTCGCCCTGACCTGGCCCGGCAGGCTTCCCGAGCCGGTGTTGGGGGAGAACACCGCCCTCTACAAGTCCGTGCTTCCCGATATCGATTTGAAGCTGATCGCGAAGGTCGACGGCTTCGCCCAGCACCTCATCGTCAACACCCCCCAGGCCGCCGCCAACCCGGCGCTGAAGGAGATCAAGCTCGGAATCACCGCCCAGGGAGTCACGCTTGACGACACCGCGAGCGATGAGCTGCTGGCCAAGGACGCCGGCGGTCAGGTCATCTTCAGCGCTCCAAAGCCCACAATGTGGCAGCAGCCTGCCCCCGAGGCGCCGGCTCCCCTCGCAAAGTCCGCCACGCAGGCCAAGAGCGTCCTCCTCATGGAGACACCGGAGCCGACAGCCCCTCAACAGGCGGATGTCGGCGCGGACGTCACCGCGAACACCCTCACCCTGACCCCGGACCCCGAACTGCTGGCCTCGGCCACACGGTTCCCCCTGATCATCGACCCTCCCTTCACCGGCGGTACGACGGGGATCTGGGCCACCGTGTACTCCGCAACCCCCAATTCCGCGTACAAGTGGGGTGACGGCTGGCAGTCCGACAATCCGGCGGACGAGCCCCGCGTCGGCTACAACGGGTCCGGCAACACACAGGCCTTCTTCTCCATGAAGCTGGACGGACTCAAGGGCGCCACCATCGGGGACGTCACCTTCGCCGTCGAGCAGACCCACTCCTGGGGCTGCGACCCTTCCGCGGCCGGCCCCACCGAACTGTGGGCCTCCAAGAGCATCGACGCCACCACACCCACCTGGAATACGCGCAACAACTTCTGGACCTACAAGCTCGCCCAGGGCAACTTCGCCCACGGCAACCCCACCTACTGCCCCGGCGTCCAAGGCTACGACTTCAAGTCCTCAGCCCTGACCTCCTACGTCCAGGACTTCGTCACCAACGGCTGGAACCCGGTCGCGATCGGCCTGCGCGTTCCCGACTCGTACCTCGGCAACGTCAACAGCTTCAAGAGACTACGCAACAACCCCGTCCTCGAGTTCCAGTACTACTTCAAGCCCGAGGTCATCGCGAGCGGGGCCTTCGAAGGGAACTGGGCACCGGGCGCAGACGGCAACAAGCCCGTTCCCTGCTCGGCCATGATCGGCAACAGCGGCCTCGCGCTGACCGCCGGCCTCCAGGACAGGGACGGCGGTACCGTCACCCCCGAATTCGTCGTTACCACCGCCGCGGGAGTGGCCGTCCCTGTCTCCAACGTCACCACCGTCGCCAGCGGCGGAACAGCGACCGCCACCGTCCTCGCCCAGAATCTTCCCACCGGCAGCTACAAATGGAAGGTCAGGGCCAGAGACGACGAAGGCGCCTACAGCCCCTACACCGGCGATTGCGCCTTCAGCGTCGACAAGACGGGACCCACCGCCCGCGTCACGGTCACGAAGGAGGATGGCACGGCCCTCACTCCTCAGCAGGCGCGCACGAAAATGCGGGTCAAGCTGAAGAATCCGGCGAACGATCTCGCCGGCTTCTGCCACCTGATGGACCGGCCCATCCCCATCTCCAGCACGCCTTGCGCCGGAGCCAACTGGGTGCCCCTCGCGAGCGGAGCCACTGAAGCCGTCATCGACGTCATCCCCACCGGCCGCCCCCAGAGCACCCTGTACATCCTGGCCTTCGACAAGGCAGGGAACCACTCACCGAGCGACGGTGCGGCCGACATCGCGATCCTGAAGACCACCCCGGCAAGCTTCATCTACCCGCCCGGGCAGAGCCCCCTGACCAAGATGGCCGGCAAAGACCTCCACGGCGACCTCAACGGCGACGGCTACACCGACATGCTCGCCACCGAACCCGACGGCGGCCTGCGCCTCTACGCCAGTGACGGAACCGGACAGGTCAATATGACCGCTGTCGGAACCTCCGGATGGGACGGCACCCTCATTGCGCACGGAGGTGACTTCGTCAACCTCACCAGCCCCGCAGCCGCACCAGACGGCTATGAAGACGCCATCGTCCGCCTAAAGAGCAACAAGCTCTACATCTACCCCGGAACCGGCCGAGGCGCCCTCAAAAACCGCGTCGAACTGGCCACACCTTCCCGCCTGGGCACCGAAGGCTGGGCACGACTCCAGCAGATCGTCTCCCCCGGAGACATGAACCAACGCACCGACGTCGGCTACGTACAGGGCAACGACCTGCTCACCCTCGAATGCGAGGCCTATCAGGATGGCTATTGCATGAGCGTCGGCATGAGCCTCTACTCCGGCCAGACGGTCACCGACGGCTCCGCGGATCAGAGAGAGCCCTTCGACCTCCAGGCCAACCCCACCAAAATCCCCGGGCCCATCGGAGGCTGGGATAACCACGAAGTCGTGACGGTCGGCTACATGGACGGCGATGGAATCAAGGACATCGTCACCCGCGACAGGCTCAATTCATACCTCTTCCTCCACCGCGGGCGCATCACAAACGGTGTCTACAGCGTCTTCAGTGAAAATCACCAAGGGGCCATCTACGCCCAAAGCGGCTGGCTGCCCGACAAGCGGCCCCTGGTCGCCAGCAACGGCAACGCTCAAGGCACCGTCGTCAGCAAGAGCGTCAACGACGACGGCACCCTCATCCAGTACAAGGAGTTCCAGCCCAAAGCCGGCGACCAGCTGAGCGACATATGGGCCACCACCCCAGCGGACCCCAACTACGTAGTCGACTACGTCGACAGCACCGGAACCGCAGCCACCACGACCTGCCCCACCGGCTGCCTTCTCTTCTACGCAGGAGGACCCACCAGCACCAAGCCTCCCCTCCTCGTCGGAGGAAGCGGCTGGGCCACCAGCATCGCCAGAATCTTCTGACCTTTCATACCTGAGCAACATGTGTGGCCCCTGGCGGAACGCCAGGGGCCACACATGCATGAACGGGGGACCGGTGGACCGCTCTACAGAGGCCATGCAGGTCTTGCAGCGCGAAGGGCCGTGCGGCCCTGGCAGGCACAGCCACCGTAGTCCCTTTAGCTGTGCAGGACGAGTCGTTCGTAGTCTCTGGCGTGGCGGCGGGCGTGCATGAGCCAGGCAAGGGTCCGTTCGACGACCCAATGGCGGGGCAGGACGATGAATCCGGTGGCGTCCTTGGGTTAAGGATCCGGCGCAGTGGCTCCCGTCGGCCGCCGGCTATCACTGCCGGTACGCGGCCACATGGGTCGCCACCAAGCTGCGCTGGGACCTGGCCGCGGACGACGCCGAACGCCAGGCGGTCCTGGGTCTGGCGGAGGATTGCCCCGACACCACCGTCGTCTACGAACCCGCTTCCTGGTCGTACGGACACGAAACTGGTCCCCCGTGTGTCAGACGTATGAGGGACTGCGGTCCGTCGCCTGAGACGACGAACCCCGGCGCGGGCCGTCACCACACCGGTGGCTGCTCGCGCTGTCGTGTGTCCAGCCGGCCTGCGAGGCATGCATCAACAGCACCCGCCTCCGGGAGTTAGGCCCTGGTCAGCCCATCAAGGTGGTCGCGGATCTGGGCACAGAACTGGGTCAGATGGGTGTCTGGGCGCAAGTGGTGCCCCTCTTCGAAGACCTTCTCCAACCAGGCGCTCTTGTTGCCGGACGGGATGCCGGCGATCCAGGATTCGAGTTCGCCGACGGGCACTAGGAAGACGCCCAGCCTGGCGAGGACGGTCGTTAGGCGTGCGGCCGCGGCGTAGGCGTTAGTCCCGTTGAGTGCGCTGAGCCCGGACTTCTTGAGGTGCTTCCATCCGCTCGCGGTTTTGAGTAGGTCGCCGATCCTGGCTGCTGCTTCCGGGGGTACTGGATTGCTGTCGCCAGCCCGCCCGAGTACGTCGTTCATCTGCTTGCGGAACTCGGCGACCGTAAGCGCTGTCCGGCTTTCGTTGGCGTGATCATTGAGCACTTTGAAGTCGGTGGAGACGTCCTCCCAGGCACCACCAAGGGCAGTGACGGCCTTCCGGACGTCGCCGCTGGTGCGCAGAAGGTCGAGGTCGGCGATGACGGCGGTTGGGATTCCACACTCACGGAGGCGGCGAGCTGTCTCGGCGAGGCGGGGCTTGCCGTTGGTGTGTAGGAAGAGGGCGTTCTCCGGCTTCGCGGGGTCCTTCGTGACGTCGAAGGTGGCCGCGTAGAACTGGCAGTCACCCTCGGACTCGCAGAGCACGACACGGTCGTGGAAGAGACCGGAGATGATGTTGGAGTAGCGCAGCAGTGGGGTCCGGAGCAGGTCCTTGACCGAGGTTGGTTCAAGCGCGCGGGCGGTGGGAGCGCCAGTGGTGCGATCGAGACGCACGAGGCAGATTTTGCGGTCGGTCTGAGCGTCGAGGACGCCTGCAAGGAAGTCCGCGCTGTGCGTGGCGACGAACACCTGAGATTGGCCCTCCAAAGAGGCCAGGAGCCGGCCTAGGAGGCGGGCCTGCGGGGGGTGGAGGAAGGCTCCTGGCTCATCGATGATGACTACTGGCTTGGGCTGGAGCATGGTGTGGAGGAGGAGCTGGACGAAGCTGCGGAATCCATCCCCTTGCTCGCTGACGAGCGGCAGGCTGCGGTACGCGTCGTAGAGCTCCTGCGGCGCATCACCATGAGGAATGTCATCCATGCCCGTCTCACCCACGCGCAGGTTGATCACCTGGCTGTAGCGGTCCACCGTGACCGGCACATCGAACGCCTGCCTCGTGAGAGCCGATAGCGCCTTCTCGGCGTCACGGCTCCTGAACAGGTGCTGCATGGGCAAGGCCCCGGGGATGAGGTAGTCCCATGGGCCGGCTTGCGAGGCGACCGTCAGCCGGTTGTCAGTCCACTGCGTACAGAGGAGCGCCGGACGCATTGAGTCCAGCCGCCTTTGATCCCACCATTGCCTGGCCGTACCGGCAGGGAGATCCACACCCTCAGCGAGGTGATAGCGCAGATCGCCCTCCTGGTACCAGGGCTGGTACCCACGTTCGTGAAGCCATGCCAGGAACTCCTCACCAGTGCCCTCTGCATCGCAGCTCACCGAACGCACCCACCGATTGGTATCGGCGAGCAGGGTCGGGTTTCCGACGTACGGTGCGAGCTCGCGCAGCAGGAGCGACTTGCCGCTGTTGTTGGGACCGATGAAGAGTGTCATGCCGTTCTTCGGCGGCGTGATGGTGACGCCTCCGGCGAGTGCGATTGAAGAGACGGCGAACGTGACCGGCATGTGGCCCCCCGGCAGCCCTCGCGCCGCTCTGCACACGACGCTGGTGGTCGAGGAAGCCTACTGGTCGAGCATCACTGCGCGCTCTGGATAAGGTAGTACGGCCGGTGATGCCGTCGATCACCGAGGAGGAGGTGGCTTGGCGACTTCACCGTGCCACGGCGCATCCGTACCCGGTGGCTCAGCTCACCACGGCGGCGTTCACCGCTCTTTTTACCACCCAGCTGCCCACACTGCGCCCGGCGCAGGGGTGCGCTCCGTCGGCCGGAACGACTCTCGTGCGTGCGCAAGCACCGGACAACGCTTCTGGCCGGGCGTAATGTCGCCGCAGGCATCCGGGTACGGGGGACAGGGATGAACACACAGGACGAGGGATCAGACCTACTTGACGTCTACCTACACGAGGCACGGGAGCGCCTGGGCCCGGCTGACTTCGAGGCGGTGGTCCGCGCCACCGACGCCACCTGCGTCCTGCTGGCCGGCGGGCATCCCGCGATCCTTTCCGGCCCCGACGGCGGCGGCTTCGGCCCGGAACTGCAACGGGAGTATCTGGGCCTGCTGGCCGTCCTCATCACCGGCCGCACCGATCACCACGTCGTACCCCTGACCGCGCCTGACGGGACGCCCGGCTGGGCAGTCGTCGAAGGCCACCTGCTTCACGATCCTCACGCCCTGCAGGACCTCTGCACAGGGATCGTGGCCCGTGCCAAGAGCAGCGCCAGGACCGCGGCAGCTCTGGAACGCATGTGGAGTGCGGGCTGATACGAACCACACAGGCGCTTCCATCGCCGGCCGCCGCGATGCGGCGAGCGCCTCACTCCTCGGTGACGGTAAGCCCGTTCGGCCCGGCGCCGGGCGCCACGCCGCGGCGGGGCGCTCTTTTAGCTGCAGTCCCACATGAACTCAGGGTCATTGCGTGAAGGCGGTCGGTCCGGTTCGCCGGTCTCGGGTGTGACGTGACGTCATGTCCTGGCTTGGGGCGAGAAGAGCCCGGGAAGCAGAGCAGGCACGGTGCTGGTGATCATGTGGTTGTCGAGACCCATGAGAACCGAGCGAGACCGTGCCTGCCCGAATATCATCGCCCATGCCAGCCGGGCTGGGACAACTGGCCCTTCCGAATGCCCGGACCACCGAGGAGGACGCCGCTGGCCTGCGGCGCTTCCTGGATCTGGTGCCCGATCCTCGCGGACGGAACGGGCGACGGTATCCGGCGCACGCGCTGCTCTGTGCGGCCGCGGCGGCGGTCCTGACCGGTGCCCGCTCGCTCATCGCGATCAGTGAATGGATCACAGATGCGCCGCAGCACGTCCTGGGACTCCTCGGCTTTCCGGCCGACCCGCTCACCGGCCTGCGGACGGTGCCGCACGCCGCCACCGTCCGCCGCCTGCTCCAGCACGTCGACGGCGACGCGCTGGACACGGCCATCGGCGCATACCTGCAGGCCAGAACCCCACCACCGGCGCCACCCGAACCACCCCCGAAACGGCCGGCCCTGCGGGCCATCGCCGTCGACGGCAAGACCGTGCGAGGCTCGCGCACCCCGACCACGACCGCGATCCAGCTGCTGGCCGCAATGGACCACCACGGCGTAGTCCTGGCCCAGCGGCAGATCGCCTCCAAGAGCAACGAAATACCCGCCTTCCAGCCTCTGCTGGACACGACTGATCTGGAGGGCACCGTGCTGACCGGTGACGCCCTGCACACCCAGCACGGCCACGGCGCCTACCTCATCGAGCGCGGAGCCCACTACCTGGCCATCGTCAAGAAGAACCACCCCGGCCTGTATGCGCAGGTCAGGAAGCTGCCCTGGGCCGAGATCCCGCTGGACCACCACACCCGCGAACGGGCTCACCACCGCGATGAGATCCGCCGACTCAAGGTCGCCGCGTTCCGCCACATCGGCTACCCCGGCGCCCGCCAGGCGATCCAAGTCGTGCGATGGCGCCGCGACCTCGCCACCGGGAAGCTGACGATCGAGCGCGTCTACCTGATCACCAGCCTGGATGTCTTCGACGCCACCCCGGCCGAGCTCGCCGCCTGGATCAGGGGCCACTGGGGCATCGAGAATCTCCTGCACCACGTACGTGACCGGACCTTCCGCGAGGACGACTCCAAGGTCCGCACCGGGACCCTGCCCCGCACCATGGCCAGCCTGCGCAACCTCGCCATCAGCCTCTTCCGCCAGAACGGCGAGACCAACATCGCCGCCGCCCTCCGACGCACCAGCCGCGACTACCGCCGACCGCTGACGACTCTCGGCCTCACGTGATCAACCCGGACAGATCCCGATCATGCAATGACCCTGGACCACACTGGCCCTGCCGGTACATCGTCGGCCTGTACGTCACCCATGGCGAGAGCACACCGCAGGGCACGAGCCGTACACACGGGAAATGCCGATCCAGCGTCAGAAGCCAGAAGCTGTCGGTATCCTGCCCAGCCAGCACTTAAGTGACTGTCAAATTGAAATCCTGTCGCAACATGCTTGCCCCTGGGGGGACACTTGAGGTTACATCCACGAAAGAAGACCCGAAAGATCGCCAGGATCCTCCTCAAGACACTTTCCCTCTACCTGCAGGGGCTGACCCTAGACAAGACGCACAAGGATTCTTGCTGCTTCGTGGCCCTGCTTATCCTTGCTTCACTCACCATTTACCCCTTCACTGACGTGAGCACATTCTCTTCGCCCCCCGATTGGCTCATCCTAATCATTGTCATTCTAGTGATGATCATCGGTTTATTGCGCGTCGAATGGATCGCCTACACGCTGGAGAGGTGGGCGCGCAGGCTGGAAGCAGAGAGCCTTAATTCCCCGGCAGATATCGAGGGAGGTTTCGCCCTCTATCTGCGCACCTTTAGCGCGGATCGGAAATCGGCGAGATTTCAGTACAGCAAATACGATCTAAAAGAGAAGCGCATTGCATACACAGAGGAGGAGCTCCTCTGCCTAGCCATGGAACGGGCTTACGGTCAAGTTGTCGCCCTCGGGCAGCCTGGGGAAGTATTGCCGCAAGCTGGCGCAAAGCGCATGTATGCTTCAAATGAACAGTGGTTTGACTGGGTTGTCGAACTCGCATCCAGAGCATCACTGGTCATGATTCAGGTAAATGAAGGGAAACACACCAAACGGGAACTTGAGCATGTTGCCAAGCATCTCCCACGAGAGCGGGTTGTCCTTCTCCTGTCACGAAGGATTCACGAGCACGACTTCCTCCAGGACGTTTTTAGCTACTTCGCAACCTCGCCCAGCTTGACCGAAGCGTATGACAAACACATCGCTGCGATCCTAAAGCCTCAAGCCCATCGTCGCGGCAGTGTTGCGGAGCAGGAGGAGTACTTCTCGGTGATTTGCTTTGATGGTGCGGGAGTCGCTTTTCATGAATCTGTGAGGTGGGAAAAGAGACGGACCGCCGAAGAGCAGAATTTAGTTACGGCTCTTGCGTTGCGCACACTGTTCCACTTGAATCACCTACCCCTTCGGGCGTCCCTGACCAGGGGGTTGGGGAACCGAGCATGCTGTCGCCGCCCCTTGACGAAACCCCACTCACGTATGTACTGCACACGAACCGACGAGCAATGCCTGGCGGAAAATGTCAAAATACTACTATGGAACTCCACCTGGCCTCAGCTTAGTCTCGATTCATGCTGCCCAGGCTGCCTCAGAGAAAGGCGCTTAAGTAACGGATCCGAGTAGTTGCTGTTGCTGATTTTTCAGGTGAATGAAAGAGTCGTGAACGTAACTGGTAAATTCATCTCCAGGGTGTGCAATCAGGGCGCGACGGTTTACTCCTTCCGCCTCCTCCATGATTGCAACTTCCAGTGAGAGAATATGGGCACAAAAATCAAGCAGAGGCTTTGGGGCCTCCGTTTCAATAATCAGGTCCGCATGCTCGACAACCAGGTCACGCATACGTCGATTGGTGGGCATGAGCGCCTGATCACGCCATCGCAGCCACTCGCTTGTCCCCGCCTCTGGGTTCCGCTCATCTCGTGCCGGGAGGATTGTCGCACGCAACGCCTCCCAAATCTGCTCATTTGTGTCAACTAGAGTGTTTAGCGGCCCATATAGGTCTCGTAGTTGGCTATTGATGCGTACGAGGCGAGCCTGCCGACGCTCTTGTCGGATTTGGGAGTGTTGGTTCAGCAGGAAGGCAAGCACTGCAACAACGATGCTCGCGCTGGCTGTGATGATGGCAGCTGTCACACCCCTGAGTGTGTCCCAGCTTCCCTGGTTTCGGGGTCATAGCCGGACGACGAGGCTGGCTCCTCACCTTCTGCGGCGACAACAGAGGGTGGGCGCAGGGCCAATGTGGCCAGACATGCGGGTTGGACAATCCCTTGCCGCCGTACGCGCTCTCAGCCTCGTGCTCAACTCGCCAAATCACGTGCTCAGTGTGCGACACGA
>NZ_JAGGOT010000073.1 GCF_018614195.1 Streptomyces sp. ISL-43
GGGGACGGGGGAGGGGCGGGTGTGGGCAGGGGTGTGCGTGTGCGTGCGGGACGAAGGGACGGAAGGGACGCGGGACTTCGCGGTCATGACGGCCACCACCTGACGGAGAGGGATCCGATGCCCGGACCCAGCGCCCGGACACCCCTCACGATCCGCCGTCCCGCCGACTCCCGCTCGGGCCTGTGGACAATCCCCAGCCTGTGGATATCGCCGTCACCCCGAGGAGTTACCGCCCGCCGCGATCCGAGGCGATCCGCCGCAGCGCGGCCACCGGATCCGGGGCCCGCGTCACCGACCGGCCCACCACGATGTGCGAGGCCCCGGCCCCGAACGCCGCCCAGGGGCTCCCGGCGCGGGCGTGCCCGCCCGTATCCCCGTCCGAGTCCCCGCCCGCCGGCGTCACGCCCGCCAGCGTCACGCCCGGCGTGACGATCAGCGGGTCCCGACCCAACAGGGCCCGCAGCGGCCCCGCTTCCCGGGGCGACGCGATCACCCCGTCGCATCCGGCCTCCGCCGCCAGCCGGGCCAGCCGCAGCACCTGCTCGTCGGGGTCCGCGCCGATGCCGATGTCGGCGAGGTCGCTCCCGGTCATGCTCGTGACCACGGTCAGCGCGAGCACCCGTAGCCCCGGGAACTCCCGAGCCGCCTCCACCGCGGCCGTCATGATCCCCGTACCGCCCATGGAGTGCACGGTCACCATGGAGGCGCCCAGCGCGCCGGCGGCGCGGACGGCGCCCGCCACGGAATTCGGGATCTCGAAGAGCTTCAGGTCGAGGAAGACCTCGTGACCCCGCCCGACGAGCTCACGCACGAGGTCCGGCCCGGCGGCGGTCAGGAGCTCAAGGCCGACCTTGTAGGAGCCGCAGGCGTCCCCGAGGCGTGCCACCAGGGCCTCGGCGTCGGGGCGGTCGGCGAAGTCGAGGGCGACGATGATCCGGCGATCGGCTGTGGTGGTGTCCATCTACGGCAGCTCGATGCCCAGGTCCCAGCCGTCGTGCGCGTGGGTGCACAGGCAGGAGCGCGACGCGGTCGCGGGCAGGGCCGCCACCGCGTCGAAGAGGACCTCGCGGAGCCGGCCGACGTTCTCGCCGAAGACCTTCAGGACCTCCGTGTGGGAGACCCCCTCGCCCGCCTCGGCGCCCGCGTCCAGGTCCGTGACCAGTGCCATCGAGGTGTAGCAGAGGCCCAGCTCGCGCGCGAGGACCGCCTCCGGGTGGCCGGTCATGCCGACGACGGACCAGCCGGCCGCCGCGTGCCACCGCGACTCGGCGCGCGTCGAGAAGCGCGGCCCCTCGATGACGACCATGGTGCCGCCGTCCACCGGCTCCCACTCCCGCCCGCGCGCCGCCGCCAGCGCCGCCGACCGGCCCACCGGGCAGTACGGGTCGGCGAAGGTGGTGTGCACGACGTTCGGGACGGAGCCGTCGGGCAGGGTCTCGCCGTCGAAGAAGGTCTGCGCGCGGGACTTCGTACGGTCGACCAGCTGGTCGGGGACGAGCAGGGTGCCCGGGCCGTATTCGGGGCGCAGGCCGCCGACCGCGCACGGACCCAGCACCTGGCGGACGCCGACCGAGCGCAGCGCCCACAGGTTGGCCCGGTAGTTGATCTTGTGCGGGGGCACGGTGTGGCTCCGGCCGTGCCTCGGCAGGAACGCCACGGTCCGGCCCGCGAGCTCGCCCAGGTGAAGGGAGTCGCTGGGGGGCCCGTAGGGCGTCTCCACCTGGATCTCGGACACGTCCTCCAGGAAGGAGTAGAAACCCGATCCGCCGATGACACCGATCTCTGCATTCGCCATGCGGCCCACCCTAACGGGGCATGCCGAAGGCCCCGGCGTCGGCAAGGACGGCAGGGCCTTCGGTGAAGCTGTCGGGCGGGTCAGGCAGCCGAGGTGCTCGACGACGACGAAGAAGTCGAGGTCGAGGTCGACGACGCCGTCGACGAGGACGACGCGGCCGGGGTGGCGGCCGGCGTCGACACGGGCTTCGAGGCAGGGGTGCTGCTCGACGAAGCGCCGCGGCTGTCGTTCCGGTAGAAACCGGATCCCTTGAAGACGATGCCGACCGCGGAGAACACCTTCTTCAGGCGTCCGTCACAGCTCGGGCACACGGTCAGCGCGTCATCGGTGAACTTCTGCACGGCCTCAAGGCCCTCACCGCACTCGGTGCACTGGTACTGGTAGGTCGGCACGAATTTCCTCCTGGCACTCTCACTCAATGAGTGCTAACGACGCTCCATGGTGACGTATTCCGGCGGATCAGTCCACCGTCACCGGCACGCGGTGACCCAGGCCACGCTCGTTCACACCCGTGGAGGGTGCCTTCGAGGCGGCCGGCTTGGACGAGCTGACGATCCGGCTCGGGGCCTTCGGGGCCAGCTTCGCACGCAGTGCCAGCAGGATGGCCAGTGCGAGCACGGTGGCCACGAGCGGCACGAGGAAGCCGTACGAAGACCCGTGCGCGTCCGTCAGGCGGCCGGCCAGGGTCACGGCGCCGGCCTGCCCGAAGGCGACCGCTCCGGTGAGCCAGGTGAAGGCCTCGGTCCGCGAGGTGGCCGGGATCAGCTGCTCGACCATGGTGTAGCCGGTGATCAGCGCGGGGGCGATGCACAGGCCGACGACCAGGCCGAGGGCGCCGAGCAGGATCATCGAGTCGGCGGCCCACAGGACCGAGGCGGCCGCGGTGAGTCCGATGTAGCCGAGGATCAGGCGGCGGCGGGGGCCGATCTTCCAGGCGACGGCGCCGCAGGCGATGCCGGCGATCATGTTGCCCGCGGCGAAGACCCCGTAGAGCAGGCCGTTGGCGCCGGGGTTGCCGATCTCCTCGGAGAAGGCGGCGAGCGAGACCTGCATGCCGCCGAAGACGGCGCCGATGCCGATGAAGGCGACGATCAGGACGCGCAGGCCGTGGAACGACAGGGCCGAGGCGTGCTTCTCGCCGTGCGCCGGACGGGCCACGGGCTTGGGCTGCGTGGCGCGCTGGGCGGCGAAGAGCAGGCCGCCGATCAGCGTCAGCGCGGCCTCGGTGGCCAGGCCGGCCGCCGGGTGGACGCCGGTGCACAGCGCGGTGGCCAGCACGGGGCCGACGACGAAGGTGAACTCGTCGGTGACGGACTCGAACGCGGCGGCCGTCGGCAGCAGCGGGGAGCCTTCGAGCCTGGCCGCCCAGCGGGACCGGACCATGGGCCCGACCTGCGGGACGGACGCACCGGCGGGGACGGCCGCCAGTGCGAGCGCCCAGACGGGCGCGCCCAGCAGCGCGAACGCCACCAGGGAGCTGACGGCGGCGGCGTGCGTGAGGGCCGCCGGGACCAGCACGGCGCTCTGGCCGCGGCGGTCGATGAGCTTGCCCATGACGGGGGCGAACAGCGCCATGGAGATACCGGTGACGGCGGCGACGATGCCGGCGCTGCCGTAGGAGCCGGTGGTGTGCTGCACGAGGAGCAGGATGCTGATCGTCAGCATGCCGAAGGGGAGCCGTGCGGCGAATCCCGGGAGAACGAAGCCGAGGGCGCCGGGCGTGCGCAGGAGCTGCCCGTAGCCGGGGCGGGCGGACTTGTCGGTCGTGACCGCGGATGTCACGGCCTGGCCTTTCCGCTGCCTGGTAGAACTCCCCGTCTGCGGACGATGCACCGCTTTGTGGGCGGTCGCACCCGTACATGTGGGAGCCCCGAGAGCTGTCCTCTTGCGCAGAACCGAGTGATACCTGGGCGCCCACTGCGGGAGGGTGCCACGGCCGCTTTGCGGTCGCGCCAGCTCTGCGTCAGGCAGAGTTGGTTCGATGTTGTGCCTTTATCGTACAGGTGGATCGGCTTTCACGCCCTGTGATTAGGGCTACAGGGCATGTCTTCACCTGCGATTAACTGGAACTTTGCATTCAGGTCCCGTCTATAGCGGGATGAATGCGGACACACGCCATCGAAAATGGCCGAATTAGAGCGGTGCTCTAACTCGCGGGACCGCGAAACCACCCCGGGGAATCACCCCGGGTAACCACCCCCGACATGGCCTACCGGGCCGGAGGCTCGCCCGTCCCCAGCCACCCCGCCAGCTTGCCGCCCCGGGCCACCGCCCGCAGCCGCGCCTCTGCCGCGTCCCGCACCGGATCCGTGGCCACCACCAGCAGCTCGTCCCCGCGCCGCAGCACGGTCGACGGCGCCGGTACGAAGCTCTTCGCGTCCCGGACGACCAGCGTGACGGAGGCCCCCGGCGGCAGTCGCAGCTCGCTCACCTCGACGCCGTGCATCCGGGATGCCGGCGGGATCGCGAAGGACAGCAGGTGCCCGCGCAGCTTCTCCAGCGGGGCCGACTCGATCCCCAGGTCGGAGGCGGCCTCGTCGGTGTCGCCGAGCTTCAGCTTGCGCGCCAGCCACGGCAGGGTCGGGCCCTGGATCAAGGTGTAGACGACGACCAGGACGAAGACGATGTTGAAGACGCGCTCACTGCCCTCGATCCCGGTCACCATCGGGATGGTGGCCAGGATGATGGGCACGGCGCCGCGCAGGCCCGCCCACGACATCAGGGCCTGCTCCTGCCAGGGCAGCCGGAACGGCAGCAGCGAGACGAAGACCTCCAGCGGCCGCGCCACCATCGTCAGCACCAGCCCGATGACGACGGCCGGCCAGAAGTCCTGCGCCAGCTCGTGCGGGGTGACCAGCAGGCCCAGCAGCACGAACATGCCGATCTGGGCGATCCAGCCGAGCCCGTCCGCGAACCCGCGGGTGGCCGGCCAGTGCGGCAGCTTCGCGTTGCCGAGGACCATCGCCGCCAGGTACACCGCGAGGAAGCCGGAGCCGTGCGCCATCGCGCCGGCCGCGTACGCCGTGATGGCGATGGCCATGACGGCGATCGGGTAGAGGCCGGAGGCGGGCAGGGCCACGTGCCGCAGCCCGTACGAGCCCAGGAAGCCCACGGTCAGGCCGATCGCGGCGCCGATCGTCAGCTCCAGGGCGATCTTGCCTATGAGGACGTACCACTCGTCGACCGGTCCGACGGTCGCGAAGGCCACGACCAGGATGACGACGGGGGCGTCGTTGAAGCCGGACTCGGCCTCCAGCACGCCCGTCACCCGGGAGGGGAGCGGGACCTTGCGCAGGACGGAGAAGACCGCAGCCGCGTCGGTCGAGGAGACGACCGCGCCGATCAGCAGGGCCTGGCGCCATTCGAGTCCGACCAGGTAGTGCGCGCACGCCGCGGTCACGCTCACGCTGACGGCGACGCCGACCAGCGACAGCACGATCGCGGCCGGCAGGGCCGGCTTGATCTCTTTCCACTTGGTGCCCAGACCACCCTCGGCGAGGATCACGACGAGCGCGGCGTAGCCGATGACCTGGGTCAGCTCGGCGTTGTCGAATACGACGTTGCCGATGCCGTCCTGGCCTATCGCGATGCCTATGCCGAGGTAAATGAGCAGGCTGGGGAGTCCGCTGCGCGAAGAGACGCGTACCGCCGCAACGGCGACGAGCAGCACGAGCGAGCAGACCAGCAGAAGCTCATTGAGCGTGTGGACAGTCAGCGGGCGGCCCTTTCCTCGACGTGCCTGGCGATGACGGAACGAGGGGACGTCGGGCTGACGGATCGTTCCGGCACGGGCACGGACGGCAAGTACTTCGTTACCTTACCTAATCTTTGACGCGCCCTTTACTCGATAGCCACATTGTGAAACGCCCGCGGGGCTCTGTCCTCATGACCTCTCGCAATGACCTCGACCCCTGGCGGATCAACGGACCGGGTCCTGCGCCTATGGTTGCTCCCAGTACTCCCAGGACCACCCTGCCCCTCTAAGGACAGCGATGCCCGCCAACGAAACCGCCCCTTCCGTCAAGAAGAAGGGACGACGCGCCCGTCTGATCGTGCTCGTCCTGGTCCTGGCGCTCGTCGCGGGCCTCGGGTACGGGGCGTACTGGACCGTGGACAGCGTGCGCGCCTCGTTCCCGCAGACCACCGGCTCCCTCCAGGTGCCCGGCCTGGCCGGGACCGTGGACGTCAAGCGCGATGCCAACGGAATCCCCCAGCTGTACGCCGACACCGACGACGACCTCTTCCGCGCGCAGGGCTTCGTGCACGCGCAGGACAGGTTCTGGGAGATGGACGTCCGCCGCCACATGACCTCCGGGCGGCTCTCGGAGATGTTCGGTGCCGGCCAGGTCGAGACCGACGCGTTCCTGCGCACCCTGGGCTGGCGCCAGGTCGCGGAGCAGGAGTACAAGGACAAGCTCTCGCCGGAGACGAAGAAGTACCTGCAGGCCTACGCCGACGGGGTCAACGCGTACCTGAAGGGGAAGTCCGGCAAGGACCTCTCCGTCGAGCACGCCGCCCTCAAGCTCAGCGACGACTACCAGCCCGAGCAGTGGACCCCGGTCGACTCGGTGGCCTGGCTCAAGGCGATGGCGTGGGACCTGCGCGGCAACATGCAGGACGAGATAGACCGCGCGCTGATGACGGACAGGCTCTCGCAGCGGGAGATCGCCGACCTCTACCCGCAGTACCCCTTCGAACGGAACAAGACGATCGTCGAGGGCGGCTCGGTCGCGGGCGGCAAGTACACCCCGCAGAGCCCCTCGGCCTCCGGCGGTCAGGGCAGCGCCATCGGCTCCCAGGCGTCCTCCGCCTCCTCTTCCCCGTCGGCCTCCGGCGGGACGGGCCAGACCGGCCTGGCGGGCAACGCCACCGCCCAGGGCGCGACCGTGGGACTGCGCACCCAGCTGAGCGCGCTGGCCGACACCCTCGACGAGATCCCCGCGATCCTCGGCCCGGCGGGCAGCGGCATCGGCTCGAACTCCTGGGTCGTCTCGGGCAAGTACACGACCACCGGCAAGCCGCTGCTCGCGAACGACCCGCACCTCGCCCCGCAGCTGCCCTCGGTCTGGTACCAGATGGGCCTGCACTGCCGGGCGGTCTCGGCCGCGTGCCAGTACGACGTGGCCGGCTACACCTTCTCGGGCATGCCCGGCGTGGTCATCGGCCACAACACCGACATCGCCTGGGGCATGACCAACCTCGGCGCCGACGTCACCGACCTCTACCTGGAGCAGATCAAGCCCGAGGGCTACGTCTACGACAACAAGGTGCTCCCCTTCGCCACCCGCGAAGAGGTCATCAAGATCGCCGGCGGCGGTGAGAAGAAGATCACGGTCCGGAGTACCAACAACGGGCCGCTGATCTCCGACCGCAGCGACGAGATCACCTCGGTCGGCGCCCGCGCCCCCGTCGCCAGCTCCGCGCCCGACCGTGGCAACGGCTACGGCGTCGCCCTGCGCTGGACCGCCCTGGACCCCGGCAAGTCGATGGACGCCATCTTCAGGATCGACCGGGCCAAGAACTTCACCGAGTTCCGTGCCGCGGCCCGTGACTTCGAGGTCCCCTCCCAGAACCTGATCTACGCCGACGGCAAGGGCGCCAACGGCAGCATCGGCTACCAGGCCCCGGGGCGCATCCCGATCCGGGGCGGCGGCGCGGACGGCTCCATGCCGGCCCCCGGCTGGGACTCGAAGTACGCCTGGAAGGGCACCAAGGACTCCGCCGCGGGCTGGATCCCGCAGGACGAGATGCCGTACGACCTCAACCCGTCCCGCGGCTACATCGTCACCGCGAACCAGGCGGTCGTCGAAAGCGGCACCGGCGCCGGCAAGTACCCGTACCTGCTGACCACGGACTGGGGCTACGGCGCCCGCAGCCAGCGGATCAACGACCTCATCGAGGCGAAGATCAAGGACAACGGCAAGATCTCCACCGACGACATGCGCACCATGCAGATGGACAACAGCAGCGAGATCGCCGCGCTGCTGACCCCGCTGCTGGCCAAGATCGACGTCTCGGACCCGGACGTCCGCGCCGCGCAGAAGCTGCTGGAGGGCTGGAACTACACCCAGGAGCCCGACTCGGCGGCGGCCGCGTACTTCAACGCGGTCTGGCGCAACATCCTCAAGCTGGCCTTCGGCGACAAGATGCCCAAGGAGCTGCGCGTCGAGGGTAGCTGCATGAACGTCCCCGAGCAGACGACCGGGCCGGCCGACGACCTCGCCAAGATGGTCCGCGAGTGCGGTATGCGCGACTCCGACTCGGCGCAGCCGGACGGCGGCGACCGCTGGTTCGAGGTGGTCCGCCGCCTGATCAAGGACGACAAGTCCACGTGGTGGCAGGCGCCGGCCGTCGGCCGCACCGTGCCGGCCACCACCACCCGCGACCAGCTCTTCGCGCGGGCCATGAAGGACGCCCGCTGGGAGATGACCGCGAAGCTCGGCAAGGACCAGTCGACCTGGAGCTGGGGCCGGCTGCACCAGCTGATGCTGAAGAACCAGACGATCGGCACCGAGGGCCCGGGCTACCTGCAGTGGCTCCTCAACCGCGGCCCGTGGAACCTGGGCGGCGGCGAGGCCACCGTCAACGCGACGGGCTGGAACG
Organism: Streptomyces sp. ISL-43; assembly: GCF_018614195.1. Classification (GTDB taxonomy): domain Bacteria; phylum Actinomycetota; class Actinomycetes; order Streptomycetales; family Streptomycetaceae; genus Streptomyces. The sequence goes on from NZ_JAGGOT010000073.1 coordinate 8,399, forward strand.
CCTCCAGCGGGTACGGGGTCTCCTGGGTGCCGTCGATGCGGATGGTCGTGAACCTCAACGACCTCGACAAGTCCCGCTGGATCAACCTGACGGGCGCCTCGGGTCACGCGTACCACGACAACTACACGGATCAGACGACCATGTGGGCCAAGGGCGAGCTACTGGACTGGCCCTTCGGCAAGGAGGCCGTGGACAAGGCCACCGTCGACACCCTGAAGCTGACGCCCTAGCGGGCGGTCCGAAGCCTCAGAAGCGCACCACCCCCGACGGGGTGGCCACCGCCCGCACGGGGTGGTCGTGCGGCTCCTCCGGGACCCGCGCGACCACCTCGTGGTCGTAGAGGAGCACGACGAGCGCGGGATGGGCCCCGGCGCGTTCCAGCCGCTCCAGCACCCGGTCGTACGAGCCTCCGCCCCGCCCCAGCCGCATCCCGCGCCGGTCCACGGCGAGCCCGGGCAGCAGCACGGCGTCGGCGCCGGCCACCGCGTCCGGGCCGAGGCGTGGTCCGGCGGGCTCCAGGAGCCTCATCTTCCCGGGGTGCGCGGCCTCGGCCAGGCTCCCCGGGCCCTCGTACGCCGCCCAGTCGAGGTCGTTGTCCGGCAGCAGGACGGGCAGCAGCACCCGCTTCCCGGAAGCCCGCAGCGCGTCGAGCAGTTCGCGGGTGCCGGGCTCGGCGCCGACGGAGACGTAGGCCGCCACGGTCCGGGCGCCGGTGAGTTCGGGCAGTTCGAGAGCGGAGCGGGAGAGGGCGCGGGCCGCCGTACGCAGGGCGTCGGGGGACAAGGCGCGGCGGGCGGCGAGGAGTTCGCGGCGCAGGTCCGTCTTGCCCTGCGGAGGCTGGTTCGCGACCACGGGTGGCTGGTCTCCTTCACTGGTAGTGCAAACTCGACATATTCACCTGGAGCTCATCTGGCGCCATCCGCGAGCGACTATTGTTCGGCGCATGACTCAGTCGCAACCCGTGATCAAGAAGGCCGTCATCCCGGCCGCGGGCCTTGGTACTCGCTTCCTTCCCGCGACCAAGGCGACACCCAAGGAAATGCTCCCGGTTGTGGACAAGCCGGCCATTCAATACGTGGTCGAAGAGGCAGTCTCGGCCGGCCTCGACGACATTCTCATGGTCACGGGTCGTAACAAGCGTGCTCTCGAAGACCACTTCGACCGCAACTACGAGCTGGAGTCCGCGCTCATCGCCAAGGGCGATGACGACCGGCTGAAGAAGGTCCAGGAATCGAGCGACCTGGCCACCATGCACTACGTCCGCCAGGGCGACCCGCGCGGCCTCGGCCACGCCGTGCTGTGCGCCGAGCCGCACGTCGGCGACGAGCCCTTCGCCGTCCTCCTCGGCGACGACCTCATCGACCCGCGCGACCCGCTGCTGCGTCTGATGTGCGAGATCCAGCAGCGCACCGGCGGCAGCGTCGTCGCGTTGATGGAGGTGGACCCGTCCCAGGTGCACCTGTACGGCTGCGCCGCCATCGAGGCCACCGACGAGTCGGACGTGGTCCGCATCACCGGTCTCGTCGAGAAGCCGGACGCGGTGGACGCGCCCAGCAATTTCGCGGTGATCGGCCGCTATGTCCTCAACCCCGCCGTCTTCGACATACTGCGTGAGACCGAGCCGGGCCGCGGCGGAGAGATCCAGCTGACCGACGCCCTGCAGAAGCTGGCCGCCGACGAGACCCTCGGCGGCCCGGTGCACGGCGTGGTCTTCCGGGGCCGCCGCTACGACACCGGGGACCGCGGGGACTACCTGCGGGCCATCGTCCGGCTCGCGTGCGAGCGTGAGGACCTGGGCCCGGAGTTCCGCACCTGGCTTCACCGTTACGTCACGGAGGAGATGTAGCACCTTGAGCAGCCACGCACCGCAGGACACCGGCCACCAACGTCTGTGGTCCGTGGACGAGCACCTCGCCGACGTCCTCGCCACCGTCCGGCCGCTCGAGCCCATCGAGCTCCAGCTGCTCGACGCACAGGGCTGCGTCCTGGTCGAGGACGTCACCGTGCCCGTCGCCCTCCCGCCCTTCGACAACAGCTCGATGGACGGCTACGCCGTCCGGACCGCCGACGTCCAGGGCGCGAGCGAGGAGTTCCCCGCGGTGCTGACGGTCATCGGGGACGTGGCGGCCGGCAGCGGTGAGCTGCCGACCGTCGGCCCCGGCCAGGCCGCCCGCATCATGACCGGCGCCCCGCTGCCCCCCGGGGCGGAAGCCGTCGTACCGGTCGAGTGGACCGACGGCGGTACGGGCGGCGGCGCGGCCTCCGGGATGACCCCGGCCAGCGAGTCACCCGAGGGCGCCGTCGGCGAGGTGCGGGTCCACCGCGCCGCCGAGGCGCGGGCGCACGTCCGCTCGCGAGGGAGCGACGTACAGGCCGGGGACCTCGCGCTCGCCGCGGGCACGGTCCTGGGCCCGCCGCAGATCGCCCTGCTGGCGGCCATCGGGCGGGGCACCGTGCGGGTGCGGCCGCGCCCGCGCGTCGTCGTCATGTCCACCGGCAGCGAATTGGTCCAGCCCGGCGAGGCGCTGACGGCGGGCACGATCTACGACTCCAACAGCTTCGCCCTGGCCGCCGCCGCGCGGGACGCCGGAGCCATCGCCTACCGGGTCGGCGCCGTCGCGGACGACGCCGACACCCTGCGCTCCACCATCGAGGACCAGCTCATCCGGGCCGACCTGCTGGTCACCACGGGCGGGGTCAGCGTCGGCGCGTACGACGTGGTCAAGGAAGCCCTCACGGCCGTCTCCACCGGGGACGAGGACGTGGACGGCGCGGGCATCGACTTCCGCAAGCTCGCCATGCAGCCCGGCAAGCCCCAGGGCTTCGGCACCATCGGCCCCGACCACACCCCGCTGCTCGCCCTGCCGGGCAACCCGGTGTCCTCCTACGTCTCCTTCGAGCTGTTCGTGCGCCCCGCGATCCGCGCCCTGATGGGCCTGCCCGCCTCCGAGGTCAGCCGGCCGAGCGTGCGCGCGGTGCTCGAGGCGGACAAGGCGATCGGCTCCCCGGCGGGCCGCCGCCAGTTCCTGCGCGGCAAGTACGACGCCGTGAGCGGCACGGTCAGCCCGGTCGGCGGATCGGGCTCGCACCTGATCGCCGCGCTGGCGCACGCCGACTCCCTGATGGTCGTACCGGAGGACGTCACCTCGGTGGAGCCCGGGGCCGAGCTGGAAGTGGTCCTGCTCGGCTGAGGCCGGGCGGATGCGGGTAGCGTGTTGCACCACACAGGCCCTTGCGGGGCCCGGACGGGAGCGGCACGCACATATGAGTACGCAAAGCAGCGCCGGTGGCGCCGGCGGCACCAAGCTGACGCACATCGACGAGGCCGGCGCGGCCCGGATGGTCGACGTCTCGGAGAAGGACGTCACCACCCGGACGGCGCGGGCCAGCGGGCGCGTGCTGGTCTCCCCCCGGGTGATCGAGCTGCTGCGCGGCGAGGGCGTCCCCAAGGGGGACGCGCTGGCCACCGCGCGGATCGCCGGGATCATGGGCGCGAAGAAGACCCCCGACCTGATTCCGCTGTGCCACCCGCTGGCCGTCTCCGGCGTGAAGGTCGACCTGTCGGTCGCCGACGACGCCGTCGAGATCCTCGCCACCGTCAAGACCACCGACCGCACGGGCGTCGAGATGGAGGCGCTGACCGCCGTCGCGGTCGCCGGGCTCACCGTCATCGACATGGTCAAGGCGGTCGACAAGGGCGCGGTCATCACGGACGTGCGGGTCGAGGAGAAGACGGGCGGCAAGTCCGGCGACTGGGCGCGTTCGTGAACGCCCCGCGCGGCGGCGAGGTCCACAGCCACAGCCACGGCCAGGAGCCGCGGTCCGTGACGCCACAGGCCACGTCCGCGGCGCCGTCGCCGCGCGCGCTGGTCGTCACCGCCTCCAACCGGGCCTCGAAGGGCGTCTACGCCGACAAGGGCGGCCCGGTGCTCGCCGACGGGCTGCGCGCCCTCGGCTTCTCCGTGGACGGCCCGCGCGTCGTCCCCGACGGGGACCCCGTCGAGGCGGCCCTGCGCGAGGGCGTGGCCGCCGGGTACGACGTCATCCTCACCACCGGCGGCACCGGCATCTCGCCGACCGACCGGACCCCGGACGCCACCGCCCGGGTGCTGGACTACGAGATCCCGGGCATCCCGCAGGCCATCCGCGCCGAGTCCCTGGCGAAGGTGCCGACCGCGGCCCTGTCGCGGGGTCTGGCGGGCGTGGCCGGCCACACCCTGATCGTGAACCTGCCGGGTTCGACGGGCGGGGTGCGCGACGGGATCGCCGTCCTGTCCCGCGTACTGCTCCACGCCGTCGACCAGATCCGGGGCGGCGACCACCCCGCGCCCCCCGGCAGAAGCACAGGGAGCGCGAGCTGAACGGCCCCTCCTGGCCGGTGGTGCTGTCGGACGGTGAGGTCACGCTCCGGCCGATAAAGCTGCGGGACCAGACCGCCTGGCGCGAGGTCAACCGGCGCAACCGCGACTGGCTCCGGCCGTGGGAGGCGACGATTCCGCCGGCCGCGCCCTGGGGGCCGGTGATCCAGCGGCCGACGTACCGCCAGATGGTCCGCCATCTGCGGGCGGAGGCGAACGCGGGGCGCATGCTGCCGTTCGTCATCGAGTACCAGGGGCGCCTGGTGGGCCAGCTGACGGTCGCCGGGATCACCTGGGGCTCGATGTGCGCGGGCCACGTCGGCTACTGGGTGGACCGCGAGGTGGCGGGCCGCGGGGTGATGCCGACGGCGGTCGCGCTGGCGGTGGACCACTGCTTCACGAAGGTCGGCCTGCACCGGATCGAGGTGTGCATCCGCCCGGAGAACGGCCCGAGCCGCCGGGTCGTGGAGAAGCTCGGTTTCCGCGAGGAGGGGCTGCGCCCGCGGTATCTGCACATCGACGGCGCGTGGCGCGATCACCTCGTGTACGCGCTGACGGTGGAGGAGGTGCGGGACGGGCTGCTGCGTCGCTGGCAGCGGGAGCGCCACCCGCACGGTCCCGCGTCGCCCGAACAATAGGAATCCGATATCTGTTCGAATTCTTTCGCGCAATGACCGATTCGCCCATAACCTGATCCGAAGAATCACAAAAAAAGTCCGTGATATCAGCGAGATCGCGCGACACGCCGTCCCAATTGGCGGATCCGCCCGCCCGCGCCCCTCTACGGTGTGGGGTGTGAGCAGCAGCGGCCTCATCTACGCAGTCATCGTCGGGGCCTGGGCCGCCTACTTGGTGCCCATGTGGCTCCGGAGGCAGGACGAGCTGAACGAAGCCCGTCCGACGGAACGCTTCTCCACCGCCATCCGGCTGCTTTCCGGCCGGGCGGGAATGGAGCGCCGTTACGCCAAGGGGCTGCGTGAGCGCGGTGACGAAGAGGCGCAGCCCCAGCCCCCCGCGGACCCGGACGCCGCGACGGAAACGGTGAACTCCGTGGACGCCGCCGACGCCCGGGCAGTCGTCGTGCCCCCGCCCACCCGGTCGGAGCCGAGATCGGCCGCCTCCGAGCGGGCCGACCGCGCGGAGCGCGCCCGCCGCGAGCAGCGCCTGGTCGTCCTGGCCCGCCGCCGGCGCACGATCGCACTGCTCTTCCTGATCTTCACCCTCGGCGCGGTCGTCGCCGCCGTCGGCGGACTGCAGTACCTGTGGGCCCCGGCCGTACCCGCCCTGCTGCTGAGCACGTACATCGTGCACCTGCGGGTCCAGGAGCGGCGGCGCTACGAGTTCACCATGGACCGGCGGCGCGCCGAAGCGGCCGCCCGCCGGCTCCGCGAGAACCGCCCCCGCCGCCGGGAGTCCGAGGCGGCGGCCGGCTCCGAACCGGACCCCGCGCCACCCGTCTCCCCGCAGGAGGCCGGCCGGCGCGCCCTGGTCGAGCAGACCGACCACGCGGAATGGGTGGACCAGCAGCGCGAGCGCGAGCGCGGCCCCGCCCGAGGTGACAGCTGGGAGCCCGTCCCGGTCCCGCTGCCGACGTACGTGACGGCCCCGGTCGCCCCGCGCGCCACCGGCCCGGCCACCCCGGACCCCTGGAGCGCGTCCCGCTCCAGCACGGCAGAGCCCACGGAGCCGCGCCTGCGCGCCCAGCCCGCCCCCCGCACGCCCCGCGCCCGCGACGCGGCCCGCACGCCGCTGTTCGACCAGTACGAGGGTGACGAGCGCCCGCGCGCCGCGAACGAATGATCGATGACCTGCGCGGACGCTCCCCGAAACCGGTTTTGGAGCACCCGCGAGGGGATGCTAATGTTTCACACGTCGCAAGGGCCTGTGGCGCAGTCTGGTAGCGCACCTCGTTCGCATCGAGGGGGTCTGGGGTTCAAATCCCCACAGGTCCACAGACAAAGAAGATCCCGCCCGGTCGAAAGACCGGGCGGGATCTTCTGCTTTCCCGGCACTGCACTAGAAGTCGCCGCCGGAGGAGCAGCCCGTGGTGAAGTTGCCGTTGAGGTCGCGGTCCAAGGCCGGCGGCGGATCCGGCCGAGGGCGCGGTCGCGCGGACGCGGGGGCCGGTGACGACGATCGCCCCGAGGTCGCGCAGGGCGACCAGGGCGCTCTCGGAGACGCGCTGCGGGCCACCGGCGAGATGGGCGAGTTCGTAGACGTTCAGGTCGATGTGCATGGGCCCCCCCGTTGGGTCGCGCCGACGTCCTGGCTCCAGTGGGGGCGGGCGCCGGGCAAGCGGCTCGTGCCGGTGCGCAGTTCAGAGCTGGATCTGAGCTCCGGCCGGCCCGCACCCCGGGGTTACCGGCTCGTAGGCCTGCTGATAGACAGCTCCCTACGAAAACCCGTCGCACCCCGGTCAGGCGCCGTGCCACCCTCCCGCAGGGAAGTAGCCCCTTGGCCCGTGGTGGCCGGGCGGGTCGGATCGCGTGGGGGGAACACATGAATCTGCTGCCGAACGGCACAAGACGGTGGCGCGGGAGGGGGAGGAGCGGCCGCGCGGCGGTCGCTTCGGCGGCCCTGCTCGCAGCCGTCCTGACCTCTCTGGTGGGCCAGAGCGGGCCCGCCTTCGCGGCGCCGGCCCGGCCCGTGGCCGCCGCCGCCCCGCAGCCGGACGCCGACGCGGGCAAGTCCGCGCCGGCCCCGCAGCCCGGGGCGAAGGCCGTGCCCGGTCCGAAGGCCACGCCCGAGCAGGACCCGAAGGCCGACCGGGCCGCCGCCGTGCGCTCGCTCCAGGAGGGCGACCCGGCGGCCACCTGTCCCACGGCCCTGGTGGCGCACACGCCCGTGGACTGCGTGGTCGAGCCGTACAAGACCGTCTCCTTCTCGCTCACGCTGCCGCAGCAGAAGGACCTGGTGTTCCTCCAGGCCGTCTCGGCGCAGACGGTCTACCCCAGGCTGATCGCACCCGACGGCAGCGCGGTCACCTGTGAGAGCGTCCGCCAATACTCCAGCGGCGAGATCCGCTGCGCGACCGGCCAGGCGGGCACGTACACGGTCGAGGTCCGCAACGACAGCGGCATGGAGAACGCCCTCTCGGTGGCGTACCTCCCGCTGCTCTCCACCACCGCGTGCAAGGCGGTCGGCGCCGCCGACCGCACGCTCGGCGCCCCGACCGTGTTCCACGGTTCACTGCCGGCCGGCTCGCCGGGCGACTGCTACACGACCGACCTCGCCGCGAACGACGTACTGCGCACCCACAGCTCCTCGTACCGGGTCCTGCAGACCGTCTACGACGCCACCGGCAAGCAGGTCTGCTCCTCGGAGAACCGCGAGAGCGACGCACTCGACTGCAAGCTCGCCGGCACCGCGCCGTTCCGCGTGACGGTGCAGCAGATCTCGGGGGCCGCGGAGGCCTACGACTTCACCCTGGCCCGGCTCTCCCGCCCGGAGGGCTGCGCGGTGGTGACGCCGCAGGCGTACGGCGCCTCCCCGGACCTGAGCTCCACGGCACGCTGCCGGACCCTGCGGGTCGCGGCCGCGGCCCGGCACACCTTCGGCCCGGTCTCGGCCGTCGCAGCCCCGTACGGCGGGCTGTTCGCCGCCGACGGCACGCCGTCCACCAGCGCCTGCACCGCTACCGGCGTCTGTGATCTGGCCGTCGGCGACCACACCTGGGTGGTCGATCCCAGCCGCACCGACGCGGGCCAGGCCGCCGCCCCCTTCGGCATGGCCCTCCACTCCGCCAAGGAGACCCGGGGCTGCACCGCCACCCACGACAACGGCCTCGTGGCCGGTCCGGTCCAGGGCAAGTTCGACGGGCCCGGGCAGCAGTTCTGCCTGACCCTGCCGACCGCCACCGGGAAGGGCCTCTACCTGCTCAACCGGCCGCCCGCCGAGGGCACCAGCGTCGCCGTCCAGGTCTACGACGCCACCGGCGCCGAGCAGTGCGACAGCCGCGGCTCCTCGTACGCCGTCTGCAAACTGACCGGCACCGCTCCGTTCCGCGCGGCGCTGAGCGGCGAACCGGCCGGGTCCTACCAGCTGCTGGTCCACAAGACCGGCGAACCCGCGGGCTGCGCCGCGTGGCCGCAGTCCGGCTTCGGCGGCTCCTGGGGCGCCGAGGTCTCGCTGACCGAGGCCGTGCAGCAGGTCTGCCTGAGCCTGCCCGCGAACCAGCACTCCACCACCGAGATGCTCGACTACGCCAACATCGCGAACCGGGTCAACGCCTCGGTCCAGGTGGTCGACCCCGCCGGCAACACCGCGTGCTCCACCTCGGGAAGCTCCACCACCAACTGCGTGCTGGCCGCGGGTGTCCCGTACACCGCGATGCTGGTCGGCACCGGCTGGGTGGACACGTACAAGCTGGTCCGGCGGGACATCTCGCCGACCGCGAACTGCACCGCCACGGCCTCGACGAAGGTCGGCGGCCCGTCCACCCCGCTCGACCTGACCTCGGCCCTGGACGCCCGCTGCATCCGCGTCGCCGCCGCCGCCGCGGACAAGTACTGGCTGAGCGCGCGGACCCTGGGCTCGCGCTACGACCCCTCCACGGTGATGACCGTCGTCGACGCGGGCGGCAAGACCGTCTGCAGGCAGTGGGGGGTCGCCTGCCGGGTCACCGGTTCGACGTCCTACGTGGCGATCGTGATCGCCTCCGGGTACAAGGACAAGCCCATCCACACCAACGTCGACGCCTGGAAGGTCGGCACGGAGGCCGGCTGGGCGCCGGAGTGCGCCGCCAACCGGATCTCGGTCGACGGCTTCCCGGTGCGCAGCGGCACGCTCACCGAGTCCTCGACGGCCTACTGCGCCGTGGTCGACGTGAAGACCTCGCAGGCCTTCAACGTCTTCGGCACCACCAGCGCCACCGACGTGGAGAAGCCCAATGTCGGGCTCCTGAGCGCCGCGCACTGGGACAACTCGTACCTCGGCTACCAGTGCATGAACAACTACGGCACCTTCGGCGCCCGGTGCGCGACCTACGACAGCTCCGACGTGGGACAGGCCGTGCTGATGGTCAGCCCCAACAAGACGGTCACGCCGGTCGAGTTCAGCCTGCAGGGTGTCTGCGACAGCGGGTGCACGCGCCCGCCGAACCAGGACCCGACCTCGATCAGCCCCGCGACCGGCGCCGCCGGGACGCGGACCCAGGCCGTCGTCCGCGGCACCGGACTCACCCTGGGCACCAAGGTGAAGCTGGTCCGCAGCGGCGGGGGCAGCGACACGCGGCCGGTCATGACCGTGCTCTCCGTGAACCCCGCCGGCACCGAACTCAACGTCCTGGTCGACACCAACGGGCTGGAGCCGGGCGCGTACGACGTCGTACTCGACGGCATCGGGTACTCCAGCGGAACGCCCTCCCCGGGCTACCTCCCCAAGGCGTACACGGTCACGGCGCCGCCCGTCTCCGCGAAGAGCCGCTTCGTCCCGGTCACCCCCTCGCGTTTCCTCGACACGCGTTCCGGGGTCGGTGCCAAGCAGGCGAAGGTCGGTGCGGGCGGTGTGGTGACGCTGCAGGTGGCGGGTGTGAAGGGCATCCCGGCCACGGGTGTGACGGCGGTCGTGATGAACGTGACGGCCGTGTACCCGACGGACTTCGGCCACGTGACGGTCTACCCGAACGGGCAGCCGGTGCCGAACGTGTCGAACCTGAACTACTCGCCCGGACAGATCGTCCCGAACCTGGTGACCGTTCCGGTCGTCAACGGGAAGGTGGACCTGCGCAACTCCGCGGGCTCCGTCGACCTGATCGCCGACGTCACCGGCTACTACACCGACAAGGCCGGCGCCGGCTCCGCGCTGACGGCGATCACCCCCTCGCGCTTCATGGACACGCGTTCCGGGGTCGGTGCCAAGCAGGCGAAGGTCGGTGCGGGCGGTGTGGTGACGCTGCAGGTGGCGGGTGTGAAGGGCATCCCGGCCACGGGTGTGACGGCGGTCGTGATGAACGTGACGGCCGTGTACCCGACGGACTTCGGCCACGTGACGGTCTACCCGAACGGGCAGCCGGTGCCGAACGTGTCGAACCTGAACTACTCGCCCGGGCAGATCGTCCCGAACCTGGTGGTCGTCCCGGTCGTCAACGGGAAGGTGGACCTGCGCAACTCCGCGGGCTCCGTCGACCTGATCGCCGACGTCACCGGCTACTACTCCGCCACCGGATCGACGTTCTCCTCGGGGGCGCCGGTCAGGCTGCTGGACACCCGCGCCGGCATCGGCGGCCGCGCCGGAGCCGTGGGCCAGGACGACCTGGTCAGCGTGCAGGTGGCCGGCGTCGAGGGCGTGCCCTCGACCGGGGTCACCGCGGTCGTGCTGAACGTCACGGTCACCGCGCCCACCGCCGACAGCCACCTGGTGGTCTACCCGCACGGGGTCGCGCGTCCCGACGTGTCGAACCTCAACTTCACGGCCGGGCAGACGGTGCCCAACCTGGTGGTGGTCCCGGTTATCGACGGCCGCGTCACCCTCTACAACCACGGGGGCAGCTCCCAGGTGATCGCGGATCTGGCCGGGTACTTCACGTCCTGACACCGCGGGGTCGGACGTGGTCCGACCGGCACAGGCTGCCGCGCCGTCCCGGAACCCCGGGCGGCGCGGCAGCGCCGTTTCCGGGCCCCGGGCCGGGCCGTCCCTAGGCGGGGTCCAGCGGCTTCGTCATGCAGCGGCTGGAGTCGTGGAAGCGGTAGTGGCCGAACTTCTCCGACAGGGAGTAGCCCGAGGAGAGGTAGAGGGCGATGGCCTCCGGCTGCTGGTCGCCCGTTTCCAGGGCCATGCGCAGCCGGCCGGCCGCGCGGGCGTCCGCCTCGAGCTCGGCGAGGATGCGGCGCGCCAGGCCGAGGCCGCGGGCTTCGGGGGTGACGTACATCCGCTTGAGCTCGGCGTCGCCGTCCGAATAGCCCTCGCCGTTCGCCTCCTGCGCGCGCCAGCCGCCGCTGGCTATCGGCACGCCCGAAGCGTCGTAGGCGAGGAGGTAGAGGCCCCTCGGCGGGGCGAACATCGCCGGGTCGAGGAATGTGACATCGCCCTCGCCGTCGTAGCGCTCCTGGTACTCGATCTGCACTTGGTCGTTGAGCTTGACCGCGTCCGGGTGGTCGTACGACACGGCGCGGAGCTGGATCTCCTGAGACATCCGAACAGCCTACGGAACGCTCCGGCTATCGTGCAGGGATGCTCTCTGTGACCTCCGTGAATGTGAATGGGATCCGCGCCGCCGCCAAGAAGGGGTTCTCCCCGTGGCTGGCCGGATCGGACGCCGACGTCGTCTGCCTGCAGGAAGTGCGGGCCGAGGAGGGGCAGATTCCGCAGGAGGTGCGGGAGCCCGAGGGGTGGCACACCGTGTTCGCGCCGGCAGCCGCCAAGGGGCGGGCCGGGGTCGCGCTCTACACGCGCCGGGAGCCCGAGCGGGTGCAGGTCGGATTCGGCAGCGCGGAGTTCGACGGCTCCGGCCGGTACCTGGAGGCCGATCTGCCCGGCGTGACCGTCGCCAGCCTGTACCTGCCCTCCGGGGAGGCCGGGACCGAGAAGCAGGACGAGAAGTACCGGTTCATGGGGGAGTTCCTCACCTATCTGAAGGAGCTCAAGGCGCGGGCCGCCGCCGATGGGCGCGAGGTCGTCGTGTGCGGTGACTGGAACATCTGCCACCAGGAAGCCGACCTGAAGAACTGGAAGACCAACCGGAAGAACGCCGGCTTCCTGCCCGAGGAGCGCGAGTGGCTCGGCCAGGTCTACGAGGGCGCCGGGTACGTGGACGTCGTGCGCAGCCTGCACCCCGAGACCGAGGGTCCGTACTCCTGGTGGTCCTACCGCGGGCGGGCCTTCGACAACGACGCCGGCTGGCGCATCGACCTCCAGGTCGCCACGCCCGGGCTGGCCGCCAAGGCCGTCAAGGCCTTCGTGGAGCGGGCCGAGACGCACCCGGAGCGGTGGTCCGACCACGCGCCCGTGACCGTGGTCTACGAGCTCGGGGTCTGATCGGGCACCGGCGGGCGCAGGCGGTCCATCGCCATCGTCAGCTCGGCCTCGACCACGCTCTTGGCCAGGGGGCGCATGCGCGGTACCGCCTCCTCGGAGATGTGTGTGGAGATCAGCTCCGCGAAGAGGGCCGCCAGCGCGTCCGTGTGCTCGCGCACCCGGCGGCCCGTCTCCAGGACGGCCGAGAGGGGTACGCCCTCGCGGACCAGCGCCGAGGAGACGTCCAGCAGCCGGCGGCTGACGTGGACGATCTCCTCGCCGTCGGTGGCGAGGTAGCCGAGGTCGAGGGAGGCCGCCAGGTTCTCCGGGGTGACCTCGCCCTCGAAGTAGTCGGCGAGGGCTTCGGGCGACAGGCGGACCGGGGTCTCCTCGGACCAGCCCATGCCGAGCAGCTCGCCGAGCTGGCCGACGTCGCGGCCCTTCTCGAAGGCGACGGTCAGCTCCGCTATCCCGCCGAGGGTGTGGCCGCGCTCCAGCAGGGCGGCGATGGTGCGCAGCCGGGCCAGGTGGTGGTCGTCGTACCAGGCGATGCGGCCCTCGCGGCGGGGCGGCGGCAGGAGCTTGCGCTCCCGGTAGAAGCGCAGGGTGCGTACGGGTATGCCGGCGGCCTCGGCCAGCTCCTCCGTGCGGTATTCGCGCACTGTGGTCCTTGCTTCCGTCGCTTCGGTTGCGTCCTGCGTCGCGTTGTCCGGCACGTGCGCAGCCTAGGGCGTACCCGCAGTAACTTTCCTGACGCGACCCCTACCCATGAGTACGGGGCTGCTCTACTCTCCCGATTGTGCCAGTGATTGCTGGCAGCTTGGGCATCCGAAGGCGGCGGGCATGGGCGGTGGCATGGACGGGCGCGAGCACGTACGCGTGGCGGTGATCGGTTCCGGATTCGGCGGGCTGGGCGCCGCGGTGCGGCTGAGGCGCGAGGGCATCACGGACTTCGTCGTCCTGGAGCGCGCCGATTCCGTCGGCGGCACCTGGCGCGACAACAACTATCCCGGGTGCGCGTGCGACGTGCCGTCCCACCTCTACTCCTTCTCCTTCGCGCCCAATCCGGACTGGCCGCGGACCTTCTCCGGGCAGCCCGCCATCCGGGAGTACCTGGAGCACGTGGCCGACACCTTCGGGCTGCGCCGCCACATCCGGCTGAGCCACGAAGTGCAGATGATGCGCTGGGACGCGGACGAGCTGCGCTGGGAGATCGAGACCTCGGCCGGATCGCTCACCGCCGACGTGGTCGTCTCCGCCACGGGGCCGCTGTCCGACCCGAAGATGCCGGAGATCCCCGGGCTCGCCGGCTTCCCCGGCAAGGTCTTCCACTCCGCCCGCTGGGACCACGACTACGATCTGCGCGGCAAGCGCGTCGCCATGATCGGCACCGGCGCCTCCGCCATCCAGATCGTGCCCGCCATCGCCCCCGACGTGGAGCGCCTCACGCTCTTCCAGCGCACCCCGCCGTGGGTGATGCCGCGCACCGACCGGGCGATCTCCGCCGTGGAGCGCTGGCTCCACCGCCAGCTGCCCTTCACCCGGGCGGCCCGCCGCGGGCTGCTGTGGGGGATCCGCGAGCTGCAGGTCAGCGCCTTCACCAAGCGGCCGAACCAGCTCGGGCTGATCGAGTCGCTCGCCAAGGCGAACATGGGGCGCTCGATCAAGGACCCGGAGCTGCGGGCCAAGCTGACGCCCTCGTACCGCATCGGCTGCAAGCGGATCCTGCTCTCCAGCGAGTACTACCCGGCGCTCGCCCGGCCGAATGTGGACCTGGTCGCCTCCGGGCTGAAGGAGATCCGCGGTTCGGTGCTGGTCGCCGCCGACGGCACCGAGACCGAGGTCGACGCGATCGTCTTCGGCACCGGCTTCCACGTCACGGACATGCCGATCGCCGACCGGGTGGTGGGCGTGGACGGCAAGACCCTCGCGGACGTGTGGAAGGACGGGATGCAGTCGCTGCGCGGAGCCACCGCGGCGGGCTTCCCGAACTGGATGACGATCATCGGGCCGAACACCGGGCTCGGGAACAGCTCGATGATCCTGATGATCGAATCCCAGCTGAACTACATGGCCGACTACATGCGCCAGTTGACCCTCCTTGGTGGAAGCGGTCTCGGCGGCCGGGTCGCGCTCGCCGCCAGGCCGTCGGCCGTCAACACCTGGAACCGGCACGTCCAGACGAGGATGGAGCGCACCGTCTGGAACACCGGCGGCTGCACCAGCTGGTACCTGGACGCGCAGGGCCGCAACACCACCGTCTGGCCGGGGACCACCGGAGAGTTCCGCAAGGAGACCCGGAGCGTGGACCTGGGCGAGTACGAGGTCGTACGCCATCGGGAGCGCGAGCGGGTCCCGGCGGACGCCGGGGTACCGGCCCAGGCCCGCGTCCAGTCCGCCGCCTCCGCCGAGGAGGGCGCCGCGTGAGCCGCCTGACGCACGTCACCGCCGGTGCCTACGCCCCGCCGGCCGCCCGACGCGAGCTGGTCGCCACCTCCGCCGACGGCTCCCGCCTGCACGTCGAGGTGCACGGCGAGGACGGGGCCCCGGCGGTCGTGCTCGCGCACGGCTGGACCTGTTCCACGGCCTTCTGGGCCGCGCAGATACGGGCCCTGGCCGCCGGTCACCGGGTCATCGCCTACGACCAGCGCGGCCACGGGCGCAGCCCCGCCGCCTCGGGCTACAGCACCACCGCCCTCGCCGACGATCTGGCCGCCGTCCTGAAGGCCACTCTCGCGCCCGGCGAGAAGGCGGTCGTCGCGGGCCACTCCATGGGCGGGATGACGATCATGGCCGCCGCCGGGCGGCCGGAGTTCGCCGAGCACGCCGCCGCCGCGGTGCTGTGCAGCACCGGCAGCGGGCGGCTGGTCGAGGAGGCACTGGTCCTGCCGATCCGCCCCGGCCGCGCGAGGACCCGTATCACCGCGGCGGTCCTGGGATCCCGGGCGCCGCTCGGGCCCGTCACCCCCGTCGCCAAAGCAGTGCTGAAGTACGCCACGATGGGCCCCGGCTCGGCGCCCGACAAGGTCGAGGCCTGCGCCCGGATCGTCCACTCCTGCCCCACGGGGGTGCGCCACGCGTGGTCGGCGGTGCTGGCCGGACTGGACCTCGACGCGGGGCTGGCCGCGCTCACCGTGCCCACCGCCGTCATCGGCGGCAAGAGCGACCGGCTGACGCCGATCGTGCACGCCCGGGGGCTGGCGGCCGCGCTGCCGAACTGCGTAGGGCTCACCGAACTGACCGGGATGGGGCACATGACCCCGATCGAGGCACCGGAAGCCGTCACCGAAACCGTGCGCGGCCTCGTCGCGCAGTTCGTCGATCAACCCAGTGTCAGCCACCCCGCGAAGGAGAAGACGCCGTGAGTGCTCGCAGGAGTCTGGAAGGCCAGGTCGCCGTCGTCACGGGCGCCGCCCGCGGGGTCGGGGAGCTGCTCGCCCGCAAGCTGTCCGCGCGCGGCGCGAAGGTGGCCCTCGTCGGCCTGGAGCCCGAGGCGCTCAAGGAGGTCTCCGAGCGGCTGCACACCGACAGCGACCACTGGTACGCCGACGTCACCGACCACGAGGCCATGGCCCGGGTCGCGCAGGAGGTCAAGCAGCGCTTCGGCAAGGTGGACATCGTCGTCGCCAACGCGGGGGTCGCGGCGGGCGGGCCCTTCGCCGACTCCGACCCCGACGCCTGGCGCCGGGTCATCGAGGTCAACCTCATCGGCGGCGCCGTCACCGCCCGCGCCTTCCTGCCCGTGCTGATGGAGAGCCGCGGCTACTTCCTGCAGATCGCCTCGCTCGCCGCGATCACCCCGGCGCCGATGATGAGCGCGTACTGCGCCTCCAAGTCCGGTGTCGAGGCCTTCGCCCACTGCCTGCGCGCCGAGGTCGGCTACAAGGGGGTCAAGGTCGGCGTCGGCTACCTGTCCTGGACCGACACCGACATGGTGCGCGGAGCCGACCAGGACGAGGTCATGCGCGAGCTGCGCCAGCGGCTGCCGTGGCCGTCGAACCGGACGTACCCGCTGGGGCCGGCCGTCGACCGGATCGTGGCGGGCATCGAGCGGCGCTCGGCGCATGTGTACGCGCAGTGGTGGCTGCGCGGGATGCAGGGGGTGCGCGGCTACCTGCCGGGGATCATCTCGACCGTCGGACAGCGTGAGATGAAGCGGTTCGAACCGCGACTGGCCAGTGTCTCCAAGGGACTTGTCGGGGCCGGCGGGGCGGCGGACGAGCAGGAGCGCACCCCGAGCCACTGACCGGAATGCGAGGAATGTCCGCCTGTGTAAGCCTGGTCGGGTTCCCCTTGCCGAACACCGCTTCAGGAGTGAGGACACATGGGCATCAAGGACCAGTTCCAGGACAAGGCGAAGGACCTCGCGGAGAAGGCGAAGGCCGCGGCCGCGGGCAGGCAGGACGAGGCGTCCGAGCGCGCGTCGCAGGCCGTGGACCAGGCGAAGGACAAGGCCCGCGACACCTTCGACGACAATTTCGACAAGTAGCGACACGTAGGTCCTTGCAGCTCTGAGGGGTGCGACCCGCAGTTCCGGGGTCGCACCCCTCACGCATGCCCTACGGCGTCATCCGCGCGGCGGCACCTCGCGCGGCGGCAGCTTCGGCCGCCGCCGGTCCGGTACGTCCGTGTAGCCGGGCGGCACCGCCGCCGGGTCCTGTTCCAGCAGCTCCAGCGCCAGGATCACGGCGTCGTCCAGCTGCGCGTGCCGCCCCTCCGCCCAGTCGAGCGGGGTGCGCAGGATCGGCAGGTCGGGCTCCACGCCCTGGTTCTCCACGGACCAGCCGTACTCGGGGAACCACGCCGCGTTCATCGGAACCGTGATCACCGTGCCGTCGCCGAGGGTGTGCCGGCCGGTCATGCCCACCACCCCGCCCCAGGTGCGCTGGCCGACGACCGGGCCGAGCCCCAGCAGCTTGAAGGCCGCCGTGATCATGTCCCCGTCGGAGGAGGTCGCCTCGTCGGCCAGCGCCACGATCGGGCCCCGGGGCGCGTTGGAGGCGTAGGAGACCGGCTGCGCGCCCCGCGTCAGGTCCCAGCCGAGGATCGAGCGGGTCAGCTTCTCCACCACCAGCTCGCTGATGTGCCCGCCCGCGTTGCCGCGTACGTCCACGATCAGCGCGGGCTTCGACATCTCGGCCCGCAGGTCGCGGTTGAACTGCGCCCAGCCCGAGCCGCCCATGTCGGGGATGTGCAGGTAGCCGCACTTGCCGCCGCTGACCTCCCGGACGACCGCGCGGCGCTTGGCCACCCAGTCCTGGTAGCGCAGCGGCCGCTCGTCGATCAGCGGCACGATCGCGACCCGGCGCGCGTGGCCCTGGCCCTCCGCGGGCTCGAAGGTGAGCTCGACGGTGGTGCCGCCGGCCGCCGAGAGCAGCGGATACGGCCCGGTGACCGGGTCCACGGGCCGGCCGTCGACGTGGGTGAGGACCGCGCCCTCGCGGATGCCGGTGCCCGCGAGCGGGGAGCGGGCCTTGGAGTCGGAGGACTCGCCGGGCAGGATCCGGCCGATGACCCAGGCGCTGTCGCGGGGGAAGAGGTTGGCGCCGAGCAGGCCGATGGCCCGCTGGTAGTGCGGGGGGCCCTCGTTGCGGCGGGCGGGGGAGACGTAGGCGTGCGAGGTGCCGAGCTCGCCCAGGACCTCGCGCATCAGGTCGGCGAACTCGTCGGGGGAGGCGACCCGTTCGACCAGGGAGCGGTACTGGCGCAGCACCCCGTCCCAGTCGATGCCGCACATCTCGGGCTCCCAGAAGTACGCGCGGATGAGCCGCCCGGCCTCCTCGAAGGCCTGGCGCCACTCGGCCGCCGGGTCCACCTCGTGCAGGATGCGCCGCAGGTCCAGGTAGACGGTGGAGTCGCTGTCCCCCGACTCGGTCGCCGGGACCGCGCGCAGATCGCCGTCCTCGTTGACCACGAGCCGGGTGCCGTCGCCGCTGACCGCGAACCAGTCCAGCCCGGACGCCAGCTCCGTCTTGCGGGCCTTCGTGAGGTCGAAGTACTCCAGCGTCGGCTTGCCGCTGACGTCGGCCGGGTTGGCGAAGGTCTCGCCGAGCGCGCCCGAGATCGGCCAGCGCAGCCACACCAGGCCGCCGCCGCTCACCGGGTACAGGGCCGAGTACTTGGAGGCCGACACCGGGAAGGGGGTCACCCGGCTCTCCAGCCCCTCCACCTCGACCATGACCGCGCCGTCCCCCGACTCCGAGTCCCCCTCGACCGGGTCGAGCCCGCCCGCCGCCGGGCGGCCGTGGGGGGAGAAGGCGAAGGGAGAGGGGGTCGCCGAGGAGAGCGGCACCAGGTACGGGCGGCAGCCCAGCGGGAAGGACAGGTCGCCGGTGTGCACGTCGTAGACCGGGTCGAAACCGCGCCACGACAGGAAGGCCAGGTAGCGCCCGTCCCGGGTGAAGACCGGATTCTCGTCCTCGAAGCGGCCGTTGGTGACGTCCACGATCGTGTGCGCGCCGGGCCCGGAGATCCGGGCCATCTTGATCTGGCGCAGCGAGCGCCCGATGCCCGGGTGCGACCAGGTCAGCCAGCAGCCGTCCGGGGAGAAGGCCAGGTCGGTGACGGGACCGTTGTCGGACCGGATCAGCTCGCTCGCCTCCCCGTTGGACTCCTCGGTCGCGTCGATGAGCAGCAGCCGCCCGTCGTTGGAGGCGATCGCGAGCCGCTCCCCGTCCGGATCGGAGAGCAGCTCCAGTACGCGGCCCACCCCGCCCGAGGCGAGGCGGCGCGGCTCGCGGTCCCCCGAGGCCCG
The DNA here is from genome assembly GCF_018614195.1 of Streptomyces sp. ISL-43. GTDB lineage: Bacteria > Actinomycetota > Actinomycetes > Streptomycetales > Streptomycetaceae > Streptomyces. Next base: position 27,464 of record NZ_JAGGOT010000073.1, read on the forward strand.
GGGCAGGTAGGCGATCTCGATCGCGTCCTCGCCCTCCGCGTCCGTCACGTACGCCACCTGCCCGCCGCTGCCGAGCATCTCGGGCAGGCGCACCCGTACGCCCGGGGTGTCGGCGATGGTGCGGGCCGGGCCGTCGCGGTGCGTGAGCCAGTACAGGCTGCCGCGCACGACGACGGCGCTGGCCCGCCCGGTGGCGTCGACGGAGAGCGAGTCGACGTGGCTGGCGGCCGGGACCTGGTAGCTGCGGCGCCCCGCGCGGGGCCCGCCGAGGCGGACCTCCAGCTTGCGCGGGGAGGCGTCCGGCGCCAGCGAGTCGACGAGCCAGATGTCGCCGGCGCACTGGTAGACGACGCGGCGGCCGTCGCTGGAGGCGTGCCGGGCGTAGAACTCCGCGTGGTCGGTGTGCCGGCGCAGGTCCGTGCCGTCGGGCAGGCAGGAGTAGAGGTTGCCGATGCCCTCGTGGTCGGAGAGGAAGGCGATCCGGCCGTCCACGAACATCGGGGAGTCCAGGTGCCCCTCGATGCCCTCCAGCAGCCGCTCGCCGTGCAGCCACAGCCGGCCGGTGGCGCCGCCGCGGTAGCGCTTCCACGCGGCGGGCTCGTGCGGGGGCTTGCCGGTGAGCAGCAGGGAGCGCCGCTCGCCCCCCTCCTCGGCGTGCATCTGGATGTCGGAGACCGGCCCCCAGGGCAGGCGCCCGCCGGGGCTGCCGTCGGTGGGGAGGCTGTAGGCCCAGGCGAAGTAGGAGAAGGGCTGCCCGTGCGAGGAGACGGCCAGGATGTCGCTGCGGCCGTCCTCGTCGGGCGGGGTCCAGCCGCAGACCCGGGTGTCGGTGGAGCCCCAGTAGCTGAGGCGGCGGGCCGGGCCGCCCGACACGGGGGCGAGGTGGATCTCGGGGTCGAGGCTGCGCCAGGTGGTGAAGGCGATGTGCTTGCCGTCGGGGGAGAAGCGGGGGTGGCCGACCCGGGTGCGGTCGACGGTGATCCGCCAGGCACGGCCCGCCGGCTCTCCGGGCGGAACCAGGGGTGCGACCCAGAGGTCGTCCTCGGTGGCGAAGCACAGCACATCGTCGTGGAGATGGGGGAACCGGAGGTACGCCGCGTCGTGACTCACCCCCCAATGCTTTCCGCGCGGAGGGGGGCTGGCAACTCGTACAGATGATCCATGGGCGTGTCGGCGGGGGCGCTTCGAAGCGTTCACCGGGTGACCGACACCACTCGCCGATCGAAACGGAACGGTTTCGTTTCGCTTGACACGGGGGTATGGTCGATCCGTACGAAACAGTTTCGTTCGGATGGGTGAGACCGGGAGGAGACGCCGAGATGGTCGAAGAGGTCATGTCGCGCCGCAGCCGGATCACCCCCGAGCGGGAAGCCGAACTCCACGGGGCGGTCCTCGACCTCCTGCGCGAAGTCGGCTACGAGGCGCTGACCATGGACGCGGTCGCCGCCCGTACGAAGTCCAGCAAGGCGACCCTCTACCGCCAGTGGGGGAGCAAGCCCGAGCTGGTGGCCAAGGCCCTGCGGTGCACCCAGCCGGTCTCCCTCCGGGAGATCGACACAGGCAGCCTGCGCGGGGACTTCGCGGTCATGATCGAGAACTCCGACGACGCCCAGATGGCGAAGGACACCGCGCTCATGCGGGGCCTGACCCATGCGGTCCACGAGAGCCCGGAGCTCCACAAGGCGCTGCGGGACCTGCTGGTCGACCCGGAGATCACCGGTCTGCAGGCGATGCTGCAGCGGGCGGTGGACCGAGGCGAGATCGCTCCGGACTGTCCGGCCCTGGCCTTCGTGCCGCACGTCCTCATCGGGACGTTCATCGCGCTCCCGCTGATCGAGGACCGGTCCGTCGACCGGCGTTTCCTCGGCGACTTCATCGATGCCGTGGTTCTCCCCGCCCTCGGCGTCTGACTCCCCACGTCCCCGCAGTTCCCGCACGTTCCGCCACGGCGTCCCCGCGCCAGAGCTCGATTCCTGCTGCTCCTGACACGCCGCTCTCGTCGTCGGACCGGCATTCCATGCCCTGATCCATCCCACGACCCGAACGGGAGAACCACCGACGTGGCCACCTTCCTTTACCGACTCGGCAGGGGTGCCTTCCGGCGCCGTCGATTCGTCGCCCTCGTCTGGGTGGCGCTGCTGTTCCTCGCCGGCTTCGGCGCGGCTTCGGCGTCCGCACCCACCTCAGGCTCGTTCTCCATACCCGGCACGGAGGCCCAGAAGGCCTTCGACCTGCTCGACCAGCGCTTCCCGGGGATGGCCGCCGACGGCGCCACCGCCCGCATCGTGATCAAGGCCCCGGCCGGCGAGAAGGTCGACTCCGCGGCCGTCAAGCCGCAGGTCGAGAAGATCGTCACCGAGCTGAAGGACGGCCCGGGCAGGGACCAGATCTCCTCGGTCGCCAACCCCTACGAGGCGCAGGCCGTGAGCCAGGACGGCTCCACCGCCTACATCAGCGTCAAGTACAAGGTCAGCGGCATGGAGCTGACGGATCCGACCCGCGAGGCCCTCAAGGAGGCCGGCACCGAGGCCAAGGCCTCCGGCCTGAACGTCCAGATCGGCGGCGACGCCCTGATGGCGGCCCCCGAGACCGGCTCCGGCGAGATCATCGGCATCTCCATCGCCGCGGTCGTCCTCGTCATCACCTTCGGTTCGCTGATCGCCGCCGGACTGCCGCTGCTGACCGCGCTGATCGGCGTCGGCATCGGCGTCTCCTCGATCACCGCGCTCGCCAACGTGCTGGACCTCGGCTCCACCACCTCCACCCTCGCGATGATGATCGGCCTCGCGGTCGGCATCGACTACGCGCTCTTCATCGTCTCCCGCTACCGCTCGGAGCTCGCCGAGGGCCGCGAGCGCGAGGAGGCCGCGGGCCGGGCCGCCGGAACCGCCGGCTCCGCCGTCGTCTTCGCCGGTCTGACCGTGGTCATCGCCCTCGTGGGCCTGGCCGTCGTCAACATCCCGATGCTCACCAAGATGGGCGTCGCCGCCGCCGGCACCGTGGTCATCGCCGTCCTCGTCGCCCTGACGCTGGTCCCCGCGATCCTCGGGTTCGCGGGCAAGAAGGTGCTGCCCGCCGGTACGAAGTCCAAGCTGTTCGGCAAGGGCAAGCCGGTCGCCGAGGGCGCCGAGCCCAAGGCCAACGGCGGCACCCGCTGGGCCCGCTTCATCCTGCGCCGCCCGGTCATGGTGCTGCTGGTCGCGGTCGTCGGCCTCGGTGCCGTCGCGATCCCGGCGAGCAAGCTGGAGATGGGCCTGCCGGACGACGGCTCCCAGCCGGTGTCCACCTCGCAGCGCCAGGCGTACGACCTGCTGTCCGAGGGCTTCGGTCCCGGCTTCAACGGCCCGCTGATGGTCGTCGTGGACGGCGACAAGGCGCTCGCCGACCAGACGGTCGAGCGGATCAAGGGCCTGGAGGGCGTGGTCGCGGTCACCCCGCCGACGCTCAACAAGGAGGGCGACGCCGGAGTCATCACGGTCATCCCGAAGGACCGCCCGTCCTCCGAGCAGACCGAGGGCCTGGTCCACGAGATCCGCGAGGGCAGCGGAGACGACGTCCTCGTCACCGGCGCCACCGCGATGAACATCGACTTCTCGCAGAAGATGAACGACGCGCTGCTGCCCTACCTGGCCCTCGTCGTCGGCCTCGCCTTCCTGCTCCTGATGCTCGTCTTCCGCTCGATCCTGGTCCCGCTCAAGGCGGCCCTCGGCTTCCTGCTCTCGGTGGTCGCCGCCCTCGGCGCCGTCGTCGCGGTCTTCCAGTGGGGCTGGCTCGGCTCGCTCTTCGGGGTGGAGCAGACCGGCCCGATCATGTCGATGATGCCGATCTTCATGGTGGGCGTCGTCTTCGGTCTGGCCATGGACTACGAGGTCTTCCTGGTCACCCGCATGCGTGAGGCGTACGTCCACGGCGAGCGGCCCGGCCAGGCCGTCGTGACCGGCTTCCAGTACAGCGCCCGGGTGGTCGTGGCCGCGGCCGTCATCATGATCGCTGTGTTCTCGGGCTTCATGGGGGCCACCGAGCAGATGGTCAAGATGATCGGCTTCGGCCTGGCCATCGCCGTCTTCTTCGACGCCTTCGTCGTCCGGATGACCATCGTCCCGGCCGTGCTCGCACTGCTCGGTCACAAGGCCTGGTGGCTGCCGAAGTGGCTGGACCGGATCCTGCCGAACGTGGACGTGGAGGGCGAGAGCCTGCGCAAGCACCTCGGCGAGTCCGTGGACGGCTCGGGCGGCTCCGACGGTCCGGACAAGGACCGCGAGCTGGTCAAGGTCTGACGCCTGACGCCTGACGCCTGACGCCTGACGTCCGGCGTCCTGGGGTCCGACCCGACCCGCCCCGCACGAAGGACCGGCCCCGCACCTCATCGGTGCGGGGTCGGTCCCGTTTCGACGGGCGGGGCGGGGCTGGGCCTAACGGGTGGGGGCAGGCGAGGGCGCGTACGTCCGGCGCAGGAAGCGGCGCAGCGCGGCGATGTCGAACTGGACCACCGCGACGCCCTCGGGGGAGTGGAACTCGACGACGGCCTGGACGCGTCCGCAGGGCCAGACGCGTACGTCGCCCGTCCCGGTCGGGGCCTGGAGGCCGGCCTCCAGGAGGGCGCGGGGGAAGACCCACTCGTTGTCCGTGCCCTCGGGGGAGAGGTCGGCCGGGAAGACGATCCGGACGGCGAGGGGCTCGGCGGGGACGAAGCGCAGGGCGACCGGGATGGCCCGGTAGAGAGGATCGTCGGTGATCACGCGGGCGCGCACCCGCTCCTCGACGACGGGCGCGGGCGGCGTGGCGGTCGCCGTGCCGGAGGCCCTGGCGGTCGGGCTCGCGGATGGATTCTCGGAGGTGGCTGACATCGACAAGACTCCTCAAATCGGAACATTTACGTCCGCATTGCCCCCAGCCTCGCACATTCCCACGAATCCGCACGGACCTACTTGTGACGGAAGCGCTCTTGCCAACCATTTGCAATTGGGCACTACTCTTGAACGGTTAAAGATTTTGACGGTTCAACGGACCGCAGGAAGCGGAGCAAAACCATGCATGTGCCCGACGGCTTCATCGATGCCCCCGTCTCCATCGCCGCAGGTGTCGCCGCCGCCGGAGCCGTGGCGGTCAGCCTCCGAGGTGCCCGCCGGGAGCTCGACGAGCGCACCGCGCCGCTCGCCGGCCTCGTGGCCGCCTTCATCTTCGCCGTCCAGATGTTGAACTTCCCCGTCGCCGCCGGCACCAGCGGCCACCTGCTGGGCGGAGCACTCGCCGCGATCCTCGTCGGCCCCTATACGGGCGTGCTCTGCGTGTCCGTCGTCCTGCTCATGCAGGGCGTCCTCTTCGCCGACGGCGGCCTGACCGCGCTCGGCGTCAACGTCGTGAACATGGCCGTCGTCACCGTGGTCGTCGCCTACGCCGTCTTCCGCGGGCTGGTCAAGCTGCTGCCCGACAGCCGCCGCTCGGTGACCGTGGCCGCCTTCGCCGGAGCCCTGCTCTCGGTGCCGGCGGCCGCCGGCGCCTTCACGCTCCTCTACGCCCTCGGCGGCACCACCGACGTACCGCTGGGCCAGGTCTTCGGCGCCATGGTCGGCGTCCACGTCCTCATCGGCCTCGGCGAGGCCGCCATCACCGCCGCCACCGTTGGCGCCGTGATCGCCGTACGCCCCGACCTCGTCCACGGCGCCCGCGGCCTGTCCGCCCCGCTGAAGCTGCGCGTCGGCGGCGAACTCGTCGACGCCCCGGCCGCACCGACCGCCGCCCCCGTCGGCCTCGCCGCCCGCTCCACGAAGCCCGTGTGGATCACCGGTCTGGTCGCCGCCCTGGCCCTCGCCGGCTTCGTCTCCTTCTACGCCTCCGCCAGCCCCGACGGCCTGGAGAAGGTCGCCGCCGACAAGGGCATCGACCAGAAGGTCACCGAGCACGCCAACGCCGACTCCCCGCTCGCCGACTACAGCGTCAAGGACGTCTCCGACGCCCGCCTCTCCGGCGGCCTCGCCGGTGTCATCGGCGTCGGCGCGACCGTCGCCGTCGGCACCGGCGTCTTCTGGACCGTCCGCCGCCGCCGCAACGCCGACCTCACGGCCGCCTCCACGGCCGTGCCGGCCGCCTGACATGGGCGCGGGCCACGCCCACAAGCTCTACCGGCACGGGCACTCGCCGGTCCACGACCTGCCGCCGCACTGCAAACTCGCCGCGACCTTCGCCTTCGTGGTGGTCGTCGTGTCCACACCGCGCGAGGCGGTGTGGACCTTCGCCCTCTACGCCGTCCTCGTCGCGGCGGCCGCGGCCGTGGCCCGGATCCCGGCCGGCTTCCTGCTGCGCCGGCTGCTGATCGAGGTGCCCTTCGTCGCCTTCGCCGTCCTGATGCCCTTCGTGGCACAGGGCGAGCGGGTCGACTTCCTCGGCATGTCGCTCAGCGTCTCCGGCCTCTGGGGCGCCTGGAACGTGCTGGCCAAGGGCACCCTCGGGGTGGCCGCGTCGGTGCTCCTGGCCTCCACCACCGAACTGCGGGCCCTGCTGCTGGGCCTGCAGCGGCTCAAGCTGCCACCGCTGCTCGTGCAGATCGCCTCCTTCATGATCCGCTACGGGGACGTGATCACCGACGAGCTGCGCCGGATGTCCATCGCCCGCCGTTCCCGCGGCTTCGAGGCCCGCGGCATCCGGCACTGGGGCGTCCTCGCCAAGACGGCCGGCGCCCTGTTCATCCGGTCCTACGAGCGCGGCGAGCGGGTCTACCTCGCGATGGTCAGCCGCGGCTACGCCGGCTCCATGCCGGTGATCGACGACGTCGCGGCCACCCGCGCCCAGTGGGCGTACGCGGCCGTACTCCCGGTGACGGCGCTCGCCGTCTGTCTGATCGGATGGACCCTGTGAACGCACCGTCCGCACCCGCTCCGCCCTCCCTCGACGTAACGGGCCTCGCCTACGCCTACCCCGACGGCCACCAGGCCCTCTTCGGGGTCGACCTGACGGTCGGGCGGGGCGAGCGCGTGGCCCTGCTCGGCCCCAACGGCGCCGGCAAGACCACCCTCGTGCTGCACCTCAACGGGATCCTGACCGGCGGCGTCGGCACCGTGAGCGTGGCCGGGCTGCCCGTCGAGAAGCGCAACCTCGCCGAGATCCGCCGCCGGGTCGGCATCGTCTTCCAGGACCCCGACGACCAGCTGTTCATGCCGACCGTGCGGGAGGACGTGGCCTTCGGCCCGGCCGCCGCCGGAATGCGCGGCGCCGAGCTGGAAGCGCGGGTGCGGGGCGCCCTGGACCAGGTCGGTATGGCCGCCTTCGCGGACCGCCCCCCGCACCACCTGTCCTTCGGGCAGCGCCGCCGGGTCGCGGTGGCGACCGTACTGGCCATGCGCCCCGAGATCCTGGTGCTCGACGAGCCGTCCTCCAACCTGGACCCGGCGTCGCGGCGGGAGCTCGCGGACATCCTGCGCTCGCTGGACGTCACGGTGCTGATGGTGACGCACGACCTGCCGTACGCGTTGGAGCTCTGCCCGCGCGCGGTGATCCTCAGCGAGGGGACCATCGTGGCGGACGGGCGGACGCAGGAGGTGCTGTGCGACGCGGAGCTGATGCGGGCGCACCGGCTGGAGCTGCCCTTCGGCTTCGACCCGCGCTCGGTGTCGGTGGGATGAGCCCCGGTGCCGGTGGGATGAGCACGGTCGTGGCATAAGCGCGGATCGCGGGTTGTTGCACCCCTCGTGAACATCCAGGGTGAGGTGGCGGAGGGCTACGAGGCCGTCCGCGAGGCCTTCGTGCGCAACTTCGAGGTGCTCGGCGACCGGGGCGCGGCCGTGGCCGTCTACCGCGACGGGCGGCGGGTCGTGGACCTGTGGGCCGGCACGAAGGACGCGGACGGCACCGGCACCGACACCGCCGGTGGCACCGACGGCGCGGAACCCTGGACCGCCGGCACCGCGCAGGTGGTGCGTTCGGCCACCAAGGGCGTCGCGGCGGTGGTGCCGCTGCTGCTGCACGAGCGCGGACTGCTGGACCTGGACGCGCCCGTGGCCTCGTACTGGCCGGAGTTCAAGGCGGGCGGCAAGGAGCGGGCGCTCGTACGGGACCTGCTCGCGCACCGGGCCGGCGTGCCGGCGCTGGACCGGGGGCTGACCCCGGCGCAGGCGGCGGACGGGCAGTCGGGCGCGCTGGCGGTCGCCGGGCAGCGCGCACGGCTACCACGCGCAGACGTACAGCTGGCTGCTGTCGGAGCTGGTGCTGCGGGTGACGGGGGAGTCGCTGGGGCAGTGGCTGGCCCGGGAGGTGACCGGGCCGTTGGGTCTGGACTTCTGGATCGGCCTGCCGGACGAGGAGGTCGCGCGGGTGGGCCGGGTCGCGCCGGTGGAACCGCCCGAGTCGGCGGGAGCGCTCAGGCTCCGGCCGCGCAGGAACGTTTCGGAGGCCTACGCCGACCCCTCCTCCCTGACCCGGCGGGCCTTCGCCGCGATCGATCCGCTGCCGGACGAGAACGCCCCCGAGTACCGCGCGGCCGAGCTGCCCGCGTCGGCGGGCATCGGCACGGCGCGGGCCCTGGCGGGCCTCTACGCGGCACTGCTGTCCGACACGCAGGACGGCGCGCGGCTGTTCGCGCCGGACACCACCGCCCTGGCGGGCCGCGAGCTCTCCGCCGGACCGGACCGGGTCCTGGTGGTCAACACCCGCTTCGGCCCCGGCTACATGCTGCACGGCCCGGCCTCCCCGCTGCTGTCCCCGGCCTCCTTCGGCCATCCGGGCCGCGGCGGCTCCCTGGCCTTCGCGGACCCGGAGGCCGGCATCGGCTTCGGCTACGTCACGAACGCCCTGGCCAAGTCGGTCACCGCCGACCCCCGGGCCCAGGCCCTGGTCCGAGCACTGCGCTCCGCGCTCTAAAGGTTGTCCGCGAAGTGGAGCCCGGCCCCACTTCGACGACAGGGCCCGGGCCCTGGGTGAGCCGGGAAACCGTGTCGACCGGGTCCGGTGCGGAGCGCTAGCGTGCGGGGGCATGACGACCACCGCGCATCCCCTCTTCGCCGAAGCCCTCGCCGCGCTGGGGCTCGAGCCGGACGTACGCAGCTTTCCCGACGGGACCCGGACCGCCGCCGACGCGGCCGCCGCGATCGGGTGCGAGCTCAGCCAGATCGTGAAGTCGCTGATCTTCGCTGCGGACGGGGTGCCCGTCCTGGTGCTCATGGACGGGGCCTCGCGGGTGGACGTGGAGGCGGTGCGCCGGGAGCTCGGCGCCGGCGCCGTGACCCGGGCGGACGCGGCGCTGGTCCGCGAGACCACGGGCTACGCCATCGGAGGCGTCCCGCCCTTCGGCCACCGCACCCGCACCCGGGTCCTCGCGGACCGCTCCCTGCTGGTCCACGAGGTGGTCTGGGCGGCCGCCGGGACCCCGCACACGGTGTTCCCGATGGCCCCGCGCGAGCTGATCCGGCACGCGGGGGCCGCACTGGCCGACGTGCGGGAGGCGTAAGAGACGGCCTACGGGACAGCCCTTAGGTCAGCCCGCGTTCAGTACCGCCGCCACGATCGGGCCTGCGGCGTCGGCGCCGTGGCCGCCGCCCTCGACCATCGCGGCGGCCGCCACGTCACCGCTGAAGCCGGTGAACCAGCTGTCCGGGTTCTGCGCGCCGTCGACCTCCGCCGAGCCGGTCTTCGCACCCTTGTCGGAGCCGGCGACCGCGGCCATCGCGCCCCGGGCCGTACCGCCGGTCGCGGTCAGCTTCATCATCCGCACCAGCTGCGCCGTCACCGACGGCTTCATCGTCCGGCCGGCCTTCGCGAGTTGGCGTCCGTCCAGCGAGGCCTTGACGACGACCGGCTGGCGGAACATCCCGGTCCGGGCCGTCGCCGTGATGGAGGCCATGGTCAGCGGGTTCATCTGGACCTGGCCCTGCCCGATGTACGCGGCGGCCGCCGCCGGGCCGGTGGCCTCCGGGACCTTGCCGTCGACGGTGGGTACGCCGACCTTCCACTCGACGCCGATGCCGAAGACCTCACGGGCTTCCTTCGGGAGGGCGTTGATGTCGTTGACCGGCTTGATCTGCTTGATGAAGGCGGTGTTGCAGGACTGCGCGAAGCTCGTGGAGAAGGGCTCGTCGTCGAGCTTGAAGCCCTTCAGGTTCGTGAAGCGCCGGCCTTCCCAGTACGCCTCCGCCGGGCACTCGGCGACCTTGTCCGCCGACACCAGGCCCCGGTCCAGCAGCATCGCGGAGGTCACGATCTTCATCGTGGAGCCGGGTGCGCGCGCCCCGCTGATGGACGCGGGAAAGCCGTCCCCGCGGTGATCGGCGATGGCCAGCACGTCCCCGGTGCTGGGCTGCACGGCGACCACCGACGCCTGCGGGAACTTCAGGACCGCCTTCTCGGCGGCCTCCTGGACATCCGCGTCCAGGACGGTCTCGATCCGCCCCGGGGTGCCCTCGACCAGCGTCAGCAGGCTGCGCCTCGGGGCGTCCTGGGCGGCCGGCTGGATCCACAGCTCGGCGCCGCCCTTGCCGCCCAGCTTCTCCCCGTACGCCGTGCGCAGTTTGTCGAGCACCGGGCGCAGCGACGGGTACTTCTCGGCCGACAGCTCCTTGCCGTTGCGGTCGACGGCCTGGACGGGCGGGCTCGCCGGGGTGCCCCCGCGCAGCCTGTCGCCCTTCTGGAGCTGCGGGTGGATCACCTCGGGCTGCCAGTCGACCAGCGGCAGGCCGGTGGTGTTGCCGCGCACCACGGTGAGCTTGGACTCGTAGGCGAGGGGCTTGGTGACCCCCGCGAACGTCACCTCCGCGGCGACGGAGTACGCCACCGTGGCCCCGGTCTGCGCGCCGGGGGTGATCACGGCCTCGGACACCCCGGCCGCGGTCTTGTAGTCCCCGACGGCGTCCTGCGCGGCACCCGGGTTGTTCGTCAGGTCGGCGGCCGCCCGGGCGTCCCCCGACGCCCACGCGGCGAGGAAGGCCTTGGCGGTCTGCGCCGCGTCCTTGTCGCTGACCGGCCCGGTCCCCTTGGCCGGCGCCGAGGGCCCGGGGGCGCTCTGGCTCGTGCCCTCGCCCCCGCCCGCGTCCCCGACCAGCGCGTACACCCCGTACCCGGCTCCGCCCAGCATCGCGAGGAACACCCCGCCGATGATGGCGCCCTTGGCAGCCCCGTTCACTTCACAGTCCCCGTCCCCCGTACCGCGGCCCCTCTTCCCCGAACGCTGAACGCGTTCAAAGGGCCCTTGGCTTAGACCATACGTCGAATTGACGCACGGCCGAAGGGCTTGTTACCGGACCGGAACATGTGGTGCGCCACCCCTTCAGACCCAGGTGTCCAGCCACATGCGGCCCCGCCAGGAGAGGGCAGCGCCCATACCGAGGGGTGGAGTCGCAGGCGAGGGGTGGGAGCGGGCTCAAGCCTGCTGTGGGCGAAGCAAATGCGGATGGAGCTCAGTTACCTGGTCATGCGCCTTGCGCACTCGGTCTGCATCTGAGTTCGGGTCAAGGAGTGCCGCCATCAGCTCGTTGCGTGCATCGGCGGCTGTACGAACCTTGCGTGCGTTCATGAGGCCGAAGTCATGGACGCTCATACCTGCCTCGTAAGCACCCTTTATGGTCATCTTGACGCATTCGTACAGGTAGCCTTCACCGCCACACAGCTCAAGTTGCCCGCGCCGTTCAAGCTCTGCGGCTACGTGCGGAACACTGGTTGGCTTTCCTGCCCCGTGAAGGTCGACCAAGGCGTCCCAGATCAGTCTGTTCGGGTTGATGACTGACCTGGAGCGGAAGAGCTCGGGTATTTGGCCGGCGACGGGTGCGCTCCCCTGCCCGTCCGGGAGGGATGGAACGTCGGTATCGGACGGTAGACGCGAGTCGTGGGCCTCGTCCCAGAGCGACTTGAAGCGGTCAGTCTCTGCGTCCGCGTCGAGGCGTGGACGCGCCGAGATGGCTAGCTGCTCAACAACCACGTCGACCACGCCCCATGAGGGTAGAAGGGGTTTCGTGAAGGCGTGGTGGATCTTTGTGTGGCTGACGACCCTCTCCACTGCCAAGTAGAGCCTGCGGGCCGAGGGGTAGCCAGCCTTGCCGTGTAGCGCATGGAGTTCGCGGTTGAAGGTTCGCAACGGCCCCTTGGGAAGGTCCGGCATCTGCCATCGAGCCATCCGGTTGCCCCCATCTATGCGACCCATGGATGTTGGCATGGTGTCACGTAGCGTCACGGCTTGTCAGGAACTGTAAGAAATCGCGGGCAACCGTAAGAGCACGTCAACCAGGGATGTACGTCCTGAACGCTGGTCCTAAACCACCTATCGGAGGATCAATGGACCAGATCAGTTCGCGCACGCTTCTACTCGTCCTGGTCGGCACCGCCACGGCGTATCTGATACTGCATAACCCGCCGTTGGGCGCCGCCCTGGGGACGGCGGTCACGCTCGTCGCGCTTCTGCATGACCTTCTGGAGAAGTAAGCCCGTTGACGTTGATGTGCATGGGCCCCAGCTCGGAGGAGGATCGCCGGGGCCCAAGGGTGATGCGCAGGGGTCAGGCAGTGACCTCGGAAGGGGCACAGACCGGAGGGCGGACCCCTGTCAGCTCTTCGGCCCGGGTGAGGAGGAGGGGCGCCAGCTTCGGGTAGAAGCCGCGGGCGACGGCCTGGAGCATTTCGGCGATCGCGGCCAGCTCGCCGATGCGGCCGGCGGGGGTGTTGAGGACATTCGAGAACTGACTGCGGATGCGGGTGGCCACGAGCGGGACTCGGAGGCTGTACGCGTGAAGAAGGCCGGGGTCGTAGCCAACGGGCACGCGGCCCCAGCGCTCCCAGTCCAGGAAGGTCAGCGGCATGCCGGTGAGGTTGCCCCAGTGGAGGTCGCCGTGACCGGTGACGCGCTCGACTTTGGCCGGGGCGGGGATGCCGAGGAACTGGGGAAAGGCTCGAGCGATCCATTCGTCCCGCACGGTCTGCTTGGCTCCATCCACTTCCGCCAAGCGGTCGAGGGAACGGCGCAGCACTCCCCACCACTCCTCGGGCAGAGCAGGGTTCCGGATCAGGTCCGGACTCCGGGGCGAGACAACGGGGTGCGGCACCAGGTCGAGGACCTCAGCTTCAAACGCGTACTCGACTTCGGCCCAGTCGTAGGTTCCGTGGACGGCCGGGCGGGGTACGTCGCGCGGTACCAGGAGGTCGGCGCCGACGATTCCTTGACCATGCTTGCGCCCGGCGTTCTTCACGAGACTGCGGCTGACCCGCAGCCAGTACGGGCCCGACCGGCGGCCCAGGGTGAAGCCCGCGAAACCCCACGCCATCGGCCCGGTACACGTCAGCCCGACAGCTTCGGCCGCATGCCGATGTGCGGCCTCCATCAGGGTCCGGGTGGCCTCATCCGGTGGCAAGTTCATCGGTCACTCTCCTGAGCTGTTCGGCGGTGAGAGGTGCGGCCAGGGCCTTGGCGGCATCGTCCCAGTGTTCGCGGTTCGCGGTTGAGGTCAGGACGAAGTCCAGGGCCGGGCATGACCCAGCGGCCAGCACTCCGGCCGCGCCAGCCGATAGGCCAGGGCGGATCAGGTCCACGAGTTCCGGGGTGATGGCATCGAGCAGTTCGCCACCGTGCAGGGGCGCGGAGCCGAACGTGATCAGCCCGGCGTCCTTCGCCTGCACCAGGGGGCCGCCGCCGTTGAGGGCCTGCGTGATCGGGGCGTCACTGATCAGGCTCACCGGCATTTGTACGGCGATTAGGTGAGGGTCGGTAGAGCCCGCCGCTTCCCGGGCGAGCGCCAGTAAGTCAGGAACGCTGAAGGCACCTTCCAGCAGGCCCGACCACGTGGCGACTCCGTAGCCGGGAATCCGGCCCTGCTGGACCTGTTCCTCCAGGGCGGTGAACGCCTCCCTCAGCCGCCAGTGCATCACCGCCCGGTCCACCCCGCGACCGGCTCGTTCGGGGTTGTGCACGAACACCAAGTCCACGCGGCCGAGCAGAGCGACAGCCTCGTTCACCTGGTAGGCGACGAACCTCGGGTCGAGGCAGTGGCCGGCGGATGCGTCATGCTCGGTGAGCAAGCCGAGCCCAAGGGCGGTCCGCCCCTGGCTCCGGGTGAAGAATCCGGCCTTGGTTGCCACCAGCGGAGCACGGGGGGACTCCCGCAAGACCGAGCCGAGGTCATGGAGCGCCAGGCCGTCGCCGTAGTTCGGAGCGGTGTCGATCCAAGGCGCTCCGGCCTGCACAGCGATACGCGCTGCTGACTTCACATTCCGGACCCGGTAGGTGCCCAGGCCCAGGGCCGCCGTCACAGCCCGGTCCCCACGACCGCCACCGTTTGGCCTTCGACCAGCAGCCAGACCAGTTCGGCCACCTCCTTGACCTCCAGGCCGGCGGACTCGGCGAGGTCCCCCAGAGTGACGGGCTGGCCGAGGAGCAGCAGCCGCAGAACCGGCGCGGCGGAGTCGGCGAAGTCCCAGGCGGTACCAGCCGCCGAGAACGTGACCGAGCCGTGCCCGCCGTTCTCCACCAGGCGGCCCCTCGGAGCGGTCAGCCGTACAGCGATCTCCGGCCGCGCGGGGAGCGTGTTCACGTACGGCAGGGAGGGGATCGCATGCCCGTGGTGCGTGGTGTCGATCGACTCTGCCCACCGCTCCACCAGCCGGGGGTCAGCCAGCTCATCCAGCAGTTCCCGGCGCAGCGCGGCGAGGAAGTCCGACTGGTCCGGCAGCGAGGCGAACCGCGGAACGTCCTTGCGTAGTGCGAGGACGGATCGGAGCTGGTCCACGACCCAGTGGAGGAGGTCGGCGCCCGTGTGGGAGACCAGGCCGAAGGTCAGATGCAGGGACTCGGTGCCCTGGTCGGCGGTGACCGCGTGCCACCAGCCGCGGGGCAGGTAGAGCACGTCCCCGGGGTCCAGGACGATGTCCGCCACCGGGTCGCCTTCGGGCTTCTCGGGTGACTCCACGTCGCGGAAGGTGGGGGCCTCACGGGTCGCCCCATACAGCCGCCATCGCTTGGAGCCGTGCACCTGAACCACGACGACATCGTGGTCGTCCCAGTGGAGGCCGAAGCCCTCCCGCTCGGTCCACGAGGCGTACGCGTTGACCTGCACGGGGGTGCCGAGGAAGTGTTCCAGGCCCTCGGCCGCCACACCGATGGGCGGGTGGATCTTCTCGATCGAGTCCAGAACGAGCGAGGCGCCGTCCTTGAGCTGGGCGTGCAGTTCGGCAGGCAGGATGCGGGACCAGGTCACCGCGCGCCGGGTCGTCGTCGGAACCGCATACCGGTGAACGGGCACCATCTCGCCGTCCACCGACAGCCGCAGGCGGGGCGGCTCCAGGCGCTGAGTGGCGATGATCCGGTTGAGGTCGTCCCAGGAGAAGAGGCCCGCCGTGTCGGCGGCGCCGGCGAAGAGAGCGTAGGAGCGGTTGTACGTCTGGGCGAGGAACGTGTCCCCGCCCAGACGCCCCGCCCACGAGGCAGAATCAAGCATCGTGGGCGGCCCGATCAGTCGTTGCCGTCGGAACGGCCGCCACTGACGTCAGACTCCTGCTCGGTACGGGCGCGAGCGGCCACGATCTTCCGCTTCGCGACGAGCAGGCCACCCCCCTCGGGGGCCACCGAACCGGTGTTCTCTTCCATCATCGAACTTCCCTCTCTACTTGGGGAACTCCCACCGGAGACCCGGCGGGAAGACTGGAGTCGGCGAACCGACGAGCGGCTACGACGTGGCGTAGATGCCAGCGGCGTACAGGCCCACGGAGCCGACGAGCATGGCCAGGTACAAGGGGCCGGCGAACCGTCCGAACCGGCGCAGCACCCACCGAGATAAGCCATCCACTACGCGGCCCCCGGCTCGACCACCGCCGGCCGAAGAGCACGGGCCGACACGGACGGGCCCGCACAGCGAGCGCACTCGCACGGGGGGTAGCGGACGGGGTTCGAGAGGACGATGAACGGATCACCCTCCCGCGTGGTGGTCTTCTGCGACCACGTGCGCCCGGAGTCGCGGGACACGCGAAGCGTCATCAGAACGCGGTGTTCGGCAGCCGAGTCCGCTGTTCGTGAGACGCCTTCGAATCCGTGACCCTCGGCATCGTTGCGCGTTGCCATGTCCGCACCCTTCCGCAGTTCCTCGCCCACGCCGTTTGCGACAACACCCAGGAAACCGCGTTGAGTCGGGGGTCTCCACGGCATCGATGCGGCACTCTTGACGCAGATCCGTGCATGGGTGCCGAAGGGGCCAGAGTCGCGGGAAGGGGCCGTCATGGGACTGGCGAAACGACGCAAGACCCTGGGCTACAGTCAGGAGAAATTGGCCCAGCTACTCGGCGTGGACCGCACAACGGTCGGGCGCTGGGAAAGCGGCAGGATCGATCCTCAGCCGCCCCAGCGACGAGGCTTGGCTATCGCCCTCGAAGTCAGCCTCCAAGAGCTAGACGCCCTCCTGACACCGCCACGAGCCGCAGGCCAGGAGACCGCCGGGCACCAGTCCAGTGACCCCCCGAACGCGGGAGACGCCGACGAAATGATCCGCCGCGAATTCCTCCGCATACTGACTGTCAGCGGGGCCTTGACCGCTCTGCCAGTCGAGGAGGCAGAGGCCCTCACCGAGGGCGTCCGCAGGGGGATGCCTGCCGACTTCGCGCGCATGAACAGCCATCTCTGGCAGGTCTACCAACTGGCTCGATCCAAGGGTTCCGTCTATCCCGTCATCCGGGACCAGCTGACGACGCTGAACGAGGCCCTGGCGAGCAACCGTGGAAGCGCCCGCCCCCTGCTGAGCGCGGCGGCCGACCTCTTCCAGTTGGCTGGCGAGGTGGCGTTCGACGGCAACCGGTACTCCGACGCCGCCGCTTCGTACTCCCTTGCGGCGTCGGTCAGCAAGGACGCCGCAGCGTACGACCTGTGGGCATGCGCGCTCGTCCGGCACGCGTACGTGGACATGTCCGAGCAGCGCTACCGCCAGGCGGCGCAGATGCTCGGCGCAGCCGAGCGACTGGCCAGCCGGGGTGACAACAACCTTTCGACCCGGCATTGGGTCGCTTCGGTCCAAGCCGAGGCCTACGCGGGTCTCGGCGACTTGGACGCGTGCGAGCGCGCGATGGACCAGGCCGAGACCGTCCGAGACCTCACCGCGGACAGCGTCAACGGCGGATGGCTCCGTTTCGATGGCGCGCGTCTGGCCGAGGAACGGGGGTCGCGCTACGTGCAGCTGGGCCGTCTCGACCTGGCGGAGGGCGCTTTGAAGGATGCTCTAGAGCAGACAGCCCTGGCGGCCGGGCAGTCGTACCGGCGACGCGGAGCAGTGCTTACCGACCTGGCCGCCATCGGCGCGAAGCGGCGGGACGTCGAACAAGTCGTGGCGTACGGCAGGGAGGCCATCAGCCTGGCCCGAGCCTCAGCATCCGGGTACGTCGCCCGTAGACTCCAAGCCCTGTGCGACGAGTTCGGTCCCTTGAGCCGCGACCACCGCGTGGCGGAGCTGGGGGCGGAGATCGCCACGCTGAGCACGCCGTGACGAGAGGGGTAGGCATGTCGCAGACCGAAGGTGCACGACTGTTCCGGGAAACCTGGATCACGGGAGTGCATCAGCACTTCCCCGGGGAGCCGAAGGCTGGCTACGTCACTCCGTGGGACGACACCCCGCAGTGGGAGCGCGAGGCTGCCGGCTCGGTCTACGACCAGGTCCGGCAGTTCATCGAGATCAGCGGTGGCCACACGTCGAGGCTGTCCCGCGAGCAGAAGAGCCGGTTCGTCGCGACGTGCTGGACGGCCCAGATGTTCAAGCACTTCAAGGACCCGAAGCCGGGCTACGTGGCCGACTGGTTCGACCTCCCGTCCTGGCAGCAGGAGACCGACGCGGACATCTTTGAAGTGATCGAGAAGGCGCTGAGCTGACCACATTGGAACCTTCCTAGGTGGTCAGTCGAGTGGACCGCCAGAGCGGTTACTAAGCGTTGTCCCGTAAATGATCTCTGAGTGGCCTCGGGCATGGTGGGCTGCTGTGCGGCGGGTGGTCTATCCAGCGAGGGCGAGGTTGTGCATCCGTGCGATGCCGAGCATGGCGTGGTGGACGCCGTCGCCTTTGAGGCGGCAGTCGCGGAGGATCTTCCAGGTCTTCATGCGGGCGAAGACGTGCTCGACGCGGGCACGGACCTGCTTGTGGGACTTGTTGTGAGCCTGCTTCCAGCCGGACAACTCCTCGCCCTTGCGGCGCCGGTGGGGCATCACGAGCCCGGTGCCCGGATAGCCACCGTCGGCGATGGTCATCGTGGTGCCGACGGCGGCCTTCGCGCCCGACTCCTCCCACGCCTTGCAGTCGTTGCGGTTGCCGGGCAGGGGCCGGCCGACCACCACAACGAGGCGAGTGTCGGCGTCGATGACGACCTGGTGGTTGGTGGAATACCGGTAGTTCTTGGACCGCGCGGCGATCGTGTGGTCGCGGGTGGGCACGAGAGTCCCGTCCACGATGAGCACGGTGTCCTTGGCGAACCGCTCGCGGGGTTGGAGCGCGAGCATCGGCCCGAGGTGATCGATGATCCGGTCCGCCGCCGACTTGGACACCCCGAACAGCGGGGCCAGTTGGCGCATGGTCAGGTTCGTGCGCCAGTAGGCCGCGACCAGCAGCGCCCGGTCCTCCAGCGGAAGGCTCCACGGCCGGCCCCTGCGGACCGCATCCGCACCCTCGCGCCGCAGAACCGTCACCAGCTTCCCGAACTGGCGCGGGCTCAACCCGGTGAACGGGGCTATCCAAGACGGCTCCGACGCCGTGATCACACCAGCCACACCGGGATCATCGCACCGGGCCAGCCAGCCCCGTCCGCAAGCCGCCCCGCTTCAGCGAAACTCGTGGACCACCTGGATCTCGCCCACAATGTGAGCGTTGAACTCGTCCAGCTCCTCGGCCGGTACCCACAGCTCGAGGATCGTCCGCCCTCCGGCCTGCTGCACGGGATACCGGTGCAAAAACTCCGAATCGACCTCGAAGCGGGTCACGAAGCCGACACCGCTGTGCTTCACGTTCCAGTCCCTGGCGATCTTGATCGCGTAGTCCTCGTTGAGGACCGGGTAGAAGATCGGCTGCTCGGGCAGTCGGGGCGGCCAGGCACGCCAGTTCAGCTCCCGAACCAGATCCAGCTCCTTGGGGCCGGTGGGGCGCCACAGGGTCGTCGTTGCTTGCTGGCTGGTCATCTGCATCGCTCTCTGAACGTAGACCGCCGGTACGGCGGGTCGGGAGACTGGACGATACCGGCGCCGCGAACTCAGCAGCTACGCAGTTTCCACACCCTGGCCAGGTCCGTGAACAGCAGTTACGGGACAGCCCTTAGGCGTTGGGGGTTTTCCACTTCGCCCTTCATACGGAAACGGTCCCCAACCTGGCCCTTTGGTTGGGGACCGCCGTCGCGCCATCACGGGTCCGGCTGCTTCGGAAATTCAGCTGCGAGGCATCGGTAACGCAGAGGAACATCGGTCTTCTATGAACGAGATCCGAGTCGACGCCGTCTACCAGGCGTCTAGCGAGCGGACCATCGGCCGCATGTGCGACATCGAAACCGCGCTTGCTGCTGAGCCTCTGACGACAACGGTGGGCGCTTTTGATGTCGTGCTCGCATTCCCGAAGTTCGAAGGCCAACTCCCCGCCCCTGGGTACCCCGGCTGGTCGGGGGACGACAGTGCGCCGGTGGCGCTGAGCCCGACGTACTTCACTGCCCACACTGTGTTCTCGCTTGACCCCGGCCTTGATCAACCTGTCGTCCAGGCAGAGCTGAAGGCCGCCATAGCAGCCATCAGATTCGCTGCCGCACGCCTGTCTGACGCTCTACGAGTCGAACAGCCGAGCGTAGGCATGGTGGGCCATATCCCGCAGGTACTGTCACTCACGGTGACGGACGCCACCCGGGGTCTCAAGCTGGCGGTGCCTGAACCGCTCAATCCCGCATACCCCATGGTCGTGGGCCTACCCGCGCTCACCGTCGATGCGGCCATGAGCGCACTGCGCAACGGCGTCTCGCCGACACGAGCGCTGCTCGCGCAGGCGCGATACCTGACGCAGTCGACCAACAGCCCGCAGCCAGGGACCGCGATCCTGTTGGCCGCGGTGGCGGCCGAGACCTACGCCAAGGAGTCACTCAAGTCCGGCCGTCCTGCCGGCTCCATACCCAGCCTGCGGTCACTCCAAGAGAAACACGGCACTGCCTTGGATCTCTATGGCCCCATAGCGAAAGTGGTGATCGGTCGGTCCCTTGAGCATGACGATCCCACGCTTTGGTCGGACCTTGGAGCGCTCTTCAGCGCTCGAAACAAGATGGCTCATCGGCTGAAGACTCCGACACATCCCGATGCGAGCAAACTGGTCGTCGCCGCGATGCGGGCCATGGACTGGCTTGGCTGAGGGTGCTGATCCCAGGCGGATCAGCGCGTGGTGTCAGATGTTGTGGACCGCGAGGCAGAGGGGCAACCTCAAACCAGATGCGCTCGGCACCTTCGCCCGCGATGATCGATAGTTCCATCGCGCAGTTGGAGTGCTGATATGCCCAACCAGGAAGATGTTCTCTCCTACGCCCGCTCACTGGCCGAGACGCTGCAAGAAGGCTTGGTGTGGGTGCCTGGCCGGGAAGACCGAGGCTGGTGGAAGATATCTGACCACCAGCAGCTCCCCACCCTGATGGCGAACGCGTTCGCCGGCATGGAGTTCCTACGCCAGTACGCGGGGGCGGAGAGCTTCTGGACCTCCCGAGCTGCCGAGGTGTACCAGAGCAGGGGAGACAATCAATCCACTGAGTCCGGAGCTCGCGCAGTCGGTGATGTCCTGCTCACCTGGGTTCGACAGGTCGAAGCGGGCGTCGGCGAGATCGTGGGTGCCCGTGCTTGGTCGGAAGTAGGTTTGATCAGCACGGACATGATGGGGCAGGTACGGAGGCTGCTGGATGACAAGCAGACACACCCGGCTGCGGCCATCGTGCTGTGCGGGGCAGCGTTGGAGAGTGCGTTGCGGGCGCTGATCGAGGCCCGTGGACTGGAACTGACCGAGCGCCCTTCTCTCAGCGCTTACTCGCGGCTTCTCCGCAAGGAGGAGCTGATTACGAAGCAGGAAGCGAAGGACCTTGAGCAGGTCGGTGGACTTCGGAATACGGCGGCTCATGGTCAGTTCGATGAGCTGAGTCGAGAGCGCGCCGGCCTCATGGAGCAGCAGACCAACCTCTTGCTCAGCAGGATCTCCGAGCTCCAGCTGTAAACCTGCCGGAGGCTGCAGGTCGGGTCCCGGCCACGTGGTGGACCAGGTGTGGACCGTCTGCCGCTGCAGGAGGCCCTGGGAGAGGGGAACGGGCAGGTCAGGCATGCAGAGACGCTTCCCGCAGCACGCTCTTGAAAACCGTCGTGGAAGCGAGTTCAAATCCCCCACACCCACCGCAGACGAACGGCCCCTGACCAGTAACAACGGTCAGGGGCCGTTCTCATGAGGCTGTTCGCCAGCGATCGCTCTTCCCCGCTGGTTCCCGACCGAACGGTCCCGGGAGGGGCGCGGCCACGCTCTGATCCGTAGCTCTAGCCAGACCGGTCAGTGATGGCCATACCGGCCGCTAAGCGCCCCGGATGGTACGGAATTCGATCGGGCAGCTCCGATTCGGCTCCCGGCGGGTGCTCCGCCTTGCTCCGGGCCGTCTGCATCCGCCGTTACTCGTCCTCGTTGATTGCAGCCGAGGAGATCTCGGGTGGTTAGGCACGCGATCTCGTTGATGCCAGATGCGGACGCGCTTAATGCCTGCCATGTCGCAGACCGACCAGGACTGATACGGCCCCGACAGCGGCTGTGATCAGTCCTCCGACCGCTGAGATGAGCGCCGCAGTCTCGCCTCCTCCTGAACCTTGAGCTACCACAACTGTCACTGTCGGGGCAGGCGGTAGTGGCTGGGAGAGGTGACTGGCGGACTGTGTCGACGGGACGGGGCTGGCGGCCGGGCCTTCCGTGGCCTCTGGTTCTGTGAATGGGTCAGGGCCAGCGCTGATGGCCTGTGCTGGCTGTAGAAACACCTCGCCGCCCTTGTCTCTGCTGCCCAGGGTGATAAAGGTGACGGTGGCGAGAACCGCGACAGCGATAACCATCAGGGCAACGCCGACCCAGACGAGCCTGCGTCGTCTCGTCTTGTGGCTCCCCTGGCCTTGTCTCGGGACTGAGCTGCTTGCCTCGTCGTCAGTCACTCCATCAGCCTGCGGCAGGGCGGTGGAGCGTGCGAGTCCAGTGCTCCAGTCGGAGTACGAACAGGGCGGAGCAGTGAGCGTTCCGGATCCGAGGTGTAGGCGTGCGGCCGACGGGCCGCACCCGCCGCGCGTGCGCGGCGGGTGCCCTTGATGAGGTAGGGAAACGTGTGACCGACGGCTGTGGGTGGGGACGCTTAGTAGAGGGCCTTGGGCCGTCTGTGGGCCGTCCCGGGATGGCCAGCGATGTCCACCAACCACCAACAACCACCGCGACGGCCCTGACGCCGATGAGCGTCGGGGCCGCCGTTTCGGCTGCTAGACCCAGGTGTCCAGCCACATCCGGCCCCGCCAGGAGTCCATCGGGAGGCTCTGGCCCGTGTAGATGGGCCAGAAGTAGATGAAGTTCCAGACGATCAGCAGCACCAGGACGCCCGCCGCCACCGCGCCCAGGGCGCGGCGCCGTTCCGAGGAGCCGGCCGGGCCCAGCAGGGCGCCGATCATCATGGCCACCGCCAGGCAGACGTACGGGACGAAGACCACCGCGTAGAAGAAGAAGATGGTGCGCTCCTGGTAGTTGAACCAGGGCAGCAGGCCCGCGCCCAGCGCGCACGCGATCGCGCCCGCGCGCCAGTCGCGGCGGAAGAACCACCGCCACAGCACGTACAGCAGCGCGAAGCAGCCCGTCCACCACAGCAGCGGGGTACCGAGCGCCAGCACCTCGCGCGCGCACTTGGCGGTCTCGGTCGCCGGGCAGCCGTCGGTGCCGGGCGAGGGGGACTCGTAGAAGAAGGAGACGGGACGGCCCAGGACCAGCCAGCTCCACGGGTTCGACTCGTAGGTGTGGCCCGAGGTCAGGCCCACGTGGAACTTGTAGACCTCCGTCTCGTAGTGCCACATGCTCCGCAGCCACTCCGGAAGGAACGACCACGAGCTGTGCTGGTCGTTCTTGGCGGCCCAGTCGCGGAAGTAGCCGCCCTTGCCGTTGTCGGGGGAGAGGATCCAGCCGAGCCACGAGGTCACGTAGACCGCGATCGCCACCGGGACGGTCGACAGGAAGGCCGGCAGCGCGTCCCGGCGCAGCATCGCCGCGTACGGGGCTCCCGCGCCGGCGGTGCGGCGCGCGGCCGCGTCCCACAGCACGGTCAGGACCCCGAAGAAGGCCAGCACGATCAGGCCGTTCCACTTCGTGCCGAAGGCAAGGCCCAGGCACACCCCGGCCGTCAGCCGGTACGGGCGCCAGCCCAGGCCCAGCGTCTCCGCGATCAGCGCGTCCGGACGGGCCCGCCCGTCCTCGTCCACCGGGAGCGCCGCCGCGAGCCGGGCCCGCGCCTTGTCCCGGTCGATGACCAGCGATCCGAAGGCGCCCAGCACGAAGAACATCAGCACCAGGTCGAGCAGCGCGGTACGGCTCATCACCAGGTGCAGGCCGTCCACGGCCAGCAGGGTGCCCGCCAGACAGCCCAGGAACGTCGACCGGAACAGCCGCCGGCCGATCCGGCACAGCATCAGGACGGACAGGGTCCCCAGCAGCGCGGTCATGAACCGCCAGCCGAAGGGGTCGAAGCCGAACATCCACTCGCCCAGGCCGATCACCCACTTGCCGACCGGCGGGTGCACGACGTAGCCCGGGTCCAGCGGGAGGGTGACCCCGTCCGGGTTGGCGAGGATCGACTTGTCGATGTCCTTGGGCCAGCTCGCCTCGTAACCCTGGCGGATCGTGGCCCACGCGTCCTTCGCGTAGTACGTCTCGTCGAATATCACCGCCTTCGGGCTGCCCAGATGGGCGAACCGCAGCACCCCGGCGACCAGCGCCACCAGCAGCGGCCCGGCCCAGGCCAGCACCCGCTGCCAGGTTTCCGCCGCGGCGGCCGAGATCCCCAGCTGCCCCCACAGCTGCGCGGAGGGCCGCGCGTACGGGGGCACCAGGCGGGCGCGCACGTCCGACCGCCGCTTCGCCGGGGCGGGCGGCACGTAGCCGAACCCGCGCAGGCGGCCGAGCCAGGCCGACGGCTGGGCGGCGGATCCGGGGCCGGGGTCGGGCTCTGCCGAGGGGTCGGGCGGGGCCCCCGCGGGGCTGGGCGGCGGCGTCGCGGTACTGGTCACCGGGTCATCGTAGGGAACGAGGCTGTGCCAGACCCAGGGGGACGGGAGCGTTGGGGCGCGCCGGGTGGGACGGCTGAGAGGATGGGGCGGTGACCACTGACCAGCCCCGCTCCGCCGAAGCCCCCTCCCCGGCCCCCTCCGACGCGCATGCGGCAGGCGTCCTCGTACTCGCCGGGACGCCCATCGGCGACCTCGCGGACGCGCCGCCGCGCCTGGCGACCGAGCTGGAACGGGCCGACGTGATCGCCGCCGAGGACACCCGGCGGCTGCGCCGGCTGACCCAGGGGCTCGGCGTGTACACCACCGGGCGCGTCCTTTCCTACTTCGAGGGCAACGAGTCCGCTCGCACCCCCGAACTGGTCGAGGCCCTGCAGGCCGGCAAGCGTGTCCTGCTGGTGACCGACGCCGGCATGCCCTCGGTCTCGGACCCCGGGTACCGGCTGGTCGCCGCCGCCGTGGAGAAGGACATCAAGGTCACGGCCGTGCCCGGCCCCTCCGCCGTCCTCACCGCGCTCGCCCTCTCCGGGCTGCCGGTCGACCGCTTCTGCTTCGAGGGCTTCCTGCCGCGCAAGGCCGGCGAGCGCCTCGGCAAGCTCCGCGAAGTCGAGGGCGAGCGTCGCACCCTCGTCTACTTCGAGGCCCCGCACCGGCTCGACGACACCTTGGCCGCGATGGCCGAGGTCTTCGGCGCCGGCCGGCGCGCGGCCGTCTGCCGCGAACTGACCAAGACCTACGAGGAGGTCAAGCGCGGCGGGCTCGGCGAGCTGGCCGCCTGGGCCGCCGAGGGCGTGCGCGGCGAGATCACCGTGGTCGTCGAGGGCGCCCCGGCGGCGGCCCCCGGCGACGTGGACGCCGAGGAGCTCGTGAACCGGGTGCGGGTGCGCGAGGAGGCGGGGGAGCGGCGCAAGGAAGCCATCGCGGCGGTCGCCCTGGAGGCCGGGGTACCCAAGCGCGAGGTCTTCGATGCGGTCGTGGCGGCAAAGAATGCGGCACAAAAGGTGCCGTAAGTCGGTAAAGAGCTAACCTGAAAAGCAAAGCTCAGACCGCGCACCGGGCGCTTTGGGCATGACTCGCCCAAAGACCGTCCAACACTAGACAGGGCCTGATGCGCTCCCGCCCGAAGAGGCGTCCACTGGCAATGGCACCAGTGGAACAAGAGGAGCTGGCATGAGTGAGTTCGCTGACCCCCAGGTACCGGCCGCAGGACCCGTCGCCGCACCCGCCGCACCGACCGTCGCCGCACCCGCCGCACCGACCGTCGCCGCACCCGCCGCACCGACCGTCGCCGCACCCGCCGCACCGGCCGTCGCCGTGCCGACCGTGCACGAGGCGTACTCCTTCGCGTGCATGAAGTGCGGATACGGGTGGGAGCAGGGCTACGAGATCGAGCACCACGTCGACGGCCGGGGCCAGCCGTTCATCGTCTACACGGTGGACGGCGAGCGGGTCCCCTCTCCGCTGTCCAACCCGACCTGCCTGAACTGCGGCGGGCACGTGGTGCGGATCATGCGGGAGGGCCAGGTCAACTCGGTCGTGGGCATGCTCGACAAGCTGTACCACCACCGCGCCGCCCCCGGGATCGCCGGACCGGTCCCGGCCGGGTACACCCCGCGGCCCCCGAAGCCGCGCAAGGCCGTGGTCCTGCACGACGCCCCCGGGCCGGTCGCGGTGCCGCGCCCCGGGCTGCTGGACCGCCTGCTGGGGCTCTTCCGCAGGTCGGGCTCGTAGCTGCCCGGTCACTCGCAGGGGCCCGGTCATAAGATCGGCCGTATGAGCCGTAGTAGTACGTCGAACGACGCGCCGCCCCCGCTGCCCGAACCGCTCCGGGTGGCGGTCGCCGACTCCCACACCCACCTGGACATGCAGTCCGGCACCGTCGAAGAGGGCCTGGCCAAGGCCGCCTCCGTCGGTGTGAGCACCGTCGTCCAGGTCGGCTGCGACGTGAAGGGCTCCCGCTGGGCCGCCGAGACCGCCGCCGCGTACGAGAACGTCCACGCGGCCGTGGCCCTGCACCCCAACGAAGCCCCCCGCATCGTGCACGGGGACCCCGACGGCTGGTCGAGGCAGGGCGCCCGCACGGGCGGCGGCGAGGCCGCGCTCGACGACGCGCTCGCCGAGATCGAGGCCCTCGCCGCGCTCGCCCACGTCAAGGCGGTCGGCGAGACCGGTCTCGACTTCTTCCGCACCGGCCCGGAGGGCATGGCCGCGCAGGAGCGCTCCTTCCGCGCCCACATCGAGATCGCCAAGCGCCAGGGCAAGGCCCTCGTCATCCACGACCGGGAGGCCCACGCGGACGTCCTGCGCGTCCTGCGCGAGGAGGGCGCACCCGAGCGGACCGTCTTCCACTGCTACTCCGGTGACGCCGAGATGGCCCTGGAGTGCGCCGCCGCCGGGTACTACATGTCCTTCGCCGGAACCGTGACCTTCAAGAACGCCCAGCCGCTGCGCGACGCGCTGACGGCGGCCCCGCTGGAGCTGGTCCTCGTGGAGACGGACGCCCCGTACCTGACCCCGGCCCCGTACCGCGGACGGCCCAACGCCCCCTACCTCATCCCGCTGACGGTACGGGCGATGGCCGCCGTCCGCGGCATCGACGAGGACGCGATGGCGACGGCGCTGGCGGCGAACACGGCCCGCGCCTTCGACTACTGACCGGCCCCGCCACCCCGCCCCTTTTTCCTCGCCCGCCGCTTCACCCGTTCGCCACGGTCCGTAACCATCCGACTTTGTCGCGTGACGGACGCTCCGCTAGGGTGCCGTGCCCGAAGCAGCCGGACGGACCACTGGAGCGAGCGTCGTGAGCGATATGGCCTGGCCTGCCGGTGGACGCGACCCCTGGCCCGGGGACCCGGACCCGGAGCCCCGCGACCCCTGGGTCCCGGATCCCCACCCTGCCCCCGCCCCGGCCTACGGCGCCGGAGGCGGTGGCGTCGTCGGCTGGGCGGACGCGATGGCCGCCCGGAGCGGCCCGGAGCGGCAGCCGGAGCCCGGGGTGCCCTCCCCGCGGACCGGCGGGAGCCCGCCGTCCGGGCCCGGACGCCTGGCCACCGCCCCGGCGCCGGAGCCCCCGGCCACCGGCCGTCGCCGGCGCGCCGAGCCGGCCCCGCCGCCCGACCCGGCGGAACCGGCCCCGCCCGCGGCCACCGGCCTCACCCCGGCCGGGCCGGGGCGCCGGCGGGCCCCCGGGGAGACCCACGCCGCAGCCCCGGCCCTCGGGATGGACCAGGCCCTCGCCGGCGAACTGCCCGAACCCGCCGGGCCCGGCCGGCGCCGAGGCGGCGTACAGGCGGCCGCAGAGGCTCCGGCTCCCCCCGGGACCGGGCGCCGCAGGGGCGGCCTCGACACCGTGCCCGCACCGGCCGGGCCCGCCACCGGCCCCCGCACCCGGCGGCGCCGCAGCGGCGCCCCCGCACCCCGCGACAGCTGGCGGCGGATCGTGCCGCAGGCCCTGGTCGTCGCCTTCCTCGCGGGCGGCACCACCGCCTTCGTCGCCGCCGACAAGGCCGTACGCCTCACCGTCGACGGAGTCCCGCAGACCCTGCACACGTTCGCCGACGACGTCGACGCGCTGCTCGTCGCCGAAGGCCTCGGCGTCGGCCCCCACGACCTCGTCGCCCCCGCCAGGGGAGAGGCCCTCGACGACGGCGACGAGATCGTCGTCCGCTACGGCCGCCCGCTGCGCCTGACCCTCGACGGAGAGCGCCGCGACGTGTGGACCACCGCCCGCACCGTGGAAGGCGCACTGCGCCAGTTCGGCATCCGCGCCGAGGGCGCCTACCTCTCCGCCTCCCGCACCGCCCCCGTCCCGCGCACCGGGCTGGCCCTCGCCGTCCGCACCGAACGCAGCATCACCTTCATGGCCGACGGCCGCGAGAGGGCCATCCGCACCAACGCCGCCACCATCCAAGAGGCCCTCGACCAGGCCGGCATCACCCTCCACGGCCAGGACACCACCTCCGTGGCCCCCGGCGCCTTCCCGCGCGACGGCCAGACCGTCACCGTGCTCCGCATCACCGGCACCCGGGAGATCCGCGACGAGCGCATCCCGTACGAGACCGAGAAGGTCAAGGACGCCACCCTCTTCGCGGGCACCGAGGTCGTCGAACGCTCCGGCCGGCCCGGGGCCCGCAGGGTCACGTACAGCCTGCGCACCGTCAACGGCGTCAAGCAGAAGCCCCGCCGGATCGCCGAGGAGACCGTCCGCGAGCCCGTCACCCAGCTCGTCAAGGTGGGCACCAAGCCGCTGCCGACCTCCGTCGCGGGCGCTGACGGCCTCGACTGGTCGGCGCTGGCCCGCTGCGAGTCCGGCGGCCGGCCCTCGGCCACCGACCCCTCGGGCACGTACGGGGGGCTCTACCAGTTCGACGTACGGACCTGGCATTCCCTCGGCGGCGGCGGCCGCCCGCAGGACGCACCGGGCCAGGAACAGACGTACCGCGCCAAGAAGCTCTACGTGCAGCGGGGGGCGAGTCCGTGGCCGCACTGCGGCCGTACCCTTTATCGGTGAGCACAGCAGAGCAGCAGCCCGAGTCCGAGCGGCCCGAGACCTCGTCCGAGGCCTCGACGGAGGTCACTCCCGCGCCCGAGGTCACTCCCGCGCCCGAAACCTCTTCCCTCCTCGGCGCGGCCGACATCCGGGAGCTGGCCGCCGTACTCGGCGTACGGCCGACGAAGCAGAAGGGCCAGAACTTCGTCATCGACGCCAACACGGTGCGCCGCATCGTGCGCACCGCCGCGGTCCGCCCGGACGACGTGGTCGTCGAGGTCGGTCCCGGCCTGGGCTCGCTGACGCTCGCGCTGCTGGAGTCCGCCGACCGGGTCGTCGCCGTCGAGATCGACGACATCCTCGCCGCCGCGCTGCCCGCCACCATCGAGGCGCGGATGCCCGAGCGCAAGCACCGCTTCGCGCTGGTCCACTCCGACGCCATGCTCGTGAAGGAGCTGCCCGGCCCGCCGCCGACCGCGCTCGTCGCGAACCTGCCGTACAACGTGGCCGTGCCGGTGCTGCTGACCATGCTCGACCGCTTCCCCAGCATCGAGCGGACCCTCGTCATGGTGCAGGCGGAGGTCGCCGACCGGCTCGCCGCCAAGCCCGGCAACAAGGTGTACGGAGTCCCCTCGGTCAAGGCCAACTGGTACGCGGACGTCAAGCGGGCCGGCTCCATCGGCCGCAACGTCTTCTGGCCCGCGCCGAACGTCGACTCCGGACTCGTCTCGCTGGTCCGCCGCGCGGAACCGGTCAAGACCACCGCGTCCAAGTCCGAGGTCTTCGCCGTCGTCGACGCCGCCTTCGCCCAGCGCCGCAAGACGCTGCGCGCGGCGCTGTCCGGCTGGGCCGGATCGGCGGCGGGCGCGGAGGCCGCGCTCGTCGCGGCCGGGGTCTCCCCGCAGGCCCGCGGCGAGTCCCTCACCGTCGAGGAGTTCGCGGCGATCGCCGAGCACAAGCCGGCGGCGCAGAGGCCCGCGCTGTGAGCGTGACGGTACGGGTCCCCGCGAAGGTCAACGTCCGGCTGGCGGTAGGCGCGGCGCGGCCGGACGGCTTCCACGACCTGGCGAACGTCTTCCTGGCCGTGTCGCTGTACGACGAGGTCACGGCGACGCCCTGCGACTCGCTCAAGGTCACCTGCACGGGCCCCGACGCGGACAAGGTCCCCCTGGACCGCACCAACCTCGCCGCCCGGGCCGCGGAGATCCTCGCCGCCCGCAACGGCCTGACCCCCTCCGTGCACCTGCACATCGAGAAGAACATCCCGGTGGCGGGCGGCATGGCGGGCGGCAGCGCCGACGGCGCGGCGGCCCTCCTCGCCTGTGACGCGCTGTGGGGCCTGGACACCCCGCGGGAGGACCTCCTCGCCATCTGCGCGGAGCTGGGCAGCGACGTGCCGTTCAGTCTGGTCGGCGGGGCGGCGCTCGGCACCGGCCGCGGGGAGATCCTGACCCCGGTGGCCGCCGGCTCCTTCCGCTGGGTGTTCGCGGTCGCCGACGGCGGGCTCTCCACCCCGGCGGTGTTCCGCGAGTTCGACCGACTCACCGAGGACACGCACGTCCCCGCCCCGCAGGCCTCCCCGGCGCTGCTGGCGGCCCTGGCCTCGGGCGACCCGGACGCCCTGGCCGCCACCCTGGCCAATGACCTCCAGCCCGCCGCCCTGTCGCTGCGCCCGCGGCTGGCCGACACCCTCGCCGCGGGCATGGACGCCGGAGCCCTGGCCGCCCTGGTCTCCGGCTCGGGCCCGACGACGGCCTTCCTGGTCCGCGACTCGGAGTCGGCGGCGAAGGTGGCGGCAGCCCTCGAAGCCTCGTCCACCTGCCGCAGCACCCACACGGCGACGAGCCCGGCCCCCGGCGCGACCCGTCTTTGACCGGGCCCGAACCCAGCCCCGCCAGGGGCACCTCCCAGCGGTAGCCGGGGGAGATCGAGGCGTGGGGTCGGGGGGCGGAGCCCCAAGGGTCCGGGCCGGCCGGGGAGCGGTGGAAGGGCGGGGAGGGGCAGGCCCCGCGCAGCGGTACTCAGGCGGGGCTGAGTAGCCGCGCCCTGTTCGGGCCAAGGCTCGCGCGGGAGCGTAAGGGCATGGGAGCCAGCGCAAGCGAAATCGCCGCCGCCACACCACCCGCGCGGGACCGCTACGTCGACCTGCTCAGGGTCGTCTCGCTCGGGACCGTCATCGCCGGGCACTGGCTGATGGCCGCCGTCAGCGGCGACGGCATAGGCAATCTGCTCGCGATCGTGCCGCCGCTCCAAGTGCTCACCTGGGCGCTGCAGGTTATGCCGGTGTTCTTCTTCGTCGGCGGGTTCTCCCACGCGCTCTCCTACCGTTCCCTCGCCCGCAAGACCGACGGCCCCGTCTACGCCGTCTTCCTGCGGGCCCGGCTCCAGCGGCTGCTGCGGCCCACCCTCGTCTTCGTCGCCGTCTGGACCGCCGGCGCGCTCGCCGCGCAGCTGCTCGGTGCGGGCGGCGGCAGGCTCTCGGGGGCCGCGTTCAGACTGGTGACGCAGCCGCTGTGGTTCATCGGGATCTACCTCGCGATGGTCGCCTTCACCCCGCCGCTGCTGAGGCTCCACGAGAGGTACGGGTGGGCCGCCTTCGGGGCGCTGGCCGGCGCCGCGGCCGCCGTCGACCTGCTGCGCTTCGCGGGCGGCGTCCCCTACGCGGAATTCCTGAACTTCGCCTTCGTCTGGCTCGCCGTCCACCAGCTCGGCTTCCTGCGCGCCGACGGGCGGATCCGCCGCCCCGGCGCCCTGGCCGCCGCCGGGCTGGCCGGGGCGATCGCGCTGGTCGCGTACGGGCCGTACCCCCTCTCCATGGTCGGGATGCCCGGCGAGAAGGTCTCCAACATGGCCCCGCCCACCCTCGCGCTGCTCGCGCACGGGATCTGGCTCGTGGGGGCCGTCGAACTGCTCAGGGTCCCCGCCGCCGCCCTGCTGGCCCGGCCCCGCGTCTGGCACGGCGTGGTCGCCGCCAACGGGGTCGCCATGACGGCCTTCCTGTGGCACCTCACCGCCATGCTCGCCGTCTACGCCGCCCAGCTCGCCCTGGGCATCGCCCTGCCCGAGCCCGCCGCAGCGGCCTGGTGGGCGCAGGCGCCCGTCAGGTTCCTCGCCGCCGCCGCGCTGACCTGCGTACTCGTCGGGGCCTTCCGGCGCTTCGAAGCACCCGGCGTGGCCGGCGCCCCGCGGCCGGTCTCCGTCCCCGTCCCCGCAGGCGGCTCCGGCCCCCGCGCCGCCGCCGGCATCACGCTCTGCCTGTTCGGCGTCCTCGGCCTGTCCGTCACCGGCCTCGGCGGGCTCCTGGACGGGCACAGCGCCACCCTGATCGCGCTGCCGGTCACCGCGCCCGCCGCGATCGCCATGGCGATCGGCGGGTGGCTCCTGGTGGAACGGTCCGGCACTTCTCGGAGGGTTAGGCTGAGGGGCTGATCCACACCCCTTCCCTGGAGCGCTCCTGATGGCCGTCAACCTGGTCAATGTCGAGGCAGTCAGCAAGGTGTACGGCACCCGTACCCTGCTCGACGGCATCTCCCTCGGCGTATCCGA
This sequence comes from Streptomyces sp. ISL-43, assembly GCF_018614195.1. Taxonomy (GTDB): domain Bacteria; phylum Actinomycetota; class Actinomycetes; order Streptomycetales; family Streptomycetaceae; genus Streptomyces. The sequence continues at coordinate 59,709 of NZ_JAGGOT010000073.1, forward strand.
GGGGGACCGGATCGGTGTCGTCGGCCGCAACGGCGACGGCAAGACCACCCTCATCCGCATGCTCGCGAAACTGGAGGAACCCGACACCGGCCGGGTCACCCAGAACAGCGGCCTGCGCATGGGCGTGCTCACCCAGCACGACTCCCTGGACCCCGAGGCCACCGTCCGGCACGAGATCATCGGGGACATGGCCGACCACGAGTGGGCCGGCAACGCCAAGATCCGCGACGTCCTGACCGGGCTCTTCGGCGGCCTCGACCTGCCCGGCTTCGGCCAGGGCCTCGACACCGTCATCGGCCCGCTCTCCGGCGGCGAGCGCCGGCGCATCGCGCTCGCCCAGCTGCTCATCGCGGACCAGGACCTCCTCGTACTCGACGAGCCCACCAACCACCTCGACGTCGAGGGCATCTCCTGGCTGGCCAAGCACCTCCAGGAGCGCCGCTCCGCGCTCGTCTGCGTCACGCACGACCGGTGGTTCCTCGACCAGGTCTGCACCCGCATGTGGGACGTCCAGCGCGGTGACGTCCACGAGTACGAGGGCGGCTACAGCGACTACGTCTTCTCCCGCGCCGAGCGCGACCGCATCGCCGCGACGGAGGAGTCCAAGCGGCAGAACCTGATGCGCAAGGAGCTCGCCTGGCTGCGCCGCGGCGCCCCGGCCCGGACCTCCAAGCCGCGCTACCGCATCGAGGCCGCCAACGAGCTGATCGCCGACGTGCCGCCGCCGCGCGACAAGTCCGAGCTGATGAAGTTCGCCAACGCCCGCCTCGGCAAGACCGTGTTCGACCTGGAGGACGTCACCGTCCAGGCCGGTCCCAAGACCCTCCTCAAGCACCTCACCTGGCACCTGGGCCCCGGCGACCGCGTCGGTCTCGTCGGCGTCAACGGCGCCGGCAAGACCTCCCTGCTGCGCGCCCTCGGCGAGGCCGCCCGCACCCAGGGCGAGGTCCAGCCGGCCGCCGGCACCGTGACCGTGGGCAAGACCGTCCGGCTGGCCTACCTCTCTCAGGAAGTCGGCGAACTCGACCCGTCCCTGCGGGTCCTGGAGGCCGTCCAGCGCGTACGCGACCGCGTGGACCTCGGCAAGGGCCGCGAGATGACGGCGGGCCAGCTCTGCGAGCAGTTCGGCTTCACCAAGGAGAAGCAGTGGACGCCCGTCGGCGACCTCTCCGGTGGTGAGCGGCGCCGGCTGCAGATCCTGCGCCTGCTGATGGACGAGCCCAACGTCCTCTTCCTCGACGAGCCCACCAACGACCTCGACATCGAGACCCTGACCCAGCTGGAGGACCTCCTCGACGGCTGGCCCGGCTCGATGATCGTGATCTCGCACGACCGGTTCTTCATCGAGCGCACCACCGACACGGTGATGGCGCTGCTCGGCGACGCGAGCCTGCGGATGCTGCCGCGCGGCCTGGACGAGTACCTGGAGCGCCGCCAGAGGATGATCGAGGCGGCCTCCCCGGCGCCGGCCGTGGCCGCCGCCGGCAAGTCCTCGGCCTCCGGGGACGCGCGCGCCGCCAAGAAGGAGCTGCAGAAGATCGAGCGGCAGCTCAACAAGATGTCGGACCGCGAGAGCAATCTGCACGCCCAGGTCGCCGAGAACTCCACCGACTTCGACAAGGTCGCCAAGCTCGACGCCGAGCTGCGGGAACTCATCTCGGACCGGGACGAGTTGGAGATGCGCTGGCTGGAGCTCGCCGAGGAGGCGTAAGTTCCGCGGGTGCTCGCGCCAACTGGCCGGATAACGGCGGTATCACGGGCCGGTCCTCCCTTGGGAACAGGGGGCGGACCGGCCCGGCGCGCGGCGTCCCGTCAGTGATAGAAAGGGCATCCTCCGACCACCCGACGCCGAAGGTATGCGCTGATGACCGAGCCGCCCCAGCCGCCGAACCAGCCGCCGACACCTTCCGGTTACGGGCACCTGCCCGGGCCGCCGCAGCCGCCCGGCTACGGCTACCCGCCGCAAGGCGAGAACCCGTACGCCCAGCAGCCGCAGCAGCCGCAGCAGCCCCACGCGCCCCAGCCGCAGCAGCCGCAGCCGCAGCCGCAGCCGCCCCACGCGCAGCAGCCGCTGGGGCAGGGGCCGTACGGCCGGCAGCCGCCCGGTGGCTACGGCTTCCCGCCGCCCCCGAACATGCCGCCCGGCGCCCCCGGCATGCCGCCGGTACCGCCCTCCCGGCCGAACCGGAAGCCGGCCGTGCTCATCGCGGCCGCCGTCGCCGGCGTGCTCCTCCTGGGCACCGGCGGCTACTTCGCCTTCGTCAAGGACGAGGGCAAGGGCACCGACCAGCCCGTCGCGCAGGACTCCACGCCGCCCGCCGACGACAAGGCCTCGCCCTCCGCCTCCGTGGACAAGGGCGACGGCAGCGGCAATGGCGGCGGCGACCAGGAAGACCTCAACGCCGGCCGCAAGCAGGGCGAGGACAAGGTCCTCTGGTTCAAGACCAGCAAGATCGACGGCCCCGGCGGCGGTGTCGACACCAAGGGCCAGTGGATCGTCGGCGACACCGTCGTCAAGACCCTCTGGAAGACCGTCACCGGCTACGGGATCGCGGACGGCAAGGAGAAGTGGACGCTTACCCTCCCCACCGTCATCTGCGGGCTCACCCACCAGAGCACGGACGGCAAGACCGTCGTCATGTACAAGGACGGCGAGTCCGACAGCGCCAACTGCAACCAGATGCGGATGATCGACCTCAAGGCCGGCAAGGAGGGGTGGTCGCACGAGGTCCCGAAGGAGGGCCTCTTCGACATCTTCACCTCCCCGGAGCTCGCGATCACCGGGGACGCCGTCGTCGTCAACCGGTTGGGCACGAGCAGCGCCTTCAAGGTCAGCACCGGGGACAAGCTCTTCGACAACAAGCGCAGCGAGGGCTGCCAGCCCGGTGACTTCGTCGCCCTCAACGGCAAGATGATCTCCATCGGGGCCTGCCAGGACGCGGACCGCACCGTCCAGGTCATGGACGCCGACCCGGCCACCGGCAAGAACACCTGGATCTACAAGCTCCCCAAGGGCTTCCAGGTCAAGAACGTCTACTCGCTGGACCCGATCGTCCTCGACCTCGGCAACACCGAGAAGAAGGAGCGCGCCATCGTGGTCCTGGGACCCGACGGCAAGCAGCGCGCCACCATCGCCGGCGAGGGCAGCTTCCCCGTCGGGTGCGGCGGCTCCTTCGACCGGTCCTTGCAGGGCTGCGGCTCCTCGCGGGTCGACGCCAACACCCTCTACCTGCCCACCAGGCCCGAGTCGGGCAAGGCCAACGAGATCGTCGCCTTCGACCTGGGCACCGGCAAGGAGAAGTGGCGCACCCCGGCCGGCGAGGGCCGCACCCTCACCCCGCTCAAGGCGGCGGGCGGCCAGGTGGTCGTCTACCGCGAGGCGGAGTCCGGCAAGGGCGGCGAGGTCCTCACGATCCCGGCCGCCGGCGGCACGCCCACCGCGGTCCTGCGCAACCCCTCCGGCCCCGCGTCCGAGGTGGAGAGCGCCTTCTTCTCCCCGATCGTCGACTACGCGGACGGCCGGCTCTTCGTCTCGGCGTCCCACCTGCTCGCGCAGAACAAGAACGAGAAGTTTCTGATGGTCTTCGGCAAGTGAGCGCTCCCCCTGAAGGCCGCGTTTCCCACGCAAGGAGATCCAGATGAGTACCCCGCCCCCCAGCCAGCCGCCGTCCGGCGGTTTCGGCGCGCCGCAGGACCCGCCGTCGGGCGGGTTCGGCGGACCCCCGCCGATGCCGCCCGCGCCGCCCGCGCCGCCCGCGCCGCCCGCGATGCCGTCGAAGCCCCCGCAGCCGCCGGCCCAGCCGCCGACGGCCCCCGCCGCGCCGGCCGCCGCCCCCGCCGGGCAGCCGACCGCCCCTGCCGGGCAGCCCGCGTACGGGTATCCGCAGGAGGCCTACGGCTACCCGCAGCAGCAGCCCGTCACCACGCCCATGTACGCGGCCCAGGGCCAGACGCCGGCCGGCACCGGTACCGGTTCCGGCGGCAATGACGTGCGCACCCAGCTGATGATCGTCGGCGCGGCCCTCCTGGCCATCGTCCTCATCGTCGGCGGAGGCTTCTGGTACGTCTCCGGCGACGAGGAGGGCGGCGACCAGCAGCCCGTCGCCGACGGCAGCGCGAGCCCGGGCGGCGGCGACAAGGGCCAGCCCGGCGGCGGCGGCTCCGAGAAGGTGCCCGCCAAGACCAAGGCGAAGACGCTCGTCAACGTCCCGATGCCGGTCTCGGACGAGATCGTCGACATCCACGGGTCCTGGCTCACCGACACCACGTACGTGAAGTCGGACATGGGCAAGGTCGTCGGCTACAGCCTGACCGACGGCGCCAAGAAGTGGGAGACCCCGCTCAACGCGAACGTCTGCGCCGCCAGCCGCCACGCCTCCGACAACAAGACCGCGATCCTCTTCGACGCGGCCCTGCCGACGGCCGAGAAGAAGTACCAGCCGTGCAACCAGGTCGGCGTCATCGACCTGATCTCCGGCAAGCTCCTGTGGTCCGCCACCGCCAAGTCCCAGACCGGCGGCGACAAGCCCGTCACTTTCGGCGAGGTCACCGTCAGCGGCCAGACCGTAGCCGCTGGCGGCACGGGCGGCGGCGCCGCCTGGAACCTCACCGACGGCAAGCCCCTGTGGGCGCCCAAGACCGACGCGGAGAACTGCGAGGACCTCGGCTACGCCGGCGGCCCGGCCCTCGCCGTGATCCGCCGGTGTGGCCAGAGCTCGGGCTACACCCTGTACGCCCAGGCCCTCGACCCGGTCACGGGCGCGCAGAAGTCCTCGTACAAGCTCTCCCCGGGTCTCGAATTCGCGCAGATCGTCTCCACCAAGCCGCTGATCGTCGCGGCGAACGTCAACCGCACCGCCAAGAACGCCACGGGCGTCAGCGACCTCTTCGTCCTCGACGACGCGGGCCAGCTCAAGTCCCGCATCGGGCTCACCTCGGGCAACTACGATCCCGAGTGCGGGGCCACCGAGGTCGAGGACTGCACCCACATGGTCGTCGGCAACGGCAAGCTCTACCTGCCGACCGAGGAGCACCAGGGCACGGCCGAAGTCGGGCGCACCAACGAGCTCCTCTCCTTCGACCTGGAGACCGGAAAGCTGACCGCCGACCGCGCCGACGCCGGCGAGCGCTTCAAGATCTACCCGATGCGCATGGACGGGTCGAACCTCATCGCCTACAAGGTTCCGCCCCACGACGGCGGTGGCCAGGTCGTCTCCATCGACGGCAAGACGATGAAGGAAACAGTGCTCATGCAGAACCCGGCGACCAAGGAATCGCAGCGCGCCGAGACCCAGTACGTGCCGGACTCCGCCGAGTACCGCTACGGCAACGGGAAGCTCTTCATCGCCCGCACGTCCGTGAGCAGCAAGTCCTCCGTCGCCACCGACCCGGACTACTCCTTCGTCTCCTTCACGACGGGCTGACCCGGCGACGCAACCGCCCAGAAGCCCCCGAAGCCCCCGCAAGGTCCGTCCTTCCGGGGGCTTCTGCGCGGTATCCGCACCGCACCGTCGAACAAGCGTGTAGCTTGCCGGGGCAGAAGGATGGGGGGTGGGTTGCGATGGGCGTACGGGTCGTGGTGGTCGACGAGCACCGGCTGCTTGCCGAGGCGCTCGCCTCGGCCCTGAAGCTGCGCGGTCACCGGGTCCTGGCGGCCGCCGCCCCGGCCGCGGGCGCCGCCGAGCTGGTCATCAGCCGCGCCCCCGAGGTCTGCCTGCTGGGCACCGCCACGCCCGCCGAACCGGGGGTCTTCGAGCCGGTCGTCCGGATCAAGCGCGAGCGCCCGCAGATAGCCGTGGTCGTCCTGGGACCGGTGCCGAGCCCGCGCGGCATCGCGGCCGCCTTCGCCGCCGGAGCCTCGGGCTACGTACGCCACGACGAGCGCATCGAGGGCGTGGAGCGGGCGCTGTCCAAGGCCCGCGCCGGGGAAGTCGCCATCGCCCCACAGCTGTTGCAGAGCGCCTTCGCGGAACTGCTCAACCCCGCGGCCCAGCCCGACGACGAGGGCAGCCGGCTGCTGCGGCTGCTCACCCCGCGCGAGGTGGAGGTGCTGGTCCGCGTCGCCGAGGGCGAGGACACCCGGCTCATCGCCGCGGGCATGGCCATCGCGCCGAGCACCGCGCGCACGCACGTACAGCGGGTGTTGATGAAGCTCGGCGTGGGCTCGCGGCTGGAGGCGGCCGCGCTGGCGGCCCGTACCGGGCTGCTGGAGCGGGCCGGTCTGCCGCCGTCCGGGGCCGCTTCGTCCTGATCCGCGGCCCCGGATTTCCCCGGAGAAGCCCGATCCGGTAAGCCGGTCACCAGCACGCGACGCATCGCGCGTGCGTTCTCGCGCGAGAGGCAGTAGGCCCGTGAGCAAGACGGCATCTTCCAAATATCTGGTCACCGGCGGCGCCGGATACGTGGGCAGCGTGGTCGCGGCCCATCTCCTGGAAGCGGGCCACGAGGTGGTGGTCCTCGACGACCTCTCCACCGGCTTCCGCTCCGGGGTGCCGTCCGGCGCCGCGTTCATCGAAGGCCGCATCCAGGACGCCGCCGAGCACCTGGACCCCTCCTACGACGGGGTCTTGCACTTCGCGGCCTCCTCGCAGGTCGGCGAGTCGGTCGCGAACCCCGGCAAGTACTGGGAGAACAACGTCGGCGGCACCATGGCCCTGCTGGCCGCGATGCGCGGGGCGGGCGTGCGCAGGCTGGTGTTCTCCTCCACCGCCGCCACCTACGGGGAGCCGGCCGGCGGGCCGCTGACCGAGACCTCGGTCACCGCGCCGACCAACCCGTACGGGGCCACGAAGCTGGCCGTAGACCACATGATCGCGGGGGAGTGCGCGGCGCACGGCCTCGCGGCGGTCTCGCTGCGCTACTTCAACGTGGCGGGCGCCTACGGGGAGTTCGGCGAGCGGCACGACCCCGAGACGCACCTGATCCCGCTGGTGCTGCAAGTGGCGCTCGGCGAGCGGGAGTCGATCTCCGTCTTCGGAGAGGACTATCCGACCGCGGACGGCACCTGCGTGCGGGACTACATCCACGTCGCCGACCTGGCGCGGGCCCACCTGGCCGCGCTGGAGGCCGCGGCCGAGGGGGAGCACCTGGTGTGCAACCTCGGCAACGGCAACGGCTTCTCGGTCCGCGAGGTCATCGAGACCGTCCGCAAGGTCACCGGGGAGGAGATCCCCGAGGTCGTCGCCCCGCGCCGGGCCGGCGACCCGGCGGTGCTCGTCGCCTCCGCCCGCACGGCCCACGAGCGCCTCGGCTGGACCCCGCTGCGCTCCGACCTCACGGGGATCGTGCAGGACGCCTGGAACTTCACCCGCGCCCTCCGCGCCGGGACCATCTGAAGCATCCGGATCAGCTGAAGCGGCTTGACCGGCTGGAGCGGTCGTCCCGGACGATCCGCCGGACCCGTACGGAGCCGCGTGCGCCCCCGCCCCCAACGGAGCGGGGGCGCGCACGCGTTCGGGGTGCGCCGTGGCCGGGCGCTGTGCGCGGGCACCCGGCGTGCACACGCCGAGTGAAATACACCTCGTGCAACTGCCCGCGGCACACGCGGGTCCGGAATATGTCCTCAGGGCTTGCGGTGGGGGTGATTTCAAGCCACAGAAGAAGCCGCACACGAGCGCCTCGCCGGAAAATCGCTCGGAAAACTTCTGCTATTCGGCCAACCGCGAGCCGCCCCCGGGCCTACGCTGATGCGTGACACCGGTGGGGGCCGGTGTTGATTCAGGGGTCGAGACAAGTCGGATACGACGTCCGGTCCGGGGTAGTGCAGAGATGTCACGGCGGCGGCCGGGGTGCCTGCGGATCACCCGGTCCGGGCGCCGTACCCGCCGTCGTCCGTTCCCCGACCCTTGGGGGTTTTGTGGTCCGTATCCGGGTACTCGTGGTCGACGATCACCGCATCTTCGCCGAATCTCTCGCCGCCGCGCTCGCGGCCGAACCGGACGTGGACGTGTCCGCGGCCGGCAGCGGCCCGGCCGCGCTGCGCTGCCTCGAACGCGCGGCGGCCGAGGGCCGCCGCTTCGACGTGCTGTTGGTCGACGCCGACCTCGCCGCCGTCGCCGGAGCCGTCCCCGCCCAGCGGGAGCCCGGGTCCGGGCCGCCACCGGGCACTGACGGGATCGCACTGGTGGCGGGCGTACGGGTGTCCCACCCCGGGGTCCGTACGGTCGTCCTCGCCGAGCGCGACGATCCGCGCCGGGCAGCCCTCGCGCTCCAGGCGGGGGCCTCCGGGTGGGTGGCGAAGGACTGCTCCCTCTCGCGGCTGCTGGCCGTCGTGCGCGGAGTCCTGCGCGAGGAGACCCACCTTCCGCCGGCGCTGCTCACCGGAGTGCTCCGTGAACTGACCGCCGCGCGCAAGCACCGTACGGACAGCGAAAGGCTCGTGGAGTCCCTCACGCCCCGCGAGCACGAGGTGCTGCGCTGCATGGTGGCGGGGCTGGGCCGCAAGGACGTGGCCGCGCGGCTGTTCCTCTCCCCGCACACCGTCCGCACCCACATGCAGAACGTGCTGGGCAAGCTCGGGGTGCACTCCACGCTCGCGGCGGTAGCCCTGGCCCGGCGGGCCGGGGTGCGCCCCGCGGACCTGCCCGGACTGCCAGGGCCGGGACTAGCCGGGGAGGTTGTCGAACGGAGCGGTCAACTGGCGTAGCAGCCCCGCGAGATCACCGCGCTGGGTACGCGAGAGCTGGGCCAGGATCGCCCGTTCCTGGGCCAGCAGCCCGGCGAGCGCCTGGTCGGCCCGGTCGCGGCCCTCGGGAGTCAGGCGGACCAGGACCCCGCGCCGGTCGTTGGGGTCCGGCAGCCGCTCGACGAGGCCCTTCTTGGCGAGCCGGTCGATGCGGTTGGTCATGGTCCCGGAGGTGACCAGAGTCTGCGTCAGCAACTGTCCGGGGGAGAGCTGGTAGGGCGCGCCGGCACGCCGGAGGGAGGTCAGGACGTCGAACTCCCACGGCTCCAGGCCGTGCTCGGAGAAGGCCAGCCTGCGGGCACGGTCGAGGTGGCGCGCGAGCCTGCTGACGCGGCTGAGCACCTCGAGTGGTTCCACGTCGAGGTCAGGGCGTTCCCGCCGCCATGCCGCAACCAGTCGGTCGACCTCGTCCTCCATGCGGATCAGTGTAAAGGGTCTGTCGACGTGAAGTCTCTTCAAATCGAGTATCTCGACATCATGTATCTTGACATCGAGATATATTTTGGTCGACGATGGGGCATGGAGGGGGCCGGAGCAGCTTCCGCTTCTGATCGCACCGCCCGCAAGGAGGCTCGAACATGCATTCCGATACCGCGTCGGCGAGGACCCCGGCGTCGACGACGGCAGGCGCCACCCCCACCGCGCCCACCGCCCCCACATGGGACCCGCAGCAGTACCTCCGGCACGCCGGCCACCGAGCCCGGCCCTTCCTCGACCTCCTCGGCCGCATAGCCGAACTCCCCACCAGTCCCGCCCGCATCGCCGACCTCGGCTGCGGCCCCGGCAACGTCACCGCCCTCCTCACCGAGCGCTGGCCCGAAGCCCGCATCACCGGATACGACCTTTCCCCGGAGATGCTCCACCGCGCGAGCACCGAGCACGCCGGCCCCACCCCGGGCGGCGGCTTCCTCGACTTCCACCGTGCCGACCTCGCCGACTGGCTCCCCGAGGAGCCCTACGACCTGATCGTCTCCAACGCCGCCTTCCAGTGGGTCCCCGGCCATGCGGGCTCCTTCGCCGCCTGGATCAACGGACTGCGCCCCGGCGGCACCTTCGCCTTCCAGATCCCCGGGAACTTCGGCGCACCCAGCCACCGGATCCTCGCCGACCTGTGCGACAGCCCGCGCTGGCGGGGCAGGCTCGCCGGACACGGGGCGCGCTACATCCACATCCTCGAACCCGACGGCTACCTCGAGCGGTTCACCGAGCTCGGCTGCGCCGCCGACGTCTGGGAGACCACCTACCACCAGCTGCTCGAAGGCCCCGACCCGGTCCTGGACTGGGTCAAGGGCACCGCGCTGCGGCCCGTCCTCACCGCGCTCGGCGACGACCACGAAGCCGAGTCCGCCTTCATCACCGAATACCGCACCCTGCTGCGCGAGGTCTACCCGCCTGGGCCGCGCGGCACCGCCTTCCCCTTCCGCCGCATCTTCGCCGTCGCACGCAAGGAGGCCTGACCGTGCTCGCAGCGGTCGACCACGTCCAGCTCGCCGCGCCGCCCGGCTCGGAGGACCGGCTCCGCGCCTACTACACCGGCGTCCTCGGCATGACCGAGATCCCCAAGCCGCCGGTGCTCGCGGCGCGCGGCGGCTGCTGGTTCGCCGCCGGACCCGTACAGCTCCACCTCGGCGTGGAGGAGGACTTCCGCCCCGCCCGCAAGGCACACCCGGGTCTCAGGGTCACCGCCATCGAGGCCTACGCGAAAAGACTGGAGGAGCGGGGCGCCGAGGTCGTCTGGGACGACAACCTGCCGGGGCACCGCCGCTTCTACTCCGAGGACCCCGTCGGCAACAGGATCGAATTCTTGGAGCGGTACGGCTCGGAGCGGCACGGCCCGGAGCCCGTGGGCTGACCGGCGGCGTACACGCGACGGCGCCCCGCCACCGGATCTCCGGTGACGGGGCGCCGTCGCACCTCCGGCCCGTACGGGACTCCCGTACGCGCGGGCTCAGCTCTTGCGGTGGCCCACCAGCCGCGGCTTCGCCTCCAGGTTCTCCAGCCCGTGCCAGGCCAGATTCACCAGATGCGCCGCCACCTCCGCCTTCTTCGGGCGGCGCGTCTCCAGCCACCACTGCCCGGTCAGCGCCACCATGCCCACCAGCGCCTGCGCGTACAGCGGGGCCAGTTTCGGGTCGAAGCCGCGGGCCTTGAACTCCAGGCCGAGGATGTCCTCGACCTGCGTGGCGATGTCACTGATCAGCGAGGCGAACGTGCCCGTCGACTGGGCCACCGGGGAATCCCGCACCAGGATCCGGAAACCGTCCGTGTAGTTCTCGATGTAGTCCAGCAGCGCGAACGCCGCCTGCTCCAGCAGCTCCCGCGGATGACCGGCCGTCAGCGCGCCCGTCACCCCGTCCAGCAGCTGGCGCATCTCCCGGTCGACGACGACCGCGTACAGGCCCTCCTTGCCGCCGAAGTGCTCGTACACCACCGGCTTGGAGACCCCGGCCTTCGCCGCGATCTCCTCCACCGACGTGCCTTCGAAGCCCTTCTCGGCGAACAGGATGCGGCCGATGTCCAGCAGTTGCTGGCGCCGCTCGGCGCCCGTCATCCGGACCCGGCGGCCACGCCGGGGCTTGTCGCTGCTGGAACTGCTGCCGTCGATCGCCACGCCCCCCATCATGCCGCGTTCGACGCTTCTTCCTTGCGTCGGGCGTCGATGCGGGCCTCGGACGGCCAGCGCACGTCAGACGCCCATCCCAGCTGTTCGAACCAGCGGATCAGCCGGGCGCTGGAGTCGACCTGGCCGCGCAGCACGCCGTGCCGGGCCGAGGTCGGGTCGGCGTGGTGCAGGTTGTGCCAGGACTCGCCGCACGACAGCACCGCCAGCCACCACACGTTGCCCGAACGGTCACGCGACTTGAAGGGGCGCTTGCCCACCGCGTGGCAGATCGAGTTGATCGACCACGTCACGTGGTGCAGCAGCGCGACCCGGACCAGCGAGCCCCAGAAGAAGGCCGTGAACGCCCCCCACCAGGACATCGTCACCAGACCGCCCACCAGCGGCGGGAGTGCCAGCGAGAACATCGTCCAGAAGATGAAGTCGCGCGAGATCCGCCGGATCGCCGGATCCTTGATCAGGTCCGGGGCGTACTTCGCCTGATCGGTCTGCTCCTCGTCGAAGAGCCAGCCGATGTGCGCCCACCACAAGCCCTTCATCAGCGCCGGGAGCGTCTCGCCGAACCGCCACGGCGAATGCGGGTCGCCCTCGTGGTCGGAGTACTTGTGGTGCTTGCGGTGATCGGCCACCCAGCGCACCAGCGGACCCTCCACCGCCATCGACCCCATGATCGCCAGCGCGATCCGCAGCGGCCGCTTCGCCTTGAAGGAACCGTGCGTGAAGTACCGGTGGAAGCCGATCGTGATGCCGTGGCAGGCCAGGAAGTACATGAACACCATCAGGCCCACGTCCAACCAGCTCACCCCCCAGCCCCAGGCCAGCGGAATCGCGGCCAGCAGCGCGAGGAAGGGGACGGTGATGAACAGCAGCAGCGCGATCTGCTCGACGGACCGCTTGCTCTCACCGCCCAGGGTCGCAGACGGAACGGACGCGTCGGAAGACGCCGAGGCGTCCTCGATCACGTCGGGACTGATGGTCATGGGTGTCCCCTGAGGGTGAGGGTGTCGGCAGGCGCGCCGTCCGGCCACGCTCCCTACGGACGCGTAACCTACGGCAACGTAAGTATGGCAAAGGTCCCGCACGCGGCAAGAGGAGCGCGCCCGCCACCGTGTCCCGCGCCCCGCGCGCACGGGTCCGCCGGCCCGACCGCCGGCACGGGCCGTCCCGCCAGGTGACACACCGGCCGGGGCACGAGGACGGGCCACCTATCCTGGTCTCGTCGGACAGCGCGGTCCGCACGGGCAGCCCGAGCTGCGCACCAGCGGGAATCCCTCCCCGGCCACCTCCCAGCCGTAGCCGGCGAGGAGAGCCGGAGGGGCCTCATTCCGCGCGCAAACCGGAGCCCACCTCCCAGTAGCGCTCGAAACACTGCAAGGAGCCGCACCTGTGAGCAGTGCCGACCAGGCCCACTCGACCACCGCCGACGCCGCGACCGCCGCCGGCGCCGCCGCCAACGCCGAGCTGCGCGCGGACATCCGCCGCCTCGGCGACCTCCTCGGCGAGACGCTCGTACGCCAGGAGGGCCAGGATCTCCTCGACCTGGTCGAACGCGTCCGAGCCCTCACCCGCACCGACGGCATCGCCGCCGCCGCGCTGCTCGGCGACACCGACCTGGAGACCGCGGCCAAGCTCGTGCGCGCCTTCTCCACCTACTTCCACCTCGCCAACGTCACCGAGCAGGTGCACCGAGGCAAGGAGCTGCGCGCCCACCGCGCCGCCGAAGGCGGCCTGCTGGCCCGCACGGCCGACATGCTCAAGGACGCCGACCCCGAGCACCTGCGCCAGACGGTCAAGAACCTCAACGTCCGCCCCGTCTTCACCGCGCACCCCACCGAAGCGGCCCGCCGCAGCGTCCTCAACAAGCTCCGCCGCATCGCCGCACTCCTCGAAGAGCCCGTCGCGGGCGCCGGCGAACGCCGCCGCCACGACCTGCGGCTCGCCGAGAACATCGACCTCGTCTGGCAGACCGACGAGCTGCGCGTGGTCCGCCCCGAGCCCGCCGACGAGGCCCGCAACGCCATCTACTACCTCGACGAGCTGCACGCCGGCGCCGTCGGCGACGTCCTCGAAGACCTCGCCGCCGAGCTCCAGCGCGTAGGCATCGAGATCCCCGCCGGCACCCGCCCCCTCACCTTCGGCACCTGGATCGGCGGCGACCGCGACGGCAACCCCAACGTCACCCCCGACGTCACCCGGGACGTGCTGATCCTCCAGCACGAGCACGGCATCAGCGACGCCCTCGAACTCATCGACTTCCTGCGCGGCCTGCTGTCGAACTCCATCCGCTACACCGGCGTCACCGAGGAGCTCCTCGCCTCCCTCCAGGCCGACCTGGAGCGCCTCCCCGAGATCAGCCCCCGCTACAAGCGGCTCAACGCCGAAGAGCCCTACCGCCTCAAGGCCACCTGCGTCCGCCAGAAGCTCGTCAACACCCGCGAACGCCTCGCCAAGGGCACCCCCCACGAGGAAGGCCGCGACTACCTCGGCACCGCCGAGCTGCTCACCGACCTCACCCTCATCCAGACCTCCCTGCGCGAACACCGCGGCGCCCTCTTCGCCGACGGCCGCATGGACCGCACCATCCGCACCCTGGCCGCCTTCGGCCTCCAGCTCGCCACCATGGACGTACGCGAGCACGCGGACGCCCACCACCACGCACTCGGGCAGCTCTTCGACCGGCTCGGCGAGGAATCCTGGCGCTACGCCGACATGCCCCGCGACTACCGCGGCAAGCTGCTCGCCAAGGAGCTCCGCTCCCGCCGCCCGCTGGCGCCCACCCCGGCCCCCCTCGACGCCGCCGGACAGAAGACCCTCGGCGTCTTCGGCGCCATCAAGGACGCCTTCGAGAAGTTCGGCCCCGAGGTCATCGAGTCCTACATCATCTCGATGTGCCAGGGCGCCGACGACGTCTTCGCCGCGGCCGTCCTCGCCCGCGAGGCCGGACTCATCGACCTCCACGGCGGCTGGGCCAAGATCGGCATCGTCCCGCTCCTGGAGACCACCGACGAGCTCAAGGCCGCCGACGTCATCCTCGACGAGATGCTCGCCGACCCCTCGTACCGGCGCCTGGTCTCCCTGCGCGGCGACGTCCAGGAGGTCATGCTCGGCTACTCCGACTCCTCCAAGTTCGGCGGCATCACCACCAGCCAGTGGGAGATCCACCGCGCCCAGCGCCGGCTCCGCGACGTGGCCCACCGCTACGGCGTCCGCCTGCGCCTCTTCCACGGCCGCGGCGGCACCGTGGGCCGAGGCGGCGGCCCCTCCCACGACGCGATCCTCGCGCAGCCCTGGGGCACCCTCGAAGGCGAGATCAAGGTCACCGAGCAGGGCGAGGTCATCTCCGACAAGTACCTCGTCCCCTCCCTGGCCCGCGAGAACCTGGAACTGACCGTCGCGGCCACCCTCCAGGCCTCCGCGCTCCACACGGCACCGCGCCAGTCCGACGAGGACCTCGCCCGCTGGGACGCGGCCATGGACACCGTCTCCGACGCCGCGCACGCCGCGTACCGCGAGCTCGTCGAAGACCCCGACCTGCCCGCGTACTTCTTCGCCGCCACCCCCGTCGACCAGCTCGCCGACCTGCACCTGGGCTCGCGCCCCTCGCGCCGCCCCGACTCGGGCGCCGGCCTCGACGGCCTGCGCGCCATCCCGTGGGTCTTCGGCTGGACCCAGTCCCGCCAGATCGTCCCCGGCTGGTACGGCGTCGGCTCCGGCCTCAAGGCCCTGCGCGAGGCCGGCCAGGGCGGCGCCCTCGCCGAGATGGGCGAGCGCTGGCACTTCTTCCGCAACTTCCTGTCCAACGTCGAGATGACGCTGGCCAAGACCGACCTGCGGATCGCCCGCCACTACGTCGACACCCTCGTGCCCGACGAGCTCAAGCACGTCTTCACCCGCATCGAAGCCGAGCACGAGCTCACCGTCCGCGAAGTCCTGCGCATCACCGGCGGCGAGAAGCTCCTCGACTCCAACCCGGTCCTCCAGCAGACCTTCTCGGTCCGCGACGCCTACCTGGACCCGATCTCCTACCTCCAGGTGTCCCTGCTGGCCCGCCAGCGCGCCGCCGCCGACCGCGGCGAGGAAGCCGACCCGATCCTGTCCCGGGCCCTCCTCCTCACCGTCAACGGCGTCGCCGCCGGCCTGCGCAACACCGGCTGAGTCCCCGCGCCACACGAGAGAGGGGCCCGCGCACCGGACGGTGCGCGGGCCCCTCTCTCGTCGGCTGTTGGCCGCGTCGGCTGTTGGCCGCGTCAGCTGTTGTACGTGGACTGCGCGCGCTCCAGACCTTCCTGGATCAGGCACTCCACGGCGTCCGCCGACCGGTCCACGAACCAGTCCAGCTCCTTGCGCTCCGTAGAGGAGAAGTCCTTCAGCACGAAGTCCGCGACCTGCATCCGGCCGGGCGGGCGCCCGATGCCGCAGCGGACCCGGTGGTAGTCCGGGCCCATGGCCTTCGTCATCGACTTCAGACCGTTGTGGCCGTTGTCCCCGCCGCCCAGCTTCAGGCGCAGCGTCGGATAGTCGATGTCCAGCTCGTCGTGGACCGCCACGATCCGCTCCAGCGGCACCTTGTAGAAGTCCCTGAGCGCCGTCACCGGACCGCCGGACAGGTTCATGAAGGACATGGGCTTGGCCAGCACCACCCGCCGGTTCGCCGGCCCCGGCGGACCCATGCGGCCCTCGACCACCTGCGCGCGGGCCTTGTGCGCCTTGAACTTGCCGCGCATCCGCTCCGCCAGCAGGTCGGCCACCATGAAACCGATGTTGTGGCGGTTGCCCGCGTACTCCGCCCCCGGATTCCCGAGGCCCACGATCAGCCAGGGCGCCGCGTCGTCCGACATCAAAAGCTCCTTATACGAAGACGACCGCCGTCCCGCTCCAGTGGAGCCGGACGGCGGTCGTTCAGCAAGTGCTGAGGGGGAGAGGTGAGGCTCAGGCCTCGGTGCCCGCAGCGTCGGCGGCCGGCTCCTCCGCCTGCGCACCGATGACCTGCAGGACGGCGATGTCGCCGTCGACGGCCAGGGTGGTGCCCGCCGGGAGGACCAGGTCCTTGGCGTGGATGGTGGTACCGGCCTCGAGGCCCGCGATCGAGACGGTGACCTCGGTCGGGATGTGGGTGGCCTCGGCCTCGACGGAGATGGTGTTCTGGAGGGTCTCCAGCATGTTGCCGCCCGCGGCCAGCTCGCCCTCGGTGACGATCGCGACGTCGACGGTGACCTTCTCGCCCTTCTTGACGATCAGGAAGTCGACGTGGGAGATCGAGCGCTTCAGGGGGTGCTTCTGCACGGCCTTCGGGATGACCAGCTCGGTGCCGCCGCCCGCGATGTCCAGGGAGAGCAGGACGTTCGGGGTGCGAAGCGCCAGCTGCAGGGCGTGGGCGTCGACGTTGACGTGCTTCGGGGCGGTGCCGTGGCCGTAGATGACCGCGGGGGTCAGGGCGTCACGACGCGCCTGGCGGGCGGAGCCCTTGCCGAAGTTTTCGCGGACCTGCGCGGCAAGCTTGATCTCGGACATGCTCACTCCTCGTGGGGTGACGGAAAAATGGACGACAGTCACCCGGCCGGAACACGGCCTGCTACGAAGAGCGCGTCGATAACGGAGCATCCACACCCGTGAAAACGGGTACGGCCTCCCTCGCCGAGCAACTCATGGAGTGTACCCGGCGGGGAGGCCGTACCCAAAAAGGATCTAGCGCGCTACCGCGTCTGCTACTGCTGCTCTTCGAAGAGGCTGGTGACCGAGCCGTCCTCGAAGACCTCGCGCACCGCGCGGGCGATCATCGGGGCGATCGAGAGCACCGTGATCTTGTCGAGCTCCAGGTCGGACGGGTCCGGCAGGGTGTTCGTGAACACGAACTCGCTGACCTTGGAGTTCTTCAGGCGGTCGGCCGCAGGGCCCGACAGGATGCCGTGCGTGGCCGTCACGATGACGTCCTCCGCGCCGTGCGCGAAGAGCGCGTCGGCGGCGGCGCAGATGGTGCCACCTGTGTCGATCATGTCGTCGACCAGGACGCAGACGCGGCCCTTGACCTCACCGACGACCTCGTGGACGGTCACCTGGTTGGCGACGTCCTTGTCACGGCGCTTGTGCACGATGGCCAGCGGCGCGTCCAGGCGGTCGCACCAGCGGTCGGCCACGCGCACGCGGCCGGCGTCCGGGGAGACGATCGTCAGCTTCGAGCGGTCGACCTTGGCGCCGACGTAGTCCGCGAGGACCGACAGGGCCGAAAGGTGGTCGACCGGGCCGTCGAAGAAGCCCTGGATCTGGTCCGTGTGCAGATCGACCGTCAGGATGCGGTCCGCACCGGCGGTCTTCAGCAGGTCCGCGACCAGACGGGCCGAGATCGGCTCGCGACCCTTGTGCTTCTTGTCCTGGCGGGCGTACCCGTAGGACGGGACGATCACGGTGATGGAGCGTGCCGACGCGCGCTTGAGCGCGTCGATCATGATCAGCTGCTCCATGATCCACTTGTTGATCGGAGCCGTGTGGCTCTGGATCAGGAAGCAGTCCGCGCCACGAGCAGACTCCTGGAAGCGGACGTAGATCTCGCCGTTCGCGAAGTCGAAAGCCTTGGTCGGCACGAGGCCGACACCGAGCTGGTGCGCGACCTCCTCGGCCAGCTCGGGGTGGGCGCGGCCGGAGAAGAGCATCAGCTTCTTCTCGCCGGTCGTCTTGATCCCGGTCACAGCACTGTCTCCTCAGACGTGGGAAAGCTGCTCGCCCCCATGTGCGTCCGTCCCGCACACGGTGAGCCAGCCGAATTGCGTGCACCTATCACGGTACGCCGTCTCGGGCGTAGCCGTTTCCGGTCAGTTCACCTCAGCGTTCGCCGGAGTCCTCGTCGACCGCCGACTGAGCCGCTGTAGCGGCGGCACTTCCCGGACGCTTGCGGGCCACCCAGCCCTCGATATTCCGCTGCTGGCCACGGGCCACGGCCAGTGCGCCGGGCGGCACGTCCTTCGTGATCACGGACCCGGCGGCCGTGTAGGCGCCGTCCCCGATGGTGACGGGAGCCACAAACATGTTGTCCGAACCCGTCTTGCAGTGTGAGCCGACGGTCGTGTGGTGCTTGTGCTCACCGTCGTAGTTCACGAACACGCTGGCCGCGCCGATGTTCGTGTACTCGCCGATCGTCGCGTCGCCGACGTACGAGAGGTGCGGGACCTTGGTGCCCTCGCCGATCGTGGCGTTCTTCATCTCCACGTACGTGCCGGCCTTGGCCTTGGCGCCCAGGTTCGTGCCCGGACGCAGGTACGCGAAGGGGCCGACGGTCGCCGACTCGCCGACGACGGCGGTGTCCGCCACGGTGTTGTCCACCCGGGCGCGCGCACCGACGTACGTGTCCTTCAGGCGGGTGTTGGGGCCGACCTCGGCCTCCTCGGCGATGTGCGTCGTGCCGAGGAGCTGGGTGCCGGGGTGGACGATCGCGTCTTGGCCGAAAGTCACCGTCACGTCGACGAGCGTGCTCGCCGGGTCGACGATCGTCACGCCGGCGAGCATGGCGCTCTCCAACAGGCGCGCGTTCAGCAGCGCGCGGGCCTCGGCGAGCTGGACCCGGTTGTTGATCCCGAGGATCTGCCGGTGGTCCGCGCCCACGGCCGCGCCGACGCGGTGGCCGGCCTCGCGCAGGATGCCGAGCACGTCGGTGAGGTACTCCTCGCCCTGGCTGTTGTCGGTGCGGACCTTGCCGAGCGCGTCCGCGAGCAGGGCGCCGTCGAAGGCGAACACCCCGGAGTTGATCTCGCGGATCGCGCGCTGGGCGTCGGTGGCGTCCTTGTGCTCCACGATGGCGGTGACCGCGCCGGTGACCTCGTCGCGGACGATGCGGCCGTAGCCGGTGGAGTCCGGCACCTCGGCGGTCAGCACGGTGACGGCGTTGCCGTCGGCCTCGTGCGTCGCGGTCAGCGCGGCCAGGGTCTCGCCGGTCAGCAGCGGGGTGTCGCCGCAGACGACGACCACGGTCCCGGCCGGCCGGTCGCCGAGCTCTTCGAGGGCCATCCGGACGGCGTGCCCGGTGCCGTTCTGCTCGTACTGGACCGCGGTGCGGACGTCGGCGTCGATGGCGGCGAGGTGCGCGGTGACCTGCTCGCGGGCGTGCCCGACGACGACGACGAGGTGCGCGGGGTCCAGTTCGCGGGAGGCGGCGACGACGTGACCGACGAGCGAGCGCCCGCTGATCTCGTGCAGAACCTTGGGTGTGGCCGACTTCATGCGGGTGCCTTCACCCGCTGCGAGTACGACGACGGCTGCCGGGCGGTTGGCGCTCACGGGTGTGCCCTTCGGCTTCGGGTGGTGGACCCGTGAAGGATACCGGTGGGCCGGGCCCCGGAAACGAGGCCGGGTCCCGACCGAAATGGTCAGGACCCGAGCGTGCGGAGCTCCCCTGTCAGGACTCGAACCCGAACATAAGGCACCAAAAGCCTCAGTGC
This sequence comes from Streptomyces sp. ISL-43, assembly GCF_018614195.1. Lineage (GTDB taxonomy): Bacteria > Actinomycetota > Actinomycetes > Streptomycetales > Streptomycetaceae > Streptomyces. Next base: position 79,438 of record NZ_JAGGOT010000073.1, read on the forward strand.
TGCCAATTACACCACAGGGGATTACATATCAACCAAATCAGACATTACGTCCTCATGGTTGGTTCGACGGCTCCTACTATGCCGCACCAGGCGCCTTCGGTGCGACGGTACAAATCGGAGCCCTTGAGGGCACGCACCGTCGGGCAACCCCGGTGCGTGTCGGCCACGTTGTCGCCCATGCCGTCCGGAATGCGGGATTCCGGCCCTGGGTGCCGGGCTGATCGTCCGTACGTGCGATTACCAGCGGTTTGCGGGAATTACGGTCGCCCTTGTGCCGGGGGCTCTGCGTACGCTGGTCCGCATGACCAGTACGGGGGATGTGGAAGGCCGCGCTGGGCCGCCTTTGTGGTGGGCGCGGCGGCGGGATGCCGTGGGGGACGTGGTGCTCGGCGGGGTGTCCGCCGTCGAGTGCGCGTGGGAAGGGATCGGATTCGCGCACGAGGCCGGGATCCCGGTCCCCGCCGGGGTGCTGTTCGGATTCGTGGTGGGGGCCGCGCTCACGCTGCGGCGGCGCTGGCCGATCGCCGTGGTGCTGGTCGGGATCGCCGTGTCGCCCGCCGCGATCGGATTCCTGCTCGGCGTGGTCGGGCTGTACACGCTGGCCACCTCCGAGGTGCCCCGGCGGATCACCGCCGTCCTCACCTCGATGTCGTTGGCCGCGACCTTCGTCGTGATGTACATGCGCACCCGCGGGGACGCGGAGGCCGGGAGCACGCTCGTCGTCCTGCTGTCCGTGTTCGTGGCGGTGGCGCTGACCGTGCCGCCAGTGCTGTTCGGTCTGTACATAGGGGCCCGCAGGCGGCTCATGGAGAGCCTGCAGGAACGCGCGGACTCCCTCGAGCGGGAGCTGTCGCTGCTCGCGGACCGGGCGGAGGAGCGGGCCGAGTGGGCCCGTACGGAGGAACGGACCCGGATCGCGCGGGAGATGCACGACGTGGTGGCCCACCGGGTGTCGCTCATGGTGGTGCACGCGGCGGCCCTGCAGGCGATCGCCCTGAAGGACCCGGGGAAGGCCGTGAAGAACGCCGCGCTGGTGGGGGACATGGGCCGCCAGGCACTGACGGAGCTCCGGGAGATGCTCGGGGTGCTGCGGGCCGAGGCGCCGAAGCCGAAGCCGGCGTCCGTGCCCGTAGCGCCGGCGCTGGGCCTGGCGGGGAGTCTGGAGGACGGGCCGACGCTCGGGGAGTTGGAGGCGCTGGTCGGGCAGTCGCGGGCGGCCGGGATGGCCGTGGAGCTGGATGTGAGGGGTGCGGGGGACTCCTACGCGGCGGAGGTCGAGCAGACGGCGTACCGGGTGGTGCAGGAGGCGCTGACCAACTGCCACAAGCACGCTCCGGGCGCGCGGGTCGTCGTACGGCTGGCGCACCGGGACGGTGAGGTGGCCATGCAGGTGGAGAACGGGCCCTGTGACGGCAAGGCGGCCGAGCCGGGGTTGCCGAGCGGCGGGAACGGGCTGGTCGGGATGCGGGAGCGGGTGCTCGGCCTGGGCGGGGTGTTCGTGTCCGGACCGACGGACGAGGGCGGGTTCAAGGTCTCGGCGGTGCTGCCGGGCGGGCGGGGGTAGCGGGGACGGCCTGGGATCCGGTGGCGGGGCTGACGGACGAGGAGCGGGGTGCTTTCGGGGCTTACGGGACGCACTGTCCGTACTGGGAGGCGCGGCTCTGGAACAACGTGCCGGGGCCGTTCTACACGCGTGACAACGACACCTGCCGGACCGGACGGATCGAGGCGCCGGACAACGTGTTGTACGAGGGCGAGCACTTCACCGAGTACGTGTTCCGGCAGCCGCGGAATCCGGCGGAGGCGCGGGCGCTGGCCCGGGCCGCCACTGTCGAGGTGACCGCCGGTTACGCGTGCGACGGGGACGCGCGGTGGACGCCGGGGCTGGTGCGGGAGTGGTGGGGTGACCGGGGGCGGGTCGATGAGGATCTCGCGGCGGCGTCCGCCCAATTCGCGAAGTGGTCCGATGCGCAGAGCCTGGACGCGGCTGCCGGCGTGCGGGATTACCGGCAGTATCTGGCGGGCGGCCTGGCCGGTGATCTGCGGGCGTATCTTTTCCGGCTGGAGGAGGGCCGTTACCCCGAGGCAGGGGAGCGGGTTCCGGGGCTGTGAAGCGGGCGGACAGGGGGAAGTGGGGATGACGGTGGGCTGGGATCCGGTGGCCGAGCTGACGGGCGAGGACCGCAAGCTGTTCCAGGGGCGGTGGGAGAAGCGGCTCTGGCTGAACGTGCCGGGCCCCTTCTACACGGGTGAGACCGACACGTGCTGGACCGGGCGGCTGAACGCGCCGGACAACGTGATGTACGCGGCGAGCAGTGAGCACTGCCTCGAATACGTGTTCCGGCAGCCCCGCGATCCGGGGGAGGTCCGCCAGGTCGTGGACGCGGCCGACGAGGAGCCGTTCCAGGAGTACGCCTGCGACGGCGACCTGTGGTGGACCCCGGCCGCGGTGCGGCGGTGGTGGGCCGAGCGGGGGCGGGTCGAGGAGCACCTGGCGGCCACGCTGGCGGAGTACGAGGGGAGCGTCCACCGCGCCGACCGCGACGCGGCCGCCGGGGCGCGCCACTTCCGCGCCTACCTGGCGGGCGGGCTCGCCGGGGACCTGCGGGCGTACCTCTTCCGGCTGGAGGAGGGCCGCTACCCCGTGGCCGGGGAGCGGCTTCCGGAGCTGGCGGCTTAGGTCGTCAGGCGGGTCGGCTGGAGGCCGGTCAGGAGGAGGGTGAGGGCCTCGTCGAGGTTCGCGCCGAGGTACCAGTCACCGGTGTGGTCGACGCAGTAGATGCGTCCCTCGCGGTCGAGGGCGAGGTGGGAGGTCCCGTCGGCCTCGACGCCGAGGGGGCAGAGCTGGGTGGAGAGGGCGCGCCCGAGGTCGGCGAAGGTGCGGGCGAGGTGGAGGCCCGTGAGGGGGTCCAGCCGTATGGAGGTCGGGGCGATCTGGCGGCCGGGGCCGGGGGCGGTGATCGTGAGGTTTCCGAATTCCGCCCAGGTTTCGACGGCCGCGGGGAAGACGGTGTGGCGGTGTCCGGCGGGGGTGGTGTGGTCGCGCAGTGCGTCGGCCCAGTACTCGGCCTGCTTGATGTCCCAGCGGCCCGGCTCCCATCCGGCGGTGCGCAGGGCGGAGTCCACGGCGACGGGGAAGCGGGCCGCCGAGGAGCGGTCGTAGGAAGCGGATGCGGTGGTCATGGCGGCTACTCGGGGTGGGTGAGGTCGACGGGGCGTACGCCGAAGTGGGCGAGGAGGGCCTCGCAGGAGCGGCAGGGGGGCGCGTAGGTGCCGTGGAGGGGGTCGCCGTCCTCGCGGATGCGGCGGGCGGTGATCTTGGAGTGCTTGAGGGAGCGCCGGGCCTCGCTGGGGGTGAGGGGCTTGCGCGAGGCGCGTTTGCTGCGGGAGCTCTCGACGGCGGCGAGGTGCCGGGAGAGAAGGAGCGCCTCCGGACACCGGCCGGTGAACCGTTCGCGCTGGCCGCTGGTGAGGGTGTCCAGGAAGTCCTGGACGAGGGGGTGCAGTGCGGGGGGCTGGTCGGCCTTGCCGGCGGTGCCGGTGAGGGTTTCGCCGCGTACGGAGAGGGCGGCGGCGACGGTGGGGAGGATGCCGTCGCGGCGGAAGCGGAGGGTGGGCACGGTGGGGCGGCCGTCGTCGCTGCTCCAGCGCAGGCGGGGGTCGCCGGGGCCGGGGCCGCCGCCGTGGGCGGGGTCGGCTGCGGGGCCGTTCGCGGCGGCGTTGTCCGTGTCGGGTGCGGCGGTGTGGCCGGAGCCGTGGCCCTGCGTCGGGACGGTCGCCGGGGCGCCGTTTCCCGTGGGACCTGTGGGGCCCGAGGCGCCGGCGGGTCCGTGGGATCCCAGGGGTCCCAGAGGTCCTGACGCGGCGTCGGCCGCGTCTGTGCGGGTGGCCGTGTTCTGCATGGTTGCGCTCTCCCTCCCGTGGCTGCGGCGGTGAACCGCTGTCGCGCACGCCCCCGTGCTGCGGGGACAGCCTGTCAAATGTCCGCTGACATGTGGAAGCGGGGTCGAATATTCGTATCAATTCGGATCTTCCCGGCTGTCGCGCCGGTGCCCCGCTCGTGAGCGGGTGACGCCCTTGCCGGAGCACATAGGCTGTGGTGAACCAGCCAGATCCAGCAGGGGGCTACCGCCATGACGACAGGTCGGCTCGGGCAGCAGGCCGCGCCACCCAACGCCGCTTATTCGGGGCAGGTCGTGCATTTCCCGGACCCCGTCCGGGCAGCGCGCCATCCTCACGGGGTCCGCATCGACGCGAACGGGCATCCCGATTTCGCGCCCTACGCGCGGGCGGCGGTGGAGATCGCCGAACCGCCGGAGGGCTTCGGCGTGGACGAGCTGCGCCTCACGGACTGCGTGTCCGCGAACGCCGCCATGCTGGCGACCGGCCACGAACTGTGGGACACGGTCGGCCCGGTGGCGACCCCGCACGGCTGGACCTGGCACCACGTGTCCGGCACGCGCCGGATGGAGCTGGTCCCGGTCGAGGTGAAGGCGCTGCTGCGGCACCACGCGGGGCTGGCGACGGCGGCGGTGGACCACGAGAAGCGCGGGACGCGGCCCCTGCAGGAAGTGCGCCCGGTGCACCTGGGGCTGCCGAAGTCGGTGGTCTCGGTGTCCGAGGCGCAGGTGCAGGGCGTCGAGGAGGACCTCGGCTTCCGGCTCCCGGAGGCGTACCGCTCGTTCCTGAAGGCGGCGGGCGGCTGCGCGCCGGTCGGCGCGGGGCTGGACGTGGCGCTGGGCCTGCTGGTGGACCAGCCGTTCTTCACGGTGCGCGAGGAGGCGGCGGTCAACGACCTCGTCTACGTCAACAAGTGTCTGCGGGACCACCTGACGAAGGACTACCTGTGCGTGGCCTTCGCGCAGGGCGGTCTCGTCGCGGTGAAGGTGCGGGGCGAGTCGCTCGGCTCGGTCTGGTTCTCTCCGTACGACGACGCGCGCGACCGGGACGGCTGGTCCGTGCAGGAGCGCGTGGAGCGGTTGCTGCTGCCGTGCGGTACGGATTTCGATGCCTTCCTGGAGCGGCTGGCGGGCAATCCACCGGAGCTGGAAACGGTGGCCGGTCTGATGGTGGACGGCGGATTCGCGCGTGCGGTTCCCGTGACGGGTGCCGCGCCGGCTTCGGCGCCGGTGGAGGGGTGACGGCTCGATGGTGACGTTTGCGCAGGCGCAGGAGCGCGCCGAGGAATGGATCAACGGGGACGTGCCCGCGTACCAGCACCGCGAGGTGCGGGTACGGGAGTTCGGACTCGGTTTCGTGGTGTGGGCCGAGGACCGCGCGGCCGGGCCGGTGTCCGGTGCGGGCCGCCAGCGGCTGGTCATCGCGCGGGACAGCGGTGAGGTGACGCTGTGGCCCGGACTGCCGGTGGGTGAGGTGATCCGCCGCTACGAGGAGGAGTACGGGGCTTCGGCCGCGCCGGCCGAGGCTTCGGTGCCGGTGCCGCGCATCGACTCGGAGCAGACCTCCTTCATGCTGAGTCCGCCGGAGTGGCTGCAGGAGGCGGCGGACCGGGCGGGGATTCCGGCGGCGCCGGTGGCGCAGACCGCGCAGGCCGCGCAGGTTTCGCCGGCCGATCCGGTTGCTCCGGCTGCTTCGGCTCCCGCGGTGGATCCGGCCGCTCCCGCTGCTTCCGGGCCGGCTGTGGCCGCGGAGCCGGTGCCGGTGCCGTTGCGGCGCGGGGGCGAGGTTCCGTACGAGCCGACCGCCAACGACGGGGTCCCGGCCGGGGCCACGCCGTGGGCCGGGACCGATGTGAACCCCGGTGCGGACTCGGTGTCCGTGCCGTTGCCGGCGACGGTGTTCGCGCCGCCGCTGTCCGGGTCGGACCTGGAGGACGCCCCGGCGCCGTCCGGGCCGGGCCCGGAGGCGCGGACGACGCTGATGCCGAGGGGAAGCGAGCTGCCGAAGACCGCCGTCGCGCCCGCGCTGGACCTGAACGCGGGACCGTCCGGCCCGGGCCCCGGCCCGGGCCCCGGTTCCGGTGCGGGCTCCGGCCCGGCTTCGGGTGACATCGCCGACGCGCCGACGAGCAAGGCCCGGATCAACCGGCCTGCAGCCCCCGGTCCCGTGACGCCGCCGGGTCCGCCCGGCGCTCCGGGCTCCGGTTCGCAGTCCCCGTCCTACGCCGCCACCATGCTGGCGAGCCCCGGTGGACCGCAGCAGCCCGCTCCTCCCGGTCCCCCCGGCGCTCCGGGCACGCCCGGCGGCGGGCTGGACCATGCCGCGACGATGCTGGCCGGTCCCGCGGTCACCGGGCAGCCGCCCGCGCCTCCCGGCCCGCCCGGGGTGCCCGGCGGGTCCGGCGGGCGCGGAGCCGCGTACGCCGCCACCATGCTGGCGAGCCCCGGTGGACCGCAGCAGCCCGCTCCTCCCGGTCCCCCCGGAGTTCCGGGCGCCGGGCAGCAGCCCGCGCCCCCCGGTCCGCCCGGTGTGCCCGGCGCCGGCGCGCACCACGCGGCCACGATGCTCGCGGGTCCCGGCGTACCGCAGCCGCCCGGTCCCCCCGGGGCGCCCGGCGCTCCGGGCACGCCCGGCGGCGGGCTGGACCATGCCGCCACGATGCTGGCCGGTCCCGCGGTCACCGGGCAGCCGCCCGCGCCGCCCGGCCCGCCCGGTCCCGCGCCGCAGGGCCCCGGTCCCGCGCCGCAGACGCCCCTACCCGCGCCGCAGGACATGGGCGTGCCCACGGTCGGACCCGGCTACCAGGCCGTCTTGCGCTACCGCGCGCCCGACGGCTCCGAGCAGCAGCTCATCCGCCGCTCCGCGCCCGGCACCCCGCACCCGGAGTGGCAGATCCTGTACGAGCTGCGGGCGATGAACGTGCCGCCGCAGCAGGTGCTGGAGCTGCACACGGAGCTGGCGTCGTGCGAGCTGCCCGGCGGCTACTGCGCCCGCATGATCCGGGAGACGTGGCCGCAGGTCCGGATCACGAGCGTGGCCCCGTACGGGACGGACCACGCGGGCCGGCAGCAGGGCATGCGGCACCTGCTGACCCATCAGGGCGAGCTGCACCAGGTCGCGGACGGCCCGGCGCGACCCGCGCCGGTGCGCGCGCCGCTGCCGCAGGTGCCGCTGCAGCCGGCGATCCCGCTGGACGCGATCGCGCAGGAGCTGGCGGGGGCGTTCGGGCCGCAGGGCGTGTTCCGCTTCGAGCAGCGCGCGGTGTCCCGGCAGGGTGTGCCGGAGATCGTGGCGCAGACGCTGATGTGGTCGGGTCTGCCGGTCGATTTCGGGCCGTTCTTCTGGGCGCAGGCGGTACCGGGTGCTCCCCTGCCGACGCTGGCCGAGCTGGCGGCGCAGCGCCAGGTGCAGCCGGCTTCGGACGCGGGCTCGTACCTGGTCGTGGGCAGCGACTTCGGCAAGGCGCTGTGCGTGCAGTACGGGACGGCGCACATCGTGGCGGTGCCGGTGGAGGCCGGTCCGGGGGGCGCTCCGGTGCCTCCGCAGTTCGTGAACTCCTCGCTGCCGCAGTTCGTGCGGTCGTTGGCGATGCTCGGTCACATGTGGCGGATGCGACAGCATCTGACGCCGGAGCAGGCGGGCCGCTGGACCGGCGATTTCCAGGCGAATCTGGCCGGGCTGGACAGTGCGGCACTGGCGTCGCCGGAGAACTGGTGGTCGGTGCTGCTGGAGCAGATGTGGGACGGACTGCTGTAATCCGCCCTTGAACCGCCTTGATCGGCGATGGTCGCGTGTGGCCGGGTCGGGACCCTTGAACGGGGTTCCGGCCCGGCCATTCGGGCTTCTGGGAGCAAATGACGCATCCTTGACAGGAATCCCCGCGAGAGAGGCGCTTCCAGCATGAGTGCACCCTTTACGACCGTGCGCGGCCGCGGCTACCGGATGGAAGAGGTGGACCGGTATCTCGCGCGGCTGTCGGGGAGCCGGGACGAGGCCTGGGAGCGGGTGGCCCGGCTGACCGTGCTGGCCAAGCGGATGGAGGCGGAGGCGGAGCGGCTGCGCGCGGAGGTTTCCGGACTGGCCCCGCAGACGTACGACGAGCTGAGCGAGCGCGCCCGCCGGATCCTGCTGCTGGCCCAGGAGGAGGCCGAGACGCTACGGGCGGACGCGCGGGCGGACGCCCTGGAGGCGGCGGGCGCCGCGGAGGCGTACGCCGACCGGGTGGCGCAACTGGCGCGCACCGACGCGGAGGCGGTGCGCGAGCAGACCGAGGTCCGGGCCCGGCAGGGGCTGTTGCGGGCGAGCCGGGAGGCGGACGACACGCGGGCGGAGGCGCGGGACGGCGCGGCGGAGTGGCGGTCGGAGGCGCAGGCGGGGCTGGCGGAGATGGCGCGCCGGGCGGAGGCGCTGCTCGCGGAGCGGGAGCAGGAGCACGCGGAGCGCTGGGACGCCTCGGAGCGGGAGCTGGCGGTGCGGGATGCGGAGCTGGAGTCCCGCCACGCCGAGCTGGAGCGGTATACGGAGTCCCGGCTGGCGGAGGCGAAGCGGGCGCTCGCGCAGGCGCAGGAGGCGGCGCGGCACGGTCAGGAGGACGCGGAGGCGCGGGGCGCGGAGCTGATCGCCGAGGCGCGGGTGGCGGAGGAACGGGTCGGGCGGGAGACGGACCGGATCCTGCGCGAACACGCGGAGTCGCAGGACGAGATGCGGGCCCACATGAACCACGTCCGCTCCAGCCTCGCCGCCCTGACGGGCCGCGCCCCGGCGGAGGGCTGACCGCCCACGCCGGCCCGTGCCCGCGAGCCCGCCTCCGGCCGCGACGCCATGGCCGCGCCTCATCGCCGGCGGGGCTGAATTTGCCCGGCATCGGCTCGCACGTGGCGCGGGGCGGGGTCAGGCCGCGGGAGCGTACCGGGACGGGTCGCTGCGGAGGCCGCGGGTCGTGACCACCACGGTGAAGGCGGCCGGAGCAGGCGCGGGAAGGGGCGCCTCCAGCGCCCCCGTCGGGGTGACCGCGGTCGCGAGGACCGAGCCGTCCAGTTCGATCCGCGAGTCGTCTGCGAAGCCGCCGCCCTCCACGACCAGCAAGCCGTCGGCCACGGAGACCCGCGTGATCACCGGAGTGGCCCGCGCCGCCATCTTGTTCAGGAGATAGGCGCCCGCCGGCGCCCCCGTCAGCGCCCACATCTCGGTGGGCAGCTTCGGCAGCCCGCCTCCGACGTCCGCCACGAAGAACGCCACCACGTACAGCATGGTGACCGCGCTCAGCGCGACGTACTGGAGGTCGACCAGGTCGGTGCGCCCGCCGTCGTTGGCGATCAGGTCGCGCAGCGGGCGCCGATTGGTGTCCTTCGGCGCGGGTTTGGCCATGCTGCCGTGCTCCACCCGCATGCCGACGACCGTCTTCGCCGCGATCAGGGCGGTGTACGGGCCGCCGAGGAGCGGGAGGTAGACGGTCGTCAGGTTGGACAGGGGGCCGTCGGCGCCCCGGAACCAGTCGGTGCCGCCGCCCGCGGTGAGCCCGTAGGCGAGGGTCGTGAGCAGCAGCCAGAGCAGGAGCACGGTCCAGGCCAGGGCCAGGGTGGTGGAGGTGGAGAGGCGTCCGTCGCGGCCGGTGACGAAGCCGGGGTGGCGTACGAGCCTTCGGCCGATCGGGCCCGCCAGGGCTGCCAGTAACGCGAGTGCGAAGAGTGCGGAAAGCATGGTGTCCCCCCGGGAGTGTGTCTCCACAGAGGGTTACCCACTCGGCCGGGCCATGACAAGCCGCCCCGCCTGTCGCCCCGCCCGCCGGCCCCCGCCCGAGCCCGCCCCTCAGCCCTCGCGCTGCTCCGGCAGCACCGGGAACCGCCGCGGCGCCACCAGCAGCAGGACCACCGCCGCCGCCACCGCCGCCACCGTCGCGCCGGCGAAGATGTGGTCCCCGGCGGCTGCCACCGCCCGGCGCAGGTGCTCCGCGGCGGCCGGCGACAGCAGTTGCGGCTGGTCCAGGGCCTTGGCCACGTCGTCCAGGTGCGTCGGCAGCCCGGGCACCGGGGCGTCCGCCAGCCTGCCGGCGATGGTGGCGTTGGCGACGGCCCCCAGAAGCGCGGCTCCGACGCTCTGGCCGACATTGCGGCAGAACAGCACCGAGGCCGTCGTGGTTCCGCGTTCCTCCCAGCCCACCGTGGACTGGACCCCGACGATCAGCGGCAGCTGGAAGAGGCCGAGGGCTCCGCCCAGCAGCAGCATGATCAGCGCGGGCTGCCAGACCGGGGCGGGGTACGGGAGCAGGGTGAAGGAGCAGAGGACGACGGCGGCCAGTGCGACCCCGGTGGCGGCGGTGTTGCGGAAGCCGATGCGCCGGTAGACGTGCTGGGCGAGGGCGGCGCTGATGGGCCAGCTCAGGGTCATCGCCGAGGTGACCAGGCCGGCGCCGGTGGGGCCGAGCCCGAGCACGGTCTGGGCGTACATCGGCATGAACACCATCGGGGCGACCATCAGCAGGCCGAGCGCGGCCATGGCGAGGTTGACGGCGGCGATGGTGCGCCGGCGCCACACCCAGCCGGGCAGGATCGGCTGCGCGGCCCGGCGTTCGATCCGGACGACCAGTACGCCCAGTGCCGCGGCGGCGCCCAGCAGTCCCAGTGACGGCGCGGACATCCAGGGCCAGGTGACCCCGCCCTGGACCAGTGCGAAGAGCAGCAGTCCGCCGCAGGCGAAGACGCCGAGCGCTCCCGCCCAGTCGACGGGGCCGCGGCGGCCGGGGGGCCGGGTGGGCTCGACCAGGTGGCGGTTGATGATCCACAGGGCGCCGGCGGCCAGCGGCAGGTTGAGCAGGAAGACCCAGCGCCAGTCGGCGTACGAGGCGATCAGTCCGCCGAGCGCCGGGCCGGCCAGTGCGGAGGTGGCCCACACCGCGGACATCCGGGCCTGGATGCGCGGCCGTTCCTTCAGCGGGTAGAGGTCGGCGGCCAGGGTCTGGACGGTGCCCTGCAGTGCGCCGCCGCCGAGGCCCTGGAGGATCCGGAAGGCGATGAGGGCGGCCATGTTCCAGGCGGCCGCGCACAGCAGCGAGCCGATCAGGAAGAGGCTGATGCCGAGGAGCAGGACGGGCTTGCGGCCGTAGGTGTCGGAGAGCTTGCCGTAGACGGGCAGGGTGACGGTGCCGGCCAGGATGTAGCCGGAGAAGATCCAGGAGAAGACGGCGAAGCCGCCGAGGTCGCCGACGATCTGCGGGACGGCGGTGGAGACTATGGCGCCGTCGAGGGCGACGAGGCTCATGGTCAGCATCAGCGCGGCGACGACGGCGGTACGGGGCCGTGCGGGCGGGGCCGCTGTCCGCGCCGGGGTCTTCGCGGCGGCCGGCCCGCCGGGGTCGCTGTCGGGGTCGCTGCCGGGGTCGCCTCCGGAGCTGCCACCGGGTACGCCCGGTGGACCCGCGGCGCTGTCGCCGGTGCTCGTGCCCGGGCTCTCCCCTGAGTCCATGAAGTGCCTTTCCCCCGTGCGTACCTGCGCGGACACCCTCTCACCGCCGCGTCACGGGACGGTAACCCCCTAGGCCGCCTCGTCCGCAGGGCCGAGATCCCCTAGCTTGTTCTTTAACCGGTGCGG
>NZ_JAGGOT010000074.1 GCF_018614195.1 Streptomyces sp. ISL-43
GGATGGCCGGGGGGATGGACGCGGAGGGACGGCCTGGTCGGCAGTGCCCGTCCGGGGCGTTGAGGCGCACCGGATCGCTACACAGTCGCTCTCGGCTCAGCGTCCGGCGGCCGTCTGGGGCTGGACATAAGCCGCACACGGTCCGGAAGGTGCCTGATGTCGTCCAGCGACGATCCCTTCGTCCATAGCGACGGAGAACTGATCCTTTGACCCTCAGATGGTCGCCAAACCGGCACAAAAGGGACCGCATGACGGCCGTGGAGGGATCCGGCCCGCAGTCGCGTCGCCACAGGGGCAAATAGAGGTCATAGGCGGCTTACGAACGGCAACGGCCACAGGCAGGCCGCAGTCGCGTCGCGACAGGGGCAAATACTGCTCCTGGGCGGCTTGTGTCCGGCGAGGGCCACAGACGGGGGCCGGACGCTAAGCCGAGAGCGACTGTGTAGCGATCTGACGCGCCTCAAAGCCCCAGACGGGCCATACCAACAAGGCCGCCCCTCGGACTCTCACCCCCGGCCATCCCCCGGGGGGATCCCGGAAGTCTTGTGTTGTTCCGGGACGGGACGGTCGGTCAAGGGGGGCCGAAGGCCATCGCGAAGCGACGCGACGAAGGAGCGCCCTTGAGGGACCGGCCCGGCACGGAAGGACACTGGACTACCGGGACGCCCCCCGGAAACCGTCAAAGCCACCGACCCGCCCGCAGCTCAGCCCGCGGTGACCCCGCCCAGGAACGCAGCCCAGGATCCGGGCATCACGGCCAGCTCCGGCCCGGCGTCCACCTTCGAGTCCCTGATGTGCACGGAGTCGGCGCAGGCCGCGACCTCTACGCAGTCGTCGCCGTCACCGCTGCTGTACGTCGACTTGTGCCAGGACAGGGCGACTTCGACGCAGCTGTCGCCGTCGCCGCTGCTGTAACTGCTCTTGAACCACCGTAGCTGGGAGCTGTTCACAGACTTCCTCGCATTCGCATCAACAGGCCCATGCTGTCCGCAGGATTGAGGGCCTGGATGCGAAGTTTGGCATACCTCTGGTGGAGGAGGCTGACGTCTTTCGGGGCCGAGATCACCTGGCCCGTCTGCTGGCCCTCGCTGTAGCCCAGCCATTCGTTTTCTTCTGTCTCAAGGAGGCGGAAGGGCCCGCCCAGCCCCGCATGTTCGGGGCTGACCTTCGGCATGATCTGCAGATCTACGTTGGGCAGTGCGGCGCACGCGAGTAGGTGGTCGATCAGCTCGATGGTCACCCCTGGCCCTCCCGTCTGCCGCTCGATCACCACCTCGTCGAGGATGAAGCTGAAGATCGTGTACGGCGTGCGGTGAAGGACCTCCTGCCGGGCCAGCCGCGCCGCGATGCGGGCCTCGACCTCCTCCGTCGTCGGCAGCGGCAGAACCGCGCCGATCAGCGCGCGTGCGTAGGACTCGGGCTGTAACAGCCCAGGCACCGAGCGGGACTCGTACGTGTTCAGCGTGACGGCCCCCTCCTCCAGCTCCGCCCACCGCCTGAACCACGAAGCGAGCCCCCGCCTCCGCTGGAGCTGCCTCGCGGCGATGCGGATGACTCCGAAGGAGTCGAGTGCCTCTTCCGCCCGCTCTACGAACCGCACGGACGGGTGGCGGCGGCCCTGCTCGATGGAGCCGATGTACTGGACGGAGTAGCGGATCAGCGGGTGGAGCTGTTCCTGGGTCAGGCCGGCGCGTTTGCGGAAGGCTTTGACCGTCTCGCCGAAATTGCGTAGATCGCCGTCCGGTTCCGTCTCCCTGTCACCGCCGTCATCGACTGGTGCATGCGTCATCGCGGTCACCTCCCCGCGCCATGTTCACTGTCGGTGACAGAGCCTGTCCAGAGCGCAAACTCGTACAGTTGAAAAGTAGCGGTCCCCGTGCTGGAGAACACCCCTCCTCACGCGGGACGTTGCCCCCATGAGCGCATCCCCCGGATCCCCCCAGGCCCTCGTACGCGTGTTCACTCAGCGTTTCAGCTGCACCCGGCGCGGGGCCCGCCTCGCCCGGCAGCTGGTCCTCGTCGAGCTGCACGACTGGGGCATCCCCGATCGCACCGGGCTGTCCGAGGACGCCGGGCTCCTCGTCGCCGAGCTCGCCGCCAATGCCGTCACCCACGGGCGGGTCCCCGGGCGGGACTTCGAGCTGCGGGTCAGCTTGCTCCCCGGAGCCCTGCGCATCGAGGTGTCCGACGCCCGCCGGGACCGCCGGCCGGTCGTGCGGCCGCACGAGTACCAGGCCGAGGCCGGCTACGGGATGCGGATCGTCGATGCCGTCGCCGCCGACTGGGGGGTCAGGGACCGGCTGATCGGGAAGACGGTCTGGGCGGAGCTCAGGGCGTAGCCGGGGCCCGGCTCTCGCGTCGTGCCAGCCCGGGCGGCGAAAGCTGGACGGCACCTGTGGACCCGGAGCCGGGCCTACCGGCCCTCTTCCGTGCGGTTCGCGCCGGTGAGCTGCCCGATGATCTGACCTCGGTGGAGCAGTTCCTGCCCTTCAACGTCTCGATGCTCGACCAGCCCCTGTGGAGCATCGAAGGCCACTTCGCCGAGGTGGCCGGCTCTCACATGGCCGAGATCTACTGGTCCTCGCTGGAGTGGCCGGCGGCGCCGGAGCGCGACCTGTTCGGCGAGGGCAAACACGCCGAGGTCACGCTCCTGCTCAACTGCGACTCCCGCGACCTCGAAGTCCGCGCCGATACGCACCTGGTCCTCGTCCACGTCCGGCGCCGCAACGGCAACGGCTACGAGGACCGCTTGGCGCAGTGGCTCGCCGAGCAGATCGGACAGAAGGTCATCGGACCCCCGCAGCACACGTGAGGACGGTGGGGGACCGGGTGGTCGGAAAGACGGTGTGGGCGGAGCTCAGGGCGTAGCCCGCCAGCGTGGGGCCTCGTCGTCCGGGTCGTCGGGGGTGGCGAAGTGGAACGGGACTCCGAGGTGCGCCGCCAAGGCGGTGCCGGCGCGGGTCGCCGCGGCGGCGTGGGGGTGCCGGGGGTCGGAGTCGGCGCCTTCGGCTTCGAGGGCACGGACGCCCGTACCCCAGTAGACGGTGGCCAGTTCGTGGTCCCCGGCCGGGTCCTCCGTGAGGGCCAGCAGTCGTACGAACCAGCCGTGCACGGTGTCCCCGTCCCAGACGGCCTCGACCGCCACCACCCGGGCCCGGATGCCGGAGGTGCGGGAGGCAAGGGATTCCAGGTCGAGCGGGGAGTCGGGGGTGCGGGCAACCCGGTCGCCGAAGTGCTCGTACCGGTCGGCGACCAGTTTCTGGGCCTCGTTGAGGTCCACGCCCTGGGCGCGGCCGGCCTCCCACACGACGCGGACGGCGTTCAGCAGGCGGTCCTGGAGGACGTACCCGTCGACCTGGCCGCGGATGCCCTCGGGGAGTTCCTCCCACTCGATGTTCACAGCGCCGCCTCCACGGTCTCCGGTACGAACACGCTGACTTGGTACGTCGTCGGCTGTGACAGGCGGCCGCAGAGCGTGTCGAGGCGCAGCCGGGCCGGGTCGACTACGGAGCCCTCGGCGCGCAGGCGGCGCACGTACGTCCCGTACGCCGCGTAGTCCTCGGTGGAGAACAGGGGCTCCCACCGCCCAGGGGGCAGGTCCGCCGCCCGGCGGTGGTCCCGCTCCCTGCTGCGTTTGCGCTTGCGCTGGCCTGGCATGCGGTCATTCTCGGGGCGCGTGCCGCTCCATTATCAGCGGGTTTTTTTACCGGACCGAGGGCCACGGACGCCGACGCTCACAAGTACTGCGCGAAGGCGTCCAGGACGTGCAGGACCTCCGACTCGCCCTCCGAAGGGAGCTGCAGGACGACCTCCTCGATGCCCAGCTCCGCGTAGTGGCCCATCTTTCCCGGGGTGGGCTGGACGGCGTACGGGACCACCTGAAGGGACTTGGGGTCGCGGCCCGCGGCCTCCCAGACCTGGCGCAGGACCGGGAGGGACTCCGTCAGGCCGCCGCCGCCGATCGGGAGCCAGCCGTCGGCGTGGTCGGCGATGGCCGCGAAGAGCTTCGGGCCGGCCTGGCCGCCGATCATGGTCCGGGGGCCGTACAGGGGGATGCCCGGGGCGAGTTCGCGCGGGGCCTGGGCGGGCTTGGGGTGCGCCGAGCTGGCCTGGACCGAGGAGAACTGGCCGACGTACGCCGTGGGTTCGGGCGACCACAGGGCGCGCATCAGCGCCATGCGGTCGCGGACCAGCTCGCGGCGGGTGCGCCACTCGACTCCGTGGTCGGCGGCCTCCTCGACGTTCCAGCCGTAGCCGATGCCGAGGGTGACGCGGCCGCCGGACAGGTGGTCCAGCGTGGCGACCTGCTTCGCGAGGTCGATGGGGTCGTGCTGGGCGACGAGGGTGATGCCGGTGCCGAGGTGGAGCCGCTCGGTCACGGCGGAGGCCTGGCCGAGGGCGACGAACGGGTCCAGCGTGCGCCCGTACATCTCGGGGAGCTCGCCGCCCATGGGCGCGGCGGTGTCACGGCTGACGGGGATGTGGGTGTGCTCCGGGAGGTAGAGGCCGGAGAAGCCGCGCTCCTCCAGAGCGCGGGCGAGGCGTACGGGAGAGATGGTGCGGTCGGTGAGGAAGATGGTCGTGGCGATCCGCATGTGCGCTGGCACCTCCGTGGCGTGGGACGGCCAAGGTACGGCTTCGCGCGCGCGGGCGGCAGAGGCGCGCGTCGGCCATGGCTCGCTCAGGCGACGGCGACGGCGACGGCGACGGTCACGGTCACGGCGACGGCCACGGACACGGCTCGCGGCCCGGCTGTGGCCCCCGCTGTCGTGCCCGGGGCGGTCAGCCGCGCGGGTAGCGGGCCAGCCAGCCCGGGGAGGCGGACGAGGGGCTGTGCAGGGCGGGGCCCTGGGTCATCTCCAGGGCGAAGTCGTCCGCGAGTTCGAGGATCGTGGCGCGGCCTTCCAGACCGGCGAGCCAGCCCGCCGGGAGGGCGGTCTCGCCGTGCTGGGCGCCGAGCAGCGCCCCGCACAGCGCTGCCGTGGAGGCGGAGTCGCCGCCGTGGTTCACGGCGAGGCGCAGGCCGTGTGCCACGTTCTCGGCGACGAGGGCGCAGTACACGGCGATGGCGAGGACGTCTTCCGCGTCACGGCCGTCTCCGTCTCCGTCTCCGTCGCCGTCGCCGGAAGACAGGGCCTCGATCGTCTTCGGCGACGGGGCTCCCGCGGTGACGGCCGCGAGCGCCCGCTGCAGGGCGTCCGTGACGGGCTGGTGGCCGGGGCGGACGCCGAGCAGGCCGAGCGCGCGCTGCACGGCGGAGTCGAGGGACTCGCCGCGCGTCAGCCCGTGGACGATGACGGCGAGCGCGCCCGCCGACAGGTACGCGGCGGGGTGGCCGTGGCTCTGCGCGGCGCATTCGACGGAGAGCTGGAGGACGAGGGCGGGCTCCCAGCCGACCAGCAGGCCGAAGGGCGCCGAGCGGGTGGTGGCGGCCGCGTCGCGGGCGGTGGGGTTCTTCGGCTGGTCGAGGGTGCCGAGTACTTCGTCGGCGAAACCGGTCATGCAGGCGCGGGTGGGACCGCGGCGGGCGTAGAGCCACTCCTCCTGGGCGAGCCAGCCGTTGTCCACGCGGCGCTCGTCGGGGCCCCAGTCGTGCTGGGTGGCGGCCCAGCGCAGGTATGCGCGGTGCAGGTCGGTCGGCGGGTGCCAGGCGCCGGTGTCGCGGCGTACGTGGGCCCGTATCAGGCCGTCCACCGTGAACAGGGTGAGCTGGGTTGCGGCGGTTACGGGGCTGCGGCCGGCGGTCGGGCCGGGGGCCGGGTCGGTCAGGCCGGCGGGGCCGTGCGCGGCGTGCAGGGCGTCGAGATCGAGGGCGGCCACGGGGGCGCCGAGGGCGTCGCCGATGGCGGAGGCGAGCAGGGCGCCTCTGACGCGGCTGCGGAAGTCCTGCTGCTCGGTGCGGCCCCAGAGGCCGGTGGTGACGGCGGCGCGGCCGCCGATGGTGTCGCCGGCGTTGGGGCCGGTGGAGGGTCCGAGGCCGGTACCGGTGCCGGCGCGGCGGGGTTCGCCGGCGGGTGTGGGCACCGCCGTGAGTGGTCCGGCCGCGCCGGCCAGGCCCTGATGCTCCCCGGACTTTTCCGTCGCCGTGTCCATTTCGATCCCCCCGGACTGCCCGCGCGTGCTCTGGCGGGCACTGTAGTGGACAGGACCGATCGAGTCCGGAAGTAGTCGGTCATGCGACCCGTCCGGGGAGGTGGAACGGCTGGTTTCCGCCGGTCCCGCGCGGGTCCCTGCGCAGTGCCGGAACCTGTTTGCCCGACTGCCGCCCGACCCTGGCCGCGGACGTGTCGCCGCGCGGGCCGCTGTCCGGGCTGCTGTCCGGGCTGCTGTCCGGGCTGCTGTCCGGGCTGCTGTCCGGGCCGCTGTCCCCGACAGGGCCCGGCCAGGCTCGCCACCCGCCCTCGCTCCGACAAGCGTGGCCACGCCTTCCCCGGTAGCGTGGAAGTGGTCAGAACAGCACCGGCACGCATGCGTCGGCGTGGTCCGACGCACCGCCCGCCGAAGGCTTCCGAGACCACACCGGACAGGCCGCGGCCACCGTTGCCGCTTGCCGCCGCCGCCCGCACGCGTGCTCGGACCCGGCAGTTGCGTCTCATCCTCCGTGCAAGGAGAGCCACGCATGTCCATCCCGCCGCCACCACCTCCCGAGCCGGACCCGCAATGGGGGCCGCGCGGACAGGCGTGGCAGCCCGGCGACCCGCCGGGCTGGAACGCGCCGCCCGCGCCCGCGCCGATGTCCCAGCGGACGAACGTGCTGGCCATCGTGGCGTTCGTCATGTCGATCGTCTGCGCGATACCGCTGGTCCCGCTGATTCTCGGCATCGTCGCCCTCAACCAGATCCGCGAACGCGGTGAAAACGGCAAGGGTTTGGCCATCGCAGCCATCGTCATCCACAGCATGACCCTCGTGTTCTACGCGTTCGTGCTGGTCGCCGGGCTCTCCGGAGTGCTGGACGACGCGCCGAAGCGCGACACCGGTGGCCAGGTCACCGCGCCGGGCTCCAGCGAGTTGGAGAACATCCGCACGGGGGACTGCTTCAACACGGAGGACGATCTGGCGCAGTACAACGACAAGGACGCCGCCGAGGCCGCCCCGTCGGTGCGCATCGTGCCCTGCGACCAGCCTCACAAGGGTGAGGTGTACGCCGTTTTCGACCTGGAGGACGGTGTGTACCCGGGCACGGAGCGGCTGGTCTCGAGCGCCGACGAGAGCTGCGGCAGCACGGCGCTCACCGACTACGCGGGCCCTGCCACGAAGCTCCCCGCGGAGCTGAATTCGTACTACTACTTCCCGTCGTCCGACACCTGGACCCTCGGCGACCGCCAGGTCACCTGCTTCCTGGGCGACCCCGGCGGTCCGAGTACCGGCTCGGTCCGCGCTTCGGTTCCCTAGGCTTCCGGGCCCGCGCACGAGCAGGCCCGGCCGACGTCAGTCCAAGACCGGCAGCAGCTCCGGCAGGTGTCCGTCCGAGGCGCGCGCCGCGTCCTGGCGCTCCTGCGACACCTCCCCGTACAGCGTCGTACGGGCCTTCGCGGGCCGGCCGGCCGCACCGGCGACGGCGATCAGGTCCTGGACGGACTTGTACGAGCCGTAACCCGACCCCGCCATCCGGGAGATGGTCTCCTCCATCAGCGTCCCGCCCAGGTCGTTGGCGCCCGACCGCAGCATCTCGGCCGCGCCCTCCGCGCCCAGCTTCACCCAGCTGGTCTGGATGTTGGGGATGTACGGGTGGAGCAGGATCCGCGCCATCGCCGTCACCGCCCGGTTGTCGCGCACCGTCGGCCCCGGCCGGGCGATGCCGGCCAGGTACACCGGGGCGTTCGTGTGGATGAACGGGAGCGTCACGAACTCCGTGAAACCGCCCACGCCCTTGTCCAGCGCGGCCTGCTGGACGCGGGCCAGCGTACGGAAGTGGCCGAGCCAGTGCCGGGGCTGGTCCACGTGCCCGTACATCATCGTCGAGGAGGAGCGGATCCCCAGCTCGTGCGCGGTGGTGACCACGTCGATCCAGTCCGCCGTCGGCAGCTTGCCCTTGGTCAGCACCCAGCGGACCTCGTCGTCCAGGATCTCCGCCGCCGTGCCCGGGATGGAGTCGAGCCCGGCCTCCTTGGCCGCCGCCAGCCAGTCGCGCACCGACATCCCGGTGCGCGTCGCGCCGTTGACGACCTCCATCGGCGAGAAGGCGTGCACGTGCATGCCCGGCACCCGCTGCTTCACCGCCCGCGCTATGTCGAAATAGGCCGTCCCCGGCAGGTCAGGGTGGATGCCGCCCTGCATGCACACCTCGACCGCGCCCACGTCCCACGCCTGCGCGGCCCGGTCGGCGACCTGGTCGAGCGAGAGCGTGTACGCGTCCGCGTCCGTCCGCCGCTGCGCGAAGGCACAGAAGCGGCAGCCGGTGTAACAGACGTTGGTGAAGTTGATGTTCCGCGTGACGATGTAGGTGACCTCCTCGCCCACCACCGACTTGCGCAGGTCGTCCGCGATCCGGCACAGCGCGTCCAGCGCCGGACCGTCCGCGTGCAGCAGGGCGAGCGCCTGGCCGTCGGTGAGCTTCGTCGGATCGTCCGCGGCCTGGGCCAGGGCCGCCCGTACGTCCGTGTCTATGCGCTCCGCCACCATGCCGGGCGCCGCGGCCTCGCGCAGCGCCTCCCAGTCTCCGTAGACGTGGTCGAAGTCGTCGCGGCGGTCGCCGGTACGGCCCTGCGTGTCGATGGTGGCGTGCAGGTCGGTGCGCCCGTACGCGGCGAAACCCTCGTCCGGCTCCTGCCACGGGCGGCCCTCGACGCTCGCGGACTCGTCCGCCAGGCCCGTCTCCGCGTCGGCCAGCGCGCGCACGTGCGGCAGCAGCCGGGGATCCAGCCAGGGCTCCCCCCGCTGCAGGAACTCCGGGTAGATCGTGAGGCGCTCGCGCAGCTCGAAGCCGGCTGCCGCGGTCCGCTCGGCCAGCTCCTCGATGTGCGGCCAGGGGCGCTCCGGGTTGACGTGGTCGGGGGTGAGCGGCGAGACCCCGCCCCAGTCGTCGATGCCGGCGCCGATGAGCAGCGCGTACTCGGCGTCCACGAGGTTCGGCGGAGCCTGGATCCGCGCCGACGGTCCGAGGATGTGGCGGGCCACCGCGATGGCGGCTGCCAGCTCCTCCAGCTCGGCGTCGGGCATGCCGCGCATGGCCGTGTCCGGCTTCGCGCGGAAGTTCTGCACGATCACTTCCTGGATGCCGTGGTAGCTGCGCTGGATCCGGCGGAGCTCGAAGAACGCCTCGGCGCGCTCCTCGTACGACTCGCCGATCCCGATCAGCACCCCGGTGGTGAAGGGCACGTTGGAGCGGCCCGCGTCCTCCAGGACGCGCAGCCGGACGGCCGGCTCCTTGTCGGGGGAGCCGTGGTGCGGACCGCCGGGCTCGGACCACAGACGGGTGGCCGTGGTCTCCAGCATCATCCCCATCGACGGGGCGACGGGCTTGAGCCGCTGGAGCTCGGACCAGCTCAGGACGCCGGGGTTGAGGTGGGGGAGCAGACCCGTCTCCTCCAGGACGCGGATGGCCATGGCGCGCACGTAGGCGAGCGTGTCGTCGTAGCCGTGCGCGTCGAGCCACTCGCGGGCCTCCGGCCAGCGGTCCTCGGGCCGGTCGCCGAGCGTGAACAGGGCTTCCTTGCAGCCCATGGCCGCGCCCTTGCGGGCGATGTCGAGGACCTCGTCGGGGGACAGGTACATGCCGTGGCCGTCCCGGCGGAGCTTGCCCGGGACGGTGACGAAGGTGCAGTAGTGGCACTTGTCGCGGCACAGCCGGGTGAGGGGAATGAAGACCTTGCGCGAGTACGTGATGACGCCGGGCCGGCCGGCGGCCTCGAGCCCGGAGTCCCGCACGCGGGCGGCGGAGGCGGCGAGGTCCTCCAGGGCCTCGCCGCGCGCCTGCAGGAGTACGGCCGCCTCGGCCGCGTCGAGCGCGACGCCGTCGCGGGCGCGCCGGAGCGCGCGGCGCATCGAGTTGTCGGTCGGAGCGTCACTCGGAGTGGTCATGGGCCGAGCATACGATCCGCTCGAGGGCGGGTGGAGGGGCTCATCGCATCAGCTCACCGGCGTTGACCAGCAGTGACTGGCCGGTTATCGCCCGCGCCCGGTCGGAGGCGAGGAAGGCGGCGGCGTCGGCGACGTCCCCGTCGGTGGCCAGGTCGGGCAGCGCCATGCGGTCGGTGAGCCGCGCGTGAACCTCGGCTTCGGGAACGCCTTCGGTGTGCGCGGTGAAGGTGACGAAGGCCTGGACCGGAGGGCCCCACATCCAGCCGGGGAGCACGGTGTTGACGCGGATGCGGTGGGGGCCGAGCTCGCGGGCCATGGAGTACATGGCGGAGGTCAGGGCGCCCTTGGAGGCGGCGTAGGCGGCCTGCTGCACCTCGTTGGGGGAGGCGATGGCGGACTGGGTGCCGATGATGACGACGGACCCGCCGGTGCGCTTCAGGGCGGGCAGGCAGGCGCGGGTCATGCGCAGGGTGCCGAGCAGGTTCACGTCGAGGATCTGCTGCCAGGTGCCGAAGTCGGCGTCCTCGAGGCCGCCGAAGTACGAGTCCCAGGCGGCGACGTGCACGACGGCGTCGACCCCGCCGAACCGCTCCTGCGCGAGGGCGGCGAGGGCTTCGCACTGGCGCTCGTCGGAGATGTCGGTCGGCAGGTACGCGGTGTGCGCCCCGTCGGGATCGATCTCGGCGGCGGCCTTGGCGAGGTTGGCCTCGGTCCGCGCGCCGAGCACGGCATTGCCGCCGTCGCGGACCACGGTGGCGGCCACCTGATGCCCGAGCCCGGCCCCCACGCCGGAGACGATGACGGTCTTCCCTTGCAGCAACGGCGACATGGCGCGGCCTCCTGACGACGGGGCGAATCTGACGGTGCGTCAGGGTACGGGGCGGGGGGTGGGGAGGGAAGGGGGGTG
>NZ_JAGGOT010000075.1 GCF_018614195.1 Streptomyces sp. ISL-43
GACCAGCAGGCCAGGGCGGACTTGGTGGACGCCCTCGTTGGTGACGCGCTGCGGCTGCTGGGCCACCTGCCCGAACAGGAACTCGGTGAGAAGGCCGCGAACGCGGCCGGCCTGCTGGCTCTGGTCGCGGGCCAGGACGTCGAGCCGGCCCAGGAGTCCGACGGCCGTGACGGACGCTGGCGCATCACCCAGGGGACCGCACCCGACCGCGTGGTTTCCACGGTCGATCCCGAGGCCCGGCACATCCACAAGAACCGGACCCGCCACCAGGAGGGCTTTCGCGCGCATGCCGCGTTCGAGCCCGAGGCGGGACTGTTCACCGAGGTCGCGCTCACCACCGGCAGCGGAGCCGACAACCACGAGGCCGCCGTCGCCCGGGACCTCCTCGCCGACGAGGGCCAGGACCTGACCGTCCTCGGCGACACCGCCCACGGAACCGGCGAACTCCGCGAAGCCCTCCAAGCCGACGGCCACACCCTCGTGCTCAAGCCGCCACCCCTGCGGCAGGCCATCCCCGGCGGCTTCACGACCGACGACTTCCACGTCGACACCCAGGCCGGTCACGTCACCTGCCCGGCCGGCCGCACCAAAGCCCTCGGCCGCCCCCTCTCGGGCGGCAACCGCCAGGCCCAGTTCAAGAAACTCTGCCTCGATTGCCCTTTGCGCGAGCGCTGCACCAGATCCAAGACCGGACGCGTCTTCAGCGTCCATCCCCAGTACGACCTCCTCAAAGCCGCCCGGGACCAGGCCGCCACCAGCCAGGAATGGCAGGACGAATACCGCCGCTGGCGACCACCCGTCGAACGCGCCATCGCCTGGCTCGTCGCCAAAGGCAACCGCCGCGTCCCCTACCGAGGCGTCCTCAAGAACAACACCTGGCTCCACAACCGGGCAGCCGCCCTCAACCTCCGCCGCCTCATCATCCTCGGCCTCACCCACACAGGCGGCACCTGGACACTCACCCCCACCACCACATAGACCCAGGGGCCACCCGGCCTGCGGCCGGACAGCCCCCAACAAGATCTTCATCAGTCTTCTAGGCGAGGTAGCGGGGCAGCACCTCGGCGAGCCGCTCGTACTCCTCGGCCCGGTTGTAGATCTGCCCGCACACCCGGATCCCGCCGCCGCCCGGCCACGGCCAGATCAGCACCCGGATCCGCTGCTGCGCCGCGATCCGCTCGCGCAGTACGCGGGCGGCGTCCGGGGTCTCGGCCACGCCCGGGGGCAGCCGTAGCGCG
Organism: Streptomyces sp. ISL-43; assembly: GCF_018614195.1. Classification (GTDB taxonomy): domain Bacteria; phylum Actinomycetota; class Actinomycetes; order Streptomycetales; family Streptomycetaceae; genus Streptomyces. The sequence goes on from NZ_JAGGOT010000075.1 coordinate 1,239, forward strand.
CGCATGGCGAGCCCCTCGGTGTACGGGAGCGGGGTGAGCCCGGGGATCTCCGCGAGCAGGGCCGCGCCGTGGGCGGCCAGTGCGCTGTTGTGTGCCCGGACCTTGGCGGCGTCGAGCTCCTCCAGCAGGTCGAGCCCCTCCGGGGCCGCGAGCCAGCCCGTGTAGTCGACGGTGGCGCGGTTCTCGACCGAGCGCGGGAAGCCGTGGTGGTCCTCCCAGGAGGGCACCAGCGGCCGGATCCGGTTGCGGTGGTCCGGGGCGACGGCGAGGAGCGCGGTGCCGGACGGGGCGTAGGCCCATTTGTGGAGGTTGCCGAACCAGAAGTCGGCGCCCCCGCCGAGGGGATCGGCGACCATGCCCGGGGCGTGGGCGCCGTCCACGATGGTGGTGATGCCCCGGTCCGCCAGGTCGGCGAGCAGCCGGCGCGAGGCGATGAGCCGGGCGGTGGGCGAGCTGATGTGGTCGAGTACGGCGACCCGGGTCCGCGGGGTGATCCCGGCGAGCACGGTTTCCCGTACGGCGTCCTCGTCGGGGAGGTGCGGGTCCAAGGCCACGGTGGTGAGCGGGGCCCGGCGGGCGGCGGCCGCGACGACGGTGCCGTACCCGTGGTCGGTGACCAGGATCTCGTCGCCGTCGGCGAGCCGCAGGGCGTCGAGTGCGAGGTTGGCGCCTTCGGTGGCGTTGGAGATGAAGGCGAGCCCCTCGGGGTCGGCGCCGAGCCTGCCGGCGATCCGGCGCCGCGCCTCGGCGAGCCGCTCGGGGGCGCCGATGAAGAAGGCGTCGGGGTCGCCGTGCGCCTGCGACCGCAGGGCCGCGTGCGTCTCCTGCACGGGGAGCGGCACCGCTCCGAAGGACCCGTGGTTGAGGTGGCTGACCGCCGGGTCAAGCCTGAACAGGTCCCGTCCGCAGGGGAATTCGGCGGGCCGTATGGCCCCGGCGGACTTCTGTGCCCGGCCGGTCCCGCCGGACGGGGACGGCTCGCCTGACGCGGATGGCTCGGCGGCCTGGACTGCGTCGTTCATGTATGTGGACCTCCGTGGTTGCGGCGCGGCTGTCGTCGGCCCGATCATGCCCCGGCGCCGCCCTCGGCGGCACCCCCTCCCCGTGGCGGGGCCGCGAAGGCGCGGCGGCAGTGCAGGAGCAGCTCCCGTACGGCGGGTCCGCGCGCGTCGCGCCATACCAGGGAGAGCAGGGCCGGGATCTCCACGTCGGCGATGGTCCGGGCGACCAGCCGGTCGCGGTAGGACTCGGCCATGGAGGCGCTGAGTACGGCGACCCCGAGTCCGCGCGCGGCGAGGTCGGCCATGGCGTCGGAGGCTCCGGCCTCCAGGGCGATCGCGGGGTGCAGGCCCTGGGCGGCGCAGGCCCGGTCGAAGACCGTACGCAGCCCGGTGCCCGGGGGCATGCAGATGACGGGGTGGCCGCCCAGGTCACGGAGGGCGACCCGGTCCGCCCCGGCCAGGGGGTGCTCGGGCGGGACCGCCGCGACCAGGCGCTCGCTGACGATGGTCAGCGCTTCCAGTCCGTCGGGGGCGGTGGCGGCCGTTCCGACGAGGGCGAGGTCGACGGCGCCGGTGCGCACCGCTTGGACCAGCCGGTCGGAGTTGTCCTCCAGCAGTGCGATCTCCACGCCGGGGTGGGCCCGGTGGAAGGCGGCCAGCGCGTCGAAGAGCGGGGTGACGGTGCAGCCGACGACCATGCCGACCGTGAGGCGGCCGCGGATCAGGTCGGTCACCTCGCCCACCGCCTGGGCGACGGCCCCGGCGGCGGCCAGGGCGGTGCGGGCGTGTTCGAGGGCTGCCTTCCCTGCGACGGTGAGGGTGGCGGTGCGGCCGGACCGGTCGAAGAGCTCGGCGCCCAGTTCCCGTTCGAGCTGCCGGATCTGGGCGCTGACCCCGGACTGGCTGATGTGGACGCGCTCGGCCGCGCGGGTGAAGTTCTGCTCCTCGGCGACGGCGACGAAGTATTCGAGCTGCCTCAGTTCCATGACTGGTGATTCTAGTTCCCAGCCGAACAAGCTGTTGGACTTCTGATGACGGGCCCGGGAAGCTGGAAGCACTCACCGGAAGCACGCACCGGCGCACACGGCGGGAAGCGCTCCGGAGCCGATCGAACCCAGGAGGAAGCGATGTCGGACTACGCGTCGTACGAGAAGGCCCTTCGACCCGAGGACATCACCCGCCTGTTCGTCGAGCGGTCCAACGCCGGTGACGCGGCCGGGGTCGCCGCGCTCTACGAGGAGGACGCGGTGATGGCCTTCCCGCCCGGCGAGCTGACGGTGGGGCGGGAGGCCATCCGCGCACTGTGGGAGAAGGTGCTGGAGCACCGGCCCCGGTTCGAGCCGGAGCCGCCGCTGCCGACGCTGGTCAGCGACGGGATCGCCCTCACCTCCACCCCGCCGAGCGACGGCACGGGCGCGCGCGCCCAGGTGGTCCGCCGCCAGAGCGACGGCAGCTGGCTCCGGCTGCTGGACCAGCCCGAGTTCGCCCGGTCCTAGGCCGGCTACTGCCGGCCGCTGGTGGCGGCGTAGTACTGGAGGTCCTGGACCTCCACCTTGCGGTCCACGGGGTAGAGCAGCCGCACCCCGGCCCCGGCCTTGCCGTCGCGCAGCACGGTCGCCGAGCTGGTCCCCGCGTTCAGCGGCAGCAGTTCGGCGTGGACCCCGGCCGGAGCCTCGTACGTGCCCTTGGCCGACCCTGCCGTTCGCAGGACGGTCGCGGGCGCCGTCAGGAAGCTGAGCACCTCCACCGTGTCCCGGGAAGCGGCGCTGCCCTTGCGCAGCGACATCACGAGGGACTGGTCGCCGGTCGGGTCGGCGGCGGCGAACTGGGTGCGCGAGGTCAGGTACAGCGTGTCCCGGACGATCTTCGGCCAGCTGCCCGTCTTGAACTTGGCGAGGTAGTACGAGGACAGGTCCAGGTAGGCGTGCCCGTTGTGCTGGGAGGGTGCGAACTGGCTGCCCTCGCTGTAGTCGTTCCAGGTCGTGAGCTGGACCCAGTCGGCGCCGTCCTCGATGGCCCGGGTCCAAGTGGTGCGCAGGGTCGCTGTGTTGCCGGCCTCGTCGTAGATGCCCTGGTTGGGGCGGGCGTCCTGGACGGACACGGGCTGCATCCAGATCTTGCCCATGCCGTGCGCCTTCTTGACCTCGCCCGTGGTGCCCTCCTGGCCGACGTAGCTGCGGCTGCCCCACTCGGAGAACCCGTAGCTGATCGGCGCGAACCGTTCGCCGTTCGCGCCGAAGTCGAGGAAGAGTGGGACGAGGGCGGTGCGGACGCCGTGCCTGGACTCGAGGATCCCGATGACCTCGGTCCACCAGGCCGCGCTCTTCGCCTCCGCCTTGAACGGCGAGACGACCAGCCGCCCGTCGGGGAGCCGGTGCGCGGCCGGGGCGTGGGCGAGGTCCGCGAGGGCGTCGGCGAGCACGCCCGGGTCGTCGGTCTTCACGGAGGTCATGTCCGGCATCAGCATGACCTTGAAGGCGGGGTCCACCGAACGGGCCGCCTCCATCAGGAGCTTGGAGCGTTCCCAGTTCCTGCCCGAGAGGGAGAGCAGGTCGAGGGTGAATCCGTCGATGCCTGCGGCGCGGGCGGTGCGCACCTCCTGCTGGAGGTTGGCGAGCTCCCAGTCGCCGCCCTTGGGCAGGACGGGGAGCGGCCGGTCGCGCAGCAGGCCGCCGTACCGCTGGTGCTTGCCGCTCTCGCCGGCCGGGTTCAGGTAGTTGCGGGTGTAGTAGTCGGCGTCGGCGCTCGCGTTGTCGAGGGAGAGCGGGTACGGCGTGAAGTAGTGGGCGAAGACCAGCTTCTTGGCGGCGGCGCCGGAGCGCAGGGCGGCCGGCTGCGGCAGGTCGAAGGGCAGGGCGCCGGCGGGGCGCGCTCCGTCGTCCGTACCGGGCTTCGGGGTGGCCACGGGCTTCCCCGTGGCGTCCGGGCTCGGCGGGCCGGAGGTGGGGGCGCCCTGGCCGGTGGCTCCGGGCGTGGCGCCGGAGCCGTCGGACGGGCCGTCGGCGAGGCCGGAGTTCGGGCGGTCGAGCCGGTCGGCGACCGTCAGGGGGTCCCAGGCGATGCCGGTCGCGGCGCAGACGCCGACGAGGAGGAAGGCGGACAGGAAGAGGACCGACAAGGGTCTGCGGCCCCGGAAGCCCGGACGGCGCCGGTGCGACACGGGTCTCTTCCTCAGCCCGGCCGGCCGCTGGTCCGCGTCCATGGTGGTGCCCCTCCCCGCATGCGCCCGCACTTCGGGCCGCACCGCAGTACATCCGATTCCCGCCCCCCGGACAACTGTTCTCCTGGGGACGGGCCTCGGCACGTATCACCTGCGCGGCGTCGGGGCAGGGCCGCGGGCAGGCGGCGGCGATGCGGAGAGCGGATTCCGCCTCTTCGCCGGGTGAATGGACAAAGGCATGTCGCGTGTACATCTGCGGCGATCACCGGGCGCCACGGGCCTTTCACCGGAATAGGAAATTCCCCTGGCCTTACGGAGATACTGGCGGATAATCGTCTCCATGCGGCTTGAAGAACGCTCTTGCCGCGTATGGTCACGCATGCATGGGGGGCATCGTGCCGATGGGGGAATCCGCCGATGCCGGTACGCTTCCGGCCACGTCCGCCGAGCTGTCCCGCCTGCTCACCGCCGTACGGCGGGGCAGGATACTCACCGTCACCGGAGGGTTCCGGGAGCCCCGCAGCCTCTTGGTGCGGGAGATCGGGCAACGGCTCGCGTCCAACTTCTTCGACGGGGTGGCCGTGGTCGTCATGGACCACCGCTTCGGGGTCCGCGATCTGACGGCCGCACTGGGCTGCGTACCGGGCATGCCCTTCCTGCCGTGCGGGACCTCGAACGCCGCGTCGTGGCTGGCCGAGTGCGACATGCTGCTCGTCCTCGACGGCTCCGACCACCTCGCGGCCGAGGCGCTGGCCTGGCTGCGCGACCTGCTCGCCGTCGCCCCCGGGCTGCGCATCCTCGCCGCCGGACGCCACCCGCTGGCCTTCGCACGGGAACGCGTGCACCGGCTCTGAGCGGGGCCGCGGGCTACTCGGCCCGCCACTCCTCGGCCCGCAGGCCCATGACGACCTCGTCCAGGAACTCCCCGCACACCCAGGCCGCCCCGTGCAGGGTCCCCTCCAAGGCGAAGCCGGCCGCGCTCGCGGCGCGGATCATCGCGGTGTTGTCCGCCAGGGTGTCCACCTGGAGCCGGTGCAGCCCGCGCACGGAGAACCCGTATCCGCACAGCAGCCGCACGACCTCGGCGCCCAGTCCGCGTCCGCGGCAGCCGGGGCGCAGGGAGATGCCCAGGTGCGCGGAGCGGTTGTGCGGGTCTATGGCCCACAGCAGGGCCTCGCCCGCCAGTTCGCCGGTGGCCCGCTCCACCACGGAGAAGACCGCGACGTCGTCGGAGGGCTCGCCCGGCGCGTACGGCGAGTGTCCGCTCTCCGCGCCCACCGGCCGCCACGGCCGGGTGTCGGCGCGCGCACGCGTCGGCACGTCCTCGTACAACTCGGCGTGGAGCACGGCCACGTCATCCGCGTGCCGGGCGCGCAGCCCGGCCAGTTCTCCTTGGATCATGCGGCCTTACTAGCCTTCGCGGGGTCCGGTCCACAACAGGTTTTCCGCGTCCGCCGCACGCGCGAACGGGTCCGCCCCGGCCGGCGACTGCCGACCGGGGCGGACCCGTGAAGCGGTGAAACGGTGGAGCGGTGGAGCGGCGGACCTCAGCCGAGGATCGCGAGCGCCTGGTTCAGCGTCGCGGACGGCCGCATGATCGCCGAGGCCTTGGCGGCGTCGGGCTGGTAGTAGCCGCCGATGTAGGCCGGCGAGCCCTGCACCGCGATGAGCTCGGCGACGATGGTCTGCTCCTGCTCACCCAGGGTCTTGGCGAGCGCATCGAAGGAGGCGGCGAGCTCGGCGTCGTCGGTCTGGCCGGCCAGCTCCTGCGCCCAGTACAGGGCGAGGTAGAAGTGGCTGCCGCGGTTGTCGATGCCGCCCAGCTTGCGGCTCGGCGACTTGTCCTCGTTGAGGAAGGTGCCGGTCGCGCGGTCCAGGGTGTCCGCGAGGACCTGGGCGCGGGCGTTGCCCGTGGTGGTGGCGAGGTGCTCGAAGGAGACGGCCAGCGCGAGGAACTCGCCGAGCGAGTCCCAGCGCAGGTAGTTCTCCTTGACGAGCTGCTGCACGTGCTTGGGGGCGGAGCCGCCGGCGCCGGTCTCGAAGAGGCCGCCGCCGTTCATGAGCGGGACGACCGACAGCATCTTGGCGCTGGTGCCCAGCTCCAGGATCGGGAAGAGGTCGGTCAGGTAGTCGCGGAGCACGTTGCCGGTCACCGAGATGGTGTCCTCGCCGCGGCGGATGCGCTCCAGGGAGTAGGCGGTGGCCTCGACCGGGGAGAGGATCTCGATGGTCAGACCCTCGGTGTCGTGCTCGGCGAGGTACGTCTTGACCTTGGCGATCAGCTGCGCGTCGTGCGCGCGGCCCTCGTCGAGCCAGAAGACGGCCGGGACGCCGGTGGCGCGGGCGCGGGTGACGGCGAGCTTGACCCAGTCCTGGATCGGAGCGTCCTTGGTCTGGCAGGCGCGGAAGATGTCACCGGCGGCGACCTCCTGCTCCAGGACCGTGGCGCCCGAGGCGTCGACGACGCGGACGGTGCCGGCGGTGGCCAGCTCGAAGGTCTTGTCGTGGCTGCCGTACTCCTCGGCCTTCTGGGCCATGAGGCCGACGTTCGGCACCGAGCCCATCGTGGACGGGTCGTACGCGCCGTGCGCGCGGCAGTCGTCGAGGACGACCTGGTAGACGCCGGCGTAGCTGCTGTCCGGGAGGACGGCGAGGGTGTCGGCCTCGGCGCCGTCCGGGCCCCACATGTGGCCGGAGGTGCGGATCATGGCCGGCATCGAGGCGTCGACGATGACGTCGGACGGGACGTGCAGGTTGGTGATGCCCTTGTCCGAGTCGACCATCGCGAGGGCCGGGCCCTCGGCGATCTCGGCGTCGAAGGACGCCTTGATCGCGGCGGCGTCGGGCAGCGCGCCCAGGCCGTTCAGGATGGTGCCGAGGCCGTCGTTCGGGGACAGGCCGGCGGCGGCCAGGGTCTCGCCGTAGCGGGCGAAGGTCTTCGGGAAGAAGGCGCGGACCACGTGGCCGAAGATGATCGGGTCGGAGACCTTCATCATCGTGGCCTTGAGGTGCACGGAGAACAGGACGTCCTCGGCCTTGGCGCGCTCGATCTGGTCGTTCAGGAAGGTGCGCAGCGCGTCGACGTGCAGGACGGACGCGTCCACGACCTCGCCGGCGAGTACCGGTACGGAGTCGCGCAGCACCGTGACGGCGCCGTCGGCGTCGACGTGCTCGATGCGGAGCGTGCCGGCCTCGGCGATCACGGCGGACTTCTCGGTGGAGCGGAAGTCGTCGGCGCCCATGGTGGCGACGTTCGTCTTCGACTCGGGGACCCAGGCGCCCATGCGGTGCGGGTGCGCCTTGGCGTAGTTCTTGACCGAGGCGGGAGCGCGGCGGTCGGAGTTGCCCTCGCGCAGGACCGGGTTGACGGCGCTGCCCTTGATCTTGTCGTAGCGGGCGCGGTTCTCGCGCTCCTCGTCGCTCTTCGGGTCGTCCGGGTAGTCCGGGAGCGCGTAGCCCTGGCCCTGGAGCTCGGCGACCGCGGCCTTCAGCTGCGGGATCGAGGCCGAGACGTTGGGCAGCTTGATGATGTTGGCCTCGGGCGTCTTCGCCAGTTCGCCGAGCTCGGCGAGGGCGTCCGCGATCCGCTGGCCCTCTTCCAGGTACTCGGGGAAGCTGGCGATGATGCGGCCTGCCAGGGAGATGTCACGGGTCTCGACATTCACACCGGCCGTCGACGCGTATGCCTGGATCACAGGCAGGAACGAATACGTCGCGAGGGCCGGGGCCTCGTCAGTGTGCGTGTAGATGATGGTCGAGTCAGTCACCGGATGCTCCGCTCCACAGTCTGCGTCTCTCGTCTGCAACATTGCTCGACATCAAGATATCTCGTGAACGGGCCGGTCTGGACAGCCCCCGGCGCAAGCGCGGACGAGACGCGTGTCACGCACGGTGTCCGGGAGCGCCGGAACCGCCGGAAACGCCGAAAGCGCCGCCACCGGCTGTTTCCAGCCAGGGGCGGCGCTCACGCACTACCGGTCACGGACCTGCTCAGGCGTGGACGGCCTTGGGGCTCGGGCCGTACTGGTTCGGGTTCGGCTGGCCCTCGGTGGCGAGGAGAACGATCAGCCAGATCCAGCCGATGAGGGGCACGAAGTAGATGAAGAACCACCAGCCGGACTTGCCGATGTCGTGCAGTCGGCGGACCGTGACGGCCAGGCCGGGCACCAGGACGGCGACCGCGTACACGATGGAGAGGATGCTGTTCGCGCCGATGACGGCGTCGATGATCGCGACGACGATCGCGACGGCGACGTTGATGAGGAAGAACATCCAGAACTCCTGGCGGCGCGCGCGGCCGGAGAAGGTGGCGTACTTCTTCAGTACGTCGGTGTAGTAGTTCATGGGTCCCCCCAGAGGACGGTTCGTCGGCCCGTCCTGATGGAGCAAGCCGGGGCAGAACTTATGCCCCGCTTACGGCGCGGTCAAGCCAGTTGGCAAGGCACCAGAAGGGTTACTTTTCGTCGCTCGGCGGCCTAAACACACCGGTACCGGGCGTAACTTGGGACCCACGGGTCGCAAGCGGTCACCAATCGTGCCGAAATGAGCTGACGGAAGTCTTACGGTGGGCGTGGGAGCCGCCTGCGGGCCCCAGAAATCCGTAGCGTCGCCGCCATGCGCGTACTCGTCACGGGAGGAGCCGGGTTCATCGGCTCCCACATCGTTACCACTCTGCGGCTTCGCGGCCATGATCCGCTCGTGCTGGACCTCGTGCCCCCGGACGAAGGCGAGTTCGTACGGGCCGACGTGCGCGACCCCGAGGCCGTACGGGCCGCCCTGCGCGGGGCGGACGCCGTCTGCCACCAGGCGGCGATGGTCGGCCTGGGCAAGGACTTCGCGGACGCCCCGGCGTACGTCTCCCACAACGACCTCGGCACGGCGGTGCTGCTGGCCGCGATGGCGGAGTCCGGGGTAAGGAACCTGGTGCTGGCGGGCTCGATGGTGGTCTACGGCGAGGGACGGTACGAATGCCCCCGCCACGGGGTCGTCCGCCCGGGCCCGCGCCGCGTGGCGGACCTGGCCGCCGGCCGCTTCGAACCGCGCTGCCCCGTCTGCGACTCGGAGCTTGCCCCGGGGCTCGTGGGCGAGGACGCGCCGACCGATCCGCGCAACGTGTACGCGACGACGAAGCTGGCCCAGGAGCACCTGGCGGCGTCATGGGCGCGGTGCGTGGACGGCCGGGCGGTGTCGCTGCGCTACCACAACGTGTACGGCCCGGGGATGCCGCGCGACACCCCGTACGCGGGGGTGGCCTCCTTCTTCCGCTCCTCGCTGGCGCGGGGCGAGGCCCCGCAGGTGTACGAGGACGGCGGCCAGCGGCGGGACTTCGTCGAGGTACGGGACGTCGCGGAGGCCAATGCCCTGGCGCTGGAGGCGTCGACGCCGACCGGCGCGTGCACCCCGTACAACACCGGCAGCGGCACCCCCCACACGGTCGGGGAGATGGCCACCGCCCTCGCGGAGGCCCACGGCGGACCCCTCCCGGTGGTCACCGGCGAGTTCCGCCTCGGCGACGTCCGCCACATCACCGCCGACTCCCGCCGCCTGCGCACGGACCTGGGCTGGCGTCCCCAGGTCGACTTCACGGCGGGCATGACGGATTTCGCCCACGCCGCCCAACGCCCGGCCGCCTCGGCCCCGCCGGCGTCTCAGGCGCGGGGGTCCGGGGGCGGCGCCCCCGACAGCTGACCCGCACCCGCCCACCGGAGGCAGGCCGCTCAGGCCGGGTCCGGCAGGGTCACCTCGAAGCGGCAGCCACCCGGCACGTTCCGCACCACCGCCCGCCCCGCGTGCGCCTCGACGATCCCCCGTACGATCGCCAGCCCGAGTCCCGCCCCGGCAGGCGGCACCGGCCCGGCCCCCGCCGGAGGCGTCCGCGCCGGCGTGCCCCGCCAGCCCGTGTCGAAGACCCTCGGCAGGTCCTCCGCCGGGATCCCCCCGCATCCGTCCGTCACGGACACCACGACCGCGCCCTCCCGCCGCGCGGCGGCGATCGCGACGGTCCCGTCCGCCGGCGTGTGCCGGATCGCATTGACCAGCAGGTTCGCCAGGACCCGGGTCATCTCCTTGCCGTCCACCTCCACCGGCACCCGGTCGACCGCCTCGCCGACCAGCCGTACGCCGTGCTCCCGCGCCAGCGGGTCCACCCCTGACAGTGCGTCACCGACCAGGTCGTACACGGACATCCGGCTCGGGCTCAGCGCCAGCGCCCCCGCGTGGATGCGGGACAGCTCGAACAGGTCCCCGACCATGCCGTTGAGCCGGTCCACCTCGGTCCGGATCTGCCGGTGGTACCTCGCCGGATCCGCGGCCATGCCGTCCTCCAGCGCCTCGGACATCGCCCGCAGCCCCGCCAGCGGGGTCCGCAGATCGTGCGAGATCCAGGCCACCAGCTCGCGGCGCGACTTCTCCAGGGCCCGCTCGCGCTCCCGGGACGCGGCCAGCTTCTCGCTCGTCGCCGCCAACTCCCGTGACAGCGCGGCCAGTTCCGCCGTCGCCGGCACTGGCGGCGCCGCGAAGCTGCCCCCGTCGCCGAAGTCCCGTGCGGCCAGCGACAGTTCCCGGCTCCGGGCCACCACCCACCGCCCCAGCAGCAGCGCGGTGGCCAGCGAGACCACCGCCGCCATCGCCACGACCAGGGTGACCACCCCGAGGTCGTGCGGGGAGAGGAACATCGCCCGGGCCACCGCGAGCGTCCCGGCCAGCATCGCGGTGACCGCCACGGCGGCGATCACCGTCAGGGACACCGCCACCGACCGGCGGCGCACCAGACGCAGCACGACCGCGCCCAGCGCCCCCGCGCACGCGGCCCCGCCGAACGCGAACAGCGCGATGAGCAATATGTCCTTCACGCCGGAACCACCTCTCCCGGCCCGCCCGGTTCGAAGCGGTAGCCGACGCCCCACACCGTCTGGATCAGCCTCGGCCGGCCGGGGTCCTCCTCGACCTTGGCGCGCAGGCGGCGTACGTGCACGGTCACCGTGGACAGGTCGCCGAAGTCCCAGCCCCACACCTCGCGCATCAGCTCCTCCCGTCCGTGCGCCTGCCCGGGATGCCGCAGGAAGTGTGCGAGCAGATCGAACTCACGTACGGTAAGGGCCAGTTCGCGCCCGTCCTTGGAGGCCCGGTGGGTGGCCGGGTCGAGCGTGATGCCGGCGCCCGCCAGCGGGGCCTGCCCCACGCCGGCCACCGGGCTCCCCGCCGACCGGTCGGACCCGCCGCGCCGCAGCACGGACGCGACCCTCAGGACCAGCTCGCGCGGGCTGAACGGCTTGGTGACGTAGTCGTCGGCGCCCGTCTCCAGTCCCGCGATGCGGTCGTCCTCGTCGCCCCGCGCGGTCAGCATGATCACCGGTACCGGTCCGTCCGCCCGCAGCCTGCGGCACACCTCCAGCCCGTCCAGTCCGGGCAGCATCAGGTCCAGTACGACCAGGTCCGGCCGGACCCGCCCGGCGAGGGCGAGGGCGGCCGGGCCGTCCGCGGCCGTATCCACCGTGAAGCCGGCGCTGCGCAGATAGCCGGTGACGACCTCGGCCACGGTCGGGTCGTCGTCGACGACCAGGATCCGCCCGGATGCTGTTTCCCTACCGCTCATGGCGTACAGCCTCCCACCCAGCGGAGCGCGGCGGGACCACGGACCGGGACCGAGAGGGCGACGTCCGCGTTTCGTAAGGAGTCCACGGCCCTTTCGCGGGGCCGTGGTTCCTACGGTGAAACCGTGAGCGAAACCGTGACGGTAGACGTCGTACTCCCCTGTCTGAACGAGGCCGGGGCCCTGCCCTGGGTCCTCGCCCGCATCCCGGCCGGCTGGCGGGCCCTGGTCGTGGACAACGGTTCCACCGACGGCTCCGCCGACCTCGCGCGGGCCCTCGGCGCGACCGTGGTGACCGAGTCCCGACGCGGTTTCGGCGCCGCCTGCCACGCCGGGCTGCTCGCCGCCGACGCGGACGTCGTCTGCTTCTGCGACTGCGACGCCTCACTGGATCCCGGGCTGCTGGCCGACTTCGTGCGCGCCGTCGCCGCCGGGGATGCCGATCTGGTGCTCGGCCGGCGCCGGCCGCAGGGCCGCGGCGCCTGGCCGGCGCACGCGCGGGCCGGGAACCTGGCGCTCGCCCGGCTGCTGCGCCGGCGGACCGGGCTGCGGCTGCGCGACCTGGGACCGATGCGGGCCGCCCGCCGGGAGGACCTGCTCGCGCTGGACCTCTCGGACCGGCGCTCCGGCTACCCGCTGCAGATGGTGGTGCGGGCGGCGGACGCGGACTGGCGGATCCTGGAGGTGGACGTGCCGTACCTGCCCCGGTCGGGGAAGTCGAAGGTGACGGGCACCTGGCGGGGCACCTGGCAGGCGGTGCGCGACATGAGCCGGGTGCTGGCCGAGCCCGCCGCCCGGCCGGCCGCCCAGCCTCCCGCCCGGCCCGCCCTCGGCCCCCCCGGCTCCCCCGGCTCCCCCGGCTCCCCCGGCGCGGGCCCCGGTTCGGCCCCCGGTACGGCCCCCGGGAAGGGCGCCCGGTGAACCGTACGACGGCCCGCGCGGGCACCACGCTGCTCGTGATCGCGAAGGAGCCGGTCCCGGGGCGGGTCAAGACGCGGCTCACCCCGCCGTACACCCCGGCCCAGGCGGCGGAGCTGGCCGAGGCCTCGCTCGCGGACACCCTCGCCGCCGTGGCCACGGCCCCCGCGGCGCGCCGGGTCCTGGTCCTGGAGGGCCGGCCCGGCCCGTGGCTGCCCGCCGGCTTCGAGGTGGTCCCGCAGCACTCCGGGACCCTGGACCTGCGGCTCGCCGCCGCCTTCGGCGCCTGCTCCGGGCCGGCGCTGCTGATCGGCATGGACACCCCGCAGGTCACACCGCGGCTGCTGGAGGTCGACTGGTCCGCGTACGACGCGTGGTTCGGCCCGGCCGTCGACGGCGGATTCTGGGCCCTCGGACTGGCCGTCCCGGACCCCGCGCTGCTGCGCGGCGTACCGATGTCGGTCCCCGAGACGGGCGCCGTCCAGTACGAGCGGCTGCGCGCGGCCGGGCTGCGCACCGGCCGGCTGCCCGCCCTACGTGACGTCGACACCGCCGAGGACGCCCGGCTGGTCGCCGCCGAGGCCCCGGCGGGCGCCTTCGCGGCGCGGCTGGCGGACATCGACGGGGCGGTACGCCGATGAACACGCTCACCTCCGCGAAGGCGGCGGGCGCGGCGAGCCCGGCTGTGGGCACGGACGCGGCGGGCGCCGCCGTCACCGCCTGGTCCGCCGACCCCTACACCGTGGCCCTGCGCAGCGGCCGGGGTCCCCTCTATCTGCGGCGCGGCGACGGATGGCTGCTCCCGCTGGACGTGGAGCGCTGGTGCGAGGCTCCGGACGGCGCGGACCGGACGGTGCTGGGCCGCTGCCGGGGCGCCGTCCTCGACATCGGCTGCGGGCCCGGCCGGCTGGTGTCCGCGCTCGCCGCCCGGGGGCACCGGGCGCTGGGCATCGACGTCAGCCCGGAGGCGGTGGCCCGTACGGCTCGCGCGGGTGGCACGGCGCTGCACCGGTCGGTCTTCGACCCCCTGCCGGGCGAAGGGCGCTGGGACACTGCGCTGCTGATCGACGGCAACATCGGCATCGGCGGTGATCCGGCGGCGCTGTTGCGGCGGCTGGCCGAGGTGCTGGCGGTGACCGGCTCGCTGATCGTGGAGTGCGCCCAGGCGGAGGGCGGGGTCGAGGTGGACGAGCGCTGCGAGGTCCGGGTCGCCGACGGCCGGGGCGGCCTCGGCGCGCCGTTCCCCTGGGCCCGCGTCGGCCCGGCGGCCCTGGTCCGGCACGCCGCGGCCGCGGGCTGGACCCCGGCCGGCCGCTGGGCCGCCGCGGGGCGGGCCTTCACCGAGCTGACCCGCCCGGGCAAGGCTTCGTAAGACCGTGTCCGTCGGCTCGGCGGTCGCTCACCGCCGGCGGGCCACCCACAGCGCGCGCTCCGCGCGGACCCCCAGGTCGGTGCGGTGCAGGAGGGCGTCCGGGCGGTCGCCGTCGAGGAGGGTGTCGAGGGTGGCCAGGTCCTCGGCGTCCAGCGCGTCCGCGAGGTGGTGGCGTACGCGGCCCAGGGAGGCCCGCGCGTAGCGGCCGGTGGCGGCGGGCAGCGGGTCCGTCAGCTCGACGGTGACGGTCCACTCGGCCTCGACGGTGAAACCGGCGGCCGTCAGCAGGGCTCCCCAGTCGGAGCCGAGGTGCGGCACGTCGGCGGAGCGTCCTGCGTCGATGGCGGCGTGAACGCGCGCTTCGAGGCCGGGGCGGCCGATGCCGATGTCGTCCGGGAGGAAGCGCGGGAAGCCTTCGAACTCGGCCACCGCGAGCAGGCCCCCCGGGCGCAGCGCGGCGAAGACCTCGGCGAGGGCCCGGCCGGGATCCGCCATGTGGTGCAGGGACACGGACGCCCACACCAGGTCGGCGGGGCCGACGGCCGGCCAGGCCGCGTCCAGGTCGGCGCGCACGGTGCGGACGCGGTCGGCGAAGCCGAGGGCGCGGGCCTTGCTCCCGAGGCGCTCCAGCATGCCGGCGGAGACGTCCAGGGCCGTCGCCTCGGCCTGCTCGAAGCGCCGGAGGAGGGCGAAGGTGCCGGTTCCGGTGCCGCTGCCCACGTCGAGGATCCGGCGGACCGGCTGGTCCGGGGCGACGAGGTCGCGGATCACTCCGGTGACTTCGGTGAGGTAGCCGTCCATGACCTCGCCGTCGAGGTCCAGCAGCTCGGCGAGGGCCGAATCGTCGGCCGGGCCGTTGTGGGTGTGGCCGTGGCCGTGCCCCTGACCGTGGGTGTGGCCCTGATGCTCGTGTTTGTGCTTGTGCTCGGGCTCGGGCTCGGGCTCGGGCTCGGGCTCGGGCCGGTGGCGGTGCTGATCCGTGGTGTTGTCAATGTCCATGGCTCCACCCTACGAGCGCCTTGCGGTCTTGGCATATAATCTTGCGTATGACGCAAGACAGCGATCTCGACACCCTGGTCCGCACCCGGATCCGGGGCCTGCGCCTGGCCAAGGGCTGGTCGCTCGACGACCTGGCCGCCCGCTGCTACCTCAGCCCGTCCACGCTCAGCCGCATCGAGACGGGCCACCGGCGGATCAGCCTCGACCAGCTGAGCCCCATCGCCCGGGCCCTGGGCGCCACGCTCGACCAGCTGGTGGAGTCCGCCACCGACGACGACGTCGTGATCCGGCCGCACCACGACGAGGCGCGGGGCATGACCAGCTGGCTGCTGAGCCGCGACGGCGGGCCGCAGGGCACCACCGTGGCGAAGATCCGGATCACCAAGCCGGCGCCCGCCCGGGAGGCGGCCACCCTGGGCGTCCATCCCGGAAAGGACTGGTTCACCGTGCTGTCGGGCACGGTCGAACTCCTGCTGGGCGAACGGAACATCCTGGTCAGGACCGGCGAGGCGGCGGAGTTCTCCACGATGGTCCCGCACGCCTTCGGTGCGTACGACGGGCCCGCCGAGATCCTGTGCATCCTCGACCACGACGGGCAGCGCACCCACCTGCGCCCCTCGGCCTCAGCCTGAGTCCGGCCGCGCCGGCTTCCCCGGCCCCGGCGTCGCTCCCGGCCCCTGCCGGGAGCGGCGCCACCGGCCCGCCAGTACCACCACCGCGGCGACCACCGCCACCGCCAGGAGCACCAGGGCCAGGTTCCGCCCGTACGGCAGCGGCAGGGCCGACGGGTTCGGCGGCGGGCCCGGACGCAGCAGCAGGGGCAGGGTCACCAGGACGAGCGCGCCCGCCGCCAGCAGGGCTCCCCGCACGACGCCCCGCGCGGGCACGGCGGCGACGGCCATCCCGGCGGCCAGGACGAGCGGTGCGATGACCCCGTCGTGCAGGACCAGCGCGCCGCCCAGCCACACCACGACGTCGAGGGGGTCGGGCAGGACCGACAACAGCCGCCCGCCGACCGCGATCAACAGCAGCCCGCAGCCGCCCAGCAGCCACCGCAGGACCTTCACAGCACCTCCAGCAGGGTGACCCACTTGGTCTGCAGGACCCCTGGCCGGTTCGGCGCGATGATGCGCGCCGGGTAGCCGTGGTCGGCGGTCAGCGTCCGGCCGTTCAGTTCCAGCGCGAGCAGCGTCAGCGGGTCCTCGGCGTAGTCGCGGCCCATCTCCATCACCCGGTAGGAGCCTGCCGTTTCCAGCGAGGTGACCCGCAGCCCGGCGCCGGGCCGGGCGCCGGCCCGGGCGAGCAGGTCGCCGATCCGGACACCGCTCCAGCGCGCTTCCATGCTCCAGCCCTCCACGCAGGCGATCGGCAGCCACACGGACGCCCGTGGCAGAGCCCTGAGTTGAGCGAGCGTCAGGCTGTACGGGACCGGCCCGCGCACCTCCAGACGCCAGTCCCGTACCGCCCGCTCGGTGATGCCCGCGGCCGCGGCCGTGCGGTTGACCGGCAGTCCCTGCGGTCCGTGGTCGGGGTGCCGGGGCGCGAGCAGGTCCAGGCGCCCCAGCGGGGTGAAGGACTGCCCGACGGTGGTGAGCGTCACGGCTCCGACGGCCGCGCCGACTCCGAGCATCAGCGAGCGCCGGTCCGGGCCTTCTCCGGCGGGCAGTTGGAGCGTGCCGGGCGAGCGGCGACTCCAATGCGCCTTGATCTCGGGGGCTTTGACGGCGATGTGCAGGAGCAGTGAGCCCGCCACCACCCAGGCGAGGGCGAAGTGCGTCTGGATGAAGCCGAACGGCCACGGATACCACTCGGCGATGTTGAGGAGCCCGGTGAAGACCTGCAGGACGGCGGAGGCCACCAGGACCGCCACCGAGAGCCGTTCCAGCGCGTGGCGCAACCCTCGCACAGGCGGCCACACGAAGAGCCGCGGGTAGACCGTCCAGAGCTTCACCAGCAGCAGCACGATCGCGGCGAGCCCGGTGGCGATGTGCAGACCCTGGCTGAGCCGGTAGCCCCAGACCGGCCGGCTGGGCAGCGAGTCCGCGGCCCAGCCCGGCGGATGCTGGAGGTAATGGCTGATGAGGCCGGTCACGAAGCAGACGGCGAAGGCGGCTCCGAGCCAGCGGCCGACAGAGGTGGCGGTGCGGGCGTCATGGAGGCGCCCGGTGAAGGAGGGCGGCCGCAAGGCCGGCAGGGACGGCAGCGACGGCAGCGACGGCAGCGACGGTACGGCCGGCCGCCGCCGGGGCCCTGGAGCGGGGGATCTCATGCCTTCCATCAGAGCGCCGCACGGCCCCGCGCGGGCGGTTCGACACCTTACGAAACGCGGACGCCGGGCCCGGTCACCGGCCCGGCGGCGCCCCTCGCTGCCAGGCTGGCCCGCATGGACCACCCCCGCGCCCGGACCTCACTCACCGTACTGCTGCTCGCCGCGCTGACCGCCGTGCTCCTGCCGGCCGTCCGCGAGGGGGGCTACTTCGCCGACCCGGCACGGCTCACCTGGTGGTACGCGGCCGCCTGGACGCTGTTCGGCGCGGCCGCCTGGTCGCTGCGGCGGGTGCCGGGCCGGTACGTGGCCCCGCTCGTGCTGGCGGGTGCGGTGGCCTGCTGCGCGGCGGGGCTGGCCGGGCCGCCGCTGACCAGCACCGATTCCTTCCGCTACGCCTGGGACGGGCGGGTGCAGGCCGCCGGGATCTCCCCGTACGACCACGCCCCGGCCGATCCGGCGCTGCGCGCGCTGCGCGACGACTGGCTGTTCCCGCGCGGCGGGGCCGACTGCGCCGGGCCCGACCGGGTCGCCGTCGAGCCCGGGGTGTGCACGCGGATCAACCGGCCCGCCGTCCACACCGTCTACCCGCCCGTCGCGGAGGGCTACTTCGGGCTGATCCACGCCCTGTCCCCGTCGGGCGTGCGCCACAAGGCCCTGCAGGCCGGCGGGGCCCTGCTGGCCCTCGCCGTCACCGGGGCGCTGCTGCTGGTCCAGCGGCGCCGGGGCGCGGAGCTTCGCACGGCCGCGTACTGGGCATGGTGTCCGGCGGTGGCGGTGGAGGCGGTGAACAACGCACACGTCGACGTCCTCGCCGTGCTGCTCTCGGTGGCGGCGCTGGGTGTCGTGGTGCGTCGGCGGGCCCTGGGCGGCGCCCTGTTCGGGCTGGCGGTGGCGGCGAAGCTGCTGCCCGCCGTGCTGCTGCCGGGCGCGCTGGCCGGCGTACGGCGGTGGCGGGACGCGGCGGCGCTGCTGGTGCCGGCGACCGTGGTGGTGGGGCTGACGTACCTGCCGTACGTGCTGCTCTCGCGCGCGTCGGTCTTCGGGTACCTGGGCGGTTACGCCGAGGAGGAGGGGTACGGGGATCCGGGCGCGGGCAGTCGCTACGCGCTGCTGCGCCTCGTGCTCCCGGACTCCTGGTCGGTGCCGGCGGTCGCGGCCGGGATGCTGACGGTGGTGGCGTACGTGTGGTGGCGCGGCGATCCGGAGCGGCCTTGGAGCGCGGCCCTGTCGGTGACGGGAACGGCGTTCCTGCTGATGACTCCCGGGTACTCCTGGTACGCGCTGCTACTGATCGCGCTGGTGGCCCTGGACGGGCGCGCGGAGTGGCTGGGGGTGGCGGTCGCGGGGGCGGCGGCGTACGTCTCGGTGCGCACGCTCGGCGGGGCGACGATCCCGGTGGCATACGGGTTGGCGGGCGCGGCGGTGCTGGTGGGGTGGGCACTGCGGCGGCGGGCAACGGCCCGGGATGGGGAGGGGGTTCGCCCCGGGCCGCCGCCGCAAACCGGTCGGGCCGGTCAGCCGATGTGGAAGGGGTCCCCGTAAACCTTCCAGTCCAGCGGGGTGTTGAGGTTGAGGTTGCCCTTCTTGACCCACACGCGCTGCGCGGTGTCGACGCGGCTGGTGTCGCTGTGCGCCTCTTCCTGCTTCATCGCCCAGACGCGGGCGTCGAGGAAGGCGTTGAGCCAGGTGGTCTCGTTGCCGCCCTGGGACGGGGGCTTGGCCTTGGAGAGGGCGCGCTTGCGGATGTTGCGGAAGCTTGTGGAGTCGGTGCCGTCACCGTGCATGACGATGGCGTCGTAGTAGATGAACTGACCGAGCACGCCGACCTTGTCGGACTTGCCCTGGCCCACGGCCGGGTTGAAGTAGACGCGGTCGCGCTCGTGGTCCTGGGCCTTCTTGAATTCGGGGTCGGAGGCCGCCTTGACCCAGTCCTTGGTGAAGTTGGGGTCGAGGCCGGCGTGCGAGTCACTGCCGTCGACCTTCTTCAGCGCCGGGAGGTACTTGGCGAGCACGTTGCCCGGCTTGACGCTCGTGTAGTACTGCACGAGTTCGAGCATGTCGTGGGTGCCGGAACAGAAGCCGATGATGCCCGCCGTGTAGCCGCGGCCGTCGCCTATGTCCTCGATGTACTTGTACTGCGCCTTCCAGTTCAGCGAGGAGTTCTCGGCGCTGGAGACGATCTGCATCGCGATGTCCTTCTTCACCGGATCGTCGAGCCCGACGGCGGCGGCCGCCGACACCCGTGCGGCGGGGGCGGCTTCGGGAGCCGCCGTCGCGTGGGCGGTGACCGGTACGGCGAGAAGGGCAGTGCCGAGCAGGGCACTGACGGCGAGTCGCTTGCGGTGGGGGGTGAACACTGGGCCTCCATAAGGGAGTTGCTGCTCCGGCGTCTTCGTTAGGAAACTTTACTACCAGAGATCTCACGACCTCAAGCCCCCGGAACCGACCACTCTGACCCGGGGCCGCGTTCGGCGAGACGCGGGCGGCGTTCGGTTGCGGCGGGTCGGGGTGGGGGCTGGGGTTGGGGCTGGGGTTGGCCTGCGCTGCGAGCTGCTCGGTGGCTTCGATGGCTGGGCGGGGGCGTCGGGTTGGCGGGGCACCGAGTCGGGTGGGGCTTTGACGGTTTCCGGTGGGCGTCCCGGTAGTCCAGTGTCCTTCCGTGCCGGGCCGGCCCCTCAAGGGCGCTCCTTCGTCGCGTCGCTTCGCGATGGCCTTCGGCCCCCCTTGACCGACCGTCCCGTCCCGGAACAACACAAGACTTCCGGGATCCCCCGGGGGATGGCCGGGGGGATGGACGTGGAGGGACGGCCGGATCAGAGACCGAGACGCCCGGTTCCGCCGGTCAGCCGGAGTTCTGACGGTCGGGAGAGGCCAGCCGGTCAGGGATGGGGGCGCGGGGCGAGCCGACCATCCAGCCAGGGCCCGCCGCACCCCTTCCCGGTGCTCCGCCCGCCCAACACCCATCAATGGACGACCAGATCCCCATCCGGGGCGTTGAGGCGCGTCAGATCGCTACACAGTCGCTCTCGGCATAGCGTCCGACGGCCGTCTGGGGCTGGACATAAGCCGCCGACCCTTCGGAAAGTGCCTGATGTCGTCCAGCGACGATCCCTTCGTCCATAGCGACGGAGAACTGATCCTTTGACCCTCAGATGGTCGCCAACCCGGAACAAAAGGGACTATCTGATGGTCGTGGAGGGATCCGGCCCGCAGTCGCGTAGCCACAGGGGCAAATAGAGGTCATAGGCGGCCCATATCCGGCAACGGCCACAGGCAGGCCGCAGTCGCGTCGCGACAGAGGCAAAATACTGCCCCTGGGCGGCTTGTATCCGGCAAGGGCCACAGACGGGGGCCGGACGCTAAGCCGAGAGGAACTGTGTAGCGATCTGAGGCGCCTCAAAGCCCCAGACGGGCCACACCAACAAGGCCGCCCC
Source organism: Streptomyces sp. ISL-43 (assembly GCF_018614195.1). GTDB lineage: Bacteria > Actinomycetota > Actinomycetes > Streptomycetales > Streptomycetaceae > Streptomyces. Next base: position 21,983 of record NZ_JAGGOT010000075.1, read on the forward strand.
TCCACGTCCATCCCCCGGGCCATCCCCCGGGGGGATCCCGGAAGTCTTGTGTTGTTCCGGGACGGGACGGTCGGTCAAGGGGGGCCGAAGGCCATCGCGAAGCGACGCGACGAAGGAGCGCCCTTGAGGGACCGGCCCGGCACGGAAGGACACTGGACTACCGGGATCCCCCCGGCACCCATCAACGCCCCACCCGACTCGGTGCCCGGCCAGCCCGACACCCCCGCCCAACCGTCAAAGCCCCCGACCCGCCCGCAGCACAGGCCAACCCCCGACCCCGCCCCGCCCTGCGGCCGGTCGAACTGCGTCTACGAAAGGCCTCGTTCAGCCCGCGGAGCGATCCGCGGAGCCATTCGTCAAGCGATCCGCCGAGCCATCCGCCGAGCGGGACAGCCTGGTCTCCAGGCCACGCTTCGCCTCCGGCCATTCCGGGCGCGTGATGCTGTACACCGCCGTGTCCCGGATCCAGCCGTCCCGCATGACCATGTGGTGGCGCAGCACGCCCTCGTGGGTCGCGCCCAGCCGTAGGATCGCGGCCCGCGACTTGGCGTTGCGCACGTCCGTCAGCAGCTCGACCCGGTTCATCCCCATCGCCTCGAAGGCGTGCGTCAGCATCAGCAGCTTCGCCTCCGTGTTGGCGCCGCTGCGCTGCGAGGACTCCGCGAGGAAGGTCCAGCCGATCTCCAGCCGCCGGTTCGCGGTGTTGATCACCATCAGCCGGGTCGAGCCGAGGACCCGTCCCGTCGCCGCGTCCACCGTCGCGTACGGGATCTGCGTGCCCTCCTCCCGCGCCGCGACCGCGTCTTCGATGAAGCCCCGCACGTCGTCCGGGTGCGGGACCATCGTCACCGCGAGCTCCCACAGGCTGCCGTCGCGGACCGCTTCGCAGAGCCCGTCGTGGTGGCGGGGCTCCAGCGGCTCCAGCCGTACCCGCTTCCCGACCAGCTCGGCGGTCGCCGCGGTCATCGCCGTACCCGCCGCCGTCATCTCCGTCGCCGCCTGCTCCATGCCTGACCTGCCCGTTCCCGTGTTCCGTGTTCCGTGCAATTTCCACAACGCTGCACCGACAGGCGGACCTTACCCGGCGTCGACGATCAGCCCCACCAGGATTTCCATCGCCGCCGCCATGTCCACGTCCCCGTCGTAGAGCCACTGGACCTGCAGCCCGTCCAGCGCGGCGATCGCGAGGGCCGCCACCGCCACCGCGTCGAGTTCCGGCCGCACCCGCCCCTGGGCCTGGAGCGTGCGGAGGTTGTGCGCGATGAGCTCGCGGGTGGCGGCGTACCGCTCGGCGAAGTGCGTCTGCAGCGGGTGCCCGGGGTCGGTCGCGGACATCGAGAGGCTCGCGTAGAGGCGTACGAGTCCGGGCTCGCGCACGTTGTCCCGCGCGATCTCGGCGAGCGCGCCGAGCGCGTGGCCGCGATGGCGTTCGACCGCGGCCGCGACGGAGTTCTCGTCGCGCTGCGCGAGGACGGCGAGCAACAGTCCCTCGCGGGAGCCGAAATAGTGCAGCACCCCCGCCTCGGAGAGGCCGACCCGGTCGGCTATGTCCTTCAACGACGTTCGGTCGCCCTGTTCGGCGAAGACCGCCAGTGCGGCACGCAGGATCTCCGCGCGCCGGGCGATGCCTTTGGCGTAGGGACCGCGGGTCTTCCTGTTCGCACCGTCCATCCCGCGAAACCCTAGTGATGTAAGGCTTTTGCGTCTACGCTCGCGCGGCCGGTGGACCCGAGGGGGGCGGATGACGTCACGGACAGCACGGCGGGCACGGCGAGCGGAGCGGGCGCGCGAGGCGGGATCCGCGCACCCGGGGGTTCAGTCGCTGAGCGGCGGACTGCGCACCGGCGGCGGCCGGTCCGTCTTCTACGTGCTCCTCGCGCTGGTCGCCTTCGACGAGTTGGAGTCCGCCACCCTCGCCGTCCTGGCCCCCGACATCCGCGACACCTTCGGGGTCGACGACGGGGTGATGGTGTTCGTCGGCTCCGCCGCCGGGGCGTTCATCGTGCTCGGCATGGTTCCCCTCGGCTGGCTCGCCGACCGGATGCGGCGGGGCAGGCTGCTGGGGTGGGCCGGGCTCGGATTCGCCGGGATGGTGGCGGCGTCCGGGGCCGCCGGCAACGTCTTCCTCTTCTTCCTCGCCCGCTTCGGCGCCGGCGTGGCCCGCTCCAGCACCATCCCGGCCGGCTCCACCCTCATCGCCGACACCTACCCCATCTCCGTGCGCGGCCGGCTCGCCGCCGCCCAGGGCATGGGCACCCGGGCCGCCGCCGTGCTCAGTCCGCTCGCGGCGGGTTCGATCGCCGCCTGGGCGGGTGGGGACGCCGGCTGGCGCTGGGCCTTCCTCGCGCTGTCCGTGCCGGCCGCGATCGCCGCCTGCGCCGCCTTCCGGTTACCCGAACCGCCGCGCGGGCAGCACGAGATGACCGCGGTGCTGGGTGAGGTCGTCACCGACCACCGCCCCGGGCCCGTGTCCACCGAGGCCGCCTTCGCCCGGCTGCTGTCCATCCGGACCCTGCGGACTTCGGTGCTCGCCTTCGCGGCGATGGGCTTCGGAATGTTCACCGGGCCGCTGCTGATGAACCTCTTCGCCGCCGACCACTACGGCGCCGACGCGCTGGAACGCGGCTCGTACGCCACTCTCGGCGCCGTCGCCTCGCTCGCCGCGCTGCCGCTCGTCGGCCGCCGCTACGACCGCCTCTACCAGGACGATCCCGCCCGCGCGCTGCGCCTGGTCGGCGCCCTGCTGGTGCCGGCCGCGCTGCTGCTGCCGGTGCAGTACGCGATGCCGAGCCTGCTCTGGTTCACGGTGGCCGGAATCCCGGGCGCGGTGCTGGTCACCGTCTCGTTCACCATGGTCACGCCCGTCCTGCAGTCGGTGGCCCCGTACCGGCTGCGCGGGCTGGGTGCGGCGCTCGGCGGGATCTACGTGTTCTTCGTCGGCGCGACCGGCGGCGCTCTGCTCGCCGCGCTGCTGCAGAGCGCCTTCGGGCCGCGGGTCGCGGTGCTGGCGGTGGCGATGCCCGCGACGCTGGCCGGCGGACTGCTCCTGATGCGCGGATCGGCCTACATCCGGGAGGACTTGGAGCGGGTCGGCGCGGAGCTCCGCGAGGAGCGGGCGGAGCGGGACCGGCAGACGGCGGCGCCGGGGTCGGTACCGCTGCTCCAGGTGAGCGGTGTGGAGTTCGGCTACGGGCCGGTGCGGGTGCTGTTCGACGTGGAGCTGGAGGTGCGGCGCGGCGAGGTGCTGGCGCTCCTGGGGACGAACGGGAGCGGCAAATCCTCACTGTTGAGGGTGGTTTCGGGGCTCGGGACGCCGTCGGGCGGGGTGGTCCGGCTGGCGGGGACCACGATCACCTACGCGTCGCCGGAGCAGCGCTCCCGGCTCGGCGTGGTGCTCATGCCCGGCGGCAAGGGGGTGTTCGGCGGACTGACGGTGCGCCAGAACCTGCGGGCGGCCGCCCATCTGTACCGGTCCGACCCGGCGGACCGGGCGCGGCGGATCGAACGGGCCCTCGGCCATGTCCCCGCGATCGCGGGCCGGCCGGATGCCCTGGCGGGCTCGCTCTCGGGCGGTCTGCAGCAGCAATTGGCCCTGGCCATGGCCCTGGTGCACGACATCGAGGTGCTGTTGCTGGACGAGCTGACGCTCGGACTGTCGCCCGCCGCCGCGCAGGAGGTCCTGGAGGTGGTACGGGGGCTCAAGGCCGCCGGGGTCACGATGGTGATCGTCGAGCAGTCGGTGGACCGCGCGCTCCAGGTCGCCGACCGGGCCGTGTTCCTGGAGAAGGGCCGGGTCCGCTTCTCCGGCCCGGCCGGGTCGCTGCGCGGCCGGGAGGACCTGCTCCGCTCGGTCTTCCTCGGCAGCGCTGCCGGACCCTTCGGCGACGCCGTGGAGTCCCCCATCGACGCCCCGGAGTCCTTCGCCGCGGGCCCGGAGTCCCCCGCCGCCGGCCCCGCGACGGACGCGGGCGCGGTCCCCGGGGCGGCCCCAGGCGTCACCCCACCGGTGGACTCCGGCTCCACCCCGTCCGCCGACCCCGACTCCACCCCGCCGGCGGGCGCGGGTCGGCGGCGCGAGGGGGGTGTCCGTTGAACTTCGCCACGCCGCAGTTGCTGTTCGACGGGCTCGTCGGCGGACTGGTCACCGGACTGCTCGCCGTCTCCGTCGTGCTCGTCCACCGCTCCACTCGGGTGGTCAACTTCGCCGCCGCCGCGATGGGCCTGGTCGGCTCCGCCCTCCTCGCGCTGCTGACCGTCCGCTACCACGTCCCCTACGCTGTCGCGCTCCCCCTGGCCCTGCTTGCCGGCACGGCCTTCGGCGCCGCCGTCGAACTGTCCGTCATCCGGCGCCTGTTCACGGCGCCCCGGGTCATCGTGCTGGTGGCCACCATCGGTGTGGCCCAGCTCGCGCTGGTGATCGCCGCCTCCTACCCCTCGCTCGACGGGGGCCACGCGGGAGCCGCCCCGCGCTATCCGCTCCCCTTCACCGGCACCTGGTCCCCGCTGCCCGGACTCACGCTCGGAGCGGCCCAGTTGGCCGCCATCGCCGCCGTGCCGCCCGTCGCGCTCGGCCTCGGTGCCCTGCTCACCCGGACCTCCTTCGGGCTGGCCGTGCGCGCCGCCGCCGACCGGCCCGAGCTGGCCCGGCTGCACGGCATCAGCCCGAAGCTCGCCTCCACGCTGGTCTGGGCCGCGGCCGGGTTCCTCGCCGCCCTCGCCATGATCCTGGTCGCCGGGCAGCAGGGCTCCGCGGTCGAGCTCGCGCGGATCGGCCCGCAGACACTGCTCCGCGCCCTGGCCGCCGCCGCCCTCGCCCGCCTGGTGTCGATCCCCGTCGCGCTCGGCGCCGGGGTGGCCATCGGGGTCGGCGAGGCGCTGGTCCGCTTCCACACCCTGGGCCAACCAGGCCTGACCGACCTGCTGTTGCTCGCGATCGTCCTCGCCGCCTCACTGCGCGGGGGCGGCCGGGCCTCGCGGACCGCCGACCGCGAGGCCGGCGCCGTGTGGACGCACTCCTACACCCCGCGCGTGCGGCCGGTACCGCCCGCACTGCGCCGGCTCTGGTGGGTGCGCCACCTCGGGAAGGCCGGGCCGCTGCTGCTCTGCGCGGCCGGGATCACCCTCCCGCTGGCCGTCACCCAGCCTTCGCGGATCCTGCTGTGGACGACGGCACTGGCCATGGCCGTCTGCGCCGCCTCGCTGACCGTGACCACCGGCTGGGCCGGTCAACTCTCGCTCGGTCAGATGGCCTTGGCCGGGATCGGGGCACTGACCGCCGCCACCCTGCACCGGGGCGTCAGCCTCGACCTCGGACCGCTCGGGGTGCTCGCGCTGCGCGGCACGGTGCTCCCGGTCGCCATCCTCCTCGCGGCCACGGCGACAGCGGTCATCTCCGTCCTGCTGGCACTGGCGGTCGGCTCGGGCACGGCCCGCTCGCGCGGCCTCGGAGCCGCCGCGGCGACCTTCGCCTTCGCGGTCGCGGCCGAGCAGTACCTGTACCGCCGGCCCTTCCTGAGCGGGGAGTTCGGCCAGTCGGTGCCGCTGCCCCGGACCACCTTCCTCGGCCTCGACATCACCGCGCCCCGCACCTACTACTACGTGGTCCTGACCGTGCTGGTGCTCGTGCTCGGGCTCCTCGCCCGGCTGCGCCGCACCGCCACCGGGCGGGCCGTGATCGCGGTGCGCGACAACCCGGACGCGGCAGCCGCCTGGGCGGTGGCGCCCGTGCGGACCACCCTGCGGGCCTTCGCGCTCGCGGGTTTCACTGCCGGCGTGGGCGGGGCGCTGCTCGCCGGGGCCGTGCAGTCGATCCCCTGGTCGGACCGGTTCTTCCTGAGCGGCGACTCCCTGCTGCTGGTCTCGGTGGCGGTGATCGGCGGCCTGGGCTCCCCGACCGGCCCGGTGCTGGGAGCCGCCTGGCTGACCGGGGTGCCCGCGCTGTTCCCGGACAGCGCGGTGGCTCCGATGCTGACCAGCTCCTTGGGGCTGCTGGTGCTGCTGATGTACTTCCCGGGAGGCCTGGCCCAGCTGGGGCACGGGGTACGGGACGCCCTCCTGAGCTGGGCCGAGCGCCGGCATCCGGCGGAGCCGGGGCCGCCGCTGCGGACCGCCGGGGCGCTGGGCGACGTACGGGAACCCGCGCGGGCTCGGCTCACCGCGCCGGCCCCCGCTCCGGCCGGACCACCCCTCTTGGCGGTGGCGGGTATCCGGGTCCGCTTCGGCGGGATCACCGCCGTCGACGGGGTAGGCCTGGAGGTCCGGGCCGGCGAGAGCGTCGGGCTCATCGGCTCCAACGGCGCCGGCAAGTCGACACTGATGGACGCGATCGGCGGATTCACCCACGCCGAGGGCACGGTCACCCTCGCCGGCCGGGACCTGTCCGGCCTCTCCCCCGCCCGCCGGGCTCGCGCGGGACTCGGCCGCGCGTTCCAAAATGCCTCGCTCTTCCCTGAGTTGACGGTGCGCGAAGCCGTGTGCGTCGCGGTCAGGGGCCGGCCCGGCAAGGGTCTCGCGCCCTCCGAGCGGGCGCTGCGCACCGAGGCCGACGAGCTGATCGGATTCCTCGGCCTCGGCGAGCTGGCCGACGCGCTGGTGGCCGACCTGTCCACCGGCACCCGGCGCGTCGCGGGACTGGCCGGCATGCTCGCGCTGCGGCCCCGGCTGCTGTGCCTGGACGAGCCGACGGCCGGGCTGGCACAGCGCGAGACGGAGGCCTTCGGGCCTTTGATCCAGCGGGTCTGCCGGGAGTCCGGGGCCGCGCTCCTGCTCATCGAGCACGACATGCCGCTCGTCATGGGCATCAGCGACCGCGTGTACTGCCTCGGCGAAGGCCGGGTGATCGCCTCCGGCCCGCCGGAGGCCGTGCGCGCGGACCCGGCCGTGATCGCGAGCTACCTCGGAGGCGGTCCCGAACTCCCCGCTCGCTCCATGTCAACGGCTGTAGCCGCTAATCCCGTTCCTTCACCACGCTCCCGGAGGGTCCGATGAGAACACCGCCCTTGCGTACCGGCCGGGCCGCGGGCCCGGCGCTCGCGCTGTCCCTGGCCCTGACCCTGGCGGCGGTGGCCGGGTGCGTCGCGCCCGCCCCACAGGGCCCGGCGGGCGACACCTCGATGCCCGCCGTCGCACCGGGGGTCACGGCGGACGGCATCAAGGTCGGGATCACCTATCCCGACCTCGAAGCCGTCCGGCAGTTCGTCCAGATCGACCACGGCGACTACGTCGCGGCGTACGACGCGGTCATCGCGCGGATCAACGCTCAGGGCGGCATCAACGGCCGTCTGATCGTCCCCGTCTACGCCAAGATCAACCCGGTCGGCCCGGCGCCCGCGCAGGAGGCGTGCGCCCGACTCGCCCAGGACGAGAAGGTGTTCGCGGCGCTCGGCTTCTTCAACTCCGACGATCCGCTGTGCTATGTCGAGACGCAGCGCACGGCCGTCTTCGGCGGGGCTTTCACGGAGGCGGGCGGGGCGCGGGCGAAGGCCCCGTGGTTCAGCACGGCCGGCGGGGACGGGATCACGGCGGCGGTCGCGAAGTTCGCCGAGCAGGGCGAACTGCTCAAGGGCCGGAAGATCGCGGTCGTGGGCAGCGTACTGGCGCCGAAGGACGTGGAGAAGGCCAAGTCGGCTCTGACCCAGGCCGGTTCGGCGCCGGTGGAGACGGCCACCCTGGACGCGGCGCCGAACGACACCGTCGCCGTCGCCCAGCAGTCGGCGGTGATCGTGGAGCGGTTCCGGGCGGCGGGCGCGGACACCGTCTTCGCCATCGGCCCGATCTCCACCTCGATCGGCACGCAGATCGAGAAGACCCCGTGGCGGCCCCGCTTCCTCTTCCCGGACCTCGGCTCGGGCGCGTTGTACGCGGCCGACCAGGCGCCCCACGACTGGTCGGTGCTGGCCGGCGCGACCGCGGCGGGCATCCGCTCCGACTTCCAGGACCCCGAGTACCTGGCCTGCCTGGAGGACCTCTACCGGGCCGACCCGTCCCGGCGGGGCACGGTCCTGGCCCCGGAGGCGAAGCCGCAGGGCTCGCCGGACCTGTACACCTCGGTCCTGACGGCCTGCCAGAACATCGCGCTGTTCCGGGCGGTGGCGGCCAAGGCCGGTACGAAGCTGGACTACCGGACGCTGAAGGCGGCGGGCGACTCCCTGGGCGCGTTCCACGTCCCGGGCGTCGCGGGCACGGCCGAGTATTCGGCCGCGTCCCCGTACGGGAAGCGGCAGTTGTCGATCGCGCACTACGATCCGACGACGCGCCGCTTCACGGTGGCTCCTTGAGCTCCTTGAGCTCCTTGAGTCCTTTGAGTCCCTTGAGCCACCTCTTTGAGCTCCTTGCGCGTCTCGGTGCTCAGAGCCAGCCGTTGCGCCTGAAGCCCCGGTGGATCACGAAGCAGGCGACGGCCATCACGCCGACGACGAAGGGGTATCCGTAAGTCCAGTGCAGTTCGGGCATGTTGTCGAAGTTCATGCCGTAGACACCGCAGACCATCGTCGGAACGGCGACGATGGCCGCCCATGCGGTGATCTTGCGCATGTCCTCGTTCTGGGCGACGGTCACCTGCGCGAGATGGGCCTGGAGGATGGAGTCGAGGAGGGCGTCGTACGCCCCGATCTGGTCGGTGGCGCGGGTGAGGTGGTCGGCGACGTCACGGAAGTACGTGCGCATCTCCGGCGGGATGACCGGTATCGGCTGCGTGCTCAGCTGCTGGAGCGGCCGGCTCAGCGGGGCCACCGCCCGCCGCAGCTCCAGCAGTTCGCGCTTGAGCTGGTAGATCCGGCCGGCGTCGCCGCGCCCGCCGTGCTCGCTGAACACCATGGTCTCGACGGCGTCTATGTCGTTCTGCACGGCGTCCGTGACGGCCACGTACTCGTCGACCACATGGTCGGCGATCGCGTGCAGGACGGTGACCGGCCCCTTGGCCAGGTGGTCGGGGTCCGCCTCCAGGGCCTCGCGGACCGGTCCGAGGGTGCCGCGGCCGCCGTGCCGGATGGTGATGACGAAGTCGTCGCCGGCGAAGGCCATGAGCTCGCCGGTCTCCACGACCTCGCTCGTCGCGGTCAGCTCCTCGTGCTCCACGTAGCGCACGGTCTTGAGCACGGCGAAGAGGGTCTCGTCATAGCGCTCGATCTTGGGCCGCTGGTGCGCGTGGACCGCGTCCTCGACGGCCAGCGGGTGCAGGCCGAACAGCTCGGCGAGGCCGGCGAGCTCGGTCTGCGAGGGCTCGTGCAGGCCGATCCAGACGAAGGCGTCGCCCGTCTTGCGGACCCGGCGCAGCGCCTCTCCGGCGTCGGCGCAGCCGTCCTGACGCACGCCGCCCTGGTAGACGACGCAGTTGACGACGGCGCTGCCGAGCGGAGAGCGCGCCGGGTGGCTGAGGTCGACGGCCCGCCGGTAGCCGCGGCGCACGGCCCGGCGCAGGTTGCTGAACATGGACATCGACGTACTCCCCTTCGGCTGATCAGCGGCCAGTGTGCCACCGGACCGGCCGCGGCCCTCCGTCGGGCGGGTCGGCGCACGGGCACGGCCTCCCATCCCTGCACAGCCTCCTGCGGAGACGTTCGTACGGAAACGTTTATGCGGTCCCCGGACCCGGCCCCTATGCTGCCGCGGTGACCACACCCCCCGGCAGACCCGCGCGCCGCCCCTTCCGCGAGTGGGCCTCTCTGATCGCACTCGTCGTGATCGGCCTGCTCGTCATCACCAGCTTGTCCTTCGTGGGGTGGAAGCACTGGCAGCGCAACCACACGGGCGACTTCAGCGCCGAGCCCCACTCCTGTGAGCTGGTGACCCCGCAGACCATCCACCGGCTGGTACCTACCTCCCACGGCGGCCGCGACGGCAAGGGCTCGTGCAGCTGGTCCGCCCCGCGCGAGGAGGGCCCGAAACGGACCGGGGTCTTCCTGCAGGCCTTCGTCGTCACCGAGGACCTCGCCGTCGAGGAGCTCCACGAGGACCGCGACAACACCCTGGGCTGGGAGAAGGCCCCACCGGCGGACGTCACCGGCATCGGCGACGAGGCGTTCATCCGCTTCCGCACGGCCGATCCCGAACGCCCCGCCGTCGCCCAGGTCTGCTTCCGGCTGAGCAACATGGTCGTCAACATCACCTACACCCGTGCCGACAGCGACCGCGAGGCCGCCCGCGCCGGGGCCGTCGACGCGGCGCGCGAGGCGGCCGACCACCTCAGGGCCTCCGTGCGCTGATGCCCGATCGGGCCGGGCCGGCGGGGCGGGCCGGGCGATCGCAGGCGGCCGAGGGGGCAGGCGGGTCAGTCGCCGAGGCCCGCGCCGGCGCTCACGCGCGGTCGATGAAGACGCTCGTCGACTTCACCCGTGCCGTCGCCCGCGCGCCCACCTCCAGGCCCAGTTCCTCCACGGCTTCGCGGGTCAGCAGCGACACGATGCGGTGCGGACCGGCCTGGATCTCCACCTGCGCGTCGACCGTGCCCAGTTTCACGCCGGTCACGATGCCGGGGAAGGCGTTGCGTGCCGAGGTGTAGGGAGCCTCCTCGCCCTCGGCGCCCTCCTGCGCGACTTCCACGCAGAAGGCGGCCAGGTCCGGCCCGTCCACCATCCGCCGCGTGCCCTCCCGGCGTGTCGGGAACCGGTCCGCGTCGGCCCACCGCCGGGCCGTGTCGACGCTGACGCCGAGCAGCCGCGCCGCCTGGCCGATCGTGTAGGACTCCATGACCGCAGCCTATGTCCTGGTCCCGGCGATTCCGCGGGCCGGCAGGGCGGACAGCGCGGCGGCGGCGCCTCGCTTGCCGCGTTCGAGGGCCGCACCCGCCGCGCGCGCCGGCTCGGCGGCCCGGCTGCTCGGCAGCCCGGCGACTCGGCGACTCGGCGGCCCGGCGGCTAGCGCAGCGCGGTCGCCGCCGCCCCCGCGACCGCCTCCGCCACCATCGACAGTGCCGGCGAGTCCAGCTTCCACTGCTGCCAGTACAGCGGTACGTCCAAGCTCCGCCCGGGCGCGATCAGCACCAGTTTCCCGGCCTCCAGCAGTGGCTCGGCCTGCGCCTGCGGCACCATCGCCCAGCCCAGCCCGGCGACCGCCGCGTCACAGAACCCCTCCGACGTGGGCACGTAGTGACGTACCTGCGAAGCCCCGGCGCCGGCGTCCCCGGTCACGATCCGGACGAAGCCGTCCTGGATCAGGTCCCGCCGGTCGAAGACGACGACCGGCGCCTGCCGCAAGTCCCGGTCCACCGTGCCCCGCAGATGCCGGGCGGCGAACTCCGGGCTCGCCACCGGCAGGTACCGCGCGAGTCCGAGCCGCCGTACCGTGCACCCCGCCACGGGTTCCGGCTGCGAGGTCACCGCCGCCATCACGCGCCCGTCCCGCAGCAACGCGGTCGCGTGCCCCTCGTCCTCGCGGTGCAGTTCGAAACAGACCGGCGGATCCTGCGGCACCCCCGTCAGCGCGGGCAGGAACCACGTGGCCAGCGAGTCCGCGTTGACCGCGATCGGCAACCGCACCGGCCCCAGGCCCTGCGCCATGCCGAGCTCGGCCCGGGCGTCGCGCTCCAGCCGGACGAGCTGGCGCGCGAAGCGGACGACGACCTCCCCCGACTCGGTCGCCCGTACCGGTTTGGTGCGCATCAGCAGCACCCGTCCGGTCCGCTGCTCCAGTGCCTTGACGCGCTGGCTGACGGCGGACGGGGTCACGTGCAGGGCGGCCGCCGCCGCGTCGAAGGTGCCCTCGTCGATCACCGCGAGCAGCGTCCGTACCTGGTCCACAGGCAACTCGTCCATCACAGTCACTAATGCTACGTAAGAATCTTTAGCTGTACTACTCACCCCGCCGCTGCCTACCGTCGAAGGCATGACACACGGCATCATCCCGGCGGCCCTCGCGGGCTTCGGCACCGGACTTTCCCTCATCGTCGCCATCGGCGCCCAGAACGCCTTCGTCCTGCGCCAGGGCGTACGCCGCCACTCGGTCCTCGCCGTGGTCGCCATCTGCGCCCTCTCGGACGCGGCCCTCATCGCCCTCGGCGTGGCGGGCGTCGGCGCGTTCGTCACGGCCTGGCCGCCCGCTCTCACCGTGGTCGGACTCGTCGGCGGCGCCTTCCTGATCTGCTACGGAGTCCTCGCCGCCCGCCGGGTGCTGCGCCCCACCCCCGGCGCCGCACTCACCGCCGGGGCCGGCGGTACGGGCGCGGGCTCGGGCCCCGGCTCCGGCTCCGCCGCCGGCCGCCGCGCCGTGCTGACCTGCCTGGCCATGACCTGGCTCAACCCGCACGTGTACCTCGACACCGTGCTGCTGCTCGGCTCGCTCGCCGCCGACCGGGGCGACCTGCGCTGGGCGTTCGGCACCGGGGCCTGCCTGGCGAGCCTGACCTGGTTCGGCTCACTCGGCTACGGCGCCCGGCTGCTCAGCGGCCTGCTCGCCCGGCCCTCGGCCTGGCGGGTGCTGGACGGGCTCGTCGCCGCGACCATGGTCACGATGGGCGGCCTGCTCCTCGCCCGGGCCTGACGGCCGCGCCGCCACCGGCCGCGAAGTCCGCCGGGGTGGCCCGCCGCAGCCGCCGCAGCCAGGCCCCGGGAAGTACGGGTGCCGGCACCGTCAGCACCGGGCAGACCGCGCGCCCGCGCAGCCCGCGCCCCACCCGGCCTCCGTAACCGCGGCGCGGCCGGCCCCCGATGACGAGCAGGTCGTCGGAGCGGCCCGCGACCGCGCGCAGGGTCCGGCCGGGGTCACCCCGGAGCACGAGCCGCCGTACGGCCGGCACGCCCGCCGGATCCCCGCCGAAGGCCTCCCCGAAAGCCCGGTCGAGGGTCTCCGCGGCCTCGGCCTCCCACAACGCGGCCCATGCCTTGTCGGGGAACCGGGCGAACAAACCTTCCCCCTCGGGCGGCGACCAGACCACCACGGCCACCAATTCCCGGCCACCGAGCCGGGCCTCGCGGGCGCCCGCGCGCAAGGCGGCGAGGCTGCCGAGCGAGCCGCTCACGCCGACCACGACGCGGCTCATCGCCCGGGCTCCCGCACGAACCTGACCAGGCCGTGGACCCATTCGCGCCGTACGGGAAGGGCCGGCAGCGCGGCGCGGGCCCGCTGCTCGTGGCGCTGCTGGAGGGCGCGCTCGGCACGGTCACCGAGGGGGGTGGAGTCACTGGACACGGTGGTCCTCCTTCCGCCAGACACCAGACACCAGACACCAGACCAATTTCCGGTGCCGGTCTCCAGTCTCGAACCCGATTGGCCTGCCACGGAGAGCCAATCCGGCATATCTGGCCTGCCACCCCTCCTCCAGGTCCACCCCATGGACACTCCCCGAGCGGGTACGGATCACCGTGCGATACCCAGACCCCGCACATCCCGCACATCCCGCACATCCCGCACGTCCCGCACGTCCCGTAGACCCGCACCCCCAGGAGCCTTTCCGTGCCGGATCAATCCCCCTACACCGACTCGGTCCGCGCCTATTACGCCGCCCAGCCCGCCCCCCTCGTGGCCGCCACCGGGATCGTGCTGGACTCGCGCGGGCGGGTCCTCGTACTGACCACCTCGTACAAGACGGACCTGGAGCTGCCGGGCGGGAACGTGGAGGACACCGAGACCCCGGAGGACGGGCTGGCCCGCGAACTCAAGGAGGAGCTGGACCTGAGCGTGCCGGTGGGGCGGCTGCTCGCCGTGGACTCCCGGCCGCCGGGGCCGCTGGGCCGCTCCCTCGTCGTCCACGTCCACCTCGTCGGCCCGCTGACGCCGGGCGAGGCCGCCGCGATCTCCTTCCCGGACGGCGAGGTCACCGAGGCCCGCTGGCTCACCCCGGACGAGGCCCACGAGGCCCTGCCCGCCCGGATCGCGCCCCGGCTGCGCGCCGCCCTGGCCGCCCTGTACACCGGTTCCCTCGCGCACTTGATCGGCGGTGTCCCCCAGCCCGGCTCCCCCGCCGGCCTCGACCCGGCGCGCCGGGCGGAACTGGAACACTCCGGCGCCTTCGACCCCGCCGGCCACCGGGCCGCCCGCCCCAAGGCCCTCACGGCGGCGAGCGTGCTGTTCACCGACACCGGGGGCGGCGTGCTCCTGGTGCAGCCCGCGTACGGGAACCCGGACCACTGGCACCTGCCGGGCGGCGGCATCGACAGCGATCTCGGCGAGATCCCGCGTACCGCCGCACGGCGCGAGGTGCTCGAGGAACTCGGCCTGGACCTCGCCCCGGGCCGCCTGCTCGCCGTCAACTGGTCCCACCGGCCCGGCTATCCGGCCCGCGTCCGCTTCCTCTACGACGGCGGCACCCTCGACGCCGCCACCCTTGACCGGATCCACCTGCCCAGGACGGAACTCCTGCAGTGGCGGGCGGTGCGCCCGGCCGAGCTCCCCCGGTTCGTCAAACCCGCCCTGCGCCGCCAGATCGAGGCGAGCCTGACGGCCCGCACCACGGCCACCGGCCCCCTGGAACTCCACGCGGGCCGCCCGGTCCCGACCACCTGACCGTCGCCGGCCGGGGCGGGCGGGAACGGACCGTCCTCACCCATCCGGGTTCACGGCGAGCACGAGCAGATCCTCCGCGACGGCTCTGGTCTCCTCGTCCTCGTCCCTCAGCGCCAGATCCCGCAGTACGGCGGCGGTCCGCGCACCGGACGGCCATCCCAGAGCGAGCATGTGGACAACTCTGCGCCGTACCTCGGGATCCGGCTCCGCCACGGCCCGGGCGGCTGCCAAGGCCTCTCCCTCTTCGTCACCGGCCCGCACCACCCACCAGCGCAGTGCCGAGAACCTGACCTCCGGCCGCGGGTCTTCCTCCGCGCGGCCGCGATGGCGCCGGCCTGGGAAAGCGGGGAGGGGGAAGCCGTGGACGAGATCGCCGGATGGGTGTGGGGGGCCAACGTCCGACCCTTCCTGGAGCTTCTCTCCGGCTATGTCGGATACGACTTCGACGGCACCGACTGGGACACCGTGGAGCTCGCGGTCGACGAGACCGATGACGAGCGTGCCGATGGCTGGTACTCCTACCCCCTGGTCGGCAGCGGCCAAGCGGTCGAAGTCCGGCTGGCGCGAGCCGTCGGCGGCGAAGAGGTCATGGTGTCCGTGGCCGGAGTCGCGAACAGCGAACTGCGCGTCAGGACGGAAACCCTGCTGTCCGCCTTCGCGTCGAGCTGACCCGCGGGCTTCGCGCGCGGCCCGTAAGCCCCAAGCCCGCCACCTCGGCCACCGGGTAGCGGTGCATCGCGTTCCGCTTGGCCCGCAGCGCGGGACCAGAGTCGTCTGCGCCACACCGCATCTCCGACTTTGGCGCGAGAACGACCGGATCCATCTCCCCATTGGCTCGTTCTGCACTTGCTCCGCGAAGCGTCACCACTTCACCCGGGCCCTCCGCACACGAATCACGGACTGAGGTCACGAAACGGCAAAGGGACATTGCCTCCCAACTAGCCGCACTACCGGGCCAATCGGTGTACTGGAACACAGTGGATCATCGAATTACCGTGGGGTAGTGTCCAGATCGCAAACGTCCGGAGGCACTTTTTTTGCAGGGGGGAAGGAATGCGGCAGCTATTTTCCATAACCCGCATGATTCCGTCCGCAAGAATCCCGAAGTCACCTTCGAGAGCACCTCAGGCGATTTGCTTCGAGCTCGACTGACAACAAAGAGACTGCGAAACGCCGCATCCTTACGGCGTTCCAGGCGATCTTCTTTCGTCGACTTTCTGCACCTGGAGAGGGTCGCATGAATTTTTCCCATCAAACCTATCGGGACCAATTCGTCGCGGCATGCCTGACCGGCCTGCCCGACACCGCAGAGAACTGGTTCCGCCGCCTGGACGACGTCGTGAACGGTGTGGTCGTCGCCGAAGCCGTCGAGGCCGACACCACCGGTGAGCCGCCCCTGCGGTCGCTCACCGCGCTCGGGGACCTCGGGGCACTGGGGGTCCAGGTCCCCGTGGAGTACGGGGGCCTCGGTCTCGGTGACGGCGCCGCCTGTCTCGTGGTCGAACGGGTCGCGCAGGCCTGCGCCTCCACCGCCGCCATCCTGATGTTCCACTATCAGGTCGTGCGCAGGACCCTCGCCTTCGGCGCGGACCCCTGGCGTGACGACGATCTGCGCGGCTTCGCCACCGGATCGCTGATCGGCGCGAGCGCCTGGACCGAGAAGGCGACGACCAAGAACAAGGAGAACCTCCAGACCCGACTGCGGTCCCACGGCTCCCGGTTGATCCTCGACGGCGAGAAGACCTTCTGCACCGGACTGTCCGCGGCCGGCGTGGTGCACGTCCTCGCGGAGACCGAGCTGGACGGCGGCCGGCAAGGCGCCACCTTCGTCCGGGTCGACCCCAAGGACCCCGGCGTCAGGATCTCCGCCGCCTACCCGCTGCTCGGCCTGCGGGCGTCCGGCACCGCCTCGGTGGAACTGCACGGGGTCGAGCTCGCGCGGACCGACCTCGTCGGCGAACCGGGCAGCGGCCGCAGGCTGATGGGCCACAACCACGAGGTCTGCCTCAACCCGGGGCTGCTCGCCCTGGGCGCGGCGGCCGGGGCGTTCGAGGACGCCTGCCTCATGGTCACCGGACGCATGCCGGACACGCAGCCCCGTACCGGCGCCGAACAGGTGCGCGCGTCGCTCGCCGACACCCTGGTGCGCGTCGAGACGAGCTACGCCTACGCGGCGCTCGCCGTGGCGGGCTGCGGGGAAGGCGCCTCCCCCGTGGTCTCCAGCAAGTTCAAGCTGCAGGCCTCCGCGGCCGCGGAGGAGATCACCGGGGAGCTGCTGCACACCGTCGGCTCGCGGGGCTTCCTGGGCTCCTTCCCGCTGGAGCGCCGGCTCAGGGACGCGCGGGCCACCGCGCTGATGGGCCCGTCCAACTCCCTGATCCGCGACCGCATCACCGACCACCTGCTCACCACCGACACTCTGCCGGAGGCGGACCATGACCAGCGCTGACCAGCACCGACGGCACCGGAAACCGGCCCCGATCGGCGCGGGCTACCTGCACCACTGCGTTCCGGCCCACCAGAAGTACTTCGAGCGGCTGTTGGAGATCGGCGCGCGCGTCGACATGGTCGAGTACCTGGCGGCGCACTTCGCCTCCGACCCCGGCTTCCTCGGCGAGATCAACGCCGGTACGGCGGGCCTCCCGTCGACGCTGCACAGCTACGAGTACATGCTCGGATCGGTGGAATCGGCGCTGGCGGAGACGATCGGGCGGCTGCAGCAGATGGCAGACGTGTCCAACTGCCTGTGGATCGGCGAGCACGTCGGCATGGTCGGCACGCGGGACACGTACGCGGGAACGTTCATGCAGCCGATGGGCACCGATGAGCAGACGCAGGTGTTCATCGACAACCTGCGGGCGGCGAACGAGGAGTCCCCCTACCCGCTGATCATCGAGAACCAGCCCATGCTGTTCAACCAGATCGGCCCGCGAACGGTGTGCCAGCAGGTCGCCGACATCGCGGAGGGCGCGGACGCCGGCATTCTGCTCAGCCTCTCCAATCTCGTGATCTCGGACGATTACCACGCCGTCGACTGGGACAGCGAACTGGCGCACATTCCGCTGGACCGCGTCTGGCAGGTACACATACCGATCCCCAACGAGAAGGAACTCAAGGAACCGGAATACTCCCGGTTCCGGGAGAACGAGAAGTGGCATTTCTCGACCCTGGAGAACCTTTTCAAGGAGAAGGACTTCCAGCCCGCGGTCGTCATTCTCGAAGTCGAGGCCAGCGGCACCCCTTCCCGTCCGGAACCCGAGCGCACCAAGGAGCGCCTCGACTGGGTCCGGGACCTGATGGGATCCCGTCTGCAAACAGAGGAGGCGGCTCGATGAGTCTGGCCGGACTGCAGCAGCTGTTGACCCGCTCGGTGCGCGACACCGAGTACCGCCGCGCCGTCACGCGGCCGGAAGGTCTGGACCGGGCGGCCGCCGAACTCGGCCTGACCGATGAGGAGAAGGCGCAGTTCGCGGCCATCCAGCCCGACTACCTCGAAGGCGTCGCCACCCTCGTCATCAAGCAGCGGATCGTCCGACGGGAGGCGGAGTTCGCGCTCTTCCTCAACGCCCTGTTCCGCTACACGCCCCGGGGCCGCTTCTTCGAGGCGTACCACCAGACGGTGTCCGTCGGCCAGTTCGGCCGGATGGAAGAGGTCCGGCGCTTTTGCGACTTCGCCTTCGACTACATCGTCGACAGGTCGCTCCCGGAGCACCTGGTGGACATCCTGCGGTTCTGCAGCTACGTCTGCGAGCTCGCGGAGACGCCGAAGGAGTTTCCGCGGGGGCCGGAGGGTCCGCTGCGCAGCAGCAGCAGCACGCTGGTGCTGCGCAAGCCCTACTCCGTCGTCGAGTTCCGCTACGACATGCTGCGGCTGGCGAAGGAGGACGACGACTACGGCGTCGACCCGCGGCCTCGGCCGACCACGCTGCTGCTCCAGCGGGACTGGCGCCAGCCCAAGCGCTCCCGGGCCTTCGACCTGAGCGAGCACCCGCTCCTCGCGGAGCTGACCAGGGGCCCCCGCACGGTGCTGGACGCCGGCGGGCTGCTGCCCCGGCTCTCCCACGGGTTCGTCAAGGAACTCGTGGAGAGCCTGCACGACCGCCAGATCGTGCACCTGATGCTTCCCGCCGAGCTCGTGGGGTACAGCCTCGCGAGCCCGGCGGGGGAACCGGAAGAATCATGACTATGAGGAGTATGCGATGAGCACCATCGGTTCAGAGTTCGGCTTCGGCCCGAGCACCGTCGTCGCCAAGAACAAGGCCAACTTCGCCGACGACGACTTCGGCCCCAGCACCGTCGTCGCCAAGAACAAGGCCAACTTCGCCGACGACGACTTCGGCCCCAGCACCGTCGTCGCCAAGAACAAGGCCAACTTCGCCGACGACGACTTCGAGATGCTCCTGACGTCGGAACTGGCCGCCGCGTAGTTCCCGGTCAGCCGTCGGCACCCACACCAGTAGGGCCGCGGCCGGCACATTCGGCCGGCCCGGGGGGCGCCCCCCGGGCCGGCCGACCCTCACCTTTCCCGCAACCGCGACACACCCCGCCGTGCAGCGCAGCGGCGCACCTGGAGCCAGCGTGACCTCGCCTTCCGTCCCCCATCGCAGCATCGCCAGGCTCTGGACAGCGAGCGCGCTGTCCTCCGGATCGACCTGGGTCATGCAGATCAGCCTGTTCATCCAGGTGCTCCGTGACTCCTCCCCCGCCGCGCTCGCGGCGGTGGAGCTCATCGGCACCGTGCCCGCGCTGGCCTTCATGATGGTGGCCGGAACCCTCGCCGACCGGTTCGACGTACGTCGCCTCGCCATCGGCTCCATGGCCGCGCAGGCGGTCTGCGTCCTGGGCATGGTGCTCTTCCTGGACAACGGGATCTGGATCACCGCCGCGTTCTACGGCCTCCAGGGCCTGAGCAACACCCTCTGGCCGCCGGCCAGGCAGCAGTGGCTGTACGGGGTGGTGCCGCCGGAGGGCAGGCCCACCGCCAACGCCAGGCTCGGTTCCGTCTCGGGAACGATGACGGTCGTCGGCGCCTCGCTCGGTGGCGTGCTGTCCAGCTGGAGCCCGACCGGCGCCATGGCCGTCGCCGGCGCCCTGCAGGTGCTGGCGGTCGTACCGCTGCTCCTGCAGGCCAAGGAGCCCCTCGCGTACGCGGAGCCCGTCCGCGAGGCCGTCACCCCGGAGCCCCTGCGCAAGGAGCTGACCGCCGGACTGCGCGTGCTGCGCGACCTGCCGCTGGCGCGCTCCGTCGTCTGGATCGGCATCGCCTGGGGCTGCATAGGCGGGGCGTACGACATCCTGCTCGCCGCCTACGCCACCGGCTACCTCGACGGCAACGGCACCGTCCTGGGCGCGCTGTACGTCATGGACGGCGTGGCCGTGATCCTCGGCACCGTCCTGGCCGCCCGGATCGCGTTGCGCCACCACCTGTCCGCCTACGCCGCGGCCTACATATTCCAGGGGCTCGCCTGGGGGTCCTTCTTCCTCGTGGGGCACGCGGTCGTCGCCATCGCGCTGCTGGGCGTGATGCGGCTGGCCAGCGGCATCATCATCGCGCTGGACACCACCGTCCTCCTGGCCACCGTGCCCGCCTCCGTGCGCGGGCGGGTCTCCAGCGTGCACATGACCACCTACAGCGCGATGGCCCGCATCTCGCTCGCGCTCTTCGGCGGCCTGCTCGTCGTGTCCGACGTACGCACCGTCGGTTTCTGCACCGGCGTCGCCTCGGTGGTGCTCGGCGGCATCTGGTGGTGGCGCCGGGACCGCGAGGCCGAGCGCCTCTACCCGGCAGCCGTGGCCGAGGAGCAGGAACCCGCCACCGCCTGACCCTCGCCACCGCCCGGCATCCCAGCACCGGCCGGCCCCCGCCACCGCCGGCAACGGCGTCCCGCTCCGGCACCCACGCGTCCGACCGCACCCGACCGCACGACCACACCTGACCGGGTCCGGCCGCACCCGCGCCGTGCCGTGCACACCCATGTCCATTTCCAGCCCTGGGAGGGGTAGTGACCACCCGCACCGACACCGTCCTGCGGCTCCTGGCGGAGCGAGCCAGCTGCCGTGACTTCACCGACGAGCAGCTCGAGGACTCACTCGTCGACGAGGTGCTGAGCGCCGCCGTCCGCGCGCCCACCGCCTTCAACTTCCAGCCGTACTCCTTCGTCGTCGTCCGCGACCCCGAGGTGCGCGCCGCCCTGTCCCGGATCGCCGGCGGCCAGCGCCACGTCGTCGGCGCTCCAGTGTTCGTCGTCCTCTGCGCGGACATCGGCCGCATCGAGGAGCTGTGCGAACTGCCGGGACAGCAGCTGGTCTCCGGCGAACACCCGGACGCGCTGCTCAGCTCGGTCATCGACACCTCCCTCGCGGGGATGTGCGCGACGCTGGCGGCGGAGTCCCTCGGTCTGGGGACGGTGATGGTGGGCGGCATCCGCAACAACCCCTCCGCCACCGCCGAGCTGCTCGGCATGCCGCCCGGCGTGTTCCCGGTGTTCGGCCTGTGCCTGGGCCGGCCGGCGACCGGCCCCGCGGCCCCGCGGCCGCGGCTGCGCACCGAGCTGGTCGTGCACCGGGACCGCTACGACGCCCGGTCGGGCGCGCTGCCGCCCCGGCCCGCGGCAACGGGGCTGATCAGCCCCGCCGGTGAGGTCACCGCCGACGACCGGGTGGAGTGGCAGGCCCAGATCGACAAGGGCAGGCGCAGCCTGGGCCGCCTGCGGGCCCCGGCCTGGCGGTCGCCTGCCGCGGACCCCGTTCCGGCGGCGTGATGACGGGCCATCTCGCCGTCGCGCACGGCAGTCCGAGCAGGACGCTGGTGCTGCCGGCCGAGGACTTCGCCGACGGCGCCCGGGACCCCGAGCGGCTGCTCGCCGAGCTCGGCCTGGTACGGGAGGACCTGCTGCGGGCCGGGCTCGGGGAGATCACCAAGATCGCTCTGATCGGTCCCTCGTCACGCCCCGGCCACCAGCTGGACTACCGCTTCGTACAGATCCTGCCGGGGGCCGAACCGGGCTTCGAACTCCGCGGCAGCTGCGGCCACTCCATCCTCGCCGCCTGCTCGGTGGCGGGCCGGTCCGGGGCGCTCCCGCCGCTCCGCGCCGGGCAGCGGATCCGGGTGAACGTCCTCAACAACGGTGACAGCGTGGAGTGCTCGGTGGAGGAGACCGGCACCGACCGGGAGCGCCTCAGCGCGTCCTTCCTGCTCAGTCCGGCCATCCCGCTGCGCGACCTGCTGCTGTTCGGCTCCCCGGTGACCGAACTGCCCTTCCGCGGCGGGACCGTCGAGGTGACGGGTGCCTCCATGGGGAACCCGTACGTCTTCGTCCGCGCGGCCGATTTCGGGGTGCGCGGGGCCGACGAGCTGTTCGCCGCCGACGAGGCCCTGTTCGCGGCGCTCTCCGAGGTCAGGCGCACCGCGCAGGCAGCGCTCGGCTGGGCCGGCGGGGTCTTCCCGAAGATCGCCGCCCTGCTGCCGCTGGCGCCCGGGCGGCTGGCCGTGCGGGCCATCTCGGTGCCGTCCTGGCATCCCACGCTGGCCCTGACCGGCGCGGTCTGCCTGGCTGCCGCGGCCCGTGTCCCCGGCTCCCTGCCCCATCGACTGGCCGGCGGGGACGGCGTAGACGGCGGGGAGCCGCTGCACGTCCGCACGCCGGGACGCTGGGCGTCGGTGACCGCCCGTACCGCACCCGTCGCGACCGCGGCACCCATCGCCGGTGCCACCGGTGCCACCGGTGCCGAGCCGGCCCTGACCGAGGTCGGCGTCCGGGGCACGACCGTCAGCTACCTCGGGCCCCTGCGGTTCGTCGCGGCGGCGGCGTCCGGCCTCTGAGCGAGCAACGAGAAATGACGACCGGTCCCACGGATCAGCAAGGAGAAGAGCCAATGTCAGACGCCACGTCGCAGGCCACGTCGGACGCCACGGAACGCACGGCGGACCTGCTCGATGCCATCGGGCGCGAGGAGCTGCTGGCCCAGATCGACGAGAGCAGGCCGCGGATCTGGCGCGGCCTCGCGACCTCGCCCGCGCTGTTCGGCTGGGACGACCTCAACAACCTGCTGTCCCGCCATCCGTTGGAGCCCTCCCGCCTGACACTGGCCAAGGACCGCGGGACCATCCCGCACGAGACCTACACCACCCAGCGGGCCAGTTCCCAGAACCTCAGGAACGTCGTGCCCGAGGCGCTCCACGAGCAGCTCGCCGGGGGCGCCACCCTCGTGCTGAACTCGGTCGACGAACTGCACGAGGACACCGAGCGCACGGCCGCCGACCTGGAGCGCATGCTGCACTCGACCGTACTGACCAACCTGTACGGGAGCTGGACCGAAACCCAGGGCTTCGGGCTGCACTTCGACGACCAGGAGGTCATCGTCGTCCAGCTGTCGGGGCGCAAGCGGTGGCGCTACTACCCTCCGACGCGCACCGCCGCGCTGCTGCACGACGTGGTGCGCCCGCCGCGTCCCACCAGTGAGCCCTACGCCGACGTCGTGCTGGAGGAGGGCGACGTACTGTACCTCCCCCGCGGCTGGTGGCACGGCGCGTCGGCGAGCGAGGGCACTCCTTCGCTGCACCTGACGTACTCCGTCATCCCCACGACCGGCGTCGACTTCTTCCGGTGGTTCATCCGCTCGCTGCCCGCCGAGGAGTGCTTCCGGGTCGACCTGCCGCTGCGCGGCACGGCGGCGGACAAGGACGCCCACGTGCGGCGGATGAAGGACGTCCTGTCGGAGATGCTCGCCCGGCCCGGCCTCACGGACCGCTTCCTCGACTCGCTCGCCTCGCGCGACAACCGCCGGATCTACACCAACCTGCCCGCCGCGGTCACCGCGCCGCCGGCCTCCGCCCCGGCCGTCCCGGCCGCCGAGCCCGTCGGGCTGCCCGCCGCGGTGCGGCTTTCGTACGCGCGGGGCCGGATCGTCGAGGGCGGCACCGACGAGCGGCCGGTGTTCACCGCGGCCGGATACCGGTGGGAGGTCGGCAAGGCCCGCCGTGTCGCCCTGGAGACCTTGTGGGACGGGGCTTGGCACACCGTGGAGGAGGTCCGCGAGGCCGTTTCGGAGGAGTCCTGGCCGCGCGTCGAACTCTTCCTCGCGGACCTGCTCCACCGGGGCCTGGTCACCGGTACGTCCCGCCAGGCGCCCGCCGCGCACTGACGGACGGCCCCGGACCACCCGGCCCCGCCGGTCCCCCGAACGAGTCGCAGGCCGTGCCGGATCGATCCGGCACGGCCTGCGAACCCGGCTCTCACCGTGCGGCGGCGTTCCCGCGTTCTCGGCCGCGCCGGACGTCGAAGGCGAAGAACCTCTTGACCGCCCCGCCCAGTCCGTCCAGGCCGGAGAAGCCGCGTCGGGCCATTTCGACATCCGGTGACGTGCCCCGCCGTTGCCAATGGCGCAGGAAGAGCTTCGCGCACATCGCCGGCGGCGGGACCACGAGCCTGGGCCGGGTCTCCTCCGCGGCCTCGTCCGCGCGGGCGACGACGTCGCACCACCCGTCCCAGCGCTCGGATTCCCGCAGCCGGGCCAGGACCGCCGGCCGCCAGTCGACCGACTGCCATACCGGCCACACACGCACCATGAGGACCCGGATCCGGTCGGCGGCGGTGAGCTGCTCCAGCTCCGGCTCCGTGAACCAGCGGGCGAAGGCGTCCGGCAGCGGCGAGCGGTCGTCGAGCCCGAGCTTGGCCTGCGCGTACGCCTCGATCGTCATGCCCCTGGCGCCGGCGAGGTCTTCCAGCAGCCCGGTCAGCACGTCCTCGTGCAGCGCGGGGTAGTCCTCGTCGAACAGCCGCGCCGCGTCCAGGACGTCGAGGTCCGACATCCACTGGCCGGGAGAGTACTCGCGCCGGGTCCGGCGGACCAGGGACTGGGTGCGGCTGATCCCGGTGAAGGGCACACCGCTCGTGCCGGAACCGGGCGCCACGGCGCCGCGGCTCGCGACCGCACCGAGCGCCGACATGGCGTCGAGCCGCTTGATGTCCCAGACGCCCGAGCCGATCATCTCCTCCAACGTCCGCAGGGCGTCGTGGTCTTGATCGTCCAGCGCCCGCTCGATGTCCTTCCAGCCCCGGTGGGTGAAGGGCAGAGCCGCGGCCGCCGCCACGATCCGCTGCCCGGCCTCCGCCGGAACGAGCTCCGTCTCGGCTCCTTCCTTGCAGCCGTAGCGGAGGTTCACCAGCGCCACGGTCTGCGCCGGGTACCCCATCTCGGCCGGACCGTGCAGAACGCCCACCTCGTCGTCCCCGTCGATCTCGCCCGAGGCGTACATCTCGTAGACGGCGCCGAGGCCCCGCATGCCGCACGGGACCAGTTCCGCGGCGCGCAGCGCGCCCATGCTCGCGGCGCCGACGACGTCCGCGCCTTCGGTGAGCACCTGGAGGATCTCCTTGTGGCCGACGGACCGACGTTCCCGGAAGTATCCGTCGATGACGACGACGACGTCTCCCGGACTCCATCGCTCCGCCAGCAGATCGCCCCGGCCCGCGGGCGGGCGTACTTCCGCCTCGGGGAGCACGGCGCGGACATCGGCCGCGGATATCGTCGGGCCCGCGTAGACAACGACCCTGGACTCGCTCACTACAGCACCTCCGGACACACGCGACTCCCCGGCGCCACGACCTTGACGACCGGTACCCCGATCTCCTCCCGCGTCAGGTCGACGACGAGGGGCGGGTTGGAAAAGGCGGCGGCCGCCTGGCGGACCACGTACTCGAGATCGCCGAGCAGGCTGTCGTGCCGGGCGGGCTCCGCGACCAGGTCCCTGATGTCGGCTCCCGAGCCGGACGGCGCGCTCCCCAGCCGGCCGACGTCCACGGGGCCGAAGTCGTCCCGGAGGTCGTCCCTCGCCCCCGATATGTACGCGAGCCTGGCCTGAGCCGCTTCGGAGACGGCGCGGGTGAGTGCGATGTCGGGGCTGAGATGACATCCGAACCCGAACATCGGAGCCGGGTACTCATGGCTGGCGACCCAGGCCAGGAAGCACGGCAGACCGGTGGGTGACGGCACGAAGCGGACCTCGAGGGTGACGTCCGCCCGCTCGATCAGGGCGCACAGCTCCGCGGCCTCCGGCGACCCCGAGGTCCGCGGGTCGACGCGTACGCCCATCTCTCCGCCCGCGGCGACCGCCGCGGTCATGGCGTCCCGCTCGATGACTTCGCAGAGCGCGTGGAGCGCGGCTTCCACCCGGGTGTTCCCGCTGGCCAGACCGTTCGTCGACTCGAAGAACACCGGCGGGTTCCAGTCGGTGTGCTCCTCCAGCGTCAGCCGGACGACGTTCACGGGGACGTACGTCCGCGCGCCGTCGGCCAGCGACCTGGCCGCCACCCAGTCCAACGGCAGCCTGTCGTGCAGCAGGCTCGGTACGCAGGGCGCCAGGGCGGAGACCTCGTAGCCCAGTTCCACGCCGATGTCGCGGGGAGCGGCCGTCAGGGCGGGCGGCGCCGGTTGTTCCACGTGCCAGGTCTCCACCGACTCCATCACCGCCGACAGCTTCGCCAGTTCGGCCGTCATCCCCTTGCCCTGGGAGACGGCTAGTGTCCTGGACAACGGCCGGATGGCCTGGAAGGTCGGGATGCCGATGCTGTCGAGCCGGGTGATGTCGGCGACCCGGGTGACGCCGACCTTGGCCGCCGCGCGGGTCGCCATCTCCCATGTCTCCGAAGGCGGTTGGGCCCTGTTCGTCCCCGGCAGGCAGAGCACGGAGCGATCTTGCCGAGAGGCGAGCCAGGACAGGGGCGAGTCTTCGTTCCGCACTGTGAGGGACTCCCTGCGGGTCAGAGGTTCCGGGTACGCCGCAACAGCGCGCGGCCCGCGACGAAGTTGGCGACGAGGGCGACGGCGGCCAGCACCGCCAGGGAGGGCCACGCCTTCTCCAGGCCGAAGATCGCGGCGTCGCGCATCCCGGTGACCGCGTACGACACCGGGTTCACCGTCGAGATCCACTGCAGCACGGTGGGGAGCTGCTGCGCCGTCGACAGGGACGGCGCGGCGAAGACGAGGACGGGCACCGACACGCTGGTGAGCACCATGAAGGTGCGGTAGTCGGTGATGAGGACCGCCGCGGCGAGGTAGATCCCGTTGAACGCGACGGACGAGAGCACCAGCGCCAGCAGCAGCCAGATCCAGTGGGCCGCTTGGAACGGGTAGTCGAAGATGAGCGCGGCGACGACCAGGGCCAGCAGACTCTGGGCCAGTACGAGGGTGACTCCGGCCAGCAGCTTGCCGGCCAGGAAGCGCGATCGGCGCAGCGGCCAGCTCCACAGCTGGGTCGAGACGCCGCTCATCTCCTCCTGGAACATCGCCATGCCCGTCGTCCCCGACGCGCTGACGACCGACATCGCCAGCACCATGGGGAGGAGGAAGACCGAGAACGGAAGCGTTTCGCCCCGGTAGGTGATGTCGCCGACGACGTTGCCGAGCGAGGTGTTCACCAGCAACAGGTAGACGAGCATGGGCGTCAGGCCGAGGATGAGGTTGACCCTGTTGCGGGCGAGGAGCGCGTACTCGCGGTAGAAGACGGCGGTGAAGTCGGCCGGTTTCCCCGTCGCGACGGGTGCGGTGGTCTTGAATCCCAGGTCGGCCACGGGGTCAGCCCTCGTTCCCGGTCATGCGCAGGAAGACCTGCTCCAGCGAGTCGGTGACGGTGGAGATTCCCGAGATCGCGACGCCGGAGTCGTGGCAGTGCCTGGACAGTTGTGGCAGCACGTCTCGGACTTGCGCGTTCTCGATGCGCACCTCGGTGTCCTGGGCGGTCGCGGTCAGTCCGGCCGCGGCGGCCCACTCCTTGACGACCTTGGCCGCGACCGCGTCGTCCACGGTCACCATCAGGTGCGCGCCGCCGAACTCCCTTACGAGCTCGCTCGGCTGGGCGAAGCGGACCACCTTGCCCTTGTTGATGACCAGGACGCGCTGCGCGTTGCGCTCCAGCTCTTCGATGATGTGGCTGGTCCAGATCACGGTCATGCCGTTCTCCTCGCGGAGCCAACGTACGAACCGTTCGATCTGGTGCCGGCCGGCCACGTCCAGCCCGGCCGAGGGCTCGTCGAGGATCAGGAGTTCGGGGATGGTCAGGAGCGCCCGTACGAGCTGCAGGCGCTGACGCTGTCCCCCGGACAGCTGGAAGACGAGCTGCGACAGGTGGTCCTTCAGGCCGAGGTACTCGGCCACCTCCAGCGCCCAGGGCCGGGTGGTGCGCCATGACAGGCCCCTGAATCGCGTGGCGATGAGCAGGTTGTCCAGGGCCGACAGCATCTCGTCGTAGGGGGCGGACTGGTGCATCGCACCGATGCCGCTCTTGGCGGCGACCGGGTCGCGGGCCGGGTCCACGCCGAACACCCGGATGTTCCCGGTGGTGGGAGGGGTGACGCCGCAGATCATCTTCATCAGGGTCGTCTTGCCGGCACCGTTGGGTCCCAGCAGCCCGATGGTCTCGCCTTTGGCGATGTCGAATGAGATCCGATCGACGGCCGGCGTCTCTTTCCCGCGGTAACGCTTGGTCAGCTCTTCGGCGTTCACCACACCATTCGCCACGGTCCGCCCTCCACAATGTGATTGATGTTTCTTCAGGATTGCCGATCGAGTAGCTGGGGCTGGAGGTTACGCCTATCGACCGGTGCGGAAGCGGCTGTTGCCCAAGCTGCCTTGGAACTGCCTCTGTTCTGCCGCCTCGACCACCGTCCCGTTGGCTAGCATTCGCAGCATGAGCCGTTCAGGACATACCGAAGACCGTGACGGAAAAGCCGTCGTGGTTCTTGTGAATTGCGCGGGCGGCCGTGAATTGGAGGTCGTTCGCGACGCATTGACGGGACCGCTGGAAACACCGACGATATTGATCCGGCAGGACGAACTCTCCTCGACGCCCCTGGCGCTCGACGTGGACACCGGCCTGTTGGACGTCGCCGGGCGCCGGGTCAGGCCGGCCGTCGTCTGGGTGCGCCACGCGTCGGCTTGCGCGCTGCTGGCGCAGGCTCGGCCGGCGGGCTCGATGACACCGTTGCAGGCGCAGTCGTGGTCCGGGTTCCTCGGGCAGGTGGCATC
Organism: Streptomyces sp. ISL-43; assembly: GCF_018614195.1. GTDB lineage: Bacteria > Actinomycetota > Actinomycetes > Streptomycetales > Streptomycetaceae > Streptomyces. Next base: position 50,444 of record NZ_JAGGOT010000075.1, read on the forward strand.
TGCGGCGACCGCCGCTCTGCCCGGCGGCACGGTCGTCGGACCGGGCCAGCTGGTGGAGGCTCACCGGCTGGGCGTGAAGACGCCGCGGACGGTCGTCACCAACGACGTCCGGGCGGGTGCGCGCGACGTGGGAGCGCGGACCCTCGTGGTCAAGACGCCGGATTTCCGGCTGTTCGAGCCGGATCGGGGGAAGTGGAAGGCGTGCCTGCCCTCGGTCGTGGGCTGTGAGGCGGTGGCAGGGGACCCCGGAGCGGCCACCGCGGCGGCCGATGGGCGGCCGGTCGTCGTCCAGGAGTACGTGGCTCACACCCGTGAGCTGCGCGTCTACCACCTCGACGGCGGGATCTGCGCCTTCGAGGTCCGCAAGCCCGAACCGTCGAGCCTGATGACGGATCCCGAGAGTGTCGCGGTGAAACGCGTCGACTGCCCGCAGCCCGCGGCGGACGCGGTGCGCACCCTGTGCGCCGCGTGGAACCTGCGCTACGGGGCGTTCGACCTGCTCGTGTCCGACACCGGGGAACCGGTGTTCCTGGAGGCCAACCCGGACGGCGACTGGCTCTGGTTCGAACGCAAGGCGCGCTGGCACGGCGTCTCGTTCATGGCCGCCGTCATGGTCCGTGAGTTGTTCGTACGGAGTACGTCGTGAGGAGATCGCGCTGATGACGGCGATACGGGGTGCTGAGATCTCCACCCGGGGCCTGGTGCTCGTGGCCATGGTGGCGCGGGGTCACACGACCGACCGCGTGGCCCGCGCGCTGCGCCTGAGCAGACACACGGTGGGCGAGGAGATCAGCGGTCTCCTCGACCGGTTCAACTGCAGGAACAGGGCAGAGCTGGTGGCCTACTGCTACGTCAACCGGATCTTGCCGATCGGTATCTGGCCGCCGCCGTGCGGCCCCGTGAAAGGGGTGGATGACGTGTTCGACCCTCTGACCAGTCTGCGCGAAGCGGGACTTCCGGTCGACCAGCTGAGCGCCGCGCAGCGCGACGTGCTGGCGCACCTGACCGAGGAGGAGACCGCGGTCGTCGTATCGGTCCAACACCGGTTGGTCCAGGCGGATGCCGGGTCCGATGCCGAGGTGTGGGCCCACGACCTCAAGCTGCTCTGATCCCTGCTGCTCTGATCCCTGCTGCTCTGATCCCTGCCGGCCGCCCGCTGGACGGCAGATGCCCTTGGAGGAGGACCACGTATGAGCCGCAGACTGGTGGTCGTCCTCTTCCTCGACCTCGTCGGATGGACGCGGCTCGCCGAGCGCGTCGATCCGGAGGCGCTGCAGCAACTCCTCGATCAGTACTACGAGATCTGCTCGACCGCGGTGGAGGAACACGGCGGCGTGGTGGAGAAGTTCATCGGGGACGCCGTCATGGCGGTCTTCGGCGCGGACACCTCCCAGGAGGACGACGCGCTGCGGGCGCTGCGGGCGGCCACGCGCATCCGGGCCGAAGTACGCGAACTGCGCACACCGGCCGCCGACGCGGCGCCGGTCGAGGTCCATTGCGGTATCGCGGCCGGCGAGGCCCTGGTGACGCGTTCGGCCCGAGCCGGCATCCGGGTCGTCGGCGACGTGGTCAACCTGGCCGCGCGCCTGCAGTCGTTGGCCGTCGCCGGGGAGATCATCGTCAACGAGACCGTGGCGCACCTGGCCCGCCCGCACTACCTCATGGCCGCGGTGCCGCCGGTGATGCTGAAGGGCAAGGCGGAACCCGTTCCCGTCCTGCTGGTGACCGGCGAGGCCGCCGCCGACCGGGCGGGCGACGGTTCACCCATGGTGGACCGCAGCGCCGAACGCCGGCGGCTGCGCGGGATCTACCACCGGGTGGCCCGCGACCGGCGGCCGGAACTGGTGACCGTGCTCGGACCACCGGGCATCGGCAAGACCCGGTTGGTCAGGGAGACCGTGGACGACCTGGTCGCGGCCGGGGCGAAGCCCATCGCCGTGTTCGGCAGCTGCCAGTCCTACGGAACGAACGGGAACTACGCGGCGCTCGTCGAAGTGCTGGAAGCCCTGACCCGACAGGCCCCGCCCAGCGCGGAGTTGCTGCGCGCGGACGAGCGCATCGCCGGGGTGCTCACCAGCCTGCGCGACGCCTCGCTCTCCCGCCTCGCCGATTCCGTCCCGGGACCGGGCGTGGAGGAGGTCTCGTGGGCGACGCGCGAACTGCTCACCGCTGCGGCCTCCCGCCCGCTCGTCGTGGTGTGGGACAACCTCGCGTGGGCGGGGCAGTCGCTCCTGGGACTCATCGGTGAGCTGATGGACAGCCTCCGGGACATCCCGCTCCTGATGGTCTGCGTGTCCAGACCGGAGCTCGCGGGGCTCGAAGGCCCCTGGCTCCCGGACGATGTGATCGACGTCGGCGCGCTGGTCCCGATCGACAGCGCGCGGCTGGCGGTCTCGCTGGCAGGGCACGGCAGCGGCGCGGAGGTGGAACTGCACGACCTCGACCTGGTCGACCGGGTCGCGCTGTACAGCGCGGGCAATCCGCTGTACATCCGGCTGATGATGGACTGGCTGCGGGACGGACGAACCGTCGACGAGGTGCCACCGACCATCACGGCCATGGTGGGCGCGATGATCGACCGGCTGCCCGCGCCCGCCCGGCGGCTGCTGGGCGCCGCATCCGTGATCGGTCCTTCGTTCACCCTGGAGCAGCTCGCGCTGCTGGGCGAGGCGGCGCCGGCGGCCGGCGTCGACGCGCTCTCGGAGCAGCGGCTGTTCCACTTCACGGGGGAGGAAGGCGGATACCGCTTCGTCCAGCAGCCGGTGCACGAGGTGGCCTACGGCCGGCTGGAGAAGGAGCAGCGCATCGCGTGGCACCGGCGCCTGGCCGAGGGCGGCTTCAGTCCCGGTTTCCACCTCGAGGCCGCGACCCGGCTCCTCAGCGGTCTCCGCCCGGACGACACGGAGCTGCCGCGGTTGGCGCGGCAGGCGGCCGAGGCACTGCTGGGCGAGGGCACCGTGGCGCTCCGTCAGCGTGACGTGCCGACGGCGATCGGACTGCTCGGACGAGCGCTCGTACTGGCGCGGAGCAGGCCTGACCAGTGCCGGTCGGTCGCGGCCGTCCGCCTCAGCGACGCCCTCATGCTCTCCGGGGACACCCGGCGGGCGCTGGAGGTGGTCGCGGACGGCGCGTGGAACGGCCCCGACGCCGGCGCCGGCACTGTCAGGCGGCGGCCGTGCCTGGTCCAGGTTCAGCGGTCCCTGCTGGCGGCACGACTCGGCAAGGTCACCGTGGCCGACATGGAGGAGCTGCGGTCCGAGCTCGAAGGCGACGAGCCCGACCGGTTCGCCTGGTGCCGGTTCGAGCAGCTGCGGATGCTGCTCCACCTGGACCAGGGCCGCTTCGGGGCGGCCGAGGAAGCGGCGGGCGCAGCACTCGAGCACGCCCGGGCCATCGGTGACGCGTACGAGGAGGACCGGCTCCTCGTGGCTCTGTGCGAGATCCGTCAGTGGTCGCCGACTCCGGTGCGGGAGAAGCTGTCGGGCTGCGCGGAGCTCCTCGAACGGTTCGCCGCCGACCGGTTCCTGGCGCTGCCCGCGCTGGCCGCCCGCGCGCGCTGTCTGGCGCTGATCGGGGACCGGGCCGGCGCGCGCTCGGCACTGGCCGAGGCCGAATCCGTCGTGGAGCAGCTCCGGCTGACCCTGGGCCGTGTCCTGGTCGATCAGGTGGCCGCCCTGGCGGCCTCGCTGGACGGTGAGCACGGCGAGGCCGAACGGCGCTTCCGCGGCGCGGCCGACGCTCTCGAACAGGCCGGCTACGTGCCGGTCGCGCTCACCATGCGGGTGCAGGCGGCCCGCGAATGCGCGCGGCGGAGCCGGGCGGGCGAAGCCGCCGGCCGGATCGCGGAGCTCCTCGGACGGCGCGACGAGATGGACGTCCGGGGGCGGGTCCTGTGCATGTCGGCCGCCGTGCTGACCGCCGCCGGGCAGGGCCGCCGCGACCCGATGCGCGCCGAGGTCCTGACCCTGCTCGAGGACATCGACGACCCGTGTCTGCGCGGCGAGGTCTCTTTCGATCTGGCCCGGGCCCACCGCTGCCTGGGCGAGCGGTCCGGTGCCCTCGTCATGGCCGGGCTGGCCATCGACGCCTACGCCGCCGTCGGCGCGACGAAGCCCCTGGGGACGGTACGGGAATGGATGTGAGCGGCGCGCCCTGGCGGCGCGAACGGCTGCCGCACGCTTCCGGGATGCCCGCCTGGAGCATGCCGGCCGACGGTGGTCCCGGCGAGCCCCTGCCGACTGCCCTGTTCGACGGGATCGACTCCCGCTGGGCCTGGGAGGGCGCGACGGGCGAGGGCGTCCGCGTCTGTGTGCTCGACAGCGGGGTCGAAGCGAACCATCCGCTGGTCGGGCCGGTCGAGCGTGCCTGGCAGGTGGTGACGGCCGAGGGCCGGGCTCCGCGCGTGGAGGAGTGCGAGCCGCTCGACGGCGCCGGGCACGGGACCGCCTGCGCGGGGATCATTCGGGGGATCGCGCCGCGGGTCTCGCTCAGTTCGCTCAAGGTCCTCGGCGACGGGAGGTCCGGCAGCGCCTCCGCGCTGATCGCCGGCCTCGCCTTCGCGATCGAGGAAGGGTTCGACGTCGTCAGCATGAGCCTGTCGACGAACAGGATCGAGTTCCGCGACCGGCTGGGCGAGCTGTGCGACCGCGCCTACTTCCGCCGGACGGTCGTGGTGGCGGCGGCGCACAACATGCCGATCGAGAGCTTCCCGTGGAACTTCGCGTCGGTGATCTCGGTCGCCAGCCACGCCGAGCCGGACGGCATGCGCTTCTACTACAACGCCGCACCGCCGGTCGAGTTCCGCGCCCGGGGGGTGCGCGTACCGGTGGCGAGCCCGGGCGGCGGCACGGTCCGCAACACCGGGAACAGCTTCGCGGCGCCGCACATGGCCGGGATCGCGGCACTCGTCCTGAGCAAGCATCCGTGGCTCACGCCGTTCCAGCTGAAGAGCGTCCTGTATCACTGCGCCGCGAACATATCGGTCCAAGGAGGCGGAGCATGAAGCCCTGGCCACAAGATCTCATGGCCACCGAACGTCAACTGCTGCAGTCCGTCGTCTCGGTGGCCCGCTACATCTACGGAGCCGCCGCGTCGTCGGTGTTCATGGTGAGTCCCGACACCGGTGAGCTGATCTTCGCGGCGGTCGCGGGCGAAGGCGAGCAGGGCCTGGTGGGCAAGCGCTTCGAGCCCGGCACGGGCATCGCCGGCTGGGTGGCGGCCAGCGGCCAGCCCCTGATCACGGACAACGTGGCCGGGACCGACCGGTTCGCCCGCGACGCCGCGGCCTCGACCGGGTACGTACCGGCGAGCATCATGGCCGCCCCGCTCATCGCGGACGGGGAGTGCATCGGCGTGATCGAGGTGCTGGACCGCCATACCCGCGACTCGGACGCCCCCGGCCGGGAGCTGGACGACATCGAACTGCTGGGCCTGCTCGCCACGCAGGCCGCGCTGAGCCTCGCCCTGCTGCGGCGCAGCGAGCAGTCCGCGAGTGCGGTGCCGCGCATGGGCGATCTGGTGGCACGGCTGTCGGAGCACGCGGTCATGGACTCCTGCGACCCGCTGGCCCTCTCGCTGCTGAGCATCTCGCTGAACCTGCTGGACCGCAGTGCGCACCCCAGTTCGAAGGCGGGCTGACGGCCGACGGAGACGGATCGCAGACGTGCGGGCGACGAACCGGAGACGCGGGCGGAACGGGCCCCGCCTACGCTCCTGGCCCATGGTCCACAGTGCCGAGGCCGAGACGTCGTCGTTTCCCGAGCTGCTGCGCTTCAAGCGCGTTCAGGCCGGGCTCACCCAGCGGACGCTCGCCGACTTGTCGACGATCAGTCCGCGGACGATCCGCGCCCTGGAGTCGGGCCGGGCGAACGCCCGGATCCAGACCCTTCGCCTGCTCGCGGACGCCTTGCGTCTCGAGGGCCTGCCCCGGGAGCTCTTCGTCAAGGCGGGCCTCGGCAGCCAACGGCAGGGGCCGATCGGAGTCGATCCCTGCCTCACGGTGCCCAGTTCGGTCAACGCCCTCCTCGGGCGCGAGGTCGAGGTGCGGGCGATGGTGGGCGCCCTGGAATCGGACCACCGTCGCATGATCTCCATCTCCGGGCTTCCGGGAGTGGGGAAGTCGAGGGTGGCGGCGGAGGTGGCGGCCCGGCTGAGCTCGCGCCGCGGGTGGCCGGTGCTGTGGATCGGGGCGGGCACGGCAGCCCTCGACGGTCACGGCACCGCCTTCGGCTCCCTGCTGAAGTCGTTGCGCCTGTTCGTCGAATCGGGTGCGGAGGACGTTTCCACGGTCTGCCGGCTCATCGGCCGGCACGAGGTGCTGCTCGTGCTCGACGGGCTCGCCGACGCGAGGAGCCCGGTCGGTGTGGAGGAACTGCTGGCGTACTGTCCGGGCATCCGTGTGGTCAGCGCGTCGCGGGCACCGTGGCACGTCGCGGGGGTCCAGGGCACGGTGATCTCGCCGCTGGCCACGCCGGGGGCCGATGGGGACGCGACGAGTCCGCTGGACGAGCTCACCTGCGTGCCCTCGGTACGGCTGCTCTTGGACAGGCTCTCGGAGGTCCGCCCCGGGTTCGCGCTCGGCCGGGGCGATGCCGGGGCGGTGGCGCGGCTGTGCCGGAGGCTGGACGGTCTGCCCGTCGCGCTGGAGGCGGCGGCGGCGAGGTTCAGGGTCCTGAGTCTGAGACAGCTGGCGGACACGCCCGCACCGGACTTGCTCGACCTGCCGACGCCGACGCGGTCCGCCGGTGTCCCCGAGACGGTCGGCGGCCTGATCCGGTCCGGCTTCGAGCATCTGGACGTCGCCCACCGCGCGATCCTCCAGGAACTGGTGCGGTTCGACCGGGCGTTGACCGTTTCCGAGGCCGCCGACGCCCTGCACCGGCCGCTGCACCAGGTGGTGGACGAGCTGAGCACGCTGATGGGCCGGGGACTCGTCCGGGCTTCGCACGAGGAGGCGGAGACGCGCCTGCACCTGCCGAATCTGCTGCGGGCGGCCCTGACCCGGCAGTGACGGCCGCGCCGCCCCGGCCGCGTCATGCCAAGTGCTCGGCGAGGAACCGTTCGACCGCGGCGTAGTAGGTCTGCCGGTTGCCGGGTCGGGCCAGGCCGTGGCCCTCGTCGGGAAAGAGCAGGTACTCGTGCGGAAGCCCCTTGGCGGCCAGCGCCGCGACGATCTGCTCGGCTTCCTCCTGGGGTACCCGGACGTCGTTCGCGCCCTGGACCACCAGGACCGGGATGCGGATGTCCTCGACCCGCGACAGCGGAGACCGCTCCCACAGCATGTCGCGCTCGGTCTGCGGGTCTCCGACGTGGGCGGACATGAACGACCGCAGCGGAGCCCGGTACGGCGCCCCGGCCGCCAGCAGCGTCAGCAGGTTCGACGGACCGCAGAGGTCTATCGCGCAGGTGAACACGGTCGGGGTGAAGGCCGCACCGACAAGCGCGGCATACCCTCCGTACGAGCAGCCCATGATCGCGACCCGGGAGGCGTCCACGCTGCCGTCCGCGACGAGATGGTCCAGCGCGTCGAGCAGATCGGTCTGCATCGCGGCACCCCACTGCTTGGCGCCCAGGTTGCGGAAGTGCTTTCCGTAGCCCGTCGAACCGCGGAAGTTGACCTGGACGCACGCGTATCCGCGATTGGCCAGGAGCTGCGCCTCCTCGTCGAACGCGAACGTGTGACGGGCCCAGGGTCCACCGTGCACGTTGACCACCGCCGGCAGCCCCCTGCGCTCGGCACCGGGCGGCCAGGTCACGTAGCCGTGCACCGTGACTCCGTCGCGCGCGGAGAACTCGAAGGGCTCCATCCTGGCCAGCCGGTAGCGTTCGAGCTCGTTCTGGTGGCTGAAGAGGTAGCGCAGCCGCCCGTCCGCCCGGTCGTAGACGTAGTAGAGGACGGGACCGGCTCCGGTCACCACCGAGACCGTCCACAGCCGTTCGGTGCGGTCGGTGCGGTCGATGTAGACCTCGCCGTCGATCGCCTGGAGCGCGAGTTCACCGCGGATCCGCCCGACGTCCTTGCCGAACTCCTCGTCGAGGAAGACCCACTCGTCGCGGTCCTTGGCGAACAGCACCGCTTGCGGCCGACGGCTCACCGGGTCCATCTCGACCTGCTTGACGTCGTAGACCGGATCCTCGGCGAGCAGGGTACGCCGCCCGGTCGCGACCTCGACCTCGAAGAGACGGCCGGCGTTGGCCCCGATGGAGGACAGGAGATGGCACGTGGCGCCGTCGCGCGAGAAGCCGATGACACGCGTCCCCACTGCGTCCTCGTAGGGCACGTCGAGCCACGGCGGCGCATCCTGCGGTCCGTCCGGCCCTTGCGGCGGGTCGAGGAAGACGGACATGCCACCGTCGGGCTTCATCGCCGTGCCGCCGCGGACCCGCAGGTCGGTGTCGATGATCCAGCTCAGGTACCCGGGATTCTCCGCGACCATGGTGAGGCGGCCGGTCACCAGATCCAGGCTGTAGACGTCGTGCAGGCCGGGCCGGTCCTTGTTCAAGCCGATCAGGACGGTGGTCGGGTGCCACCGGTTGTGCGCCAGCACGCGCGCCTGGACACCGTCGAACGGTGTGGCGCAGCGCTCCTCACCGGAGACGAGGTCGACGAGGTACACCCGCCAGCTCTCGTCGCCGTTCTCGTCCCGCAGGTAGAACAGCGTGCGGTCGTCGTGGCACAGGCCGTACGTCCGGATGCCGCGCCCCCGGTCGTGCGTGACGACCGTCGCCTCCTCCGGCCGGTCCACCGGCGCCACCCATACGTTCAGCACGCCGTCGTCCGGAGCCAGGTAGACCAGGCGGGTCCCGTCCGGCGAGATCTCGGGTACGAGGTACGAGGGGTTGCCGAACAGGACGGAGTGCGGGATCAGCGGTACGGCTTCAGTCGTCACGGTTCTCTTCCCGGGTGGGTTGCGGACTTCGGCGCCCCGAGAACCACCACTCGCGGAGCCCGGGGAACTGCGCGACCGCCTCGTCGGTGGTCAGAGGCGGGTTCGATCCGGCGGACGGCCCCGGTAGGAGGGTCGGGGCCGCGGCAGCCCGCTCGGGGACCGGTACGGGGACCAGCGCGGGGACCAGCGTCTGGGAACGGAAGAGCTGCGTCATCAGCGCCGGGCTGCTGAGCACGGCCTTGGACACCCTGGCCCTCATCCGGTGCCCGGCGGCGGACACGGAACCGTTCGCGCCGGCCCGCACCCGGTCCTGATCGGTCGCCGTCTTCCACGACCCGGACGCCACTTGCGCCACGGCGGCCTGGAGTTCGGGCAAGGCCGCGGGCTCGGCGCCGCGCCGTGCCAGCTCGCGGTCCACGCACACGGCGCTGAGCAGGGCGACCGACATCCCGTGCGAGTAGACGGGGTTCACCGCCGTCAACGCGTCGCCGACGACCAGGAAGCCGTCGGGCATCGGCCCGCGTTCGTAGAACCTCCTGCGATTGGCGGTGGCACGGTACGGCCGCACTCCCCCGAGCGGTTCGGCCGCGCCCAGGAGCTCCGCGACGATCGGCGAGCGCAGCGAACGGGCGCAGTCGGTGAATCCCCGTTCGTCGGTCGGCGGGGCGGCGGCGCGCGTGCCGGTCAGTGTGAAGATCCACCGGCTGTCCTCGATGGGGAACACCGTCGCGCCGTACCCCGGCCGGCCGTTCTCCGGGCGCGGGTGCACCATGACCGCCGGGATGTCGGCGGCGAGGCCGGCGGGAGCCCGGTAGATCCGGGTGGAGTACGCCTGACCCGAGTCGACGACCTCCTCCTCGACGCCGGGTCCACCGATCGCGGCCAGCCACTGCCCGGCCCTCGACCGCCGGCCCGTCGCGTCCACCACGATGTCGGCGTGGAGGGTCTCGGCGGAGCCGTCCCCGCCCGCGACCACGACACCGCTCACCCGCGACGCGTTTCCGACGAGTCCGACGACCCGGGTGCGCTCCCGCACCGACACCGCGCCGTCGGCCAGGGCCCGCTGCCGGATGACGTGGTCCATGAGCCACCGACTGCACGAGACCAGGAAGGCGCCGGTCTCGTGGCGGCGGAACCAGCCGTCCGCGCTGAGGATCAGCGCGCCGTCCGGGAGGCCCCGCCGGTGCGCGCCCTGGGCGAGGAGCGCCTCCAGTGTTCCCGGGAGCACCGCTTCCAGGGCTTCGGCACCGGCGGTCACGAGCACGTGGCTGTGGAACGCCTGGGGCAGCCCCGTCCGGACCCCCGGGCCCACCGGGTACCGGCCGCCTTCGACCACGGTGACCTCGTCGACGTGCCTGGAGAGCACCTTGGCCACCAGTACGCCCGCGAAGCCTCCGCCGAGGACGACGGCCTTGGTCATGACCGCGCGGCCGGCTCGCTCCGCGCCTCGGCTTGCGTCTCCTGGATCAGACCGGCCTCGACCATGTTGCTGATGAACGCGTCCACTTCGGCGCGGATGCGTGCCGTCATCGCGGCGTTGTGACCCGCGAACAGGAGGGACAGGTTCCTGATGACCGTCTCCCGGTCACCGTCGCTCTCCACGAGCGCCCAGATCTGGGCGGCGGTCGAGTTCAGGGTGCGGAAGTCGCCGGACTCGCTGTGATAGAGCGAGATGCCGTCCGTGGTCTCCTGCCAGATCACCGCGTCACTGATGTGCAGGGACATCGCCCAGCCTCCTGTTCACCGGCATGATGGGAATCAGTTCACCGACCTTGATCCCGGGCACGGGCGCGGGCGGGCGTACGTAGGTCTTCCACTGGTCGTAGACCTCGTGCACCTCGCCCGTGGCGACCATGCGGGGGACCGTCATGTCGAGGTCCTTCTCGGCGAGCTCCGCGCGGGTCACTCCGGTTTCCGTCCACAGCTGCGTCGTGACGCCGTGCCGCAGGATCCGGCACAGGTGCCGGCTGTTGCGCCGCAGGTCCCCGGACTCCGACATGTGCGCGGCCCGGCAGCCTCCTCCGCAGTTCGCCTTGATGTAGCACTTCTCGCAGTCGGAGTGGAACTCCCCGCCGTACACGGTGCTCTTGCGCATCGCGCTCAGCACCGGACTGGCGAAGATCTCGGACAGCGGCTGCTTCCTGATGTTGCCGGCGAACTCCCCCTTGCCCGTGACGAGCTTGCACGGATAGATGTCACCGAGGGAGTTGATGTAGATCTCGTTGCCACCCATCCCGCAGTTGCCCTTGACCGAGCACGGGGTCACCGGCCTCGGCCCGTCCGGCTTGAACTTGCCCGCGACCGGCGAGGTCCAGACGAGCTGCTGCACCCGCAGGTGGTCCTGCCATCCGAAGTCGTAGTCGTCTGCGACGCCCCGGCCCAGGTCGTTGTGGTTCATCAGGCGGACGCTGTGGATCTCGATCCCGTCGAGGAACGACGCGAAGTCCTCCAGCTCGTCGACGTTGTCCGAGGTCACGATGTGGTTGATGGCCGGCGCCACGCCCGCGTCGTTGAGCAGCTGGATCGCCCGGTGCGTCTTGGCGAACGCGCCCTTGCCGCGGGTCCGGTCGTGCGTCTCGGCCGTGCCTCCGTCGAGGCTCACCGTGACGGCGTCGAACAGCTCGGCGAAGCGCTTCGCCGTCGCCTCGGTCCGGATCATCGTCGCGTTGGTGATCACGTTCACCTTCAGGCCGCTGCGCTTGGCGTGTTCGACGATCTTGAACAGGTCCTTGCGGAGCATCGGCTCGCCACCGGTGAAGATGATGGTCCCGGTGCCGAAGTCGGCGATCTGCGAGACCAGGTCCAGCGACTCGGCGGTGTCGAGCTCGCCCGGAAGGCACTTCTCGGACGACGCGTAGCAGTAGGGGCAGCGGAGGTTGCAGCCGTCGGTGATGGCGTAGTACGCGACGTTCAGGGGCGGTTCACCGAGCTTGACCTTGGGCCTGTTGCCGTTGAAGTACACGATCCAGTTCAGGATGAGCTTGGCGAGGACGCGCTCCGTCTCATCGTTCTGCTCCAGTGACGCCTGCTCCCCGCGGGCCTGGGCGGCGGCCAGGGCTTCGAGGATCCGAAACTCACGTCCGGTCAGGACGCACCGGGCGGCCACCTCCGGGTTGACCACGAGGTGGTCCTCGTCGTGCACAAAGTACGTCAGGTCGTTCGGCACCTCGAACAACGACAGGTTCCGGACCAGATTCCCGCGCATCCCGCTCCTCTCTGGGCTGGCACAGGCGTGGCCCGACGCGAATGGCCGCCGGACCCCGCCTGTGAACTGTCGGACTACTCGGCCTGGCCGGAGCCCGACCAGAGGCCGCAGGCACACAGCATGGCGGCGTCGAAGCCCTCCTTCGTCGCCTCGGGCGAGGTCCAGTCCTGGGAGTGCGCCGCCACATCGGGGAGGATCGCCGCGAGGCGGGTCTTGGTCGAGATGAGGACCTTGGTCTCCTCGGCGGTCAGGCTGGCGTAGAACTCCTCGAGAGCGGGCGCCATCGTGCCGCCGATAACGCCGGCCGCACGGAGGGACTCCAGGGCGTTGAAGGTCATGCTTCCACCTTTCGCTGTCGCGATCGATCGGGGACGCAACCGAGACTGCGCGCGGAGGACCGGTGAAACAACCCCACGATTGTGGGTTGTGCGGGAGCGGTGTCGGGGGACATACGCGTCGCGGGCGACGGCTCTCGCGGCAACGGATCAGAGCGGCGGGAACGCGCCACGCAGGGGTGTTGACGATCTCCAAGCCTTGCCTCACGCTCATACCACAGCCGTTGTGAAGCTCATGTGAAGCGAACGTGGAAATCGGGATCAATGGAGCGCCCACCCGGCGGCCGGCGGCCCGTCGGACGACCCGAGAGGTGCGATGAATCCCACCGGCTTAGGCATCGTGCACATATCGCTGCTGCCAGGCTTCGTCTGCCGCACCGATCAGCGGGTCGCCGACCTCAGCGACATCCAGCAGCGGCTCGTCGCGGCTCTGGTACTCAGCGACCGCCCGCTGCGGCGCGGCGACCTCGCCGCACGCCTGTGGCCCGATGCCCCGCCCGCTCGGGCGGGAGCGAGATTGCGCCAAACTCTGTGGCGACTGAACCAGGCGACGGCCGGGGGCCTGTTGCAGGCCTCGCACACCACCATCACCCTCGCCGACCACGTCGAAGTGGACTACCGGGCGGCGGCCGGACTGATCTCGACGGCGTCCGGGGCGGGCGAGGCGGCGGTGAGCTACGACCGGCTGCCGCACACGTGGAGCGTGCTGCGCCACCCCCTGCTGTACGACTGGGACGACGAATGGCTGGTGCCGTTCCAGGAGAAGTGGAAACTGCAGCGCGTCCAGACGCTGGAGCTCCTCGCCGAGAGGTTCCTGCAGCGACGCCAGCACTCCGCGGTGCTCGAACTGGCCGACGCCGCGACCCAGGCCGACCCGCTGCGGGAGGGCCCGCGGCGCATAGCCGTCCAGTCGTGCCTCCACGTCGGCGAAGTCGCCGACGCACACCGCCGGTACCGCCGCTACCGCGAGCTGCTGTTCTCGGAACTGGGCGTAGCCCCGAGCGGCGCCATCCCCCAACTGCTGAAGCAGGACCGCGACCGCCAGCTCGCCCTGACGGCGGAGTACTGACCGCCCCCACCCGGGCGCCCGCCATCTCCCCCGGAAACGAGTCAGAGGCCGTGCCGGATTCCTCCGACACGACCTCTGACCTGCGACTCTTTCGAGTCGGGACGACAGGATTTGAACCTGCGACCCCTTGACCCCCAGGAGTGCGGGTCACCGGGATTATCCGCAGATAACAGACTTAATCCGGGCGCAAGTTGTGTACGGAAGGCTCTGTCGTGCGCCATCGCGCACACGTGTGGTCCCCAACTGGTCCCCAGACAGCAGACCCTGCCTGCCATGAGGCACTCGACAGCGAAGCCTGCTGCACGCCCTACTGATTCCCAATGAAGTTGTCAAGGTTGGCTGGTGACTCGTTGTGAGCGCGTCAGCCCAGTGGGACCGGGCTGGGCGGCGCGGTGATCTCAAAGGTTCGGCCGTCGCGTATGAGGGCCCAGAGAACGTTCAGACGGCGGCGTGCGAGGGCGAGGATGGCTTGTTTGTGGGTCTTGCCTTCGGCTCTCTTGCGTTCGTAGAACGACTTGGAAACGGGGCAGCATCGGGCGGCGACCCGCGCGGACATGTAGAAGACCCGCAGCAGGCGGCGGCAGTAGCGTCGTGGTCGGCGCATGTTGCCGCTGATCCCGTCCGGAGTCCTTGGGGACAGGCGCCAGGCCGGCGACGCCGGCGAGGCGGTCGGAGCTGCCGTAGACACTCATGTCACCGCCGGTGTGGGCGATGAACTCGGCGCCCAGGACGGGGCCGATGCCAGGCATGTTCAGGAGCACCGCGGCATGCGGGTGGTCGCGAAACCGGCCCTCGATCAGCAGGTCGGTCTCGGCGATCTCCTCATCGAGAGCCATCACCTCCCTCGCGAGCCTGGCCACCATGGTGGCGGCCAGCTTCTCCCCGGGCACGGCGGTGTGCTGGGCCTCGGCGGCCTCGAGGGCGGTTGCCGCGACGGCGCTGGAGTTGCGGACCTTGCGGTTCTTCAGCCAGACCGCGAGACGGTTCTTGCCGACCCTTCGCAGGGCGGCCGGGGCCTGGTAGCCGGTGAGTAGCACCAGGGCCGCCTTCGAGGTGCTGTAGTCGAAGGCCCGTTCCAGGGCGGGGAAGTACTCCAGCATCTGGGCCCGCAGCCGGTTGATCGCCCTCGTGCGGTCGGCCGCCAGGTCAAGGCGGCGCGAGGTGAGGGACCCGCAGGTCCACGGCAATGTCGTCGCCGCGGTGCATCACCTGGAGGTCACGACGCATACGGGCCTGGTCCGCGATGACGAAGGCGTCCTTCGCGTCGGTCTTCCCGTCGCCCCGGTAGGAGCCGGAGGCGTGGTGAACGGTGCGGCCGGGGATGTAGAGAACTTGTTGGCCGTTGTCGGTCAGCAGCGCGATCATCAGGGCGGCTCCGCCGGCATTGAGATCGATCGCCCAGGTCACGTGCTCGCCCTCGCTCAGTGCGAGGACATCGGTGATCAATTCGAGCAGTGCGGTCTCGTCATTGGCCACCCGCCGTGACAGCGTGCGCTTGCCGTCGGTGTCGATCACCGTGCAATGGTGTTCGGCCTTGCCCGCATCTGTTCCCGCCCACAGTTCGGGCACGGTCACCTCCGAGATCGTTCCTGTGGTTGTCCCAGCAGACGACCTCGCCAGCGTGTCCTTACCAAGCGATCTCTTGGCGCGTATCCCAATCAGTGGCCGAGTCGTCGCGGGGCACTGGGCGGCCAATCAGTAGAAGCCACTCCTGCGGCATGAGCTTGACAGCCACACCCAGTGCCCCTGGGGTCTCCCGATCCTACGAGTGACCGGAATCGACCCACCACCAACGTAAGGAAGCTTTCAAGGTGGGGTCGGTGTGAGGGTCAGGCCTGTGGCGGCGAGGCACCCGTCGATCAGCTGGGGTCGGAGTTGGATTCTGGCCGGCCAGCGCGGACCGTTCTTCAACCGAGGCTCGACGCCGTAGCAACTGTTGTGCATGGAGCGCGCAGTGTGAGCGGTCACGCCCACCGCTCGGCGCGGCGCCTCCAGCAGCGGTGAGGCCGCTGACGCCTTTGCCGGTGTCCCCGGGAGCCGTATCCGCGACCGTGTCAGGAACCGCGGCGGGGGCGAAGTCGTGACGGGACGCAGCGGGCCTCACCCTGCGCGTCAGCCGCTCGCGGGGTGCCAGGGGATCTCGGCCCACACTTGCTTGCCGCCGCTGAGCGGCACCGAGCCCCAGGCCATCGTCGTCGCCTCGACGATGAGCAGCCCGCGACCGCCGGTCGACTCCCAGCTCACCGACACCGGTTTGACGGGGCTGCGCGGCGACGCGTCGTTTACGGCGATCCGCAGCCGGTCCGCCGACAGGGTCAGATCCATCCCTACTTCGCCCTGCGTGTGCGCGGTGGCGTTGGTGACCAGCTCGGACACGACCAGCAGAGCTGCGTCGAGTTCCTCCACCACTCCCCAGGACCGCAGGGTGCGCGCGGTGAAGCGGCGCGCGTGCTTGACCGCGTTGGGCAGCCGCCACACCGTCCAGTGGCTCCGCATCGGCCGGCCCTGTGTGCCGTCGTAGCGCAGCAACAGCAACGCCACATCGTCGTCGCGACGGCCCATACCGACGACCAACTCGTCGGCGACCCGTCCGGCGTCGACCGGGTTGGCCGCGGCGAGCACATCGCACACCCGCCGCATGCCCTCCTCCAGAGGCAGCCTGGCGGACTCGACCAGGCCGTCCGTCAGCAGAATGAGCAGGGTGCCGGGGACCAGCCCCGCCTCGGTCATGGGGAATTCGGCATCGGCAAGCACTCCCAGTGGAGGCCCGCCCTCGACCGCCATCTCCTCGGTCATGCCGTCGGGATGGCGCAGTATCGGCGGTAGATGGCCGGCCCGTACGACTCTGGCGATGCCCTCCTCCATGTCCAAGTCCACATACCCACAGGTGGCGAATAGATCGGTCTCCATGCCAACGAGCAGACGGTTGGCCCGCGCGACCACCACATCGGGCGGGTGGCCCTCCACCGCGTAGGCCCTGACCGCCGTACGCATCTGGCCCATGATGGTGGCGGCTCCCGCGCTGTGCCCCTGTACATCCCCGATGACGAACGCCACATGACCGTCACTGAGCGGAATGACGTCATACCAGTCGCCGCCGACCTCGAGTCCAGCCGTCGCGGGCAGGTAACGGGCTACAGCGACCCCGCCCGGCAGCTCCGGGAGCTTACGGGGCAGCAGACTGCGCTGGAGCATGGTGGCGAGTTCGTGGCCCGCGTCCAGTGCGTGGGCGCGCACCAGCGCCTGCCCCACCAGCCCCGCGGTCGCGGTCAGCAGCGACCGCTCCTCCGGTCCGAACCGGTGCTCCGCGTCCCACCCCACCAGACACACCCCTACCATCCGGCCGTCGGCGGGCAGCGGCAGCACCGCGAGACCACCGGGCCCGACGCCCAGAAGACCGGGCTCGAGAGCCGCGCCCGGCGGCCACAGACTCATGTGCCCCCCACGCAGCGCGCTCTGCAGGGTGGGCAGGTTGCTGAGCGACGCGTCGGGCCACTCGGACCGCCATTCCGAGCGCCAGACCTCGGGCCAGGCATCGGGCTCCGGAGGGTCGAGGGCGGTGACTATGAGCCGCTCGGGCTCCAGTTCGCCGACCGCGACCCGGGAGGCGCCGAGCGGCTCGCGCAGGGCGGCGACCACCAGCCGGCTGACCTCTCGGACGGTCGCCGCTCCCGCCAGAGTGGCCGACAGCCGCTGCACGAGGGAGACCTCGTCGGCGCTGGGGCGCAGATAGGTGGCATCGGCCACCACACCAAGGACGCGCTGCGGCGTGCCATCGGAGTCCACCTCCACGCGGCAACGCAGCCCCAGCCAGCGCAGCTCGCCGTTCGGGCGGCGGATACGGAACGCCAGCTGCTGTCCGGCGGCGGCCAGCCGGTCCGGCTCCACGATCGCCATCAGTGCGGGCATGTCGTCGGGGACGGCGCAGGCAAGCAGGGTCTCCACGTGCCCGTCGAACTGTTCGGGAGGCAGAGCGAGCAGTTCCAGCACATGCGCGTGGGCCTCCATGCGGCCGGTGCTCAGTTCCAGGATGAACGCGCCGCCTTGGTGAGGCATCAGGGACTGACCCAGATGCGCCTGCGGGGCTTTGCGCCCGGCGAAGCGAGCGGCGACCGATTCGAGTCCGGCGGCCACCTGATCGGCGTAAAGCTCCAGAAGGCTGCGGTCGTCGGCGCTGAAGCCGTCCCCGGCCTCCCCGGCGACGATCAGGCACCCGAGCTCCTGGTCGCCGTGTCCCAGTGGCAGCGCCCCCAGTGAGATCCTGGCCGGCGAGTTGGGGTCACCGTCCCGGACCCGGGTGGGGAAGTGGTGGGGATCATCCTCGATGAACGTGGCGAGTTCCTTGGGAGTCAGCCACAGCGGGCGGCCGGAGCGGAAGGCATTGGCGGCGGGCGAATGGCTGGCCACGGCGAGGATCGCGGGCAGTCCGTAGAGGACGCCGCGGTTTCCGGTCAGCTCGGCCAGATGGAGTTCCCTGCCCTGGTCAGCGACCACATAGACAGCGGCAAGCTCAGCCCCGCAGAACGCAAAGCGACGACTGGTCACTGTCTGTATCACCTCCTCCCGGAGGGCATCCCGCCGACGTCCTCTCTCCATGCTGTCGCGCCCGGGACCGTCCCGGCGAGTCGGAACTCAGGCCGAAGGGCCGGTGCCGCCTAGACACGCTGCGTGGACCATGCCGTGACGGGGCGGGTGCGGCCACTGTTGGCGTACGGCGATCAAGGCGTGGGTGCCTGGGGGCAAAGCGGGGCGGCGCCCGCGAGAACCAGGCCAGTCCTGGTAGCAGACCGGAACGATCGCCTGTGATGTCCTTGCGAACGAGTGCGCCGCCCAGGTAGTGCGGTCCCTCGGTGGCAGGCCGGAGGCGGACCCCAGAGACGCCGCAGCAAGGTTGATCGCCTTGAAGGGAACACCCGGCACCAGGCGGAGCAGCAGCATGCTCAGGTCTTCCGCGAGTGGAAACGGCTGGCGCTGCGGGCCGTGGTCGACACGGTGTCGGACCGACAGGTCTGCGACCACATTGCGACCACCATGGCTCCGGACGCACGAAAGGCCGCCCTCTCGAAATTGAGAGAACGGCCTCCGACCTGCGTTTCCGCACAGTCGGGACGACAGGATTTGAACCTGCGACCCCTTGACCCCCAGATAGCTGGGTCGGAGGAAAAATCATGACATACGCCTTAATCTCAGGGCGCACAGCGTGCACATACGTACCTGCCGTGCACCCACCGACGTGGGCGCTGGTCCCCAACTGGTCCCCAAGGGGCGCCACCTGGCTCTCGGGATCGCCCCCCGTCACAGATGGGCGCCAGGCGGAAAGCGGCTCAGGGAGCGGAGTGACGCCGCGTCCGTTCGGCTCGGCGTCGCAGGTCGCGGATGACCTCATACCAACGCCAGGAGCCGTCCCAGTCGCAGTCCTCGTGCCCGCCGGGCTCCCAGTCCGCGAGCTCGTCTCCCGGCTGCGACGTTCAGCAGGGGCGCGAGAAGGCCGACCGCGCCGCCTCCACCCGCGCGCGGATGACGCACTCGGCCACGTGGTCGTTGACCAGCCCCATCGCCTGCATGAACGCGAACACGGTGGTGGGTCCGACGAACTTCCAACCCCGCTTCTTCAGGTCCTTGGACAAGGCGACCGAGGCCGGTGAGGTGGAGACCGTCTGCGGTGGGGCGACCTCGTCCGGGCCGGGTTCGCTGCGCCAGAAGAAGGCGGCCAGCGAGCCCTCCTCGGCGGCCAGGTCGACCGCTCGGCGCGCGTTGTTGACGACTGCCTCGATCTTGCCCCGATGACGGACGATCCCCGCGTCCTGGAGGAGCCGGTCCACATCTGCCTCGGTGAACTCCGCGACCAAGTGGAAGTCGAAGCCGGCGAACGCCTTACGGAAGTTCTCCCGCTTGGCCAGGATGGTGCGCCAGCTGAGCCCCGACTGGAAGCCCTCCAGGCTGATCTTCTCGAAGAGTCGCCGGTCGTCGCCGACGGGGTAACCCCATTCGCTGTCGTGGTCCAGGAACTCGGGGGCGCCGCCCGCCCATCCGCATCGCGGTTCGCCGTCAGGGGCGATGAACAGGGTCATGGTTCAGGCCGCCAGGAACGCGAGCCGCGGGTCGGTGGAGTTCGGGGCGATCTCGATGATCTCGGCCGAGACGACCTCATGGGCGACGAACGGATCGGCCGCGACCCGCTCCCGCAGCTCGTCGAGGGTCGTGTCATGGGCGAGTACGGCACCGCCCTGACCGGGCTGGAGGCTGCCGACCAGCAGGAAGACCCCGTCCTGCACTCCTTGGTGGATCCATTCCTGATGGCCTGCCATGTGCTGCGGAGCCTGGTTCTTGTTGGCTGCGAAGCGGAGGATGACGACGAACACGGGGGTCTCCTTCGGCTGTTGGGGCATGGGATCGGCCGGCTCAGCGCATGGAGCGCGGCGCCGGGCCGGCTGCGAGGCGCTCGTCCAGCCAGGTGTGGAGGCGGTCGACCTCTCGCTGAACGAACCGTTCGTCGTGGAAGGCGTTGGACAGGGTCGCCACGCCCTGGCTGAAGGCCAGGATGTGCATCGCGAGGTCGTCCGCCTCGACGGAGAATCCGAGCTCCTCGAACTGTGTCCGGAGCCATGTCCGGAACAGGTCGAAGACGGCGACGGCGCGGGGCCGTGCGGGATGATCCAGTTTGGCGAGTTCGTTGGTGAGGGTTCCGACCGGGCAGCCGAAGTCCTGGATGTCCGCACCGTTGGTGATGACGATCCCCACGAACCGTCGCACCCGCTCAGCGGGATCCGACTCGTCCCGCTGCCAATCCGCGAGCATTGCGCGCGTGCTCTGGAGCCGGACCTCGATGACCGCACCGAGGATGTCGTCCTTGGTTTTGAAGTGGTGGTAGAAGTTGCCCCGCGAGATGCCCACCGCCTGGGCGATCGCCGCGAACGACGTGTGCTCGAACCCCTGCTCGTAGAAGAGCCGGTTCGCAGCATCGACGATCTGCGCCCGCGTGCCCGTGCTGCCAGCCACCCCACGACCTCCCGGCCTCCACCCCGTCCTAGGACACGCGTCCTAAGTGCGGGAGCCACTCTAGGACGGGCGTCCTAGGCAATGTCAAGGCCGACCTCGGACGGCCGGTGCTCAATGCCAAGACCCGCAACAGTCGGCCCGAGGAGGCGACACGACGACGCCTTGGAGCAGTGATGCGCTCCAAGGCGTCGTCGGTGGTGGTCATTCGCAGGTCAGGTCCGGGCGAGCGCCGCGGCGCCGAAGGAAACGTCGAACCGGTCGCACCGGATGCTGACACTCGAGCACTTCGACCGTCGAGGTCTGAGGGCAGCGGGTAGTTCTGGTCTCCACGTACTGCCCGCCGTCGAAGACGTCCCAGGCCGCCTTGCCCCCATGAGGGTGCCTCACCCGGATGAGGCGGCCTTACCGCAGTCCGGCGTTCACTTGGGCGGCAGGCCGGCGGCGAAGGCCCGGCCCGTAGCGATCCACTCGGTCAGGGGCCCGTCCTCCACGAGGGCGGAGGCGTCCACGACGACCCAGCCGCGCATCGGCCGGCCGGTGAAGTCGAAGATCCTCGCACCGGGGCGCGCGAGGGCGCCGGCCGCGGCCTCCGGACCGACGCGGACCATCAGATCGTCGCCGGTCACGCCCACGGCCATGTTGCCGTTGCACAGGAACACGAGACAGCCGAACATGCGCTTCTCCGTGATGGCCCGGTCCTCCCCCAGACGGTCCCGGATCCGCTCGGCCAGTCCTTCGTCGTACGCCATGTCGTTCCGCCCTCCGCATGTGCCGCTACGGCCCGCTCAGCCGCTGCTCCAGGTCCCTTAGGTCCTTGACCAGCGAGGATCGCACCTTGCGTGCCATGAACGGCGCCGCGAGACCGTACAGACCGGAGGCGTCACCCTGTACGCGGATGCGGGCCAGGGTGCCGCCGTCCGGGGTCGGGGTGAAGGTATACGTCACGTGCATCGGCATCGGGCCCACGACCGACACCATGTCCAGCAGCCGCGGAGGCTCGTCGGCGGCGACGCGGAGCACGTAGTCGATCCGCTTGCCCAGGAAGTACGCGGTCCGCGTCACCTCGGCACCGATCCCGAAGCCGCCGCCGTCGGCCTGGCGGGTCAGTTCCGCCGTACGGATGCCCTGTGTCCACTCCGCCTCATGGCGCCAGTCCATCGCGAAGGCCGCGACCTCTCGCACGGCAGCGGGATCACCCGCTCCGCCGTCACGTCGATGCCCATGCGCCACCCGCCTCAACCCCGTTCCGGTGTCCCCTCCATCGACCCACCCCGGCCCGGCACCGGCAACCGGACGCAAGCCGTCGCGCGCTCGGGGCCACTGCTGCTCGGCCGCCGGCTACTGCACCCCGGCCAACGCCGCAGAAGCCGTGGCACTGGCGCGCGCGGGCGCCGGTGTGCTGTCCTGGGAGGGCCTTTCAGGGAGGCGCCATGCGTTTCGTCACCGTGGAGAAGCAGCCGCTGCGGCCCGGGGTATTGATGCCCGCGAGGGATCTGGCGGTGGCGTGGGGCCTGATCGTGGTGATCGCGGCGCTGGCCTGGGTGATCACGCTCGGGCAGGCCCGGGACATGGGGATCGAGCCGGGCACGATGGGGATGGCGCTGCCGCTGTTCCTGCTGCTGTGGCTGGCGATGATGGCGGCGATGATGCTGCCCTCGGTGGCCCCGGTGGCGGTGACCTGGGCCAGGGGCATCGCCCGGCAGTCGAGCGGGATGACGAGGGCGGTGCGGACCGCCGAGTTCCTCGGCGGGTACCTGCTGGCGTGGACGGCGTTCGGGTTGCTGGCGTACGGCGGGCTGGCGCTCACCGGAAGCCTGGTCGACCGCGACCCGCAGGCCGGGAAGTGGATCGGCGCGGCGGCCTTCGCCCTGGCGGGGTTGTACCAGCTGGGGCCGTTGAAGTACGTGTGCCTGCGGCACTGCCGCAGCCCAATGACCCAGCTGATGCGGTATGCGGGCTTCCGGCCGCCGGTGCGCGACCTGCGGGTGGGGCTGCACCACGGCGGGTACTGCGTGGGCTGCTGCTGGGCGCTGATGGTGGTGCTGGTGCCGCTCGGGGTGATGAACGTGGCGGCGATGGCCGCGATCGCAGTGCTGATCTTCCTGGAGAAGCTGTGGCGGCGCGGCCCGGTGATGGCCCGGGTGACGGGCGTGGCGTTTCTGGTGCTGGCCGTGCTGGCGCCGTTCCAGGACTGGCTGCTGCCGGCACTGACTCCGAGCGGGATGACGACGATGTGATCAGCGGTGGTGCTCGCGCCACATGGCCCGCCGGCTGCCGTAGAAGCCGGCGCTGGAGACGCAGAACGGTACCGCGTAGTTGACCGCGACCCGGATCCAGGTGACGGCGGTGGCGGTGCCGGCGAAGAGCACCGATCCCTGGTTGACCAGGGAGAGCAGGGTGCCGACGACCAGGGAGATCGGGATGCACTTGGCCAGTGAGGCGTGCGAGAAGACGGTGCCGAGCAGAGGCGGAGGAGGCCCTTGCGGCCTCCTCCGCGGTGCGGCGGCGCGGTTCACATGCGCCCCTTGGGCGCCCCCGCCGCCGCCTCGCTGCTGAAGACGAAGTCGGCCTTCTCGCCGTAGCCCGGTTCGAATTCCAGGCCGAAGGCGGACGAGGTGCCACTGGTACGGCCGATCTCGTACTCGGGGGCGAAGCCGAACAACGCGTTCTTGACCGTGGTCGGTGTGTCGTCGGCGCCGAGCAGCGGCTCGTACGTCAGCCGGGTGTGCTCGGCGACGCTCGCGCCCGGCTTCTCACCGTCGGTGAGCGAGACCTCGCCACGTTCGGTGCCCACGAATTCTCCGATGAACTGTGCGAGTTCACCCATCATTCCGCCCTCGCTGCCGGACAGGATCCGGCCGAGCGCATCGGCCTGCTGGTCGCTGGCGCCGCTGTCGATGACGACCCCGACCTTCCAGTCGCCGGCCGTCAGGTGGGAGGGGAAGTGGAAGTAGAAGGCGAAATCGACCCCGGAGAGGTCGCTGTCGTCCAACCGCCCGTCGGCGATGTGGAACACCGCCGCGCCCCGGCACTCGGTGCCGCCGTGCCTGTCCCTCGGCTGGGCATCGACACTGCAGCCGCAGATCACGGCACACGAGCAGCTG
This sequence comes from Streptomyces sp. ISL-43, assembly GCF_018614195.1. Lineage (GTDB taxonomy): Bacteria > Actinomycetota > Actinomycetes > Streptomycetales > Streptomycetaceae > Streptomyces. The sequence goes on from NZ_JAGGOT010000075.1 coordinate 74,044, forward strand.
ACCAGGTACTGCCCTGAGATGGTGTACATGGAACCGGTTTCCTCTCGCTCGAGGACCCCGTCGTCCGGCTCTTCCGGACGGCGTCGGGGGCTGGGTAGGTCGGTGGTGAGCGGGAGGTGGGCATGGTGGTGGGCTCCGTTCCGCGGGATCGGTCGGGGAGCGCCGGTACTCTCACGCTAGGCGTGCTCGATATGATCTGTAAACCGTCCGGTGCCGTCGCCGGGTGTCTCGATCGCCGGAACGTCGCCCTACGGCAGGTCACGGATGCGCGGCCGGCCAGCGGGCGACAGAGGGCATCGTCCAAAGCGCCACCCCAGGGCCAGCTCAAACCTCGGGTGCCGGGCACGGCGGGCAGGGCCCGCTCATGGTGGCACATGGTGCTGCTCCGGGTGCAGGGTGTGAGCCGACTGGTCTCACGGCCTCTTCTGAGGCGGTGCCCTCCAAGGTCCGGTCGTCGAGGTCCTCTCAGGGGGCGAGCAAGGGTTCGAACGTCTGGCGGGAGATCTGCTCGGCATCGGCCTGGGAGACGACACGGCCGGGCACCTCCGGATGCGCTTTCATCCAGGTCCGTGCCGTCTCGTCGCTGGTGAAGAAGTTCAACGCGTCGCAGCAGGCCGTGTCCGCCGGTCCGCCTCCGGCCCGCTGGCCGACGAACACCACGGTGCTCGCGGGTTCCCAGTTCAGGATGCCGGCGGTGGCAGTGACCTCTACGGTTTCGCCGGTCACGGGGTCGGTGGAGGAGATCACCACGTCCTGGTCGAGCATGGCGGGGATGCCGAGTGCGTCGATCGCGCACATCGACCACACGTCCGCGCCTTCCGCGATACGGACCCGGTGGCGGGTGGGGGTGGCGGAGAAGGGGTACGCGGCACGGATGCGCCCCTGCTCGTCCAGGGTGAGGAAGTCCTCCTCGGCCAGCTCCGCCAACACCGCGCCGACACTCCGGCCGGCCTCCGCGGCGACCGCTGCCAGAGTCTCCTGGCCGGGTGCGTTCCCGGTCGCGCCGAAGGAACGCAGCACCCGTTGGTGCACCGCCCGCAGGCCCCTCTCCTCGGGCGCGCGGCGCCCACGGCCGGCCCTGCCGACGACGTCCAGCGGCTGCGGGGCACAGCAGTCCGAGGCTGCGCTGCCCGCGTACGTGGATGTCCCGGCCAGTGCCTGGCGCATCGCGGCCTCGCTCGGCACCCCGGAGACCGGGCCGTCCGCGTCCCGGTACAGGCGGCAGGACATGCTCGGCGTGGCTCCGGGCGGCGCGAAGGGGTCGGTGCCGTCGATCAGGATCGTCGGCGAGCCGTTCATGCCCCGCCGGGCGGCCTCCGCCTCATCGGCCACTTCCACCAGCTCGACCTCGGCCTCCCGGCCGGCCAGGGCGGCCTGGACCCGTTCCACCGCGGGCCGCGCGTTCGGGCAGTCCACCACCGTCAGAACCGTGATCCGCATCTCGCCCTGCCCTCCTCGCCGTCACCTGGCATACGGCGACCGTAGACCTTCCAGTGCACTGGAAGGTCAAGGGCTAGCCTGGAGGCATGCGCATCGGCGACCTCGCCGCCCGCACCGGGCTGACGACCAAGACCATCCGCTTCTACGAGAACAGCGGCCTGCTGCACCCGCCGCCCCGCACCCGAGGCGGCTACCGCGACTACCCGGAACAGGCCGCCACCCGGCTCGCCTTCATCCGCGATGCCCAGCACGCCGGCCTCACCCTCGCCGACCGGGCCGCCCACATCGATCCCGCCGCCTGCGGCGCGGACGACATCTGCACGATCCTCACCCCCGAGCGGCCCCGGGTGACCCGGGCAGGGTGAGCTGCCCGCAGTGGAAGGAGAAGTGCCGGGCCGGGTAGCGGTAGAGGTCGGCGACGGTCATGACGTCCTTGAAGAAGGGATCCCACCGGCACGGGTAGTGCATGCGCAGCGCCAGATGGGCCGGCGACTCCGCGTCGACCCGGCGGTGCAGGTCGGCGATGACACGGTCGAACAGCCGCGCCATCCGCCGCCGCCCGCACAGCCGGGCCCCGCCCACCGGGCCCAGGTAGTTGACGAGGTCGAACGGAGCGGTCGCCGCATCCAACAGCCGCGCGAACGTTCGGCTCGCTCCCAGCGGGAGCCGCCCGAAGCAGGCGAAGACGACGAGCAGCGGCCGGACGAGCAGGAAGCCGAACAGCATGGTCGGGTAGCCGGAGGGATTCGCACCCTCCGGCTCCCACAGAGTGAAGTAGGCCGCCGACGAGGTGCCCGTGGTTCGGGTCCTTTTCCGACGGCCCCTTCCCGAACGGTACGGGCCAGTTTCCCGGCATACCGCTCTCCAGTGATCATTTCCGGGTGGTGGCTGTAACCCGTCCCGCGTGGATGTCCTGATGGCAGCGTTCGCAGACCACGAGTGTCTTGCGTTTGCGCTTGGCCATCAGGCGCACCCACGGCGGCCGTTCCGGCCGTCCTGGCTTGTTGAGATCGGCGAGTTTGCGGACGTGATGGACTTGTAGCCTGGTACGTCCTTCGCACATCTCGCACTGCCCGGCAAGGAGCCGGTGGATCAGCTCATTTCGCCGGGCGGTGGCCATGACAGGCCGGAGGTCGGTAATGACGGCGGTGCGCTGGCGTTTGAGCGGCAGGGCTTCGGCGTAGTCGCATGACGCCCGGTTCGTGGTGGTCCGTCAGGTCAGCGACGGGGCCCGGAACGTGACAGGCACGGCTTCCTAGATCATGGAGTTCTCTACGC
>NZ_JAGGOT010000076.1 GCF_018614195.1 Streptomyces sp. ISL-43
TCCCATGGGGGTGGGGGTGGGCGTGCGGGTCATGGCGTACTCCGAGGCGGTGCGGACGTGGCGGGAACTCGTGGCGAGGCGGGTCTGTGGCGGGGCGACCCCCGCCCGGCCTACGCCACCCGGGTACTGGCTGCCCGGTCCAGGCGTGGGGGCAGGCACGGGCGGGTCCCGTCTGGGGGCGGGCCCCGGGGGTATGGCGGGCACGGCCACTCCTAGCCGGGGAGGCGGGCCAGCCAGCGGCCAGGGAGGCCGGGCCAGGGTCGGGCCCAGTCGGCGGAGGCCGGGGTCGGGGCCGGGACGGGGGGCCAGGGTCCAGGCCCGGCCCAGTACTCGTCCACCGGCCTCCGGGACGGGGGTCAGCGCTCCGTGCGGTGGCGGCGGAGGGCGGCGAAGGCGAGGCCGGCCGCGCCCGTGGCCGCCAGGCCGGCGCCGCCTGCGATCAGGAGGGTGCCCTCGCCGGAGCTCTCGGCGACGGCCTCCGCGCCGGCCCGTACGCCGCCCTTTCGGGGTGATCTTCTTGGCCTGCCCGTCCTGCTCGGCCTCGGGCTTCTGGGCCGAAGGGACGTCCGCCGCGAAGGCGTGGGCGGCCGGCAGGGCCAGGGCGGTGACGGCTCCGGCGGCGACGGCGACGGTACGGAAGGTGGTGCGCATGAGTGGTTCCCCTCGGGTCGGCGTCGCCTGTGGTCTCGGTCCGGGCGCTCCACCCGTTTCGAGTGGGTCGAGTGGTTCACGTGGGTCGAGTGGTTTGCCCTGGCGACAAGCACGACGTTACGAGGGTCATGTTCTGGTCATCCGTCGGCAATGTAACGGATGTCGGTATAGCGGCCCTCGAAGCCGTTAAGGGACCAAAGTCCCAGGTCGCGGACGCACGAAAGCCCTCCCGGACGAAACCGGAAGGGCTACGTGACGACGATGACCGGGGTCGGCTCCCGAGCCGGACCTCAGCTGAGTCCTCTGCTGCGCTCGCCGATGCGGTCACCCTGCGGGGTCCCTGCCCGCTTGAGTTCCGCCTTCGTGTGCGCCCCGCCCTTGACCTTGGTCCGGATCGGACCGTCGAAGCCGTGCGCCTGCGCGGCACGTGGCAGGCGGGTCGCCTCCACCGCCTTCGATACAGCCGCCTGGAAGTCCTGCTTCTGCTCTTTGCTCATCCCGTCGTCACTCCCTCAACTCGGGGCATCCAATCGGACTACTGGGATGGTATGCAGATATACGGACTAACGCACCCGGACCGGACGTAAAGAATGTCTGGATCATCAGAATGTTTGGATCATCATCCGGTCAAGGCCTCGGCGGAGTCGGGCGCTCCGGGGGCCCCAGCGCCTCGACGACCAGTTCCTCCGGACACGGCGTCCCCCGCGGCAGCTGGTACTTCGCCGCCACCCGGTACTCCCCCGGCGCCGGCGCCAGCAGCTCCGTCCACACGTCACCGGTGGCGTCCGGGACCGCCTTGAAAAGGCATCCCGCCTCGTTCACGTACGTTTTCGGCAAGGCCTTCGGCGCGGCCTGCTTCGGCGCGGACGGGGTCGCCTTCGCCCCCGCCTTCGACTCCGCCGTCTCCTGCGGCGGCGCCACCGGCTTGCCCTCGGCGTCCACCAGCCCCAGCCACGGCGAATGCGGGATCCGCACCAGCACCCGCCCGGCCTGCTTCACGTCGATGACCAGCTGGTCGGCGCTCGCCCGCACCACCGTCGCCGGCCCCGCGACCAGGTCCGTCGGATCGATCACCTTGAACAGCTGCCAGTTCGCGTCGCCCCACACCTGCTGGAGGTACGGGAGCCCCTCGCGCACCAGCTTCGCCTCGTCCCGCCCGCCCTCGTCGGGTTTGTCGGCGGGCAGCACCACGTAGTGCACGGCCCAGCGGTCCAGCCACTCGCGGTAGCTGTCGGCCGTCAGGGTGTCGTCGTAGAAGAGCGGGTTCCGCTCCAGGTCGGCCTGCCGGTTCCAGCCGCGCGCGAGGTTCACGTACGCGGGGAAGGCGGAGGATTCCCGGTGGCTGCTGGCCGGGACGACCTCGACGCGGCCGCGGTCGGCGCGCACCTTCTGGAGCTGGTCCACCAGCGGGGCCAGCTCCCGGCTCCAGGAGGCCAGCGGGGTGGTGCGGACGATGTCGGTGACGCTGTTGACGGTGATCCAGGCGGTCACACCGACGAGCGCGAGGACCAGCCCGTACCAGCGGCGCGTACGCCGCCCCGCGGACCCCTCACGGCCGTGGCGCGAGGACTCGTACGGGAGGGCCGCGAGCAGCACCGCCCCGCCGAACAGCATCGCCAGCCGGGTCACGTTCGATCCGACCTGGGAGTCGATCGCCCAGGTCAGGGCCACCCCGAAGGCGTAGATCGCGGACGCGGTCCGGACCGTCTTCCAGCCCTTCGGTACGAGGAACAGCGCGGCCAGCGCGCACCCGAACGGCAGCGCCGCCGACAGCAGCTTCATCGGCTGCGTCCCGGAGAAGGGGAACAGCCAGGCCGACAGCCCGACCACCGCCGCCGGGGCCAGCCCCAGCGCGTACGCACCCGGGCGCCGCCCGTTCAGGAACAGCGCGGCCGCGATCAGCCCGAGGAACAGCCCGGCGACCGGGCTGGAGGCGGTGGCGAGCGCCGCGAGCGGAGCCGCGGCGGCGGCCTTCGCCCAGCGCCGCTCGGCCCATTTGCGGGGCCAGCAGAAGACGGCCGCGACGGCCCCGAGCGCGAACATCACGCCGAGCCCGAAGGTGACCCGGCCCGACAGGGCGTTGCACAGCAGCCCGTACACCCCGGCCAGCGCGGGCCACAGCGGCTCGCGCACGGCCCCGCGACAGCGGGTCAGGATCATCGCGAGCAGCCCGGCCGAGACCGTACCGGCGATCATCATCGTGGTCCGGACGCCGAGCACGTGCATCACATACGGCGAGACCACGCTGTACGAGACCGGGTGCATGCCGCCGTACCAGGCGAGGTTGTACGCCGAGTCGGGGTGGCGGCCGACGAACTCGGCCCAGGCGTCCTGCGCGGCGAGGTCGCCTCCGCTGTTGGCGACGGCGAAGAACCAGACCAGGTGCAGCAGTGCGGCCAGCCCGGTGGCCACGGCCACGGGATGCCGCCGCGCCCACCCGAGGGCCGGCCCGAAGGCGCGGCGCAGGGGCCCGGCGGGGGCAGCCGGGTCCGGGTCCGGGCCCTGCTCCGGACCGGCCTGCAGGCCGGGTTCCCGGGCTTGCGCCCGCTCCCGGTCCTGCTCCTGGTCCTGCGTCTGCCGCTCAGCGGTGGTCACGCCGATGTACTCCCCAACACGACACTATGAGTCTCCGGTGTCCGATCCGGTGTCCGATCCGCTCCGGCCCGTTCTGGTCGTAGACGCGCTCCGGCGCCCCGGGGTTGCCCCGGGACGCCGGATCGCTCGTCCACGGCCGGCCCGCGCCGGCTGACGCCCGTCAGCCGACGCCCAGCCGATGCGCGTCAGCCGACGCGCGTCAGCTTCTTGCCGATGCCCGGCGCCGTGAGGTCGCTCTGCAGCGCCACCGGCACCTTCACCTGGCTGGCACCCGACCCGACGGTCAGTACGCCGATCTCCGAGCCCGCCTTGGCGGTCATCGGAATCTTGGCGGCGCCGTCACCCAGCTTGACGTCGACGGTGAGCGTCGGCCAGCCGACCGCCTCCACGTCGGCGGTGGCCACGACCGGGACGCGGCCGCCGAGCCCGTCGTCCACGTAGCCGACGACCTCGCCCTTCTTGACGATGTTGGCGGCCGTCAGCGCCTTCTGCGTGGCCAGCATGACGTCCTTGCTGGCCGAGATCGCGGTACCGAGGATCGGCACCCCGTGCTGGCCGAGGACCGCGCCGACGATCAGCTGGTTGGTCTTGCCGACCTTCTTCTCGGCGGCGAAGAGCAGATTGCCGCCGGCCTTCGTCGTGGAGCCGGTCTTGATGCCGAGCGAGCCGTTGAACGGAACCAGGTCGTTGTAGTTCCGCCACTGCTTGCCGGACGGGTCGGTCCAGTTCGGCAGCTTGGTGATCGCGACCAGCTCAGGCATCTCGACGATCTTGAGACCGAGCTTGACCTGGTCCTCGGCGGTGCTGACCGTCGTCGCGTCCAGACCCGAGGGGTCCGTGTACGTGGTGTTGGTCATGCCGAGCGACTTGGCGGTGTCGTTCATCTTCTTGACGAACGCCTCCTGCCCGCCGTCCCAGCGCGCGAGGAGCCGCGCGACGTTGTTGGCGGACGGGATCATGATCGCGGCGAGGGCGTCGTACTGCGAGAGCTTGTCGCCCTCCTTCAGCGTGTTGACCGTGGACTCGCCCTCGGTCTCCTTCTTGCCGTCGTCGACCGCCGTCTTGTCGACGGGGATCATCTGGCCCTTCTCCCCCTTCTTCATGGGGAAGTCCTTGAGGATGACGTACGCCGTCATGGCCTTCGCGACACTGCCGATCGCGACGGGCTTCTGCTCGCCGAAGGTGCCGACGGGGCCGAGGCCGGCCGCAGCCACGTAGGCCTGGCCCTCCTTCGGCCACGGCAGGGACGGGGCCCCGCCGTCGAAGGTGTACGAGGTCTTCGCGGTCACCTTGAGCGTCGGCTCGGGCAGCGGACGCACGAGCTGCACCACGGCGAGGACGACCGCCAGGAGCACGAGGATCGGGGCGTAGATCTTGAACCGCCGCACGGCGGTCCGGGTCGCGCTCGGCGGCGGGGGCGGGTTGTTGGTGAGGTCCGCCAGCATGTCGAGCGGCGGCTTGGGCGGCAGCGGCTGCTGCGTGGTCCGCTCGGGCGACTGCGTCGCCGGCCCGCCCGGGGCCTGTGCCGGTGCCGGTGCCGCCGGGGCGGCCGTCCCCGGCGCCGGGGGCGGCTTCGGAGCCTCGGGGCGCACCCCGGGCCCGGCGGGCGAAGCCGTCTTGGCCGCCTGCGCGTCATCGGTCCGCAGCGGTACGAACGTGCTCGCCCGCTCCCCGCCGACGGCGTGGGGCTGCACCGGCCGGGCGGCGCCGGGCTTGACGGCCCGGAACACGGCGGTGCGCTCGCTGTCGGCGGGCTCGCCGGCTCCGGGCGCGGCGGCCGGAGCGGCGGGCTTCACGGCACGGAAGACGGCGGTCCGCTCGCTGTCGGCGGGCTCGTCCCCGACCGACCGGCCCGGGGCCCCGGCGTCCGTACGCGGGGCGGAGCCGTTTCCGGCACCGGACGGGGCGGCGGACCCGCCACCCTCACGCCCGGAACCGGAAGCGGAACCGGCGACCGGAGGCTTCAGCGCACGGAACACGGCCGTGCGCTCACTGTCCACCGGCTCGGCCGGAACGGCCGGCGCAGGCTTGACGGAGGCCTCGGACGCACCGGCCGGGCCCTCGCCCGTACGCGGGTCGGAACCCTTCCCGGCACCGGACGGGGCGGCGGACCCGCCACCCTCACGCCCGGAAGCGGAACCGGCGACCGGAGGCTTCACCGCACGGAACACGGCCGTGCGCTCACTGTCCACCGGCTCGGCCGGAACGGCAGGAACGGGCGGAACAGGCTTGTCGGAGGTGGCGGACAGGCCCGCCGAGCCCTCACTCGTACGCGCGGCGGAGCCGCCCTCAGGGGCGGACCCTTCGCCCGCATGCCCAGAAGCGGAACCCACGCCCGGGCCGCCGGCCCCAGGCCGGGAACCAGCGGCCGGGGGCGTCACCGCCCGGAACACGGCCGTACGGTCGCTGTCGGCCGGCTCGGCCGCCGCAGGCCGGTCCGCAGACGCGTCGCGGGCCGCGGACCCGCCACTCGCACGCTCGGAAGCGGAATCCGTGCCACGACCGCCGGCCGCAGCACCGGCCGCAGCGCCGGAGGAGTCGGAGGGGCCGGCGGACTCGCCGGCCTCCTGAGCTCCGCCCGAGGCCGGAGCCGGGTCAGAGTCGGAGGTAGAGCCGGAAGCCGGAGCCGACGCAGGGGCCGGAGCCGAGGTCGAGGTCGAGGTCGAGGTCGAGCCCGAGGAGCCTGAGCGGCCCGCCGGCGCGTCCGCGGAAGCCGCGTCCGCGGAAGCCGCGGCAGCCTCAGCCACAGGAGCCGCGGACGGGGCGTCGGACCCGGAGCCCGCCTCCCCGGCGGCAGCGACACCCGCACCCGTAGCCGCATCCGCATCCGCACCGGAATCGGCCGCAGAATCCGCCGCGTCCTCCGGCAGGGCCTTGAAGACCTCCGTCCGCGCACCCGGCGCGGCATCGGCCGGCTCGGCCGGCTCGTCGTCGGGCGAGGGCTCCGCCGTGGCGACCCAAGCCGCCACCGCTTCCCTCAGCGGATCGCGCGCCGCGGATCCGTCCTCGGGGTCCCGCGGGCGGAACACCGAGACCCGCGGATCACGCCCCTCGGACGACTCCGCCGCCCCCGACGCTTCTTCATCAACCGACTTGTCGGGGGACTCGCCCGCCACCAGTTCCTCCTCGATCGCCACCACGTCCGGCTGTCCGAATGTCTAACAGTGTCCCGTCTAGGGCGCATCGCCCCCGTGCTAGACGAGAACGACATAGCTGACGGTTCCCCCACAAAGCAGGCAGGCGCTCTCGACAGATGAATGTGAGAGGCGTCACCCTGTCACTCATCCACGCGGGGAGGCATGGATGGGCAGGAGCCGCAGAACAATTCCGGAGGAGCTTCTGCTGCTCGCCTTGGACCCGGCCACGGGTACCACGGCGCAGCCGCAGTCGCTCGACCTCGGCCTGGCCGGGGCACAGCTAGTGGAGCTGGCTCTGGCAGGACGGATAGCCCCTGATGGGGATCGTATCGCCGTGGTGATGCCACGGCCGACAGGAGATCCGACTCTGGACTCCGCACTGGAACTGCTGCGCAGGCGCGGCAGCCCGGTTCGGGCGGTCCACTGGATCGGCGGACCCCGACTGGGGCTCCGTCAGATTTACCTCGCTCACCTGGAGCGTTGCGGCATGGTCCATGCCGTCGCGGGCCAGATGTGCGGGGTGCTGCCGACGACTCGCTACCAAGCGACCGACACGGCGATCAGCCGGGAGATCCGAGCCCGGCTGGACACTGCGATCCGCACCGGCGTACCGCCGGACCCGCGGACCGCGGCGCTTGCCGCCCTGGCCCACGCGGTCGGACTCGGCAAGCACCTGTACCCCGGCAACGAGGGGCGGTCGTCCAGGTCCCGACTGCGGGACCTGATCCGACACGACCCGATGGGCGGACTGGTGGCTCACGCCGTCATGGACGTCCAGAACGGTGTGGCCGCACAGCCGCGCCGCGACCGCGCACCGGCCCAGCCCGTCCGGGCCACGGCCACCGCCGTTCCGATGCAGCCGCGCCGGACCGGAGCGATGGCCCGCGTGGCCGCGCACTGAACCGCCGGCCGCACACGCAGTACGAGTACCGGTACGAACAGGACACGCAGTACCAGCAGGACACGCAGCACATGTAACGCCACTGCCGTGGCCGGCGTCCCCAGGACCCGGTCCGGGAGCCGCCAGCGCGCGGGGTGGCGAGGCCGGCACCCCCGGTCCCGCCGCCCCGCGCGTTTGCGTTACGGGCCGTTCCCTGCCCCTTCCGACCCCTTCCGACCCCTTCCAGGCCCCTTCCAGGCCCGTTCCGGGCCCCTTCGCGGCCCGTTCCGGACCCCTTCCCGGCCGTTCCCCAGCGAGGCCGCACGCTTCGGTGGCAGTCTGCTCAGCATCAGACACGCAGAGAGACAGCGAGAGAAGAAGGCGGAGGTGCCGTTCACGTGGCGTCCAATGTCAATCCCACCGTCCGACGCCGCCGACTGGGCATGGAGTTGCGCAAGCTCCGCGAAGACAAGGGCATGACGGCCGAACAGGTCGCAGAGCGCCTGCTCGTCTCCCAGTCCAAGATCAGCCGACTGGAGAACGGCCGGCGCTCCATCAGCCAGCGCGACGTCCGCGATCTGTGCGACGTCTACGAGGTCGAGGACCGGCGGCTCGTCGACTCCCTCATGCAGATGGCCAAGGACTCCCGCCAGCAGGGCTGGTGGCACGCCTTCGGCGACATCCCGTACAGCGTCTACATCGGCCTGGAGACGGACGCCGCCAGCCTGCGCACCTACGAGCCCCTGGTGGTCCCGGGGCTGCTCCAGACCCCGGAGTACGCCCAGTCGCTCGTGCGGGGCGCGTGGCCGGAGACCGCTCCGACCGACGTGGAGAAGCGCGTACAGGTCCGGATGCACCGCCAGAAGCGGCTCTGGGAGACCGACAACAGCAATCCGGAGATCGGGCCATTGCGCCTGTGGGCCGTCATCGACGAGGCGGCCCTGCGGCGGCAGGTGGGCGATGCCGCACTCATGATCCGGCAGCTGGAGTACTTGATAGAGCAGTCGGAGAAGCCGCACGTCACGGTCCAGGTGATGCCGTTCTCGATGGGAGCGCACCCGGGCGTCAACGGCCAGTACGCCATTCTGGAATTCCCGGACGCCTCGGACTCGACCGTCGTCTACATCGAGGGCGTGACGAGCGACTTGTACCTGGAGAAGGCCAACGACGTACAGAAATACAGCGTGATGTACGAGCATTTGCGGGCGCAGGCCCACAATGTGGACCAGACCAGGCAGTTCATCTCCCGGATCATCGACGACTTCGCGAAGGAGAACTGAGGTTCCGCGAAAGGCCGGTACGGTACACCGTCACTCCCCGGCCACAGAAGGCCTGAATGGAATATGCCACTCGGTCGGGTGAACGCCCGCCTCACCTGCCGGGACCTGCGGGTAGCGTCGATCACGTCAGCCGGAGAAATGGCCGACAGGACACCGGGATCCACCGGAACTACTCGCTGAACCGGAGAGAAACATGGCTATTCGTCAGGGCTCCACGGAAAACTGGATCAAGTCCTCCTACTCCGCCAACGGCGCCTGCGTCGAGGTCAAGTCCCCCGCCATGGAAGCCATCGCGGTCCGCGACTCGAAGGTGCAGGACGGTCCGTCCCTCACCTTCGCGCCCGGTTCCTGGACCTCGTTCGTCGCCGATGTGACCGAGGGCCGGCTGGGACGCCTCGCCTGAACGTCGAGGCGAACATCCCAGCCCCCCGAGCAACGATCAGCGCCACCTGCACGACGAGTACGAGTACGACCCGCACGGCCAGTAGGACCAGCACGACCAGCACGACCAGCACGACCGCACCACTGTCTGGAGCCCTCTCGACCGGCCCGCCGTCCTGGCCGAGGGGGCTCGGCCATGTCCGCGCAGCCGCGGACTACCGCAACTGGTCCACGTACCGGTCGGTCCCCGGCACCGTCGGAATGAACGGTGCCACCAGCTCCACCCGCCCCAGCCCCGTCTCCGCGACCTCCGCGTCCAGTCCCTGGAACCGGTCCCAGCAGGTGCGCGGGTCGGCCTCCAGGAACCACAGCAGGGTCAGCCGGGTGTCGACCCCCTCGACCTGCTTCACGTACGTCATCCGGTCGCCGGGCAGCGGCGTAGGACGGAAGACGGTGACCATCGCGGCCGGGGAGCCGGCCAGCCGCTTCGGCAGGGCGCGCGAGCGCAGCCACTCCAGCAGCTCGGCCCGCTGCTCAGGGCCGTCGGCGTCGAGGACCTGGACGACGAGCCCGCCGTACGGGTGGTCGAGGGCGTGGAAGTCGCGGGGGCCGGCGGCTCCGTCGCGGTAGACGGTGGCCTCGTGGTCCTGGAACGCGGTGAAGACGTGGGTGCGGTCCTGGTAGACGCGCCCGTCGCGGTTGAGGCGCTTGTTGATGCCGACGGTCCACTTCATGTGTTCGTCGTAGCGGCCCTCGGTGACCCAGTACGTGGATATGTAGCACCCGGCCGTGACGGGCTGGGCGACCGCCGACTTCTCCGGGTAGCGCAGCTCTTGGAGCTCGCGGGTGGCGACCCAGCGGCGGCCCGCGTACATCCAGGGCATGGCCATGGCGCCCGCGTAGTAGTGGTCGTCCTCGTACCAGCGGTTGTACGCGAACTCGTGGCCCGGATGCGGTTCGACCATCGTGATCAGCGCGTGGCCGGGGTGGACTCCGTAGGGGCCGACCGAGGCGAGCTCGGCGTAGTCGTCGACTCGGGTGTTCCGCTCGTCTGCTGTCATGGGAAACGGTCTAGCTGATAGTGCGTCAGATGGGGAGCCCCCGGCGGGTGTTCACCCGCCGATACGTAGATGCCATCTACATGTTCCTGCCGCTACGATGCGCGCACCCGCCTCCCGAAGGAGCTCCCGTGCCCGCCTCCACGCCCGTCGCCGCACCCGCCTCCGCACCTTCCGCAGCCCTCGCCCCGCCGCCGCCCTTCGCCGCCCGCATCCGCACGACCGCGCCCTCGGCCGTCCGCGAGATACTCGCGGTCACCGCCCAGCCCGGCATGATCTCCTTCGCCGGCGGCCTGCCCGCGCCCGAACTCTTCGACGCCGAGGGCCTGCGGGCCGCGTACGACGGCGTCTTCGCCCGCTCGGCCCGCCGCGCGCTCCAGTACTCGACCACCGAGGGCGCCCCGGAGCTGCGCGCGGCGGTGGCGCGGCGGCTCGACGGGCGCGGACTGGCGACCACCGAGGACGACGTACTGATCACCACCGGCTCCCAGCAGGGGCTCGGCCTGATCACGACGGCGCTGATCGAGCCGGGCGACGCGGTCCTCGTCGAGAACCCCACCTACCTGGCCGCCCTCCAGGGGTTCACGCTGGCGGGCGCCCGGGTGATCCCCGTGCCGTGCGACGACGAGGGCATCCTCCCGGACGCCCTGGAGGAGATCGTGGCGCGCGAGCGCCCCAAGCTGCTCTACACCGTCCCCACCTTCCAGAACCCGACCGGCCGCACGCTCCCGTCCGCCCGCCGGACGGCGGTCGCGGCCCTCGCGGCCCGGCTCGGACTGTGGCTGCTGGAGGACGACCCGTACGGGGACCTGCGCTACGAGGGCTGCGACATCCCGTGGCTCGCCGCGCACCCGGGCGCGGAGGACCGTACGGCCCTGCTCGGCAGCTTCTCGAAGGTGATGGCGCCCGGGGTCAGACTGGGCTGGCTGCGCGCACCGGCGGCGCTGCTGCGGGGGGCGGTGCTCGCGAAGCAGGCGGCGGACCTGCACACCTCGACGGTGGACCAGCTCGCGGCGGCGGAGTACCTGCGGACGGCGGACCTGGACGCCCACATCGCCCGGGTCCGGGACGCCTACCGGCTCCGCCGGGACGCACTCCTGTCGGGCCTGGCGTCCGCACTCCCGGCCGGCTCTACGTGGAACCACCCGGAGGGCGGCATGTTCGTCTGGGCCCGCCTCCCTGAGGGCCACGACGCGACGACCCTGCTGCGCGCGGCGACCGGGGCGGGCGTGGCCTTCGTCCCCGGAGCCCCCTTCTTCGCCGGGTCCCCGGACCCCAGAACCCTCCGCTTGTCGTTCACGACGCACACGGAGCAGGAGATCGGGGAGGGGCTGCGACGACTGGCGGGGGCGGCGTTGCGGTAGGGGGCGGGGTCGGGCGGGGCTGCGGGGGCGGCCTGGCTGCGGGCGGGTCCGTGGCTTCGACGGTTGGGCGGGGCGTCGGGTTGGCGGGGTCTGTGCGCGAGGGGGCTTTGACAGTTACCGGGACGCCCACCGGCACCCATCAAAGCCCCA
>NZ_JAGGOT010000077.1 GCF_018614195.1 Streptomyces sp. ISL-43
TCATGAACGATCGAGGCTAGCGAGATCGGGGAAGTGGGACTCCCAGGCGGTCCTCGCCGGGCCGGGCAGGAATAGGGTCCGCCAGTGGCTACGCAGCACGTCCGCATTGAGGTGGGCGTGCAGGTCCTCGGGCGTCTGCGCCTCGCGGATCACCCGCTCGTACATCAGCAGTACGTCGGCGTCGTCGGCCAGGTCGTACTCATAGTGCGGGCCCCAGTCCAGGTGCCGGGGCAGGACCACAAGGCCGTCCACCGGCCCGCTCAGATCTACGAGCGAGTCCGGCAGGGTGTATGGCCGGAGCTGTGCGTACCTGCTGCTCATGCTCACCAGCATGCCCGAAACCTGGGCCCCGCGGTACGCATACCTGCGATGGCGGCGCTCCCGGGACCCCGCCGAGGCAGGGCGTGTGGCACGTTCGCCTCCGCGGTCCAGGCGTGCGACCTGGTCTGGCCTGGGGGTTTCGCCTCCCTGGAAGCACTGGCGGACAGGGTCCCGGCCTTTGCCGGACAGGCGGGCTGGCACCGCGCAGAGAGTACGAGTCGGAGCGCCGGTCTCCCCGGTCGCGGCGACAGCGGTGACCTTACGAACGGTGTGGGGTGGCCTTGACCGCGTCAGCGGATGGCGGCCGCCCGGAGCGGGGCGCGTACCGGCATCGGAATCTCGAAGTGCACCGTGCCGAAGCCGCCGTGCTCGCCCGTCGTGCGGGCGTCGAAGACCTCGGTGGCGAGGCTGCGCCAGAAGGCCTCGGCGCCGGGGATGTCGACGTTCGTGTGCAGGTAGATGGTCTCGTACCCGGGGGCTCCGGCGGCGAACGCGCAGGCCGCCCGGACCATCGCGCGGGCCAGGCCGTGTCTGCGGTGCTGTGGGCGTACGTACACCCGCAGCAGCTGCGCCGTGCGCCCCGAGGGGTACCGCTCGGCGAGGCTGCGCGGGTGCGGCGGGTGGGCCGGGCCGCGGGAGTTCACCGCGGTGGTGCCGACAACTTCGCCGTCGTGTACGGCCACGAGCAGGGCGTGCCGCGGGTGTTCGAGGTAGCTGCGCCGGATGTCCATGACGTCCTCGTGCCACTGCGGTACGTATCCGTACCCGAACTCCTCATAGAACGTGTCGAGCATGACGCTGCGCGCCCCCGGAACGTCCTCCGGCTGGGCGTGCCGTACCAAGTACGGCCCGATTTCTTCCTGTTCCGGGTGATCCATGGGTGGCAGGCTACCCGAAAACCTCCCTGTTGGAAATGAAAACGATTTCAGATAACGTCTGCCCTGGCTCGCCGGCCGGTGAGTCGGGACGGCGGTCGAAGAACCGTCTGAGAGGGAGTCGCGTGGGACATCTGCTGGTTGTCGAGAGCTGGGTGGGGTCGATGAGCAGGCTGTTGCCCCGGGCGATCCGTGAAGGCGGGCACGAGTTCACTTTCGTCACCCGCGACTTGCACCACTACCTGCGTGCGGCCCCCGCCGACGGGTCGCACCCGCTGCTCGCGGCGCGCAACATCGTCACGGCCGACACCAACGGCCTGGACGCCCTGCTGCCTCATCTGGAGCGGCTGCACGCGGTGCTCGGCTTCGACGGGGTGCTCTCCTCGTGCGACTACTACCTGCCGGCGGTGGCCCGGATCGCGGAGCGGATCGGCCTGTCCGGCCCCGCGGCCGAAGCGGTCGAAGGGGCCTGTCGGAAGGACCTGACCCGGCGAATCCTGGCCGCGGCGGCGGTGCCCGGCCCTCGGTTCGCCGTCTGCACGGATCCGGCCGAGGCGGCGGGCGCCGCCCGCGAGATCGGCTATCCGCTGGTCGTCAAGCCGGTGGACCTGTGCGCCGGCATGTTGGTGCGGCAGGTCCGCGACGAGCGGGAACTCGACGGCGCCTGCCGGGCGCTGACGGACTTCCCGGTCAACGCGCGGGGCCAGGACCGCGCGCCCGTGTTCCTCCTGGAGGAGCTTCTGACCGGCCCCGAGGTCAGCGTGGAGACCGTCTCCTTCCATGGCAGCACGCACGTCGTCGGCGTCACCGACAAGAGCATCGGCGGGGCGCCGGCCTTCATCGAGACCGGGCACATGTTCCCGGCCGCGCTGGACCCGGCCGACTCCGCGGCGGCCGCCGACACCGCCCTCGCCGCGATCAAGGCGCTCGGCCTGGACGACGTGGTCTGCCACACCGAGATCAAGCTGACCCCCGACGGACCCCGGGTGGTCGAGGTCAACCCCCGCCCCGCCGGAAACCGCATCACCGAACTGGTCCGCCACGTCACCGGAGTCGACCTCGCCGCTGCCGCCGTCGACGTCGCCCTCGGCCGCACCCCGGACCTCACCCCGCGCCCGACCGGCGTGCGGAGCGCCGCCATCGCCTTCCTGCTGCCCGACACCGCCGGCACCCTCACCGTGATCGAGGGCGCCGACGAGGCCCGCGAGCGGCCCGAGGTGGTGGAGTTGACCCTCGCCGAGCCGGGCCGCGCCGTCCGCCCGGCCACCAGCAACAACGAGTACCTCGGCCACATCATGACGGTCGACACCCAGGGCAGTGGCGCCCGCGCCACGGCGGAGAGCCTGCTCGCGCAGCTGCGCCCCTGTTATGAGCCGTCCCAGGCGGTGACGGCGTGAGTGCCGTGAGCGCACCGACGCTGCGCGAACCGGCCGTGCGTACCGTCGACGGACTCATCGAGGCCGTGCGTGCCGGCGTGTACGGACCCGACCCCGCCGGGCAGCGGATGGCGCTGGCCTTCACCACCGCCCAGGCAGTCCGGCACGAGGGCCGCACCAGCGGTTACCGCAACGAGGTGCTCAGCCTGCGTCTGCACGCGGCCGTCGGCTCCTGCGCCGTCGAGCCGGGGGGACTGGATCCGTCCGCTCTCGACGACTGCCTCGGAGCCACCGTCGCCGAACTCCTCGGCCATCCGCTGCTGCCCGTACGGATCGCCGCGCTCGACACCTACCTGATGCACACCCGCCCGCACACCACCGAACACGGCGCCCGGCCCTGCGCGCTGCCGTCCGGAAGCTCCCTGGAGCGGTCCCGGGCGCGGTCGCGGGCTGTGGCGGAGCTGCTGCCCGAGGCCGGAATCGAGCGGGTTCTGGTCGTCGGCGTCGTCAACTCCCTGCTGGAGCGGCTGCGCGAGCGTGGCGTCGGGTACGTGGCCTGCGACCTCAAGGGCGGGATCACCGAATGGGGTGAGCCCGTCCGCACCGACGCCCTCGCGGAGCTGGAGCGCTGCGACGCCGTCCTCGCCTCCGGCATGACCCTGGGCAACGGGACCTTCCAGCCGCTGCTCGACCACGCCGCCGCGACCGGGAAGCCCCTGGTGATGTTCGCGCAGACCGGCAGCGCCGTTCTGCCGCGCTTTCTGGGTGCCGGGGTCACGGCCGTGTCCGCGGAGCCGTACCCGTTCTTCTGGCTCGACGGCGGCCCCGGCGTCATCCACCACTACGGAGGCGCCCGATGACCACGGCACCCGTGCTGCACCGGCTGCCCGTCGGTGCTGCCGCCAATCCCGATCTGCTGTCGCTGACCGGCCGTACCCCGCTCGCCCGCATCCGTACCGAACTCCCCTTCCCGCACCCCGGTTTCTGGGCGAAGCTCGAATGCCTCGGCGCCGGCGGCATGAAGGCCCGGGCCGCGCTGTCGATGCTGCGCGGCGCCCGGCGTCGCGGCGAACTCCGCCCCGGAGCACCCGTGGTCGAATCCACCTCCGGGACCCTCGGCATCGGACTTGCCTTCGCCGGACAGGCCCTCGGCCACCCCGTCGTCCTGGTCGGTGACGCCGAACTGGAGCCCAGCATGCGGCAATTGCTGTGCTCCTACGGGGCCAGGCTGGAGCTCGTCGACCGGCCGGCGGCAGAGGGCGGCTGGCAGGCCGCCCGGATCGCCCGGCTGCGCGAGGTACTCGGCCGGATACCGGACGGCTACTGGCCCGACCAGTACAACAACCCAGACAACGCGGCCGGATACGCGTCCATGGCGGCCGAACTCTGCGACCAGCTCGACCACCTGGACATCCTGGTGTGCAGCGTCGGCACCGGCGGCCACAGCGCCGGACTCGTCGGCCCGCTGCGCCGCCGCTGGCCCCGGCTGAAGGTGATCGGCGTCGACTCCGTCGGCTCCGCCATCTTCGGCCAGCCCGCCCGTCCCCGGCTGATGCGCGGACTGGGCAGCAGCATCCACCCGCGCAACGTCGCCCACCACGTCTTCGACGAAGTGCACTGGGTGGGCCCGGCCGAGGCCGTCGACGCCTGCCGCCGTCTCGCCCGTACCAGCTTCGTCAGCGGTGGCTGGAGCACCGGGGCCGTCGCCCTGGTCTCCGCCTGGGCGGCCCGCGTAGAAGCCGGGGCGGTCGTCGCGACCGTCTTCCCGGACGGCCCGCACCGCTACCTCGGCACGGTCTACGACGACGACTTCTGCCACGCCCACGGGCTCGACCGGGCCGACCTCGCCGTACGCCCGCTGGAGCTCGCGCACCCGCAGGCGGCCGAAGCCGTCGGCTGGGCCCGCTGCCGCCAGGTCATCGACCCGTCAGCGCGAACCCGGACCTGGACCCGGACCCGCGGAGGTGCCGAATGAAGCTCACCTGGCACACCACGGAGCTCGAACTGGCCGAGCCGCTGCGCATCTCCCGCTCGGTGATGGCCCGCCGCGACGCCGTCTGGGTCTGTCTCGAACACGGCGGCCTGCGCGGCTGGGGCGAGGCCGTCAGCAGCGACTACCTCGGCCTGCCCACAGACAGGATCGTCCACCACCTCGGCGCCGTCCGCCCCCTCCTGGAACGCCTTCCCGACCCCGAGACCGCCTGGGAGGACCCCACCGCGGCCGGCCTGCCGGACCTCCCGGCCGGCGTGCTCGCCGCGGTGGAGGCCGCCCTGCTCGACCTCAGCGGAAAGCGGGCCGGCCGGCCCGCCCACCAGCTACTCGGCACGCAGCACACACCGGCCGCGGCCACCGCCCGTACGATCGGCATCATCGCCCCCTGCCCGGCAGCCGCCCAGGCCGCCCGCCTGGCGATGCACGGATTCACCGTCCTCAAAATCAAGGCCGGATCACCCGATCCCGCCGAGGACCTCGCCCGCGTGGATGCCGTCCGCACCGGGGCTCCCGGGGCGAACCTGCTGCTCGACCCCAACGGGGCCTGGACCGAACGCCAGGCACACGACCTGCTGCCCCGGTTCGCCGCCCTCTGCGTCACCGCCGTGGAACAGCCGATCGCGCCGGGCGACCACGATGCCCTCGCCCGGGTGGCGAAGGAATCGCCGGTCCCGGTCATCGCCGACGAGGACGCCGTCACCTACGAAGACGCCCTCGCCCTCGCCGGACGGGTCCACGGCGTCAACGTCAAACTCGCCAAATGCGGGGGAGTGCGGGCCGCCCTGCGCATCCACGACGCGCTCCGCGGCAGCGGCACCGACCTCATGCTCGGCTGCCTCACCGCCAGTTCCCTCGGCATCTCTCCGGCCGTGCACCTCGCCGACCGGGCCCGCTGGGTGGACCTGGACGGCCACCTGCTGCTCGCCGAGGACCCCTGGACGGGCATCGGCGGCACGGACGGCACCGTACGGCCCTCCGGGCGGGGCGGTCTGGGCGTGAGACGCACCGAAGGGGAGTCCACCCGGTGAACACCCTTACGGCAGTCCGCAGCTTCCCGCTCGCCGTACGCCTGCTCCTCGTCAACCAGCTCGGCGTCAACACCGGCTTCTACCTGCTCATCCCCTACCTCGCCATCCACCTTTCCGACGGCCTCGGACTCTCGGCGGCGGTCGTCGGGGTGGTCCTGGGCCTGCGAAACCTCAGCCAGCAGGGCCTGTTCCTGATCGGCGGCTCGGCCGCCGACCGGCTCGGCGCCCGCGGCGTGATCATCGCGGGCTGCGCCCTGCGGACCGTCGGGTTCGCCCTGTTCGCGCTCGGCGACACCCTGCCCCTGCTGGTGGCCGCGTCCATACTCAGCGGGCTCGCGGGGGCCCTGTTCAACCCCGCGGTGCGGACCTACGTCGCCCAGGAGGCCGGGGAACGCAAGGCCGAGGCGTTCGCCCTGTTCAACGTGTTCGCCACCACCGGGGCGCTGCTCGGGCCGCTGCTCGGCAGCCTGCTGCTGCTCGTCGACTTCCGGGCCGCGGCCGTCACCGCCGCCGCCGTGTTCGCCGTTCTCACCCTCGCCCAGTTGCTGGTACTGCCCGCCGGACAGGTGCCGGCCCCGGACACCAAAGTGCTCGGGGACTGGCGGGAGGCGGCCCGCGACCACCGGTTCCTGGCGTTCTCCTTCGCCATGATCGGCATGTACGGGCTGGAGAACCAGCTGTACCTGCTGCTGCCGCAGGCCGCGGTCCGGGCCTCCGGCTGGGAGGGCTCGACCGGACTGCTGTTCCTCGCCGGGACGGTCACCAGCCTGCTGTTCCAACTGCGCATCACCCGCGCCCTGAAGGCCCGCAGCGGCCATGGCCGATGGATCGCCGCCGGACTGACCGTGATGGGGCTGGGCTTCGTACCGCCGGCCCTCGTCGCGGGCACCGCCGACCCGCACCCGCTGCGGCTCTTGCCCGTACTCGCCGGGACCCTGCTGCTGCACGTCGGCGTGATGATCGCCTCGCCGTTCGTGCTGGAGATGATCCCCGCCTTCGGCCGGGAAAGCCTCACCGGCACCTACTACGGCCTCTACTACATGGTCTCCGGCATCGCGGCGGCCGTCGGCAGCGCGGGTATCGGCTGGGCCATGGACACCGCCGGACACACAGGCCTGAGCTGGCTGCCGTACGCGTGCTGTCTCGCCCTCGGCCTGGGCTCCGCCGCGGCCCTCACCCGGTTGCGGCGCCGGGGCGCACTGCCCGACGACGAGCCCGTACCGCAACCCCCGCACGCGCGCACCGGCCCACGATCACGAAGCGAGACCCCGTGACCAGCGGAAACCTCCTCACCGACCACCCCGAGCTGTACGAGCAGCGCTTCCCCGACCCGGACCACCTCGCGGCCCGCTGGGCCGAGGAGGTGCTGACCCGGTACGGCGCCGGCCTGCGCGTCCTCGACGTCGGCTGCGGCACCGGCCGCGACGCGGCCTGGCTGCACCATACGGGGGGCCGCCGGGTCACCGGCATCGACACCTCCGAGGCCATGCTCGCGTACGCCCGCGCCCACCACCCGGGGCCCGCCCACCACCGCGCCGACATGCGCGACTTCGACCTCGCAACCGTCTTCGACGCGGTGGTGTGCCTGGACAGCGCCCTGCTGTACTGCCACACCAACGACGACCTGACGGCGTTCCTCGCCCGTTGCCGCGCCCACCTCGCGCCCGGCGGGCTGCTCGTCGCCGAGATGCGCAACGGCGCCTTCTTCCTGGGCAACACCGAGTTGCTCGACGGCTCGCGCACGGCGTCCTTCGCCTGGCGCGGCACCACCTACACGTCCCGCACCACCCTGTGGATCGACCACGGCGCACAACTCCTGCGCCGCCGCCGCACCTGGACCGCCGACGACGGCTCGGCACCGGACGAGCAGCAGTCCGCCTGGCGGCTCCTGTTCCCCCAGGAACTGCGGCACTTCCTCACCACCGCCGGCTTCGAGGTCCTCGCCCTCCACGACGGTCCCGGTCCTCGCACCGAACCGCCGTGGAGCGAAGGCGACTCCCCGTACGGGACCACGAGTTCCGACCGCCTCCACCTCGTCGCCCGGCTCAGTCCCCAGGACCGCCCCCAGTCAGACAGCAACGGAGACACCACACCGTGAACAATCCCCGCTCCGGCCTCGCCCGCCGAGGCTTCCTCCTCGCCCGACGACGCTTCTTCCTCGCCACCGCCACGGCCACCGCCGCCGCCCTCGCCCTCACCGCCGGCTGCGCCGCCGACACCGGCAAGACCGCCAACGCCAAGAACGCCGCCGGGGCCGGCACCCCCAAGCGCGGCGGTACGCTGCGCGCCGCCTTCGCGGGCGGCGGGGCGAACGAGACCCTCGACCCGCACGCCGCCAACCTGTTCGTGGACGCAGCCCGCGCCAAGGCCCTCTACGACAAGCTCGCCGACTTCGGCGCCGACCTCGCGCCCGTGCCGCGGCTCGCCGAGCGCTGGGAGCCCAACGAGGCCCTCGACACGTGGAAGATCACCCTGCGCAAGGCCGCTTTCCACGACGGCCGCCCGGTCACCGCCGAGGACGTCCTCTACAGCTACCGCCGGATCGCCGACCCCAAGGGCACCTTCCGGGCCAAGGCCTCCCTGGAGCCAATCGACCTCGCCGCCAGCCGCGCCCTCGACGCGACCACCGTCGAGTTCAAGCTGAAGCGCCCCTACGCCGAATTCCCCAACGTGCTCGCCGCGTTCGGCGCCTACATCATCCCCGAGGACACCACCTCCTTCGACAAGCCCGTCGGCTCCGGCCCGTTCACTTATCGCTCCTTCACCCCCGGCAAGTCCCTCGTCGTCAAGCGCAACGACGCCTACTGGGAGGGCGCACCCCACCTCGACCAGGTCGAATTCGTCGTCGCCAGCGAGGAGTCGGCCCGAACGAGCGCCCTGCTCGGCGGCCAGGTCCAGTACGCCCACGAGCTCAGCCCCGCCACCGCCCGCACCTACGAGGGCAAGGGGAAGATAGAGGTCATCCGGCTGCCCGGCAGCTCCATGCAGGGCTTCGTGATGAAGACCGACCGGCCGCCGTTCGACGACAAGCGGGTCCGCCAGGCGTTCTTCCTCATCGCCGACCGCAAGGAACTCGTCGACGGCGCCCTCTCCGGCGCCGGCGAGGTCGGCAACGACCTCTTCGGCAAGGGCTACCAGTACTACGCGTCCGGCCTGCCGCAGCGCACCCAGGACCTCGACCGGGCCCGCGCCCTCCTCAAGGAGGCCGGGGCCGAGAACCTCAAGGTCAGCCTCGATACCGCGCCCGCCGCCACCGGCTTCATCGAGGCCGCCGGCATCTTCAAGGAGCAGGCCGCAAAGGCCGGAGTCACCGTCGAGGTCAAGGTCGGCAACAAGGACACGTACTGGAAGGACATCCTCGACAACGGCACCTTCGCGTCCTACCGGTCCGGGTCCATGCCCATCGAGTCGCACATCTCGCAGCGCCTGCTCACCGGCTCCACCACCAACGCCACCAAGTGGCAGCAGAAGGACTTCGACGACCTCTACCAGCAGGCCCAGTCCACCCGCGACGAGAAGCAGCGGGCCGCCCTCTACGAGCGGATGCAACGCCGCCTGTACGACGAGGGCGGCTTCCTGATCTGGGGCTTCGCCGACTGGATCGTCGCCACCGCGCCTGCCGTGCGCGGGGTCGACGCGAAGGCCCCCGCCAACACCCTCGACTGGGCCCGCTTCGACAAGATCTGGCTCGCGTGACCCTGCACCTGACCTGGGTCGGCCGCCGTCTGCTCCTCGGCCTGGGGCAGACGGCGGCTCTCGTCCTGTTCCTGTTCGCGCTCACCGAGGCGCTGCCCGGCGACGCCGCCGTGGCCCTGGCCGGGGACCAGCCCGACCCGGCACGGATCGCCGCCATCCGGGAGACCATGGGCCTGGACCGGCCCGCCGCCGAACGCCTCCTGCACTGGATCGGCGGACTGCTCCACGGCGACCTCGGCACCTCCCTGGTCTCCGGCCGGCCCGTGACCGGGTACCTGGCCGACGGGCTCGGCCCCACCATGATGCTCGCGGGTGCCACCCTCTTCCTGCTCGTCCCGCTCTCCGTGGGCCTCGGCGTCCTCGCCGCCCGCCGTGAGGGCGGCGCACTGGACCGTAGCGTCAGCGCCCTCACCCTCGCCGTGCACGCCGTACCCGAGTTCGCCCTCGGCGTGCTGCTGGCCACGGTGTTCGGGCTGTGGCTCGGCTGGCTGCCGCCCACCGCGGTCGGCACCGACCCCGCCGGCCTCGCCGCTCAGCCCGCCGTACTCGTCCTGCCCGTTGTCGTGCTGCTGTCCCGGCCGGTGTGCACCATCAGCCGGCTCGTCCGCGCCGGGATGATCGACGCCATGGCCTCGCCGTACGTCGCCCAGGCCCGGCGCTACGGCCTGTCCGCGGCCCGCATCCGGTGGGCGCACGCCCTGCCCAACGCCCTCGCCCCGGCAGCCCAACAGCTGGCCCGCACCTGCGACTGGCTGCTCAGCGGGGTCATCGTGGTCGAGGCGCTGTTCGTGATCCCCGGGCTGGGCACCGTACTCATCGAGGCCGTCGCCGCCCGCGACGTCCCCGTCATCCAGGGCATGGCCGTGATCTTCGGGGTGGTGACCGTACTGGTCAACATCGGTGCCGACCTGCTGGCGCGCCGGCTCGCCCCCCGCTCGGAGGTGGCCGCATGACCCGCTCCCCGTCCCGGTACGCGCTCGCACTCGGGCTGATCGCGCTGCCCCTGCTGCTCGCCTTGCTCGGCCCGCTGCTGGCCGGGCCCCCGGGCACCCGCTCCGTCTCGTACGCCGCCGGCGGCGGGCACTGGCTCGGCACCGACTTCTCCGGCCGGGATGTCCGGCACCAGATCCTGCTCGGGGGCCGGTCCGTGGTGCTGGTGGCCCTCGCCGCCACCGCGCTCGCGTACGCGGTGGCGGTCCCGCTGGGCCTCGCCGCCGCCCTCACCCGCCGCAGCGGGCTGGAAGAAGCGCTGATGCGGCCACTGGACGTGGTGATCGCCGTCCCGTCCCTGCTGTTGGTGCTGCTCGTCGCCGCCACCCTCACACCGGGCCCGGTCGGACTGACCGTCCTGGTCGGGCTGGCCGCCGTACCCGATGCGGCCCGGTTGGTTCACTCCGCGGCCGTGGAGATCTCCGCCCGGCCCGCCGTCGAAGCACTGCGCATGCAGGGCGAATCCTGGTGGCGCACGGCCCTCGGCTACGTCGCCCGCGCCATGCGGCGAACCCTCGCCGCCGACGCCGGCATCCGGCTGACCGGAGCCCTGTACCTGGTCGCCACGGCCGCGTTCCTCGGCGTCGGCGTGGAGCCGGACGCCGCCGACTGGGCGGTGATGGTCGACCGCAACCGCACCGGACTGTTCCTGCAGCCCTGGGCCGTGGTGGTGCCCGCCCTGCTCATCGCCGCGCTGTCGATGGGCACCAACCTGCTGTTCGACGCGGCCCTGCAGCGCGGCGGCCGCCGGAAAGGAACGACGTGACGAACCCGAACCCGGACCCGCATTCCGAGGCGGCGGCCGTGGCGGAGGTACGGGACCTGCGCGTCGAGATCGGCGGGCGCCACATCGTCGACGGCGTCAGCCTCACCGCCCGAGCCGGGAAGGTGACGGCCCTGGTCGGGCCATCGGGCTCCGGAAAGACCACCACCGGCCTCGCGCTCCTCGGTGAATACCCCGAGGGCGCCCGGGTCACCGGCAGCGTCCGCACCGCCGGACACGCCGTGGGCTACGTGCCGCAGCACCCGGCCACCGCGCTCAACCCGGCCCGCAGGGTCGGCGCACTGCTCCACGACATCGCCCGCCGCCAGGGCGGGGACAGCCGGGCGGAGCTCCTCGACCGGGTCCGCGAGGCCCTGCGGCTGGCCCAGCTCCCCGATCCGGACGAGGTGCTGCGCCGCTTCCCCCACCAGCTGTCCGGCGGGCAGCAGCAGCGCGTGGTTCTGGCGCAGGCGTTCCTGCTGGGCGCCCGCGTCCTCGTCGCCGACGAGCCCACCACCGGCCAGGACGCGCTCACCCGGCAGGGTGTTGTGGCGGAACTGTCCGCTGTCACACGGCATGGCATCGCGGTGGTGCTGCTGAGCCACGATCTCGACGCGGTACGGCAGTTGGCCGACGAGGTCGTGCTGCTCCGGAACGGACGGGTGGTGGACCGGGGGACACCCGCCTCGGTGCTGTCCGTCCTGCCGCACCAGGCGCCTCCCGCGGCGCGGGAACCCCGCCTGAGGAGCACCGTACGGCTGGAGACCTGTGGCCTGACCGCGAGCCATCGCACCGCACACGGCCCGGTGGAGGTCCTGGGCGCCGTCGGGGTCTCGGTCGCGGCGGGAGAGTGCCTGGCCGTGGTCGGCCGCTCCGGCAGTGGGAAGACCACGATGGGCCGGTGCCTGGCCGGGCTGCACCCGGCCTACCGGGGCGAGGTGCTGCTCGACGGCCGGCCGTTGGCGCGCAGCGTGCGCTCCCGCAGGCGCCCGGAACTGGCAGCCGTGCAGTACGTGTTCCAGGATGCGCGGGCCGCCTTCGACGAGTTCCGCCCGGTCGTCGACCAGGTCGCCCGGACCGCCGTACGCCTGCGGGGCACCGCGCCCGACGAGGCGCGCCAGGCGGCCGTACGGGTCCTGGGAGAGCTGGGGCTGTCGGCGGAGCTCGTGGGGCGGCGCCCCGGCGGGCTGTCCGGCGGGGAGCTGCAGCGGGCCGCGCTGGCCCGTGCCCTGCTGGCGGAGCCGAAGGTGCTGATCTGCGACGAGATCACCTCCGGTCTCGACACCGGCACGCGGGACGGCATCCTCGGGGTCCTCGGCGGGCTCCGCGAACGAGCAGGGCTTTCGCTGCTGTTCATCACCCACGACCTGGCGGCCGCGGGGACGCTGGCCGACCGGATCGCGGTGCTGGAGGAGGGACGCGTGGTGGAGGAGGGCCCCGCCCGGCAGCTGTTCGACTCGCCGCGGCACCCGGTGACGCAGGCCCTGCTGCGGGCGGCGATGCCGTACCGCGAAGGGGAGCGTGCGCCCGGGCCCGTACCCGAGCTTCGCTGAGGGACCTGCGCGACGACCTGCTCGAAGAGGTCGACCGGCTGGCCCGCGAGGGGCGCTTCGACTACCTCCTCATCGAGTCCAGCGGCATCCCGGCTTCTTCGACTGCCGCGATGAGAGCGGCGGTGTCTACGTCGGCACCTTCCTCCAGGCGGATGACGGTCCGCCCAGCGCGCATATCGGTGCTGGAGGACCGGACGCCGGGGATTTCCTCCAGCTCGTCGTCGATGAGCAGGCCGCAGTGGGCGCAGTGCATGCCTTCGACGAAGAGGACTACCTCGAGACCGGGTTCGGTCATGGTCTTCGTCTTCCTACGGCTGAACAGGCTCACGTCCAGGGTCTCTCTACTCGAAGTCGATGGTGCCGGTCTGCATGCCCATGGCGCAGGAGAAGCGCAGGGTGCCTGCCTTGCGGGTGCCCAGGTCCACTTCGGTGTCGCCGTTGCGCTTGACGATCTCCTGGACGCCGAGCTCGGGGATGGTGAAGGCGCGGGCGCAGCCGCCGGAGTCCTTCCCGTGCAGCACCAACTTGGTGGGTGTGTTCGCCTTGGCGGCGAACTGGGTGGTCTCGTAGAAGTCGGTGACCGTCAGAGTGAGGATCTGCTGTCCTGAGGCGTCCATGCGCACGGGGGCCTCTGCCCCCGCCGTCTTCCCGCTCCCGGCGCCTTCCTCGGCGGTGTTGTCACCGCCCTCGACGATGAACGGTCCACGGGCGGCGGTCTGCTTGGCGGGGGACTGGAGGGAAACCCAGCCGCCGGCCTGCAGCCCGGACACGATCGTCCACGCCGCTACGGCCAAGACCACCACGCCCGTCAGGAAGCCCAGCTGGCCCGAGAGAGCCTTGCTGGTACGGCGCAGGACGTAGCCGAGCACCGCGAACAGCGGGGCGGTACCCAATACGAAACCGAACATGACCGCGGCTCCGGCGATCGGCGAGCCGGCCGTGATCGCGAGGAGCTCAACAGACAGCGTCACCCCGCACGGCACGAGGACCGTGGCGAAGCCGATCAAGGCCGGGGTCGCGGCGGAGTCGGTCTTCGCGCTGCGCCGCAGCAGCCGGCCGAACGAGGCGGGAGGCCGCGGGACGAGCCGTGCCACTGCCTTGACCCCGAACAGGTCGAGCACGAACAGCACCATGAGCAGTCCGGCGGCGATCACCATCCCCGCCTGGACGCGGGGACTGGGCTGCAGGGCCGAGCCGAAGATTCCCAGCAGCGCTCCGAGGATCGTGTGCGAGAGCAGCTTCCCCGCGAGGAAAGCCCCTACGGCGACGAGCTGTCCGGCCAACGGCTCCGGGGCCGGGGGTGTTGCCGGCCGTTCGGCGGTGGCCGTACGGCCCACGGACTTCGGGCGCTTCGCGGGAGCGGCGGCGAGGACTCGGGCGGGGCTGCGGCGGGTGACCGCGCCGGCGAGGAGCCCCCCTTGTACGGCGGCGCAGGAAGCGCCACCGGCAACCAATCCGGTGCTGAGACCGGTGATGAGCAAAGCGATGGACGACGGCATGCGTCGTAACTCCTGTTCTGCGACAACGGCACGCGCAGAGGAATCGCAGGTAAGTGGGCGTGCCGAGGTGGACGTGGGAACAGCGCGGCGTCCCGTGAGGCAGGGCCTCACGAGCGGGGAGCTGTCACGTCCGTGACACACACAGCCGGTGCAGATCAGGAGGGGGAAGCGCGCGCGGCGGCGCGTTGGGCTGCGACATCAGGGCGGCGGGCGAGCAGGTGGCCGCGTCCGGCGCAGCGTCGAGAACAGGCGCTGTCGGACCGTCGTTGACGACGGTTCCCTTCGGCGCCTCGCACACCTGCCGGGAGGTCGGACACTCCGGTCCGCTCTCGCTGGAATGGCTTGCCATCACCACATGCCCCGCAGGGGCCTCGGTGCCGGCCGTTGCGGATACGGCACCCATGGGGCCGGTCATTGCCATCGGCATCGCCATGGCGGAACGCGCCAGCCCGGTGAGGCAGAACATCAGCGCGCACACCAGCAGCGCCCCGGACCATGTCCGGAGCGCCGACGGAAGACGTCGCATCATGCGCGCCATCGTAGGCCACTGCCTGCAGCCGTCCGGCCGCGACCACGAGGGCGACCCATCACCTCCACCGATCCGGGCGGACGGGCCGATCTGTCGCCCTTGACCTTGCCCCCAGGGGAAGGTTCCTGGCATGAAGCAGGCAGACGCAACGTAGAACGTGGCGTCAGTTGGCCGACGAGAGCTCGACGGGTTCAGGGGGCAGGCTGCCGTCGAGCAAGCCGAGCACCGGCCCTGCCATGAGGCCCAGTACGACGGAACCTGCCGCTGCACCGTACGCGAGCAGCATCGCGGTCGGCACAGCGGCGATCGGGCCGGAGCTCCGGCGGCCGGTCACGGCGGGGGCGATCCAGCGCAGGTAGTAGAAGAGAGAGGCGACTGTGTTGACGGCGGCGAGGACCGCGAGCCAGGCGTAGCCGCCGTCGAAGGCTGCGCTGAAGGCCTCCAGCTTGCCGAGGAAGACGGCGGTGGGCGGCGTCCCCACCAGGCCGAGCAGGCAGACGATCAGCGATGCGGCCAGGGCTGGGCGCCGACGGCCCAGTCCGCGGTAGTCCTCGATGGTTCTGGCTTCGGGAAGGGCGCACACCACGGCGAACGCACCAAGATTGGTCAGGGCGTACGCCGCCAAGTAGAAGAGGAGCGCCTGCTGGGCCAGGTCCGCGCGGCCGGCGACGACCACCGGCATCAGGAGGTAGCCGACCTGGCTGATGGTCGAGTAGGCGAGGAGCCGCTTGACGTCCGTCTGGAAGAACGCCGCGAGGTTGCCGAGCGTCATCGACGCGGCGGAGAGGACGGCGATGAGCGCAGGCCACGGCACATCGGTGTCCGACAGCGGTCCGGCCGCCAGGCGGTAGGCAGCGGCCAGCGCACCGATCTTGGGGACGGTGGTGAGGAAGGCGGCGACCGGCGCCGAGCTGCCCTGCACAGCGTCCGGCACCCAGAAGTGCCCCGGCACCCCACCGGCCTTGAAGAGCAGGCCGGCGAGCAACGCGACGAGGCCGACGGCCACCAGCCCCGCCGGGGCTTCCGGCAGTGCGCCCCGAAGCACGGGGTAGGCGCTCGCGCGGCCGGCCGCGTACAGGACGGTGATTCCGCCCAGCATGACGACCCCGAGGAGCGCGCCGACCACGTAGTACTTCAGCGCGGCCTCGGTCCCCGCGGCGTCCTTGCGGAAGCCCGCGAGGACGTACGAGGGCACGCTGGCCAGAAGATAGGCGGCGGCGAGGAGCAACAAGTCCTGGGCCCCGGCGAGCATCAGCGCACCGAGCGCGGCGAGTTGGACCAGGACGTAAAACTCGCTCTCCCGGGCGTTCGAGCGCAGCGGACCGGTGCTCAGTGCGAGCACGAGCAGGGTCGCGCCGAGGATGACGATCCGGCTGGTCGTGGTGACCGGATCGATGGCGAAGGCGTCGTCGAAGGCGGTCCCCGTCGAGGCCGTGGTCGCGGTCGCGATGCCGACCGCGCACGCGACGCCGGCCAGTGCCCCGACCATCCACTGGCGAGCGCGCGGGAGCCACGCGCCCAGCAGCAACCCCAGGACGGCTGAGGCCGCGAGCAGGACCTCCGGGAGCAGGTCGAGGGGGTTCTCGTCCATCCCGTTCATCGTGCGAGCAGCCCCAGCACGCCGCGGGAGGCCGGTTCGACGACGTCGAGCAGGAAGCGCGGAGCGATGCCGAGGACGACCGCGAGAATGAGCAGTGGGACCACGGCGGCGCTTTCGTGGGAGCGGATGTCCGGGAACGGACGCGGTGCGCCGGGCGCCGCCGGAAGGCGGAGCGGCCCGAGGAACACCTGCTGGAGGGCGCGCAGGAAGAGTCCGGCGGTCAGGAGAATGCCGAGCACCGCCAGGCCGGTGGCCACCGGGCGCGGGCCCAGGCTGCCGGTGAGGATCTGGAATTCCGCGATGAACCCGGAGAACCCGGGCAGACCGAGGGAGGCGAAGGCCGCGACGCCCGTCAGTCCGGCGAACACCGGCGCCCGCTCGGCCACCCCCGAGTAGGAGGACATCTCGTAGGTACGGCCGCGCTCGTACAGCACTCCCGAGAGGAGGAAGAGCGCGCCGGTCAGCAGTCCATGGCTGACCATCTGCACCACCGCACCGGTCACCGCCAGCTGCCGGGCTTCTTCGTCCCCGCCGCCGGCCGCCGCTGCCGCGCCGACGGCGAGGACGATGTATCCCATGTGGTTGACGGAGGTGTAGGCGACCATCCGCTTGAAATTGCTCTGGGCGAGGGCGACCAGCGCTCCGTACAGGACGGAGACCACTCCGACCACGACGAAGACCAGCGCGTAGCTTCGCCACGCGCCAGGCAGGACTGGCATGGCGATGCGCAGGAACCCGTACGTGCCCATCTTCAGCAGCACCCCGGCGAGGATCGCCGAACCGGCCGCCGGTGCCTCGGTGTGGGCGGGCGGCAGCCAGGTGTGGAAGGGGACCGTCGGGGTTTTGACGGCCAGGCCGACGCCGAGCGCGAGCAGGACCAGCGCGCCGTACAGGGAACGTCCGGCCAGCGGGTTCTCCCGGGTCAGCTCGACGATGTCGAAGGTGTGCGGCTCGGCTGCCAGATACAGGCCGATGAAGCCCAGCAGGAGCGCGAGCGAGCCGATGAAGGTGTAGAGGAAGAACTTCAGCGCGGCG
Organism: Streptomyces sp. ISL-43; assembly: GCF_018614195.1. Lineage (GTDB taxonomy): Bacteria > Actinomycetota > Actinomycetes > Streptomycetales > Streptomycetaceae > Streptomyces. The sequence goes on from NZ_JAGGOT010000077.1 coordinate 17,259, forward strand.
CGGGCCGCGCCCGGGTGCCCCCAGCCGGCGATGACGAAGTACATCCCGACGATGGAGAGGTCGAAGAAGACGAAGAACAGGATCAGGTCGAGGGAGACGAACAGCCCCAGGCAGGTGGTCTGGAGGAAGAGGAACAGCGCGGCGAACTCCCTGATCCGGCGGGTCTCGCGCAGCGCGTAGAGCGCGCAGGCCAGGAACAGTACGCAGGTCAGGGCGACGAGCGGCAGCGACAGGCCGTCGACGCCGACGTGGTAGCCGACCCCCGCGCTGGGCATCCAGCGGGCCTTCGTCTCGTACTGGATACCGCCACCGGGCCGATATCCGGCCCATAGCGCGACAACGAGGGCCAGTTCGGCCGCCGTGGTGGCCACCCAGACGCCGCGGAAGAGGCCGCGCGCCGCACGGCCCGGTACACACAGCAGCAGCGCGGCGACGGCGGTCGGGAGCAGGACGAGGACGGTGAGCACTGCGGTCACCTCACGAGGACGAGGACAACGGCGAGGACGGTGAAGGCCGTGACGGCCTGCGCGAGGTATTGGTGCAGCTGCCCGGTCTGAGGACGGCGGGCCCACCGGCCGAGATCCCCGGTAACGGTGGCGACTCCTTCGACGGCAGCGTCGACCACGCCCTGTTCGGCCCGCCGGTCGACAAGCCTGGCCAGCCGCAGCGTTCCCCGTGCCACCGCATCGACGCCGCGGTCCAGGACGCGGTCGTCGAAGGCGGCCAGCATGCGGGCGGAGCGCAGAACGGGATCCACGAACAGGGTCCGGGCGGCGGCCTCGAGACCGAGCCAGTCTCCGAACCACCCGCGGACCCCGGCCGACAGCGGCATCGCACGAGAGCCCCAGCCCGCAGCCGCTGACGCAATGACGGCGAGACAACCCGAGAGCACGAACTCCCACCAACGAGGTACGGCTTCGCCGGTCCCGCCGACCACCCGACTCACCGCGTCCCGCAGGGGAGGAAAGGCCCAGGCCGTCAGCGCGAGGCAGGCCGCGGCGAGCGTGACGAGCGGTGCCCCGGCCGGCCACGGGAGCCGTCGGCCTTCGACAAGCCGCCTCGGGCCATCGGCGGGGGACGGTCGCCATACGAACCACAGGGCCTTGGCGGAGTACACCGCGGAGACGACGGCGGCAGCCAGCCCCACCCCGTACAGGACGGCGCCCTCCTCGAGCGCGGCAGCGAGCAGTACGTCCTTTGCTGCCCACAGCGCCAGGGGTGGCACCCCGGCGAGTGTGAGGGCCGCGACGGTGAAGGTGATTCCCGCCGTACGGTGCCGACGCGCGGCACCCCGCAGCTCCGGCAGGAGCTTCGTGCCCAGGAGCGTGAGCCAGACACCGGACACCAGGAACGCCAGGCTCTTGGCCGCCGCATGGGCCATCAGCTGAAGAGAGCCGCCGGTCACGCTGCCCGCCCCGGCGGCGAGCACCATGAACCCGATCTGCGCGCAGCTCGACGCGGCGAGCAGCTGCTTGAGGTCGGACTGTGCCACCGCGACGAGGCCGAGCGCTACCGCGGTGATGGCACCTGCCCAGGCCACGGCCGGTCCTCCCCACCCGGACGCGTCGAGCAACGGCTGAAGCCTGAGCAGCAGATAGGCCCCGGCCACCACCATCGTCGCGGAGTGCAGCAAGGCGGAGACCGGACTCGGGCCCTGCATGGCGCGGGAGAGCCAGAAGCTGAACGGAAGCTGGGCGGATTTGCCGAGGGCCGCGGTGATCACCCCGGCGGTGATCAATGTGAGCCAGGGGTCGCCGGCTCGGTCGAGTGCATCGAGAGAGAGCGTCCGCGACGCTGTACCCGCCAGCGCGGCTCCGGCGGCCAGATACAGACCCAGATCGGCAGCCCGCGTGGTGATGAAGGCAGTGTTCGCGGCACGTACCCGCTCCGGTTCGCGCCACCAGTAGCCGATCAGAGCCCAAGAGGTGGCGCCCATGAACTCCCACCCCATCAGCAGCACGACGAGGTTGGACGCCGTGACGGTCACCAGCATCGCGCCGCTGAAGAGCAGCATCAGCCCGAAGAACCGGGCCCGCGCCTCCCCCCGGACGATGTCCCAGGCGCTGAAGAGCAGCACGGCCGCCGTAACCGCGGTGACGGTCACCACCATCAGCCCGGACAGCCCGTCCACCACGAGCCGCAGCGGCAGCCCGGCAAGCAGCGGAGCCTCGGCGGTGGGATGCCGGAAGGCGGCGAGACACGCGAGGACAAGAGCCGCTAGGGCAGCACCGGTTGCGGCGCCGGGGGAGACTCGATCGGCCTGACGCCCCGCGACGACGAGCAGCGTGCCGACCGCCAGCGGCAGGGTGACCAGGGCCCACAGCACTGCGCTCACTCCTTCAACTCCGCCGCCATGTCCGTCAGGTCGACGCCACGGGTCCGGAAGAGCGCGGTGACCACGGCGAAGCCGATCGCCATCTCCACCGCCATGACGGTGACCAGGACGACGACCAGCACCTGCCCCTCGTCGGCAGCGGGCGCGATGTAGTGCCAGACGGCGGCAGCCGCGACGATGAGGCCGCCCAGCATCAGTTCCAGCCCCATCATGAGCATCACGATGGACTGCTGCGTCAGCGCGCCGAACAGACCGATGCAGAACAACGAGGCGGCGAGCAGCATCAGCAGCTCCAGGTTCATCGCCCCACCCCGCCACGGGCCGGGTCCGTCGCGCCGCCGCCCCGCAGGTCGTCGCCGAACCGGTCGTAGCGGCCCCTTCGGGTGGCCAGTACGACGGTGCCGACGATGGTGGCGAACAAAGCCATGCCCAAGGTCATCATGGTGAGCATCTGCGGGCCCATCAGCGACATGCCGAGCGCCTTGGTCGGATCGACGGGCGCAGCGCCACGGCGATCGGGCCAGGGCGCGAGCAGGATCCCGGCGGCGAGTGCGGCGAAGACCGCCGCACTGATCACGGCCGCGCCCTTGGCGTTGTGGACCATCGTCATCGGCATGAGCCCGGCGGGGTTCATCATGTACATCACCATGAACACGGCCATGATGGCCATTTCGAGCGTCATCATCAGCACGATCACGACGCCGAGGTAGTCGAGCCCGAGGAGCAGCACCTCGCCGCCCACACAGAGCAGAGAGGTGAGCAGCGCGTACGTGGCCCGCGCCATGGAGTCGAACCGGAACACCATGATTCCGCCGACGATGGCCACAGCGGCCAGCACCCAAAAGAACACGTCCGTCAGCATGTGCTGGAGCTCTCGCTTCTCACGGGATCATCCCGGCTGATCGGTTGTTCAGGACGACGACGGCGACGGCGAGTGCCTGCAGCAAGGTCAGCGGCACCAGCACCATCCAGGCGAATCCCATGTAGCGGTCCATCCGCACGGTGGGCACCATCCGTCGTGCCACGACGAGAACGGCCAGCACCACCGCGGTCTTGATCACGGTCCACGCCCAGCCGGGCAACAGCGGGCCGTGACCACCGCCAAGGAAGAGCGGCACACTGAACGCGGCGCTCACCACCAGGAGCAGCCACCGGCCGGCCAGGAACACCAGCCGGTCCGCACCGGACAGTTCAGCCACCGCACCGCCTGCCGCGTCACGGCCCACCGGATGGTCGAACGGTCCCCAGAACGCCATCGCCATCGCGCTCAGCAGGTAGACACCGAAGGCCGCCGGCATCCACACCGCGAACCAGAGCCCCTGCTGCGCCTCGACTACTTCGCCCACGCGCAGCGACTCGGCCCCCAGGGCCGCCGTCGTCAGGGCGAACATGTGCGGCAGTTCGTAGGCGAGCCCCTGAGCGAGGAACCGGTAACCGCCGATCAGCGACAGCGCGGAGTTCGGCCCCCAGCCCGCCAGCCACACCGCTGCCCAGGCCAGCGCCTCCATCGCGTTGAACCAGACGATGCCGACGTCCGGATCGGTGACGGAGTTGAATCCCAACGGCACGACGGCGCAGGCGAGTACGGCCGCCATGGGCAGGAGTAGGACGCCGGCCCGGGTGAGCAGCTGGTCGGCGGCGCTCGTACGGCGGCGCTGCTGCGCCGTCAGCCGCACCGCCTCGCGCAGTGGGCCGGCGGCACGGAGGCAGATCTCCCGGACGGATGTCGCCCGCCCCTGGTCAGCCGACGCCGACAGCACAGCGTCGAATCCAGCCGTGCCGAGGGCCAGAGCCGCCAGCACCACCGGCAGGACGGGTGTGGCCCACAACGGCGTCGGCTCAGCCATGCGCACCTCCGTGCGCCGGTACGGCGGAAAGCTCATCGAGGTCGGGGTCGAGGCTCGCGACAGTGATCCGGGCGGCCGCGAACTCAGCGCCCGTCAGCAGTTCCGGCAGGACGTCGAGCAGTGCCGCCGACGGCGGCCGTTCGCCATCGACCCGCCCGCGGGGGCCCAGTACGTCGTCGTGGGCAATGGCCCGGGTGTCTCCGAACGCCTCAGCGCACTGGCTGATCTCCACGAGCCACACGCGCATACGGTCGTACGCGTCGCCATCCGCCCCCAGCGCGGGCCCTGTCACGCCGTGGCGGTGGGCGCCGGAGGCGGGTAGCAGACCCAGCCCCGCGGTGAGCCGACGCAGGGTCCGTGAACGCTCCACCCGACGGACCAACTCGTGTACATCAGCGGGAAATCGGTCCTCCGAGGTGCCCGCCAGTACGTCGTCACGCAGTCGACGGGCGCGTGCGCCCGTATCCCTCCATCCCACGACGGAGAGGAAACGGGCGAGACTGTCGAGGTGGGCCGCGCACCGACGCCGGGCCGCCACATCGCGCGGCACGGCCTCGCCACCGGCCGCACGAATCCAGGGCTCGTTCCAGAACGGGACGGCAGCACCGGAGTGCCGCACCTGGTCGACCTCCGCACTCTGGACGACGTCGCCCTGGAGGGCTACGCGGAGAATCAGTCCACAAGGCCAGTCCGGCAGGATCGGACCCAACGGCACGTGCAGCACGTCGAGGCGCAGCCCGTCGCGGTCGTCGGCCCGCTCCGCCATCGGCCGCCCGGCGACCTCCATGGATCCCATGTCATGCCCAGCATGCCCGTGGCGCTGGTCCGGAGATGCCGAGTCGTCATGACCGTCGTGCGCATGCTTCATGTCACCGTCGGATGAGGCGTGGCCTGGATGCTCGTGGTGGCCGTCTTCCTTGGACGAGGCTTCGTGCATGTCCGCTGCATGCTGCCCGTGGTGCTCACGATCTTCGGGCTCAATCGCGGGCAGCCGCTGCCCACCCGCAAGGAGGGCTGCCAGACCCTCATCGAGCGCGGCCGTGACGCCCTCGGACTCGGTCACGCTCACCAGGGCCCGTGGGCTTGGAACCTGTCGCCGGATGTCTTCGAGCCACCGCCTACCGGTCGCATCCGCTGAGCCGATGACGACGATCAATGCCGCGGCCGCAGGTCCGTCCGCCAGCGGCCAGCCGCGTCGGCGCACCTCCGCCTCGACCTCCAGACGCACCGCCGTCGCACCCGGCCACGCCACCATCAGAACCGGCGGCCGGCCCACTGCCGCGCGCAGCAGCGCCTCCCTCAGGCCCATCGGAAGGCGCCCTCGCGCCAGGCGTAGCCGACTCCCGCGAAGAGAATTCCCAGGAAGAGGAACATCTCGACGACGGCACTCGTGCCGACCGCGGAGACCACCCGCACCCACGGGTACATGAACAGCATCTCCATGTCGAAGGCCAGGAAGATCATCGTGATCGGGTACCAGCGAACATGGAACCGTGAGACGGCGTGCTCACACGGCGCGAGGCCCCCACCGAAGGGCTCCGTCTCCAGCGGCCCTTCTGGGGCGGTCAGCCACGCATTCCAGCCGTATAAGCACATCAGACATCCGGCCGTGATCCCCAGCAGGATCAGCACCGGCTCCCACGAAGTCATCCCACCCATGGTGCTGCCTCTGGGGCGTCAGGTCTTACAGGCGCGGCCGATCACAGTGGGGGGATGAAGGCGTGTCCGTTGGGTGATCTCGAAGTCGAAGTGCCGGCCCGGTCGCCTCCCCGTCGGTGCGCGGGCCTGGCGCGGGGAAGCGGTCACGAGCTGAGGCGCGGCGCGTTCCTGCCCGCGCCTGTGACGAGGGAGGGGCGGTGGCCGTGCCCTCCCGGCGTGAGCCTTGCCTGCCCTAAGCGGGAAGAAGGGTCCTCACCGCCTGGGCGACGGTCGGATCTTCAAGCAGGTGTCGCAGTTCGTCCAGTTTCTGGGCGGCGACCGCATGGCCGTCCCCTGCGGGTGGGACGCCCTGAAGCGGCGGATCGAAGCAGCCCAGGCGTCACTGGAGCTCGTCGAGTGCGCCCTGGACTGCTATCACGATGACATCACGCAGTGCCCGCACTTTCAGGCGATCGTGCGGCCGGAAGTGGTTTCAGAGGTCATGGCTTTTTCCTTGTGTCGCCGTAGCAAATAGGCCATTCGTGTGGCGCGTTGTGATGGTCTTGTGGGTGCGTCGGCGGAGCCCGACCGATGAACGGCTAGTATCACGGCGTGATTACGGTCCGGTCACCCCGACGTATATCGCGGGTCCGCGTGTTGGCGGGTCCGCTGCACGTGATGGCCTGGGTTGCCCTCCTTTGCGCCTTCGTTCTCACGCACGGCGTCGGCGGGGAAACCGCGGCTGACCACCTGCCGGGCGGCGCGGCAGCTCCCGTGGTGTCGACCGGGTATGCCAATGACGGAGCAGCGGAGCACGTTCCGTTCCTCGCCGTGTCGGGGGACGGTCGAGGTGGCGGTCACGGGCCCTCCCACTCGGGCGGTCACTGCATGACCGGGAAGCCGCAACAGGGCCCGACCCTGGTGTGGCCCTGCTTTGCACCATCGGATCGCGAATCGGCTGTGGCCGGTCCGCCTCCATGTCTGAGCAGTCTTGGTGAGAACGCACGCTCGGTCATGCCGGCTGTGGCTGTGAGATCGGCTGTGGTTCAGCAGGTGTAGGACGCGGAGTCCGACCGGTCTTCGCGCGATGAGATGGATGCCGCCCCAATGCGGCGTGTCCGGATGCTCGTCGACGCCGTCCTGCCCGCACTCTGGGTTGCCGTCTTCCTGTCATAGGCAAGGGAGCCGGTGGCCGTATGGAGGGCCTGTGCCGACCTACTCCCGCATGCCTTCGCCCGGCGAAGGCACCCCAACCGCCGCGCCTTGGCTGCGCCGACTCGTTTCGGTGATCTACGGCAGCCTGCTGCTGGTGACGGTCCTGTGCGCTCTCGCGCACGGGTCCGGGCCGGAGACGCATGCCACGTCGCCGGACGCCGTGGCCGTGTCGGCCGGTATGGCGATGGGCCGTCCTGAGGCCGTCGAGCCTCACCACAGCTATCGGCCCCAGCTGCCCCACCGGCCACATGGGGCCACGGACTGCGCACCGCAAGCAGTCGTCGACACGAAGGCTTCGTACAGGGAAGAGCCACCCCTGCCCGTCTCGGTCGCGGCGGCGGTCCTCCTTAGCCCGCTCGTACGGCAGCCACCTTCAGACGGCGATGGAAACCGACATCAACGCCGGGTGCGCACCGGCCGTACCACCCTCGTCATCACGTCCCGCTGGCGTATGTAAGCCTCTCGCCTGCAGTCGTCGTCCGCGAACGGCTGCCGCGCGCCGACCCACCGTGCACGGGCTGACGTCCGTCGCCAAAAGGTCGTGTGCGAGATGAGCACGCCATGCGTCTTCGTCGAGCGAGAGTGAATCACCATGCAGTCAAAGATCAACCTCAACCTCCAGCCCGGGCAATCGGCCCTGTCGGCTCTGGTGGGGAACACGCCGCTGCTGCACGTGTCGGAGCCGCTGGCTCCGGCCGGCCGCGGCTTCTGGGCGAAGCTGGAAGGGTTCAACCCGGGCGGCATCAAAGACCGGCCCGGCCTCTACATGGTCGAACGGGCCCGTGCGCGGGGCGACCTGCGCCCCGGCGGCCGGATCATCGAGTCGACCAGCGGCACCCTCGGGCTCGGGCTGGCGCTGGCCGGCCTGGTGTACGGGCATCCCGTCACCCTGGTCACCGACCCGGGGCTGGAACCGAGCATGACCCGGCTGCTGAGCGTGTACGGAGCCCAAGTCGACATCGTCGCCGACCCTCACCTGACCGGGGGCTGGCAGCAGGCCCGCCGTGATCGGGTCCTGCGGCTACTCGAAGAGCACCCCGGCTCCTGGTGCCCCGACCAGTACGGCAATCCCGACAACGTCGCCGCGTACACCCCACTCGCCCTCGAACTGGCCGCCGAACTCGGCCACATCGACGTCCTCGTGTGCAGTGTGGGAACCGGAGGCCACTCCGCCGGCGTCGGCCGGGCGCTGCGCCAGCTCTACCCTGACGTCCACATCGTCGGCGTCGACACCATCGGCTCCACTATCTTCGGACAGCCGGCCAAGACCCGGCTGATGCGAGGACTGGGCTCCAGCATCTACCCGCGCAACGTGGCGTACGAGAACTTCGGCGAGATCCACTGGGTGGCCCCCGCCGAGGCGGTGTGGGCCTGCCGCCAGCTGGCCTCCTCGCACTACGCCACCGGCGGCTGGAGCGTGGGCGCGGTGACCCTCGTGGCCGGCTGGCTTGCCCGCACCCGACCCGCGGACACCCGTATCGCGGCGATCTTCCCGGACGGGCCGCAGCGCTACCTCGGTACGGTCTACGACGACGAATACTGCGCCCGGCACGGACTGCTCGACGGACCGCCGCCCATCGAACCGGACGTCGCCGGCCGCCCGGACGAGAAGGAGTTCGTCCGCTGGACCCGCTGCACCGACGTCGTCGACCCGCTCACCCTCCCGGGAACCCAGGAGCAGAAGTGAAGGGGACCTTTGCACAAGTACGGAGCTACGAACGCAGCGTCCAGCTGCTGATGGCCAACCAGTTCACGATCAACCTCGGCTTCTACATGCTGATGCCGTACCTCGCCGCCCACCTCTCCGGGACGCTCGGCCTGGCCGGCTGGGTCGTCGGACTGGTGCTGGGCGTAAGGAACTTCAGCCAGCAGGGGATGTTCCTGGTGGGCGGGGCGCTCGCCGACCGGTTCGGCTACAAGCCGCTGATCGTGGCCGGCTGTGTGCTGCGCACCGTGGGTTTCGGCCTGCTCGGTTTCGTGGACTCGCTGCCCGCGCTCCTGGCCGCCTCCGCGGCGACCGGTCTGGCCGGCGCGCTGTTCAATCCGGCGGTCCGGGCGTACCTGGTGGCGGACGCGGGGGAGCGGCGCGTCGAGGCGTTCGCCCTGTTCAACGTTTTCTACCAGGCCGGCATCCTGCTCGGGCCGCTGGTGGGCATGGTGCTGACCGGCGTCGACTTCCGGATCACCTGCCTGGTCGCGGCCGGGATCTTCGCCCTGCTCAGCATCGTGCAGATCCGCGCCCTGCCGGCTCGCCGATCCGACGACGCGGTGGCCGGAGGCCGAGGCGAGGGTCGGGAGAGTACGCGCTCCCAGTGGCGCGGCATCATCGCCAACCGGCCCTTCCTGCTGTTCTCCTTCGCCATGATCGGCTCCTACGTCCTGTCCTTCCAGGTGTACTTGGCCCTGCCGCTGGAGGTACGTCGGCTGAGCGGCGAAGGGCAGGCGGGAACGACCGCGGTGGCGGTGCTCTTCGCGGTCTCCGGACTCGCCACGATCCTCGGCCAGACTCGGATCACCGCATGGTGCAAGGCCCGGCTCGAACCCGGGCAGGCGCTCGTCCGGGGTCTGGCCGTGATGGGTCTCGCGTTCGTACCGCTGCTCCTGGCAACCGCCGTACCCGTACCAGAAGCCGGGGCGGGCCGGTGGCTGCTCGCGGCGGCGCCGCCGACACTGGCCGCGCTTCTGCTCGCCCTCGGCACGATGATCGCCTACCCGTACGAGATGGACACCATCGTCCGCCTCTCCGGTGACCGGCTCGTCGCCACGCACTACGGCCTCTACAACACCATCTGCGGGATCGGCATCACCGTGGGCAACCTCGCCACCGGCGCCGCTCTCGACGCCGCCCGCGAGGCGGGACTGCCGGCCTTGCCGTGGATCGCCCTGCTCACGCTCGGCCTCGCATGCGCGGCGGCCTTGTACGGCCTGTACCGGACGGGACGGCTGGCAGCCGCCCCTGTGGTGAAACCGCAGCCCGCGACAGTCTGACCGTCCACTGCCATGGCCCAGGGCGGGCGCCCCGTGTGCGCCCGCCCTGCTGGTCAACCCACGTGTGGTGTCTCAGTCGGCGACTTCGGCGGTCCAGGTGATGGTCGGGGGCACGACCCGTGCGCATAGAGGTCCTCCGCAGGCGTCGGTCAGGCCGAGGCGACCCACGAGCAGGCCGCTGTGTGCGGCGGCGTCGAGCACCTCGGAGGGGACGGCGTCGAGCATCAGCTTGGCCCGGCGGAACATGGTGAAGGTCCCGGGCTTGTCCACCGTGCCCCACGACAGGTAGATGAACCGGCCGCCTGGCCGGCCCTGCACGTGTGGGCCTTTCAGATCGGTGCCGGCTGGCGCGGCGACTGCGGTGCACTCAAGCGTCCAGGTGGCGGACATGGCGTCACCGGGCTGCACATCGAGGAGTTCCGCCGGGCGGTCGCGGCGTTGCAGGCCGACGTGGATGTTGCCGTAAGTGGGGGTGCTGTGCCCGGAATTTGGTGCGTGGGGCCAGTCGCGGCCGGGCAGGTCGATCCCCTCGATGCGGATGCGCATACCGCCCATCATCCGGCAGCGCCGAAGAGTCCCCACTGCTGGGAGTTAAAAGGTGGCGGGAGAGCCGGCGTCCTCTGACACGGCAGTCGGGTACCGATCGTCGTAGCGGCGGATCTTCCAGACGGCGACGGCGCCGATCCAGGTTGCGAGGAAGGTGACCACGACGACGATGCCGATGGTGTTGAGGTCCAGTCCGGTCAGGTAGGACCACGGGCGGCGGTCGGAGGCGTCCGCCTGGTCGGCGAGGAGGGACACGAGCTCTACCGTGCCGACCACGAAGGCGACGTAGAGGAAGACGCCGGAGACCAGCGTTCCGATGACGCCGCCGATCTCGGCGAAGCAGGCCTGGAAGCGGTTGCGGCCTGCGCGGCGAACGCGATGCCGACCCCTCTGGTGGCAGCTCAAGCGGGCGAGTACGCGCCAGGAATGTATGTGCACATGAACCGAGATAACGCCGCGCGTCAGTTCGTGAGACGGCGGCAATGAACAGGCAATGCCGCTGTGCGGCGCCCTTGGGCGCCGCACTCCAAGACTGATCAGTGATCGGCGTCGGCTGTGACCGCGAGACGCTTGGTGAAGGTTTTGCCACCGTCCGTCGACTCGTGGACCCGGTCCTGGGTCGCGACGACCAGGTGCTCGGCGTCCACGGTGGTCAGAGCCTGGGGGCGGCCGCCGGGGACGGTGGCCGGGTCCGCCGGGCTGACGGCGATGCCGAGGGCGTGCGGGGCGCCGCGCTTTTCCCAGTTCACTCCGTCCTTGCTGACTCGGAGGAAGCCGTTCGTGCTGACCTCGCCGCTGAGCGCTTGTCCTTCCAGGTTTTTCCGGCGTCGGTGCTCTCGATGAGGCCGAGGCTGCCAGGTGCGTCGCGGTCCGGGCCAGGGTGGCCACTGGCTGCGAAGGTGCCGGGTCCGGTCACCGTGAAGCCCATGAAGTCGTCTTTGCGGTCCCCGACGAGCTGGGGTGCCCCGTCCTGGGTCGGGGTGTAGACACCGTTGTGCGTGGCTACGTAGAGAGCTTGCCGTCGGCCGGGTCGGCACCGAGGCCGTGGATGTGGCTGATCACGGTGGCGGAGGGCTTGCTCGCCTTACTCTCACCGGCTCCGCCGGCGCAGGCGGCGAGGGTGAACGCGAGGGCTGCGGCGGCGGCCACCAGGGTGAAGGGGCGCTTGCGCTTCAGCTTCATGGATGTCCTGATCAGGTGAGGATGCGCCGGTCCCGCCCGAGGCGCGGTGGAGGGCCTGCTGGGGGTGTGGCCTGGGCGCATCGCGGTAGCGGGGAGCTCGCTCCGGGCGGACCGGCCGCCGCGCCGTCGAACGGTCGCGGCGGCAGGCCGGGGGAGTGCCGGGTCAGAGGCGGGCGAGGATCTTGTTGAACTGGTCGATCTCGGCCGACTGGTTCTTGATCACGTCGTCGGCGAGCTTCTTCGCCGTCGCGTTCTTGCCGTCCTTCTGCTCGACCTTGGCCATCTCGATCGCACCGTTGTGATGGGCGATCATCAGCTGCGCGAACTTCTTGTCGAAGTCCGTGCCCTCGGCGGCGGCGAGGTCCTTCATGTCCTGCTCGGACATCATCCCGGCCATGCCCGACCCGTGCGACGCACCGTGGTCCATGCCGGGCATCGAGCTGCTGGACTCCGGCTTGCCCCACGCCTTGAGCCAGGACTTCATGGTCTGGATCTCGGGGTCCTGGGCCCTCTCGATCGCGCCGGCGAGGGTCTTGACCTCCGCATCCTGGGCGCGCCCGTCCGCGAGCTTGGCCATCTCCACGGCCTGCTCGTGGTGCGGGATCATCTGCTGCGCGAACGCGGCGTCCGCGTCGTTGAAGGCGCCCGGCGCCGGGTTCTCTCCGGACGGGGCGGTGGCCGGTGCGTTGGCGGTCGCAGGGAAAGCCTCCGGCCGCGGCCGGCCACAGCAGGGACGCCCCGTACCGGGCCGAGGCGCCTATCGCCTGCCGCCGCCGCCCCGACCAACCCGCCAGGCAGGTACGTACCGGTTGGACCTGCGGGTCCACGGTGTGGTGGGCAGACCGGAAAGGGGGCTGCAAACCTTTTCCTCCCCGCACGCCAGCTGAGCGCGACGCGCCCGCGATGGGCGTACGGCGATGCGCCGGTGCCCTGCCGATTCGCGGGACGATATCGCCACGGATCACCCCGACGGACGGTGAAGGGCACCTTCGCATGATTCCTTTCAGGACCTGGCAGGCGAAGCTGACCGCGACGGACGCGCCCGGCGCCGTGGTGCTCATCCGCCTCTACGTCGGCGCTGTCTTCCTCTCCGAGGGCATCCAGAAGTTCCTCTACCCCCACGAACTGGGAACCGGCCGGTTCCAGAAAGCCGGCATCCCCGCCCCGGGCTTCTTCGCCCCGCTGGACGGGATCTTCGAGATCACCTGTGGAGCACTGATCCTGGCCGGGCTGCTGACCCGGCTCGCCGCCGTCCCGATGGTGGTCGACATGGTCGGAGCCCTGTTCATCACCAAGCTGCCGATCCTGTGGGGCGACGCCCCGCTCTTCACCGGCAAGTCCGGCTGGTGGGCCTTCCTCCACGAATCCCGCACCGACCTCGCCCAGCTGTGCGGCAGCCTCTTCCTGCTGATCGTCGGCGCGGGCGTCCACTCGCTCGACGCCCGACTGCACCGGGCGCCGGCCGGAGTAACGGCCCGGCCCGGCCCGTCTTATGCTGACCCGCACACCACCTGGAGGCGTGAGACGTGACGGACGACCGGCAGGAGCTGGCCGAAGTGCAGCGTGCGCACTGGCAGGACACGTACACCGCGCACCCCGGCATGTACGGGGAGCAGCCCTCGGCGCCCGCGGTGCACGCCGCCCGGGCTTTCCGTGCGGCTGGCGCGCGGGATGTGCTGGAGCTGGGTGCCGGGCACGGTCGTGATGCCTTGTACTTCGCCCGGGAGGGATTCGCCGTCCAGGCCACCGACTTCAGCCCGGTCGGGCTCGAGCAGCTACGGGCTGCCGCCGGGCGGCAGGGCGTCGCCGAGCGGGTCAGTACCTCGGTGTACGACGTGCGTGGGCCGCTGCCTCTGTCGGACGCCTCGGTGGATGCGGTCTTCGCACACATGCTGCTGTGCATGGCCCTGTCCACGAAGGAGATCCACTCCCTGGTCGGCGAGGTCCGCCGGGTACTGAGGCCGGGAGGGGTGCTCGTGTACACGGTCCGGCACACCGGCGATGCCCACTACGGCACCGGTACGGCGTACGGCGACGACATCTACGAGCACGGCGGCTTCGCCGTCCACTTCTTCCCGCGCGAACTGGTGGACTCGCTCGCCGACGGGTGGGCGCTGGAGGAGGTCCACGCCTTCGAGGAAGGCGATCTGCCCCGCCGCCTGTGGCGCGTCACCCAGTCCCTGCCCCGGTAACCGCGCCGCCGGGCCCCCGGCGGTTAACCTCGCCCACCACTGCGGGGGATGATCGGGTTCATGTTCGTCGGGTCCGTCTCCGTGGTCGCGCTGGTCGTGGTGCTGGTGTGCGCGGTCATCCGCCCTTTCCGCCAAGCTCTGTGACGACGAGGGACTCTTCCACGCGTGCGGGACCTGGATGGCCCGCTGGGCGGCGGGGCGCCCGCGAGGGGTGCTCGGCTCGGTCTTCGCCCTCGCCTCGGTGATCACCGCCGCGCTGAGCCTGGACGCGACCGTTGTTCTGCTGACGCCGGTGGTGTTCGCCACCGCCCGCCGGATGGGCGCGTGTCCCAAGCCGCAGGTCTACGCCAGTGCCCATCCGCTGATCTTCGCTGG
>NZ_JAGGOT010000078.1 GCF_018614195.1 Streptomyces sp. ISL-43
GCTACCCCGTCCATTTCGGTGGATGAGGTTCCTTTGAAAAAGACCTGTGAGGTCGCGGTTCTGCCGTGATGCTTGCAGGCAATTACACAGCGAGGACGCAGTGGACGGTCGGTCTTATTCCGACATGACTGTCCCGCTCTAAGTGCGTGTGCACCCGATTACGGGTAAACATTCATGGAGAGTTTGATCCTGGCTCAGGACGAACGCTGGCGGCGTGCTTAACACATGCAAGTCGAACGATGAAGCCCTTCGGGGTGGATTAGTGGCGAACGGGTGAGTAACACGTGGGCAATCTGCCCTTCACTCTGGGACAAGCCCTGGAAACGGGGTCTAATACCGGATAATACTCCTGCCTGCATGGGCGGGGGTTGAAAGCTCCGGCGGTGAAGGATGAGCCCGCGGCCTATCAGCTTGTTGGTGGGGTAATGGCCCACCAAGGCGACGACGGGTAGCCGGCCTGAGAGGGCGACCGGCCACACTGGGACTGAGACACGGCCCAGACTCCTACGGGAGGCAGCAGTGGGGAATATTGCACAATGGGCGAAAGCCTGATGCAGCGACGCCGCGTGAGGGATGACGGCCTTCGGGTTGTAAACCTCTTTCAGCAGGGAAGAAGCGAAAGTGACGGTACCTGCAGAAGAAGCGCCGGCTAACTACGTGCCAGCAGCCGCGGTAATACGTAGGGCGCAAGCGTTGTCCGGAATTATTGGGCGTAAAGAGCTCGTAGGCGGCTTGTCACGTCGGATGTGAAAGCCCGAGGCTTAACCTCGGGTCTGCATTCGATACGGGCTAGCTAGAGTGTGGTAGGGGAGATCGGAATTCCTGGTGTAGCGGTGAAATGCGCAGATATCAGGAGGAACACCGGTGGCGAAGGCGGATCTCTGGGCCATTACTGACGCTGAGGAGCGAAAGCGTGGGGAGCGAACAGGATTAGATACCCTGGTAGTCCACGCCGTAAACGTTGGGAACTAGGTGTTGGCGACATTCCACGTCGTCGGTGCCGCAGCTAACGCATTAAGTTCCCCGCCTGGGGAGTACGGCCGCAAGGCTAAAACTCAAAGGAATTGACGGGGGCCCGCACAAGCAGCGGAGCATGTGGCTTAATTCGACGCAACGCGAAGAACCTTACCAAGGCTTGACATATACCGGAAAGCATTAGAGATAGTGCCCCCCTTGTGGTCGGTATACAGGTGGTGCATGGCTGTCGTCAGCTCGTGTCGTGAGATGTTGGGTTAAGTCCCGCAACGAGCGCAACCCTTGTCCTGTGTTGCCAGCATGCCCTTCGGGGTGATGGGGACTCACAGGAGACCGCCGGGGTCAACTCGGAGGAAGGTGGGGACGACGTCAAGTCATCATGCCCCTTATGTCTTGGGCTGCACACGTGCTACAATGGCCGGTACAATGAGCTGCGATACCGTGAGGTGGAGCGAATCTCAAAAAGCCGGTCTCAGTTCGGATTGGGGTCTGCAACTCGACCCCATGAAGTCGGAGTTGCTAGTAATCGCAGATCAGCATTGCTGCGGTGAATACGTTCCCGGGCCTTGTACACACCGCCCGTCACGTCACGAAAGTCGGTAACACCCGAAGCCGGTGGCCCAACCCGTAAGGGAGGGAGCTGTCGAAGGTGGGACTGGCGATTGGGACGAAGTCGTAACAAGGTAGCCGTACCGGAAGGTGCGGCTGGATCACCTCCTTTCTAAGGAGCACAGTACCGATTGCAGACAAACGTTCTGCACGGTCAGCTCAGGGTGGAACGTTGATTAGTTGGCACCAGATGATCTGATGATTCTCAAGTACTGCTTCGGCGTGGAAAGAGGATTCGGAGGAGGTCTGGTGCTTGGCACGTTGTTGGGTATCTGAGGGTACGGCCGAAAGGCTGTCCTTCTGCGATGCCGGCCCCAGTGAACTCGCCAGCTTGTCTGGTGGGGTGATGGGTGGCTGGTCGTTGCTTGAGAACTACACAGTGGACGCGAGCATCTGTAGGCCAAGTTTTTAAGGGCGCACGGTGGATGCCTTGGCACCAGGAACCGATGAAGGACGTGAGAGGCCGCGATAGGCCCCGGGGAGCTGCCAACTGAGCTTTGATCCGGGGGTGTCCGAATGGGGAAACCCGGCAGTCGTCATGGGCTGTCACCCACTGCTGAACACATAGGCAGTGTGGAGGGAACGCGGGGAAGTGAAACATCTCAGTACCCGCAGGAAGAGAAAACAACCGTGATTCCGGGAGTAGTGGCGAGCGAAACCGGATGAGGCCAAACCGTATGCGTGTGATACCCGGCAGGGGTTGCGCATGCGGGGTTGTGGGAATTCTTTTGATCGGTCTGCCGGCCGGTCGGCGAGTCAAAAACCGTTGATGTAGTCGAAGGACATGCGAAAGGTCCGGCGTAGAGGGTAAGACCCCCGTAGACGAAACATCAGCGGCTTGCTTAAGAATCTCCCAAGTAGCACGGGGCCCGAGAAATCCCGTGTGAATCTGGCGGGACCACCCGCTAAGCCTAAATATTCCCTGGTGACCGATAGCGGATAGTACCGTGAGGGAATGGTGAAAAGTACCGCGGGAGCGGAGTGAAATAGTACCTGAAACCGTGTGCCTACAAGCCGTGGGAGCGTCGCCGTTATTCTTCGGAATAACGGTCGTGACTGCGTGCCTTTTGAAGAATGAGCCTGCGAGTTAGCGGTGTGTAGCGAGGTTAACCCGTGTGGGGAAGCCGTAGCGAAAGCGAGTCCGAATAGGGCGATTGAGTTGCACGCTCTAGACCCGAAGCGGAGTGATCTAGCCATGGGCAGGTTGAAGCGGAGGTAAGACTTCGTGGAGGACCGAACCCACCAGGGTTGAAAACCTGGGGGATGACCTGTGGTTAGGGGTGAAAGGCCAATCAAACTCCGTGATAGCTGGTTCTCCCCGAAATGCATTTAGGTGCAGCGTCACGTGTTTCTTGCCGGAGGTAGAGCACTGGATAGGCGATGGGCCCTACCGGGTTACTGACCTTAGCCAAACTCCGAATGCCGGTAAGTGAGAGCGTGGCAGTGAGACTGTGGGGGATAAGCTCCATGGTCGAGAGGGAAACAGCCCAGAGCATCGACTAAGGCCCCTAAGCGTACGCTAAGTGGGAAAGGATGTGGAGTCGCAGAGACAACCAGGAGGTTGGCTTAGAAGCAGCCACCCTTGAAAGAGTGCGTAATAGCTCACTGGTCAAGTGATTCCGCGCCGACAATGTAGCGGGGCTCAAGCGTACCGCCGAAGTCGTGTCATTCCAGCAATAGGGCCAACGCCCGCTGGGATGGGTAGGGGAGCGTCGTGTGCCGGGTGAAGCAGCAGCGGAAGCTAGTTGTGGACGGTTCACGAGTGAGAATGCAGGCATGAGTAGCGATACACACGTGAGAAACGTGTGCGCCGATTGACTAAGGGTTCCTGGGTCAAGCTGATCTGCCCAGGGTAAGTCGGGACCTAAGGCGAGGCCGACAGGCGTAGTCGATGGACAACCGGTTGATATTCCGGTACCCGCTTTGAAACGCCCAATATCGAATCAGGCGATGCTAAGTCCGTGAAGCCGTTCCGGACCCTTCGGGGAAAGGAAAGTGGTGGAGCCGGCGAACCAGACTTGTAGTAGGTAAGCGATGGGGTGACGCAGGAAGGTAGTCCAACCCGGGCGGTGGTAGTCCCGGGGTAAGGGTGTAGGCCGAGGGGTAGGCAAATCCGTCCCTCATTAAGGCTGAGACCTGATGCCGAGCCGATTGTGGTGAAGTGGATGATCCTATGCTGTCGAGAAAAGCCTCTAGCGAGTTTCATGGCGGCCCGTACCCTAAACCGACTCAGGTGGTCAGGTAGAGAATACCGAGGCGTTCGGGTGAACTATGGTTAAGGAACTCGGCAAAATGCCCCCGTAACTTCGGGAGAAGGGGGGCCATCACTGGTGATCGGATTTACTCCGTGAGCTGGGGGTGGCCGCAGAGACCAGCGAGAAGCGACTGTTTACTAAAAACACAGGTCCGTGCGAAGCCGTAAGGCGATGTATACGGACTGACGCCTGCCCGGTGCTGGAACGTTAAGGGGACCGGTTAGTCACATTTCGGTGTGGCGAAGCTGAGAACTTAAGCGCCAGTAAACGGCGGTGGTAACTATAACCATCCTAAGGTAGCGAAATTCCTTGTCGGGTAAGTTCCGACCTGCACGAATGGCGTAACGACTTCTCGACTGTCTCAACCATAGGCCCGGTGAAATTGCACTACGAGTAAAGATGCTCGTTTCGCGCAGCAGGACGGAAAGACCCCGGGACCTTTACTATAGTTTGATATTGGTGTTCGGTTCGGCTTGTGTAGGATAGGTGGGAGACTTTGAAGCGGCCACGCCAGTGGTTGTGGAGTCGTCGTTGAAATACCACTCTGGTCGTGCTGGATGTCTAACCTCGGTCCGTGATCCGGATCAGGGACAGTGTCTGATGGGTAGTTTAACTGGGGCGGTTGCCTCCCAAAGGGTAACGGAGGCGCCCAAAGGTTCCCTCAGCCTGGTTGGCAATCAGGTGTTGAGTGTAAGTGCACAAGGGAGCTTGACTGTGAGACCGACGGGTCGAGCAGGGACGAAAGTCGGGACTAGTGATCCGGCGGTGGCTTGTGGAAGCGCCGTCGCTCAACGGATAAAAGGTACCCCGGGGATAACAGGCTGATCTTCCCCAAGAGTCCATATCGACGGGATGGTTTGGCACCTCGATGTCGGCTCGTCGCATCCTGGGGCTGGAGTCGGTCCCAAGGGTTGGGCTGTTCGCCCATTAAAGCGGTACGCGAGCTGGGTTTAGAACGTCGTGAGACAGTTCGGTCCCTATCCGCTGTGCGCGTAGGAATATTGAGAAGGGCTGTCCCTAGTACGAGAGGACCGGGACGGACGAACCTCTGGTGTGCCAGTTGTCCTGCCAAGGGCATGGCTGGTTGGCTACGTTCGGGAGGGATAACCGCTGAAAGCATCTAAGCGGGAAGCCTGCTTCAAGATGAGTATTCCCACCTCCTTGAGAGGGTAAGGCTCCCAGTAGACGACTGGGTTGATAGGCCAGATGTGGAAGCCCGGTAACGGGTGGAGCTGACTGGTACTAATAGGCCGAGGGCTTGTCCTCAGTTGCTCGCGTCCACTGTGTTAGTTCTGAAG
>NZ_JAGGOT010000007.1 GCF_018614195.1 Streptomyces sp. ISL-43
GGGCGGGGGGTGGGGCGCGGAGGAGGGGGGGGGGGGGGGGGGTGGGGGGGGGGGGGCGGGCGGCGAGGTCGGCGCGTTCGTCGCCGGTGATCTGCTGGCGAGGGCCGAGAGAACGCGGCGTACGGCTTCTCCGGCTGTCCAGGACCACTTCATCGATGTCGTCGTCGTGGCCGACATCGGCGAAGGCACCGACGGCTGGAAGTTGTACGGAAGCGCGTACTCAGTCGACCTCAGGCGATACCCATGTCGAGCCCGCATGGCCAGGTGGGGCCTGAGAGCGGTCCACGTATCCGACCGGCGTCCGCGGTGCTGGTGAGCCCAGCGCACTCGCAGCTTGCCTCCGAGAGGCTCGGGGTACACCCGAGCCCTGGCAGGCCGTCACACGGCTTGCCAGGGCACATTGATCGACAGCGGCTTTGCTCCTGTGCCCACGTCAGTTCTGCGCTGCCGTATGCGGCATCGGCTGGCGCATCGGCTCATGACCGGACCGGTAGCGGTCGGTCACCTGACAGGTTGCTGCGTCCGGCTCGCCTCAGGTGTGCGACTTGGCGAAGCGGAACTCTGTGCTGTGCTTTGGGGGCCTGGCCGTCGATGGCAGGAATCGCTGCCTCGTGGGGCGGCGAGATGAGCTTCCGGGGCGTCGCGTATTGCTCCGCCCCGGGGCTGGTGCGGCAACGTCACTTTCCGACCGGTCGGATGGGTCAGGGCCGGTTGTACCGCACGCACTTGAGTGGGTTCGCGTTCGCATCGTCAACACAGACGATGACATACGCGGCCCCACCGGGCACATCCGCAGGGATTCCGATCTTGAACGGATACGTCCCGTCGCACTTGGTGCCGGTGCTACCGGCGCCGAGCTCGTTGCCAGAGGCACCGTACGCGCCGAACCACGCACTGCGGCAGCCGACGGCCCGGAGTGTTCCATCAGCCCCGACCGACCGGTTGTACCAGGTCAGGGTGCCGCGGACGTAGCTGGCCCCGTACGTAACGTCGAAAGCGGTGGTCGGGTAGGCGGCGGTCTGCGCGCCGGCGGCGGGAGCGCCCAGCAAGGTGCCCGCGGTCAGCACGACGGAACCGACGGCGGCAGCGAGATGAGTCTTCATGCGACCTCCAGAATGGGATGAGCCGGTTGCGGCTTCCCATCCTGGGCGGGTCGGCCACCCGCGGTCCACCTCTTAGGTCACGGCTTAAAGGGCGGCGGGACGGCAGGCGCGGCGCCTCGCGCACCTCGGCACGAGTGTCCGGTGGCACCCGAGCAGGGCGACGCCGCGCCCACTGGTCTGACGCCGCGGTGCCCTCGGGCCTCACGGTTCCGTCAGGGCACCGGTCCGCAGCAGGGCCAGCCCGAGGGGGGGGGTGATGAGGTGCAGCGCGGACCCGCCTCGGCGGCTGGTGGTAATGAGGCCCGTGTTCCGCAGCACGGTCGCGACCGGCAGTAGGGCACCGCAGCCAGGGGGCGCCCCGTGGCGGCCGGGTGCCCGGGGCGGGTGGAGTTGCCCAGGGTGGGCGAGGCCCAGCGCGCCGTACCGCCGTGGTCAGTTGTGTTGGGGCCGGCCGAAGAGGAGGTCGTAGCCGGGCGGGAGCTGGAGCAGGAGGCGTTGGGTGAGGTCGTCGCCCGCGGCGTCGGCGACGACGCTGAGTACGGCGCTGACGTCCCATGTCGCTGTGGCGCGCGAGGCGCCTTCGATCCAGGCCGCGGTCGCCCGCACGAACCGGTCCGTGGTGAGTGGTTCGCTCGCCCGGAGTGGGTTGAGCAGGATGAGTGCGTAGGCCTCGGGCAGGCGGGCTGCGAGCTGGGCCCGGTCGGTGCCGACGAGGTGGGCGCCGAGAAGGGCCAGGACGATGCGGGCCGCGCGGTCGGCTTCCTCGACAGTGATGTATTCGCCGCGTTCCTGGACGTGTTCGAGGAACGCTTCCCGGAGCAGGGTCATTGCTTCATGCCTCCCTCGGTGACGTGACGCGAAGGGGGCGGAGGACGGGATGCCGGGGGGAGGTGCTCTCCCGTCCTCCGCCGCTCGGACCGGCTGGGCCGGGCGCCTTAGCCGGCTTCAGCCGGAGATCTGCTTGCGGTCGCCCGCGCCGCTGATGGAGATCTTGCGGGGCTTGGCGCGTTCGGCGATCGGGATGCGCAGGGTGAGGACACCTGCGTCGTAGTCCGCCTCGATGTTCTCGGTGTCGAGGGTGTCGGCCAGCATGATCTGGCGGGAGAAGACGCCCAGGGGCCGCTCGGAGAGTTCCATCTGGACCCTTTCGGCCTTCGCCGTGGGGCGCGGTTCGGCCTTGACCCTGAGCTGGTTCCGCTCGACGTCGATGTCGATCGCGTCGGTGCTGACGCCCGGCAGATCGAAGGCGATCACGTACGTGTCGCCCTCCCGGTACGCGTCCAGCGGCATCACCGACGGCTTCGACCAGGTCCCGTTCGGGCCGACGAGCTGCTGGGTGATCCGGTCGAGTTCGCGGAACGGGTCAGTGCGCATCAACATCGCGAAACACCTCCAGTTGGTTGCGGCAGAAACTGCCAATGCGCTTCAACGTGTTTCCGTTGTAACATGTCATCCAAATGATGACAACTATGGTGTCGCCTGATGGATGACATGGCTGAGGAGGGCTCATGACCGCAGCTGAAAGACCTGTGACAGGGACACCCAACGGTCCGGGGCCGGTCTCATTCCTCGCCGCCGCGGACGCACTGAGGAACATCGAGGCCGCTGTACGCGAGGCGGCCGGCGCCGGCCCGGGTGCCGGGCCCGCGCCGATTGCCGGGCCGGGGGAGGGGCCGCAGCACGTCCTGGCCTCGCTCCTGCTCCTGCGCGAGGTGCGCGAGGAACTCGCCGGGTGGGAGAGCGGCCTGATCGAGACCGCCAGGGCGGCCGGTGCCAGCTGGGCCGATCTTGCCGAACCCCTCGGAGTCGCCAGCAGGCAGGCCGCCGAGCGCCGGTACCTGCGCCTTCGCCCCGGAGTGGAGGATGGTTCCACCGGCGAACAAAGGGTCCAGGCCGTCCGTGACCGGCGCGCGGCCGACCGCAGCGTCACTGCCTGGGCCCGCGAGAACGCCGCCGCGCTGCGGCAGCTGGCCGGCCAGATCACGGGACTCACCGATCTCTCTCCCAGCGCGGGCGGCAGGATCAGCGAGCTCAGCGACGCGCTGGGTCACCACGACGCGGCCCGTCTCCTGGACCCACTGTCAGCCACCCACAAAGACCTGCACCCAGGCCACGGAGACCTCGCCCACCGCGTCGACGCCATACGCGAACACACCCGACGCCTGCGCGACCACAGCGACCAGCAACGCGGCACATGAGCGAGCCGGCCAACAGGTCTCCACGTCCGCGGGGAAGCCGGCGGGGGAGATTTGGGTAGGGCCCGACATGGAGAAGCGGTACAGCTGCCCCGGAGTGTCACAACAGGGGCGGGGCGAGCCGGTTCTACCAGGGAGTAGTCATGGGATCCTTCGAATCGACGGTCGAGGCCATCGGGGGAGCGGCGGTCGTCACCCTGGAAGGGGACGTCGACTCCGCCGTGCAATCGGATCTGAACCTGTTGGTGGACTCCCTGCCGGCACGTGCGGCGGTGGTCCTGGACATGAGGGGCGTGTCCTTCATGGACCTGACCGGCCTCCACTTCGTCCTCACCCTGCGGGAACGCAGTCGAAAGACGCGTACTGCTCTCCTGGTCACCGGACTGAGGCCGCAGCCGCAGCGTCTGCTGTACCTCGCGGGCGAAGTCGGCGCCCTCAACCCCCACCGGCTCGCGGACGAATTCCGCGCAGCTCATCAGACACGCGCCCACCTCGCGCGTCTCCTCGGCGAAGAGCGGGCTAGGAAGGCAACCGGGGCAGCGTTGGACCTCAGCTACCACAGGGCCCCCGCGCGGCGTTGCGACGAAGGCTGAGGTCCCCATCCCCTCAGCGCGTCCACGACGAAATGGCAGTCCAGCACGGCTGCGTCATCCTGCGCGCACGGCCCGGGCAGCCGCCGCCCCCCGGACCGCGGGTGACGTCCGCGTAACCACCCCCGTACTTAGTCCCGCCCGGGTACGTGTCGGAAGACTTCAGATTGTGAGCGGTCGGCGACATGGGATGCGTCAGTGGCTTTTTCTCTCCTCGCCATCTTGTCGCTGTCCCGTTTGCAGTTGCTGGGTGCGCTGTTCGTCCGAGGGCACATTGCGGCTGCCTGTTCCTGACCGGGCGGCACTCGCTGGCGTCATGTACGTGCTGCGGGCGGGTGTCGCATGGCGCGATGTCCCCCCGGAGACTGTGGGCTGCCCGGGGGGACAGCCTGGCGCCGACTGTACGACTGCACGACTGGACGGAGGCAGGCGTCTGGCCACGCCTACACACCGCTCTGTTGGCGAGCTTCGCCACGCCGACCTGCTGGACCTGGACGAGTGCTCCGTGGACGGGTCGCACGTCCGGGCTCTCTCAGGGGCGCTGGGGGCTCAGGCCTGCGACCTGCAGTTGTCCCACACGACGAGGATCGCGTTGTGCTTGTCCTTGTCCAAACCGGCGGGAATCTTCCCCTGAAGGTACTTGGGGCGCGGATACCCGCCCTCGTTGAGCGCTCGCCAGGTGTCCGCGACGGCCACCAGGTGGTGGCCCCGTGTGCGGGTCAGGCGGAGGGGCGGCTGGGGACGAGGCTGAGCCCATGGCCGCCAAGCTGATCGTCTATCCGCCAGACGAGGAGGGGTGGCGCCGGGTGCGCTACGACAGCGTCGCGATCGGGGTCGCGTGCCGCCCGGCCGACATCCGTGTCTTCCTTGCCACGGCCGGGCTGGAGAACGCCGAGGACGTGGACCTCACCGACCCCGACCTCGTGGAGTGGCGCGGCGCCGGCCCCGAGGGCGTGGGACCCCTCCCCTTGAAGCACCCCGGGCCGGCCCCGTTCCGGAGGGGCGGGCTTGCGGACGGCCCCTCAGCAGCGCGACCATCGACTGGGGCCGTCGCGTGCCCGGATCCGAGCGGGCACGCATCAAGCCCCCCGGTCGCGGCGAGGTGGTACGACATGGACTTCCGCATGATGATGAGGCGCTACGGGCCGACCGTGCACCTCTCCCCGGCCGGGGAGCTAGACCTGGAGACCAGATCCGCCCTCGACGAGGTGCAGGCCGGCCTCGACGGCGTCACCGTGGTGGCCTGCGACATGCAGCGCCTGACGTTCATGGACGTCACCGGCCTGCACGCCCTGACCGCCTTCGTCCGCCGTCTCGACGGGCGCGGCATCGCCTTCTTCGCCTACAACTGGCAGCCGCAGCCGCGTCGCCTCCTGGACCTCATCGACGCCCTGTACCCGCCCGCGGACCGCAACGGAAACCGCAGCGGTCCCACCCAGCTGCTACGCCGCTCCCTGCGTGACTCCGCCGTATCCCACCGCGCCGCCGGGGCGGCCCGAGCGCGGGAAGCCGCTCCGCGCAGGGCCGCGGCCGTGCGGTCGCACAGCTAGGCGCGGGGCAGCCATCCGGCAGCGAAGTCCGCGCGGTCCCGTGCGCGCTGTGCCCGGTCCTCGAGGAGCCGGCGGAAGCCTGCGCGTACCGCTCCCCGGCGGTCGAGCACCGCATGACCGTCCGGGCCCTGAGGTCCACCGCTCAGCGCGTCCAAACCCTGCAGGCCGAGGCCAAAGACCTTGAGGGCGAGATCCTCACCCTCGTGCGACAGATGGCTCCCGAGCTCCTGGACATGCTAGGGGTCGGCCCGGTCACTGCTGCCCAGATCCTGGTGAGCTGGTCGCACCCCGGCCGATTCCCCTCAGAGGCGGCCATCGCTTCGTTCGCCGGCGTGGCGCCGATCCCCGCGTCCTCCGGGCGGACCAACCGCCACCGGATCAACCGCAGTGGCGACCGGCAGCTGAACCGCGCCTTACACACGATCACGCTGATCCGGATGCGGCTGGACCGGTCACGAAGGCCTACATCGCCCGCAGGATCGCCGAAGGCAAGACGACCCGTGACGCGCAACGCTGCCTCAAACGCGCAGTCTCCCGCCAGCTGGACGGGCAGCGGCTCCTGATCGCCTGTAGCCCTGAACATCTCGCCGAGCTGCAGCAGCAGTACCGCCCGCGGCCTGTCGTCAACGCCGAACTCTGGGTCCACAAGATTATCCGGGCCCGGCTTCAGCACCCCGAAGGCCTCAGCAACGAGCAGCTCGCGAAGGAGACCGGGCTCAGCCTCATCCAGCTCGAAGCCGCCGCCACCTGGGCCATCACCCGCCCCCGTCGAGATCGTCCTGCCCGACACGGACGAGGACGACTGAGACGAAACCGGCGTTCCCCGGCGGCGGGCGGCTGGGGCGTGTTCGGCGACGTGCCGGGAGACCGCGTCGACGGCGGCCACTGCTGCAGATGGAGTCATGCCGGTTCGGGGCTCGGGGCGCGCACATGACAGGACCCGGCCGGTGTGATGGTGACTTCGGGGTCCGGCCGGGTCCTGTGTGCGTGGGCGTGACGGCTCGGGCGGGTCAGGCCTTGTCGTCGCGCGTCTCGTCCTCATCGCGCTCGCGCTGCATCTCGTCCTGGCGGCGCGGCTTGGGTTCCTCGAGGCTCTTGCCCCGGGCGGCCTCGCCTGAGCCGGGGTGGATGGGGTCCTGACCCTCGCCGTGCGGGCGTTGCTGCTCCTCGCGGCCCTTGCCCGGCTCCTGGCGCTTGTCCTTCATACCGCCCATGACGGCGACTCCTCTGTGATGCGTGACGGATTCCTCCACTTCACACTGACACTCAAGGTGACATTCCGCACCATTTATGTCACTGAGCGTGGTGGGTGGGTGATGGTCGGACGCGGGTGGCGGCGTCGGCGTGCGACCGGCTCTTCCGCCGCCGACGATGTGCCCGTACCCCCATCCGCTGCCGTCAGGAGCTCACTCATGCTGGAGCGCACGCTGCGCAAGGACCGCACCGCGGTCACCTTCGTCCTGCCCGCCGACACTCCGCCGGGCCCGGTCAGCGTGGTGGGCGATTTCAACCACTGGCAGCCCGGCACCCACACTCTCAAGCCCCGCAAGGACGGCAAGCGTGCCGTCACGGTCGAGCTACCCAGCGGAACCACCCAGACGTTCCGGTACCTGGCGGCCGGCGACTACTGGTTCAACGACGACAGCGCCGGCGACCAGGACGGCTCCAACAGCCGCCTTCACACCTGAAGCCGCAGGTTCGTCCCGTCGCTGCCCGGGCTTGAGCCGTCGGCGGCTGGGGCGGGAGCGGATGGGCGGTATGCCCCGGACGAGGGGCCCAAGGGCCTGGCTGTCGTGCAGGCTGGCCCCCCAGATTCCGACGTTCGAGATCACCGGTTAAACGAATAGCTAACCGCCCCCCCAGCGGACGTTGCGGGTGCAAGCGGTGTGCCCGGCCATGCGCGTCATAGGCCGGGTGTCACTTCGCTTTCCAGGTGAGACCGAGTCCGTAACTCCCCAGTCGGACCAGAAGCTCAGCCAGGGTTACGTAGTGCCGACCGGCCTGGCTGCCCGAGTGCGGGGCACCATCCCGCCAGGCCGCAAAAGAGGCCATCTGCATCGTGGATGGCGTTTCAGTCATCGGCTCAGCACCCTGCTCCGATCTCGGGGAGTCATTTTCAGCTCCTCCATTGTCTTAGTCACACCATCCGAACGAACCGGAGTGAACCCCCTGTGTCCGCACTCCGGGGGTCACCTCGGGCCATCTCAGGTCCGCAGCGGTCCCACGACGTGTAGGACCTGGTAGTTCGGCCAGCAGTGGTGCCGTCCGCGGGGCCGAAAGCGGACCGGTCGGGCCTGGTTGCAGGTGGAGGGCAGCAGAGAGGGTCAGGGGAAGTTGTGTCATGAGTCAAACAGGTGAAGCGCTCGGTGTTCCGCGCCGGCTCGCGCAGCACCAGCTCCGAGCAACCCCTCCTGCGCGGTGAGCAGGAGGGCAAGCCTGAGTGCGTTGCACTGTTCGCATTCTTCCGTCCAGGCGGGTACGAGCTCCAAGTGGTGGTTGGCAACATGCCGTGCGAGACGTACCCGGGGATGAGGCGATGCGCAGGTACGGTCGGATGTGCCGCTGTGTTCGCCTGCGTATTCCCGTAGGCCCCGGTGGAGATGGGCACACTTGGCGCAGCGGGCTGGCAGGGGTGACTCGGCCGGACGATTGTCGACGCTCATTCCAGGACGGTAGCCGCCAACTTCCACAGAGGCTTCGGGCCACAACGACACAACGCCCCCGAGTAATCAGACGGTCGCGAGCCCGTTACTGCGGATGTGGGGTGTACCAGGCCGTTCGCCGATGGGCCGGGTGGAGCTGCTGTGTCAGGCCCGGGTGCGTACATGGGGGAGGGCGACGTGATCTGGCTCACTGCCCGCCGTCGCCGGATCCTTGAGGTGGTCGGCAACACATGGCCGCCCACGGCACGGGTTCGGCCATGCGTGAGCTTGGGCCGATGGTGGGGCTCTCCAGCACGAGCAGCGTTTGCCCACCAGTTGGCGCAGCTGGAACGCGGCGGGTTGCTGGTGCGCGCGGGCCGGCCGGGGGTGGAGTACGGCCGAGCTGACGGGTACGGCGATGCGCCGGCTCGCCGCGTCGCGGTAAGCCCTGCCGCCCCCGGCCCATGTGCCGTTGCGCCGTCCGGCGCCCTCCATCGGGCCGTGACCCCGCGCGGGGCCAGGTCCGCGCCGCCCAGTGTCGCGTCGTACAGGAGCGCGCCGCGCAGATTCGCGTTGTGCAGGTCCGTCCTGTCCAGGTTGGCGTTGCTCAGATCTCCACCGGCCAGTTTGGCTCTAGGCAGGTCGGCTTCAAACAGGTCGACGCGCGTGGTGCCGTCATTGCGACTGTCTCTGGATGTGAGAACAGTGAGTGCCGCGGTGACGTCGCTGTTCAGGCGCGTCTTACCATCCCCTGGCTTCGGTTTCTTGCTGTGGGAACGGAGGAATGATGAGAGTACGTCGATCACGGTGGCCTGGTCACGCGGAGAGTCCTTCATGAGGCGTTGGAGAGCGTAGACGCCACCGAGGCGTACATCTTCGGAGCCCTTGTTGCCGAGGTTCTCGACGGCAGCGGTATACCGCTCGGTGATCTGTTCTTCGCGGGCAAGGGCCTGCTCGCTGTTGACCTGTGTGATCGATTTCCAAGTGAAGCCGACAACGGCAATTGCGCTCAAGGCCGCCAGAAGGGTGGCGGCCCGCTCCAACCGCGTCAACCAGGCCGTACGCTCGCGGGGCGCCGCGCTGGTGGCCGGCCTGCCGGAGATGGCAGGCGGCCGTTCGCCTGCCCGGCGGCGCTGCCCGCGCTGCCTCGACCCCAACGGAGCGCGGGCGCGGGACGGTGTTCGCCGCCGTCTCCGGGCCGCGATCTGATGCAGCTGCTTGCTGCGCGCTCCGGCCCGGGAGGCCCCCGTCGCAGCCATATGGCTATTTGACCTAGCTGGTACCAGTTGCGCGCGTCGAGACAGCTGAAGGTGCAGAGAAGTCATCGAACGTGTTGTCGATATGGGGTCGGCGGGAATCCGCTCTGCTCGGAGTGTCGAGCACGGCCGCTGGCGTCGCTGCGTAAGCCGATCCACCCGGGAGCCTGATCGGCAGGGCTTTGTGGGCGCGCCCGTCGTGCCCTGCGGCCTGCGTGGGGACAGGCTGTGGCTGCCAGGTTCGGAGCAGGCGGTGAAGGAGGCCATCCCGAGTGGCTCTGTTCCCTCCCTTCGAGCCGATGCTCGCCCAGGCCGCCGCGTCCGTCCCCGGCTCCGGCGTCCTGGCGAGCGGCTTCGCCGCGGAGCAAATGTTCGATGGTTCTCCAGACATTCAGATGTGTCTCACCTACTGGTGCCGTCGTTTCAGGAGCCTGTGCGCGAGGGTGGCCACGGGAGTTTGGGCGCGTTCTTCGTCGTACACATGACGAGGTGCGACCTGTCTCAGGTGAAGGCGATCGGTACGTTGCGCGGGGTTCTGTCCTTGGCGACGTAGGCCAGGCGGGTCACGTCACGGGCTGGCAGCTCCTGGCTGATCGGGCGGTTCAGAACCTTGATGATCTCGTTCGGCTGCATGGTTCGGTTCCTCCTTCTCAGCGCAGTTGCTCGGCCAGTCCGACGATGATGCCCTCCGGGCCGCGGATGTAGCAGAGCAGATAGCTGTCCTCGAACCGGGCGATCTCGCCGACGAGTTCGGCGCCGTGGGGGCGCAGGCGGGCAACGGTGTCCTCGATGTCGTCGACGGCGAACATGACGCGGTGCGTGCCCAGAAGGTTGTGCGGCCGGTTGCGCGGCCCGGCGCTGATCACCGCGGGGCTGCGGTACTTCGCCAGCTCGAGCCGGCTGTGACCGTCCGGGGTCCGGACCATCGCTATGTCACAGCGGACGCCGTCGAGTCCGGTGCACTGGTCGGCGAAGAGGCCCTCGACCTCCGCCCTGCCCTCCAGCTCCATACCGAGTTCCACGAAGAACGCGATGGCGGCGTCCATGTCCTCGACGACGATGCCGACGTTGTCCATCCGCTGAATCGCCATGCTGGTTTCTCCTTCTTCCTCGTGCGGCCGGTGGTGGCCGCTGATGTTCCTGGGACGGAGCCGGTGGCACGTTCTCGACATCCTCAGACCGCCGAACTCCGAAAAATCTGGATCGCGCCTCAGCACCGCTACAGCAGACCCGCGAGCCAGGCGCCACCACCGAGGGTGAGTGCGGCGCAGGTGGCCGCTCCCATGAAGACGATCAGCCGCAGCGTGCCGTCCCCGCATTTCAATGCGTCCTCGACGATTCGCAGCGTGCGCGCTTGAGCATTGCGCCCCCCAATCAATTCACGGTGCCGGGTCACCCTTGGCGGGGGGCGGGTGGAGTTCCCCGTGCCGCTCGCCCTCGCCGCACCCGTCCAGGCCCCGCCGCCCGGCGCGAGCTCGGGGCCGCGCTGGAGGGCGTGCGGTTCGCGGCGGCGTGGTGGAGCCGCGACGTTCTGGACTCGGTGCTGGTCCGCCCGGATCTGGTGGCGGAGGTGTGCGCGGACCGGGCGGTGGACCGGGGCAGGGTCTTCCGGCATCCGCTGCGGTTCAAGCGGCTGCGTCTGGACGTGAGCGTGGAGGATGTTCCCCGGTTCGGTCAGGGGCCGGCTGCGGCGGCTGGCTGAGAGAAGAGGGGGCTGGTCGGTGAGGTGCTGCGGTGGTCACCCAGGTTTTGGGTGACCACCCGTGAAGGCGGGGTGTGGTCGCTGGGGTATGGCGTCACGGTTGCTGTTGAGGGGTGGGTGGTTGCTGTCACAGGGTGCTGTGGACGGTGTGGCTGCCCCATTTTTGGTACATGTAGCCCATCGTGGGTATCGGGTACCCTGCATCTCCGCCGCCGCCGCCCTCCAGGAGGCTCTTCCCCTCGTACTCGCCGTCCGCTGTGATGGCGGTGGCGGGGTGCGTTGTGGGGGTGGCGCTGGCGGTGGTGGACAGGGAGGCGCCTCCTGCGGCGAGGGCGGTCGATGCGGTGAGCAGGACAAGACGGCGGGTCCAGGTGCGGTTCACGGGAGGTACTCCTCTGAGACGGGTGCTCGGGCGTTTTGGGGGTGGAATGTCGGCCGGATCGGGCCGTGGGTGCTGTGTGCGGATGATGCGGGTGGGCTGCGTATTCCGTGTGAGCCTGTACTTCTATTCAGCCCGAGCGGGCGAAATGTGTCATGCCGCTGCATGTCGGGGCTTGACAGTTTCCCCGGGGAGCCCCTAAGCAGGCCTGTCACGCCCTGGCCGGGCTCGGCGTCACGCAGGCCCACTGAACTTGCGGAGGTGCACCGAGGGCGTCCGTGCCCGCAGGACCGCCTGCCCGCCGCCCAGGGTGGAGGCGGCCGCGGACTTCGGCGGCGGGGTATTCCCGGCGGGCGCCGGTGCGGGTGGCTCGGTGGGCGTTTGGTCCGGGTCGGGTTCCGGCCCGGCTTCGGGGGTGTGGGGGCGTCCTCATTCGGAAGCCATGCGTCGAGCGGTCGGGCACTACCAGGAGAGCGGCGCCGCCGACCCGGCCTTCGTGATCGTTCAGGTCGGGGACGAACCATGGGACAAGGCTGCGTTCCGCTCACTGCTCCAGAACACGGCGACACTGGGTGTGTTCTGGCTCTTTGTCGGCTTCGGCCGAGGCAAGCTTGCGTTCTTCAAGAACTTGAATGCTTCAGCGTCGGCCACATTTACCAACGTCGGCTTCTACGATGCGAGCAAGAACCCAGGTTCCGTCCCTGGCGACAAGTTCTACAACGGCCTGGTGGAGTGCTTTGGCGCCTGGATGGGGCGGTAGACAAGGCGGCCCTCAGCCGACGCAGCTGCACCCGGGCTGTTGGGTCAGATTCCGCTCCAGCCGCAAGCTGTACAGGTAGCGTCCCTCCATGCACATACAGGCGGTTTCCGACGTGGCGTGGCAAAAGCTCCGGGCGAGTCGGTCCGAGCCGCCCGGCAAAGCGCAAAGTGGAGGCCGGTGCAAGACCTACCGGGCAGCCCTGGAACAGGCCGAGCAGTTGTTCCGCGCAGCCGCGGTGGTGGGCCCGGCGACCCGGCCTCTGCTCACGTTCTACGGGCTCAGCCAAGCCGGCCGCGCGATCGCGGCGGCGGCGGTCGGTCTCAGTGGTCAGGAATGGGTACTGGGCGGGCACGGTATCCACGCCAGCGGCTTCGACAAGCCCTTCGCGGATATAGAGATCCGCACCGACCAGGCATCCTCACGCGCCAGCTTCGCAAGGCTGAGCCGTCTGCTCAACTCTCCTCTGTGGGGAGCCCACCCGCTGCGCCTCGAAGATGCCTGGGACTCCCTCCCGGTCAACGCCGGCAGGCCACTGACCGGGAGGAAACAGCATCCCGCCCTGTACGCCGACGGCGATGGTATCCAGGGGCCCCACCCGCTGCTGCATATAGCCGTCTGCGGCATCCCGGACTGGGTCATCGACGACGGCACAGCCCAGACCCTGGCCGCGTTCCTCACGAAGTACCCGGGCCTGGCCCAGCTCCACGACTACGTGCGCCAAACCCTCAGCCCTGGCGGCACCCCCGACTTCCACCGCCCCGGTCAAGGCGCAGGACAGCTCGCGGTGAGCTGGCTCATCCCCCAAGGGCCCGAACCCGCTGAGCAGCGCCTCGACTATCTGCGCAGCCTCACCCGGGCAGACGGTCGCCGGCGGTGGTTCCTGCCCGCGCCCCCTCCGACCATAGGCGAACCGCACCTCCTGATGGCTTGGTGGTCCCGTCCTCTACCCGCTCTCGATGCTGGTCCGCTACGAGCCAGCCGCATGGGCCCGCCTCATCGCCGTGGACAACAATCAGCATGCCGTTCTGATCGAGGGCCTTCTGCAGCACGCGATCGACCACCTACCCGCGCTGGTTGTCTCCGCCATCGAGGCAGTGTCCTGCTGAGCTGCACTTTCCCGCCCTCTGCTACCGCGACGTACTGCTCGCCTCCCCGGCAGGGCCCGACATGGCCGCCGCGATGGACCGCCCTGGCCGGCCAGGGCGTGGACGTGACCCGGCTGCTCACCGACGCGCGCGCCGCGGGGGCCGCCGCAGTGGGCGGCGGCGCCCACAGATCGCGGACCTCGGCGGTGCACGCGGCCGAGACCTCGCCGACGGCTGGTGCGCTGGCCACGGGTGCCGAGGCGCCTTCCGGCCGCGGAGGCGGGAGCAGGGCGGGAGCCGGCGGCGGCCCGGGAGCCGGAGCGTGCCCGTGTGCGACCCGCTCCGGCCCCGGCCCCGGCGCCCGCTCTGGTGGTGGTTTCCGAGGATGCGCGCCGCTACTGGAACCGTCCAACATGGAGACCATTTCGACCCTGGGCCCCGTGATGAGCTAGCCTCGATCGTTCATGA
>NZ_JAGGOT010000079.1 GCF_018614195.1 Streptomyces sp. ISL-43
CTTGTGCGGAGCAGCACTAGGCTGGTGGCTGGTGCCGTGCCGTGCCGTGCTGTCGCCTTGGTCGTCGTACGACAGGAGGCCATGCCGTGAGGCCGAGCCGCATGCGGCTGCGCCGGGCCTGCGTGGCCGTCGCCGCCGCGAGTCTTCTCATCGCCCCGGCTGTTGCGGGCTCCGCGTACGGGGCGACCGCCCCGGCGCCCTCCGCTCCCGCCGTCCCCTCCCCGGACGGCGACACGGACTTCCCGCAGCTCACGCCGGCCGTCGCGGCGCAACTGGACGCGGCGGTGCGCCGGGTCATGGACGAGACGCGGGTGCCGGGCGTCATCGTGGGCCTGTGGGCCCCCGGCAAGGGAAGCTACGCGAGGGCCTTCGGCGTGGCGGACAAGGCCACCGGTGCGCCCATGAAGACCGATCTGTACATGCGCATCGGCAGCGAGACCAAGACGTTCACGGTCACCGCGCTCCTCGAGCTGGTCGACCGGGGGAAGCTCGGCCTGGACGACCGATCGGCAAGTACGTCCCAGGCGTTCCGGACGGGGACCGCATCACCCTGCGCGAGCTGGCGGGCATGCGCAGCGGGCTCTTCAACTACAGCGACGACGAGGACTTCAACAAGGTGCTCGACACCGGCGCCGAACGTCCCTTCACGCCGCAGCAGTTGCTCGACTACTCCTTCAAGCACCCGGCGCAGTTCGCGCCGGGCGAGAAGTTCGACTACTCCAACACCAACCTGATCCTGCTCGGCCTGGTGATCGAGAAGGTCACCGGCCGGCCGCTGCACGAGGTCATCGCGAAGGACGTCCTGGAGCCGGCCGGTCTGCGCCACACGCTCTTCCCGACCGGGGCGGAGTTCCCCGAACCGCACGCGCACGGCTACACCGACCAGTCCACCTCGGGCAAGATCGTGGACTCGACCGACTGGAACCCCTCCTGGGGCTGGGCCGCGGGAGCGATCATCTCCGACCTCCAGGACCTGCGCAGCTGGGCCCGCGTCCTCGCCACCGGCACGCTGCTGACGCCCGCGACCCAGGCCGAGCGCCTGAAGACCTCCCCGATCGGCATTCCCGGCGCCGGCTACGGGCTGGGCATCTTCGACGTCCAGGGCTGGATCGGCCACGACGGCTCGCTGCCCGGGTACGAGAGCCTGGTGGTCTACCTGCCACAGGCGCGGGCGACCATGGTCGTCCTCCTCAACACCGACGTCCTGCACGACGGCAGGGAGCCCAGTGCGTTCTTCGGCGAGGCGGTCACCGGCATCGTGACCCCCGACCACGTGTACCCCGGCCACCACCGGCCGTCCGTGACCAGGAGCGGCTGACGCGAGACGCTTAATGCCTTGCCGCCCCCGCACCGGGGGCGGCAGGCTGCGCCCCATGCCGAAACCGCACGGATTCTCGTACGAACGACTGGGCGACCACGCCGTCGCCATCACCCACCAGGGCCGGTCCGCGGCCACCCTTCGAGGCGGCCGGGCCGACAAGTTCCTGGCCGAGGTCGAGGCGGGCGACGCGCAGCTCGTGATGGCCCGGTGGACGGGCGCCTACAAGTTCGGCAACGAGCGGATGGCCAAGAACCACCCCCGCAACCGGGGCTGAGCGGGCCGGCTCCCGGCCGGAATCCCGCCTGGAATCTCGTGCGAAAGCAAGGGAACGGCAAAGCACCCTCGGTCGTTCTCCCGGCATGACCGCTATGACCCCTGGTTCCAACCTGCCGCTCAATACCGTCCGGGTGACGGTGGACGTGGCTGCCCCGGTGCGGCTCGACGTGTCCGGGCTCCTCCTCGCCGCCGACGGCAAGGTGCGCTCCGACGCCGATTTCATCTTCTACAACCAGCCCGCCGGCCCCGGCGTCAGCTACCGGTCCGGCGGCGGTACGGCGCCGGACTCGATCACGGTGGACACCGGCTCGGTGCCGCCCGGCATCGAGCGGATCGTGGTCACCGCCAGCCCGGACGCGGCCGGTCAGACCTTCCAGGGCGTCGAGCCCACCGCGACCGTGCGGGACGCCGCCAGCGGAGCGGTGATCGCCACCTTCACCCCGCCGCAGCTCGGCGCAGAGACCGCCCTGGTGGTCGTCGAGGTCTACCAGCGCGGCGGCGTGTGGAAGGTGCGCGCGGTCGGCCAGGGCTATGCGAACGGCCTCGCCGGCATCGCCACCGACTTCGGGGTCTCGGTGGACGAGGAGCCGGCTCCCGCGGCCGCCGCCCCCGCGCCCGTCGCCCCACCCATGCCGCCGGCTCCCCCGGCCCCGCCCGCGTACCCGGCCTCCCCCTGGCTCGGCAGCGGCGCGCCCGCGGCGACCCCGGCTCCCGCACCGGTCGCCCCCGTACCGCCCGCCGCGCCCGCGCCGGCTCCCGGCGCCGGGAAGATCAACCTCGACAAGGGCCGCGTCAGCCTCCAGAAGAACCAGACCGTCTCCCTGGTCAAGGGCGGCCGCCCGCTGCTCTCCCAGGTCAAGATGGGCCTCGGCTGGGAGCCGGCGTTCCGCGGCCGCGACATCGACCTCGACGCCTCGGTCATCGCCTACGGCCCGCAGCGCAACCACATCGACAGCTGCTATTTCGGCAAGCTGTCCATCCTGGGCGGCTCCGTCAAGCACTCGGGTGACAACCTCACCGGTGACGGCGCGGGCGACGACGAGGTGATCGTCGTGGACCTCGGCCGGCTCCCCGCCGAGGCGACGGGCCTGGTCTTCACGGTCAACTCCTTCTCCGGCCAGAAGTTCACCGAGGTGGCCAAGGCCTACTGCCGCCTCATCGACGCCGCGAGCGGCGAGGAGCTGGTGCGCTTCGACCTCACCAGCGCCGAGCCGCAGACGGGCGTGCTGATGGCGAAGCTGATCAAGCAGTTCTCCGGCGAATGGGAGATGACGGCCATGGGCGAGTTTGTGAAGTCGCGCACAGTGCGCGGCATGGTCAAGCCCGCCGCGCAGGCACTCTGAGCAGGTGGGCGGGCACATGGAGCGACGGACACCCCCGTCCGGGTGATCTGTTCCACCCTTAATGCGGAGGTGGCTGTCAGTGCCCGCCCGTAGCCTTGTACGTATGCACCAGACACTCCAGCCCGCGGGTCCCGCGCGCCCGTCCGCCGCCGAGGCGAACGAGGCGATTCGGCGCCTCGTCGAGAGCCGGGTGGACGGCGAGTGGCCCTCCGAGGCGTACGAATTCCTCCTCGAAGAGTGGGCCGCGGCCAGCCGCGCCGAAGCTCAGTGATCCAGCCGAACCGATGAACAGCTGAACAGAACGAACCGATGACGAGGAGAGCCGCCGGAGCCCGAGGGCCCGGCGGCTCTCCTCATTCCCGCACGTCCCCGCTCGGCGCGCGGGCCGGCAGGTCGCCGCTCAGTGCCCGCGCCGCCACGGCCCGGTGATGGCCAGCATGATGCCCGGGTCCTGGAGGTTCGCGAACAGCGTCCGGCCGTCCGGCGAGAAACAGACGCCCGTGAATTCCGAGTACTCCGGCTCCTCGGCGGTCCCCAGGTTCATCTCGTTGCGGGCCAGCGGGTAGGTCCGCCCCGACTCGGTCGCGCCGAACAGGTGCTGGAGCCCCGAGCCGTCCTCCGCGATGATCAGGCCGCCGTACGGGGAGACCGTGATGTTGTCGGGGCCGTCGTACCCGCCCTCCACCGACATGTCGGCGTTCACCCCGAGCAGGACCATCAGCCGGACCGTGCGCCGCTTCGGGTCGTAGAACCACACCTGGCCGTCGTGCGCCGCGCCCGGGCTCTCCTCGCGGGCGTAGGAGGAGACGAAGTACGCGCCGCCGTCGGCCCACCACATGCCCTCCAGCTTGCGCCCGCGGGTCACGGCCACCGCCCCGAACTGCTTGCGCACCGCCACGGTGCGGGCGTCGCGGTCCACGACCGGGACCCAGTCGACCCCGTAGGTGGTCCCGATCCTCGTCGCCCGCGAGAGGTCGTCGACGAACAGGCCCGAGCTGTCGAAGCACTTGGCGGCGGCCAGCACACCGGCGTCGTCGGCGAGGGTACGGAGCTTGCCGCGCCCGTGGCGGAAGCCGCTCGGCGGGGTCCAGCGGTAGAGCAGGCCGTTGGGGCCGGAGGCGTCCTCGGTCAGGTAGGCGTGGCCCTGGCGCGGGTCGATGACGACGGCCTCGTGCGCGTACCGGCCGAAGGCCTTGACGGGCTTCGGGTCGCGGTTGGCGCGCCGGTCGTGCGGATCCACCTCGAAGACGTACCCGTGGTCCTTGGTCATACCGTTCTTGCCGGCCAGGTCCTCGCTCTCCTCGCAGGTCAGCCAGGTGTCCCAGGGGGTCGAGCCGCCCGCGCAGTTGGTCGACGTGCCGGCGACGCCCACCCATTCGGCGACCTCGCCGCCGCGCCGGACCTCGACGACCGTGCAGCCGCCGGACGCCGCCGGATCGTAGACGAGGCCCTCGGTGAGCGGGACGGGGTGCGGCCAGCCCGAGCGGGGGCCCTTCAGCTCGTGGTTGTTGACGAGGAGGGTGACTCCCCGGTGGCCCTCGAAGGCGGCCGTGCCGTCGTGGTTGGACGGGGTGATCTCGCCGGTGTCGAGCTTGGTGACACCGCTGTGGGTGATGACGCGGTACTTGAATCCGGCCGGGAGGGCCAGGATGCCGGCCGGGTCGGGGACGAGCCGGCCGTAGCCGGGGCCGTGCGCGAGGCCGTGCCCGTCCTGCGGCGCGCTGTCGTCGGCGGCGAGGGCCCCGGGGGCGGTGGCGAGTGCGCCGACCGTTCCCGTGAGGGCGACTCCCGCACCGGCGAGCACGGTGCGGGTGGTGAAGTCTCTGCGGCTGAGCGGCATCGGGTCTCCAGGGGTGGGGAGGTGGTGCGCCTGTCGTGCGGTCGTCGGCGCACACGCTCCCGCCCGCACGTGAACGCCGACTGAACTACCCCGGAAAACGAACCGCCCCCTTACCGGTGCCCCCGTTGGCCGACTCCCTTTCGGGAACGGCTTGTTACCACCGCCTCACGGGTTGCGGGAACGCGCCTTGAACGCGGCCTTGCGGGCCTCTTTCGCCGCCTTCTTGTCGGGGTGCAGCCGCCCCATCGCCTCCAGCACGTAGGCCGTCGCCGGGTGCTCCACCCGCCACACGTGGTCGAAGAAGCCGGCGTGGTGGGCGGTCAGCGACTCGATCAGCAGCGGCAGTTCCCGCGTGTCGCCCTCCCCGTCCGCCGCGAGCTGCGCCGCGATCGTGTCGATCAGCAGCCAGAACACCATCGTCCCGTCCGGGGCCGGTACGCCGGCCACCCCGCGCTCGGCCAGCCAGACCCGCGCGAGCCCACCGAGCTCCGGGTCGTCCAGCACCGCGCGGACCGCCTCCTCGGCCTGCGCCGCGCCCTGCGCTCCGGCGTCGGCTCCGGCCTGCGCGAGGGCCTGCTGGCAGCGCAGCCGGCGCAGCGGGGCGCCCGGGTCGGCGCCGCGGGCCGCGGCGAGCAGTTCCGCGACGGCGTCGGCCACGGGGCGGTCGGCCAGCCAGTGTTCGAACTCGGCCTGGGCGGCGCCCTCGGGGTAGTAGGAGACCGCGTCGAGCAGTACGTCGGCGCCCTTGCCCGCCAGGTCTCCGACGGCCGGGGCCTCGATGCCGGCTTCCAGCATGCGCGCCCGGATCCCGTACAGACCGAGCGGGGTCAGGCGGACCATCCCGTACCGGGAGACGTCCTCCTCGTCGGCCACCGGGCCCGCGGCGAGCGCCTCGTCATCGGCCTCCGCCATCAGCTCCTCGTCGACGGGGCGGAACTCGACCAGCCCGATCGGCTCCAGCTGCCGGAACTGGTCGTCGAGGCGCATCATCGCGTCCGAGACCTGTTCCAGTACGGCGTCGGTCGGATCGCCCATGTCGTCGGGCACCACCATCGAGGCGGCGAGGACCGGTAGCGGGACCGGCCCGTCGGCCGTGCCGCCCTCGGCGACGGCGAGCAGGTAGAGATTGGCGAGGACCCCGTCGAGGAAGTCGGCCTCGCGGCGCGGGTTCCAGTCGAGCTGCTCGAAGTCGATCTCGCCGCCCGCGTCGAGGGCGTCGACGAGGTCGTCCAGGGCGGGCACCGCCGCGTCGGCGAGCACCGTGTCCAGCGCGGCCAGCCACAGGTCGAGCACGTCGCCGGGGGTGCCCGCGGTCACCAGCGCCAGGTCCTCGCCGGGCTCGGCGGTCCCGAACTCACCGTCGGGGCCCGCCTCCTCCCCGGGTCCGGTCGCGGCTTCCCCCTCGGCCTCCTCCTCCGGTTCGGTGACGTCGACGAGGCCGGTGTCGACCGCCACGCGCCAGGCCTGGCCCGCGTACCCGGCGGAGTCCTCGTCTGCGGGGTCGAGGCCCAGCAGGGCGACGGCCTCGGGGAGCTGCGCGGCGACGAGTTCGCCGCCGACGTCGACGCGGGTGTCCGGTCCGGCCCAGCGGGCGAGGCGCACCGCGCGGGCGAACAGCGGGGCGGCGAGGGCGTCGCGGGCCAGTTCCGCGTCGGAGGGCAGCCGTACCGGCGGCAGTGTGGGGTGCGAGTCTGCGGACATGGGGCGGTTCTCCTCGCGCGTCATTCGGGTCGCTCGGGTGGGGTCGCGTGCCCGGGCGGGGCCGGTCCCACGGCGCACCAGCGTAGACGCACTCGGGGTGCGTCCGGCCTGCCATCACCTTTGGTTCATCCCACAGTCGGATTCCGTCTTCCCTGTAGGGCTTGACAACTTTGCCGGCCACGAAGGAAATTGACGCGCGTAGATATCTGCTCCTCCTCCACACACCGGAGTTCCTGCCCATGCGCTCCTCGCATCCCCGTTCCGCCGCCGTCGCGGCCCTCGTCGCCACCGCGCTGGCCACCGGCCTGCTCGCGGGCACCGCCGACGCGGCCGAAGGCGCCGTGTCCGCCGATCCGATACGCATCCACGACATCCAGGGCACCACCCGGACGTCCCCGCTCGTCGGCAAGCAGGTCACCGATGTCGAGGGCGTCGTCACGGGCGTGCGCACGTACGGTTCGCGCGGCTTCTGGATCCAGGACCCGGACGCCGACGACAACGACGCCACCAGTGAAGGCGTCTTCGTCTTCACCAGCTCGGTCCCGACCGTCGCCGTCGGCGACGCCGTCAAGGTCTCCGGCACGGTCGGCGAGTACATACCCGGCGGCCTGAACTCCGGGAACCAGTCGGTCACCCAGATCTCCAAGCCGGTCGTGACCGTGGTCTCCTCGGGCAACGCCCTGCCCGAGGCCACCGCCGTCGACGAGTACTCCGTCCCGTGCGCGTACGCCCCGGCCGGCGACCCTGCCACCGCCGGCAGCATCAACGGCCTCACGCTGGAGCCCTCGCGCTACGCCCTGGACTACTACGAGTCCCTCGAGGGCATGAGCGTCAAGATCGGCACCTCGCGCGTGGTCGGCGCCACCGACCCGCACGCGGAGCTGTGGGTCACGGTCAAGGGCTGGGAGAACAACGCCAAGCGCGGCGGCACGGTCTACGGCTCGTACGAGTCGCAGAACACCGGCCGCCTGCAGATCCAGCAGCTCGCGCCGCTCGCGCAGCAGCCGTTCCCCGTGGCCAACGTCGGCGACAAGCTGGTGGGCACCACCGAAGGCCCGCTGGACTTCAACCAGTTCGGCGGCTACACCCTGGTGGCCCGGACCCTCGGCACGGTGAAGGCGGGCACCCTCGCCCCCGAGAAGACCAAGGCGCAGGCCTCCGACGAGCTCGCGGTGGCGACGTACAACGTCGAGAACCTCGACCCGACCGACCCGCAGGAGAAGTTCGACAACCTGGCGAAGGCGGTCGTCGAGAACCTCGCCTCCCCCGACATCCTCGCCCTGGAGGAGATCCAGGACGACAACGGCGCCAAGAACGACGGCACCGTCTCGGCCGAGCAGACGCTGACGAAGTTCACGGCGGCCATCGCGGCCGCGGGCGGTCCCGCGTACCAGTGGCGGACCGTCGACCCGGAGGACAAGAAGGACGGCGGCGAGCCCGGCGGCAACATCCGCCAGGTGTTCCTCTTCAACCCGGCGCGCGTCTCCTTCACCGAGCGCGCCCCGGGCGACGCCGTGACGGCGACCGGTGTCGTGAAGGACAAGGGCAAGGCCGCCCTGACCCACTCCCCCGGCCGCATCGACCCGGCGAACCCGGCGTGGGCGGACAGCCGCAAGCCGCTGGCCGGCGAATTCGCCTTCCGCGGCAAGACGGTCTTCGTGATCGCCAACCACTTCGGTTCGAAGGGCGGCGACGAGGGGCTGACCTCCTCGCACCAGCCTCCGGTGCGCTCCTCCGAGGCCAAGCGGCTGCTGCAGGCGCAGGCGGTGAACGGCTTCGTGAAGGACATCCTCGCGGTGGAGAAGAAGGCCGCGGTCCTCGTCGTCGGCGACATCAACGACTTCGAGTTCTCGGACACGACGAAGGCGCTGGAGGACGGCGGGGCGCTGTACGCGGCGATCAAGTCGCTGCCGAAGGCCGAGCGCTACTCGTACGTCTACCAGGGCAACGCGCAGGTCCTCGACCAGATCCTGACGAGCCCGGGCATCAAGCAGTTCAGCTACGACAGCGTGCACGTCAACGCCGAGTTCGCGGCCCAGAACAGCGACCACGACCCGCAGGTCGTCCGCTTCCGCCCGTAGCGGCGGCGCCGAGGGGCCGGGCCGCACCGCTTGGGTTCTAGGAGTCGT
>NZ_JAGGOT010000080.1 GCF_018614195.1 Streptomyces sp. ISL-43
ATTCGGAAAGACTCGTCTAGGACTCGTCCGGCCTTGACCGGGGGCTCCTCCTCGGTCAGGGCCGGCCTGACCGGCGCCCATGTCGGCGAACCCCGAACTGGGCGGGGCGTTGGCGGCCTTGGGCGACGGGGCGAGGGAGCCGTTCACCCGGGAGAACCTGGCCGCCCGGCAGGAGCGGGACGCCGCGGCCCGGCCCAGGCCGACGCTCCGCGATCTCCGGGCCGACGGCCGCGTCGAGGTGGACGAGCTGCGTGTGCCGGGAGCGCCGGGCGGGCCGGACGTCACGCTCGTGAGCGCACGGCCCGCCGGGCCGCTGCCGTTGCTGTACTACAAGAGTGCCGGCGGCGGACTCGCGGCGGCACTCGCCCTGCTCACCCGCGATCGGGGCGGGCCCGCACCGATCGGGCAACTGCTCCTCTGCCCGATGCTCGACGACCGCGACGCCACCTTCTTCAGCCACCAGATGGCCGGCATCGACACCTGGGACCGAACCTCCAACGCCACCGCGTGGCAGGCGCTGCTGGGCGACCGGTACGGGGCCTCGGACCTGTCGCCCTACGCGGCTCCGGCCCGTGCCACTGATCTGTCCGGGCTGCCCCCGGCCTACATCGAGGTCGGGTCTGCCGAGACCTTCAGGGACGAGGACGTGGCCTACGCCAATGCGATCTGGCAGGCCGGCGGCCAAGCCGAACTGCACGTATGGCCCGGAGCCTTCCACGGCTTCGACACCCTCGCGCCACGGGCGGCGCTCAGCCAGGACGCCCGCAACGCCCGCTCCCGCTGGCTTCGGCGCGTCCTTGCGCAGTCCGCCGCGCACGCGGTCGAGGCTGAGTGTCCGGCTGATCTTCCTTAGCGATTACGGCATTTGACCGAGCGTGTGGCGCCGGCCGGGTCGTCGCACGTGCTAGTTTGTGAGCGATCGTTCAACTACGGGGAGCGTCGATGGGTCGTCAACAGGTCTGGGACCAACGAGAGGTACTGACCTCCGCCATGCGGCTGTTCCGCCGTCGCGGATACCTCGGCGCCTCGCTGCGCGACCTCGAAGAGGCGACCGGAATGCACCCGGGCAGCCTGTACCGGGCGTTCCGGAGCAAGGAGGGACTGTTCAGCGCCGCGCTGGACGCCTACAACGAGCAGGTGGTCGAAGGCCGGGTCCGCGTCCACCTACGGGAGACCCCGGACCCGGTGGCCGGCATCCGCTCGTTCTTCACCTCGGCGTTCGAGGCGCACGCCGGTCCGGAACCCGATCCGGGGTGCCTGCTCACCAACACCGCGGTGGAGTCGTTCACCGTTCCGCAGGCCGTGGCCGGCGTACGCCGGGGGCTGGAGACGATCGAGTCCGGTTTCGCCGACGCGCTGACGCGTGCCCGCGCACAGCAGCTCCTGCCTGCGGAACTCGACGTAGAGATGTCGGCCGCCCAGCTCCTGACCCTCTACCAAGGCCTCCTGGTCCTCGTCCGCTCCGGCACGGCCGCCGCCAAACTCCACGCCATCACGGACGGAGCCCTGACCTCGATCGGGGCGGGCAAGCCAACCAACCCGACCAACCGAACCAAGAGGAACAGCGATGAGTGACCAACAGCAGCTCTGGAACGACTACGCCGCGTGCTGGTCGGCCGACCCCGCGATACGCCTCGCCGCGCTCGGCGCCGTCGCGGTGGACGACGTCACCTACCGGGACCCGGGAACCGAGGTCGCCGGTCTTGCCGAACTGGACGCGTACATGAACGGCTTCGCCGGGGCGTTCCCCGGACACCGCTTCCGCATCGACGAGGTCCTCGACCACCACGGCCGGTCGCTGGCCCGCTGGACCCAGGTCGGCCCGGGCGGCGAGACGTTCATGACGGGTGTGAGCAGCGCGGTGCACCGCGACGGCCTGCTCGCCGACGTGACCGGGTACTTCCTCCCCGCCTGAGCGCTTGAGGCTGCCCCGCCGCCTCGATGGCGCAGGTCATCGAGGGGACCGGGCGGGCTGGCCGTCCGCCGGAAGCCGCAGGTCGTCGCGGTCATCCCCGTACGACCGCGCGTACGTTCTCGATGCTGCCGCAGTCGGACGCGAGCTGCCGCTCCCGCTCCTGCAGGAACGCGGCACCGAGCTCGGCCCGCCGCTCGGCCGGGACGTTTTCCCGGGCGCCGTTGAGGATGGTCCGCTCCTCCTCGTCGATGTGGTGGGAGACCGCCTTGACCAGGTCCTCCAGGCGGGAGTCCCACTGGTCGGAACCGACCTCGGACACCTCGAGCAGTGCCAGCAGCGCCTCGTTGCCCTCGGCGTGCTCCTCGGCCCCGTGCTCGACCTCCTCGTTGTCGACGTCCCTGAACCTCTTCAGGGCGCCGTACACCTCGGCCTCCTCCGCCTCGCCGTGCGCGACGAGGAGCGCGGACAGCTTCGCGAGGGCGCCCGCCCTGTCCGCCTCCACACTGCGCATCCGACGGAAGAGTTCCTCCATCGTGCGGTGGTCCTTGAGGATCACGGCGACGACATCCTGGTTCTCCTGCTTGTCCGCGGCCATACGACGTTCCTCCTGTTGTCGGGCTTTCCCGGGCGCCTGCTCGTTGGCGGTGAGTTCAAACCCGGGTGTTTGCGGGGCGCCCACCCGGGCAGCCGCGTCAACGGAGACGAGGACGAGGAGCCCCCGGACGGAGGCCGAGATGTCAACCAACGCACTGATAGCCGTCATCGTCGTGGCGGCGGTCGTCGTGATCTTGTTGGCGGCACTGATGTGGACGCTGGCCCGACGACGCCACCTGCGTGAACGGTTCGGACCGGAATACGACCGCACCGTGGAGGAAAGGGGCGACAAACGGTCCGCCGAGCGCGATCTGCGTGCCCGCGAGGACCGGCACGACCGACTCGACATCAAGGAGCTTCCGGTCGAGCGCCGGCACGAGTACGCGGACGCGTGGACCGGCGTGCAACAGCGGTTCGTGGACCGGCCGGAGGGTTCCGTGGCCGAGGCCGACGAGCTGGTGACCCGGCTGATGAGCGAGCG
Organism: Streptomyces sp. ISL-43; assembly: GCF_018614195.1. Classification (GTDB taxonomy): domain Bacteria; phylum Actinomycetota; class Actinomycetes; order Streptomycetales; family Streptomycetaceae; genus Streptomyces. Next base: position 2,991 of record NZ_JAGGOT010000080.1, read on the forward strand.
CGGCTATCCCACCGAGGGATACCAGGGGCAGCTGCGGGACCTGTCGGTCGAGCACGGCCGCACGCTGGAGGAGTACCGGGCCGCCCACGACGTCAAGGTGCGCAGCGGTGACGGAGAGGCGACGACGGAGGAGCTGCGCGGGGCGATGGTCCACTACCGCACCCTGTTCGAGGACCTGCTCTCCGACGAGAGGAGCCGATGACATGCAGAACCGCGACGAGAAGGCAGGACGAGGGACATCCGAGCCCGTCCTGACGACGGAAGACCTCGCGCATCCCGCGCCGCCCGGTGACCGGGACCCGGCCGTCTACCCGGGCGAGGCCACGGGCGGGCGGAGCGAGACGGGGCAGACCCCGGCGCCGGCGGACGGGCCCCCCGGGAGCCCGGAACCGGATCGCGACCGGGGGCTTGAACCGGGACTCGTGCCGGAACCCGGCCGAGACGAGTTCGGGGAGCGGGACGCCGAGCAGAAGTCCGACGTCGACCGGGCGGCCTTCACGGAACCGGACACCGGCTCCCGGAGCGACGGGGAACCGCTCATGGACGCTGCGGAGGCCGAGCGCTACCGCACCACGTGGAAGGAGATCCAGGGCCGATTCGTGGACGACCCCCAGGAGGCGGTCCGCTCGGCGGACACTCTCGTGGCCGAGGTCATGCAGACGTTCGCGGGCACCCTTTCGGAACACCGGAGCGGACTGGAGAAGCAGTGGGACCGCGGTGAGCAGGTCGCCACCGAAGACCTCAGGCAGGCCCTGCGCGCCTACCGCTCGCTGATCAACCGGCTGCTCGACACCTGAGCCCGGAGCGGGCGGACCCGGCCGCCGAGCGACGCGTGCGGTGGAACCGTGGGGCGTTCACCGCAGGGCGTCGGCGGCGGGCACGACGCGGGCGGACATGTTGACCTCCATCATGCGCAAGGCAGCGTCGGCCAGATCCTCGTGGATGTGGGCGACGGCGTCACGCGCGACGGTGATCGACAGACGGCGGATGTGCGCGTCGAGGGCCGAGTAGAGCACGCACTGCTCGGTGACCTGCCCGCACAGCACGAGGTGGTCGACGTCCAGGGTGCGCAGCAGGTAGGCGAGCGGCGTCTCGTAGAACACGGAATGGCGGGCCTTGACGATGAAGTACGAGTCCTCGTCCGGCCTGACGGGCTCGACGAGGTCGGCGTGCGGGCCGGCGAGGGCCGCTTCCAGGATCTCGCCGAGGTGGGAGCGCCACTTTCCGAAGTTGTCGTTGGCGTAGATGACGGGAATCCGCCGGTCGCGCGCCTGCTCCAGCAGGTTCACCACCGCAGGAAGCGCCCGGGCGACGGAGGGAGTGAGCCGATCGGCATCGTCGTGCTCGTACGTGTTGAGCATGTCGATGATGACAAGAGCGGTCTTCGCCATGGCCACAAACCTCCCAGATCCTGGGGCGGGAGGCCGGTGACCGGGCCGGAGGAGGTCACCCGTCCCGCCGGTGCGCGCGGATCGGCACGACGGATCGGCGGGCGCGGTGCGTGGCTCGCGGCCCGGCGACGCCGACGGGACTACGGTGGAGAAGTCGTGTCCGAAGCCTGCGGCGGATGAGGTGGGCAGCTGTGTCGACGTGGACGTCGAGTCACGAGGTGTCGGGTGCGCCGTGCTGGGTGAGCCTCACGGCCCGGGACCTGGCCGCCGCCGAGCGGTTCTACGCTGCCGTGCTGGGCTGGGAATTCCGCCGCACCCGCCTCGGGGAGGACTTCTCGATCGCCTCCCGGGGCGGGGCTCCCGTCGCGGGCATCGGCGCACTGGCCGGACGCCTGGGCCTGCCGGTCGCGTGGACGCCGTACTTCGCGGTGGAGGACGCGGACGTCACCGCAGCGCGGATCCGGGAGCGCGGCGCCACCATGGCGGTCGGCCCCCTCGGCTTCGTCACCGGCCGGGCCGGCCTGGCCGCCGACCCCGCGGGGGCCGCCTTCGGGTTCTGGCAGGGCGAGGTCATTCCCGACTGGACGGTGGGCCGGGAGAGCGCGCCGGCGTGGCTGGAACTGCGGACGCGCGACGCGTTCGCGGCAGCCATCTTCTACGGTGAGGTCCTCGGCTGGGCCGAGGAGGGGTCGGGCTGCTGCACCGTCTCCTACGAGCACGACCACGTCGTGCTGCGTCACCGCCGCGTCACCGTCGCCCGCATCAGCGGGGGAGCCCTCGAAGAGGACCCGGACCCGCAGGTCCGCCCCCGCTGGCACGTCCACTTCACCGTGCCCGACCTGGAGGCGGCGGCCGAGGCCGCCACCCGCATGGGCGGGAGCACCGCCTCCGCCGTCGCGACCTCCAGCGTCAGCCGCGAACTCGTACTGGCCGACCCCGACGGGGCGCTCTTCACCGTCGTCGCACCCCAGGACACCGCCGGCTGAGGCGGCTCCTCGTGCGGCTCCGGGAGCATGAGGAGGGGGCTGCGGGGTAGGTGCTGTCGGACGGGACATTTCAGGGAGGCACGTCATGCCGGGAGGTACCCGGGAGGGTCGGGACGAGACCGCGGAAGAGCGCGCGGACCGGCAGTGGCAGGAGCTCATCCAGGAGATCCGTGTCGCCCAGACGGGAGTCCAGATCCTGTTCGGCTTCCTGCTCACAGTGGCCTTCACACCCGTCTTCGAAGGGCTCGCGCAGACCGAGAAGACGATCTACATCGTGACGGTGGTGCTGGGGTCGCTGGCGACCGGCGCGCTGATCGGGCCCGTCGCCTTCCACCGCATCGTCTCGGGGCGCCGGATCAAGCCCGAGGCGGTCGCGTGGGCCTCGCGCCTGACCTGCGCGGGCCTCGTCCTGTTGCTGGCCACCTGTACCGCGGCCCTCTTCCTCGTCCTGCGCGTCGCGGCCCACAACGGCCTCGTGCCGTGGCTCGTGGGCGGCGTGCTGGGCTGGTACCTGCTGTGCTGGTTCGTGCTGCCCCTGTGGGCGCGGATCCGCTACACGGCGGAGCACTGACCCCGGGGACCAGGACCCGGCCACGTCTTCGTAGGCCGGCGCGTGGTCGCGGAGAGCTCAGCCGCGGTGGATCCGGTCGATGCCGTACCACTTCGACACGCAGGCGGCGACCCAGTCCCGCTGGTAGTTCCGCGTGAAGAAGGGCTCGGCGAGACTGCCGATGTACAGGGGCTGGTAGGCCACATCCGTCGCGCCCCGCGCTGCCTCGCTCCGGATGCGGGCGTTCTGGGCGTCCCAGGCCACGGAACGGGTGACGGTGGCGGTCGTGAGGTCCTGGACGGCCGGTACGAGCACGGCCACCGAGGCCAGCGTCAGGCCGCCCGCCGCCACGGCGCTGGTCACGAGGACCGCGTAGGCCCTGTGGCTGCCCGCGAGCCACCGGCCGCCCCACGCCCCCAGCAGGGCCCCGTAGCCGCAGAGCGCCAGTTCCATCGGTACGAGATAGCTCGTCCACGTGCGGGCGTACGTCCACCCGGTCGGGCCGTAGCCGCTGCGCAGGCCCACCACCACCGCGAGCGACCCCAGCACCACCACGGGCACGGGGAGCAGCAGCAGGGGGATGAGCACCTTGCGCGGGACGGTCCGCCGCGGCTCCAGCATGCGGGGCGCGGGCCCGCGGAACACGCTCGCCAGGCCCAGCAGGACGCCGACGGCCGCGGCTCCGAGGTAGGCCCACTGGCCGGTGACGGAGTCCCACATGTGCAGCCAGTCCCGGATGGTGCCCTTGAGTTCGCCCGCGGAGAGCAGGGACTCCTTGGCCGGCTGCTGGGCCCGGCGCCACCGGGCGCCCGGGGAGGTGTAGAGCACGACCAGACCGCAGACGAGGCCGGAGCACCAGAGCAGGCACCAGGTGAACGGACGCCAGTTCCGCGTCAGGCCGAGAAGGGGCAGGCAGAGCAGCCCGACCGCGCCGGCGAGCAGCCCGCTGACGAGTGAGAACGGCTCGCTGAGGGTGCCGAGCGCGAAGCCGATGAGGAACGCCGAGACGAAGCCGGCCACGCGGACGGCGGTACGGGGATGGCGGACGGTCCGGATGGCCAGCAGGAGCGCCCACAGCCCGATGACGCTCGGAACGGTGTGGGAGATCGTGGCGGGGGCCCACAGCAGTACCTGGTAGCTGCGGGTGCCCGCGAAGTAGACGAGGGCCTGGACGACCAGGGCGCAGGCGGTCAGGAGCAGCAGCCGGGGTCTGCCGCCGAGGAACCGGACGAAGTCACGTCCCAGCAGGACCAGTACGACGGTGAAGGCGACGGCGATGACCGTCGGCAGGATCTTGGTCCCGGCCAGTCCGTCGCCGTAGACGACACCGCTCAGGAAGGCGTTGGCGATCCTGCCGTTCTGGGTCATGTAGAAGTCGGAGGTGATGCCGAAGACCCCCATGTCGCGGGATTTCCACGCGGCGCACCAGTCGTCGGACGTGGGCCGTACGTAGAGCCCGAGGAAGCACCCGACGGAGACCAGGGCTCCCGCCGCCGCGACGAGCGTCGCCCCGGCCGCCGGGAGGAGCCCGCGCAGGAAGGGGCGGCGGCCGGTTCCCCGGCCCGCCGCGGAGGGAGGGGGCTGGACGTCCTCGCCCTCGCCCTTGCCCGCAGCAGTGCTCATGTACCAGCCCTTCGCAGCGCGGCCGGGCCGAAGAGGCGGCCGATGCGGCCGCCGGGTGAGGTGACCGCACGGCCCGCGAACACCCATGATGTGCACGGCCCGCCGCCACCGGCATCCCGGGTGCGCCCGGACGGTCACGGAGCCGCGAAGCCCCTCGGGAATTCCCGCTCACCCGCGCGGCGGCGTGCCGTGGCAGCCTCCGCACGGCTCTCCCAGGATGGGGAATCCGGGGCCACGCGCAGGCGGTCCCTCCGGAGGGAGTGTCGATGCCCGGTGTCCTGCTCGGCCGTTGGGCGGTCGTCACGGTGGCCTTGGCCGGCCTCGCCGTTCCCCTCTGCGCCGGGGGCGACCACGCCCGCCGGCACCCGGGCGCGGCCGCGCGGCCGGTGTACCTCGTCCCGCCCGCGGGCCACCAGAGCCGTGGTCAGGCCGTGCTCCGTTACGCGGCCCTGCCGACGCTCGCCGCCCCCAGCGTCGGCCTCCTGTCCAACACGACCGCCGCCGAAGGCGTTCCGGCGTCCCTCGCCAAGGGCGCGCGGTACATCGAGGGCAGCAACGTCCTGCGGCTGTCGACCGGCCGGTGGATGTACCTTCCCGCCGCCGCGACGTCCTCGGCCGTGGTCGCCCCCGGCCATCCGCCGGCACGGCAGCAGATCGAGAAGAGCCGCGCCTGGCTGGCCTCCGGCCGGGTCCCGGGCAGATCGCCCGCGCAGCGCGCGGCAGCCGGGCGGGCCCTCCTCGCCATGCGCGCGCTGCTCCGGCCGAACGGCGCCATGGCGGCGGGGTGGAGCTACGGCTGGCAGTACTCCTGGCCGCGCGACTCCGGCTTCGCCGCCGCCGCGTTCGCGCACACCGGCCACGACGGCGAGGCCTACCGGATCCTGCGCCACAGCGCCGCGACCCAGCGCGAGGACGGCACCTGGGAGGCGCGGACGAAGCTCGACGGATCCGGGCCGCCCGACGGCAGGCGATGGCAGCTGGACGCCAACGGCTGGGTCCCCTGGGCCACCTGGCAGTGGTACCGGACGGCCCCTGGGCCCACCCGCCGCGCCCGGCTGCTCACCCTCTACCCGATGATCCGCAAGGCGGCCGACCACGCGGCGGGCTCCCTGCGGGCCGACGGGCTGCCCCCGGCGTCCCCCGACTACTGGGAGCTGATGACGCCCACCGCGAACATCGGCACGGCCGCGCCGCTGCTCGCCGGGCTCAACGCCGCCGCGGACCTCGCCCGCCAGGCGAACCGGCCGGACGACGCGGCGCGCTGGGGCCGGGCCGCCCGGCGGCTCTCCGCCGGGATCTCCGCGCGGTTCCGTCCCGAGGGCTACCAGCGCACCGCCGACGGACGGCACGGGCGCGACAGCGCGATCACGTTCATGGCGCCCCCCTTCAACGCGGCCCCCGCCGGCCTGGCCGGGGAGCTGGACGCCACGTACCGGGCGCTGCTCCTGCCCAATGGCGGACTGACCCCCGGGAACGACCCCAAGGCGCCCTGGGGCGGAAACGCCTGGACGCCCAGTACCGCCTTCTTCGCCCTCGCGTGGGCGGGTACGGGCCAGCCGGCGAAGGCCGGTCAGGTCCTGGACTGGATCCTCTCCAAGAGGAACCCGCTCGGCGAGCTGCCGGAGAAGGTGGACAAGCAGGGCAGGCCCTCCTCGGTCGCGCCCCTCGCGTGGACGGGCTCGATCGCCGTCCTGTCCCTCGTGGCGCTCGACGGCCCGGTGCTTCCCACCCCGCCCCTGCGGCCTTAGCGCGCAGGGCAAGGCTCAGACGGGCTCCGTCCCGTCGCCAGGCGGCGGCGCGGTGCGGAGCCGCTCCAGCGCGGCCAGGAGGTGGCGGTAGGCGAGCCTTTCGGCCGCCACCGCCCGCCCGAGGGGGAGGTGGTGCGGATCACGGCGTGACCGGGCCTGCGCCGCGGCGGCGAGGCGGAGCTCCCTCGCCCGGGCCACCTCGGCCCTGGCCTCGACGTACGCGTCGTCGAGGAGCCGGTGGTCGAGTACCTGGGCGAAGGCGCGCTCCTCCACGGCGTCGAGCCGGTCGAGGCCGGCGGCGCAGCTCGCGGGGGACGTCCCGGCACAGCCGTCCTCCAGGGCCCGGGACAGGGATCCCAGGGTCGCACCGAGCTCCGGGTACCCCCAGACCGGCGCGGCGTCGTTCCTGCACCCGGTGGCGAGGAACACCAGCACGGCGACGGAGGCCATGGCGCGGACCGTTCCCGGAGCCGGGCGCCCGCGCACGGCGCGGCAGGGGGAGGGAGCTTCCCGCACGGTGGAGCAAGGGGTCATGGGAGCCCCGATCGCCGGTGGTCAGGTGGGTCGGGCGCCGGCCTCGGCCGGGCCCCGACGTGGTGCGTAGCCATCGTGGCCCGCACCGGTCAGCGCTGCCACCCGGAGTCCGCGCGCCCGGCCTGCGCGAGGGTCGGGGGCTGGACCGCCCGGTGCCACGGGGAGGAGGGCGGGCGGCTGCCGGACGGCTCGGATCCGGCCGGGGGAGCCGTCGTGACGTGCAGCCCGGCGTCCAGGCCGAGGGCCGCGGCGACGGCCGTGCCGTCCGGCTCGGTCACGGCTGCCGGTGCGCCCGTATAGAGCATCTGGGACTCGTACCAGGACGGCGCACCGTCGGGGCCGGACACGCCGACCGTGCCGGTGCCCGCGCGCCCCGCGAGCAGGTGGCCCGCGACGCCGACGGCGCCGTAGCCGCCCTCGCCGCCCGTCTCGGTGACCGGGGAGAAGGCCGGCGCGGTTCCGCCCGCGGTGGCCAGGGTCGTAGCGACGGTGCCCGTGCCGGGGCGGCGGAAGTACAGGCGGACGCCGTCGCCCTGCGAGCCCGTCGAGAGCGGACCGGTGGTCGCCGGCAGCCCGGTCGGGAAGGGGCCGCCGACCGGGGCGTCCGGGGCCGGCTGGACCCAGGCCAGCACGCTCTTCGCCGTGGCCGCGAACACGTGCCGCCGCCCCGCCGCATCGGTCGCGGTGACCGGGTCGCCCTGCAGGCCGGCGCCGCCCAGGGCCTGCCACGCGCCGAAGGCGCCGTCGGGGGTGGCCTGGGCGCGGGCGCGCAGGGTGCGCCGGGAATCGCGTACGTAGACGGTCGCCCGGCCCGTGCGGTCCAAGGCGACGGACGGCGCGCTGATCGCCGAGGTGCCGGATATGTCGTCCGTGTCCGGGGTGCCCAGCGACTGCCACGGGCCGAAGGGGCCGTCGGGAGCGGCCTGGACGGCGTACACGAGCTCGCGCCCGTACTTCTGGGGCGTGGTGCCCAGGGTGGTGCGGGTGGCGAAGACCGAGATCCGGCCGTCGGGGAGCCGGACCGCCGTCGCACCCGCGTCGATCCCGGAACCGGGGAGGAACTCGGGCCCCTGCCAGGTGGCCTCGGGGCCGCCGCGCGACCAGTACGCCATCCGGCCGTCCAGGACCGCGAAGGCCCACAGCCGGCCGGCGACGCCCTCGGTCATCCAGGAGGTGCCCTCGCCCCGGCTGTAGCGGATGGTCTGGCTCCATCCGGCGCCGGTGGGCCGGGTGGCGGTCTTGCGGTCGCCGCAGCCGGCGGGGCTGCCGCACCAGTCCTGGTGGTCCGTCCAGGCGTAGGTCTTGAGGTAGCCGAGCTTCTCCTCGGCCGCCTGCGGGTCGAGCGTCGGGGGCAGGGCGCTGTTGGGATAGCTCACGTAGTTCTGGACCGAGAAGTGCGGCCGGTCCGCGGACTTCGCGTAGCGCTCGGCCGCGGCCTGCACGAAGCGGGCGCCGTACATGTGGTCCTGGTGGTCGAAGAAGGCGCCGCCGCCCTGCGACCGGCCGGGCGTCGGGTCCTGCGTGCGTATCGTCGTGGGCCGGTACATCGCGAAGACCTCCGCGATGGCCTCGACGGCCTGCTCCCTGGTGTACGAGAACGAGGGCTTGACCGGCGACCCGGAGGCCAGCTGGGCGCCCAGGGCGGAGACCCTGCCGTCCCACAGGCCACGGAGGCTGTCCGGATTGTCGCCGGAGATGCTGCGGGCCTCGCGCAGCTGCATCCACACCAGGTTGACCTCGGGCCTGGCGACGAGGACGTCCAGCTCGACGCTTCCCCCGCCGACGGTGGGTATGGACTTGCGCTGCCAGGCGCTGGTGCGGTTGCCGGTGGCCATCTGCGCGTAGGCGGCCCGTATGCCGTTCTGCCGGGCCTCCGCGTAGGCGGCGTGGTCGGCGGGCCCGGCCGGGTCCTCCAGGTGCGGGCTGTGGGCCTCGTTCCTGCCGTCGGACTCGCCGGAGGTCAGGTAGACGGTGGCGACCTCGACGCCCGTCGATATGGAGCGGCTCAGGTCGGGGTTCATGAAGAAGAGGTCGTCGTCGGGATGTGCGACGACCTGGAGGACCGTGCCCTCGGTCACACTCGGGCGCACGACCGCCTCGGGGGTCGCCGGCGCCTGGGCGTTTCCGTGTCCGTAGGCCCAGGTCGTCACCCCGGCGCCGCCGACGGCGAGCGTGGCGAGCAGGGCCGCGAGGCGGGTGCGGCTGGCCAGGGACATCTGCAACGCCTTGAGGATCGGTCCGGTGCGGAATTCCGCCGAGGGGGTGGGTCGGTGCCCCGATGGCCCCACCGCTTCCGGAGACGACCGGGCCCGATTATGCCTCGCGCGATTGCGACTGACACACCCTCAAGAGGTGTATGCGGTAAACCAAGTTGAATGCGGCATATGGTCTATATGTCTTATTTTGTATTACTTGGCCGAGTCGATCGGGAGACGGCACCCGCCACCCGGGATGTGGCCCGAACGGCCCCGCTGCCGCGCACGGTGAAGTCGGTCACATGCGCGGCAGCGGGTGCGGTCCGTCATTCCGTAATGCCGCTTCCTACCGCTTCGAGGTCTGCGAGCCGCTCTCCCCCTGGGCGTTCGCGTCGCCGCACATCGCCTGCCCGTAGAGCCTCTCCAGCGCGCCGTCGATGGGGTGGGGCTGCGGATTTCCCGAGGAGTCCGGCTTGTTCCACCTCTGGAGGTTGACCGCGACGGACATCTGGCGCTTGCCGTCGGCCCGGGTCAGGGACAGGGTGCCGGCTCCCCAGGCCGATCCGTCGTGGCCCCAGAAGGTGCCGCAACCCTCGATGTCGACCCTGTGCAGACCGAGGCCGTACTCGATCGTCGTGCCGTCCAGGCCGCGGAAGACCGGGAGCGTGCGCTGCATCTGCGCCAGCGACGACGGGTTGACTATCTTGCCGTCGAGCAGCTTGGCGTAGAACCGGTTGAGGTCCTCCATGGTCGAGACCAGAGCGGCCGACGGCCCCACCCAGGACATGTTGTAGACGCTGTAGTCGCGCGGCGGGTCGATCAAGCCGTAGAACGCCTCGTACAACCGCGAGTGCGGTCCCTTGATGCGGGGCCCGGTCGGGAACTCGGTGTGCCGGAGCCCGGCACGCTCGATGACGTTGCGGGTGATGTACTTCTCCGCCGTGGTACCGGTCACGTGCTCCAGGAGTTGGCCGAGGAGCAGGTAGTTGGTGTTGGAGTACACCCCCGTCGGGCCTCCGGGCTCGCCGACGGGAGGCGCCGTGAGCCCCATCTCGATCAGCTCGGCCGGACGGAATTCCGTGAACCGGTTGTCGTCCAGGCTCTTCGTCGACATGTCCGGCAGGGAGGGGAACCCCTGGAGGGACGGGAAGGCGTAGGGGAGGTAGTCGGGGATGCCGCTGGTGTGGTTGAGCAGCATCCGCACCGTGATCTTCCTGCCGCGCTCTCCCGGCACCAGCTCCGGCAGGTAGTCGCCGATCGGCGCGTCGAGTCCGATCCGGCCCCGCTCGACCTGCTGCATGACCGCGGCGGCGGTGAAGGTCTTGGTGACGCTGCCGACACGATGGCGCATGTCGGGAGTGACGGGGCGGCCGGTCGCGACATCGGCGACCCCCGAAGCGCCGCGCCACGTCCGGCCGGTATCGCGCACCTCTGCGTACACCCCCGGCATCCCCGCGCGGTGGACATCGTCCGCGGCGGAGTCCAGCTCCGCGGGATCGAAACGGGCCGACGGGCTCGCGCCGGCGGCCGACACGTCCCTCGTCCCGTCCGGGGCGGGAGCCGCCGCCGCCGTGCCCGCGCACACGCTCAGCGCGGCCGCGCTTGCGCAAATCGCCAGTCGGATCCTCATGACATCCGTCCTTTCATGATCAATGTGTACAACGGGCAACGGGGGCTCTCGCCGTGCTGTGCGACGTCCACGGCTCACCCGGCCAGGGCGCGGCGCAGGGTGGCGCCGAGTTCTGCGTTCTGCCGCTGCGAGACCTCGGCGGACAGCAGCGCCTGCGATCCGTGGAAGGTGCCGGCCCATTGGTGGAGCTCGACCGACACGCCCGCCCGCATCAGCCGCAGCGCGTACTCGATGCCCTCGTCGCGGTTCGGACAGAACTCCGCGGTGGCGATGTAGGCCGGTGGCAGGCCGGAAAGGTCGGCGGCCCGCGCGGGGGCGGCGTACGGTGTCGCGGGCTGCGAGCCCAGGTAGGCCCGCCACGCCGCGGAGAGCTTGTCGCGGTCGAACCACGGCGTGTCGGTGAAGTTCCGTGCCGACCACGTCTCCTGCCGGTCGTCCAGCCCCGGCTGGTTGAGCAGCTGGAAGTGGATCGCCGGCCCCTGCCGGTCGCGGGCCCGCAACGACACCGCTGCCGCGAGGTTCGCGCCGGCACTGTGCCCTCCGACCGCGATCCGCGCCGGGTCGATGCCGAGTTCGCCGGCGTGCTCGGCCGTCCAGGCCAGTACGGCGTAGGCGTCGTCCAGGGCGGCCGGGAAGGGGTGCTCCGGCGCCAGCCGGTAGCCCACCGAGATCACCGCCGCCCCGGAGAGGTCCGCGATCCGGGCGGCCCACGGATGTTCGGTGTCCAGGTCGCCGAAGACCCCGCCGCCGCCGTGCAGCCAGACGATGGCGCCCTGCGCCTGGTGCGGTCGATAGACCCGCACCGGCACGTCCGGATCGGCGGACACCGTGCGGTCCTCGATCTCCATGTCCGAGGTGTCCGGCGCGGGCGCCGCGGCGGCCCGCTCGGCGAAGGTCTTGCGCGAGGCGACCGGGTCGTCCAGGTCGAGTTGAGGGAGGAACGGGATGAACGCTTCGAGTTCGGGATCCATGACGACCATCCTCACGGTCGCCATCCAGGGGGTCATCCGCCATCCGTCGCGCATCCCGCCCCGATCCCGCGACGGTCGGCGCACTCCTGTCCTCCTATCCTTACTGCCATGGAGGCACTGGCCGTACGGCTGTCGGGACTTGATCCGTACGTGGACGGTGCGATCCGCGTCATCGCGTTCTACGACACCCTGATGCGCCGGCGGGTGGACCTCCCGGCGCTCGCACGGGTCTCGGCGGGCCTGGCGGAGTGCGTGGCGGGGCTTCGGCTCCACGGCACGGGCCGGGTCATCCGCTTCGCGCCCGATGGCAGGCCGGCGCCCGACCCTCCGTCACCCGCGTCCACCACGGTGGCGATCACGCTCGACGAGGAGGAGATCGGCACGGTGTGGCTGGAACGTCCCGGCCCGGGACGGGAACGTCCTGGCGCGGGAGTGGAACGCCCCGGGCCGCCGAGTCCGCTCGATGAAGTGCTGCTGGACCGGCTCGCCATAGCCGCCGCGGCCGTCGCCGAGCGGTACGGCCCGACCCGCACCACCATGGCCGACCCGGCCCTCGTGGAACTGGCGATCAGCGCCGACAGCGACGAGGCCTCCAGAGCCCGGGCGTTGCGGCTCCTGGGTTTCGCCGCCGTCCTGCCGGTCCGCGTGGTCGCCGTACGCTCCTCGATCCAACTACCGCTCCCGCTCGACCAGATAGGCGCACTGGTCTGCCCGGCGGGCATGGTCAAGGCGGCACCGCTCGCCGACGTCGGCGTCCTCCTGGCCACCACCATCGACCCCGCCCGGATTCCGGCAGGCGTCCGGGCGGGCATCGGCGCCGCCGAGACCCCCGACAGATCCTGGCGACAGGCCCGCACCGCCCTGCGCTTCACCGGCCCGCGCGAACCCGTCGTCCGCTACGTCGACTTGGGCGCGCTGGCGCTGCTGGCCGAGGTGCCCGAGGACATCTCACGCGACAACGCCGACGTGGCCGCCATCGCCAAAATCGCCGGCAGCGCCGAAGACATGGAGACCCTGGACATCTACTGCGCCACCGGCTCCCTGCGCCGTGCCGCCGACCTCCTCCACCTGCACCACAGCAGCGTCGCCCGCCGCATCGACCAGATCGCCAAGACCCTGGGCATCGAACTCGCCGAACCCACCGGCCTGATGAGGGCCAGGCTCGCCCTCACCGCATGGCGGCTACTCGCCGATTGAGGAGATCCACGCGCGCCACGGGGGCGAGGACTCGGCAGGACTCGGGTTGCCGCTGGTCGTCTTCCTGGAGGAGGCCGGGCTTGCGACTCTGCGCCGGTCGCGGGGTCACGCCTGCTTCTCGGCGTCGATTTCCGCGATCAGACCCTCGATGAGGCCCTTGATCTCGTCGCGGATGGGGCGGACGGCCTCGATGCCCTGGCCGGCCGGGTCCTCCAGCTGCCAGTCGAGGTAGGTCTTGCCGGGGAAGTACGGGCAGGCGTCGCCACAGCCCATGGTGATGATGTAGTCGCAGGCCTGGGCCGCCTCAGGGGTGAGGACCTTCGGCTGCTGGTCTGAGATGTCGATGCCCAGCTCCGTCATGGCGGCGACGGCCGAAGGGTTGACCTGGTCACCGGGTACCGAGCCGGCGGAACGAACCTCGACGCGGTCGCCGGCGAGGTGACGCAGGAACCCGGCCGTCATCTGGGAGCGGCCCGCGTTGTGGACGCAGACGAACAGGACGGAGGAGGCGGGAGCGGAGAACATCTGTTCTTCCCGTTCAAAGGAGCCAGTGAGGTCAGCTCAGACTGGTATCAGCCCCAGCTGATGTGAAAGTATCAGCACATGATGACGTCAGTCGACACTGAACTGATCCGAGTCCTGGCCGACCCCCTCAGGCTTCGGATCGTGACCCTGCTCTCCGCGAGACGCTGTGCACCACGCACCTCGTGGAGGAGACCGGTGCCAAGCAGACCAACCTCTCCAACCACCTGAAGGTGCTCAGAGAAGCCGGGGTGGTGGAGACGGAACCGTGCGGCCGTTTCGTCTACTACAAGCTCCGCCCGGAAGCCATCGAGGCCATGGCCGGTCAGTTCGCCGACCTCGCTCGGACCGCGCGCGCCACCGCCGAAGCGAACCTCAAGCGGTCCTGCCCGTAGCTCGCCTTCCCCCTCACCTGCCCGAGGAGAACCGTTGTCCGTCACCGAGCCCGTCGATGCCGCCCCCGCGGCGGTTGCCGTCATACCCGTCGACGCGCCCCCGCCCGCACCCGGTGCGGGCCCGCCTGACATTCCGCTGATCGCCCGCGCCGCCGCCGAACTCGTCGGAACGGCCGCGCTGGTCGCGATCGTCGTGGGCTCCGGCATCCAGGCGACGAAGCTCACCCAGGACGTCGCGCTGCAGCTGCTGGCCAACTCCACCGCGACGGTCTTCGGACTCGGTGTCCTGATCACCCTCCTCGGCCCGGTCTCCGGAGCCCACTTCAACCCGGTGGTCACCCTCGCCGAGTGGTGGACGGCCCGCCGCGGCGGCGCCGGCGTCACCGCCCGCGAGGTCGCCGCCTACGTGCCCACCCGGATCGCCGGTGCGATCGCGGGCGCGATCCTGGCCGACGCGATGTTCGGCGAGCCGTTGGTGAAGTGGTCCACGCGCGACCGCTCCGGCGGGAACCTCCTGCTCGGCGAGGTCGTGGCCACCGCCGGACTGATCATGCTGATCTTCGGCCTGGCCCGTACCGGCCGGGGCCGACCGCGCCGAAGCGGTGCTCGGGCAGCCGGCCGGCGTCGAACTCCGCCCAGCTGGGGGCGGAGGTCTCGAAGGTGGCGTTCCGCTCGTCGATCCCGGCTTGGTAGATCGCCAGGACTCCGTCCGCGTGGGCCCGGGTCAGGGGCTCGATGCGCAGGCTCATGCCCTGCCGGCCCGTGTCAGCAGGGCGCCCATGGCGGCGAGCACGGCAGGCTCCACCCGGTAGTACACCCAGGTCCCGCGCCGCTCGGAGGACAGCAGGCCGGCGTCCTTCAGCTTCTTCAGGTGGTGGGAGACCGTCGGCTGTGAGACGCCCACGTCGGAGATGTCGCACACGCAGGCCTCCCCGCCCTCGTGCGAGGCCACCAGCGAGAACAGCCGCAGCCGCACCGGGTCACCCAGGGCCTTGAACATCAGCGCGGTCCGCTCGGCCTCGTCGGCCGTCAGGGGGCGCTCCGATAGCGGCGGGCAGCACGGCACCGCGGAGTCCGGCTCCAGCAGTGGCAATGGCTTCGTGGTCGGCATGTGCCCATCATCCCCAGAAATTAGATGAATGTCTATGTTGACGAACGTCGATACAAGGCGCCAAGCTGTAGTCGCCAGGACATCGACAAACGTCAAAGCAATACGGGAGCCGTCGTGAACGCATCCACCGAAGCCCTGCCCGTCGTCGTGATCGGAGCCGGCCCGATCGGCCTCGCGGCCGCGGCCAGGCTCATCGAGCGGGACATCCAGCCCCTCGTGCTGGAGGCTGGCCCCGCCGCTGCCTCCGCGGTCCGCGAGTGGGCGCACCTACGTCTCTTCTCCACCTGGGGCGAGGTCGTCGACCCGGCCGCCGAGAAGCTCCTCGCCCCCACCGGCTGGGTCAAGCCCAACGCCGACACCTACCCCTCCGGCGGCGACTGGGCCGAGCTCTACCTCCAGCCCCTGGCCGACGCCCTCGGGGACAAGGTCCGCTACGGCACGACCGTCACCGGCGTCTCCCGCACCGGCCGGGACCGCATCGTCGACGCCGACCGCGAATCGCAGCCCTTCGTGATCCAGTACACCGCGGCCGGCGGCCACGAGGAACGGATCTTCGCCCGAGCCGTCGTCGACGCCTCCGGCACCTGGTCCACCCCCGGTCCGGCAGGCGGCAGCGGACTCCCGGCCCTCGGTGAGAAGAGCGCGGCCGACCGCGTCACCTACCGCGTCCCCGACCTCAAGGACCCCGCCGTCCGCGCTCGCTACGCAGGCAAGCGCACCGCCGTCATCGGCTCCGGAGCCTCCGCCTTCACCGCGCTCGCCTACCTCGCCGATCTCGCCCGGGCGGACGACGGCGGGGGAACGCACGGGCTGTGGATCCTGCGCCGCGGCATCTCCGGTTCGACGTTCGGCGGTGGCGAAGCCGACCAGCTCCCCGCCCGCGGGGCTCTCGGCCTCGCCGCGAAGGCCGCCGTCGACGGCGGCTACGCCGACGCGGTCACCGGCTTCCGCACCGGAGCCGTCGAGCGTGACGGCGACGGCCGGCTGGTCCTCGTCGGCGAGGACGGCCGCCGGCTCGACCCGGTCGACGAGGTCGTCGTCCTCACCGGTTTCCGCCCCGACCTCACCTTCCTCGACGAGCTCCGCCTCGGCCTCGACGAGCGCCTCCAGGCCCCGACCGAACTCGCCCCGCTCATCGACCCCAACCAGCACTCCTGCGGCACCGTCTACCCCCACGGTGCGAGCGAGCTCTCCCACCCCGAGAAGGACGTCTACCTCGCCGGCATGAAGTCCTACGGCCGCGCCCCCACCTTCCTGGCCATGACCGGCTACGAGCAGGTCCGCTCCATCGCCGCCGCCCTCGCCGGCGACCGCGAAGCCGCCGAGCGCGTCGAACTGACCCTCCCCGAGACCGGAGTCTGCGGCGGCGCGGGACTCTTCGACCAGCCCGCGGCAGCCGAGGAGGCCGGCGGAGGCTGCTGCGCGACCCCGACCACCCTCACCATCGGCGTCCCCGCCTCCTCCGGCGGCTGCTGACCGGCGTGGCCGACACCCAGGCCGACGCGGCCGCGACCGGGACGGGGGTCCCGTCGCGGCCGCGCGCCGTACTGCCCGCCCTGTGTGCCACCCAGATCGCCGGTTGGGGGATCATCTACTACGCCTTCCCCGTCCTGCTTCCCCGCCTGACGGCGGACACCGGCTGGTCCGTCAACGCCGCCACCGCCGCCTTCTCCCTCGCACTCCTCGTCTCGGCCGTCGCGGGCATCCCCATCGGCCGGATCCTGGACCGCCGGGGCCCGCGCGGCGTGATGACCGCCGGGTCGGTGACCGGCACCCTGGCCGTCCTGCTGATCGCGGCGGCCCCGAACCTGCCCGTCTTCACCTGCGGTTGGATCCTCGCGGGCGTTGCCATGGCCGCCACGTTCTATCCACCGGCCTTCGCCGCCCTCACACGCTGGTGGGGCCCCGACCGCGTCCGGGCCCTCACGATCGTGACCCTCGCCGGCGGACTGGCCTCCACGCTCTTCGCGCCGCTGACCGCGGCCCTGGCCCAACACCTCAGCTGGCGAGCCACCTACCTCGTGCTCGCCGTGATCCTCGCCGCCGTCACCATCCCCGCCCATGCCCTCGCCCTGCGCGCCCCCTGGCCCCCGGCCCCGCCCGCTCCGCCTTCAGCCGACCACACCCCGGTGGCCCGCACCCGCCCCTTCCTCCTCCTGGCCGCCGCCTTCACCCTCTCCGGCTTCGCCATGTACGCCGTCGTCATGGGCCTGATCCCGCTCCTCGGCGAACGAGGCGCCGATGCGACAACCGCCGCCTGGGCACTGGGACTCGGCGGCGCGGGGCAGACCCTCGGTCGCACCCTGTACGCCGGCCTGTCCGCCCGTACCTCGGTCACCACCCGCACCGTCACCCTGATCACCCTGGGCGGCGCCACCACGGCGGCCCTCGCCCTGATCCCCGGACCGATGCCACTACTGATCGTGCTCGCGGTCCTGGCCGGTGTCGTACGGGGCAACTTGACCCTGCTCCAGGCCACGGCGGTCACCGACCGCTGGGGCACCACCCACTACGGTCGCCTCTCGGCCCTCCTGGGTGCCCCGGGCCGACTGGCGGCCGCGCTCGCCCCCTGGGCCGGCGCCGCGTTGGCCGCTCCCCTCGGCGGATACCCCCAGCTGTTCGCCGCATTGGCCGCTGTCTGCGTCGTGGCCGCCCTGCTGGCTTCGGGCGCCGGCGGCAAGGAACGCGCCATGGCCGACGGGCGCCCTTACGGACACGCGTCGTCTTGCCCAGACTGCTGCTCGGAGACGGGGAGGAACCGGGTGGCAGCACGCAAAAGGCAACGCCGTTCGGCATCACGGAAGCGCCGGGAAGCCCGGCTCAAGGCTGGTGCGTGGAGCGGCCTCGCGGCCCTGGCACTGCTCCTGACGTTCTGGTCGGTGATCTGGCCTTATGCCGTCGGGGTGTTGGCGCTCGGCGCGGTCGGCGGCGGTGGTCGGTGGCTTTGGAAGACGGACCGCCTCGCCCGGGCCGGCGACCGGACGTGGCGCCACGAGAACGCGGTCGGCGCGGGCCATCGGACGCTCGCCGAGGTGGACATGATGGACGGCACGCAGTTCGAGGACTTCGTGGCCGACCTCTGCCGGCGGGACGGCTGCACGGAAGTCCGCCGTGTGGGCCGCACGGGCGATGACGGCGCCGACGTACGAGGCCGGCTGCCCGACGGCCGCACCATGGTGATCCAGTGCAAGCGGTACGACCCGAAGCGGAAGATCTCCAACGGAGCGGTCCGCAACCTCCTGGGCTCCCAAGTGCACTTCAAGGCCGAGGTCGCGATCTTCGTCACCACCACGTACTTCAGCGCCCCCGCCGAACGCTGCGCCGTGCAGAACGGTGTCGTCGCCGTCCACCGCGATCACCTCGGCCTGTGGAACAACGGCACGGCGCTCCCGTCACTCACCGCGGTGAACGGCGCCGGCCAGGGAGACCGCCGCCACCGCGCCCTGCGGAAGGACACGTACGAGTAGCTCCGGCTCTTCTCAGCGCTGCTCGACGATGTCGAGCTCGTCGCTGCCGAGGGGTTCGGTGTGGCTCGCGCTGCCTCCAGGTTCGCCGGGACATCGATCAGAGCCACCTCGATGATCCGGTCCACGCCGTCGGGGGCGTACGACCGGATCTGCCCGGCGGGGGTCCGCGCCGTGGCGCCGGGCGCGGAGATCGCGCCCGGCCGTTCGGTCCGCGCTCGCCCCCTGAGCGTCAGGCTGCGGCGTTCGGGCCCTGCGTGGCCTTGACGCGCTGCAGTGCGGTCAGCTTGCGCACGAAGACGATGGCCAGCACGGCGGCCACGACGCTGCTCAGGTCCGACACCGCGCCGAAGGAAGAGACGTCGCGGATGGCCTCGGGCGTCTCGGCGTTCGTGTACCGCAGCGAGAGGACGCGGTTGAGGATCATGCTGGCGACGAACGCCAGCCACCAGGCGACCACCGGGGTGCCCGAGACCTGGCGGTAGGAGCCGTCGGGCGCGTACTGGGTGCTGGCGTCCCAGGTCTCCCGCGCCGTCCGGTACGGGAAGAAGAGATTCGCGAATGGGACGAACCAGCCACCGATGGCCCAGCCGGCGGACTGGCTGAAGCCGTCGGGGCGGAACACCTGGCCGTTGCAGCGGACCCGGTGGAACCAGAGGATGAAGACCACGCCCGTGACCAGGCGGAGGACGTTCTGCGCGAAGCCGGTAAGGGTGCTGAGGGAGTCGGACAGGTTGAGGCTGTCGTTGTCGATGGTCGTGGGATCGGCGATGAAGTCCTTCATCAGCTTCCAGGTGTACAGGCTGACCCCGGATGAGAAGACATCGACCGCGGCCCCCACGGACAGCAGCGCGGTCAGGGCTGTTGCCAGCCCCTGCGGAGAACGCAGGACCTGGGCGGCCTGCGGCAGGTAGGGCCCCGGTGGCGTCGGCGCGGCTCCGGGCTGCGGGGACGGCGATGGAGACGGACCGGGTGCGCTGATGGACATGACGGAGTACCCCCCACGGGAACGTGTACGACATAGACATGCAAAGGGGCCGCCTGAACGGGCGGCCCGAACCGACCGAAGATATGTCATGCCCGTGCTCACCGTCTACGGGGTTCCGTTGCGAGGGCGAACGGTTCGGCGAGCGCCCACGTGATGGGGGATGCGGCCGACCGGGGACGGCTCGCGGTCCGGGTGCCGGGCGGCGGCCCGGGGGAGTGCCAAGGTGGTGGGGTGACACGAGCCCCGGCCGACCCTGATCCGTACGTATCGCGGGAGGCCCGATGACGTCGGTGGACGAGTCGCCGAGCGTGACGGAGCCGGCTGCGGGAACCGGCCGGCGCGTGAGATCCGGCAAGACCGTCCTGAGGCTGCTGTCGACCACGGACCACAAGGTGATCGGCAACATGTACCTGGTCACCGCGTTCGCGTTCTTCCTGTTCGCGGGGGTGCTCGCGCTGATCATGCGGGCGGAGCTGGCCCGGCCCGGTCTGCAGATCGTTTCGCGCGAGCAGTACAACCAGCTCTTCACGGTGCACGGCACGGTCATGATGCTGCTGTTCGCGACGCCCACGTTCACGGGCTTCGCCAATGCCGTGATGCCCTTGCAGATCGGAGCGCCGGACGTCGCCTTTCCCCGGCTGAACGCCTTCACCTACTGGGTCTACCTGTTCGGCGGGCTCATGGTGGTCAGCGGGTTCCTCACCGCGAACGGGTCCGCCTCCTTCGGCTGGTTCGCCTACGCCCCGCTCAACGACGCGATCCACTCCCCGGGCGTGGGCGCAGACCTGTGGGTGATGGGACTGGTGGTGTCCGGGCTGAGCACGATCCTGGGGTCGGTCAACTTCATCACCACGATCGTGTGCCTGCGCGCACCCGGCATGACGCTGTTCAGGATGCCGATCTTCACCTGGAACGTGCTGCTCACCTCGATCCTGGCGCTCCTGGCGTTCCCCGTGCTGACCGCCGCGCTCCTCGCCCTGGAGGCCGACCGCAAGTTCGGCGCCCACGTCTTCGACCCGGCGAACGGCGGAGCGCTGCTGTGGCAGCACCTCTTCTGGTTCTTCGGCCATCCGGAGGTGTACATCGTGGCGCTGCCGTTCTTCGGGATCGTCAGCGAGGTCCTGCCGGTGTTCAGCCGTAAACCGATCTTCGGCTACGTGGCCCTGGTCGGCGCCACGGTGGCCATCACCGGCCTGTCCGCCACGGTCTGGGCCCACCACATGTTCGCGACGGGCGCGGTCCTGCTGCCCTTCTTCTCCCTCCTGTCCTTCCTCATCGCCGTCCCGACGGGAGTGAAGTTCTTCAACTGGGTCGGGACGATGTGGCACGGCTCGCTGTCCTTCGAGACGCCGATGCTGTGGTGTGTCGGCTTCCTGGTCACCTTCCTCCTCGGTGGTCTGACGGGCGTGCTGATCGCCTCGCCGCCGATGGACTTCCACCTGACCGACAGCTACTTCATCGTGGCGCACCTGCACTACGTGCTCTTCGGCACCATCGTCTTCGCCACCTTCGCGGGGTTCTACTTCTGGTGGCCGAAGCTCACCGGCAAACGCCTCGACGAACGCCTCGGCAAGATCCACTTCTGGTCCCTGTTCACCGGATTCCAGCTGACCTTCCTGGTTCACCACTGGCTCGGCGAACAGGGCATGCCCCGCCGGTACGCCGACTACTTGGCGGCGGACGGGTTCACGCTCCTCAACACGCTCTCCTCCATCGGCGCCTTCCTGCTGGGCCTGTCCACCCTGCCCTTCCTCTACAACGTGTGGCGCACGAGCCGTTACGGCGATCCGGTCGACGTCGACGACCCCTGGGGCTGGGGCCGTTCACTGGAGTGGGCCACCAGCTGCCCGCCGCCCCGGCACAACTTCACCGAGCTGCCCCAGATCCGCTCCGACTCACCGGCATTCGACCTGCACCACCCGGAAGTGAGGACTCCATGAAGGCCGAGGCCTGGCTCTTCAGCGGCGTCGCGGCCTTCTTCGCCGTGACGGGCGGTGTCTACGGGTGGTTCTCCAGCGACCCGGCCGGAATCGCCGCCCTCGCGGTCTCGTTCCTGATGTCCGGCCTCGTCGCGGGCTTCCTCTGGCGGCAGTGCGGCCGGCTCGGCCCCCGCCCCGAGGACCGCACGGACGCCCTCGTCCGAGAGGCCGGAGACCGGCGGTTCTTCTTCCCCGCCCGCTCCTACGCCCCCGGTGTCTCGGCCGTGGGCACGGCCCTCGTGGGTCTCGGCGTCGTCCAGGGACTGTGGCTGGCACTCATCGGCTTCGGCGCCCTCGGCCTCGGCGTCTTCGGATTCGTGTTCCGGCCCGCCGAAGGCGACAGCGGGACCTGAATGCCGGCCGACGGCGACAGCGGGACCTGAGCGCCCGCCGACGGCGACAGCGGGCCCCGAGGCCCACCGCTGCACCGCTCACCCGCGTCAGCCGGTTTCCCGCGCGTCCGGGCCCGCGAGGACCGCGTCGACCTTGCGCCGGTCGGCGTCGGCCATCGGCGGCGCCGCCGTGTCCTTGTAGTACCAGTGGCTCAAGGCGGCCCGCAGGCGCCGGACCCGCCCGGCCCCGCCCCGTTCCGCGGCATCCGGTACCAGCGGCCCCGGCGCCGGCCGCACCAGCAGCCGGTACCGCTGCGCGGTGCTCAAGGCGCGATGGGACGGCAGGTATCCGCCCTCGACCGTCTGGCGTACCTCGTCCCCCTCCACACCCTGCTCCAGCGCTTCGGCGTCCTGGTGCTGCAATGCCAGGCAGAGGCGCCGCGTCAGCCAGAAGACACCGGGCGGGAGGAGGAGGAACGCGCACCGCAGGGTCCATGTCAGGGCCGGGAGCGGGACCTCGAAGATGAAAGCGAGGAGGTCCTGTGCGCCCGCCACCAGCAGCACCGCGTAGGCGGAGAGCACCGACATGCCCAGGGCCGTCCGCGCGGGCCGGTTGCGCGGCCGGTCGCACAGGTGCTGCTCGCCCCCGTCGGGGCTGATCCAGCGTTCGAAGAACGGGTACGCGTACAGCCCCGCGAACAGGAGCCCGGGCAGCAGCACCCCCGCGACGAGGGGGTTCCACATCAGGGTGTGCCCCCACAGCCTGGTCTCCGTAGCGGGCATCAGGCGCAGGGCGCCTTCCAGGAATCCGACGTACCAGTCGGGCTGCGAACCGGTGGAGACGACATCCGTCCGGTACGGGCCGTACGCCCACACCGGATTGATCTGCGCCACGGCTGAGAGAACACCTAGCACTCCCGCGACCATGAAGAAGAAGCCCGCCGACTTCGCCGCGTACCGGGGGAAGAAGGGCTGCCCGACGACGTTGCGGCCCGTCCTGCCCTGAACCGCCCACTGGGTGTGCTTCAGATGGACGACCAGTACCAGATGCAGCGTCACCAGTGCGAGGAGCAGCCCGGGAACGAGCAGGATGTGGACCGGGTACAGCCTGGACACGATGTCCTCGCCCGGGTATTCGCCGCCGAAGACGAAGAAGCTCAGGTACGTGCCGACGATGGGCAGGGAGAGCATGATGCCCTGGGCCGTACGCAGTCCGGTACCCGACAACAGGTCGTCGGGGAGCGAGTAGCCGGCGAAGCCCTCGACCAGGGCCAGCACGAACATCGTGAGCCCGACCATCCAGTTGACCTCGCGCGGCCTGCGGAACGCCCCCGTGAGGAAAACGCGCAGCAGGTGTGCCCCGATCGCGGCGGCGAACAGCAGCGCCGCCCAGTGGTGCATCTGACGGATCAGCAGGCCGCCGCGCACCTCGAAGCTGATCCGCAGCGTGGACTCGTACGCCGCGGAGACGCGCACGCCGCGCAACGGGGCGTACGGGCCCGTATAGGTGACCTCACCCATGGACGGTTCGAAGAAGAGCGCCAGATACGTGCCGGTCAGGATGAGCACGATGAAGCTGTAGAGCGCGATCTCGCCGAGCAGGAAGGACCAGTGGTCCGGGAACACCTTCCGCAGCCCCGCCTTCAGGGCCTCGGCCAGCGGCAACCGGTCATCGAGCGCGCGACCCGCCCGTCTCCCGGCCCGTCGCGCCGCACGAGCCGTCCGCGCCCTTCGCCGTCCCAGCAGCACGCTCTCAAGCCTCCCACCGAAAGCAGCCCCGTCCCGGCGGTCGGGCCGCGGGGGCTTCGGATCCACCGTCGAGCATGGCGTCCCCGGGAGCCGTCGCCGCGAAGGCGCGCAGTCCGCGTCACCTTCACGGTCGGCGGCCGGCGCCCACGCTCCGGCGGCCCCGTCCGGACGGGTGACGCGGCCCGTCGTTCGGCGGGTCGCGGGCCGGGGACACCGCGGGCGGTCAGGATGTCCCCGGCCCATGGTGCCGTCCATGACGTAGAGGAGTGCCTCATGCTGGAACGACAGCGACGCAAGAACGCCACCGATGTCACCTTCGTACTGCCTGACGGCGACCCGCCCGGCCCCGTCAGCGTCGTGGGCACCTTCAACGGCTGGCAGCCCGGAGCCCATGTGTTCGAACCCCGGCCCGACGGGACGCGCGCGGTGACCGTTGCCCTTCCCGCCAAGGTCACGCACGCCTTCCGGTACCTCGCCGCGGGCGACTACTGGTTCAACGACGAGAGCGCCGACGGCCGCGAAGGCGCCAACAGCTGCGTGCACACCTGACCGTTCACGGGGCCGGAGGCCGGCGAGTCGTCGCGCCGGTGTCGCAGGGGACTTCCGCTCCGACCCCGACGACTGCGAGAGCTACGGACGCGATCTGCTCACCGGCGCCGCGCTGAGCCGGGACGAGTGCCGCAGGTTGCACCCGGACGGGAAGGCCACCCTGCGCACGGCCCCGTACATGCCGCCGGACGCGGTTCCCGACCCGCGCCACCCGCTGTGGCTCACCGCCGGCCGCCGTCGCCGCCTGAGTCGCGTCAGGGAAGATCCCGCGCGGTGGAGGGTTTCGGGAGGAGCGATCGCGGCAAGGCGCCACGTATGGTGCGAATCGGATACACGATGATGACCGAGCAGGCCGGACCGCGTGAGCTCGTGTCCCACGTGGTGGGAGCGGAGGAGGCGGGATTCGATTTCTCGGTCGTCTCCGACCACTCCTTCCCCTGGCTGCGATCGCAGGGGCACGCGTCGTACGCGTGGAGCGTCCTGGGGGCGGCCGCGCAGGCCACCTCCCGGAGCTGGAAGGTGAACCCCGAACTACCCGGCCCCGCCGGCTTCGAGCAGGCATCGCAGCACACCCGGCCCGAAGACGTCGCCGAGGCCATCGCGTGCGGCGACGACGTGGACGCGTTCGTCGACGCCGTACGCCCGTACGCGGAAGCGGGGTTCACCGAGGTCGCCCTGGTCCAGATCGGCGGCGACCGGCAAAAGCCCTTCCTGGCATGGGCCGAGGCCGAACTGCTGCCCGCGCTCCGCGACCTGTGAGGAGACCGCCGCCATGAACCGCGCTGCCCTCTTCGACGTCGACGGCACCCTCACGGACACCAACCACCTCCACGTGACGGCCTGGTGGGAAGCGCTGCGCCAGTGCGGCCACCGGGTCCCCATGCACGCCATCCACCGGGCGATCGGACTGCCCGGCGAAGACCTCCTCGACCACCTCCTCGGCGAGGACCGCGACCACGGCGACGACGACCGGCTCAGCGGCGCCCACGACACCCTGTACGCCACCTACTTCGACCGGCTCCCCGCCCTGGAGGCGGCCGCCGACCTCCTGCGCACCCTCGCGGGGGCCGGGTGGAAGGTCCTGCTCGTCACCTCCGCCAAGGACAGCGAACTGGGCGCCCTGCGCCGGGCCATCGACGCCGACGACGCCATCACCGACACGGCGACCTCCGACGACGTGGAGGAGGGCAAGCCCGCGCCGGACCCCGTGCACCACGCCCTCGAACTGGCGCGGGTACCGCCCGAGCGAGCGGTGTTCGTCGGCGACACCGTCTGGGACATGAAGGCCGCCGTCCGGGCCGGCGTCGCCGGAGTCGGCCTCCTGTGCGGCGGAATTCCCCGCTACGACCTGGAGGAGGCGGGAGCGGCCGCCGTCTACGGGGACCCGGCAGATCTCCTGGCAGCACTCGGTGACAGCCCGTTCTCCGACGTGCCCGCCGCGTGAGCCCCGCCGAGGAATGCGAGGGACGAGCCCGGGTAGGCGCTGGACATGCTTCGAATGATCGACAGCACGGTTCCGCTGCTGGTCCAGGGCTACGGATGGCTCCCCGACCTGCGTAGACGCCGCGGCGGTGCCACCGTCGTGCGCACGCGGCTCGCCGGCCGCAGGGCCGTCGTGCTGCACGGGCCCGAAGCTGTGGAGTTCTTCTACGACGAGCGTCACGTGGTACGGCACGGAGCGCTTCCGACACCCGTCCTGGACACCCTGTTCGGCCGGGGCGCCGTGCACACCCTCGACGGTGACGCCCACCGCGTCCGCAAGGACATGTTCGTCACCCTGCTGATGGCCGACCGGGGCGTCGAAGCGCTGCTCGCCCGGGTACGCCGCCACTGGAGCCGGGCCGTCGAGAGCTGGGCGGGGCACGAGGTGGTCCTCTTCGAGGAGACGGCCCGCGTTCTGGCCCGGGCGGTCTGTGACTGGACGGGCCTGCCCGTCTCCCAGGCGCAGACCCTCGAGCTCGCCGACGACTGCCTGGCCATGGTGGACGGATTCGCTACCCCCGGCCCGCGCCACTGGAGGGCGCGCGGCGCGCGGCGCCGGCAGGAGAGGTCGCTGGCCCGCGTCATCGAGGAGGTACGCGGGGGAGTCGTCCACCTGGACGCGGCTGCCCGCGCCGACGACAGCGCGGGGAACCGCAGGGCTCTGGAGACGGTGGCCTGGCACCGGGATGCGGGCGGGAGACTCCTCGATTCCCGCACCGCGGCCGTCGAGCTGCTCAACATCATCCGCCCGACCGTCGCCATCGCCTGGTTCGCGGTGTTCGCCGCGCACGCCCTCCACCGCGATCCGCGGCGGCGCGACGAACTCCGGGCGGACACCGGCCCGTACGCCAGGGCCTTCGCCCACGAAGTGCGTCGCTTCTACCCCTTCGTTCCCTTCGTGGCCGGTCTCGCCCCGCGCGACGCGGTCTTCCACGGCGAGACGATCCGGGAGGGGACGCTCGTCGTCCTCGACGTCTACGGACACCACCACGACCCCGCGCTGTGGCCCGACCCCTACCGCTTCGACCCGCACCGCTTCCTCGGCGCCACGACCACGCCCGGCGACCTCATCCCGCAGGGCGGCGGTGACGCCCGGACCGGCCACCGGTGCCCCGGCGAGGACATCTCGATGGCGGTCCTGAGCGAACTCGCCACCGCTCTGGCGGGCCTCGACCTCGACGTCCCCGAGCAGGACCTCACCATCCCGCTCGACCGCATCCCGACGCGGCCGCGCAGCGGCTTCGCCATCGTGCCGGCCCTCTGATCGAGAAGGAGGAAGAAGTCATGAGCAGGACCACACCGTACGGCGACGACGTCTACCAGCCGCTCGACCCGGACGACCCGGCCGATGCGCAGCCCGACATGGAGAACGCCCTGGACGAACCCGGTCTCGACGAGAACCTGGACACGGGGTACTCGCCGCCCGAGAGGCCCTACGCGGTCAACGACCACGGCACCACCGCGGAGGAGCGGCACGTCGGTGAGAGTCTCGAGCGGCGCCTCGCCCGCGAGGTTCCCGACATCGACGTCGACGTCGATGCCGAGGAGCGAACCTGGGACGATGCCGCCGACGAAACGGGAGGAGCCGCCCAAGCCGGTCCGGTACGGGCCGGACGGCTGGCCCCGTCCGGGGAAACCGCTCCCGGACACCCCCTCTCCGTCCGTGCCCGCGACGTGGGCGTGAACGGAGGAGCCGCATCGGCGGAGGAGGCCGCCGTACACCTCATCGAGGAAGAGGACGAGGACCTCACAAGCGGTTCCTGACCCGCGACGTCAGCCGGGAGGGTCAACGGCGGGGGGCCGTGCGCCTCAGATTGTGGGACCCGTCGACCTGGCTGCCGCGTGTACGCGCTCCAACCGGGCAGGGGGATGTTAGACAGCGGCTTCACCCATAGCGGAGCCCGAGGAGCGGTCGGATGAATCAGACCCCATCACCCCACCGCCCCCCGGCCGTGCCGGACGCGGTACCGGAAGCCGACGCCGATGTCGAAGCCGACGTCGAAGCCGACGTCGAAGCCGACGTCGCGCCGGCCCGGGACACACTGGGCCCCGCGATCGGGATCCTGATGGCACTGGTGCCCTGTACGTCCGAAACCGCCCGCCGCATCCTCGCCGACGCGGCCCGGGCGGCGGGCGCCACGCCCCAGCTCATGGCGCGGACGGCCATCGCCACGCGCGCCCACCCCGGGGAGGCCGGGGCCGACCCGGTGCTCGAACGGGCCCTGCGCACGGTGATCGCCCACGCCCGGACCCCCTCGTCCGCCCTGGAGCCCGCGCCCGCCGGCATGCTGCCGGCCCCCTTCGTGTTGCGCCAGCACCTGAACCACCTGCGCGCCGCGCGCCGCCGTACTCTGGCCGCACCCGACGATCCCGCCCTGCGCGCCGAACTCGACAGCGCCACGTACACGCTGTGCGTCCTGATGGGCGCGAACAGTGCCCACGGCGCCCTCCTCGCGGCCGAGGAGGCGGTGGCCGCCCACCGCCTCCCCGCGTCCGCTTCCGAGGGCCCCGCTCCCGTACGGCCATCCGCGACCGGTCCCGCCTGACGGCGCCGCGAATGCGGTGAGGAATGCGGCCGGGTCGAGCGGGTAGGCGCAACCCGCCGAGGGACGACCCGTCTCGCGCGCACCGCGCAGCGGCTTCGCCGTGTCGGCATCGATACGAGCCAGGGAGCCAGCATGCCTCGCGGTTCCAGCCCCAAGCGTGAACGCCAGTACGAACACATCAAGGAGAGTGCCGAGAAGCGCGGCGAGAGCGCCGGGCGCGCCAAGGAAATCGCGGCGCGGACGGTGAACAAGGAACGGGCCCGCTCGGGCGAGTCGAAGACGGCGAGCAAGAGCTCGATCGAGGACATGTCCTCATCCAAGCGGGGCGGACAGCGCTCCCACAGCGGCTCCGAGGGCCCGACGTACGACCAGCTGTACGCGGAGGCCAAGCGCCGCAACCTGCACGGCCGCTCCTCCATGGACAAGGCCGAACTGAAGCGCGAGCTCGGCCACTGACCCGGCCGCGGCACCCTGACGGAAGGAGCCGAGCAGATGACACCGCACCCAGCGGCCGGGCAGGCGGAAGGCGCCACGCGCGTCGTGGTCGTCGGAGCCACCGGCAACGTGGGCACCAGCGTGGTGCAGGCCCTGTCCGAAGACGCCTCCGTGGCCTCCGTGCTCGGCCTGGCCCGGCGCGTGCCCGGCTGGCGGCCGCCGAAGACCCACTGGCAGGCGGTCGACATCGAGCCGGGCGGCGGCGACCTCGTGCCGCTCTTCACCGGCGCGGACGCCGTCATCCACCTCGCCTGGAAGTTCCAGCCCACCCACCATCCGGACGAGACCTGGCGCACCAACGTCCTCGGCAGCATCCGCGTCTTCGACGCCGTGGTCGCCGCGGGCGTGCCCGCCCTCATCCATGCCTCCTCGGTCGGAGCGTACTCACCCGGCCCCAAGGACCGGGCGGTCGACGAGTCCTGGCCGACCCACGGCTGGCCGCAGGCCGCGTACACGCGGGAGAAGGCCTATCTCGAACGGGTA
Source organism: Streptomyces sp. ISL-43 (assembly GCF_018614195.1). GTDB lineage: Bacteria > Actinomycetota > Actinomycetes > Streptomycetales > Streptomycetaceae > Streptomyces. The sequence continues at coordinate 31,911 of NZ_JAGGOT010000080.1, forward strand.
CTCGACGCCTACGAACGGGCCCACCCCGACATCCGCGTCGTCCGAATGCGCCCGGCCTTCCTCTTCAAGCGGGAGTCGGCCTCCGAGCAGCGCCGGATCTTCGCCGGACGGCTGCTGCCGGGGCGCCTCGTACGGCCCGACCTCATCCCCGTCGTGCCCGACCTGCCGGGGCTGCGCTTCCAGGCCCTGCACACCGACGACGCGGCCGCCGCCTACCGGGCGGCCGTCACCCTTCCGGTGCGCGGTCCCTTCAACCTGGCGGCCGAACCGCCCCTGGACGCAGGAGTCCTGGCCCGGGTCTTCGACGCGCGGAGCCTGCCGATGCCCGCCGGTCCGGTACGGGCGGCCCTCGCCGCGGCGTGGCGGCTCCACCTGGTGCCCGCCTCCCCGGACCTCTTCGACGCCGTCCTGCGCCTGCCGCTGCTGGACTGCACCCGCGCGCGGGAGGAACTCGCGTGGGAGCCGCACCGCACGTCGGTGGAGGCCTTCGAGGAGTTCCTCGCCGGACTGCGGGGCGGAGCGGGCATGGACACCGCGCCGCTGGCCGCCGACCGGGCCTACGCCTCCTCCTCGCTCCTGGCCGGTGCGTGACCGTGCCCCTGCCCGGGTCCGGGAGCGTGAGGGGGTGTGCGAGGTCTCCGGGCGGGTAGCCGCAGCTCATGGACACTCCACGCCCCTTGGCCGTCGTCACCGGAGCCTCCAGCGGCATCGGCTTCGAACTCGCGGGTGAATGCGCGCGCCATGGATACGACCTCGTGATCGCAGCCGAGAACGACCTCCTCCACGACGCCGCGGACCTGCTCCGCGTGCACGGTGGAGCCGTGCACGCCGTGACCACCGATCTCGCCACGTACGACGGCGTCGAGGCTCTGATGGGCGCGCTGCGCGCCGACGGGCGTCCCGTGGGCATCGCAGTCCTCAACGCGGGCATCGGCCGGGCCGGCGCCTTCCTGGAGACGGATCTGGCGGACCTGGCCCGGGTGATCGACGTCAACGTCTCCTCGACGGTGCACGTGGCCAGGCGCCTGCTGGTGGACATGGCCGAGCGAGGTGAGGGCCGAGTGCTGATCACCTCGTCGGTCGCCGCCGAGACGCCAGGCCCCTACAACGCCGTCTACAACGCCTCGAAGGCCTTCCTCCAGTCCTTCGCCCAGGCCGTGCACGGCGAGCTGCGGGACACCGGCGTGACGGTCACCGCCCTGATGCCCGGCGCGACCGACACGCGGTTCTTCGTCCGGGCGGGCCTGCTCGACACCCGCGTCGGGCGGTCGAAGAAGGACGATCCCTCGCTCGTCGCGCACCAGGGGTACCGCGCGCTCATGGCCGGCCGGTCCAGGAAGGTGGCCGGCTCCTGGCGCACCAGGGCACAGGAGCAGCTGGTCCGCCGGCTACCCGTCCCCGCCCGGACCGCTCTGCACGCCCACCGGACGCGGCCCCACGGGAGCGGCAGCCACCTGTAGGAGGCATCCACCGTGGACGGACACTCCGGCGCCCGGTCCCAAGGAGCGCCCGCCCCCCACGGGCGGAAGGCAGCCGTGGCCCGCCTCGACCTGGCCGGCCAGGAGGACCGTGACGTTCGCCGCGTCTCCCGGCCGGGCGTCCCGCTGGGCCGGCCCGGGGACGCCCGCGGGGTGGCCGCCGTCATCGGATTCCTCGCCGGGGAGGGGGCCTCGTACGTCACCGACGCCTCCTGGGCGGTCGACGGAGGCATGCTCCGCATGGGCCCGATGGCCGGCTCCCACCTGGAGGACGACCGCCGGCGGCGCCCGTCACGCCCGGTGTGCCCCCGTAGACCGTGTCCTGGCGGCGTCCGGTTGCCCCGTGAGCCGGTCGGGCCCCGACCGTCCGCGCAACGGGTTCGGTGCCCGCACGCGGGGTAGGCGCCTTACAGATCCGCGCTCCGGCCGGTAGGGGCGCGGCTCCCGGACGGAGGGATCCCCATGCACACCACGGCGGCGAGGACCTTGGGCGTGGCCACCCTCGTTCACGGCGTGGCGGTCGCCTGCCGGCCCCGGCCGGCCCGCCCGCGCGGCCTGCCCGAGCAGGCCTCCTCCGCGCTGCTGGTCCGCACCCTGGGAATCAGGGACGCGGCCATCGGCGCTCTGATGGCCACCGCCTCGGGCGGCACGCCGCAGCGTACGGCGGTCGTCTGCCGGACCGCGGCCGGTCTCTGGGACGCGCTCCTCTTCGGCGGCCTCGTGCCCGGCCGGGCCCAGCGCGCCAAGGCGGCCTCGGCCGCCCTGGCCTGGGCCGCCCTGTGCGGTTGGACGCTCACGGGCGAGGACCGGCCGGCCGCACCGCTCGCGGAGGACGCGACGATGGCCGCGCTGCGCGTCGTCCAGTCCACCACGCGCGCGAGAACCTGACGCACGCCGAGCGGATCCGGGTTCCGTTCATCGGAGCCGTCGGCGGTACCAGCGGCGCAGCATCACGGCGGCGAGGAGCAGGGTGGCCGGCCACGCGAGGGCGAAGGCGGTGATCCACGCGGGGGAGCTGGTGGCGACGGCGAGGGTCAGCAGCACCAGGCAGGCCAGCAAGCACGTGACGAGCAGAAGACGAGGGGCCAGAGGCGGCGGGTCCATGACGGTTTCCTGGTCGCGAGGCGTCAGATGCGGCGGGCTGCCCTGCGGCGCAGCCTCAGGGGGAGGACGTACCAGCACAGGGCGAACCAGACCATGACGGTGGCGACGATGACCTGTGCGAGGGGCTGGGGGAGGACGACGTTCAGGATGAGGAGGAGGGTGCAGGCGATGGTCAAGGCGAGAAGTACGAGGCCGCAGGCCATCATGCGGCCCGCGGCCTCGACGACGTCGTCCTTCATCCGCAGACCGGACAGACAGCGGTGGATGGACACCGGCGCGATCAGGGCGGCGGTCGAGGACGCGGCGAGCACGACCGTGATCACGTACAGGACGCGGTCGAACGTCGTCAGTCCCTGGAACGGAGAGGTGAAGGCGATGCTGAGGAGGAATCCGAAGAGGATCTGCACGCCCGTCTGGGCGACGCGGGTCTCCTGCAGGATTTCGGCCCACCGCCGGTTCACGCGCTCACGGGCGCTTTCCGGAGGCCCCTCTTCGACACTTGGCTCGGCACAGGCGCTCGGCCCGACGAACCGGAGGGGCACTCCGGTCGGTTCGCCTGCGTCACGGTCCGTGTCGGCTCTCCGGCTCGCTGCGGCAGTCATGGAATCCTCCTCGGCCACCCGGACGCCTACCCGCCCCGAGGCCCCGCATTCCAACGAACGGGTGCGCCGACGGGCCCGGGGGACCGCACCTCACACCGACGCCCGCCGGTCACAGCGGCGCGCTCAGCCGGCGGCGGCACCGAACCACTTCGGCAGGTGCTCGAGCAGATCCCGCTGATCTTCACCGACCCACGCCACGTGGCCGTCCGGCCGCAGCAGCACCGCGGGCACGTCCAGTTCCTCGCTGACGTCGACGACGTGGTCGACCCGGTCCGCCCAGCCCGCCACCGACAGCCGGCCGGTCCGGTCGAGGAGGAGCCCGCGCCCGTCGTGCATCAGCGAGTAGAGGCGCCCGCTCTTCAGCTCCACGTCCCGCATCCGCCTGCCGAGCAGTTCGTGGCCCTCGCCGAAGTCGTAGCGGACCCCGACCGCGGTGATGAGACCGGTCACGTACCGGTTCACCTCCTCGAAGTCCATCAGCTTCGAGAACAGCTCCCGCAGCGCGGTCGCACCCGGATCGGCCCCCAGCAGCGTGATCTGCGCGCGGGTGTTGTCCAGTACGGCGGCGCCCACGGGGTGCCGTTCGGCGTGGTAACTGTCCAGCAGACCCTCCGGCGCCCAGCCGTTGACCTCGGCGGCCAGCTTCCAGCCGAGGTTGAACGCGTCCTGTACGCCGAGGTTGAGCCCCTGCCCGCCGGTCGGCGGGTGGATGTGCGCCGCGTCGCCGGCCAGCAGCACCCGGCCGACCCGGTAGCGCTCGGCCTGCCGGGTGGCGTCGCCGACCCGGGACAGCCAGCGCGGCGAGTGCACGCCGAAGTCGGTGCCCGCGAAGGCCCGTAGCCGCCGCTTGAACTCATCGAGGGTCGGCGCGGCCGTACGGTCCTCGGCCACACCGTCGGCGGGCACGATGATGCGGTACGTGCCGTCGCCGTTGGGGATGGTGCCGAACCGCAGTTGGGTCTTGCGGACTTCCGCCACGACGGCGGCGACCTTCTCCGCCGACTCGGTCATCTCCATGTCGCCGAGCAGCGTCTCGACCTTGGCGGGCTCACCGGGGAAACCGACACCGAGCCGCTTGCGCACCACGCTGCGGCCGCCGTCGCACCCGACGAGGTAGCGCGAGCGAAGCCGTGTTCCGTCCGCCAGCGCGACGGTCACCCCGTCCCCGTCCCCGTCTTCGTACTGACTCAGCCCGACCACTTCGCAGCCGCGCCGGATCTCGGCACCGAGTTCGACGGCGCGCTCGTTGAGCAGCCTTTCGGTGACGGGCTGCAGAGTGGACAGGCCGTACGGGTGCGCGGTGTCCAACTTCTCCGGCCACGGCTTGGCGATGCCGCCGAAGAAGCCGCCGACCTGGAACTTCTCACTGACCGCGAGGAACCGGTCCAGCAAGCCGCGCTGGTCCGTCATCTCGACGCTGCGCACGTGCAGGCCACGCCCGCGGGACTGCTCGGTCGGCTCCGCCAACTTCTCCAGCACGACCACGTGGACACCGTGCAGACGCAGTTCGGCGGCCAGCATCAACCCGGTCGGTCCACCGCCGACAACGATCACGTCGATCATCAAGAATCCCCATATCCGCAGGTCCTGGCTTCAGCCGCCGATTCTGCGGGACGACCCGGGTCTTGCCGCAAGACCCCCGGTGCGCTATACCTTGAGCGTGGCAAGGAGTGGTTCACCTCCTTGCCTTTTCTTTTTGTTCGATGCCGGCCTTCAGGGCTGGGCCGACCGAGCTTCCGCCGATCCGCTCCCGGCGCTCGCGGGTGTCGATCCCGGATCGCCGCGCGGTTCCGGGAGTGGAAGCGGCCGACTGCGGCCGGCAGCCGCCGCATCCCCGTCGCGCCGCATGCATTCGCTGGATCTACTCGCGCTGGGCGGCCAGCTCGAGCGCGACGTGCTGGAGGACCTCCTGCGCCGCGCCCTGCCGCCCGGCCTCCGAGTCGTAGGCGTCGGCCACCGCCTCGAAAGCCAGCATGAAGCCGTTGACCAGTTCACTCCACGGGCCGGACAGCTGCTCCAGCGTCGCGCGGGCGACCTCCTCCGGGCCGGCTCCCACCGGGACGCAGAACGTCGAGGGTGTCACCTCGGCGCACAGGCTGGACACGTACTCCGGGCCGACACCGCTGCGCATACCCGTCAGTACCGCGATGGCCTTCAGTTTGATCTCGTTGTCGCCGGCGATCACGGCTCCTCCTCGGGCGGACACTCCGCTCGGTAGCGCCTTCCCCCGGCCCGCCATGCCAAACGGGCCGCGGCACCGTGCTGCGCCCGCGTCCCGGGCTGTGCGCGGCCGTGACGAGGCGCTCGTCCTCGTCTGAATGAGCCGCGCCTACCGGGGAAGGCGCAGTAGGGATCCGGTGGATGCCCGGTGGGTCAAGCCCGAGCGCGAACGCCAGTGGAGGCGAGCTTCGCATGACCGAGAGCGCGAGTCCCTACCTCTCCGCGGCGCGGGTCACCGTACTGGGCGTGTACCCCGGCGACCCGCCGTTCCGCATCGTGGAGATCGACGGTGAGTTCGTCAGCACCGCCAGATCCATGACGGACGTGATCCTGACCGCCGCGGCTGCCGGCATCACGATCCACGACCTGGACGACCCGGGCGAGGTCCGGTGGGTCGGCGGCGGCAGGTTCCACTGGAGCAGGCCCTGAAGCGGTGATGCCCGCTGCCCGAAAACCTCGATCCAGGACGCCCCTCGCCGCGTGACCATAGGAGACGACCGTGAACGACAACGGACGCGCACAAGACCGAGAACCGGAGCGACGCGTTGCCGAACTGCCCGATACGGGCGCCATGGTGGACGAACACGGCCGACCGCCCGGGGTGCCGTCGCGCACGGGAACCGGCTCGACCGCGCCACCCGCCGATCCGGAGCGTGTGGAGCGGGCCGCCAGAGCCGCACCCGCTTCAGAGGGACGGTGACTCGGATGAACACACAGATCGGGTCCATCGAGACGGGCCTGCCCGCGCCCCTCGATACGGCGGCCGTCGGGTGGCTGAAAGCCGTGGACCACATCGAGCGGGCCACGGTCGCGGATCCGGCGGTTCGCGTCCTCCAGCGGGGCATTCGAGCCCTTCCACTGGGCGGGGCACGCGATCTTCTGCGCGGCAGGCCGCTGGGCCATCCGCTGCATCCCGTGCTGGTACAGGTGCCGATCGGCTGCTGGCTGTCGGCCGGCGTCATGGACCTCGTACCCGGAGGGCGGCCGGCGGCCACGACGCTCACGGCCGTCGGACTGGCGGGGGCCGGTCCGGCGGCCGTGGCCGGCTGGCTGGACTGGGCGGATCTGCCACCGCAGCAGGCTCGGGTCGGATTGGCCCACGCGGTGTCGAACGTGGCCGTGATCGCCTGCTACGCGTTCTCCCTCGCGGCGAGGGTACGGGGCCATGCGGTCAAGGGCCGGGTCTGGTCCCTCGCCGGCCTGACGGCGGTCGCCGTGAGCGGGGCGCTGGGCGGACACGTGGCCTACCGGCAGGCCATCGGCGCGGATGCTGTGGCCTAGGCAGGGCTCCGGCATCGGTTGGTGTTGGTGGTTGGTGGGGCGAGTGAAGGGCGACCCATCCGGCGAACGTCAAGGTTTCCTTGACAAAAGGATCATGTCAAGGAAACCTTGACGCCATGAACCCCACGCAGGACACGCCGACCGAGGCCGGCTCCCCGGGAGCCGCCCATTCCGCCCTCTCCCTCGCCCTGGGCCTGCTCGCCGTCGCCATCAGCCTGATCGCCGTGGCCATGTCCCTCGAAGACGACCTCGGCGCGGGCGCCACGGCCGCGCTCATCGGTGCGGACGTCGTCCTCATCGCGGTGATGGGCGCACTGTTCGCCACCCTGCGGCCCCAGCCCGCCCGCGGCGGCTCCCCGGCCGGTCCGGCGCAACGGGTGCACGACGAGGAACTGCTCGATGCGCTGGAGCCGTTGGGCGCCTCCCGCGGTCCGGGGGGAGAGGGGCGATGAGCGACGCCGAACTCCTCAGCCCGCAGGAGATCGCAGCCATCCGGGAAGAGGTCGCGGGCGCCGTACTCGGTGCTCCCGAAGGACTCGCCGAATCGCTGGAGCGCGACCCGGAGAGCTTCCTCCGCTTGGTCGCCGCAGCCCGAGTCGGGGCCGAGGAATCCAGCCGGCTCCTGCGGGAGGCCATCCAGGGAGCCAGGGCGGCGGGCCACAGCTGGGACAGCGTGGGCGGGGTTCTGGGAGTCAGCCGGCAGGCAGCCCAGCAGCGGTTCGCCGCCAAGTCGCCTGCCCCGCAGTCTGGTTCCGTGACGGGTGCGGCGGACCAGGCGGACGGCGCGCCGGCGCGCCGGGTCATCACCCCGGTCACCGCGTTCAACGAGATGGCCGAACTCGACGCGGCCGCGAGGGACGGCTGGCACCTGGTGGACTACGGACCGCTCTTCCTCGTGGTGGAAGCCTCCGACCGGACCTGGGAACACCGGCGGGCCTTCGGCGGCCAGCGCCGGCGTATGAAGGCTGAAGGATGGACGCAGGTCGGTGCGGGGTCCTTCCCCTGGCGCTACTACAAGCGCCCCACGGACGGGGTGCCCGGCAACGGCCCCGCCCGGTAGCGGCCCGGGTGCGCGGGCGCAGGCCTGGTCGTCACGGGACGGCGAACCCGCCGGCAGTCGGTCCGGCGAACACCAACAGATCTTGGCCCAGCGCCCGCCGCGGTCAGGCGGGCTGCCACAGCTCGATCCGATTGCCCTCAGGATCGGTGACCCAGCCGAATCGGCCGACACCCTCCATGTCCTGCGTTTCACTGGCCACGTCCGCTCCCTCGGCACGCAATTGCGCGAGCATCGCATCCAGGTCGCGGACCCGGAAGTTGAGCATGGCTTGCTGGGCGCGGGACCCGAAGTAGTCGGTCTCGGACTCGAACGTGGCGAACACCGTCGGCCCGGCTCCCTGATGCCACAGGCCGTTCTCATCGACGTCCAGGCCCAGACAGTCGCGATACCACGCGCTCAGGGCCGCCGGGTCGGCGGCCCGCATGAAATATCCACCGATTCCAAGCACGTGTTCCATGTCGCCATGTTGCCAGGACGGCGATCGGGCGGACCGGCACCACGCCACTCCTGGCGGCCGGCCGCCGAGGTGACGCCCACGAAGTCCGCGCCGCCCAGGGCGGGAAGGCGCTGAGCCCGGGTGGCCCGCCGCCCCTCCGGACCCCGCAGGCCGCTCCGGTCCTTCGCGCCGCGACTCGCGCCGCGACCCCCGCCGTCGGAAAGGCGTTGCCGGCAGGCGCCCGGCACCGTTTCATCGGATCCCGGCCGGGGTCAGTCGCGGCGGAAAAGGTCGACGTCATGGTGAGCCGGCCAGGGGGCGGGGCTGCGCGGGACTTCTCGCCCCTGTTGGAGCCACAGCCGCTCGACCGCGTCGTAGATGGGCGTCTCCACCGGCGAGAGGCCGGCTCCCGTGGCCGGGCCGGACGGCCGGGAGGAGGCGTACTCCGCCCCGTGCGGGTCGGTCTTCACGGCCATCTGGTCACCCGCGCCACGGCCTGGGGCAGCCGCGACCGGCGCGGCTGTTCACCGCGGGACCTTGCTGGAGGATCGTTCCTGCTGCTGGTGATCGACGACACCCGCGATGTCCGGGACGGGCAGTGCCCGGCCGAGCTCTTCGCGGAGAAGGGTGAGAAGACGGGGTTTCCAGTCGGCTGTCTCCAACGCCACGCGGGCCCCGTCGTCGGCGACGGCCGGCAGGACCACTCCACCGGTGACGGTCATCGGGTACACGCCGTCCAGGATGTCGGCCCCGGGCGCGAGGCGGTCCACCGCGATGTCCCATGCGGTGGCGAGGGAGGGGGCGAAGGTGTCGGGCACGGGGGTTCCTTCCGCAGGCCGGGCAATCAGGGACATGCTCGCGGCCTGGAGGAAGCGGGGGATGCGGAAAGGCCTCTCGGGGACCGAAAGGGGTGACATTCCCGGGCCTGTTCGAGCCGACGCCCGCACGGTGGGTGCGGGCCGGGTGAAGCTGCCACGGCGGATACGACGGGCCGCGGCTGGAATCCGGGCCCACCGGCACGACGCATGGAGGTACACCGAAAGCGGAACCGATTCTTCCGATGCTCGTCAGCCGTGGGTGCGTCCATTCATCTGGCCGGTCGCCGAGTCCCGGCCAGACCCGCTCCGCCGTGCGGGCCGGATGTGACTGCTGTGGGTGCCCTCGTCGGCGGGGGCACCCACCCCAGGGCGAGCCCCGGCGAACGCCCCTCGCTCCTGGGTGCGGGCTCGATCGCCGGACCGCTGACCGCTGACGCTGACCGCTGACGGCTCGCGTGGCCGGGAAACGGCACGCATGTCGTCCCGTAAGTGCTGCTCACGGGTGCCGCGTCGCTACCTTGACCGGGGTGACCGCGGCGTCGGAGCAGCCCCGGACAGCCCTGCTCGCAAGCGCGCCGGGTTCTCGCCGTACTGCAGGGCACTTCCGAAGCGCGCCACGTAGTGCCACACCCGCTTGAGTGCTTGTTCGTCGTGGTCGCCGGCACGGGCAGCGTCGCCGACGACGCGCGGATCGAGTCGCCCGTCCGCCGCGATTTCCACGCCCAGGTCGACGTACTCCTGCCCCCGGTAGGAGGCGTGGCGCCGGAGCTCCTCGACGGCGAGGCTGAATCCAGGGTGCCATTCGACCGGGCAGGGAAGACGTCGGGCCGAGGCCTCCACTGCCGTGCCGCGATAGCAGGGGTCCAGAACCACAGCCTCCACGTCGCGGTGCAGCCGGACCGGCCCGTGCACTTGCGCCTCGATGTAGTCGTCGAGCGCGTCCTGACTGTCGGCCTCGGCCAGCTCGATCAGCGGCATGCAGGCCGCGACGCCGAAGTCCGTCGGCTCCAGGAAGCTGTCGGGATAGCAGAACGTGGTCCTTGTCAGCGTCTCGGCGGCCAGCCGGAAGTGGGCGGAGCCGAACCGTGGCGCCCCGCCGACCGGCTTGCGGCGGAAGTTCAGTGCCCCGTAGACCGGTCGCTCATCCGCGGGTGCCTCGTCGTACGCCCCGCCGAAGATCCGACTCTCCCAGCGCCACCGGTCGCCGCCGGCGTGGGCGGTCAAACCGCCGTTGCTCGTCCCCGTGACGAACTGCGAGTGGTAGACGCCGTCCTGAGCCAGGGCATCCAGTATCGGCTTGTCTCGCACCAGGCGGTCCGGATGGAAGTTGAGGGTCACGCGCACCGCCGGATCCACAGGACCTCCGGACGACTGCTCCGCGACGTGGTGGAGAGCCTGTTCGTACGCCGCCAGGGCGGCGGTTGCGGAGTTCATCGGAGCAGTGTCACTCCACCCGATCAATCGGTGCACCCGTATTAGCGCTGCGCCGGGGGACGTGACGCCGTCAGCGATGTCGGAACCGGCGTGTCCGGATGTGAGACAACCTCGTCATTGCGGACATGGACGTGGGGCGAAAAGATCGTCACATGCCCGCACCGCACCGCGTTGTCATCGTCGCCTTCCCCGGCGTGGAACTCCTGGACATCACAGGCCCGGGCGAGGTGTTCTCGGTCGCCTCCCGGGTAGCCGGCTCCGCTCGACCCGGCTACCGGGTGCAGATCGCGACGGCCGACGGTGGCGCGGTCACCACCTCCAGCGGTATCCGGCTGCTGGCCGACCTGCGGCTCGACGAGGTGGACGAGGCGGGGGGACGGGTGGACACCCTGCTCGTGTCCGGCGCGGTCACCCACCAGGAGGGCGGCGGCGCCGAAGCGGTCGTCGACCCGACGGTCACCGACTGGCTGCGCGGGGCCGTGCCCCGCGCGGGCCGCACCGGATCGGTCTGCGCCGGGGCGCACCTCCTGGCCGCGGCCGGGCTGCTGGACGGCAGGGCCGCCACGACACACTGGCTCACCGCCGCCCAACTGGCGGCCGCGCACCCCGAGATCACGGTCGATCCGGACCCGATCTTCATCCGGTCCGGGCGGGTGTGGACGTGCGCCGGGGTGACGTCGGGGATGGACATGGCGCTGGCCATGGTGGCCGAGGACCACGGCCAGGCCGTCGCGCTCGCGACGGCCCGCATGATGGTCATGTACGTCAAACGCTCCGGTGGACAGAGCCAGTTCAGTGTTCCGCTCTCCGTGCAGGCGCCGACCGGCGACCGGATCGACGAACTGTGCCAGTGGATCACCGAGCATCCGGAGGAGGACCTCTCCGCCGAGGCGCTCGCCGAGCGCGTCAACCTCAGCGCACGCCACTTCTCCCGCCTCTTCGCGCAGCGCACCGGCACCACACCCGCCGCCTACGTCGAGTCCACGCGCCTGGAAGCCGCCCGCCGCCTGCTCGAAGAGTCCGACGGCAGCCTTCCGCAGGTCGCCGCGGCCAGCGGCCTCGGCTCCGTGAAGACCCTGCACCGCAGCTTCCGGCGCCGGCTGGGGACCACCCCGGCCGAGTACCGCCGCCGCTTCCGCCAGAGCCACCGCCCCCTACCGGCCTGACCCTCCGCTGCCCGCAGCCCATCCGAGCCCAGCGGACCGCGAAGCATGCCCGGATCCACCTCACACGCGAGGGAAGACACCATGTCCCGCACGAAGATCATCCCGATACCGGTCCTCGGCAAGCACGCCGTCAACGCCTACCTGCTGCTGGGGAGCCGCCCCGTCGTCGTCGACGCCGGAACCCCCGGCAGCGCCCGTACGATCCACGACCACATGGCCCGGCACGGCGTCGACCCCGCCGACCTCGCGCTGATCGTCATCACCCACGGCCACATCGACCACTTCGGCTCGGCCGCGGAACTGCACCGGCTCACCGGAGCCCGGATCGCCGGGCACGTCGCCGACCTGGGCCCCTACCGGACCGGCCGGGTCCGTGAGCCGTATTTCCCGACCGGGCCCATGGGCCGTCTCATGGCCAAGAACAAGAAGTTGCACGTGGAGGCGGACCCCTTCGATCCGGACGTTCTGATCGAGGGTGAGACGGACCTGACGGACTTCGGTATCGCAGCCCGCGTCATGCCCACTCCGGGGCACACCGCAGGCTCCATCTCCGTCCTCACCGACGACGGGGACCTCGTCGCGGGCGACCTCGTCGCCAACTCCTTCATGGGCCTCATCCCCGGAAGACCGGCCAACCCTCCTTTCCACGACGACCCCCACCGCAACCTCGCCAGCCTGCGCGAGATGCTCGCCCTGAACCCCACGAGCCTCCACGTCGGCCACGGCACACCCCTCGACCCCGACCGCGTACGTCGCTGGGCGGACCGTGAGCAGCGACGCCTGGACCGGCTCGCCACCCGAGGCCGCCTCCGAACCCGCCCGCGGGATTAGCGCGCGGCGGTGGATGACACCCCCGCACCCGCTCTCCCCGCCTGCCCTGTTTTTACAAGCTCGCGCGACGAGCCATCCGGACGCCCGATGTCTCCTGCGACGAGGACCGCGAGGCGATCGACCCCTTCTGGGGCCAGGTCGCCACTACCCGTGGGACGCCACCGGCGGCCTCGCCCTCGGCGAGCAGGTCGCGAACCAGGTCTTCACCACCGGACTCCGCACCCTGTGACATGACCGGAGGGGCGGGGGTCCCGGGCGGTTTCTAGGGATCGTC
>NZ_JAGGOT010000081.1 GCF_018614195.1 Streptomyces sp. ISL-43
CGCCGGCCCCCACCCCGCCTCGCGTCGGCTCACCCCGCCCGGCGCCCTCCCCCTCCTCGCCTCCCCCGGGCGGAGCAGTGGCTCACCCGTTCACCCGGCAGCGATCGCCGCGTCAGCGCTGGGCTCCTAGCGTCCAGAGCACGGTGCGCACCCGAATCCGCGCCGCGCAGTTCCCGGAGCCCGAGGAGTCCTCTCCATGCCCGCCACCCTCCACCGCCCCCGCCCGCGTCTCCCCCGCCTGCTGGCCGTCGCCGCCGCGGCCGTGGCCATCGCCGCCGCCGCTCCACCGACCCTCGCCCAGGCCCAGCCCTCCGGCAGCGTCTCCCCGACCAACGTCGCCCCCGGCGGCCGGGTCAGCCTCAACGTGACCGGCTGCGGCACCCGCACCGGCAAAGCCTCCTCGCGCGCCTTCGGCGACGTATGGCTGACCCCGGGCAACGCGGAGGCCACCAACCTCTTCGGCGCGGCCACCGTCTCGCGCAACATCAGCGCCGGTTCGCATCCCGTCACCTTCGAGTGCGGCGGCCCCGGCGGCGAGCGCGTCACGGTCGCCCTGAACATCACCCCGGGCGCCGCCCGCGGCGGTCTCGGCGGCAGCGTCGACTCCATGAGCCCCGGCCAGATCGCCATCGGCGGCGTCCTCGTCGCGAGCGCCCTCGGCGCCGGCGCATGGTTCCTCCGCCGCCGTACGGGAAACGCCTCGTAAGGGCCCGCGCGCCCGGGGGCCACGGGAGTGGCCGATGGTCCCGACCCGCTCGGAGCCTTCCCCCACTCCCGCCCGGCGCCCGCCCCGCAAGGCCGCTCCCACGCACCGCTGCCGGGCCGAGTCCCTCTCGCCGAGGGCACCCATCCGCCGTCCCAGGCCGCGGACCTGATCGCCATCGGCCGCCACCACAAGCGCCCGCTCTCCCCGCGCCTGGGCTCCACACCGGCTGCCCGACGACGATGATCCTCCTGGAAGAAGGCGCCGCCCCCGCGGCGGCCTGCAGGAGACGGCTAGCCAGCCACTGCGGCGCCCCTGACCTGGAGCCCGTCCAGCAGGTCGCGCGTCGCCTCGGCAATCGCGTCGACGGCGGCGACGAACACCTCCTGGTTGTGCGCGGCGGGCGCCCTGAACCCGGACACCTTCCGCACGTACTGCAAGGCGGCGGCCCGGATCTCCTCCTCGGTCGCCTTCTCCGGAATGGCGGGCGGACGCAGCGTCTTAATCGATCGGCACATACCCCCACTATCCCGCTCGACCGGCCTCCAGGAGCCGTTGTCGGTGCCCCTTGGTACGTTCCTCCACGGGTAGAGGCCGGTCAGAGAACCTTCGAGGTCCGCGGCCAAGGGGGGTGGGCATAAAGGGTCCCCGGAAGCCATCTCGGGACTTCTGGAGACGGTCCACGACCCCACCCCCCTCTTCCCCCGCCCAGGCCAAGCCCTTGCCCGGCGCCACCGGCGCGCGGACAGACTCATCACCACCAGGCCCACTTCTTCTTCTGAAGCTTCCGCATCTTGGCTTCGGCTTCGTCCTTATGCCTCTGAGCCACCCCGCGTGGAGACCAGCGCCCCTGGTGCTTGGCACACTGGCCGCTCCCGATGACCGCCTTGTTCCGGCATCGGCCCCCGCCCTTCTTGACTGCGCCACACCTTGGTTGGGTCACCTCGCCCCCTCCCTCACTCACCCACGCGAGCCCCATTGCAAGGTGCCGGAAGTGCCGGCCCGGGGGGAGGGCGCACGGGGGTACCCACCTGAAGTGCGAGGGGCACACGGTCAGCCCCGGCTCGGAATGCGCTGAGCATGAGCTTGGGAATCACCGACCTCGGCCCCTCCTCGCTGTCAGAACCAGGGCATTCTCCAGCAGGTAGCCAAGTGATCTCAGTACGGTCGCGGTCCGACGCCCAGATCCTTTGGGACTTCCAGCAGATGTGGCACGAGCCGCACGAGCCGTCTCGTCCCCGAAGGTGACCCGTAGGCCAAGGGAAGGTGCCTGGTTTCTGCGGCAGAGCAGACCGCCTCCACAAGTTCGCGGATTGCCTCCAGAGCGTCGGGTGGTGGTCCTTAAGGTGTCTGTATTCATGTGACGGTGTGTCGAATGGGGGTGGGGTCGAATGGACATTCCTCTGGTGGAGGCGGTGGCCGCGGTGCGCGACGAGTTGATCGCGGCGGCGGCACTGGGCGGGAACCATCCGGATGTGGTATTCGCCGTGGGGCCGGTGGAGATGGAGTTCGAGGTCGAGCTGCGCGCGGACGCGAAGGCGAAGGCCGGGTTCAAGCTCTGGGCCGTGGGAGCGGAGACGGAGGCAGGGGTGTCCCGTGGTCGCACGCACCGGGTGTCGTTCACGCTGACGCCGAAGACCAAGAGCGGTGATGAACTGCTGGTCAGCGGTGCGCTTGAGCGCCCCTCGGGCCCAGGTGACGCCTCGGACCGCATCCCGGACTGACCCGGGCATCACCGGATAGGTCGCCTCCGACCGGAGGGCGGCGGGTGGCTTACACGTCTTGGGGCTGCGGGTGGAGCGAGCGCGTTTGATGGGGGTGACCCGGCCGGGGCACCCAGGTTCGGGGTACGCGGTCGGCGGCCGGCTGGTGCTGACGTCTGCGCACGTCGTCGCCCGGGCCGGTGAGCGGGTGGAGGTCTTCCGCCCCGCCGACGACGGTGTCTTCACCGGCATGGTCGTGTGGTGCGGCACACCTGGTGGAAGGGACGACGCCGCCCTGGTCCGCGTCGACGCCCCTCAGTGGCAGGCGCCGGCAGGAGCAGTGCGCTGGGGTCGACTGGTGACGGATCAGCCTGGCACTGACTGCGAGACCTGGGGCGTACCGGACGTTGCCCAGCGGTCCGTGGCCAGGGTGGAGACCGCCCAGCTCAAGGGCCGGGTGAATCCGGGCAGCGGGTTCGTCGGCAATCAGTATGTGATGGACCTGGTCCAGCACCCACCGCAGTGGTCACTCCCGGACACCTCGCCGTGGGGAGGCCTGTCGGGAGCGGCGATGTTCGGCGGCCGCCTGCTGACAGGCGTCGTCGCCTCGGACCGTGCGCACTCCGCCCATGGCCAGCTCAACGTGGTGCCCGCCTACGTCCTCCACCACGACCCTGCCTTCCGTGCCGTGCTTGCCGAGCACGGCGGCGGCGTCAGAGGGTTGGAGGCTGTGGAGTTACAGCGCCTTGCGGACCCCGCGAGCACCGCGCCCCGGGGTGAACCGCGGTCACCAGCGGCGCTGCTGGAGGCAGGGCGTCAGACCGTCCCGTTCCACGGCCGTGAGGACCTGCTCAAGCAGCTGCGGGCATGGTGTGCCCAGGGTGGGTTCGGAGCATGGCTGCTGCACGGGCCCGGCGGCCAGGGCAAGACTCGCCTCGCCCACCACCTTGCCGCCCTCCTGGCGGCCGACAACTGGGCCGTGCTGCTGCCGCGGCCGGACGCCTCCGCGGCGGAGCTGCGGGAGGTCCGGCACGCGGCCAAGCCGCTTCTGGTCGTCGTCGACTACGCCGAGACCCGCACCGGTCAACTCAGCACCCTGATCGAGGCCGCCGCCGAACACCCCGGGACCACCCCGCTCAAGATCCTGCTCCTGGCCCGAACAGACGGCGACTGGTGGGCCCGCGCGAAGACCGCCACCAGCCTCGCCCAGGACTACCTGGACATGGCCCCCTCCCAGCGCCTGCCCCCGCTGGAGGACGACCCGGCCGACCGGCCCCAGGCCTACCGAGCAGCCGCCAGCGCCCTCGCCACCGTCCTCCCCCACGTCACCGGCAGTGCCGCACACGACTGGCGCGCCGCAGTAGCCACCTTGCAGGCGCCCCGCCTCGACCAGGACGGCTACGGCAACGCGCTCACCCTTCACATGACCGCCCTCGCCGACCTCCTCGACACTGTTGCGCCCGCCGACCCTTCCGGGCCGGCCCGTGGCGGTGCGCGGTGGCAGGGGGCCGAGGGGGTGGAAGACAGGCTGCTCGGCCACGAGGGCCGCTACTGGCACCAGACGGCCACAACCCGCGGGCTGGCACCGGGGCTGAGCCTCGACACTCTGGAGAGGGCCTTGGCCGCCAGCCATCTGGCCGGTGCGTCAGACCGCGAACAAGCGGACCGGACCTGGCGCAGGCTCCCAGCACTGGCCGACCAGGCTCGTGACCGCCGCGATGCGGTCACGGGCTGGATCGGCGCCCTCTATCCGCCCACCGACCCCGGCCGGCCTTGGGGCAGCCTTCAACCCGATCGACTCGCCGAACGGCACATCGGACGCGTTCTGTCCGCTGACCCCACCCTCGCCGACCACCTCCTCCAGAACGCCGACGCCGCCCAAGCCGCCCAGCTGCTGACCGTCTACAGCCGCGCCGCCGCCCACCCCGTCTTCAACGGCAGCCTCGACACGCAACTGACCGGCTTGTGCGTGCGGCGCCACCAACAATTGGCCAGTCAGGTCATCACCACCGCCACGCAGACCGATCACCCCGCCCCCCTCATTACCGCTCTTGAAAGAATCACGACTGACCGCGCTACATCCCTGAGCGACCTCAGCAACCTCCAGAACCGGCTCCCGGAGTCCAGCCGACGACTTGCTGACGTGGCAACTCGCCTCGCCAAGAACCTCACCGACCGCTACCGCGTTCTCGCCGAGGCCCACCCCGACGTGTACCTGCCCAACCTCGCCGTGGCCCTGAACAACCTCTCCGGCCAGCTGGGTGAAGTGGGGCGTGGGGAGGAGGGCCTGGCCGCGATCGAGGAGGCCGTCGACCACCACCGTGCTCTCGCCGAGACCAACCCCGACGTGTACCTGCCCAACCTCGCCGTGGCCCTGAACAACCTCTCCGTCCAGCTGGGTGAGGTGGGGCGTGGGGAGGAGGGCCTGGCCGTGGTTCTGGAGGCCGTCGGTCACTTCCGCGTTCTCGCCGAGACCAACCCGGACGCGTACCTGCCCGACCTCGCGATGGCCCTGAACAACCTCGCCGTCCGGCTGCGGGAGGTGAGGCGTGGGGAGGAGTGCCTGGCCGCGGTCCTGGAGGCCGTCGGCTATTTCCGCGTTCTCGCCGAGGCCCACCCCGACGCGCACCTGCCCAACTTCGCGATGGCCCTGAACAACCTCGCCATCCGGCTGGGTGAGGTCGGGCGTGGGGAGGAGGGCCTGGCCGCGATCGAGGAGGCCGTCGGCCACTACCGCGCTCTCGCCGAGACCAACCCGGACGCGCACCTGCCCATCCTCGCTACTGCCCTGAACAACCTCTCCGGCCAGCTGGGTGAGGCGGGGCGTCGGGAGGAGGGCCTGGCCACAGTCCTGGAGGCCGTCGGCCACTACCGCGTTCTCGCCAAGGCCCACCCCGACGCGTACCTGCCCAACCTCGCCGTGGCCCTGAACAACCTCGCCAACCGGCTGGGTGAGGTGGGGCGTGGGAAGGAGGGCCTGGCCGCGGTCCTGGAAGCCGTCGGCTATTTCCGCGTTCTCGCCGAGGCCCACCCCGACGCGCACCTGCCCAACTTCGCGATGGCCCTGAACAACCTCGCCAACCGTCTGCGGGAGGCGGGGCGTAGGGAGGAGTGCCTGGCCGCGATCGAGGAGGCCGTCGGCCACTACCGCGCTCTCGCCGAGACCAACCCCGACGCGCACCTGCCCAACCTCGCTACTGCCCTGAACAACCTCGCCGTCCAGCTGAGTGAGGCGGGGCGTGGGAAGGAGTGCCTGGCCGCGATCGAGGAGGCCGTCGGCCACTACCGCGTTCTCGCCAAGGCCCACCCCGACACGCACCTGCCCGACCTCGCCGTGGCCCTGAACAACCTCGCCAACCGGCTGGGTGAAGTGGGGCGTGGGGAGGAGGGCTTCGCCGTGATCGAGGAGGCCGTCGGCCACTTCCGCGTTCTCGCCGAGACCAACCCCGACGCGCACCTGCCTGACCTCGCCGGGGCCCTGAACAATCTCGCCGTCCGGCTGGGAAGGCTGGGGCGTGGGGAGGAGGGCCTGGCCGCGATCGAGGAGGCCGTCGGCCACTACCGCGTTCTCGCCGAGACCAACCCCGACGCGTACCTACCCAACCTCGCCATGGTCTTGGACCACCTTGCCGTCCATCTGCGGGAGGTGGGGCGTGGGGAGGCGGGCTTGGCCGCGATCGAGGAGGCAGCGCACATCCGCCGAGCTCTCGGCGAGCACATCCCCCACAATGAAGACGGCGCCGTACTCCACGATCCGCCTGACAGGATCTAGAGACGGAGACGGGCCTCGACTCAGCTCATTCGATGAAAGCCGAGCCCCTGCCAGCGCCCCGCCCCATGCCACGGCTGGGCCGCCGCCACCACCAACCCCGACGTCCTCACCTCCTCTGCCTGGGCCACCGCCTGGCGCAAGGCGAGTCCGGTCGCCTACCACCCCGGTGGCGGGGGGCACCATCGTTGACCTCGACAACGCCGACGCCGCCACCTGGACCAGCCGGACTCTGCCCGCCACCAAGGTGGTGCCGACGTCGCGCGGGGAGCACTGGGTCTACTGGGGCGCCATGCAGTCCGCCGACGGTGTTCGGCCCGGCGTAGACATCAAGTCCCGTATGTCCTATGCCCGCTGATACGGCCCCGACACGGGGACCCTGACCGTCCGGAACCAGATCCAGCGCGTACAGAAGGAGCTGTACGCCGGCAGCACCAGGTACCGCCGGACAGGCGGATCCCGATCGCGCGCATGTGCGTGGCCCCGCTGCGCTGGCAGCGTCTCCGTCAGGCCGCGCAGCGCCAGGCTGCCCGGCGCCGACTGGCACGAGAGTGCCTACGTGTTCATGGATCGGATGCCGCGGCGGCGGGGCCCGAAGGGGTAACTGCCGTCGAGAACTACCGTCAAAGGCCCCCAACCGTGATCGGTTGGGGGCCTTTTCGCTGGTGGGCGCGGACGGTTTCGAACCGCCGACATCTGCTTTGTAAGAGCAGCGCTCTACCCCTGAGCTACGCACCCGTGGACTGTTGGCCCCGGCCCCACATCGAGTGGACAGCCTACGTGACTCCTCCCCGGCGGCTCACGCCGCGGGGCTTCGCCCTCGGTCTACGACCAGGCCCGGGCAAGCCCTGCCCGCTGCCCGAAAGGCAGGACGACAGCCTACATGGAGGGCGTACCCCCCACGCAAACCCGTTCCCGTGAGGGAGAATGGACCGGGGCAGGGGCATTGCGGACGGGGTACGGGAGAAGCGACTGTGACGACGGCACCCCGGCGGTGGTTCGGCGGCGGGCGGGACGAGAGTCGGCGGGCGGACGCGCAGGCGGCCAAGGATGCCGCCGCGGCCGCGTTCTACGAGCTGGACAGCGCGCAGCGGGATCTGCGGATCTCGATCGAGACGATCGCGGCCGCGGACGGCTCGCCGGAGGCGCGCCGGGCGGGCGAGGGGTTCGTCGCGCTCGGGCAGCGGATCGACCAGGTCAGCCATGTGTACATCGAGGCAGTCGACGCGCACGACCTCGACCGCGCGGAGCTGGAGGCGTCCGCCGCGACGCGAGCCCGGGAGGAGCTGACGCGGGCCAAGGACGAGCTGGTACGGGTCAAGGGCGAGCTCGACCGGTTCGCGCAGGGGCTGCAGCCGCTGCTGGACAAGGCCGAGACGCAGCTGGCCCGGGTGGCGCCGGCCCGGGAGCGGGCCAGGGCCGCGCTGCTCGCGGCGAGCACGGCGCTGGACGACGTACGCGGCAAGGGGATGCGGGCCGACGACCTGGCCGCCCGGCTCGCGGCGTTGGGGCCGGAGCTGACCAAGCTGAACCAGGGCGCCGCGCAGCACGGTGTGCAGGAGACAGTGCAGCGCGCCGACCGGATCCTGCGCGACGCCGAGGCCATAAGGGCCGAGGTGGCGAGGCTTCCGGAGCGGGCCGCGGAGATCGACCGGCGGCTGGTGAGCCTGCGGACCCGGGCGCAGGCGCTGCGCAACCGCGCGGACCGGGTGGATCCGGTCCTCAGTGAGCTGCGCCGGCGTTTCAGCGCGGCCTGCTGGCAGGACCTCCAGCAGGTGCCGGAGCAGGCGGTACGGGATGTCGCGCGGGCGCAGGACCGGCTCGCGGAGGCGGGCCGGGCGCGTGACGAGCAGCGTTGGGCCGACGTGGCGGCGCTGGTGGAGGCGGTCCGGATGGCGCTCGACTCGACCGACGAGGCGGTGTCCGCGGCCCAGGACCGGCTGACGCGGCTGGAGGCGGTGGCACGGGATCCGAAGGCGGAGGTGCAGCGGACGCGGTTCGCCATCCGGGACGCGCAGCGCCTGGCCATGGAGGGCCGTACGGTGCCCGAGGCGCGGCACGCGCGCCCGCTGGACGAGGCGGTGGCCCGGGTGGACCGGGCGCTGGCCGCCCTGGAGGACCGCCACCCCGACTACTGGGCCTTCCTCCAGGAGATGGAGGCCGTACGGTCGGCCGCGCAGCGGGTGGTGTCGGACATCCGGACCGAGCGCGGCCACGGCTGAGCCGTCCTTTGCGGACTCCCGAAGGGGTCGGAGTTGTCCGGAGGTGGGCATCGGCGGATGCTGGAAGTGCCCGGAACGGAGCAGAGGAGGGCGGTATGGCTGCCCACACTTCCCACAGGCCTCGTGCGTCTCGCGCACGCCAGGCACCCCCCGTACCGCAGGAGTCCTACGCGCCCCATGCGCTCTACGGGTGCCACGAGCCCCACGAGCACTATGCGCCGTACGTAGCCCATGAGCCCTATCCCTCCCACGAACCGCAGGACTCCACCGGGATGCTGCGACGCCTCCTGAGTCCCGTCAATGCCCGGCTCGACGAGCACCTGCCCGCCGATCACAAGCTCAGCAAGGTCTACCGGGTCGGCGCCGGCCTGACCGGGCTGCTGCTGGTCGTCTTCGGGATCCTGGGGCTCATCGACCAGATCGGGTTCTTCGACACCGGTGGGGACACGGTGCTCGCCCTGAACACCAACGGCGCGCTGAGCGTCCTGTCGATCTGCATCGGCGGGCTGCTGTTCGCCGGGATGGTGATCGGCGGCAGTTTCGCCTCGACGCTCAACATCGTGCTGGGCCTGCTGTTCATCGCGAGCGGGTTCGTGAACCTCGCGCTGCTCGACACGCAGATGAACTTCCTGGCCTTCCACATCCCCAACGTGCTGTTCAGCTTCGTGGTGGGCGTGATGCTGATGTGGTTCGGGATGTACGGGCGGGTGGGCAGCGCCCTGCCGCACGACAACCCGTACTGGCGTGCCCGCCACCCCGAGCAGGCGGCTCGGGAGCAGCGGACCCTGTCCAGAGGGCGCGGCTGACGGGCAGGCCCGGCCGACATCGCCCTGCGGGCAGTCCAGCCCGTCCCGGGGGCACGGGAGGGGCACGGGGATTCCGCATGGCCTCGGCCACTGCGTAGCCTGTACCTCATGCCTCGTTACGAATACCGCTGCCGGACCTGCGACGACACCTTCGAGGTCAGCCGGCCCATGGCCGAGTCCTCCGCGCCCGCCGACTGTCCCGCCGGGCACGCCGACACCGTCAAGCTGCTCTCGGCCGTCGCCGTCGGCGGGACCAGCGCCGCCCCCGCGGCCCCTATGGGCGGCGGGGGCTGCTGTGGCGGAGGCGGCTGCGGCTGACGCCCAGCGAATACCGCCTACCGCCTGCCGCCTAGCGCCTACCGCCTAGCGCTTGCGCGACAGGGTCAGGCCGTCCGAGATCGCCAGCATCACGGACTCCATGCGGGTGTCCGCCGCGACGTGTTCGTTGTAGGCGCGGACGCCCGCCGCCGCGCCCGTCGCCGACTCGTCCAGCACCGTGCCGTGGTACAGCGTGTTGTCCGTGACGATCAGGCCGCCCGGACGCAGCCTCGGCACGAGCTCCTCCCAGTAGGCGATCTGGCTCTCCTTGTCCGCGTCCACGTACGCCATGTCGATGTGCGGCTCGGCCGGCATCGCGCGCAGCGTCCCCAGCGCGGGCGCGATCCGCAGCTCGATGCGGTCCGCGACGCCGGCCTTCGCCCAGGCCTCGCGGGCGTACGCCGTCCACTCCTCGGAGACGTCGCACGCGATGAGCCGCCCGTCCGCCGGCATGGCCTGCGCCATCGACAGCGAGGAGAAGCCGGTGAAGGTGCCGATCTCCACGATGTGCCGGGCGCCGGTCAGGCGGACCAGGAAGGCCAGCAGCGGCCCCTGCTCCTCCGCCGACTGCATGCCGGCCGAGTTCGGGAACACCTCGTAGGTCGTCGCCACGAGCCCCCGCTGGACCTCGTCCAGCGGGGGGTTGTGCGCCAGCATGTACCGGTAGAGCTCGTCAGTGATCTTGGTGCTGTTGCCCTTGGTCATGCGTCCAGTGTGCCGAGTCCGGCCACCTCGCGGGCGAATGCGCGCACGATCTCCTCACCCGCCAGCACACCCGACTCCGCCAGCGCCGTGACGTGCGGCGCCGTCCAGCCGGCGTCGGCCAGCTCGCCGTGGCCCGGCTGCCAGCCCCGGTCCGCCGCGAGCAGCAGGTCAGCGTCCAGCAGCGAGTCCCCGGCGGCGAGCGTGGTCGTTGCTCCCGTACGCCGGGCCACCTCGCGCATCGCCGCGCTCTTGGTCAGCGGGCGCGGGACGGCGTAGATCTTCCGGCCCTGGAGGGAGACCGTCCAGCCGCGCGCCTCGGCCCACTCCGCCAGCGCCTTGATCCACTCCGAGGGGACCAGCGCCCGCTCCACGACCAGGTAGGCGAACAGGTCCTCCGCCACCCGCGCCTTGCGCAGCCACGCCGGGTCCGACGTCGCGAGCAGGTGCCCGCGCACCTCCTCCAGCGGAGCGCACTCCCGTTCCAGGCGCGCCGCGACCTGGCGCCGCCAGTCACGGTCCGGGACCCCGTCCACCAGCAGCTGGCCGCCGTTGGCGCAGATCGCGTACGCCGCCGGCCGGCCGGGGAAGCGGATGCGCTGGTACTGCTTGCGCGTACGGGTGGTGGTCGGGACGAACACGACCTCCGGGTCCGCGCACAGCGCCGCCAGCAGCCCCGCCGCCGTCTCCGTCATGTACGACAGCGGCTTGCTCTCGTGCACCTCGACGCACAGCAGCCGCGGGGCCACCGGGTCGGGCATGGTCAGGCCGAGCGCGGCCGCGGAGTAGATGAGCGTACGGTCGAGGTCACTGGCTACGAGGACGGTCACTTGGCGGACACAGCCTTTCCGTCGGCGCCCGTGGCGCCGCGCGTGAAGCGGGGGTGAATGAGGCCCACGCACGTGTACGGAAGCCCGTCGACCTCCTCCACCGGCACCCCGCGCTGCTGCGCGAGGAGTCGTACGTGGTCCAGGTCGGCCCCGGCGCCGCGCTGCGCGAGGATCTTCCACGGCACCCGGCGCAGCAGGACGCGCGTGGTCTCGCCGACGCCCGGCTTGACCAGGTTCACGTCGTGGATGCCGTACTCCTCGCTGATCCGCTCCACCGCCGCCCAGCCCTCCCAGGTCGGCGTGCGGTCGGCCGCGAGGAGCTCCTTGACCTCGGCGTCCACGGCCTCGGCCACCTCCTCGAAGTGCGCGGCGACGGTGTCGACGAAGGCGACGGAGACGTCGGCTCCGGCGAGCTCCCGGTAGAACTTCGCGCCGTGGAAGTCGGCGGGCCCGACCAGGTCGGACCTCAGAACCGTACGTGAGACGAGTCCGGAGACGGTGGAATTGAGACAGGCCGACGGGATCAGGAAGTCCTCGCGCGTTCCGTAGGTCTCCACGCACGAGCCGGGGTCGGCGAGGACGACGATCTCCGGGTTGAAGCCCTCGAACTCGCCCAGGGCCTCGCGCAGCTCGCGCGTGATCGCGCCCTTGCCGGTCCACCCGTCGACGAAGACTATGTCGGCCGGATCGTGGTGGGCGGCCAGCCAGCGCAGCGCGTTGGCGTCGATGCCGCGGCCGCGCACGATGGAGACGGCGTAGTGCGGCAGGTCCAGACCGTGCCGGGCCTGCGCCCAGCGCCGCATCAGGACGCCGACCGGGGTGCCGGCGCGGGCCAGGGAGACGAGTACGGGCGAGGGCGAGCGCTCGGCGAGGACCGTCTCGGTGACCACGGCGACCGCGCGGGCCATCCGGGCGGCGGAGGCGGCCAGCGCGCTCTGGTAGAGCTCCTGGTACTGCGGGGAGGGCTGGTACTCCACCGGCAGGGACTCGGCGTAGTGCGCGCCGCCCGCCTGGATGGCCTCCTCGCGCTCCTCGGTCGGGGCCTCCAGCTCGACGTCGGAGAAGTCCTGGAGCAGCCAGCCGACGTCCTCGGCGGGGTACGAGGAGAAGGCGGGCCCGCGCAGCGGCTCGCGCCGGGGCTCGGTCATGGAGGGCTCCTGCGGTTCGGGGACGTACGACGGTATGACGGCCAGCAGGACACGGCCGGTATGCGGGGCGAGGGCCGAGAGGAGGCCGGTGCGGAGCTCGGGGGTGTCGCCGGCCGAGTCGACGACGGCGACGACGGCGTCGAAGCCGGCTCCCACTGTGCTGTAGACGTTGTAGGCGTACCTGTCTCCGGGGCCGTCCGCGGGGGCGTCGTGGGCCGGGAAGACGAGGCGGGTGCGGATCGCGTAGCCGGGGTCGTCGACGGCGAGCACCGGCGAGCGGGTGGTCGTGGAGAAGCGGACCTCGGCCGCCGAGCCGGACTCCTCCAGGGCCTTCGCGAGGCACAGCGGGGCGTACATCAGCTCCTCGTTGCCGAGTACGAGGACCCGCGCGGGGGCCGCGCCGAGCGCGGCGGCGAGCCGGCGGGCCAGTGCCGGCAGCGCTGTCTCGAGCCGTTCGCGGTGCGCGGGGGTGAAGCCGTGCCGGGCCCCGTCCGGGACGCCGGCCGGCCAGTCGAGGGCTACGCGCACGGTCGGGTGCGGGTTGTCTGCCGGGGCTCCGCCCCGGACCCCGCCCCCGGAGGCCGGGACGGCCTCAGGAGCGCCCTGCGCCTCGTACTCCTCGACCAGCGCCTGGCCCTTGGCCAGGACCCCCTCCGGGAGGGAGACCGTGCCCGAGGCGAGGGAGATCAGGTCTATCCGGGCCCCCAGCTCGGCGGCGAAGGCGGTGAGCCGGTCGCGGTCGGCCGGCGAGCGCATGTCGACGAGGGCGACGACCACGTAGTGGCCGCGCGGGTGGCGGGCGTGCAGGTCGCCGATGGTGTTCAGGACGGTGTTGCCGGTGGAGAACTCGTCGTCGACCAGGACCAGCGGGCCGCAGCCCGCCAGCAGCTTCGGGTCCTCGGGGAGCAGCAGGTGCGAGGTGGCGTGCGAGTGGGCCTCCTCGAAGCCGCCCGCCGGCTCCACGCCGGGCACGGGGCGGCGGGTGGAGTGCAGGTACGGGGCGCGGCCCAGGCCGTCGGCGACGCAGTGGCCGAGCCCGGTCGCGGTCTCGGCGTAGCCGAGGACCACCGCCGAGGCGGCCTCCCGCTCGCCCAGCAGCTCCAGGACGCGCTCGCCGAGCCCGTACCCGGCGGCATACACGGCGGCCGGGGACTGCGGGACGTGCTTGCCCAGCACCTGCGAGACGAGCAGGTGCGCCCGCTTGGGGTTGCGCCGCAGCGCGAGCCCGAGCAGCTCTTCGAGCCTCGGTCCGCCGGTCCCGGTCCCCGCTCCCTCCTCCAGGCTGACGCCCAGCCGGTCCGCGACCCAGGTTCCCGACCACACCGCTTCGATCTTCTTGCCCTTCCTCGCAGTCAACGGCCCGCTCACACCTGGAGCCCGGCCGTGAGGAGATCGACGAAGCCGACCTCCTCCTTCGCCACACCGAAGACCTCCGCGCGCAGCATGGTGCGCTCGGCCCAGGCCCGGTGGGGCTTCACCTCGTTCATCTTGTTCGTGTAGGCGGAACGCATCACTCCGCCACCGCCGCGCTCGGGGCGCAGGATGTCTTGAGCATCGCTGAACTCTTCGTGCGAGACCACCGAGAGCGCGTGGACGGGGGTGACGTGGGCGGGGTGGATGCAGGTCTTGCCCAGCAGCCCGTTGGCCCGGTCGAGCTCGATCTCGCGCAGCAGTCCGTCCAGGTCGTGCTCGATCAGCGCGGTGCGCAGCTCCTCGACGCCCTCCTCCAAGAAGGGGCTGCGGCGCAGCTGCGGCTTGAAGAGGCGCTGCTGGCTGCGGAAGTACTCCCACACCGGGCCGGTGACCGTGAAGCCGGTGCCGTCGGCGCGGCTGAGCACGTTGACCACGTCGGCGATCACGCCGGCGACGATCTGGACGTCGTAGGCGGTCATGTCGGGGGTGCGGCGCAGTCCGTACGCGGAGCAGAAGTCGGTCACGCCGAGCCGCAGCGCGAGCACCCGCTCGCGGTACTTGTTGACCGTGCGGGAGATCCCGGCGAGGGCCTCGACGCGGGTCTCCAGGTGGAGCAGCTCGGGGGTCTCCAGGACGGGCATGGCGTAGAGCCGGGGCTGTCCGCTCGCCGCTTCCGCCTGCGCGACGGCCTCGAGGAAGGCGATACCGCGATTCTCGGTGAATTTCGGGAGTACGAATCCGGCCAGCCGCGACGCCGTGCCGCCGAGCCGGTGCACGAGATCGGGAATCTGTTCGGGCGTGCGGACGCGGATGAAGAGCAGCGGGAGCTCGGCGGGGTCCTCGTCGAGGGCGGCGAACTGCCGGACGAGGTTCTCCTCGCCCCCCACGACATCGGAGTCGCTGATGGAATCCTCCAGGCAGAGCACCATGGAGACGACCCCGCGGCCGGCCTGCTTGCGGATGTCGCGCGCGAGCTGGGTCCGGGTGGCCGGGCTGTAGAGCGTGGCCCCCAGGGCGGCCGCGAGCGTGCGTGCGGGGGAGGCGGCGGTGAATTCGGCCGGCTCCTGGTGGAAGAGGTCCTTGCGGACGGTGGGCGATATGTGCCCGAAGTGACGCATGTGCTTCCCCCGTACTGCCTCGGCGGCCCAACTGGCGTGGCCGGTAATAGTACGTACGAATGAGATTCAAGAGTTCCTCAAGCACATGAAATCGAGGTAACCCTCTTGCACCATGCCCAGGACTCGCTGCGGGGACAAGGTCTGCGGGGGGCCGCATTGTCCCGGTCGTGCCCGGGAGTGCAGGATGACCGTCATGACGCACGCGATGCAGAAGGGCTCGAACATCCCGGTGACCGCCGTGGCGGTCCGGGCGGTGCTGCGCTGGACCGGTGGGACCGATGTGCCGGACGTGGACGCCTCCGCGCTGCTCGTGGGCCCGGACGGGCGGGTGCGCTCGGACGAGGACTTCGTCTTCTACAACCAGCCCCGGCACCCCTCGGGGGCCGTCTGGCGGCTCGGCAAGAAGCAGCTCGGCGACGGCGTCACCGACGCCGTCCAGGCGGACCTGCGGGCCGTCACCCCGGCCGTGGACCGGATCCTCGTCGTCGCCTCCGCCGAGGACGTTCCCTTCCGACGGGTCCGTGACCTGCGGATCCTGCTCTACGACGCCACCGCGACCGGCGGCTCCGAACCGCTGGCCTTCTTCGACGTGCGGCCCGAGACGGGCGCCGAGACTGCGCTGATCTGTGGCGAGCTGTACCGGCGGGGCGAGGGGTGGAAGTTCCGCGCACTGGGCGAGGGCTACTCCGACGGGCTGGTCGGACTGGCCACCGATCACGGGATCTCCGTGGACGAGAGCGCCCCCGACGCCGCGGCCGCGGCTCCCGCCCCGGTGGCGCCCGCGCCGCCCACGCAGGCTCCGCCGGACGCGCAGCCCGCGTACGGGTACCCGCAGCCGGTGTCACCCGTTCCGGTGCCGGCTCCGGGCGGGGATCCGGCATTCCGGATGCCGGCGCAAGGGCCGCAGTTCATCCGCCGCTGAGTGCCTGCGCCGCGAGCGCTCGCGCGGTGAGCGCTCGCGCGCCGGGCGCTCACGCCTTCGTCTTGTAGCCCCGGCCCCACTGGAGGCCCCAGCCGTACAGGCGGTCGAGCTCGGCCTGGAACCCGTAGACGAATTTCACCTCGCGGCGCACGATCAGCTCACCCTTGACGTTCTCCAGGGAGACGACCGCGCAGGAGCGGGCCTGCGGGTGGCGCTCCTCCAGCGGGATCTCGATGCGCGGCCCGGTGATCGGGTAGAGGGTCACCAGGGCGTGCGTCCGGTCGAAGGCCGGGGTCTGGTCGTAGATGTAGACGAAGACCAGCAGCCGCTTGATGTCCTCGGCGTGGTCGAGGTTGACGAAGATCGTCTCGCCCGAGGGCGCCCCGAACCGGTCGTCGCCGCTCAGCTTCACGTAGGGCGGGCTGTTGATGTCGCCGTGCAGGTTGCCCAGCGGCTGGACGACACCCCGGGTACCGTCGGTCAGCTCGTAGAGGCAGCCGATGTCGAGGTCGACATTGACCATGCCCTGGGTGTGCGCCTGCACCATGTCGGGCTTGAACAGCTTGAACGGATGCCGGAAGAGCTGCCCGCTCTGGCCGGCGGCGCGGCCGCCTATGTCCGAGGTGCGCATCCGCCAGGAGAGGTTGACGCGCAGATTGCCGTGCACCGCCCCCTGTTTGGTGAGCGACACCGTCGGTTGGCGTTTGGTCAGCTCGATGGCGTTCGACGAGGCGCTGCCCGACTGGAACTGCACCCCGCGGCTGCCCCTGATGCCGTCGAAGAATCCCATCCCCTCAACCCCCCTGATCCCTGGTTCCCTGCCGGCGTACGGAAGCGGGGCGGCCCGGTGGGTCCGTGGACCCCCGGACCGCCCCGCACTTGAGCGTTCCGCATTACCGCCGTGATCATGCCTCGGCGGTGGAACCCTCCAGCTCCAGGCGCTTGTTGCGGCGCACCGAGGACCAGAAGGACCAGGCGATGAGCAGCACGCCGACGAGGCCGGTGATGACCTCGTGGATCTCGTACTGGATGGTGACGAGCAGGATGACGGCGAGGGCGCCGATGGCGTAGTGCGCGCCGTGCTCCAGGTAGACGTAGTCGTCGAGGGTGCCCTGGCGGACCAGGTAGACCGTGAGCGACCGGACGTACATGGCACCGATGCCGAGGCCGAGGGCCATGAGCACGATGTCGTTGGTGATGGCGAAGGCGCCGATGACCCCGTCGAAGGAGAAGGAGGCGTCGAGGACTTCGAGGTAGAGGAACATGAAGAACGCGGCCTTGCCGGCCATGGCCACGGCCGAGACCGGCTTGCCGGACTTCTTGGCCGCTTCCTCCGCCTCGTGCTCGGCCTCTTCCTCTTCCTCGAGCTTGTTCTCGAAGTAGCCGGAGAGACCGCCGACGATCATGTACGTGATCAGGCCGAGGACGCCGGAGACCAGGACGGTCTGGGCCTTGTCCACGTGGGTGCCGCCGTGCTGGTGGGCGTGGGCGGCGAAGGTCATCGAGGTGACGACCAGGACGATCAGCGCGATGCACGCGGACAGCATGTCGATCTTGCCGAGCTTGGCGAGCGGACGCTCGAGCCAGGCGAGCCACTTGATGTCGCGGTCCTCGAAAATGAAGTCGAGGAAGATCATCAGGAGGAACATGCCGCCGAAGGCGGCGATGGACGGGTGAGCGTCCGTGACGAGCTGCTTGTACATGTCCTTGTCGGTCATGGCCAGATCGACGGCCTCGATGGGCCCGATCTTGGCGCTGATCGCGACGATCACGACGGGGAAGACCAGTCGCATGCCGAAGACCGCGATGAGCACACCGACCGTGAGGAAGATCTTCTGCCAGAAGGCATTCATCTTCTTCAGGATTCCGGCATTGACCACCGCGTTGTCGAACGACAGCGAGATCTCAAGGATCGACAGGATCGCGACGATCCCGAAAGCCTGCCACCCCCCGTAGAACACCGCTGCGACCAGACCGAGCGCAGTGACTGCGAACGACCAGCCGAAGGTTTTGAGAACCACTGGCACCCCATCGTGTTGTACGGCTTTACGAAACATTGACCCCGAAGTCTAGAGCGATGCCCCGCAGCCCCGACGCGTACCCCTGCCCCACGGCCCGGAACTTCCATTCGCCCCCGTACCGGTAGACCTCGCCGAAGATCATCGCGGTCTCGCTGGAAGCGTCCTCGGAGAGGTCGTAGCGCGCCAGTTCCTGGCCGTCCGCCTGATTGACCACGCGGATGAACGCGTTGCTGACCTGGCCGAAGCTCTGCCGGCGGGCATCCGCCTCGTGGATGGAGACCGGGAAGACGATCTTGTCCACGGACTCCGGCACCTCGGTGAGGTCGATGATGATCGACTCGTCGTCGCCCTCACCCTCGCCGGTGAGATTGTCCCCCGTGTGTTCGACGGAGCCCTCGGGGCTCTTCAGGTTGTTGTAGAAGACGAAGTACTCGTCCCCGAGCACCCGGCCGCTGTTGCACAGCAGCGCGCTGGCGTCGAGGTCGAAGTCGGCCCCCGTCGTCGATCGCGCGTCCCATCCGAGGCCGATCAGGACCCGGGTGAGGTTCGGTGCGGCCTTGGAGAGGGAGACATTGCCCCCCTTGGCGAGTGTGACGCCCATGTTGTGGTCCTCCCCGGACAACGGTGTGACGACGTGGCGGTGCGGCGGTGCGGCGGTAAAGCCGGAACGGCGCCGTACACACAGTGCACGGCGCCGGACAGGTGAAGAGGCTGCTCTGACGGATCAGGCCGGCCCGGGGGCTCAGACGTTGACGCCGAAGTCCTGCGCGATGCCGCGCAGGCCCGAGGCGTAACCCTGGCCGATGGCACGGAACTTCCACTCCGCGCCGTTGCGGTACAGCTCGCCGAAGACCATGGCGGTCTCGGTCGAGGCGTCCTCCGACAGGTCGTAGCGGGCGAGCTCGGTGTTGTCGGCCTGGTTCACGACGCGGATGTAGGCGTTGCGGACCTGGCCGAAGCTCTGCTGGCGGCTCTCGGCCTCGTAGATCGAGACCGGGAAGACGATCTTGGCCACGTCGGCGGGGACACCGGCGAGGTTGACCTTGATCGCCTCGTCGTCGCCTTCGCCCTCACCGGTGGTGTTGTCACCGGTGTGCTCGACCGAACCGTCCGGGCTCTTCAGGTTGTTGAAGAACACGAAGTTCGCGTCGCTGGCGACCTTGCCCTGGTCGTTGGTCAGGATCGCGCTGGCGTCGAGGTCGAAGTCGACGCCGGTGGTGGTGCGAGCGTCCCAGCCCAGACCGACGATGACCGCCGTCAGGTTCGGCGCGGCCTTGGTCAGCGAGACGTTGCCGCCCTTGCTGAGGCTGACTCCCACGGGTCCTCCATAAGGTTTTGTGTGGGGCGGGGCCCCGTCGTGCGGTTTCTGCAGGATCAACGTTTCGATCCTAGTGACGGGTTCCCGCCTGTACGGGCTTATTCGAGGCGAACGGGCCCACGAGCATGCCGAACGGGCCCACAGGCCCTCAGAGGCTGTCGAGGGCCTTGATGTACTCGTTCAGGTCACGCGCGTCGGGCAGTCCGTTGACGACACTCCAGCGCACGATGCCGTCCTTGTCGATGACGAAGGTGCCGCGCACCGCGCAGCCCTTGTCCTCGTCGAAGACCCCGTAGGCGCGCGAGGTCTCGCCGTGCGGCCAGAAGTCCGACAGGAGCGGGTAGTCCAGGCCCTCCTGCTCGCCGAAGACGCGCAGGGTGGGCACGGAGTCGTTGGAGACCGCGAGGAGCTGCACGTCGGCGTTCTGGAAGCGCGGGAGCTGGTCGCGCAGCTCGCACAGCTCGCCGGTGCAGACACCGGTGAAGGCGAACGGGTAGAAGAGCAGCACCACGGCCTTCTCCCCGCGGAAGTCGGAGAGCCGCACGGTGGCGCCGTGGTTGTCCTTGAGCTCGAAGTCCGGGGCCTTGCTGCCGACCTCGATCGCCATCTGTCGCATCCCTTCGGTCCCGCAGCCCTGCGTTGGGCTGTCCGGGTGATCTCAGCTTATGGGTCCGCCGCTCGTACGACCCCTGCCGGGCGTCGGGTGTGCCGCGTCCGGCGGGGTCCGTGGCCGCGTCCGGCGGTGGCGGCGGCCGCCGCCGAACGCACGCACCCCGCCGGCCGGGATGATTCCGGCAGGCGGGGTGCGTGTGTCCGCTTGGCTGCGGGGCGCGGCTCAGCGCTTGGACTTGGCCGTCTTCGGGGTCGCCAGCTTGGTGGCGGTCCACTCCTTGCCGACGGGGAGGCCCTTGGCCAGGGAGAGGCCGGCGGTCTCGGCGGCCTCGCTGATGTCGCTGGCCTCGACGAAGCCGTCCTTGCCGGTCTTGGGAGTCACCAGCAGGATCAGTGCGCCGTCCTCGACCAGCTCGGTCGCGTCGACCAGGGCGTCCGTCAGGTCGCCGTCGTCCTCCCGGAACCAGAGCAGAACCGCGTCTGCGACATCGTCGTAGTCCTCATCGACGAGTTCGGTGACGTGACCCTCTACAGCATCACGGAATTCCTGATCGACGTCGTCGTCGTAGCCGATCTCCTGGACCACCTGTTCGGACTGGAAACCCAGCCGGGCGGCCAGGTTCTCCGCGTGGTCCGCGGTCGCGCTCACGGGGTGCCTCCTGCTCATGTTCGGTGAATGTTCTTCGGCGGCGCGCGTACGCGCAGCATTGGGCGTAGTCCACACGGGCGCGGCGGATCGCGCAAGTACCCGGCCGCCGAGACCGTCGAAACGGTGACGATTGCGGCCGTCTCGCCGCAACTTTCAGCCTCTCCGTATGTACCTCTGGTGATTCATCCCACACCATTCCACCGCATTCGGCATCGCCTCGGGACTTTCCTACCTGTTTGAGGGACGAACGGCCCAGCGGAGTCCTAGATCGACATGGGCGTAAGGTTGCGGTTTGGCCGGTGTCGTCGCCACAGCCACCACAATCCCGCCGACTCAAGGGATTACCGAGCGGTAAAGATGACGATTTCCGCCGAGCGTACGACCATGGGAGGCGGCGAACCCCAAGGCACGACTCCCCCGACAGCGAAGGAACAGCGTGGCTTCCGCATCCGATCGCAATCCGATCATCATTGGTGGCCTGCCGAGTCAGGTCCCGGACTTCGATCCGGAAGAGACGCAGGAGTGGCTCGACTCGCTGGACGCCGCCGTCGACGAGCGGGGCCGTGAGCGCGCCCGCTACCTGATGCTGCGGCTGATCGAGCGGGCCCGCGAGAAGCGCGTGGCCGTGCCCGAGATGCGCTCCACGGACTACGTCAACACCATCGCCACCAAGGACGAGCCCTTCTTCCCCGGCAACGAGGAGATCGAGCGCAAGGTCCTCAACGCCACCCGGTGGAACGCGGCCGTCATGGTCTCGCGCGCCCAGCGCCCCGGCATCGGCGTCGGCGGCCACATCGCCACCTTCGCCTCCTCCGCCTCCCTCTACGACGTGGGCTTCAACCACTTCTTCCGGGGCAAGGACGAGGGTGACGGCGGCGACCAGATCTTCTTCCAGGGCCACGCCTCCCCCGGCATCTACGCCCGCGCCTACCTCCTGGACCGGCTCTCCGAGCAGCAGCTCGACGCGTTCCGCCAGGAGAAGTCGAAGGCCCCGTACGGCCTGTCCAGCTACCCGCACCCGCGGCTGATGCCGGACTTCTGGGAGTTCCCGACCGTCTCGATGGGCCTCGGCCCGCTCGGTGCGATCTACCAGGCCCGGATGAACCGGTACATGCAGGCGCGCGGGATCGCGGACACCTCCAAGTCCCACGTATGGGCGTATCTCGGTGACGGCGAGATGGACGAGCCGGAGTCGCTCGGCCAACTGTCCATCGCCGCGCGCGAAGGCCTGGACAACCTGACCTTCGTCGTCAACTGCAACCTCCAGCGCCTCGACGGCCCGGTGCGCGGCAACGGCAAGATCATCCAGGAGTTGGAGTCGATCTTCCGGGGCGCCGGCTGGAACGTCATCAAGCTGATCTGGGACCGTTCCTGGGACCCGCTGCTGGCCCAGGACCGGGACGGCATCCTGGTCAACAAGATGAACTCCACCCCGGACGGGCAGTTCCAGACGTACGCCACCGAGTCGGGCGCGTACATCCGTGACCACTTCTTCGGCGGCGACCAGCGGCTGCGCGCGATGGTCGAGAACATGACCGACCAGCAGATCCAGCACCTGGGCCGCGGCGGCCACGACCACAAGAAGGTCTACGCGGCCTACGCGGCGGCCAAGGCCCACAAGGGCCAGCCGACGGTGATCCTGGCCCAGACGGTCAAGGGCTGGACGCTGGGCCCGAACTTCGAGGGCCGCAACGCGACGCACCAGATGAAGAAGCTGACGGTCGACGACCTCAAGCGCTTCCGCGACCGCCTGCACATCCCGATCACGGACGCCCAGCTGGAGAGCGGCGCCCCTCCGTACTACCACCCGGGCCGCAATTCCCCCGAGATCCAGTACATGCACGACCAGCGCAGCGCGCACGGCGGCTACGTGCCGACCCGTGTGGTGCGCGCCAAGCCGCTGCAGCTGCCGGACGACACGGCGTACGCGGCTGCCAAGAAGGGTTCGGGCCAGCAGTCGATCGCCACCACGATGGCCTTCGTCCGCATCCTGAAGGACCTCATGCGGGACAAGGAGATCGGCAGGCGCTTCGTGCTGATCGCGCCCGACGAGTACCGCACCTTCGGCATGGACGCGTTCTTCCCGAGCGCGAAGATCTACAACCCGCTGGGCCAGCAGTACGAGGCGGTCGACCGCGACCTGCTGCTCGCGTACAAGGAGTCCCCGACCGGCCAGATGCTGCACGACGGCATCTCGGAGGCGGGCTGCACGGCCTCGCTGATCGCCGCCGGTTCGGCGTACGCGACGCACGGCGAGCCGCTGATCCCCGTCTACGTCTTCTACTCGATGTTCGGTTTCCAGCGCACCGGTGACCAGTTCTGGCAGATGGCCGACCAGCTGGCCCGCGGTTTCGTCCTCGGCGCTACCGCCGGCCGGACCACCCTGACGGGTGAGGGCCTGCAGCACGCCGACGGCCACTCCCAGCTGCTGGCGTCGACCAACCCGGGCTGTGTGGCGTACGACCCGGCGTACGGGTACGAGATCGCGCACATCGTCAAGGACGGTCTGCGGCGGATGTACGGGCCCGACGCCGAGGACGTCTTCTACTACCTGACCGTCTACAACGAGCCGATCCAGCACCCGGCCGAGCCGGCGGACGTCGACGTGGACGGCATCCTCAAGGGCATCCACCGGGTCTCCACCGGGACCACGGGCAGCGTCGGGGCGCAGATCATGGCCTCGGGCGTGGCGGTGCCGTGGGCGCTGGAGGCCCAGCGGATCCTGGCCGCCGAGTGGAACGTCAAGGCGGACGTCTGGTCGGCGACCTCCTGGAACGAGCTGCGCCGCGAGGCCATCGCGGTGGAGGAGCACAACCTGCTCCACCCGGAGGAGGAGCAGCGCGTCCCGTACGTGACCCGCAAGCTGTCCGGCGCGGAGGGCCCCTTCGTGGCGGTCTCCGACTGGATGCGGGCGGTCCCGGACCAGATCTCGCGCTGGGTGCCCGGCACCTACACGTCGCTGGGCGCGGACGGCTTCGGCTTCGCGGACACGCGCGGTGCGGCCCGGCGGTTCTTCCACATCGACGCGCAGTCGGTGGTCCTCTCGGTGCTGACCGAGCTGTCCCGGGAGGGCAAGATCGACCGCTCGGCGCTGAAGCAGGCGATCGACCGGTACCAGCTGCTGGACGTCAGGGCGGCCGACCCGGGCGCGGCGGGCGGCGACGCCTGACGCTCCGCGGGATGAACGGGTGACGACGTGGGCCGGGCCGCCGAGGCGGACCCGGCCCACCGTCGTCGGGTGAACGGGCCCCGCCCAGCCGGGGCCCGTTTCGCTTTGCCCGTTCCCTACGATGCTCCGCATGAAGCAACCCTCCCGCCAGACGCGGTGGGAGCGCCGGACGCAGACGCCTCTGCTGGTGCTCGCCCTCGGATTCGCCGTCGCCTACGCCGTGCCCATCGCCCTGCCCGACGCGAGTCCGGCCGTACACAGCGCCTGCAAGCACGCCGAGTGGGTGGTGTGGGCGGCCTTCGCCGCTGACTACCTGGTGCGGCTCGGCCTGTCGACGACGAGGAAGGCGTTCGTACGGACCCACTGGATGGACCTGGCGGCGGTGCTGCTGCCGATGATCCAGCCGCTGCGGCTGCTGCGCGTGGTCTCCACGCTGCTGCTGGTGGGCCGGCGGGCCCGGATGGCCCCGCAGATCCGGTTGACCACCTACGTGGCGGGCGCGGTGGTCGGGCTGCTGATGTTCGGCTCGCTCGCCGTGCTGAGCGTGGAGCGGGAGGCTCCTGGCGGCAACATCAAGAACCTGGGTGACGCCCTGTGGTGGTCGGTGACGACCATGACGACGGTCGGGTACGGGGACCACTCCCCCACCACCGGGCTCGGCCGGCTGCTGGCGGTGGGGCTGATGCTGTCGGGGATCGCGCTGCTGGGTGTGGTGACCGCCAACATCGCGGCCTGGTTCATCTCCCGCTTCGAGCGGGACGACCTGGTGGAACGGGCGCAGACGGCGGCGATCGCCGAACTGACGGTGGAGGTACGGGCGCTGCGCGCGGAGGTCGCCCGGCTCGGCGCGGCCGGGGCCGGCTCGGGAACCGCGGGAGGCGCCGGGGCCGGGGCCCGGGCCGCCGGGCCCGCCCCGGGCGCGGAGGCGGACGTACCGGTCCAGGCGCCCGGGGCGGCTCCGGCGGCGGGCGCCGTCAGCGCTCCCACACCTTGAACGCCCTGACCTGGTAGGGGGACTGGGGCAGCCACACCCCGTCGCCCGGGTAGGTCTGGAACTCTCCCGTCTCGGCGCACTCGGCCGACTGGTAGGTGGTGACCGGGCGCCCGGTGCGGTTGACGAGGGACTGGGCGGTGGTGCCGGGCGGCAGCGCCGTGCAGCTGTTGATGTCGAGGGTGCTGAGCTCGTGGGTCTTGCGCGCCCCCTTGAACTCCGGCTTCGCCCACAAGCACAGCTGCCCGGTGGCGCAGGCCCCGAGCGTCGGCGGCCCGGAGGCATGGCCGGGGGTGTGGGCCGATGTGTGGCTCGAAGCGTGGCCCGATGTGTGGGCCGAGGCGTGGCCCCGGGCAGGGCCCGCCGCGTGGGCGGATCCCGCCGTGCCCGGGACCAGCAGGGTGGCGGCGAGGACGGCGGCCGTGGCGACGGCGCGCCCGGAAGAAGTGGTGCTCCACGTACGCATGACGGGTCAACTCCTGGTGGACTTACGGGCCCCGGACCGATTCCGGAGCTCCGTCGACACCACGCTGACCTGCGCATACGGGCCGGCGGAAGGGGCCGGGGGCGGGTCCACCCGGATAGGCGACAACCCCGCCGGGGCCCCCGGCGGGGCTGCGGCGGCCCCGGAGTTGACGCGTCCGCGGCCCGTCCGACCGGCCGCGGAGCGGGCCGGTCGGCACCGGGCACGGCCTGGACGTGGGCCGCGCCCGCGCCCGCGGGCGGTGGAGGCGGTGCCCGTCCCTGACACGAACGTGTCGTCGGCGGCGCCCGTGACGGCCGGGCGGGGAGGACGGATACCCTGACCGCCCACTCCGCGTCAGAAAGGACCCCGTCCGCCGTGATGACCGACCAGCGGCCCGCGCCGTCCGCGCCGGCGGCCGGACTGCGCGAGCGCAAGAAGCGGCGCACCCGCGACGCGCTGCTGCGCGCCGCGCTCCACCTCTTCACCGCCCAGGGGTACGAGGAGACCACCGTCGACGAGATCACCGACGCGGTGGACGTCTCCCAGCGCACCTTCTTCCGGTACTTCGCCAACAAGGAGGAGGTCGCCTTCGCCGTCCAGGACCTGGTCGAATCGCACTTCGTCGCGGCGCTGCGCGCCCGGCCGCCCGCCGAGGGCCCCCTGGAAGCGATGCGCGCGGCCGTGCTGGACGCCTGGGACACCATCGAGGAGGCCATCTCGGACCTGGTCCCGGTCGACCTGTACATGCGCAGCTACCGGCTCATCGAGTCCACACCGGCCCTGCTCGCCGTGCACCTGCGCCGCTCCACCGAACTGGAGGAGCGGATCGCCCGGCTGATCGCCGAGCGCGAGGACCTGGACGTGGACGCCGATCCCCGGCCCCGGGTGGCCGTCGCCGCCTTCTCGGGCGTGATGCGGGTCACCGGCCGCCTCTGGGGCCAGGGCGAGGACACCAGCGTCGACACGATCCGGCGGATGACCGTCCGCTACCTCGACCAGATCGGCCCGGCGCTGGCCGCGGCCTGGCGCCGTCCCGGCTGACCGGCGGCGGCCCGGGCCGCGGGTCCGCCCGTACGAAGGGTCCCTGGCCGCGCGTCCGCCCGTACGCGGCCCCGTACGCGATCTCCGCCGGTGGCGGCCCGCCGCGCACGGTCGGCGGTGACTCCGGTCACCCCGCGCGCCACTGCCCGGGGCGGTCTCCTACCCTGAGCTCAGTGAACCTGCCCGGCCCCGCCCATCCCCTCGCGTCCGACATCGTCGCGCGTCCGGCCGCCCTGCGCACCCTGCTCGCGCTGGCGGTGGTCTTCCTCATGCTCGCGACCACCGGCTGGACCTCGGTGTACCGGCCCGAGGGCGGCGTGTCCCCGCGCGAGGCGGCGCTCGCCTCCTGGGCCCAGGCGCGCTTCGGCGGCCGGGCGCTGCCCGCCGCCGACGCCCCCGCGCGGACGGTGGCGCGCTTCTTCGCGAGCCTGGACGGCGCCCAGCGCGCCCGGCTCGCCGAGGCCCACCCGCTCGTCGTCGGCAGCCTCGACGGCGCTCCGGTCACCGCCCGCTACCGGGCCAACCGGATCGGCCTGCAGCGGGCCGCGCGGCTCGAGGAGGCCCACCGGGGCGACGTCTCGCTGGCCCCCGCCGACCGCGCCACGGCCGCGCGGCGCGCCCACCGCTTCGAGTCCCTCGCCGAACCCCGCCGGCAGATCCTCACCTTCGACCCCACCGGCGGCGGCCTCGTCGCCGAGGTCTTCGGCGATCTCGACGCGGCCCGCCGGGTCTCGGTGATCGTCCCCGGCGTCGACACCGACGCGCTCACCTTCGAGCGCACCGAGCGGCGCCTGACCGCCCCCGTCGGCATGGCGGAGTCCCTGTACGGGGCCGAGCGCGCGACCGCGCCCACGAGCCGGACGGCGGTCATCGCCTGGGCCGGCTACACCGCCCCGACCGGGGTCGGCATGGACGCGGCGACGGGCCGGATGGCCGTGGACGGCGCGGCCAGGCTGCGCGCGCTGGCCGACGCGCTGCCCGGGCGCTCCAGTGTGGCGCTGTTCTGCCACAGCTACGGCTCCGTGGTGTGCGGGGTCGCCGCGGACGAACTGCCGGCCCGGGTCACGGACATCGCGGTGGCCGGCAGCCCGGGAATGCGGGCCGACACCGTCGGGGACCTGGGCACTTCGGCGCGGGTGTGGTCGATGCGGGACTCCGGCGACTGGATCGCCGACGTGCCGCACCTGGAGTTCGGCGGACTGGGCCACGGCGCGGATCCGGTCGCTCCGGGGTTCGGCGCGCGCGTGCTGTCCGCGGCCGGGGCCAAGAGCCACACCGGCTATTTCGAGCCAGGGACCGCCTCCCTGGACAACTTCGCCAAAATCGGAACCGGTGAGTTCGGTTCCACTGTGTGCGCCACCGGGGACGACACGTGCCGGCGCGGAGTATCCCGCGCGGACGGTTCCTGACCCGCCCGGACGACCCGAAATCGGACCTCACAGCGGGGGGACGCGTGGGGGTGCGTCCCTTTACGATGTGCCGCATGGGTGACGTACTGGCCGGAAACCATGCCGTCTGGGAGTTCGACCGCACCACGGACTCGATGATCATCCGCTTCGCACGGGGGATGCGAACGCCCAGGCTCTGGCACGCCCTGGGGGCGCGCCGGATCCCCCTCGAAGCGTTGTCCGGGGTGAGCCTGACCGCGGGACGGCGGGGCACCGTGGTGCTGCGCGCGTGCGCACGGGTGGGCGCGGACCCCCTGATGGAGGTCGCGGCGGGGCAGCTGAGGGAAGTGTGCGATCCGTACCGGCTGGTGCTGCCGGGCGACGCGCGGGGGCGGGCCGCGGCCTTCGCGCAGGCCCTGCGCGAGCGGCTGGGCCCGGCCGGGCCGGCCGACCGCTTCCTGGTCTCGGCGCCCGAGCCGCCGCTCGCCCTGAAGGCGTACGACGCGCGCCTCGCCTTCGACGGCGGCGCCGTCACCTTCCACTGGTCCCGTACGGGGGCCACGAGCACCAAGTGGAAGGCGGGCGACCAGCGTTATCCGCTGGCCGCGCTGACCGGCGTCGAATGGCACTCCGCGGACCGTCCCGGGGGCCACCTGCGGCTGTCGGTCCGTGACGCCCCGGGCGATCCGCGCCCGGACCACGACCTCGCCTCGGCCGTCTTCGGCGTGGGCTACGGGGCCGTGCACGAGTCCTTGCCGTTCGCGGCCTGCGTACTGGCCGCGCTGCGCGGCCGTACCCCGGTCGCCTCCGTACCGGCGCCCCGCCCGGGCGGCCGGCTGCGGCACCTGAGCGAGCTGCACGGCGCGGGCCTGCTCACGGACGCGGAGTACGCGGCCCTGTGCGACCGCTTCGCGGCGGAGGCCTAGCCCTCCGCCGCGAGGCCCGGCCGCGTGCGGAGCCGTCCGGTCAGCGGGCCTCGCGGGCCGCCGACGTGGAGGACATGTCCGGGTAGCGGTCACCCGCGACCCGGCCCGCGATCGGCTCCAGGAGCGCCAGCTCGGCTGCCGTCAGGACGATCCGGGTCGCCGCCGTGTTCTCCGCGAGCCGCTCCGGCCTGCGCGTGCCGGGGATCGGGACCACCGTCAGCCCGTGTACCGCCGACCGCTGCTGCACCCACGCCAGCGCGATCTGCCCCGGCGTGGCCTCCCGCGCCGCCGCGATCTCCCGTACGGGCGCCAGCAGCGCCGCGTTCGCCTTCGCGTTGTCGCCCGTGAAGCGGGGCTGGTACTGCCGGTAGTCGCCGGCCGTCAGCTCCGTCGTCGCGTCCGTGAACGCGCCGGTCAGGAAGCCGCGCCCGAGCGGGGAGTACGGCACGAGCGCCACTCCGAGCTCCGCCGCCGCGCCCACCGCGCTGCGCTCCACGTCCCGGCTGAAGAGCGACCACTCGGACTGGAGCGCCGCGATCGGGTGCACGGCGTGCGCCTCGCGCAGCTCGGCTCCGGTCACCTCGCTCAGCCCGAGGTGGCGCACCTTCCCCTCCCGGACCAACTCCGCCATCGCTCCCACCGATTCGGCGAACGGCACGACCGGATCGTGCCGGTGCATGTAGTACAGGTCGATCACCTCGGTCCCGAGCCTGCGCAGGCTGTCCTCCACCGCCTGCCGGACGTACGCCGCGTCGTTGCGGATGCCCCGGTACACCGGGTCGTCGGTGCGCTCGATGGCGAACTTCGTGGCGAGGGTGATCTCTTCGCGGTGCGCGGCCACGAACGGCGCGAGGAACTCCTCGTTCGCGCCCCGCCCGTAGACGTCGGCGGTGTCGAAGAGGGTGACCCCGGCGGCCAGCGCCGCGTCGAGGGTCCGGCGGGCGACCGCCTCGTCCGTGTCCCCGTAGAACTCGCTCATGCCCATGCAGCCGAGGCCCTGGACGCCCACCAGCGGGCCGCCCTTGCCCAGTTCGGCCTTCTCGATCTCCACCGTGTTCCCGGTCATGTCCTGCCTGCCTCTTCCGCGACGGTGCACATCGCAACGGTGCTCATCGAATACGTGTCGATCTTGTAGTCCAGTACGGCGAGCGCGTCGCCCAGTTCCGCGATCCGCGCCCGTACCTCGCGGCGCGTGCGTTCCAGCAGTTCGCGCCGCTGGTCGACGGTGTGCGCGCCCTCGCGGACCAGTTCCGCGTACCGGACCATGTCCGCCACCGACATCCCGGT
This sequence comes from Streptomyces sp. ISL-43, assembly GCF_018614195.1. Lineage (GTDB taxonomy): Bacteria > Actinomycetota > Actinomycetes > Streptomycetales > Streptomycetaceae > Streptomyces. The sequence continues at coordinate 29,523 of NZ_JAGGOT010000081.1, forward strand.
GGCGCGCAGTTTGCCCACGAAGGCCAGCCAGTCGAGGTCCTTGTCGCTGAAGCGGCGCTGGCCCGAGTGCGAGCGGTCCACGTGCGGCATGAGGCCGATCCGCTCGTACCAGCGCAGCGTGTGCTGGGTCAGACCGGTCCGGGCCTCGACCTCGCTGATCGTGTAACGCGTCTGCGTCTGCGTCAGGCTCATGGCCACCACGCTAAAACCTTGGAGTGCACTCCAAGCAAGTAGGCTCGGCCGCATGGAGAGCATGCAGAGTCTGCGGACCATCGAGAACTGGCCGGTTCCGACCGCCGCGGCCGCCGTGGTCCGCGCCGACGGGACCGTACTGGGCACCCACGGCCCGGTGGACCACCGCTTCGCCCTGGCCTCCGTCACCAAGCCGCTCGCCGCCTACGCCGCCCTCGTCGCCTACGAGGAGGGCGCGATCGAGCTGGACGAGCCGGCCGGGCCCGAGGGCTCCACGGTCCGCCACCTGCTGGCGCACACCAGCGGGCTGGCCTTCGACGAGCACCGCGTGACCTCCCCGCCCGGACAGCGCCGCCTGTACTCGAACGCCGGCTTCGAGGTGCTCGGCGACCACATCGCGAAGGCCACCGGGATCGCCTTCGCCGAGTACCTGCACCAGGCCGTCTTCGAACCGCTGGGCATGGCGTCGACCAGCCTGGACGGCTCCCCCGCCAAGGACGGCGTCTCCACCGTCGGCGACCTCGTGCGCTTCGCCGCCGAACTCCAGCAGCCCCGGCTGCTGGACGTCCGCACCGTCGCCGAGGCCACCGCCGTGGTCCACCCCGGCCTCAAGGGCGTCCTGCCCGGCTACGGCCACCAGTCCCCCAACGACTGGGGCCTCGGCCTGGAGATCCGCGACGGGAAGGCCCCGCACTGGACGGGTGCCGGCTCCTCGCCGCGCACCTTCGGGCACTTCGGGCAGGCCGGGACCTTCCTGTGGGTGGACCCGGACGCGCGCGCCGCGTGCGTGGCGCTGACCGACCGCCCCTTCGGCCCGTGGGCCGTGGAGGCCTGGCCCGCGTTCACCGACGCGGTGCTCGCCGAGCTCGGCGAGCTCGGCGAGCTCGGCTAGGGAAGTTCCCAGATCAGCAGCTCGCCCGGGGAGCCGGCGACGAGCTCCACGTCCGGCTCGCCGGTGATCCGCAGCGAGTCGCCGGGGCCGATCTCCTCGCCGTCATCGCCCTTTTCGCCGTCCAGGCGCAGGTCTCCCCGTACGACGTGCACGTACACGCGCTCGGCCGCCGGTACGGCGACCCGCTCGCCCGCGCCCGGACGCCGTACGTGCAGGACGGCCCCGGCAGCCGGCACCGCGTAGGGCGTGCTGTCGGCGATGCCCCTGACCAGGGCGTACGAGGGCTCCCCGGACGGGTCGAGCGGCGCGAGCCACATCTGGACGAAGCGCAGCGGCCCGGGGCCGTCGTTGCGCTCGACGTGGCGCGTACCGGACGCGGCACCGAGGTGCTGTACGTCGCCGGGCCGCACCAGGGTGGCGGCCCCCGTGCCGTCGCGGTGGGTGAGCTCGCCCTCGGCCACCCAGGTCACGATCTCGGTGTGGCTGTGGGGGTGCTCGTCGAAGCCGGCGCCGGGGGCGAGGATCTCCTCGTTGCACGCCATGACCGGGCCGAAGCGCAGGTTGTCCGGGTCGTAGTGGGGCCCGAAGGAGAAGGCGTGCCGGGTGGCGATCCCGGCTTCCCGATCCCCGCCCTCGTACCGGTCGGCGCCTCGGCGTACATCAATCATGAGGGCCACCGTAGCCCCCGGGCCGGGCGGCGCCCGCGGTACCGGACACCGCGCGGGCTTCCCGATAAGGCAGTCTTGTCACGTGCCCCAACCCGAACGTGAGCATTCCCCCGCGATCCATTCCGCGCATCCGGCTCCCGCCCATCCGCATTCCGCGACGCTGCGGCGGCTCGAGAAGTCCTCCGGCCGGCTCGCCGCCAACGCCATCGCGCGCATGGACGAGACCCTGCCGTGGTACCGGGCGATGCCACCGGAGAACCGGTCCTGGATCGGCCTGGTCGCCCAGGCCGGCATCGCCGCGTTCACCGAGTGGTTCCGGCACCCGGAGACCCCGCAGGCGATCTCCACCGACGTCTTCGGGACGGCTCCGCGGGAGCTGACCCGGGCGATCACCCTGCGCCAGACCGTCGAGATGGTGCGGACCACGATCGAGGTCATGGAGACCGCGATCGACGAGGTCGCGGCGCCCGGCGACGAGTCGATCCTGCGCGAGGCGCTGCTGGTGTACGCCCGGGAGATCGCCTTCGCGACCGCCCAGGTGTACGCGCAGGCCGCCGAGGCCCGGGGGGCGTGGGACGCCCGGCTGGAGTCGCTGGTCGTCAACGCGGTGCTCTCCGGGGAGGCCGACGAGGGCGCCCTGTCCCGGGCGGCGGCGCTCGGCTGGAACTCCCCGGACCACGTGTGCGTGGTGCTGGGCACCGCGCCGGAGGGCGACAGCGAGCTGACGGTCGAAGCGATCCGGCGCGCGGCCCGCCACCACAAGCTGCAGGTCCTCACCGGTGTGCTCGGCGACCGGCTCGTGGTCATCGCGGGCGGCAGCGACAATCCGATGCAGGTCGCGAAGTCCTTGATCGGGCCGTTCGCGGCGGGTCCCGTGGTGGCAGGCCCGGTCGTCCCGGACCTGCTGAACGCCACGAAGTCCGCGCAGGCCGCGGCCGCCGGGCTCAAGGCCTGCACGGCCTGGCAGGACGCTCCGCGGCCGGTGCTGGCGGACGATCTCCTGCCCGAGCGCGCGATCGCCTCGGACCCTTCGGCTCGCGAGCAGCTGGTGGAGGAGATCTACAGACCACTGGAGGAGGCCGGTTCGGCACTCCTGGAGACGCTCAGCGTCTATCTGGAGCAGGCGAGCAGCCTCGAAGGCGCAGCTCGGATGCTGTTCGTGCACCCGAACACCGTGCGCTACCGGCTGCGACGTGTGACGGACGTCACCGGCTGGTCGCCCTCAGATGTCCGTTCCGCGTTCACTCTGCGAATCGCCCTGATCCTCGGGCGTCTGGCCGACGGCGATCCGCAGTCCTAGACTTTTGTCGGACATCAACAATTACCCCGAAGGTTCTTCGTCCCTGTCCCCACGGGCGGCGCGGACCGAACACAAGAGAGAGTGTGAGGGTGCTCGTACTCGTCGCTCCCGGCCAAGGCGCACAGACGCCCGGCTTCCTGACTCCCTGGCTCGAACTGCCCGGCGCCGCTGACCGCGTCGCCGGCTGGTCGGACGCCATCGGGCTCGACCTTGCCCACTACGGCACGAAGGCCGACGCGGACGAGATCCGCGACACGGCCGTGGCGCAGCCCCTGCTGGTTGCCGCCGGTCTGCTTTCCGCGTCCGAGCTCGGCGCACGCACCGCCTTCGGTGCCGTCGCGGGCCACAGCGTCGGCGAGATCACCGCCGCCGCCTACGCCGGCGTACTGTCCGACACGGACGCGCTGTCCTTCGTACGCACCCGGGGGCTCGGCATGGCCGAGGCCGCGGCGATCACCGCTACGGGCATGGCGGCGATCCTCGGCGGTGAGCCGGACGTCGTCGTGGCCCACCTGGAGAAGCTGGGTCTGACCCCGGCGAACGTCAACGGCGCGGGCCAGATCGTCGCCGCGGGGACCATGGAGCAGATCGCGGCCCTGGAGGCCGAGAAGCCCGAGGGTTCCATGAAGGTCGTCGCCCTCAAGGTCGCGGGCGCCTTCCACACGCACCACATGGCTCCGGCGGTCACCGGCCTGGAGAAGGCCGCAGCGGCCCTCACCCCGGCCGACCCGGCGCTGAAGTACGTATCGAACAAGGATGGTCAGGTCGTGACCACGGGCGCCGACGTCGTCGCCCGGCTGGTCGGCCAGGTGGCCAATCCGGTCCGCTGGGACCTGTGCATGGAGACGTTCGCCGAACTGGGCGTCACGGGGATCATCGAGCTGTCTCCCGGTGGCACCCTGACGGGTCTGGCCAAGCGCGCGCTGAAGGGCGTACCGAGCGTGGCCCTCCGGACCCCGGACGATCTCGAGAAGGCCGCGGCGCTCGTCGCCGAGCACGCGGCCTGAGAGAAGGAGCCCACACAGCATGTCGAAGATCAAGCCTGCCAAGGGCTCCCCGTACGCCCGCATCCTCGGTGTGGGCGGCTACCGCCCTGTCCGCGTGGTGCCCAACGAGGTCATCCTCGAGACCATCGACTCGTCCGACGAGTGGATCCGATCCCGTTCGGGCATCGCGACACGGCACTGGGCCTCGCCCGAGGAGACCGTCGCCGCGATGTCGGTGGAGGCCTCCGGCAAGGCGCTGGCCGCCGCCGGGATCGCGCCGGAGAAGATCGGCGCCGTGATCGTCTCGACGGTGTCGCACTTCAAGCAGACCCCGGCGGTCGCGACGGAGATCGCGCACCGCGTCGGCGCGGGCAAGCCCGCCGCGTTCGACATCTCCGCGGGCTGCGCCGGTTTCGGCTACGGTCTGACTCTGGCCAAGGGCCTGGTGGTGGACGGCTCCGCGGAGTACGTCCTCGTCATCGGCGTGGAGCGGCTCTCGGACCTCACCGATCTGGAGGACCGTGCGACGGCCTTCCTGTTCGGTGACGGCGCGGGTGCCGTGGTCGTCGGCCCCTCGGACGAGCCGGCCATCGGCCCCACGGTGTGGGGTTCGGAGGGCGACAAGTCCGAGACCATCAAGCAGACCGTGCCGTGGGACGAGTACCGCAGCACGGACAGCGCCGAGAAGTTTCCGGCCATCACGCAGGAGGGTCAGGCGGTCTTCCGCTGGGCCGTCTTCGAGATGGCCAAGGTGGCCCAGCAGGCGCTCGACGCAGCCGGGATCACCGCCGATGACCTGGACGTCTTCATTCCGCACCAGGCAAACATGCGGATCATCGACTCGATGGTGAAGACTCTGAAGCTGCCGGAGCACGTCACGGTCGCCCGTGACGTCGAAACCACCGGCAACACCTCGGCCGCCTCGATCCCGCTCGCTATGGAGCGGCTCCTGGCGACCGGAGCGGCGAAGAGCGGCGACACCGCGCTCGTCATCGGCTTCGGGGCGGGACTCGTCTACGCCGCGACGGTCGTTACCCTCCCCTAGGGTCCGGGATCCCTTTTCCCGTCCCTGTTCCACCCAGTACTCCAGTACCCAATGAAGGAGCGCCACATGGCCTACACCCAGGACGAGATCGTCGAAGGTCTCGCCGAGATCGTCAACGAGATCGCCGGCATCCCGACCGAGGACGTCCAGCTCGAGAAGTCCTTCACCGACGACCTGGACGTCGACTCGCTGTCCATGGTCGAGGTCGTCGTCGCCGCCGAAGAGCGCTTCGAGGTGAAGATCCCGGACGAGGACGTCAAGGGTCTCAAGACCGTCGGCGACGCCGCGAGCTACATCCTCAAGCACCAGGCCTGAGCCTGACGAGCGTTTGTCGCCACCTGGCGGTGGCGCCGTGACAATTCAGCACCCCCTGAGACGTGGAGAAAGAATTCCTGTGAGCCCGACCAATCGCACCGTGGTCGTCACCGGTATCGGCGCAACCACTCCGCTGGGTGGCGACAGCGCTTCGACCTGGGAAGGTCTGCTTGCCGGCCGCTCCGGCGTAAAGCCCCTCGAGGGTGAGCGCTTCGCCGAACTCCCGGTTCGTATCGCCGCCACGGCCGCCGTGGACCCGAGTGAGGTCCTGCCCCGGCCACTGGCCCGCAAGCTGGACCGCTCGGCCCAGTTCGCGATCATCGCGGCCCGCGAGGCGTGGGCCGACGCCGGTTACACCGCTCCGGCGGGCGAGGACGCGGCGATCGCGCCCGAGCGCCTGGGCACCGTCATCGCCTCCGGCATCGGCGGCGTGACCACCCTGCTCGACCAGTACGACGTACTGAAGGAAAAGGGTGTGCGCCGGGTCTCCCCGCACACCGTCCCCATGCTCATGCCCAACGGCCCGTCGGCCAACGTCGGCCTGGAGGTCAACGCCCGTGCGGGCGTGCACACTCCGGTCAGCGCCTGCGCCTCCGGCGCCGAGGCCATCGGCTACGCCGTCGAGATGATCCGCAGCGGCCGTGCCGACGTGGTCGTCGCGGGCGGCACCGAGGCGGCGATCCACCCGCTGCCGATCGCCGCGTTCGCCAACATGATGGCGATGTCCAAGAACAACGAGCACCCCGAGCAGGCCTCGCGCCCCTACGACAAGGGCCGCGACGGCTTCGTCCTCGGCGAGGGCGCCGGTGTCGTGATCCTGGAGTCCGCCGAGCACGCCGCCGCGCGTGGCGCCCGGGTCTACTGCGAGGTGCTGGGCCAGGGTCTGTCCGCGGACAGCCACCACATCGCGCAGCCGGAGCCGACCGGCCGCGGTGTCGCGGCCGCCGTGCAGAACCTGCTCGACAACACGGGCCTCGACCCGGCCGAGCTGGTCCACCTGAACGCACACGCCACGTCCACCCCGCAGGGTGACACGGCCGAGCTGAAGGCCCTGCGCAAGGTGCTGGGCGACGACCTCGACCACATCGCGATCTCGGCGACCAAGTCGATGACCGGTCACCTCCTGGGTGGCGCGGGCGGCATCGAGACCGTCGCGACGGTGCTGGCGCTGTACCACCGCCTCGCCCCGCCGACGATCAACATCGACGAGCTGGACGACGACATCGACGCGGACATCGTGCGCGGCGAGCCCCGCAAGCTCCCGGCCGACGGTCCGATCTCCGCGATCAACAACTCCTTCGGCTTCGGCGGCCACAACGTCACGCTGGCGTTCCGCACCGTCTGACCGAGGCTCACACAGAAGGCCCACCCGGGTGATTCCGGGTGGGCCTTCTGCATGTTCGGCGCTCAGACGACCTGGTGGAGCCAGCGGACCGGCGCGCCCTCGCCCGCGTAGCGGAAGGGTTCGAGCTCGTCGTCCCAGGGTTTGCCGAGCAGTTTGGCGATCTCCGCCTCCAGGTCGGTCTCGCCGCGCGAGGACCGGGCGAGGGCGGCGCGCAGCCGGTCCTCGGGGATCAGGATGTCGCCGTGCATGCCGGTGACGGCGTGGAAGATGCCGAGCTGCGGGGTGGAGCTGTAGCGCTCGCCCTCGGCGGTCGGGCAGGGTTCCGCGGTCACTTCGAAGCGGAGCAGGTGCCAGCCTCTCAGGGCGGAGGCGAGTTTCGATGCGGTGCCCGCCTCGGCCTGCCAGGAGAACTCGGCTCTCCAGGTGCCCGGGGAGGCGGGCTGACGGATCCAGTCGAGGTTCACCCGCACCCCGAGCACCCCCGCAACAGCCCATTCCACGTGCGGGCAGAGCGCGCGCGGTGCGGAGTGCACGTACAAGACTCCACGTGTCGTCACCGGGACCTCCAGTGTGGGACGAGGTCGGGAATAAACTCCAGAAAACGGACAGTATGTGACGTGATGTAATGTAACGGAAATTATTTGACATTGCGTTGCGGGACTTGCGGCCGAAACGCCACGGGAAAAAGCTACCGTGCGCCAGGGGTCATGGTGTGACGTACCGTCGCTCCAAGGCCCGTAATCACAGAGCATTCACTCAGCAGGACGCCCCCGAAGGACGCGGGGCGACGAAGGAGGGACCTCCCGCATGCGCACCACCGCCCCGCGCCGCCGCGCGCGCAGGACGCGTCCGGGCGCGGGCGCGATGGCCGCCCTCCTGCTCGTGGCGGCGGGTGCGCTCGGCGGGTGTTCGGCGGACGGGGCCGAGCCCGCGGGTGAGCGGGGGGCGCAGGCCGCGCCCCGGTGGAACACCGCGCCCACCTCGGTCGCCGCCGTCGGCGACTCCATCACGCGCGGTTTCGACGCCTGTTCGGTGCTGGCCGACTGCCCGGAGGTCTCCTGGGCCACCGGCGACGACCCCGAGGTCCACTCGCTGGCCGCCCGGCTGCTCGGGGAGGCCGAGGCGCCCACGCGCAGCTGGAACTACGCGGTGACCGGCTCCCGGATGGCCGACCTGCCGGGGCAGCTGGCCTCGGCGGCCGCGCACAAACCCGGCCTGGTCACGGTGATGGTGGGCTCGAACGACGCCTGCCGGCCGTCGGCTTCGTCGATGACCGCGGTGGCCGCCTTCCGCGAAGGCTTCGAGAAGTCGCTCGCCGCCCTGCGGGCCGCCTCGCCCACCTCGCAGGTGTACGTCTCCAGCGTCCCGGACCTCCAGCGGCTGTGGGAGCAGGGCAAGGACGACCCGATGGTGCGGCGGATCTGGAAGCTCGGGATCTGCCAGTCGATGCTCGCCGAGCCCACCTCCGAGGGCGCCGGGGCGACCGCCCGGCGCGAGCAGGTGCGGGCGCGCGTGGTCGAGTACAACGAGGTGCTGCGCGGGGTCTGCGGGAAGGACCCGCTGTGCCGCTACGACGGCGGCGCGGTGTTCCAGTACCCCTTCTCGGCAGAGCAGTTGAGCCGCTGGGACTGGTTCCACCCGGGCAAGGACGGGCAGGCGCGGCTCGCGGAACTGGCGCACCGACAGGTGACCTCCGCCGAGCCTCCACGTTGACGCCGGGGGACATGTGGGACCGGGGGCGGGTGTCAGGGCCCGCCCCCGGTCCGGCTTTTGAATCACCTCAGCATGGGTGATTTCCGGCCATTACAGGTTGAGGGTCGCCGTCAGCCGGGTGTCGCCGTGCGAGCGGCTCGCGCGGACCTCGTAGCCGCCGCCGATCCGCTGCCAGGCGCGGGAGTCCTCGTCCCAGATCTCGAAGGCGCGCTCGGGCAGGGCGATCTCCACGTCGACGCTCTCGCCGGGGCCGGCGCTCACGCTCGCGAAGCCGGCCAGCCAGCTCGCCGGGCGCTCGGCAGTGTCGTCGACGGGGGCCAGGTAGACCTGGACGGTCTCGCGGCCCGGCCGGGTGCCGGTGTTGGTGACGCGCACCGTCGCGGCCGCCGGGGTGGCCTCCAGGGACTCGTACGCCCAGTCCGTGTAGCCGAGGCCGTGCCCGAAGGGGAAGGCGGGGACGATCCCCTGCTTCTCGTACGCCCGGTAGCCGATGAAGAGCCCCTCGCGGTATTCGAGGCGCCCCTCGGCCGGGACGACCTCGGTGACCGGCGCGTCCGCGAACTCCGCGGGCCAGGTCGTGGGCAGCCGCCCGCCCGGCTCGGCGTCACCGAGGAGTACGTCGGCCAGCGCGGCCCCGCCCTCCTGCCCGGGGAACCAGGTCAGCAGGACCGCGGCGACCTCCTCGCGCCACGGGAGTTCCACGGGGGAGCCGGCGTTGACGACGACCACGGTGTTCGGGTTGACGGCGGCGACGGCCCGGACCAGGTCGTCCTGACGGCCCGGGAGGGTGAGGTCCTTGCGGTCGAAGCCCTCGGACTCCACCCGCTCGGTGGTGGCGACGACCACGACGGCGGTGTCCGCGGAGCGTGCCGCCTCCACGGCTTCGGCGATGAGCTCGTCGGCGGAGCGCCGCGGGCCGAGGTGGAGGAAGGAGAACATGATCGCCTTGAGCGGCAGGGCGGTCACGTCGGGGACCTGGTAGGTCAGTGAGACCTCGACGGCCTCGCCCTCGGCGAGGGTGACCCGGGCCCGCTCGCTGGGGGCGCCGAAGAAGGCTTCGAAGGGGTCGGCCTCGTTGCCCATCGCCTGGACGCCCTCCCAGCGGACCTCGCCGCCGACGGCGAGGGTGAAGGCGCCGAGTCCGCGGGTGCCGAAAGCGTGCTCGCCGCTCTCGCGCGGGACGTACGTACCGACGACCTCGATGCTCGCCATCGTCTCGTAGCCGACGCCCTCTGGCAGGTCGTCACCGATCCACTGGACCTGGCCGGTCGGCAGCGAGCCCGTGCCGAGGACGGCGCCGGAGGCGTCGCGGCAGATCGCGCGGAGCTCGAAGCCCTTGTCGGCGGGGGTGAGTTCGTCGCTGGAGTCGGCCCCGACGCTGTAGGTCAGGGATACCTGCGACAGGCCGGCCAGGGCGGCGGTCAGACCGTCCAGCGGGGAGACGATCCGCTCGGGGAAGACGGTGGCGGAACCGCCGCCGAGGACGCGGGCGTCACGGGCGGCGGCGCCGATGAGGGCGACGGTCCGGCCGGCGGAGGTGTCGAGCGGCAGGGCCCGCTCCTCGCCGGACACGGTCTCGTTGCGGACGAGGACGAAGCCGCGGGCGGCGATCTCGCGGGCCAGCGCCTGGCCGTCGATCGGGGCCGGGACCTCGCCGACGACGGCGGGGGCGCCTTCCAGGATGCCGACGCGGGCGGCGAGGCGCAGGACGTTGCGCACGGCCTCGTCGACGGCGGACTCCGGTACCTCACCGGCGCGGACGGCGTCGGCGAGCGGTGCGCCGTAGACGGTGACGGGGCCGGGCATGGCCACGTCGAGGCCGCCGAGGATGTCGCCGGTGGTGGAGCGGGCGGCCATCCAGTCGGAGACGTTGTACCCGTCGAAGCCCCACTCGGCGCGCAGGACCTCGTTGACGAGGTGGGTGTGCTCGGTCATCGTCACGCCGTTGACCTGGTTGTACGCCGTCATGATGCCCCAGGGGTGGGCGTTGGCGACGATGGCCTCGAAGGGCGCGAGGTACAGCTCGCGCAGCGGGCGCGGAGCGATGACGCTGTCGACGGTGAACCGCTCGGTCTCGGCGTCGTTGCCGACGAAGTGCTTGACGGTGGTGCCGACCCCGCCGTCCTGGACGCCGTTCACGTAGCCGCTGCCGACCGCGCCGGTGAGGTACGGGTCCTCGGAGTAGCACTCGAAGTGCCGGCCGCCGAGCGGAGAGCGGTGCAGGTTGACGGTGGGCGCGAGGAGGACGTGGACGCCCTTGCGGCGGGCCTCCTGGGCCAGGAGGCGGCCGGCCCGGCGGGCGAGCGCGGGGTCCCAGGCGGCAGCGAGCGCGGTCGGGGAGGGCAGCGCGATGGAGGGGTCGTCGGCGGTCCAGCGCACGCCGCGCACCCCGATGGGGCCGTCGGACATGACCAGGGACTTCAGGCCGATCTCGGGGACGGCGGGCAGCGACCACATGTCCTGGCCGGCCAGCAGCCGGGCCTTGGTGTCGAGATCCAGCTTGCCCAGCGCCGCCTCTACGACGTCGTTGCGGACCTGATCGGCATCGGTCACGGCCATGCCTCCTCGTTGAGTGCAGGTAGGTGAGTGCGTGGCCGCGCGTCCGCCGTGCGGGGCGGCTGCGCGGTGCGGCTGGCTCCATCGTGGACCGTTTGCCTGTAGATCGGTAGGGTTCGTAATCTGTTCGTGATAGAAAGATGCCGTACGGTCCTGCTGGCAGGCTGAGCGGAAGGGGCGTCGCGGCGATGGCCAGGGCGAGAAGTGAGGAACGGCGCGGGGAGATCGTCCACGCGGCCGTCGAGGTCATCGCGGAGCGCGGCTACCGCGGCGCTTCGCTGGGTGCGGTAGCCGAGCGCGTGGGGCTGACCCAGCAGGGGCTCCTGCACTACTTCCCGACCAAGGAGGCGCTGCTGGTCGCCGTCCTGGAGGAGCGCGACCGCTGGGACACCGGCGGCGGCAGCCGCGCCTCGGCTGGCACATGGCGCCTGGACCTGCTGGCCTCGCTGGTGGACTACAACGCCATGCGCCCGGGCATCGTGCAGACCTTCTCGGCACTGCTCGGCGAGAGCGTCACCGACGGCCACCCCGCGCGGGAATTCTTCACCGACAGGTACGCGCAGGTGCGCGGGGAGATGGCCGCGATGCTGCGCGCCGAGTTCGGCGAGCGCCTCCCCTCGGGCCTCACCCCCGAGGAGGCGGCCCCGCTGCTCGCCGCCGTGATGGACGGGCTCCAGTACCAGTGGCTGCTCGCCCCGGAATCCGTCGACATGCCCGCCGCCTTCCGGTCCTTCCTGACCCTGCTGCAGGGCCCGGCGGCCTGACCCCCTGCCCCTGCTCCCTGCCCCTGCTCCCCTACCCGGCCGCCCCTGACCGCGCGCGGACCCGGCTGGCATGCTGGAGCGCGTGAAGATCGCCGCCGCGCAGATGACCTGCGCCCCCGCCGACGTGCCCGCCAACGCCGAGCGCGCGGCCGCCCTCGCCGCTCGGGCCAGGGAGGAGGGCGCCGAGCTGGTGCTGTTCCCCGAGTTCACGCTGACCGGGTACGAACTGCCCGCTCTCGCCGCCGACCCCGGACTGTGGCTGACGGGCCCCGAGGATCCCCGGCTGGACCCGGTCCGGGCCGCCGGGATCGCCACCGCCGTCAACGTCGCGCTGCGCGGGGACGGCCCCCGGCCCCTCATCGCGACCCTGGTGCACGACGCGGCGGGCGCGCACGTGACGACGTACGCCAAGCAGCACCTCTTCCGCCAGGAGCAGGAGGTCTTCGCGGCGGGCGCGCGTCCGGGCCGGTTCGAACTCGGCGGAATCCGCTTCTCGCTGGGCATCTGCTACGACAACCACTTCGCGGACGTGCCCGGCGCGGGCGCGGCGGCCGGCTGCCGGGTGCACTTGGCGAGCTCGCTCTACGGGAGGGGCGACGGCGTCGGCGAGCGTGCCGGGGTCCACCCCGGGATCGCGCGGGACCACGGGATGTACGTGGCCCTGGCCAACCACGTCGGACCGGCGGGGCCGTGGACGGGATGCGGCGGCGCGGCCGTCTGGGCGCCGGGCGGGGAACTGCTGGCCGAGGCCGACGACCGCACGCCGTCGCTCGCCGTGGCGGACGTCCCGGCCGGTGTCCCGGAGCGGGCCCGCGCCTGACGGAGGCGTCCGGCGGACGCCGCCGCCGCGCGGGCCCGCACCGGGTCAGTGGACCGGTGTCACCCGCGCGCGGCGCCCGGTGTCAGTGTCCGTGTCAGTGCCGGATTCGGCCTCGGCCACGGTGCCGGTTCCGGCCTCGGTGCCGGTTCCGGTGTCCGTTCGGGCCGCGTGCGTCCCGTCGGGCAGCTCGGGCTCGTCGGCCACGCGGTCCCGCATCAGCGCCGGCACCACCAGGGCGAGCGCCGCCACCGTGTACACGCCGGTCCACAGCACCCAGCCACCGGGCGGAGCCCAGTGCGCCCCGGTCGGCAACCAGGAGCCCTTGATCCCGACGGCGAAGCGGCGCAGCACCCAGAAGAACGCCGCCGCGTTCGCCAGCGCGAGGCCCGCCACGGCGAAGCCGACCAGCCTGCGCGTGGGGAAACCCTTCTCCGGAATCCGGCTCGCGCAGATCAGCACCGCCATCAGCGGCAGACCCACGGCGAAGGGCAGCAGGTAGCGGCCCTGCCACACCATGCCGATCTTCTCCGCCTGCGAAGCCTGTGCGGCCACCGGCACCACCACGATCGCCACCAACATGCCGATCAGCGCCACCGCTTCCCGCTTGCGGCCGTACACCAGGCCCAGCACGGTGATCACCGCGAGCACGGCGAGCCAGACGTACCAGGTGAAGGCCGGAGCCGGGGTGTCCAGCCAGCCGAAATAGCCGAGCATCTGGTGGACGTACATCTCGGTGTACCCGAACGTCTTGCGGGCCGCTTCCGTCGTGGTGAGCCACCAGGGAACCTTGATCACCGAGTTGTCCGGGTGCGACGACGCCCAGAGCAGCGCGCCGGCCGTGGCGACGCCGAGCAGCCCCGTCCAGACCCACATCGCCTTGCGGCGGAGCACCGAGCGCAGCACGCCGCGCTCGGCCAGCAGCAGCCCGAAGAAGACCGCCCCCGCGAACCAGATCAGCCCGAGCGGCCGGATGTTGATCAGCACCAGGCCGCCGACGCCGACTCTGGCCAGCCGCCGGTTCAGCAACTGCGGATCGGGCGACATGAGGATCGACAGCAGGGCCGTCCACACCAGGATTCCGGCGGCGATCTCACCGCCGCTGGGGTTGACCATGCCGGCCATGAACAGAAGCATGGGCGTCGCCGCGGTGAAGACGCCGAGCAGGGCGAGCGAGCGCCCGCGCCGCCACTCGGCGGCCGTGACCACCGCGCCGGCCAGCAGTACCGAGCAGAGCAGGGCCGACATCAGGCGCATGAGGTACAGCCCGCTCGGACCCTCGACCAGCAGGCTCGGCCAGCCGGTCAGCAGGTAGTAGGCCGGGTGGTAGCGGCCGGCCGCGGTGGGGACCTCGACGATCGTGTCGGAGTCGCCGAGTGCGGGCGCGCAGGACGCGGGCGTGCCCGCGTGCCAGGCGTAGCACTCGTGGTGCTTGGGGAGCTCCTTGTACCACTCCGGGAGCCGCACGCCGGTCTCGGAGAACTCGCCCGGGATGCCTCCCACCACGTGCGGAACCATCACCTCGGTGCCGTTGATCTGGCCCCGGGCGACGGCCGCCGCCCGGATGAAGTGCGCGTGCTCGTCGGGGGAGGCTCCCAGGGGAGTGGCAGCGGACCAGGAGGCCGCGATGGTGAAGAAGAGGACGAAGCTGACGGCCCAGAGCCTCTTGGGGGTCCGGGCCGACCAGTCGGCCAGCCGCGTCAATGCGGAGATCATGTCGTCCTCGTGATCATCGGATGTAGGTCAGCCACGTCTGGTCGCCGTCCTTGGAGCACTTGTGCTCGGGGGCGAACTTAGGGCATTTGCCGTTTTGCTGGCGGATGGTGTGGGACACGTAGGGCAGGATCCGGTAGCTGCCGTCCTGGGCCGGCATGTACCGGTCGGCCATCGAGGACGAAACCGTACCGAGCAGGAGCAGCAGGGCGCAGAGGGTTCCGATGACGGCTCCCTCGCGGCCAGGGAAACCGCGGCCGGTCGTGGCCGTGTCCGCGCCCGTGTCCGCGCCCGTGTCCGCGGCTGCGCCCGTGCCCGCGGGGCGCCGTTGGGCCAGCCGCTGCGAGACCAGGTGGGCCACCAGCGCGGCCAGGATCATGCCGCAGTAGAGCAGCTGGTTGTTGGTGCGGGTGTACAGCTGGACCGTCTGCGTCTCGTACATGTTCGAGGCGATGTACATCCGCATCAGCCATGCGGATATGAACATCGCGGCGATGGTGACCACCAGCGGCTTGCGCAGGCCCAGCCAGATCGCGACGCCCAGACAGACGAAGGTCACGATGGCGAACAGCCCGACCCCGCCGAACTCCCCGGGCAGCGGCCAGTCGCCGACGTTGCCCGGCATGTCCGTGCGCCACATCAGGTAGTAGGCCGGGTCGGTGAAGTTGTCGAAGCGGAAGTTGAAGTCCTTGGTGTCCTGCCCCTCCGTCAGCATGACCACCAGGTACCGCCCGGCCACCGCCATGAAGGCGGCCAGGGTGGCGCCCATGAAGGCGGCGCCCTTGAGCCGGCCGGTCTTCCACGGGAAGTACAGGGCGGCGGCGAAGAACACCCCGGCCGCGCTCCACAGGAACCAGCCCGAGTAGGTGAGGAAGAGCACACCCAGCAGCGCGCCGAAGCCGGCGGCCTTGAGCAGCAGCGGCCGCCAGTTCTCCGTGCCGCTGCGGCGCAGCGCCACCACCATGGCCACCAGGACCGGCACCAGCACCACGAGGACCGTCTGTGCGTACGGCTTGTACGCGTCGATCAGCGCGAAGGCCGGCACGACGCCGAAGGCGAGCGCCCGGAGCGGGCTGAGCAGCATCCGCCAGGCGAAGTAGACGAGCGGTCCGAAGGCGGCGGCCCCGAGGATCTGGAGGTCCTTGAAGGCGTAGGCGGTGTTCCCGCCGTGGAACCACTCGGCGTAGTACCCGAGGGTGTAGAGCGGCGCGGGCGGGTAGACCGGGGAGCCCGACGGCTGGCCGTTGGCCACCGCGTGGGCCCACTCGACGATCCGGCCGCTGTCGCCGTTGAGGCCGAACATCGGCCACGGCGTTCCGTGGAGCGCGAGCACTGCGCCGGCCGCGACGAAACCGCTGGCCAGGCCCGCGAGGGCGGCCGCGGAGACGCGGGTGGCCAGGTCGAAGTGGCGTCCGCCGCGCAGCCGCATCGCCAGCACCACCGCGGCGATGAACAGCAGGCCGAGCAGTGCGAACCGGAACTGGATCGCGGCCAGGCCGCTGACCTGCGCGATGCGGTCCAGCGGGTCGAGCTCGAAGCCGAGCGCCAGCAGGGGAAGGGCGAGTGCGCCGGCGAAGGCCACGGCCGCTTCCAGCAGCAGCAGTGCGCCGCGGGAGCGGAGGAGGCGGCCGGGGCCCACGGGCGCCGACCCCTCGGTACTGACTGTCACTGAAAGTTGTCCCTACTGCTGGTCGGCGGTCCTCGGCCCTGCGGCCGGTCGTTTCTCAGCAAGCCACTGTCCGGCTCGGGCCCCGAACGACCAGTGCTCCGGACAAGGACGCGGACTCAAGGACGGTGTGGGACAGCTTTGACTCTTGCCGCCGCTCATACTATCGGGTGGCGCAGGAGGGTACGGGAGCCGCACACACCTGCCGCCCGCGGTGGGGCGACTGCGGAACTCCTCGCGAAACAGGGTCCGGCGCGGCCGTGAACGGCCCCGTGACGGCCCTCGGCGGGGCCCGTGGCGGCCGGCGCCCCCGCACGCGGAGGGGTCGGTCCGACCGGCCCGCCACACGGCCCCCAACGGCCCGTCACCCCCTCTCTACACCCCACCTGACCTGGGCTTTCACCCTTTCCGACGATAAGATCGGGCACACGGGAAAGGGGTTCGGATGGACCGGAACATACGCAGTGTCGACGATGTACTCGCCCTCATGGACGGCCTCTTCGCACCGGAGGCCGACCGCTGGACGACCGGCGGCTCCTCCTGGTGGGACGGCTTCTACGCGGACCGGGAGCGCCCGGTCCCCTTCTTCGCGGCGAAGCCCGACGAGAACCTCGTCTCCTACCTCGACCGCGGCCTGATCCCCCCGTCCGGCCGCGCCCTCGACCTGGGCTGCGGCCCCGGCCGCAACGCCCTGCACCTCGCCTCGCTGGGCTTCGAGGTGGACGCCGTGGACCTCTCCCCGACCGCCCTGGCCTGGGCCGAGGAGCGGGCCCGCGCGACCGGGGCGCCGATGTCGCGGATCCGCTTCCACCAGGGGGACGCCTTCGGCGCGGCCGGCTCCGGGCTCGAGGGCCCGTACGACCTGATCTACGACTCCGGCTGCTTCCACCACCTGCCGCCGCACCGCCGCGTCAGCTACCTGGCCCTGCTGGACCGGCTCCTGGAGCCCGGCGGCCGCTTCGCCCTCACCTGCTTCGCCTCGGGCGCGATGGGCTCCGAACTGCCCGACGCGGAGTTCTACGGCCGGGCCCGCCTCGAAGGCGGCCTCGCCTACACCCCGGAGTCGCTGCGGTGGGTCTTCGCCGACCTCACCGAGGTCGAGCTGCGCCGGATGAACGACGAGCCGCCCTCGTCCGCCGCCTTCGGCGAGGCGTTCCTGTGGACGGCCCTGTTCCGCCGCCCGGCCTGACCGGGGCCGGGGGCTTAGGCCTCGGCTAGGCCCCGTCGTCGAGCAGGTGCTTGGCTCCCCACGCGCCGAGGGCCGCCAGGGCCTCGTTCAGGTCCAGGCCCAGCGGGGTCAGGGAGTACTCGACGCGCGGCGGGACCTCCTCGTAGACCTCGCGGTGGACGATGCCGTCCGTCTCCAGCTCGCGCAGCTGGGCCGCGAGCACCTTCTCCGAGACCCCCGGGACCAGCCGGCGCAGTTCGCCGAAGCGGCGCGGGCGCTGCTCCAGCTCCCACAGGATCGACACCTTCCACTTGCCGTCGATCACGGACATCGCCGCGGCGATCCCGCAGTGATCCGCGCCCGGCCGCTGTGTCACCGCCATCACGCACCCCTCCCCACCTGGTCACTCACCTCGGGGTAACCACCCACTCCGAAGTGCGTACTTGAGCACCTGTCAGCCTGCCACCAGGCTAAACGGCATGACCGACAACCACACGAAGACCCCGCTCACCCTCCTCGGCCTCGGCTCCATGGGCACCGCCCTCGCCCGCACCTGGCTCGCCGCCGGGCACCCCCTCACCGTCTGGAACCGCACCCCCGCCAAGGCCGAGGCCCTCGCGGCCGAAGGCGCCGTCGTCGTCGCGAGCCCCGCCGAGGCGGTGGCCGCGAACGGCCTGGTCGTCCTGTGCCTGCTGGACGACGCCAGCGTCGGCTCGGCCCTGGAGGGCCTCGACCTGACCGGCAAGGACCTGGTCGACCTGACCACCGGCACGCCCGCCGACGGCCGCGCCCGGGCCGCGTGGGCCCAGGAGCGCGGGGCCCGGTTCCTGGACGGCGGGATCATGGCCACCCCGTCGATGATCGGCACCCCCGAAACCGGCGGGTACGTCTTCTACAGCGGCTCCCCCGCCCTCTTCGAGGCGCACCGCAGCGCGCTGGAGGTCCCGGCCGGCGCCCGTTTCGTCGGCTCCGACCCCGGGCACGCGGCCCTGCACGACGTGGCCCTGCTGAGCGCGATGACCGGACTCTTCGCCGGGATCTCGCACGCCTACGCGCTGATCGAGGGCGAGGGCGTCTCTCCGAAGGACCTGGCTCCGCTGCTGACGGAGTGGCTGGGGGCGATGGGCTTCTTCGCAGGCGCCGCCGCCGAGCGGCTGGTCTCGGGGGACTTCACCACGGGCGTCGAGTCGAACCTGGCCATGCAGGTCGCGGCGAGCGCCACGCTGCTGCGGACCGCCGAGGAGCAAGGGGTCAGCCCCGAGCTGATCAGCCCGTACCTGGACCTGATGCGGGAACGGCTGACGGCCGACCCCGAGGCCCACGGCAGCGAGGACACCACCGGGGCGATCACACTACTGAGGCGCTGATTCCCGCTCCTGGCCCCGGCCCTGCTCGTACTCGTGCTCCTGGCCCTCCTGGCCCTCCTGCTCCTCCTGGCCCTGCTCCTCGTCCGCGCCCACCAGGTCCCTGGCCATCAGCGTGGCCCCGGCCACCGCGCCCGGCATCAGGAACACCGCGACGAGCGGCACCAGGAAGGCCAGCACCAGCGGCACGCCGAAGCCGAGCGCCAGCGCCCGGCGCGAGCGCAGCAGCGCCAGCTGCTCGGGGAGCTCCACCCGGCGGCGCATCAGGGCGACGGAGGTGAGCTCCTGGGTCAGGAAGAAGCCGGAGACGCAGAATCCGAGGACCGGGACCACGGTCTGACCGAGCAGCGGAACGAAGCCGAGGCCGAAGAGCAGGATCCCGTAGAGCAGTACCCGTCCGAGGATCCGCAGGCTGTCCCGGGCGGAGATCCACAGCTCCTGCCAGAGCGTGAGCCCCGACTCGGGGACCTCGCCGCCCTCGCTGCGGTCGACCTGCTCCGAGAGGGACTCGTAGAACGGCTGGCCCACGAGCAGGGTCACGGCGGTGAAGGTGATCACCGCGAGGAAGAGCCCGAGGCAGAAGACCAGGGCGGTCAGGAAGCCGCGGAAGAGTCCGAGCCACGGCGAGGACCAGCCGTCGGCGAAGGGGGTCGCCCAGGCGGTCAGGTCGTCGGCGCCGTAGCCGAGCCCGATGAGGGCCCCGGCGTACAGGGCCAGGGCGACGAGCCCCGGCAGCAGGCCGAAGCCCAGCCACCGTCCGTGTCGCAGCACCCATCGCTGTCCGGCCAGCAGATAGCCGAATCCCCCCGCAAAATCACGCATGGGGCCAGTCTAGGACGGGCCCCGCGGACGCCGAAGGCCGCACCCCGGTGCCGGGGTGCGGCCTTCGGCGCTCACGCCGCGAAGAGTCGCGCGGTGCGGTCCGCGGTACGCGGGGCGGACCGCCGGAGCCGGGATCCGAAGATCAGACCGCGAGCTCGACCGTGATGTTGCCACGGGTCGCCTTGGAGTACGGGCAGACCTGGTGGGCCTTCTCGAGGAGGTCCTTGGCGGTGGCGGCGTCCACGTTCGGGATGGTGGCCGAGATCTTGACGATGATGCCGAAGCCGTCGTCGTTCTTGCCGATGCCGACCTCGGCGGTGACGGTGGAGCCGGAGATGTCGGCGTTCTCGTTGCGGGCGACGACGCCGA
The DNA here is from genome assembly GCF_018614195.1 of Streptomyces sp. ISL-43. Classification (GTDB taxonomy): domain Bacteria; phylum Actinomycetota; class Actinomycetes; order Streptomycetales; family Streptomycetaceae; genus Streptomyces. The sequence continues at coordinate 49,218 of NZ_JAGGOT010000081.1, forward strand.
GCGCACCCTGGAAGCAGGCGCTGTAGCCGGCGGCGAACAGCTGCTCGGGGTTGGTGCCCTCGCCGCTGCCACCGAGCTCCTTCGGCGGGTTCACGACGACGTTGAGCTTGCCGTCGCTGGTGGCGACGCGACCGTCACGGCCGTTCTCGGCGGTGGCTACGGCGGTGTACGCGACGTCGGACTGCTGGATGGACATGTAAGGAAATCCTCCTGGTAATCGCCGCGACTCGCGCCCACGCGTCGTGGCGGTGTGGAGTGAGCCTAACGGGTGAAGGAAACGATCATCTTTCCGGTGTTCTCGCCGCGCAGCATTCCGAGGAACGCGTCGGTCGCCTTCTCCACGCCCTCGAAGACCGTTTCGTCGGCGACGAGCTGCCCGGAGCGCAGCCAGCCGGCCACGTCCTGGACGAACTGCTGCTGCAGTCCCGCGTGGTCGCCCACCAGCACGCCCTGCAGGCGCAGCCGCTTGCCGATGACGAGCGCGAGGTTGCGCGGACCGGGCGCCGGCTCGGTGTCGTTGTACTGGGCGATGGCCCCGCACAGGGTGGCGCGGCCGTGCACGTTCAGGGAGGAGATGGCGGCTTCGAGGTGGTCTCCGCCGACGTTGTCGAAGTAGACGTCGATGCCGCCGGGCGCGGCCTCGCGCAGCTGTCCGGCGACGGGGCCGTTCTTGTAGTTGAAGGCGGCGTCGAAGCCGTACTTCTCCGTGAGGAGCGTCACCTTTTCGTCGGAGCCGGCGGAGCCGATCACCTGGGAGGCGCCCTTGATCTTCGCGAACTGGCCGACGAGGCTGCCGACCGCTCCGGCGGCGCCGGAGACGAAGACGGAGTCGCCCTCCTTGAAGGAGGCCACCTCGAAGAGGCCGGCGTAGGCGGTCAGGCCCGGCATGCCGAGGACGCCGAGGTAGGCGGAGAGCGGGGCGAGGGAGGCGTCCACCGGGGTGGCGTGCTTGGCGTCCACGTCCGCGTACTCCCGCCAGCCCAGACCGTGCAGCACGTGGTCGCCGACCGCGAAGCGCTCGTCGGCCGAGGCCACGACCTCGCCGACCGCGCCGCCGTCCATGGGCTTGTCGAGCTGGAAGGGCGGGATGTACGACTTCACGTCGTTCATCCGGCCGCGCATGTAGGGGTCCACGGACATGTGGAGGTTGCGCACCAGGATCCGACCGGGGGCCGGGGGGGCGACGGGCACCTCGCGCAGGGCGAAGTCCTCGGCGACGGGCCAGCCCTGCGGGCGGCGGACGAGGTGCCACTCGCGGCTGACGGCAGGGATCTGGGACATGAGGGCGCTCCTGGATGAGGGGTAGAAATGCTTCACAACGTGAAACAACCATGCGCCTGGATATTTCATGTTGTCAAGTAAATGGGTACGCTGGATTCATGCCCAGTCGTCGCGTAGACCCCCTGACCGTCGAGGTCGTCGAGCTCATCGGCGACGTCGTGTCCCGCTACCACGAGGAGTACGAGCACGCGGCCGCCAGCCACCAGCTCACCGGGGCCCAGGCGCGCGTGCTGAACCTGCTCTCCCTGGAGCCGATGGCCATGCGCAAGATCGCGCAGAAGCTGAAGTGCGAGCCGTCGAACATCACCGGCATCGTCGACCGGCTGGAGACGCGCGGCCTCGTCGAGCGCCGCCCCGACCCGGCCGACCGCCGGGTCAAGCTGGCCGCGCCCACGGACGAGGGCCTGCAGACCGCGGACCGGCTGCGCGAGTCGCTGGACTTCGCGCGCGAGCCACTGGCCGGTCTCTCCACGGCCGAGCGGGCGGTCCTGCGCGATCTGCTCAAGCGCATGCTGGGCTGAGCCGGCGGCTCACTTGCAGCCGAAGATCCAGAACACGCACGTCTTGCTCGGCGTGGGCTGCGGCTCCGGGGACGGGGGCGTCCCGGGCGGCTGCACCGTGCCGGAGGTGCTCGGTGCGGGCTGCCCCGATGTCGTGGGATCCACGGTTCCCCCCGGTCCGGGAGTTCCCTGCCCCGGCCCCGCCTTGCCCGACGCGGAGGCCGACGGCGCCAGGCCCGGGCCCTGACTTCCCCCGGCAGTGGCCCCCGGCCCGGCCGTCTTCGTGGCACCGGCGGTGGCCTTCGCCGTCCCGGTGGCCTTTCCCGACGGCAGCGCCGACGGCGCGGCCGGAGTCCCCGTCAGGCCCGGGAGCGGAGCCGGCTGCTCGGGACCGGCGTCGTCGGTCAGCACCACGGTCTCCGCCCGGTCGGTGCGCTGCCCGTCGGTCGCCATCCGGGCCAGCCCGAGCGTGGTCCCGGCGGCGAGCAGGATCCCGAACCCGGCGGTGAGCGCGGTCTGGCGCCGCCGCCGGTGCGTGACGCGGCGGCGGGCGCCGGCCCGGCCCTGCCGGTCGCCGGACAGTACGACGAGCGAGTCGGCGTACACGTCGGCGAGCGCGGCCGGGTCGCTCCCGAAGGCGGAGGCGGCGGCCGGTCGTGGGGGCGCGGCCGGTATCAGATACTCGGCCGGGGTCCCGCATCCGGCGCACGCGAGCGCGCCGTTGAGGTGCCTGCGACAGGCGATGCAGTAGTCCATGGCGCCCGCAGGCTACGCGTTCACCTGCAACATCCGTATCGCGGGAACGTAAGGATTCTGTGTGGAATCGTGGAGTCCATGACAGGGACGCCAGGGTCACCGCCCCCCGCCGGGAAAACCTTCGGCCCGGCCGCCTTCCAACTGGTGCTGCTGCGCCGGATGGCGGACTTCCAGCCGGGCCTGGCCGAGGAGGCCCGCCTGCGGCTCGGCGCCTCGCTCGCGGAGCAGCGGGAGGCGAACAAGCGCTGGCAGGCCATGGTCCGGTCGCCGCGCTCCCGGGGCGCACTGGCCCGCTACCGCTCGGTGCTCGGCCCGCCGCAGGCCTCCGCGTCCCGCACGATCGGCGATCTCACCTGCGAGGCCCTGCTGTGGCCGGTGCCGCTCTGGCCCGATTTGCGCTTCGAAGTGCTCGCCGCGCCGGACGGGGCCGTCTGGAACGAGTGGCTGGTGCGGGCTCCGGGCGCGCAGGGCCCCGTAATCCGGTCGCCGCGGGACCTGCGGCCCTGGTCGGTGACGGTGGACGAGGTTGCGCGCGCCTTCGCGCCCGTGCGGCCGATGGAGGGGACCGCGCCGACGCGGTGGCGCCTGGCGTTCACCGCGTCGGGGCGGTCGTACGTCGCGGAGTTCACGTACGGCCTGCTCCAGGAGGTCTCCGCGACGGACGCGGAGGCCTGAGGGCTGTCCCGTGATCCGGGATCACGGGACGGCCCTCAGGAGCGCAGGAAGGCCCGTACGCCCGCCGAGGTGGGGTCGTCGCCGAGCAGGTCGTTGTGCTTGAGGCAGCCGACGGGGGTGTTCAGCGCGCCGGCGAGCGGGACGCTGTCGTCGGGGTTGACGACCTCGTCGCAGGCTGACCAGAAGGTCGCGTACTTCACCGCGCCCGGGGTCTCGTCGCCGGAGTTCAGGTTCTTCACGACGTAGGAGCCGGGGGTCATGTCACGGCAGGCCTGGTCCCACAGGGCGCAGGCCCAGGCGGTGGAGGTGCCCCGGTTGGGCCCGGCCAGGGAGACCCAGTGGTCGACGTAGGCGCCGCCGCCGAACTTCACGTACCAGCGGCTGACGAGCGAGCCGAAGGAGTGGCCGACGACGTCCACGCGGGCGGCGCCGGTGTCCCGGCGGACCTGGTCGACGTAGGTGGCGAGGCGGCCGGCGAGGACCTCGTTGACGGACTGGTGGGTGTCGTAGCCGAAGGAGAAGAGCTCGGAGTCGGCGTACCCGTCGGCGCGCAGGTCCGCGCGCAGGGAACCCCAGACGCCGGGATCGGCGTTGTAGCCGTGCACGAAGACGACCGGGGTGTGGACGGCCGCGGCCCTGTCGGAGGACTGCCCGGAAGCCCGACCTGAGACCTCGCCTGAGGCCTGGGCCGGGAGGGCGGGCGCGGCGAGCAGCGCCAGGCAGAGCGTCACGAGGGCGAGCAGTCTCTGGCGAGCCGTCAGCATCGGGTCCCCTTTACCTTGTTACGGGCGAGTAGCAGGTTCGGTGCGGGCATGCTCGCGCCTGTCGGGACAGAAATCCACCCCCGTGCAGCACCCTCCGGCGCCTCTCGTGACCCTCCCGTACCCGACGACACCCCCCACCCGGAGCATCAAATCGGGCAATACAGGTAATTCACCCGAGAAGATACGAAGTGTGACCGGCACCTGCCGGTCTTCTTGCGTCAGCGCTCTCGGGAGGATCTGCCGTGACCGTCAGTCTTGAGCAGTTGCGCCGCTGCCACGTCGCCGTCGACCTCGGAGCCGCCAGGACCCGCGTGTACGTCAAGGGCGCCGGTCTGGTGGTGGACGAACCCAGCGTCGCCGCGGTGAACACGCGGACCGGCGCCCTCATCGCCGTCGGCACCTTCGCCGAGCGGATGACCGGCCGCACGCCCGACTACATCCGGGTCGTCCGCCCCGTCTCCGGCGGCACCGTCGTGGACATCGAGATGGCCCAGCGCATGCTGCGCCACCTCCTCGGCGAGAAGCTGCGGCGCGCCCTGCGCCGCAAGCCCCGGCTCCGGGCAGCCGCCTGCACCCCCCACGACGCCGACCCGCTGGCCCAGCGGGCCGCCGTCGAAACCCTCGTCGGACTCGGCGCCCGCCGCGTCGAACTCGTCGACACCCTGATCGCGGCCGCCGTCGGCTGCGGACTGCCCGTGGAGCAGCCGACCGCCACGATGATCATGGTCTGCGGGGCCGCGGCCACCCAGGTCGCCGTCCTGTCCCTCGGCTCGATCGTCACCGCCGAGCGGATCCCGGTCGGCGGTGAGGCCATCGACCACGCCGTCGTCCAACACCTGCGCCACGCCCACGAGCTCATGCTGCCCAGCCAGGCGGTCCGGCCGCTCCAGCTCGCCCTGCACGGCAACGGCATCACCGCCGAAGGACCGGCCTCCACCCTCATCCACGGCCGCGACGTGGCCACCGGACTCGCCCGCTCCGTCCACGTGGACACCGCGGCCGTCCGGGACGCCATCCACACCCCGCTGACCGCCGTGCTCGACGGCATCGGCAAGGTCCTGCGCGACTGCCCGCCCGACCTGGTGGCGGACCTGACGGACCGGGGGATCATGATGGTGGGCGGCAGCGCCCTGCTGCCGGGCCTGGACCAGATGCTCCGCGACGCCACCGGAATGCCCGTGGCCATCGCGGAACGGCCCGACATCTGCGCGGTACTGGGCCTCGGCATGATGCTCGAAGGGAAGATCGCCCCCATGGTTTTGAACCCGCTGGCCGAATGACGCACGGCGCCCCGTCCCCCGATGACGGCGAGGACCGCCAACCCTCCAGCCTGCCCGTCCTGCTGGAGGCGGTCCTCAGCGTCGGCTCGGAACTGGAGCTGCAGACCACCCTCCAGCACATCGTGGACTCGGCGACGGAGCTGTGCGCGGCCCGGTACGGAGCGCTGGGGGTCGTGGACCCCGAGCGCGCCCGGCTGACCGAGCTGTTCACGGCCGGCCTGACCGAGGCCGAGCGGGCCGCGATCCCCCACCTGCCGGACGGCCGCCGCGGCCTGCTCGGCGCCCTCATCAACGACCCGCGGCCGCTCATGCTGGAGGACCTGGCCCAGGACCCCCGCTCGACCGGCTTCCCGCCCGGACATCCACCGATGCGCACCTTCCTCGGCGTCCCGATCCGGGTCCACACCGAGGTCTTCGGCAACCTCTACCTCACCGAGAAACGCGGCGGCGGACCCTTCACGGAGGAGGACCTCGCGCTGGTGCGCGTACTGGCCTCGCAGGCGGGCATAGCGATCGGCAACGCCCGGCTGTACGAGACCGCGCGCCGCCGGGAGCGCTGGATCGAGGGCGCCGCGGCGGTGACCACCACCCTGCTGGCGGGCCGGCCGGCGGCCGACGCGCTGATGTGCGTGGCCGAACGGGCCCGGCTGCTGGCGGACGCGGCGGCGGGGGTCGTCCTCCAGCCGACCCCGGAAGGCGGCATGGAGATCGTGGCCGCCTCCACGCACGCAGACCCCGGGGACCTGGTGGGTACCGTCATCGAGCCGGGCTCGGCGGTCCTGGAACAACTCCTGGGCGGCGAAGCGGTCTTCATAGAGGACTCGGCGACGGACCCCCGGATGACCACGCACGTGCGCGAGCGGTTCGGCCCCAGCATGATGCTGCCGCTGCAGAGCGGCGGCCAGCTGATCGGCACGCTCGCCCTGCCCCGCGCACGCGGCGGCCCCGCCTACGACGCGGTCGACCGGCTGCTGGCCTCGCAGTTCGCCTCCCAGGCCGCACTGGCCCTCGTACTGGCGGACGCGCAGCACGACCGCGAGCAGCTGGCCGTCTACGAGGACCGCGACCGCATCGCGCGGGACCTGCACGACCTGGTGGTGCAGCGGCTGTTCGCCACGGAGATGATGTTGGAGAGCACCCGGCGCCGCTCCGCCAACGCGCCCACCGGAGACACGGTCGGCGAGGAACTGAGCCGGGCGGTCGACGAGCTCGACTCCACCATCCAGGAGGTCCGCACGGCCATCTTCGCCCTCCAGCAGCCGCCGACGGACGCGCCGACCACCTTCCGCGGCCGGGTCCTGCGGGAGACCGGCGGGGCGGCGGTCCTGCTGGGCTTCCAGCCGTCGGTGCACTTCGCGGGCACGGTGGACGCGCTGCTGTCGGAGCCGGTGGCGGGCGACCTCCTCGCCGCGCTGCGCGGCGCGCTGGCCGCCGCGCACCGCCGCGCCGAGGTCGGCGCCATCGAGGTCGAGGTCGACGCCGTCCCCACGCGCGTGCGCCTCACCGTCTCCGACGACGGCCGCACGGAATCGGGTGCCCGGGGCACGACCCTGACCTGGGAAGCCCCGCTCTGAGGGCCGTCCCCGCCGGCGCCGTCGCGGGGGCCCCGCCCCCGGCAACCGAGCCGCAAGGAGCCTGCGAGCATCAAGGCCTAGGCTGGCCGTGTGACGAACCGCCCCTCGGCCCGCGCGGCCATCGCCTCCGTGACCGACTCCGGCAGCTTCGCCGAACTCCCGGCGCCCCCAAGGGAATCCAGCCCCGACGGCCCCCTCGGCTGGGCCGGCTACGACGACTCCCGCGCACGCGCCGCGCAGCGGACCGGCGAGGACGAGTCCGTCGTCGTCGGCTCCGCCCTCATCGGCGGCCGCCCCGCCGTCGTGATCGCCTTCGAGTTCGGCTTCCTCGGCGGTTCGCTGGGCGGGCGTACCGGCGACCGGCTCGAATCGGCCTACACCCACGCCCGCGACCTCCGCCTCCCCCTGGTCTCGCTCATCGCCACCGGCGGCTCCCGCATGCAGGAGGGCATGCTCGCGCTGACCCAACTCCAGCGCGTGGCCCGCCAGTCCGCCCTGACCCGCGCCGCCGGCCTGCCGCAGATCGCCGTCCTGCGCGATCCCACCACCGGCGGCGGCTGGGCCACCCTGGGAGCGGGGGCCGACGTGATCCTCGCGCTGCCCGGGGCGCAGGTCGGCTTCGCCGGGTCCCGGGTGCGGCCGGCGGACGCCGATCCGGCGGCCTACACCGCCGAGGGGCAGTACGCCGCCGGGCACGTCGACGCGGTCGTCCCCGCTCCGGAGCTGCCCGCCGCCCTCGCCGCCTGGCTCCGCGTCCTGGCCGCGCCCCGCTCCCCCGAGCCCGTCGCGCCCCCCGCCGCGCTGGCCGACGTAGCGCTTCCGGCCACCGGCTGGGACGCCGTCCGCCAGGCCCGGCATCCCGGCCGGCCGCGCGCCGAGCGGTACCTGGACGCGTACTTCGAGCTCCGGCTGCCCCTGTCCGGCGACCGCGCGGGGGGCACCGACCCCGGGATGCTGTGCGGTTTCGGGCTCCGGGAGGGCCGGGCCGTGGCCTACGCCGCCCAGTGCGGCACCGCCACCCGCCCGGCGGGCTACCGCACCGCGGCCCGCGTCATCCGGCTCGCGGACCGGCTCGGCGTACCCGTGCTCACCCTGGTGGACACCCCGGGCGCGGCCAACGACGCGGCCGCCGAGCACGCGGGCGCGGGCGCGGCCATCGCCGACGCCTTCGCGGCGCTCGCCTCGGCCGCGGTCCCCGTCACCACCCTCCTGATCGGCGAGGGCGGCTCGGGCGGCGCCCTCGCCCTGGCCGCGCCGGGCAACACCTGGGTCACCCCGGACAGCTACTTCTCGGTGATCGCCCCGGAACTGGCGGCGGCCATCCTCAAGCGCCCCCCGGAGTCGGCCCCGGCGACGGCGGACCAACTGCGCGTCCGCCCCCAGGACCTGGTCACCCTGGGCGTCGCCCGCGGCATCGTCTCCCCGGAGACGGCCTAGCTGTATCGACCCGCGGCGCCGGCTCCGGGGCGGCCCCGCTCAGGCCTGCGGAGTGCGCGCGTCGTAGCGGGCGAAGCCCCGCCACCGCAGGGCCAGCAGCACCAGCACGAGTACGCATCCGAGCCCGCCGCCCGTGATCGCGACGGTCGGGGAGGTGAGGTCGGCGGTGGTCCCGGCGACGAAGTCCCCGAGCCGGGGCCCGCCCGCGACGACCACGATGAAGACGCCCTGCAGGCGGCCCCGCATGTCGTCGGGGGTGGCCGCCTGGAGCATGGTGGTGCGGAACACCATCGAGATGGTGTCGGAGCAGCCGGCCAGGGCCAGGAAGAACAGCCCGAGCCAGAGGTTGCGGGTCAGCCCGAACACGGCGATGGCCAGCCCCCACGCGGCGACGGCGATCAGGATCGCCACCCCGTGCCGGCGGATCCGCCCCTGCCAGCCCGAGAACAGCCCGCCGAGCAGCGCGCCCACGGCGGGGGCGGCCACCAGCAGCCCGACCGTCTTGGCGTCGCCGCCGTACCAGAGCACGGCGACGGCCGGGAACAGCGCCTTCGGCTGGGCCAGCACCATGGCGGCCATGTCGGAGAAGAAGGTCATCCGGATGTTGGGCCGGGTCCCGAGGAAGCGCAGACCGTCGATGACGGAGGCCCTGCCCTTGCGGCCCTCCGCCCGGTCGGGCCTCATCGACGGCAGCCGCCACATCGCGTAGAGCGCGGCGCTGAAGGTGACGGCGTCGATCAGGTAGGCGGCCTGGTAGCCCCACCATCCGACGATGACGCCGCCCAGCATCGGACCGGCCGTCATGCCGAAGGTCATGGTCACGGAGTTCAGGGCGTTGGCGGCGGGCAGCTGCTCGGCGGGCAGCAGCCGCGGGATCATCGCCGACCGGGCGGGCCCGTTGAGCGCCCCGCACACCGACTGCAGGGCGACGACGCAGTACAGCAGCCAGACCCGGTGGTAGTCGAGGACCGCCGCGCCGGCCAGCGCGACGGACAGGACGGCCAGACCCAGCGAGCTGTAGAGCCCGAGCTTGCGGCGGTCGACGGTGTCGGCGATGGCACCGCCGTAGAGCCCGAAGGCGACGAGCGGGACGAGCGAGAAGAGCCCGACCAGCCCGACGGAGAAGCTGGAGCCGGTGATCTCGTAGACCTGGAGCGAGATCGCGAGCGCGGTCATCGCCTGGCCCAGCCAGGAAATGGTCCCGCCGACCCAGAGCCGGCGATAGTCCGGGGAGGATCTCAGCGGCGTGAGATCGGCGAATATGCGGCGTCTGGGACGGGCGGGCGGCTGGGGGACGGTCGTGCGAGTCACAACGGATACTAACCAGTCATCCCGAGGCCTGGCGGCCTCACCCCGGGGCCGGGAAAATGGGGCGGGTGCCCGTCCGGAGGACGTCGATGCTGCTTGGAGCCGAAGGTTGAGCCCGATAGCCAGTCGGACGCGGGGGCCGAGCGCAGGAATCCAGTGTTGTTGCCTTGAGCACGCAAGAGAGCGTCTTTGAATCCTGTGGCCCCAGATGGGCGGGCACCCGTTCTCGCGTCGGTCGGGTGGGAGGGCTGGGATCATGGACGTGGTGGAAGAACGGTGCGCCGGCATCGACTTGAGCAAGACGGACGCCAAAGTGTGCGTCCGGGTTCCAGGGGCCGGCAAGCGGACCCGCCGCGAGGTCCGGACGTTCTCGACCATGAGCGACGGCCTGCTGGAGCTGCGGGACTGGCTGCTTGAGAACGGGGTCACCCGGGTGGGGATGGAGGCCACGGCGTCGTACTGGAAGCCGCTGTTCTACCTGCTGGAGGCCACTGAGGGCATCGAGCCGTGGCTGCTGAACGCCCAGCACATCAAGACGGTGCCGGGTCGCAAGACCGATGTGAAGGACTGCGAGTGGATCTGCCGGCTGGTCGAACACGGGCTGGTCCGGCCCAGCTTCGTTCCTCCACGCGACATCCGGCAGTTGCGGGATCTGACCCGCTACCGCACCGAGACCACCCGAGACCGGGTCCGCGACGTCAACCGGCTGGGCATGTTCCTGGAGGACGCGGGGATCAAGCTCAGCTCTGTGGTCACCGACATCACCGGCCGCTCAGCCCGGGCCATGCTCGACGCACTCGTGGGTGGCGAGCGTGACCCCCAGGTCCTGGCGGACCTCGCGCTGGGCAGCCTTCAAGGCAAAGTCCCGCTCCTGACCCGCGCTCTGACCGGCCGTTTCACCGAGCATCATGCGTTCATGGTCGCCGCGATGCTCCGTGCGATCGACGAGGCCGACAACAGGATCGCGCGCTTGAGCGAGGAGATCGGCCGGCAGCTGGTGCCGTTGCGTGCCCAGGTCGAGCTGCTGATCACTATTCCCGGGATCAGCGCGACCCTGGCCCAGATCCTGATCGCCGAGATCGGCGTCGACATGGGCCGCTTCGCCACCGCCGGGCACCTCGCGTCTTGGGCCGGGATATGCCCGGGCAACAAGGAGTCCGCCGGCAAGCGCCTCAGCGGCCGGACCCGGCACGGCGACACCTGGCTCAAGACCGCGCTGTTCATGGCCGGTGCCTCCGCCGCCCGCAGCAAGAGCACTTACCTTGGGGCCCAGTACCGCAGGCTCGTCCCCCACCGAGGCGGCAAGCGCGCCACCCTCGCCGTGGGCCACTCGATCCTGGTCGCCGCCTGGCACATACTCCACAACCTCGTCCCTTACCAGGACCTCGGCCCCGACCACTTCACCAACCGGCTCGGCAAGGAACGACAGACGCGCCGCCTGCTCGCGCAACTCGCCGCCCTCGGCCTCAACGTCACCGTCGCCTCCCGTGAGGGAGTGGTCTGACCTGCACCGACGCACACACGCTCAGGTCATTTTCAAGAGAGCCGCCCCGTCGGGGCTTGGTGGAGCGGACTTCCCGTCACGCACCCGCAACAGTCGCCCCATCGCGATCCAGGGCCCCAGAGCGGGGCGCTCCTTACCGGTAACCCGCCACTGTCACCGGACATTTGACCGAATAGACGTGCGCTCCCCGCCCAGAGTTCGGCTCATGATGAAAAGACTCGTATGTCCAGGGAGGCGCAGTGATCGAACCTGGCACCAGCACCACGAGCACCGGCACCCCGAGCGCGGTCGACGCGCTCTTCCCGCTCACCGTGGGTGTCGAGGAGGAGTTCCTCCTCATCGACGCCCGCACGCTGCGGGTGGTCCCGGCCGCCCCTCTCGTCCTCTCCACCGCCGCCGGACTCCCCCACGAACTGCACGCGGAGGGCACCCGCTACCAGGTGGAGATCTCCACCCCGGTCGCCGACTCGGCCGTGACGCTGCGCAGAGAGCTCGCCGGGCTGCGGCGCACCCTGGCGCGGGCGGCCCGCACCCACGGCTGCCGGCTGCTGGCCGCGCCCTCGCCGGTGATGGCCGTGGAGGGCCCGCTCCACCTGACCGACGACGAGCCGCGCCAGCGCGAACAGCACCGGCGGTTCGGCGCGCTCACCGACACCCTCGTCAGCTGCGGCCGGCACATCCACATCGGCACCCTCGACGTGGACACGGCGGTCGCGGTGTCCAACAGGGTCAGGCCCTGGCTGCCCACGCTGATCGCGCTGGCGGCCAACTCCCCCTTCTGGGGCGGCCGCGACACCGGGCACTCCAGCTGGCGGGCGATGGCCTGGTCGGGCTGGCCATCGGCCGGCCTGCCCCCGCACTTCACCTCCACGGCGCACTTCCGGCGCTCGGTGGCGACCCTGCTCGGCTCGGGGGCGGCCCTGGACACCAAGATGGTCTACTGGGACCTGCGCCCCTCGGGGAACTGGCCGACGCTCGAATTCCGGGCGCCCGACATGTCCCCGGACATCGACACGGCCGTCCTGCAGGCCGAACTGGCCCGCGCCCTCGTGGCGACGGCCCTGCGCGAGATCTCCGAGCAGCGGCCCGACCCGCCCGTACGGGACGACGTACTGCGCCTCGCGCGGTGGCGGGCGGCCCACGACGGCCTGGAGGGATTCGGCCTGGACCCGTACACCGGCGCCGAACTCCCCGCGGCGGACCTGGCGGAGGCACTGCTCGACCTGGTGGCCCCCGAACTGGCCGCCTCCGGCGACCTCGACCACGCGGCCAGGACGATGGCCGGCCTGCTGCGCGACGGCTCGGGCGCCCACCGCCAGCGCACGGCCTTCGCCCGCCACGGGGACCTGATGGACGTTCTGCGCCACCTGGCGGACGAGACGGAGGCGTTCTAGGACACGGAACGCGAACGCCCGGCCGGAAAGCCCGGCCGGGCGTTCTCCGTCGGCGGCAAGGCATGAAAAAACCGGGCCAGAACGTTTCTTCTGACCCGGAACGTGGTGGGGCGGGTGGGACTCGAACCCATTTCAGTGACGCGTCTCACCTGCGAAGATGCCGGAGGATCGGACATATCTATCCGATTCCATCCGGCTGCATCCTCCTCGATCCTGCTCCATCGGGGGCTGTTAGGCGTTCGCCACACCACTTCCTCCGCGTCCCGCGCATCTGCCGCACCTGCGGAGCTCAGAAGACTCTGCCTACCTGCACCCTCAAATCGTTGCGTAGGTTGCAAGGGGCTCCCACGCTCTGGCCCATGTTCGCCCACTGCGAACAGTCACGTTGCGTAGTGCCGCGCACGCTTGCGCCAGCATCTCGGCGTCGGGGGTGGGGGTGCTCGGGGTTGTGGAGGAGCACCGCGTCCGATTCCCGTCCCAGGTCCCCGATGTTCGCGGCGGTCACGGCCACGACCAGCAGCAGGCCCAGACAGCCGGTCACGATGTGCCGCTTCCGCCCGTTGATCAGCTTCCCGCCGTCGAAGCCGCTTGAGGCGGCGGGAACGTTCGCGGCGGCTTTCACCGACTGTGCGTCGATGATCCCCGCCGTCGGCTCCCGCCCCCGCCCCTCGCGCTCCCGCACCCGGGCGCGCAGCCGGTCATGGAACTCCGCGACCAGCCCGCTCTCGCGCCAGCGGCGGAAGAAGGCATGGACCCGGGCCCGGCCGGGGAAGTCCGCGGGCATCGCCCGCCAGGAAATGCCGCCCGCGACCAGGTAGCGGATCGCATCCAGCATCTGACGGTGGCAATAGTCCTCGGGCTGCCCGCCCCGGCCCTCCAGCCAGGACGGCGTGGGCAGCAAGGGCCGCACCGCCCCCATTCCGCGTCCGTCATGTCCGACGGATACCTGCACTGCCGGTCGGGATCTGGCGCACCGGCGCCTGGGCCGAAGGCAGCTTCCTGTCCTCCATGAAGCGCATGAGCCAGGCCCTGGAAGTGCGGGGCCTCGTCGACCAGATCCTCCACTGCGACCCTGACGCCCGGATCATCGTCGCCGGTGACTTCAACTCGGAGCCCGAAGAAGTTCCAGTGCCGGCGATCTGCGGAAACGTCGAGGACACCGGCAACGCCGACCTCGCCACCCGGGTTCTCGTCCCCATCGAGCACACCATCGCCAACGAAGCCCGCTACAGCCTCTTCCACCGCGGCCGAGGCCAGATGATCGACCACATGCTCGTCACCCGAAACCTCCTCGCCCAATACCGCGGCTCAGAAATCCACAACGAAATCCTCCACGACGAGTCCATCGCCTTCGCCACCGACACCAAATACCCCGAATCCGACCACGCCCCCGTCATCGCCATCTTCGACTTCAACTGACCTTCGGTACCCCAGCACTCACGTCCACGGCGCAGCAACCGTTGGTCCTGTCAGCCCGCAGACAGCGCTGCTTCGCCGGTCGCGTCTTCATCCGTCACGAGTGGTCTGCGGAGGCGTCCGCTGCCCAGAAGAGCAGTGGCGACTGCCAGCGCGCCCTCGATGCAGGGCACCACATAGCCTGCGCGGGCGCCCGAGACGTCGACGACCCAGCCGGCAACGGCGGAGCCAAGCGCCAGCCCCGAGGCGAGGCCGGCGCCGGTCCACGTCATGCCTTCGGTGAACTTGTCGTGTGGAACGTGCTGTTCGAGGAGGGCCATGGTGGTCACCATGGTCGGTGCGACGCACAGCCCGGCGATGAAGAGCAGGGCCGCCAGCACGTAGAGGTTGTCGGCGAAGAGCAACGGAAACGCAGTCACCGCCATCGCGCACAGCCCCGTGAACCAGTTACCGAAAGGCGTTCCTCCTAGACAGAGGAGCCCGAAGGCGAGGCCCGCACTGCAGGAGCCAAGCGCGTACGCGGCGAGTGCGACACTCGCCACGCCCTTGTGGCCCTGTGCCTCGGCGAAGGCAACCGTCACGACGTCAAGGGAGCCGAAGATTCCTCCGATGGCCACGTACACGGCTACGAGGACCTGCAGGCCGCGTGAGCCGATCGCTGTCCCTCCCCGGCGGCCGACCGTGGGGTGCCTCCGGGGCTCGGTGGCACGCTGGGCTGTCAGCCAGAAGACTCCGACGAGCAGGAATCCGGCTGCCAGGGAGACCCCCGCCTGGGGGAACCATGCGATGGACAACCCGATGGAGACGATGGGCCCGACGACGTAGGACACCTCGTCCACGACGGCTTCCCAGGAGTACGCGGTGTGCAGTTCACGTGGTGACCCCCGGTAGATCTCGGCCCAGCGGGCCTTGACCATCGAGCCGACGTTGGGGGCACAGCCCATCCCGGCAGCACAGGGGAAGAGGACCCACTGCGGTGCCTCCTGGCCGAGGCTGACGAGGAACGCTGCCGCGGCGGCAGTGGCGGCGAGGGTGGTGGGGGGCAGGACGCGTGCCTGGCCGTGCCGGTCCACCAACCGCGATGTCTGTGGGCCGATTACGGCAGCGGACAGTGCGAAGGTCGCCGACAGTGCGCCGGCAAGGCCGTACTGGCCTGTGAGTTGGGAGACCAGGGTGATGATGCCGACGCCCATCATGGTCAACGTCAGACGACCGAAGAAGCCGGCGGTGGTGAATGACGCCGTTCCTGGCGCGGCGAATATCTTCCGGTAGGGGTTGGACAAAGCAGGCTCCGGTTCAGTGGTGGGAGCCCGTTGCCGCCATGGCGGAACTCAGAGCGGAAGTGAGGACCGGTACGTGGCGGGTGAGCGGAACACCGATCCGAGCCCATCCGGAGAGGCCGAGCCCTGTCATGTCCCGGATGTGGATGCGGTGCTCGTCGGCAAGGCGCCGGACGATGCCCGGGGCGTCGTCACCGAGATGCGCGAGAAGGAAGTTGGTCTGCGATGGGAGGGTCTGGACTCCCATGGTCGCGAGCCTCGTACGCAGTACTTGGCGGGCCACGGCGCAGTCATTGACGACGTTCCTCAGATGCTGCTGGTCGGCCAGCGCCGCCGCAGCAGCGGCCAGCGCCACCCGGTTTGTGTTGTACGGCAAGGCCGTACGGATCGTGGTCATGGCGCCGATGAGATCCTCGTCGCCGAGCGCGTAGCCGCAGCGCAGGCCGGCCAGGCCGTAGGCTTTGGAGAAGGTCCGCAGCACCACGATCCCCCTGCCATGGAGGTACGGCAGCCCACTGCCGAACCATGTCGCATCGGCGAACTCCGCGTACGCCTCGTCGAGGACGAGCAGGGCTCCGGCGTCGTGGCACACTTCCACCAGGGTTTTGACCTGCTCGGCGTTCAGGGCGGTACCCGTCGGGTTGTGCGGGTTGCACACCACAACGGCTGCAGCCCCGGCCGCGGCCTCGCACACACCGTCCAGATCGATCCCGCCCGCCGCAGCCTGTGGCACTGCGCTTACTGCATGACCGCTGATTTCGAGTGAAGCGGCGTAGCCGGCGAAGGTATTCGCGGTCACCACGGTGGGCTTGGTACTGCCGGACGTGGCGAGTGCGACAAGCATGATGATCTCGTCCAGGCCGTTGCCGACGATGACTTTCTGCGCGGGAAGCCCGTAATGCCTGGCGAGCAATCCGCGCAACGGTTCGCCATCGGAGTGCGGGTACCAGTGGGCGTGCTCGATTTCGGCACGTGCGGCGGCCAGGGCTTTAGGCGAGGCACCCGCAGCGTTCTCGGACAGGGCGAGCCGCATCACGTCGCGGGGATCGTGGGCAGCCGGGCTGGCCCGGAAAGGCGCCAGCGTGGCAAACCTACGTACTGCTTGTATGTCTTGGGACATCATCGTGCTGTTCCTGACTGTGAGCTGGTGAGGGACTTCACGGCGTGTCCGGTTCACCTACAGGGATCCCTCGTCGAACCTGGCTCCCAGCTCCAGGACGTGGTCCAGGACTCCGGTCATGTGGTGGTCCTCGATCCGCGGATTGGCGGCCATGAAACGCAACGGGTAGAGCGTCACCCCGTACTTGAGAACGCCGTCGTCGTCAGGCAGTCCGAAGTGGTGCAGATGCCAGCGGCCCTCAGCCAGCATGCGCGCGTGGATCCGCAGGTTGGCTTCGTTGATCCGCTCGATGTCCGGCGCTGCGACGTCGACGTCCGCAGGTACGTACATGAACGTGACGGCCATCATGTCCACCTTGTGCAGGCGGATCAGCCGGTCGTGGGAATCGACCAGGTCGGCGAAGCGCAAGGCCTTTTCGACACGGTCCTCCGCCAGTTGGGCGAGTCCCGACCGGCCGTGCGTGCGCATCATCATCCACAGCTTGAGCGACAGCCAGGCCTTGGTACCGATGAACGGCGTGACCTGACCGAAGTCGAAGTCGTCGCCCATGATGAGACCGGAGTGGCTGGAGATCGCCTTGAGGCTTGCCGGGTCACGGACGAGGAGGGCACCGAGGCTGTGCGGAACGGCCATCACCTTGTGCGGGTCCACCGTCACGCTGTCGTAGTCCTCGATGCCCGCGATCTTGCTGCGTAGGCGGTCGCTGAAGGAGCACATCAGACCCCAGCAGGCGTCAGCGTGGAGCCAGATACGCTCGTCGCACGCACGCACGACGTCACGCACCCCCCGCAGGTCGTCCACGGTCTGCGTACGGCTGTCTCCGGCGTACGCCACGACCGACATGATGCGGCCCTCGTGCTGTCGAAGGGTCCGCTCCAGCGCCTTGAGGTCGTAGCGGAAGCCGTCGGTGTCCACCTCGACGACCTGGTATCCGAGGCCGATCCACTTCAGCGCGCTCTTCACGCTGTAGTGGCCGATGTCGCGCGGAACCACGATGGAGAACTGGCCGGGGTCCCGGACCCCGGTCTCCATGGTGCCCGGCACTTTGTGTTCCCGGGCCAGCATCATGGCGAGCGAATTGCTCATCGTCCCGCCGTGCGTGATGACTCCCCCGACGTCGAAGACCGTCCTGAGGTCCTCGACTGGCGGGTTGGTGAAACCGATCAGCTCCCGCAGCCACCGCAAGGCCGTGGTCTCGACGAACGTGGCGCTCGGCGAGTCGAAGCTCTGATTGATCAGGTTCTGCTGCGTCAGAAGAGCGAGTACGCCACCAGCGAGCGCTCCCACATCGTCACCGGTGTCGCCGAAGCCGAGGAACTGCGGGCTCGCCTCGTTCTTGCAGAGCGGCAGCATGGCCTCGGTAAACTCGGCCAGCGCTTCCTCGACGGTGCCCGGATCATCAGGTAAGACCGAAATCAGTCGGTCCCGAGCCTGAACGGACGGAATTCGCTCAAGGAACACCTCTGCTTGAAGTTTGAAGTCGAGTCCCAGATGGAGGGCCTTCGTCAGCAGTTCAGCGGCCTCATCGCGGGTTTCCGCCGTGAGCGAGCGGGTGCGGTCGGGGGTGGTGACAGGCTGCATCGCAACTCCTGGTCATGGGTTCACGGTTTCGCGCGGGGCGGGCACCTGTCCGATCTCGCGCACGGGAGTGCCCCAGGGCGCGCCGAACTGCGGCGCCAAGAGGCACTGATGTCATGCCTTGAAGTTCGTCGGAACAGAGCAAGGTCCGTCCGAGCGGAACTGTGGTTCGGTCTTCCTGTCTGCTCCGGGGCCTCTGTTCTCGGTATGCTTCCTGGGGAGATCCCCTTGAAGGGGAGCACCACCGATGACGGAGGCGGGGACCGCTACGAGCCGTTGACAGCCAATCCTGTCAATGTCCCGCTGCCCGTCCACGCCGCCTCCGACGCCCGAAGCTCAGCCACCTTGCAGGCGCCGGCGTTCTACCAGGTGGCTGCTGCCATTGTTTCCATTGCCGGGTTATAAACCTTCACGCTCCCGTGGTCCCGGAACTGCTCGGTACGCCAGGCGGCGAACGCCTTGGCCAGCCGCTCCGCTTTCTCCCGGTCGGGGGAGCCGGTGTCTTCCAGATTTTTATCGAGTCCGGTGATGATCATCCCCGACAGGTCGGGTCCGGACCGCTCGATCCTCACGTCAATAAAGATCGTCGTGAGGTCTCTGCTGTCTTCGTGGCTTGCCAAGTACTTATGGAAGTCTTTCGTGTTCTGACTCGTCTCAATACCGTTCCTGACGGGAGGCGATTCCTGGTATGAGGCGGTTGGGCGGGCGTCCGGATCGTTTCCGCCGCCGCCGCTGCAGCCGAGCAGAGTGCCGGCGAGAAGCGCGACGGTTACCGCCGCCGTCCTGGCGCGGCCCGGCCGCTGGCCGCGTGAGGCGGGCCGGCCCAGCTGATCGCTGATGTTCATGCGCTTCCGTTCCGTTGACGGTCACTTCGAGAAGAGAGACGAGGCTCGCCCGCGAGGGGTTCCGAAGGCCGACCTCAGTGGTCTTCGATGGCCAGCCGCAAAGCGGCCCGTCGGAAGCGCCCAACATGCTTCCGACGGGCCGGCTAGCTTCCGTCGGCCATTTGGCAGGACGCGCCTCGCTTGGCTGTTGGCGCGGGATGCCTGTTCAGCAGGACAGGGCACGGGCTGGGTCGAGTAGGTCCATACGGCGGAAGCTGCCTGCAGTGGTGCCGACGCTTGAGTCCTTCAGGGCCAGGACAGCCGTGGCGGCGGGCGAGGCTATCTCCGGTGGAACCGGATGCCTTGTTGAAGCGGGATTCTTCTATGGCGCTGGCGCGACGAGACGCTTCTCCTGGCCGAATGAGGATTCGTTTCCGTCGCTATAGAGAGTGAGCTCTCCGTCGGTCCAGCGAACGATTGTGTCGTCGGCCCATGGGTTTTCCGAGTAGTCTCCGCCAGAGACGATGACTGCGTGCTTCCACGTTTCGTCCGGGCCGTGCAAGGTGTTTTCCTTGGAGTTGCCCAGGTTTCCGTTGAAGTCCTGGTAGTTGGTGAGTTCCCCGTCGCTCCAGCGGATGATCAGGTCCCAGTTGTCGTTGCCTGTGTAGTCCCCGGAGCCGATCTCAGAGGCGTATTTCCAGGTTTCGTTGGGAGCCAGGACCTGACTCTCGGTTCCCATGCCGCGTTCGGAGACGTCGGTGTAGAGGGAGACTTCGCCGTCCTTCCACGTGACAACGAGGTCGTCCTGACGTCCGTTCGGGGTGAAGCGGCCGGTGGTGAACTGGCGTGCGTAGTTTCTCCAGTCGTCGTTGGGCGCCTGGATCTGGATCTCGCCGTGGAAGCCGTTCTCGTCCACGGACGGGTAGAGCGAGACCTCACCGTCCGTCCAGCGGACGATGATGTCTGAGCCCTCGTCGCCGGTGAAGTTTCCGGCTGTGATCTCCACCGCATAGTCGCGCCATGTCGCATTGGCGCCCATGATGCGGAACTCCTTGTCGAAGTTCCCGTTCTGGGCGTTGGCTCCGCGGTAGAGGCTCACCTCCCCGTCGGTCCACATGACGAACATGTCCATACGGTCTTCGTCGATGTTGTCGCCGTCCACGGTGAAGTAGCCCGAAGCGATGCCCTTGGCGTGCTTCCAGGTCTCCCCCGGCGGCAGCACGGACCGGGGACCCGGTTGCCGGCCCGCCACGGCGGCGTCGTAGACGCGCTGAACCTCATCGCCGAAGTAGGAGCTGTATGAGGTGTCCGGAGAGTGACCGCCTGTCTGCCATCCCCCGGTCACGCCGGCCAGTGCCCGGCCGTCGCCCTGCTTGATCAGGAAGGGGCCGCCCGAAGTTCCGGAGACGTATCCCTTGCAGTTGACCTCGGCGAACGTACCGCCCGTCCAGCCGCCCGAGCTGCCGGTGGTGAACTTCTTCAGCGGCGTACTGCAGGTGAGCGGGTTCTGGTTCGGCTTGTACTTGTCGTCACCGACCAGGTACGGGTAGCCGATGGCCTGGGTGTCGGGGTGGTCGAAGCCGGCGTTCAGAGCGAGGGGAATCGCACCCACGACATCCTCGACCTTGCGTCCGTCCGAACGTGGGCCAGTCTGAAGGAACGCGAAGTCGAGGTCCGTCTGAGCCTTGTCCCCGCCCGGAAGCGCGTAGGAAGGGTCCATGTAGTAGTTCTCGACAGGGAACGCACCGTACGGGCGGGGGTTCTTCTCGCTGTGCTTCGGGACGAAGACCAGCTTCTGGGCCTTGTCATTGTTGTCGAAGCAGTGCGCGGCGGTGGCTACCAGGTTCTTCCCCGGTGAAGGAACCACGGTGCCGGCGCAGAATCGGTACTGGTCGTTGGCGGCCCAGTAGAACGTGCCGACTTGCTGGATGCCCTCGAATTCCTTCGAGGGGGAAGTGAGGGCGAGGCCACTGAACTTCTTGCGTGCTTCAGGGGGTATCTGCGCCTCGCGGGCTTCCTGCTCGGCGACCGGCTTCGCCTGGCCCATGCGCTCGGGAGTCCAGAACGCGTCCAACTCAGCCGCCGCCGAAAGGCGCGCTTCTGCGGACTTCGACGGCGACGGCTCGTTCGAGGGCGTGCTTGACGGCTTGGGTACGGGACTGGCCAAAGGTGACGGGCTGACCTTGACCTTTCCAGCGGATGCCTCGTCGTAGAGACGCTTGACGTCATCACCGAAGTAGGAGCTGTACACCGTGCCCGGCTCGTCCCCGCCGGCCTTCCAGCCGCCCACGACTCCGGCCAGCGATACGCGGCCGTCCGTTTGAAGGAGGAAGGGGCCGCCAGAAGTGCCCGGAGTCTTTCCGTCGCAGTCGGCCTGGAGGTAGCTGCCGGCTGCCCATCCCTCCGACCCGGCGGTGGTGAACTTCCGGGTCGCGGTGGCGCACTCGGAGGGCTTCTGCCGGGGGGCGGGTGAAACGACCTGGACGGCGTTGTGGTCGAAGCCGGCGTTGAACGCGAGAGGAATAGCCCCGACCACGTCTTCGACGTTCTTCCCATCGACGCGCGGTGTGGTGGGCGCGAACGCGAGATCCGCGTCGGCCGCGGCACGATCCCCACCGAGCGCGGTGTAGGCCGCAGCCATGTTGATCTTCGCGGCGTCTACGGGGAAGAGGCCGGCAGGCCGGAGTTCCTTCTCGCCGTGGCCTGGGACAAAGACCGCATTGGTGATGCGAGCCGAGCCGTCGAAGCAGTGGGCTGCAGTGGCCACCAGGTTCTTGCCCTGGGACGGTACGACCGTTCCAGCGCAGAACCTGTAGCTGTTGCCGCTGGCGAAGAAGAACAGCCCGACCTGGCCAATGGCCGCGGCAGTCGGCGTCTGTCCGGAAACACCAGGGGTTGCGGAGGGTCCAGCAGTCCCTGGTGTTTCCAACTTGGCCGCTCGTAAGGCCTGCTCATCCACCGGCTTCGCCTGGGCCATCCGTTCCGGCGTCCAGAACTTCTCCAGCGCGGCGGCCTGGGAGGGGCGGATACCGGAAGCCTTGGACGGATCCCCTGGCGGTATTCCGATAGCGGTGCTCGAAGGGGCCGGGCGCGTGGCGCCCGGGCCTCCGGGGACTGCTCGATGCGGTGATGGAGACGGAGATGGAGCGCTGGGTGTCCCGGATGGCGTAGGCGAGGCGAACGCCACGGCAGGCATGGACACCGCAATCGCTGTTGCCACGACGGGCAGCAGTCTTTGCAAAGACATGTGTTGCACAACCCCCTCTTGAAAATGACGGACAGACATTCGGCGCATCCGTCGCTCACCACGCTGAGGGTGGACGTGGTCCTGAACTCCCCTTTCGGACCCGTCTCCCTGTCTGCGAGCGCCGATCCTGACACAGGATCAAGTTGAGGAAGATTCGAGCTTGGCCGAGAAATTGCATGCGCTACGCAGAGAGTCAACGCAAACCTCGGCAGTCTGTGAGTGACCTGTGTGACCCCTGTGGAATCCTGCGGCTCCTTCGGCGGGAGGCCGGGACGCCTAGCCGGCATGCACCTCCGACTGATTCCGCATACTCACGCGGCGACGGAGAAGGCCTGCGTGGCAGCCGCGCCCACAAAGGTGCCTGGAAGGCGGCAACGCCTTCTTGATCCAGCGGAGCGACGGTGCCTCGGTCCAGTCCGCGCCCTCCAGTCCGCCGAAGAGGTTGCAGCAGGACGGGGCATGCTCCGCTTCCGGCCGACCGGCGGGCCGGGCGCACACCTCGGCCACCCGCAAGCGGAGGGGTGAACAAATGTACGAAAGAAGCCGCCTTCCATGCGGAAGAGCGAGCGACGCCACGCGCAAACGGGGCCATCAACATGGCCAGAAGGCGGCCCGTCGGGGTCGTTGCAGTGAGGTGCACGCCAGGATGACTCCGGTCACGCAGATGCCGCAGGCCACACCCTCCACCAGAGCTGGAAGCACGGCCGCAGCTGGAAACTCGGCCCCACCTACCTCGTCTTCGAGCAATCCCCCCGCCCTCACGGCAGATCGCCACGACCCGTGCGCGACCGTCCTGAACCACCTCGCCTTCCACATCGAGAGCCCCGAGCGGGTCGACCTCCTCACCGCCAAAGCCCGCGAGAACGGCTGGACCCTCCTCTTCCCCGATCGCCACCCTCACGCCGGCGGCAAGGCTGCTTCGGGAAGGCCGCCCGGAGGGGGTGAACACACTTGCGGGGACGATCTGTTCCTGGCCGTCGTAGCCGCGCTGGCGGATTTCTTCGAAGAGGCGTCGGGTGACCGGGCAGCCCTCGGCGTACCGCTGCTCGATGTAGGGCTTGTGGGGGGCGAGGATGCTGGCGCGTCCTGTCCAGCGGCCGACCAGCAGCTCATCGGGGTCCTTCGCGTGCGCCAAGCGCCGCACAGTGGTGCGGGCCAGACCCAGCCGACGGGCGATGACACGCAGAGCGGTTCCCTCCTGGAGTAGGCCATGGACGGCTGCGTGCTGTTCACGGACGCGGTCCGACAGACGCCCCGAGCGTCGCGGCCCGGCAGTGGCCGGTGGCAGGACCGGGGGCGTCGGGGGCGCCGAGGCGTCCGGCCTCGGCGTAGGTGCCGGAGCGGTCGCGGCAGATCACCTGCACGCCCGGGCAGCCCTCGCATCAGCCGCAACAGCGTCGAACGGCTCACCGGGACGGCAGGAACGTCAGCGAGCCAGGCGCCGGCATGGCCGGCCAGCATGAGTGCCACGTGCCGCAAGACAGCCTGCAGTCCCTGGCTTCGTCGGCCGTGTCGGAAGGTCAGAGCACGTATCTGCTCGACGAACATGGGCTGTTGGCAGGCCTGTTGACTGCACCGAAACCGACGAACCTGTCACTCGATGCCCCCGGCGTCGGCCCGCCGCCGTGCCGTCCAGGCGGCGCGTGTACCGGCTGTGCACCCGCGTCGAGCTGGCTCGGCAAGCCGGGCACTCAGACCGGACCGTCGTCGCGGCGGCCTGGATGGTCACCAGCTCGCCGCAGATGGCGACGGCGGTGAGCGCGACGGCGTCGGCGTGGTGGAACCAGAGGTCTTGCAGGAGAGCGTCAGTCACGAGGGTTCATGATCGCGGCTTCGGTGACCCTCTGCGGCCCTGGCACGGAAAGTGATCCAGAACCACTTTTCAGCCGACGCAGACACCCGCGAGCACAGGGGGCCACGCCATCAACGCCACAGCTGGAGCCAGCCGCCATCGCCGGCCCTCTGCTCACCAGCCTCCCCCGGCGCCCGCAGGCAGGGACAGCACCGAGGGCGCGGGATTACCAGGAGTGTCTCGTCGACCAGGCGCAGGAGCCGTGGGAGCCATCTCGACGACCCCACGGAGGCGTCACCACGAAAGCCCAGGTCACAGCTGCCCAAGGCTCATCTACGGGACGCGAGGACTCGCGCTCGCCACACCGCCGTTAGGCGTCCGCCACACGCAAAACGCCCCCAGAAAACGCGTTTCCCCAGGTCAGAACGATTCTGTCTGGGGTCTCGCAGTGGGGCGGGTGGGACTCGAACCCATAGGAGTGACGCCTCTCACCTGCGACGATGCCGAAACAACGGACATAGCCACCCTTTTCCATCCGGCTGCATCCTCCTCGATCCGGCTCGACCGGGGATCGGTTAGGTGTTCGCCACACCGCCCCCGCAACACTCGGACCGAACTGGCGCCTCCCGTGCAGCCGGCCCATCGACGCCTGCTGGCACAGCGAGAAGGGGCCGAGCAGCACGCGTTCTGTGAGCAGTCCGGAGCATCGGTGCGACCCTCGGCCACAGCTACTCTCCGTAAGGGGACAATGCGTCGGCATCCAAGCCACGAGTCCCCTTTTTCGGCCCCTGGAGCATCTCCGCCAGGCATGGGGCCGACCTCGGCGACCGGCGTGCGCGGGGCGGGACCCGCGGGAAGCGATCCCCCTCCGATGTGGGACCGACCGGCTGGCGGGAGGAAGGCGTCACCAAGATCTGCGCCCTCGATGACGTCGCCGTCCCGGCAGGACTGCGTCATCTCGGTTTGCGCGCCCTGACCTGTCGGTATTCGGTGCCGACGACTTGCCCGCTGCCGCTCTGGCAGATCTTCCCCTCACGGTCGTGACCGTCCACTGGCGCGTCACCGCCGAATACGTCGTCGAGTTCGTCACCGCCGAACTGCGCGGGCAGCACCGTGACGGCGTCCTCGGGCGGTGCATAATCGCGTTCTCACGTCATCGCGGCGACGACTTTACCGGCCTTCGCCCGTCACTTTTCGACGTATTCCAGGGCCTGGAGGTGTCTTCGAACGGGAAGACGCGGTCGATGACGGGGCGGATCTTCCCGGTGTCGATGAGGGGGTGCCGTCGCCCTGGCCGAGGCCCAGCGGACCAAGGGTGTTCCGGCCGGAACGCCCGGCCGCCTCGCCGTCCCCGTCGCAGGCGGCCATCGTGGACGGCGACGCCACCAAGCCCGCACGGCCGGCGACGATCCGATGATGCAGGAGCGCAGGTGTGGCCGGCTCCTCGGAAGGGTCTCCAGCGGAGTGCCATCCGGAACGCGAGGCCGCCGGAGCCGCGAATCGCGAAAAAGAGGAGCGGCGAAGTGTCGCCTGGTGACCATCGGGTGACTGCTCTCCGCCGGGCGAGCTGTCGGATCCCAGGGAAGGATTGGAGAGCGTCACCGCAGCAACCATCTGCCGATACACCGCGCGAACCACTCGAACCGCGCCGGAAGGACATGTCATGACCGCCACCCCTCCCAAGGCCCCGACCGCACCAGGGGCGCGGTCCTGGTGGGGAATCCCGTACGCCACCGCCGAGCGGTACCGCCGCCCCGTGGTCGCGGACTTCGATCCGGACCTCCCCTACGACCGCAAGGGCGTCGTCTCCGTCCAGCCCGACAGCGGCGACTGGCTCGAAGCGGACAGCGGAATGGGCGAGGACTGCCTGAACCTGAACGTGTGGGCCCCCGAGCAGCCGGCCGGCAAGGCGCTCCCGGTGACCGTGTACATCCACGGCGGCGGATTCGAGTACGGCGCGAACACGCAGATCACCTCGAACGCCGCCGGTCTCGCCGCGACGGGGCGCGTGGTGGGCGTGTCGATCAACTACCGGCTCGGCGCCCTGGGCCCGCTCTCGCTCTCGCAGTACGGCGGGAAGCTCGCCGAGGCCAGCAACCTCTTCCTCCAGGACATCATCGCCGCGCTGACCTGGATCCAGCGGAACATCGCCCACTTCGGCGGCGACCCCGACCAGGTCACCGTCTACGGTCACAGCGGCGGCGCCTACTCCTCCTTCGGACTGCTCGGCGCCTCCTCGGCCGACGGCCTGTACCGGCGCCTGGCCGGGTTCTCCGGCGGGCCCGCTCGCTCCATCCCGGCCTGGTGGGCCGAGGAGCTCGCGGAGCGGTTCGTCACCGAACTCGGTGTCGCGGACAACCCGGCGAAGCTGCTCGACCTCGACGCGATCTCCCTGAGGGACGCCCTACGCAAGGTCGCCCCGACGGATCTCGGAGTCCGCGGCGGGGTGGACAACAAGGCCACCGGCGTCGTCCTGGACATCGGACAGCCCGGCGCGGTGGTGCACGCCCACCCCATGGACGTCCTCGCCTCGGGCGCGCACCGCGATGTCGATGTGCTGCTGAGCATGGCCAGCGACGACATGGGCTGGTGGGTGGCGAACGACCTCGACCGGTTCGACCCGGGCACCATCGACCGCGTCGTCGACGAGGTCGCGGGGTGGCGCATTTCCCGCTCCCGCGCCAAGAAGATCGTCGCTGCCTACGACCAGGGCGGCCGTACCCCGGCCGAGGTCCGCGCCGCGGTCATGGGGGACTACCTCTTCGCGATCCCCGCCGCCCGCGGCGCCCTGGCCCACGCCGCCGCCGGCGGCAACGCCCACCTCCTCCTGATCGGCCCCGCCGAAGGCGCGCCCGCCGTGCACGGCACCGAGATGTACGCCCTGGTCGGCCAGGAACAGCCGGACCGCAGCGCGGAGCAGGCCGAGCGGGACACCCGTATCCGCGACATCGTCCTCGACTTCGCCACCGGCGAGCACTCCCGCCTGTGGCCCGCCGTCACGGACAAGCCCACCTCGGAAACCGTCGGCAACTCTCCCTTCGAGGGCACCGCCCACTACCAGCAGGTCCTCGACCTGTGGGAGGGCATCGAACGCCCCTGACGGCCAGCGGGCGATACGGAACAGCGCACCAGGGGGGGGTGAACAGAGGAACTCGCCATGAGCCAACCGACAGCAGCAGCCAACGGCGCCACACCGGCGACCATGCGGGCCGTCGTCGTCACCCGCCCCGGCGGCCTGGACGCACTTCAGATCAAGGACGTGCCGGTGCCCGTCCGCAAGCCCGGCTGGGTGCGGATCAAGGTAAAGGCATTCGGCGTCAACGAGTCCGAAGTCATAACCCGCAAAGGCGAGTCGGACGCGGAAGTCACCTACCCGCGTATCCCCGGCATCGAGGGCGTCGGCGTCATTGAGGAGGCCGACGAGGACAGCGGGCTGAGCCCGGGCCAGCAGGTGGCCACGATGATGGGCGGCATGGGCCGCTCGTACGACGGCGCGTACGCCCAGTACGTTACCGTTCCCGCGCAGCAGGTCATCCCGTGCGAGACCGGCCTGCCGTGGGACGTGGTCGGTGCGCTGCCGGAGATGTTCCAGACCGCCTACGGATCGCTGACCCACGGCCTGGACCTCAAGGCCGGGCAGACGCTACTCATCCGCGGCGGCACCTCCACGGTCGGGCTGAGCGCGGCCACGATCGCGAAGGACCTCGGAGCGACCGTGCTGTCCACCACCCGCAGCCCGGACAGGGCCGGGGAACTGCGGGCCGCGGGCGTCGACCATCCCCTCGTCGACAACGGCACCCTCGCCGGCCAGGTGCGCGAGCTGATGCCGGACGGTGTCGACGCCGCACTGGAACTGGTG
This sequence comes from Streptomyces sp. ISL-43, assembly GCF_018614195.1. Taxonomy (GTDB): domain Bacteria; phylum Actinomycetota; class Actinomycetes; order Streptomycetales; family Streptomycetaceae; genus Streptomyces. The sequence continues at coordinate 76,807 of NZ_JAGGOT010000081.1, forward strand.
GGCTGCTCGGTCCTCGCCGACACCTTCCGCACCGTCCGTCGTCACGGCACCGTGTGCTTCACCGGAGCCCTGGCGGGCCAGTGGGCGATCCCCGACTTCAGCCCGTTCATGATCCCGGGCGGGGTGCGGCTGACCTCATACGGCGGTCAGGCCGCCGACCTCCCGGCCGACGTCTTCGCCCACCAGCTCCAGGCAATCGCCGAAGGACGCCTCAACGTCCCGGTCGCGAAGGTCTACCACGGCCTGGAACAGGTCCGTGACGCCCAGGCCGACCTCGAGTCCGGCACCACGCCGGGCAAGCACGTCGTCGTCCTGGACGACTGAGACCCGGGCAACCGAGACCGCGCCGCGTCTCCCTCATGCGTCGGTCACTTCGCGGGCCGCGAAGGCGGCCGGGGTGAGACCGGTGCGGTCGCGGAAGAACCGGCCGAAGTTCGCGGGATCGGTGAAGCCGAGGTGGTCGGCCACGGACCGGGCGTCCCATCGGGCGCTTCCCAGCAGGCGCCGGGCTTCGAGCAGGCGCCGCTCGTCGATGAGCTCACGCACCCCCTTGCCGGTGGTTTCACGGGCGGCACGGCTGAGGGTGCGGACCGAGCAGCCGAGCAACTCCGCGTAATCCGCGGCCCGGTGCAGTTCTCGGAAGTGCAGCTCCAGGGCGTCCGCGAACCGTCCGTAGGCGTCACCACGGCTGCTGCCGGCACTCGTCTCGGCGGGAGTGATCCCAGGGGCGTTGGCCAGGCGCAGCAGCAGTGATTCGAGCAGGCTGCGCCGCAGGGCGTGGTGGACGTCGAGGGGACGGCGCCCCAGTGCGCGGTGTTCGTCCAGGAGCTGGAGTGCCGTCTGCTGGAGCCAGGCGGCGTCGTCGGGGTGCGGGCTCAGCACGGCAGGAGCCTCGTGCGCGATGAGCGGGGCCAGCAGGCGGGCGATGTCGGGCCGCAGCACGTCCGGCTCGAACAGGATGAACGGGCCGCGGGCGGCGCCGAGCGGATGCCAGCACTGCGTGTGTCCGGGACGCACCCACAGCCACTGGCCGGAGGCGACGGTCCGCGTGACGTAGTCGACGTCGTGCCGCAACTCTCCCTCGGTGACGGCGATGAGGTAGTGGAAGGTGGCACGGCCCGGACGGGGCGGGTTCCACGGCCAGTCGTCGTGCTGGACGAAGAAATCCTCGACGGTACTCACTTCAAGGCCGTACGGAGTGCCGACCGGGGGCTGGAAACCGTACAGCGGGACCGCGGCCGGCCCCGCCTGTCCGCTCGGGCTGGGGTGTCGCTTGTCGACCATCACATGTCCGCAGCCTACTGCACCTTATGTCGGTTTCGGGGAGAGAGTGGGAGGTGGCGCCGCCACAACCGCTCGGCGCGCCACTCGCGTCATGGGGTGCCCAGCCCGCGCTCACCTGAGGAAGGAAACGTTCATGAACGGAACGACCCTGCGCAAGACCGCCGCCGACTGCGCCGAGGAGCTTCCCGGAGCAGCGCTGGAGCATCCCTTCGGCCCAGACTGGGAGGTCTTCAAGGTGCGCGGCAAGGTGTTCATGCTGATGACCGAGGTCCCGGGGCGCCCCGTCGTGATCCTCAAGGCGGACCCCAGCGAGGCCCACGCCCTGCGGGAGCAGTACAGCCACATCACCCCCGGTTACCACATGAACAAGAAGCACTGGATCACGCTGGAAGGCGGGGACGGCGTCGACAAGGAACTCGTCGACGAACTCGTCACCGACTCATACCGACTCGTGGTCGCCCGCCTGCCCAGGGCCGAGCGGCCCGTCGACCCGCACACCTACGGCAGCCGCACGCGGGCGGCCCGGTGAGCGCGGCCGGTGACCGGCTCCAGGACATCGCCCGCCAGGCGGCCCTGGCCCTCCCCGACGTCAGCCACGGATACCCCTTCACCCCGGGGCTCGACGTGTACAAGGTCGCGGGCAAGGTGTTCCTGATCGTCACCGACGACCCGGACGAGCAGATCATCACGGTCAAGTGCGAACCCGAACACGCCCGCACGCAAGAACGTGCCCACCCTTCGATCACACCGGGCCGTTACCTCGACAAACGCCACTGGATCTCGCTCGGGCCGGGCCCCGGTATCACCGAGCGGCTGGTCACCGACGCGGTCGAGGATTCCTACGACCTGGCCGTCGAGCGACTGCCCTGGCGCGACCGCCCCGCCGCCCGATGAGCGCCGCGAACGGCTGACCTCCCGCCCGACCGGGTCCCGTTCAAGGACCCGCGTACACACACCTCCGCCTCCCCACTCCAGACTCGAGAGACCGATGGAACCGACCGAAGCGACCCTGCCGCTCTTCGACGAGGAGCCCGCCCGGCCACTCGCCGACCGCCTGCGTCCCACCCGGCTGGAAGACGTCGTCGGGCAGGACCACCTCCTCGCCCCGGACGCCCCGCTGGGCCGCATGGTCGCGTCGCAGCGCCTCGGCTCCGCCATCCTGTGGGGCCCGCCCGGCGTCGGGAAAACGACCATCGCCCGCCTCCTCGCGGACGGCAGCAACCTGGCCTTCGAACCGGTGTCAGCTACCTTCTCCGGCGTGGCCGACCTGCGCAAGGTCTTCGCCGCCGCACGCAGCCGGCGCACCATCGGCCAGGGCACCCTGCTGTTCGTCGACGAGATCCACCGCTTCAACCGCGCCCAGCAGGACAGCTTCCTGCCCTACGTCGAGGACGGCACGATCACCCTGGTCGGCGCCACCACGGAGAACCCGAGCTTCGAACTCAACGGCGCCCTCCTCTCCCGCACCCAGGTCCTCGTCCTCAAACGCCTCGACGAAGCCGCCCTGTCCACACTCCTCGACCGTGCCGAGGACCTCACCGGCCACCCGCTGCCCCTGGACGACGACGCCCGCCGCGCCCTGATCGCCATGACCGACGGCGACGGCCGCTACCTCCTCAACATGGCCGAACAGCTCCAGGCCCTCCCGGACCCCGGCACCCCCCTGGACACCGCCGCGCTCGCCCACCACATCCAGCAGCGCGCCCCGCTGTACGACAAGGCGCAGGAGGGCCACTACAACCTGATCTCCGCGCTCCACAAATCGATGCGCGGCTCCGATCCTGACGCGGCCCTGTACTGGCTCGCCCGCATGCTCGACGGCGGCGAGGACCCCCTGTTCGTGGCCCGCCGCCTGGTCCGCTTCGCGAACGAGGACATCGGCATCGCCGACCCGCACGCCATCCACCAGGCCCTCGCCGCTTGGGACGTGTACGAGCGACTCGGCTCCCCCGAGGGCGAGTTGGCCATCGCCCAGGCCGTTGTCTACCTCGCCACGGCCCCCAAATCCATCGCCGTTTACCGCGGCTTCAACGCGGCCCACCGATCCGCCCGCCGCACCGGCTCCCTCATGCCGCCCGCCCACATCCTCAACGCCCCGACCCGGCTGATGAAGGACATCGGCTACGGCAAGGATTACCAGTACGACCCCGACACCACCGACGGCTTCTCCGGAGCCGACTACTTCCCCGACGACATGGACCGCGAGACGTACTACCAGCCCACCCGCAATGGTTACGAAGCCCAGATCAGCGAACGCCTACGCCACTGGGCAGCCCTGCGCGCTCGCCGCCGCAGCGGCTGACGTGGATGGGTGGGCGGCGGACTCCGCGAGGGGACATCCGTAAGTACAGGACTCCGGCTGCCCCGTCGCCCAGGTGGCCCGAGACCTCAGCATCCACAGGCAAGCATTGCGGCTGCGGGTCCGGCAACCGCGGTCGACCGCCCGACCTGCTCACCACTACGGACAGAGAAGCCCCTATCAGCCGCGGGTTCGGCGGCCACGAGGCGGGCACACAGGCGGGTGATATCGATGCGCTGGGTGAGCCGCCTCATTCAGCGACCGTGGGACCGCTCCACGACGCTCCCACGGGGGGCGTCGCCACAAAACCCCAGGTCATAGCCTGCCAGAGCTCATCTTCGATACACAAGGACTCACGTTCGCCACACCCCACAAGGCGAACGCCACACGCCGAACACCCCCGAAAAAACACGTATCCCCAGGTCAGAACGATTCTGCCTGGGGATGCTAGGTGGGGCGGGTGGGACTCGAACCCACGGCCGACGGATTATGAGTCCGCTGCTCTAACCGGCTGAGCTACCGCCCCTTCACGGCGTGGCGCGTACATGTGTGCGCGCCGTCTGCCGCAGCATAGCCGCTCATACGATCTCCTGCCTCGGATGCCTCGCATGATCGGCTTCGCCTGCCCAGAGAGACCGCGTCGGGGGCTGTCCGGTTCCGTACGCAGGTCAAATAAAAAGAAAAAGGACCCACACGGGGTCCTCGTTCTCTCTTGCTCCCCCGACTGGACTCGAACCAGTAACCTGCCGATTAACAGTCGGCTGCTCTGCCAATTGAGCTACAGGGGACCGCGCTCCCCCGACTGGACTCGAACCAGTAACCTGCCGATTAACAGTCGGCTGCTCTGCCAATTGAGCTACAGGGGATTGCTGCGTTGCACCGAACAGCCCACCTCCGGCCTGACCGGGGGGCGAGTGCCCGTTGCGAGTCATAGATTAGCGCAAGCAGGGGGGTGCTCCGCCAATCGGTATCGACAGCAGGCCGGGCACCACACGACGAAGGGTGACAGGCATGCGGTACAAGGTCACATTCGCGGTCGGACTGGCCCTCGGGTACGTGCTCGGGACCCGGGCCGGACGCGAGCGGTATGAACAGTTGAAGAAGTCCGCACGCGAGCTCGCGCAGAACCCGGCGGTGCGCAACGCCGCCGAAAGCGCCGGTCACAGCGGGCGCGAGTTCGCGGGCAAGGCCTTCGCCGCGGTGAGCGAGAAGGTCGGCGGCGCCGTGCCGGACGCCCTGGTCGGACGGGTACGGGGCCTGCGCGCCCGGGTCGGCGGCACCGGCGCGGCCGAGGACGACTGGGGCACCACGAACACCTGACCGGCCCACCGGGCCGGCCCCGCACGGTCACCGCACGGGCCCCGCAAGGGCCCCGTGCGGCCCGAGGCGGACGAGTTCGCTCAGACGTGCGGCAGAATTCTCCGCATGGGGATAGTCGCCGGGCTGGACAGCTCTTCCACCTTCACTCGCATCGTCGTCTGCGACACCGAGACGGGCGCCGTGCTGCGCCAGGGGTACGCCCCCCATCCGCAGCCCACGGGCGAAGCCCTGCCTCACGAGACCGATCCGCAGGCCTGGCTGCTCTCGCTCGGCGAGGCCGCCGGCGGCGGGCTCCTCGAAGGGGTCCAGGCCATCGGCGTCTCCGCGCAGCAGCACGGCCTGCTGCCGCTGGACGCGCAGGGCGCCCTCGTCCGGCCCGCCCTGATCGGCAACGACAAGCGCGGCCAGGTCGCCGCAGCCGATCTGATCGAGTCGCTCGGCGGCCGGCAGGCCTGGGCCGAGGCCATCGGCTCCGTCCCCCATTCGGCGCAGCCGGTGGCGAAGCTCGCCTGGCTGGCCCGCGCCGAGCCGGAGGCGGCGCGGCGGATCGCCGTACTGATGTCCCCGCACGACTGGCTCGTGTGGCAGCTGCTGGGCCGGCCCGCCCGGCGGACCACCGACCGGGGCGGCGCCTCCGGCACCGGGTACTGGTCGGCGGCCTCCGGCACCTACCGCCCCGACCTGGTCGAGCTCGCGCTCGGGCACCGGGCGCTGCTGCCCGAGGTGCTCGGCCCCGCCGACGCCGCCGGGACCACGCCCGAGGGGCTGCTGATCTCCGCCGGGACCGGCGAGACCATGGCCGCCGCGCTCGGGCTGGGCATGGGCCCCGGCGACGCGGTGGTCTCCCTGGGCGCCTCCGGTTCGGTGATGGCCGTGCACCGCGAGGCGCTGTCGGAGCCGGGCGGCCTGATCACCTCGCTCGCCGACGCCACCGGCATGCACCTGCCCGTGGTGAACACCTCCAACGCGGTGCGGGCCCTGCGCGGCACCGCCGAGCTGCTGGGCACCGATCTGGAGGGGCTGAGCGCGCTCGCCCTGAAATCGACCCCGGGCGCGCACGGACTCGTACTCCTGCCGTACCTGGAGGGCGAGCGGACGCCGAACCTGCCGCACACCGCCGGAACCCTGGCCGGGCTCCGACGGGACTCCATGAAGCCGGAGCACCTGGCGCGGGCCGCCTTCGAGGGCATGCTGTGCGGGCTCGTGGACGCGCTCGACGTGCTGCGCAGCCGCGGGGTGGAGATCCGCCGGGTGTTCCTGCTGGGCGCGGCGGCCGAGCTGCCCGCCGTACAGGCCTTCGCGCCGGGGCTGTTCGGTACGCAGATCGTCGTACCGGCGCCGGCGGACTACGCGGCGCTGGGCGCGGCCCGGCAGGCGGCGTGGGCGCTCGGCGTGGCGCAGGGCACGCTGGCCCCGCACACCCCGCCGGTGTGGCCGGCCCCGGCGGCGCAGGTCTTCGAGCCGGACGAGGAGTACCCGGCCTGGCAGGGCGTGCGCCAGCAGTACATCGCGACGCGGGAGCAGATCCACCCGGGCGCGTTCTAGACCCTGTCGCCGAAGTGGAGCCGTTAAGGCCCGCGGCGTCCGGCGCCGTGCCGCCCGCGGGCGCGTCGGAGGGTCAGGCGAGCCCGGCCATCACGTGGTCGACCACCGCCTGGAACTCCGCCGTCGGCGAGAAGTCGAGGTACTCGGTGTCCTCGAGGGCCTTCGGGGCGTGTCCGGGCGCCCAGTAGCAGGCCTCACCTGCCGAGTAGACCGTGTCGCCGTCCTTCGTGTGCATGCTGATCCGGCCCTTGAGCACGTAGGCCCAGTGCGGGCACGGGCACAGGTCGTCCGGCAGTCCCTTGAACGCCGGGGTCATGTCCACGCCCTTGGCGAAGCGCCCGAACGCGACGGAGAAGCCTCCGCCGAGCTCCAGTACGCGCAACTCGGCGCCGTTGCCCTCGAAGGCGACGGGGGTCTGCTCCCGTGTGGTTGCCGTCATGGTTCCTCCACGGTCGATCCGTCCCGAGATTCCCCCTGGTCCTCATGCTCCTCTCCCCACCCGCCGTCGGCGCGGCCGGCGGGGCGCGGCCCGGCCCGGCCCGGGGCTCAGGGCTCGATCGGACCGGACGTACTCCTTTTGACCGGGCTTTGCGAAAACCGGTGGGGATCCGGCCACCGGTTGGCAGAAGATGGGGTGAACCCCCTCGATCATGCCGACCGGAGCCTGCGCGTGCTCATACGACTTCTGCGGACCCACCTCGGTCCGTACCGGAAACCGATCGCCGTGCTGGTCCTGCTACAACTGCTGCAGACCAGCGCGAGCCTCTACCTGCCCACACTGAACGCCGACATCATCGACAACGGTGTCGTCAACGGCGATACGGGCTACATCCTGCGCTTCGGCGCGCTGATGCTCGGCGTCTCACTGGTCCAGCTCGTCTGCAACGTCGGCGCCGTCTACTTCGGCGCCCGCACCGCGGCAGCCCTCGGCCGTGACGTCCGGGCCGCCGTCTTCGACCGCGTCCAGAGCTTCTCGGCGCGCGAGCTCGGCCAGTTCGGCGCGCCGTCGCTGATCACCCGTACGACGAACGACGTGCAGCAGATCCAGATGCTCGTGCTGATGACCTTCACCCTGATGGTCTCGGCGCCGATCATGTGCGTCGGCGGCATCTTCATGGCGCTCTCGCTGGACGTGAAGCTCTCGGGCGTCCTGCTCGCGGTGGTCCCCGTCCTCGGCCTGTCGGTCGGCGCCATCGTCCTGAAGACGCGGCCGCTGTTCCGGGCGATGCAGACGCGCCTGGACACCGTGAACCGGGTCCTGCGCGAGCAGATCACCGGCAACAGGGTGATCCGCGCCTTCATCCGCGACGACTACGAGAAGGAACGCTTCCGCGAGGCCAACGCCGACCTCACCGGCGTCTCGCTGGCGGCGGGCAAGCTGCTCGCGCTGATGTTCCCGACCGTCATCGTGGTCGTGAACATCTCCAGCGTCGCCGTCATTTGGTTCGGCGCGATGCGCATCGACGGCGGCGGCATGGAGATCGGCCAGCTGACGGCCTTCCTCGCCTACCTGATGCAGATCGTCATGGCCGTGATGATGGCCACCTTCATGTTCATGATGGTGCCGCGTGCCGAGGTCTGCGCCGAGCGCGTCCAGGAGGTCCTGGACACCGACTCCAGCGTGGTCCCGCCCACCGACCCCGTCCGCGAGCTCGACCGCCACGGCATGCTGGAGCTGCGCGGCGCCGACTTCCGGTACCCGGGCGCCGAGGCCCCGGTCCTGCGCGCGGTGGACCTGGTGGCCCGCCCCGGCGAGACCACGGCGGTGATCGGCTCCACCGGCAGCGGCAAGTCCACGCTGCTGGGCCTGGTCCCCCGGCTGTTCGACGCGACCGGCGGCGAGGTGCTCGTCGACGGCGAGGACGTACGCCGCCTCGACCCGGACCTGCTCGCCAGGACGGTCGGCATGGTCCCGCAGAAGCCGTACCTGTTCTCCGGGACGGTCGCCACCAACCTGCGCTACGGGCGTCCCGACGCCACCGACGAAGAGCTGTGGCACGCGCTGGAGGTGGCGCAGGCCAAGGGTTTCGTATCCGAACTGGAGGGCGGGCTCGACGCGCCCATCTCCCAGGGCGGCACCAATGTCTCCGGTGGGCAGCGCCAGCGGATCGCGATCGCGCGCACGCTCGTACAGCGCCCGGAGATCTACCTCTTCGACGACTCCTTCTCGGCCCTGGACTACGCGACGGACGCGGCGCTGCGCTCGGCGCTCGCCCGTGAGACCGAGGAGGCGACCGTGGTCATCGTCGCCCAGCGGGTCTCCACGATCCGCGACGCCGACCGGATCATCGTCCTCGACGAGGGGCAGGTGGTAGGCGAGGGGCGCCACCACGAGCTGATGGCCGGCAACGAGACCTACCGGGAGATCGTGCTCTCCCAGCTGACGGAGGCGGAGGCCGCATGAGCGGGCCCGGAGGACGGATGATGATGGGTCCGCCGACGACGCGGACCATGGACTTCAAGGGCTCGGGCAAGCGGTTGCTGCGCGAGCTGGCGCGCGACCGGGCCAAGCTGTGGGGCATGGTCCTCGCGGTCGTGGCCAGCGTCGCCGCGTCGGTGACCGGTCCGAAGATCCTCGGCGAGGCCACCGACCTCGTGTTCGCGGGGATCGTCGGCCGGGAAGTGGGGCACGAGCTGCCGCCCGGGGCCACCAAGGAGCAGGCGCTGGAGGCGATGCGCGCCAAGGGCCAGGGCGGGATGGCGGACATGCTGTCCGGCACCGACTTCACCCCGGGCAAGGGCATCGACTTCGGCGCGGTGGGGGTCGTGGCGCTGTGGGCGCTGGCCGTCTTCACGCTCGCCGGCCTGCTGATGCTGGTCGCGACGCGGCTGTCGAACCACATCATGAACGGCACCGTGTACCGGATGCGCGAGCAGCTGCAGGCGAAGCTGTCGCGGCTGCCGCTGTCGTACTTCGACCAGCAGAAGCGCGGCGAGGTGCTCAGCCGGGCCACGAACGACATCGACAACATCGGGCAGACGCTCCAGCAGACGATGGGGCAGCTGCTCAACTCGATCCTGACGATCGTCGGCGTGCTGGCGATGATGTTCTGGATCTCGCCGCTGCTGGCGCTGGTCGCGCTGGTGACCATCCCGGTCTCCGGGTACGTCGCCGCGAAGATCGGCAAGAAGTCGCAGCCGCAGTTCGTGGCGCAGTGGAAGTCCACGGGCGCCCTGAACGCGCACGTCGAGGAGATGTACTCGGGCCACACGCTGGTCAAGGTCTTCGGCCGGCAGAAGGAGTCCGCGGCCCTCTTCGCCGAGCAGAACGAGGAGCTGTACAAGGCCTCGTTCAAGGCACAGCTGGTCAGCGGGATCATGCAGCCGGTGATGCTGTTCATCTCGAACATCAACTACGTGCTCGTCGCGGTCGTCGGCGGCCTGCGCGTCGCCTCGGGCACCTTGTCCATCGGTGACGTCCAGGCCTTCATCCAGTACTCGCGCCAGTTCTCGATGCCGCTGACGCAGGTCGCCTCCATGGCGAACCTGGTGCAGTCCGGCGTCGCGTCGGCCGAGCGGGTCTACGAGCTGCTGGACGCCGAGGAGCAGGAGGCGGACGCCGAGGTCCCGGAGCGTCCGGAGGAACTACGCGGACAGGTCACCTTCGACAAGGTCGCCTTCCGCTACGAGCCGGACAAGCCGCTGATCGAGAACCTCTCGCTCAGCGTCGACCCCGGCCACACGGTCGCGATCGTCGGCCCGACCGGCGCCGGCAAGACCACGCTGGTCAACCTGCTGATGCGGTTCTACGAGGTCACGGGCGGCGAGATCGCCCTCGACGGCGTGGACATCGCGAAGATGACCCGCGAGGAACTGCGCGGCGGCATCGGCATGGTGCTCCAGGACACCTGGCTGTTCGGCGGCACCATCGCGGAGAACATCGCCTACGGTGCTTCGCGCGAGGTCACGCGCGCCGAGATCGAGGAGGCAGCCCGGGCGGCCCACGCCGACCGGTTCGTCCGTACGCTGCCCGAGGGCTACGACACGGTGCTGGACGACGAGGGCGCGGGCGTCAGCGCGGGCGAGAAGCAGCTGATCACCATCGCGCGGGCGTTCCTGTCCGACCCGGTGATCCTGGTGCTCGACGAGGCGACGAGCTCGGTGGACACCCGTACCGAGGTGCTGATCCAGAAGGCGATGGCGCGCCTCGCGCACGGCCGTACGTCCTTCGTGATCGCGCACCGGCTGTCCACGATCCGCGACGCCGACCTGATCCTGGTGATGGAGAGCGGCTCGATCGTGGAGCAGGGCACGCACGAGGAGCTGCTTCTGTCGGGCGGCGCCTACGCGCGGCTGTACGCGGCGCAGTTCGCGCAGGCGGTGGCCGAGGTCGACTAGGGCCGGGGCTGTGGGGAGGGGCGCCCTTCGGGGCGCCCCTTTCTCGTGCTCAGTCGAGATATCCGCGCAGCTGGTCGGCGAAGGCGTGGTCGCGCAGCTTGTTCAGCGTCTTGGACTCGATCTGCCGGATCCGCTCGCGGGTCACCCCGAAGATCCGCCCGATCTCCTCCAGCGTGCGCGGTCGCCCGTCGGCGAGCCCGTAGCGCAGCTGTACGACCTTGCGCTCCCGCTCCCCGAGGGTCGAGAGCACCGCTTCCAGGTGCTCGCGGAGCAGGAAGAACGCGGCCGACTCGACCGGGGAGGCGGCGTCGCCGTCCTCGATGAGGTCGCCGAACGCGACATCGTCCTCCTCGCCCACGGGTGCGTGCAGCGAGACCGGCTCCTGCGCGAGGCGCAGTACCTCCAGGACCCGCTCGGGCGTCAGCTCCAGGTGGGCGGCGACCTCTTCGGCGGTGGGCTCGTACCCGCGCTCCTGGAGCATGCGGCGCTGGACACGGACGACGCGGTTGATCAGCTCGACGACGTGGACGGGCACGCGGATGGTCCGGGCCTGGTCGGCGAGGGCCCGGGACATCGCCTGGCGGATCCACCAGGTGGCGTAGGTGGAGAACTTGTAGCCGCGGGCGTAGTCGAACTTCTCGACGGCCCGGATCAGTCCGAGGTTCCCCTCCTGGACCAGGTCGAGCATGGTGAGCCCGCGGCCGACGTAGCGCTTGGCGACGGAGACGACGAGCCGCAGGTTCGACTCGATGAGGCGGCGCTTGGCCATCCGCCCCATGACGACGAGCTTGTCCAGATCGAGGGTGAGCTGCAGATCGAGCTCGGCGCCGCTGCCGAGCTTCTCCTCGGCGAACAGTCCCGCTTCCACGCGCCGCGCGAGCTCGACTTCCTCTACGGCGGTGAGCAGCGGGATCCTGCCTATCTCGCGCAGGTACTGCCGGAAGAGGTCGGCGGACGGCCCCGCCCCCGCGGAGCCCTCACTCGTGCGCTTGCGCTGCACGGGCACGTGCTCGATCAGCTCCGGAGCCCCGGGCTCCTCCTCCTCGTCCACGGCGTCGGCCTCGGGCTCTTCGGCCGCGCCGGCTTCGGCATCGGCTGCGGCGCTTCCGGGCGGACTGACGCTGACGGTCAAGCTCTGGGTCTGCACGGGGGCGACCTCCACAGGGCTCCGAGGACGGGGGCTCCGGACCTCAGTGTGGCGTACGGCACATCGCTGCCACGAGGGGCGTGCGAGCACTTTCTGAGTCCGGTGCGTGACCCATGGTTACCCCTGGACCAGAACCCCGATGCGGATCGGACGGATGTCCGAGAAGATCGTCGCCATGCTGGCGCCGACCGCCGGGGCACGGCTAGGCCGCGGCTAGGCCCAATGCTGGTGA
>NZ_JAGGOT010000082.1 GCF_018614195.1 Streptomyces sp. ISL-43
CTCACGGGTCAGTACAGCTAGCGCCAGAACTGCGCCAGCGCCGCTTCCTTGTACGGGGCCGGGCTCACGCTCAGGTCCCCGGCGAAGGGCCGGTCGAGCGCCATCACCAGCAGCAGGCTGAAGCCGATCAGCCCCGCCACCGCCGACACGAACAGCAACTGCATCTTCAGGCTCCGCAGTCCGAAGAGGAAGGTGAGCGGCAGGATCACCAGCGCGCCTCCGTACACGAGGACTTGCAGCAGGACCGGCAGTGAGGTCTCGGCCATCGTCACCCGCGCCCGCCGCTGCGCGGCGATGTCGTTGAGGCGGCCGGCGGCCTCCCCGTAGAAGGTCTCGCTGCGGACGCCGACGGGCTCGTAGGCCTGGAGTGCCGTGTACATGGCGTGCGTCTGGTCGGCGGTGGCCTCGTAGCTGGGCCGGCCTTCGCGCATGAGGGGCCACTGGACCTCGACGACGGCGTGGACGTAGTCCCCCACCGCCCGGTCCACGCGGGCGCGTTCGGCCGGCGGGAAGACCTCCGCGCTGCGCACGACCAGGGCCAGGTCGGTGGCCTCGCTCGCGACGACGTTCTGGGTGTTCTCCAACTGCGTCCACAGGGTGACGACGACGAAGGCCAGGATGATGCCGTAGATCGCGCCGAACATCCCCAGGGCCACGCCGACCATCTCGTTGTGCTCACCGCCCACGAGCTGCGGGAACCTGCGGCGCGCGGCCAGGCTGCCGCCGATGGCGAGGGCGACGAAGCCGCCGACGAGGACGACGCCGAGGAAGAACGTACTGAGGTGGTTGAGCAGCCAGAGGATCATGTTCGGCCCAACGACCGCACGGCCCGGAGGGCCCGCCCGAAGATCAGCGCGAGCCGTCCGGCACGACCGGTACCGCCGCCCCCGCCGCCCCCGCCTCCTGCGCGTCCAGCAGTTCGTCCCAGTGTTCCCGCGTCCACTCGCAGGCCGCGTCCAGCGGCCCGAGCAGTCCCCTCCCGAGCGGGGTGAGCGCGTACTCGACGCGCCGCGCCGGGCCCTCGTACTCGGTGCGCGCCACGAAGCCGTCGCGCGCCAGCGCGCGCAGGGACTGCGTCAGGGACTTGGCGGTGATCTCGCGCAGCGGGACCTTGAGTTCCGAGAAGCGGCGGGGGCCGTCCTGGAGGCAGCGCAGGATCAGCGAGGCCCACTTGTCGCCGATCCGGAAGGGCACCAAGGGCGAGGGGCAGACGGGGTCGAACATCTCCGGGTCCAGGGGCGGCGGCGGAGGAGGCGTCTGCGTCATGAGCCACACCGTAGGCCGGTATCCGATCGGTAACCAGCCCTCCCCCTAGGGTCCGTGGCATGACGAATCAGGGGAACCAGGAGAACGAACGCGAGAAGATCGTCGTCTTCGGCGCAGGGGGCCGTGTCGGCCGGGCCGTCGTCGCCGAGGCGCGGGCGCGGGGCCACGAGGTCACCGAGGCGGGGCGGGCCGACGGGGACGTCACCTCGGCGGCGGACGTGGCGCGGCTCGCCGCCGGGCACGACGTGGCGGTGGCGGCGGCGTTCGACGCGGGGACCGTCCCGGGCGAGTTCTTCCCGGCGGCCGCCCGCGCCCTCGCGGCGGGCCTGCCGGAGGCCGGCGTACGCCGCCTCGTGTCGGTCGGGCTGGCGTCGGTGCTGCCGACGGCGTCCGGGGCGCTGCTGATGGACACCCCGGGGTACCCGCAGGAGTGGCGGGAGTTCTACGTCGGCCACGGCGCCGGCACCGAGGCCCTGCGGGCGGCCGCCGGGGCGCGGGGGCTGGACTGGGCGGTACTGAGCCCGGCCGGGGACTTCGCGGCCGCCGAGGCCGCGGGCGGGCCCTCCGGCGGCGGCTACGCCTTCGCCGCCGCCGATGCGGGCGACCGGATCACGCACGCGGACTTCGCGCGGGCGGTCCTGGACGAGGCGCTGGCCCCGACCGTGCACGGCGCGCACGCGGGGGTGACGACCCGATGACCGGGACCCGGCCCAGCACCCCGGCCCCGGCCCCCACCGACAGCCCGGACCCCTGGGTCGCCGACCACATCCGCCGCTTCGAGGAGACCGGCGGGGTGCCGCGCCCCGGGATCCGCGATCTGCTGCTGACCACGCGGGGGCGCCGCTCGGGCGTACTGCGCCGCACGGCCCTGGCCTACGTACGGGACGGGGAGGCGGCCGGCGGCGGGGAGGCGGCCGACGGCGGGGCCGCGTACGTACTGACGGCGTCGAACGCGGGGGCCGAGCGCCATCCCGCCTGGTACCTGAACCTGACGGCCGACCCGGCCGTCACGCTCCAGGTCGGCGTCGCGGCCTTCCCGGCGACCGCCCGCCCCGCGACCCCGGCGGAGGCGGAGCGGCTGTGGCCGGTGGTGGTGGCCGCGATGCCCTCGTACGCCGCCTACCGGGACGCGGCGGCGCGGGCGGGCGGCCGCGAGGTCCCGCTGGTCCTGGTCACCCGTACCGCCGAGGCGGCCGAGGCGCCCGTGGCGGGCTGACGTCAGCCGCCCACCTTCGGAGTCTTCGGCAGTCCGGCGGACAGCGACGTCCCGGCCCCGGTGAGCGTGGCGTCGGTGGCCTTCGAGGCGGATCCGGCGGCCGAGGCCGTGACCTCCACGGCCGTCTTCGCGTCCTTGATCGTGCCGCCGGGGTGGTCGACGATCTCGCCGACGCGCTGGGTGATCGGAGGTCCCTGGACGGCGGGCTCCTCGGCGGCGTGCGCGACGGCGGGGGTGAGTGCGAGGGCCGCTCCCCCGGACAGGACGAGGGCGGCGAGGCTGCGCTTGATGGCGTTCATACCGACCAGAACGACCCGCCCGCGCCCCGGTCACCCGCCCGGCCCCGCCCGTTCCGCGAATCGGCCGGCGCCCGCCTTCTGCGATCGGTCCGACACAGCGGTCTGCCTGCGGCCCTCTTGACGCCCGTGGCCCCGGATCGGAGGAACGATCCGGGGCCACGGGGATGACACGGCGGGGGAGGGGGCGGGGTCAGTCTTCGACTACCAGGGCCGGGGTGGACTTCGTCAGGACCTCGCCGCGGAAGAAGGCGGGGCTGCGGCGTTCGGTGACGAACATGACGACCAGGCCGAGGGCCAGGAGGCCGACTCCGATGACGAAGACGCTGCCGACGCCGAGGCCGGGGATGGTGGAGCCGGAGCCGTAGGACGGGTCCCAGGCGTCGTAGAGGGTCTTGAAGAAGACGGCGGCGAGCAGCAGGCCGCCGAGGACCGGGAAGACGCCCTTGAAGAACAGGTCGCGGGTGGAGCGGCGCAGCTCGCCGCGGAAGTACCAGGCGCAGGCGAAGGCCGTCAGCGAGTAGTAGAAGCAGATCATCAGGCCGAGGGCGAAGATCGTGTCGGTGAGGACGTTCTCGCTGACCAGGGTCATCACGGTGTAGAAGCCGCCGGTCGCGACGCCCGCCATGACGGTGGCGCGGCCGGGGGTCTTGAAGCGCGGGTGGACCTTGGCGTAGGAGGGCGGCAGCGCCTCGTACGTGGACATGGCCAGGACCGTGCGGGCCACCGGGATGAAGGTGGTCTGCAGGGAGGCGGTCGCGGAGGCCAGGACGGCGACGAAGAGCAGGATGCCGAGCATCGGGCCCATGACGGGGCCGGCGAGGGCGGCGAAGACGTTGCCCGAGGTCTCCGGGTTGCCGAGGCCGAAGCCGGCGGTGCCGGAGCCGACGGCCATCTGGGCGGCGATGCCGGTGGCCAGGTAGGAGCCGACCAGGACGACCATCGCGATGAGCGAGGCGCGGCCGGGGGTCTTGGCGGAGCCGGTGGTCTCCTCGTTGGTGGCCAGGCAGGCGTCCCAGCCCCAGTACATGAAGATCGAGAGCGAGAGTCCGGCGGTGAAGGCCGCCATGGACTCGACCGCGAAGGGGTTCATCCACTGCCAGGAGAAGTCCAGGCCGGTGTCGAAGGTGCCGGCCGAGGCCTTCTGGAAGGCCATGACGACGAAGACGGCGAGGACGGCGAGCTGGAGGCCGACCAGCGCGTACTGGACGCCCTTGGTGGCCGTCATGCCGCGGTAGCTGATGGCGGTCGCGACGGCGATGAGGGTGAGGCAGGTGGCGATGTGGACGAGTTTGTTGCCGTCCAGGGCGGAGATCGCCGGGTTGCCCGTGATCTCGCCGGCCAGCAGCCAGAAGTAGGAGGTGGCCACGCCGGCCAGGTTGGAGAGCACGATGATCGTGGCGATCACCAGGCCCCAGCCGCACATCCAGCCGATCCGCGGGCCGAAGGCCTTCACGGTCCAGGTGAAGGAGGTGCCGCAGTCCGGCATGGACTTGTTGAGCTCGCGGTACGCGAAGGCGACCAGCAGCATCGGCAGGAAGCCGGCCAGGAAGACGGCCGGCATCTGGACGCCGACCTCGCCGGTGGTGGAGCCGAGGGTCGAGGTCAGGCAGTAGACGGGGGCGACGGTGGAGATGCCGATGACGGCGCTTCCCACGAGGCCGACGGAGCCCTTGCCCAGGCCCTTGCCGCGGACATCACCGTCGGCGCCGCCCTCACGGGTGGCGCCGCTTACCGTGTCTCCGGCCGGGGGCCGAACGTCCAGCTGTGTCATGGGTAGGGACGCTAGACGCTGCGTTTTCCACATCTGGAGGGCTTGAGTCCGCATACCGTCGGCCCGGATGACCTTTGAACCGTGAGCCCAAGATGCTTAATGAACTCGCAATACAAGGTTCACTCGGGCATCCATACGCGATTCACCAGGCACCGGACACAACCTTCCGGTGTGCGGAAACCGCAGCCATGTCCGTTTTGGGCGTTTCGAAACTTTCCCGTGTGACTTTCTCCGACCCGCCCCCCGGTGCGCCTCGTGGAGCTTTTTGCCGTGGACATGTCGATCCTCTTAACCCCCAGCGGCTACGTGAAGGCGGAGGGCCTCGTGAAGGGGTGCGTCCTCACCGACTTCTTCAACGACAACTGAGGCGACCGGGCCGGGGAACCCCCTCGGCCCGGCCCCCTCGACCCCTCGCCCCCGGCCCGTCAGCCCTTCAGCCCTTCAGCCCGTCCATACGATCGACTGGATCTCGCTGTAGGCGTGCAGCGCGTACGAGCCCACGTCCCGTCCGACCCCCGAACGCTTGAAGCCGCCGAACGGCGCCTCCATGTTCCGCCCGATGGTGTTCACGCCGACCCCGCCCGCCCGCAGCCGCCGCGCCACGCGGAAGGCGCGCGCCGCGTCCCCGGACCACACGTAGTTCAGCAGCCCGAAGTCGCTGTCGTTGGCCAGCGCCACCGCCGCGTCGTCGTCTCCGGCGGCTCCGTCGAAGGGAACGACCACGACGACCGGCCCGAAGATCTCCTCCCGGACCACGCGCATGTCGTTCGTGCAGTCGACCAGCAGGGTCGGGGCCACGTAGAAGCCCTTGCCCGCGGAAGCACCCTCCCCGACGACCGGGCGCTCGCCGCCGAAGGCGATCCGGGCGCCCTCCTTCTTCCCCAGCTCGATGTACGCCTCCACGCGGTCCCGGTGTGCCGCGGAGATGACGGGCCCCACCACCGTGCCGCGCACCGTCGGATCGCCGACCTTCATGAAGGCCAGGTAGCCCGTCAGCTTCTCCACCAGCTGCTCGTACACCGACCGGTGCACGATCACCCGGGTCGGAGCCGTGCAGATCTGCCCGGAGTAGAAGGAGAAGGTCGTCCCGATCCCCATCACCGCCGCGTCCAGGTCGGCGTCCGCCAGGACGATCGCCGCGCCCTTGCCGCCCAGCTCCATCAGCTGCCGCTTCATCGTGCGGCCGCAGACCTCGGCGATGGACTGACCGACGCCCGTGGATCCGGTGAAGGACACCATGTCCACGTCCGGGGAGTCCACGGCCGCCTCGCCGACCTCCACCGAGGTGCCGGAGACCACGTTCACCACGCCCGCCGGGACCCCCGCCTCGTGCAGCGCGTCCGCCATGCGGAACACCGACAGCGGGTCCTGCGGGGCCGGCTTCACCACCACCGTGTTGCCCATGGCCAGCGCCGGGGCGACCTTGCCCGCCGGGTTGGCCCACGGGTTGTTGTACGAGGTGATGCAGGTGACGACGCCGACCGGCTGGCGCAGCTCCAGCGCCCCGAGCACGCTCGCCGCGCCCATCGGGCCCGCTTCGGTGACCTGCGGCGGCAGCCCGCGCTCCACCGGCTCCAGCGCGCCCCTCGCGTACCGGCGGAAGCGCGTCACCCCGACGCCGACCTGCATGCCGCGCGCGATCCCGGTCGGGGCGCCCGTCTCGGCCTGGGCGAGGGCCGACCAGGGCTCGTACTCGCGCTGGATGATGTCGGCGGCCCGGTCCAGGATCGCGGCCCGCTCCTCCGGCTTCGTACGGGACCAGCTCGCGAAGGCCGCGGCCGCGGCGCGCGCCGCGTCCTCGACCTGGCCGCGCGAGGCCTCGGGGGCGAGGCCCACGACGGACTCGTCCGCCGGGTTGACCACCTCGTAGTGGCCGCCGGCCGGCTCGACCCACTCGCCGCCGATGTAGAGCTTCTGCGGCTGTGCTGAGCTCATCGGGTGCTCACCGTCCTCGTGTCCCGGCCCGACCGGAGCACGATCCCGGGGATCGCCCCCGTGATCTCGTCGTCGCGGATGGTCTCCACGCCGTTGACGCGCACCGACACGATGCCGATCGCCCGTGCGTCCAGCCGCGGGCTGTCCCCGGGCAGGTCGTGCACGAGCGTCGCAGGCGCGGCCTCGATCCGCTCCGGGTCGAAGAGCACCAGATCCGCGTGGAAGCCCTCGGTGATCCGCCCGCGCTCGCGCAGCCCGAACAGCTGCGCCGGGTCGTCGGTGAGCATCCGTACCGCCTGCTCCAGCGGCACCAGCTTGCGGCCGCGCAGGCAGTCGCCGAGGAAGCGGGTCGTGTACGGGGCCCCGCACATGCGGTCCAGGTGCGCGCCCGCGTCGGAGCCGCCGAGCATGACGTCCTCGTGCTGCCAGGTCTCGGCGCGCAGCGTCCAGCTCGCCGGGTCGTTGTCGGTCGGCATGGGCCAGAGCACCGTACGCAGGTCGTCGTTGGCGCAGATCTCCACCAGGCACTGGAAGGCGTCCTGGCCGCGCTCGGCCGCGATGTCGTTGACGACCCGGCCCGACAGGCCCTCGTTGGCCTCGCTGTAGGTGTCGCCGATGACGTAGCGCCCGAAGTTGGCCAGGCGCCGGAAGACACCGGCCTCCTTGCTGTCGGCGCGGCGCAGCATCTCGGCCCGTACGCCGGCGTCGCGCAGCTTGGCGATGCGCTCCGGGACGGGCAGGGCGAGTACGTCGCCCCAGCCGGGGATGAGGTTGAGGGCGCAGAACGTGCCGAGCGACATGTTCATGGGCGTCAGGATCGGCATGGTCAGCGCGATGATGCGGCCGCCCGCCTTGCGGGCGCGCTCGCTCGGGACGAGCTGGCGCGGCACGCGCTCGGGGACGGAGGCGTCGATGGTGAGGACGTTCCAGTTCAGCGGGCGGCCGGCGGCCGCGCTCATCTCGACGAAGAGGTCGATCTCCTCGTCCGCGAACTGGTCGAGGCAGCCCGCGACGATGGCCTCCAGCTGCGTGCCCTCGTGCTCGGAGACGGCCTGGGAGAGGGCGAGCAGCTCGGCGGGCTTCGCGTGCCGGGAGGCCACGGGGGCGCCCGAGCCGTCGGAGTGGGTGGAGGACTGGGTGGTCGACAGGCCCCAGGCGCCGGCGTTCATGGCGTCGTGGAACAGGTCGAGCATCGCCTGCATCTGCTCTTCGGTCGGCTGTCCGCCGACGGCGTCCTCTCCCATCACGTACCGGCGCAGCGCGCAGTGGCCGACCATGAAGCCGGCGTTGACGGCGATCCGGCCGTCGAGGGCGTCGAGGTACTCGCCGAAGGTGGACCAGGTCCAGTCGACGCCGTCTTCGAGGGCCTTGAGGGCCATGCCCTCGACCTTGCTCATCATGCGGCGGGTGTAGTCGGCGTCCTCGGGGCGGGCCGGGTTCAGGGGGGCCAGGGTGAATCCGCAGTTGCCGCCCGCGACGGTGGTCACGCCGTGGTTCATGGAGGGGGTCGCGTACGGGTCCCAGAACAGCTGGGCGTCGTAGTGCGTGTGCGGGTCGATGAACCCGGGGGTCAGCACGAGGCCGGTGGCGTCCTCGCTGGTCGTCGCGGGTTCGGTGACGGTGCCGGGCGCGCCGATGACGGCGATCCGGCCGTCGCGTATCCCGACGTCCGCCACGCGGGCCGGGGCGCCGGTTCCGTCCACGACGGTGGCGCCCTTGATCAGGTGGTCGAGCATGACGTCCCTTCTGCGGCCGGGCAGATCCAGCCCCGCCGGCGTTTGAGGCGCGGGGGTCCGGGGCGAAGCCCCCGGCAGCGGCGCCGCACGGGCGGGCGCCCGAGGGCCCCGACCGGAGGCCGCCGGGCCGGCCGCAGCCACGGCATGACTCCGGCCGGGGCCGGTTCGGGGCGGCGGTCCGGGAAGGCGCCGCCCCCGCTTCTCCGCCCGGACCTAGGCCCTGTCCGGGCCTAGGCGCCTTCGCGGAAGCGCGTGGTGCGGTGCACCGGGTCGGTGTCGATGTGCGGGATCACGTGCTCGCCGATGAGCTTGATGGTGGTCATCGTGTCCTCGGGCGAGACGCCGGTCGGCAGACCGAAGGAGAGCTGGTCGGCGCCGGCCTCCTCCCAGCGCTTGCACTGCGCGCGGACCTCGGACGGGTCGCCGCAGATCAGCAGCTCCTCGGCGATCAGGAGCTCGATGATCTCCGCGTTGTACTCGGGCAGCATCTCCGGCCACTCCGGGATCGCCTCGGGCCGCGGGAAGGTGTCGTGGTAGCGGAAGACCAGCGACTGGAAGCGGTTCATGTTGGCGTTGACGGCGATCTCGACGGCCTTGTCGTGGGTCTCGGCGCAGATCGCGGTCGAGGTGACCATGACGTTGTCGTTGACGAAGGCGCCGATGGCCTTCGCCTCCTGGATCGCGGTCTTGTACTGCTCCAGCACCCAGGCCATGTCGGAGACCTTCTGGACGCTGAAGCCGAGGACTCCGAGGCCCTTCTTGGCGGCCATGGCGTACGAGGAGGGGGAGCCGGCGGCGTACCACATGGCCGGGTGGGCCTTGCCGTACGGCTTGGGGAAGATCTTGCGCGGCGGGAGCGACCAGTGCTTGCCCTGGAACCCCTCGTACTCCTCCTGGAGGAACATCTTGGGGAACTCGGCGATGGTCTCTTCCCAGATCTCCTTGGTGCCGTTCATGTCCTCGATGCCGGGAAGGAAGCCGAGGATCTCGTGGCTGCCGGCGCCGCGGCCGGTGCCGAACTCGAAGCGCCCCTTGGAGAGGTGGTCGAGCATGGCCACCTTCTCGGCCACCTTGACCGGGTGGTTGACCGGGGCGAGGGGGTTGAAGATGCCGGAGCCGAGGTGGATGCGCTCGGTGGCGTGGGCGAGGTACCCGAGGAACACCTCGTTCGCCGAAAGGTGCGAGTACTCCTCCAGGAAGTGGTGCTCGGAGGCCCAGGCGTACTTGAAGCCGGACTTGTCCGCCTGGATGACGTACTCGGTCTCCTCGATCAGCGCCTTGTGCTCTGCCTCGGGGTCGACCTTGGACCGCGCCTCAGGCACGTATCCCTGCACAAAGAGCCCGAATTCCAAGGGGATTCACCGTCCTTTTGTTTCTGACGTTGCGTCAGATTCGATGCCACGACTGTTCCACCGCTGGGGCGGGAGCGTCAATACCTGACGCTCCATCAGATAACCTGGAGGGCAGGTCGGGAGCGGGCCGGGAAGGGCCCGGGAGCAGCCCTGGAGCAGGGCCCGAGCGGGCCCGGAGCCGCTCACAGGACGCTGACGCCCGCCATCCAGCCGCCGTCGATCACGAACGGCTGACCGGTGATGTACGAGGAGTCCTCGCTGGTCAGGAACAGCGCCAGCTTCGCTATCTCCTCCGGCTGACCCACCCGCCCCATCGGCACCACGCGCTTGTAGAGCTCCGCCATGGCGTCGCGCGCCTCGTCGGTCATGTTGGCCGGGTCCAGCAGTCCTGGGTTGGCCATCGGGGTGTCCACGGCGCCCGGACACATCGCGTTGACCCGGATGTTCTTCGCCGCCAGCTCCAGGGCCGCCACCCGGGTCAGGCCGAGGATCGCCGCCTTCGTCGCCGCGTACGTGCCGACGTACGCCATGCCCGTCAGGCCCGTGTACGAGGAGGTGTTGACGATCGTGCCGCCGCCGGCCGCCTCGATCTCGGGAGCCACCGTCTTGATGCCGAGGAAGGCGCCGACCTGGTTGACCTGGACCACCTGCTGGAACTCCTCCAGCGGGGTCGCGGTCAGCTCGTTGAAGCGCAGGATGCCGGCGTTGTTGACGAGCCCGTCGACCGGGCCGAAGGCCTCCTTCGCCGCCGCTACGGCGGCCGCCCAGTCCTCCTCCCGGCTCACGTCCATCCGTACGTACCGGGCCCGGTCCTCGCCGATGTCCTTCGCGACCGCCGCGCCCTGCTCGTCCAGCACGTCGCCGAGGAGCACCTTGGCGCCCTCGGCGGCGAAGAGGCGGGCCTCCTGCTCGCCCTGGCCGCGCGCCGCACCGGTGATGATGACGACGCGCCCGTCCAGCTTGCCCATGCGTTGCCCCTAAGTGGCTAGTTAAATGGCTAGTCGTTGAGTAGCGGGCCCACTTCGGACCCGAACGCCGTGATCTGGTCTATGAGTTCGGCCCGGTCGCGATTGCGGAAGCGGACCTGGATCTGGTCGATGCCCAGCGCCTTGTACTCGCGCAGCGACTCGGCGAGCGCCTCCGCCTTGCCGGTGAGGGTCCGCCGGCCGGTGTCCCAGCCGGGCTCGCCGACGTACAGCGCCTCGGTGATCGCGCCGAACTCCATGGGGCCGTTGACCCCGGCCGCCTCGCGGAGCTCCTTGATGCGGGCGATCTGCGCCGGGAGCTTGTCGCGCGGGTCGCCCTGCGGGAGCCAGCCGTCACCGCGCACGGCGGCCCGGCGGACGGCGGCGGGCGAGGAGCCGCCGACCCAGACGGGGATCCGGGTCTGGATGGGCCGCGGCAGCTGCCCGAGGTCCTTGAAGGAGAACAGCTCGCCCTCGAACTCCGGGTACTCCTCCGGCCCCAGGGCCGCCCGCAGGGCGTCGAGGGTCTCGTCGAGGACGGCCCCGCGGCGCGCGAAGTCCACGCCGAGGACCTCGAACTCCTCCTGCACGTGCCCGGCCCCGACGCCGAGGATCAGCCGGCCCCCGGAGAGGTGGTCCACGGTGGCGTACTGCTTGGCGCTGAGCAGCGGGTGGCGCAGGCCGAGGATCGCGACGTGGCTCAGCAGCCGCACGTTCTCGGTGATCCCGGCGAGGAAGGAGAGGGTGGCCACCGGGTCGTACCAGATGGTGCTCATGGGGCCGGCCATGCGGCGCGGGATGGCGACGTGGTCGCAGGTGGCGACGTAGCCGAAGCCGGCCCGGTCGGCCGCCCGCGCGACCGCGGCGAGATCGGCCGCGCCGGCGGTCGCCTCCCAGGGCTCGGCGTAGATGGTGCTCTGCGACTGGATCGGGAGCTGCATCCCGTAGACCAGCCGACCTTCCGGAAACACGCGCGCCATGGGCCGTACCCGCCTCGTCCTCGTCTGCCGATTCGCCATACCCGTGCCGGGCCATCGTCGTAGCTGACGGACCGTCAGGCAAGGGGTCGGCGGGAAGCCTGATCTACCCGGACCCTTGCCGGTACGGGTACGGGTACGGGTACGTACCCGTACCCTGAGAGATGGAGAGGAGCACGACCATGTCTGACGCGAACATCCGCATCCCCAAGGAAGCCAGAGATCGACTCGCCGCCATAGCAGCCGCCGACGGGTTGTCCCTGCGCGCCTACCTGGCCCGCCTCGCCGAGACCCTGCTGACCCCGGACGAGCGGGCCGCGCGCGCCGAGCGGGCCCGTGCCGCATTGCGGACGTGGAACGGCTATGCCCCCACTGCCGCCGAGCAGCAGGACCTGGACAGCGAACTCGACCGGCGCCTGAGCGAAGCGAGGAGCCGGTGACGGAGGTCCACATCGTGCTGGACGAGACGGCGATGGTGGCGGCGAGCCAGGGGAACGTCCTGGTGTCGCGCCTAATCCACCGCGCGCACTCCGAGACGGGCTGGTTTCTGCACGCCCCCTCCTGCGCGCTCGTCGAGGCCGACCGGGCCCGGCCCGGCACGGCCGAGCACCTGGCCGCACTGCCCGGCATCACCATCCTGGACCTGGACCTGCCGGCTGCCCTGGCCGTCGCACGTCAGGAGACCTGGGCGGCGGCCCACAGCCAGTACGCGGCGCAGCCCACGGCCGACCGCCCCGAGGGGGCCGTCATCGCCACCACGTCGCCGAAGCGGTGGGAGGGCGAGGCCGTGCGGGTCCTGGACCTGAGTCCGTGACCTGGGCAGTCCGGAGAGGGCTGTGCGGATCCTGAGCGCTCCACTAGGGTGCCGCGCGTGGATCTGTTTCTGACCCTGGTCAGCGGGGTGGCGTGGACCGTCGTGTACGTAGAGGCGATCCGGGTGGGGCTGCGGGACCGGACGTATGCGATGCCGGTCGCGGCCCTCGCGCTGAACTTCGCGTGGGAATCGACGTACGCCGTCAACGATTTCCGGGCCGGAGTGTCGGCGCAGGGCATCGTCAACGTGGTGTGGGCCGTCGCCGACGTCGTCATCCTGTACACGTATCTGCGCTACGGGCGAGCCGAGTTGCCCGGCTTCGTGACCCGGCCGCTGTTCGCCTTCTGGAGCGTGCTGGTCTTCACGAGCGCCTTCGCCGTGCAGTGGCTCTTCCTCGCCCACTTCGCCGCGCACGACGCGACCCGCTACTCGGCGTTCCTGCAGAACCTGCTGATGTCCGGACTGTTCATCGCCTTCTACGCGGGCCGGCGCGGCCGGCGCGGGCAGTCGCTCGTCATCGCCGTCGCCAAATGGCTGGGCACGCTCGCGCCGACCTTCCTCTTCGGGGTCGTCGAGGACGCGCCGTTCATCCTCGGCCTGGGGCTGCTGTGCGCCGTCTTCGACCTCGCGTACGTCGCCCTGCTGGTCGCGAACCCCGCGGGCGGCGGGCCCGTAGCCGATGGCGTTGCCGATGGGCCCGTTGCCGATGGGCCCGCGCTCAGAAGCCCTGCGGGCCCATCACGATGACCGGCTTCGCCGCCGGGTCGAGGGTCGCCAGGACCTTCTTCATCGCTTCCTTCGGAATGCCCACGCAGCCCTGCGAGGGCCCGTCGTGGTCCACGTGGAGCCAGATGTTGCCGCCCTTGCGGTCGCCCTCCGGCTTCGTAGGGTCGAGCGGGCTGACCCCCGCCTTGCGGTTGAAGTCGATCGCGACGACATAGTCGAAGGAACCCCGCAGGGACTCGCCGTTCACCCCGCGCCCCGTGGCCACGAAGGAACCGTCCTGGTCGTACGGGAACTTCGTGCCCGGCGGCTTCGGCAGCAGCCCGCCCGCGTCGGTCAGCGCGAACACGCCCTCGGGGGAGGTCAGGTCCCCGTACGTCCGCTCGGTGGACCAGCCCTTGGCCCCGTTGCGTGCGGGCCAGCTGTCGCTCTTCGCCCAGTCGGCCCCGGCCGCCGGGCGCGTGTACAGGGCCGCGGTGGACTCCGAGGAGTCCGCCGCCTTGCCGGTGACGAGGACCAGCTGCCGGGAGTCCGCGGGGATCTTCGCGCGGGTCTGCTCGCTGATCCCGGGCAGGCCCTGGAGGCCGTCGCGCTCGACTCCGCGCGCGGCGCGGCCGACGGCCGGCGGCCGGGCGTCGGCCACGGCCTGCGCGGCGGCGTTGGCCGGCGGATAGTGCGCGAGGTACACCCAGCCGGCGCCGAAGCCGAGCAGGCCGAGGGCGGCCACCGCCGCGAGCGGGCGCGGGCCGCGGGAGTCGCGGGCCGCGCGGCGCGCGCCGCCGGCGCGGGAGCGGCGGGGCGGACGGGACGTTCGGGAGCCGGCTCGGGCGTGCTTGCTCATTGACCCGACCGTACACAGCCGATCTTCAAATTTGTTGACCGGTCAAACTCCCGGGCGTTTCCTCCGCCGGTGACGCCGCCGGGAACCAGACCCGGACCGTCAGCCCGCCCCCCGGCCTCGGATTGGCCCGCGCCGTCAGCTCGGCGCCGTGCGCCCGCGCGATCGACGCGACGATGGAGAGCCCCAACCCGGCGCCCTCGCCCGCCGTGTGCTGCCGTTCCGCCCGCCGCCGGAACGGCTCCAGCAGCCGTGGAACGTCCTGCGGGTCTATCACCGGGCCGGTGTTGGACACCGTCAGCACCCCCTCTCCGGAGGTCGCCACTTCCACGCGGCCGCCCGCGCGGTTGTGACGTACGGCATTGGCCAGCAGGTTCCGCACCAAGTGCCCCAGGAGCGTCCGGTCGCCCGTGACGGTCAGCGGCGCGAGGTCCCGTACGAGGGTCAGGTCCTCGGGGGCCGACCCCTCGGCGCCCGCCGGCTCGGCGGCCGCGAGCTCCGCCAGGTCCACCGGCTCGGTCGCCTCCAGGCCCTCCTCCGAGACCGCGAGCAGGAGCAGCGACTCGATGAGGTGCTGGCCGGAATCCACGACGTCGATGAGCTTGGACCGGATCCGGGCCACCTTCTCCGGCGGCGGGTTCCCGGCCAGCCCGATCTCGGCGGCCGCCCGCTGGACGGCGAGCGGGGTGCGCAGCTCGTGGGCGGCGTTCGCGGCGAACCGGCGCTGCGCGCCGACCAGGTCCTCCATCCGGTCGAGCATCCCGTCGAAGGTGTCGGCCAGCCGCTTGAGTTCGCCGGGCGGGGCCTGGAGGCCGATCCGCTCGTGGAGGTTGGCGCCGGAGAGGCGGCGGGCGGTCTCGGTGATCACGCCGACGGGGCGCAGCACGCGGCCGGCCATCCACCAGGCGAGCCAGATGGAGATGACGGCGAAGACGGCGAGGGCGACGAAGGAGACGACGAGCAGTTCGTGGAGGGTGGCCCGTTCC
Source organism: Streptomyces sp. ISL-43 (assembly GCF_018614195.1). Classification (GTDB taxonomy): domain Bacteria; phylum Actinomycetota; class Actinomycetes; order Streptomycetales; family Streptomycetaceae; genus Streptomyces. Next base: position 14,879 of record NZ_JAGGOT010000082.1, read on the forward strand.
ACGGCGATGGACAGGTTGCGGGTGGTCCTCCACTGCTCGATCTGCTGGGGTGTCGGGGTGATGCCGGGGTCGAACGGCTGGGCGGGGACGGGCGTCTGCCGGCCCTCGATCGCGGGCGGCGGGGTGCCCTCGAAGTTCGGCGTGGTGGTCATGACGGCACCGCTGATGCGGGTGTAGAGGCCGTTGCGGAGCAGGATGTTGATCAGGGCGATCAGTCCGCCGCCGGCGAGGAGCAGCAGAGAGCCGTAGAGGGCGGTGAGACGGGTGCGCTCGGATCGGAGCACCGCTCTCATCGCGGATCACCGATCCGGTCGATCCGGTATCCGGCGCCCCGCTTGTGTCCGGCAAGGGCCACAGACGGGCCGCAGATGCTAAGCCGAGAGGGACTGTGTAGCGATCTGACGCGCCTCAACGCCACAGACGGGCACTGCCGACCAGGCCGCCCCTCGGACTCTCACCCCCCGGCCATCCCCCGGGACGCCCCCCGGCACCCATCAAAGCCCCA
>NZ_JAGGOT010000083.1 GCF_018614195.1 Streptomyces sp. ISL-43
GTCCTAAGAGCTATAGATAACATCCGCGTGGAAGCCGGAGTCGTAGGCGGTCCAGCCGCAGATCCGGGAGGCCTCGGCGGCCGCGGCGTAGAGGCGCCGGCCGACTTCCTCGGTGTAGGAGCGGTGGTTGAGGGTTTTGGTGATCATGCGGAGTTCGGTCTTGGCGGCCTGGTAGACCTCGCCGGAGCCGACCTGGTCGTCCAGGCGGCGCAGTGCGCCGAGGCGTTCGTCGTGGAGGTCGGCGAGCTCGGCGCCGACCCGTTGGCCGGCGCCCGCGGCGGTGGCGGGCGGTGCGGTGGCCCATTGGGCGGTGACGGCGCCGAGGGCGGAGACGATCAGGAAGTCGCGGCGGTCCATGGTTCCTCCGGCCATGCTGGTCAGGATGGTGTTGGTGTCTGCCGGAGTCCAGGCGGGGTCCAGGAGCAGCCGGTCGTCGTGACCGACGCAGGCCAGCCACTGCGGCCAGGGCCGCTCGTGGAGCGTTTCGACGGGGATCCCGTGCAGATCGGCCATGGTGAGCTGGGCGGTCCATTCCGGCACCACGCCGGAGTTGAGCCAGCGGTAGATCCGCTTCTTGTCCGCGCTGATGGCGCCGTAGCCCAATGCCTTGTGGCGGGCGGCCAGGCGGCGCAGGTAGCCGACGCCCGTCCAGCCGTTGTCCTGCAGTAGAGCTGCCAGCGGATGCTGTTCGCGGTTCACGTCCCCACCCCCACAAAGAGTGTTCCCATCCCCGATGGTCCTCCAACAGGGCCCTGGCGGTGAGCGAATGGAACCCGCGGGACCCGGATGGTTCCCTCTGGTTCCCCGCGGGCCCCCGTGGGCCCCTCGTTCGTCTGTTCGGGGTGCGGGTGGCGGCGCTTTCCTGGAGGAGTCAGCGAAACGCCGACCCCGGAAGGGAGGAACTCCCATGACCAGTCCCAAGCCGCGCAAGCGCCCCGTCATCGTCTCGGGCCGCCCCTGCTGATCCCGCACATCCCCTGGCCAGCCCCGGACTTCCCTGTGGAGTCCGGGGCCGGACCCGTCACCTCGTGCCGCCACCGAGCAAGGAGCCCGTCCATGCACCCCACCCAGCAGCCCGAAGGCATCCGCGTCACCCTGCGCGCCGAGGGGCTCACCGCGGCCGTCACCCGGCACGACACCACGCACATCGCCGTCGCCGAGACCGGATTCACCGAGGCCGTCGCCGCGCTCGCCGGCCGCGGGGACTTCCTCCTCATCGACGGCGGCCTGTACACGGCGTGGGAACACCGCCTGCGCCCGCTCCTCGCCCCCGGCCGCCACCTGGTGGTGGAGCCTGGCGAGAGCGCCAAGACCCTGGAGAACGCCACGCGGATCATCACGGTGCTCCACGAAGCCGGCGTCGACCGCCAGACCACCGTGACCGCGGTCGGCGGCGGCGTGCTCTGCGACCTCACCGGCCTGGTCGCCAACCTGTACTTCCGGGGCGTACGCGCCGCCTACGTCCCCACCACCCTCCTCGCGATGATCGACGCAGCGATCGGAGGGAAGACCGGCGTGAACCACCCCCGCCAGAAGAACCTGATCGGGACGTTCAGTCACCCCGCCGAGGTCCACATCCACCTCGACACCCTCACCACCCTGCCCCGCACCCAGCTCGTCTCCGCGTACGGCGAAGCCCTCAAGATCGCCATCGTCGACGACCCGAAGCTCTTCGACCTCCTGGCCGGCCCGCTCGGCGACACCCCGCTCACCCCCGTCCTGAAGACAATCGTGGAGCGCTGCGCCGCCAGAAAGCTGGAGCTCCTCGGCGCCAACGCCTTCGAACGGAACCTGGAGCGGGCCTTGAACCTCGGGCACACCGTCGCCCACCCGCTCGAGGACATCACCGGCTTCCGGATCCCGCACGGCACCGCCGTCGGCATCGGCATCGCCGTCGCCTCCCACATCTCCCACGCCCGCGGCCGGCTCACCGCCGAGGACTTCCAGAAGATCCTGGCCGTCATGGACCACCTCGGGCTGCCCCTCATGGACCACGACTTCGGCGAACAGCAGCTCCTAGCCCGCGTCCGAGACCTCACCCTGCAGCGCGGCGGTCACTCCCTGCACTACGTGCTGCCCACCGCAATCGGCAAGGTCATCTTCACCGACACGGTCACCGACGACGAGCTGCTCACCGCCGTCACCGAACTCCGCGCCCGCGCCGGGGGTGCCCGGTGACGACGACCGCGCGCTGCATCGAGCACCTCACGCGGAACGTGCCGTCCGTCGAGGCCATCACCCTGTGCGGCTCCCACCGCCAGGGCACCAGCGATATCTACTCCGACCGCGACATCTGGGTGTTCTGCGCCAACGACGAGCCGATCAGCGAACAGCTCGCCACCACCGCGTTCCTGCCCGCCGGCGCGGACTGCGAGGTCCTCTTCGAGGGGCGTGACGACACCCTCACCGACCACACCGTCATCAACGTCCTGACCGACACCGAGGTCCTCAACCTCAAGATCCTCCACACCCGCGTCCTGACCGCCTTCAGCGCCCAGGACCCCACCCTGGACGGCCAGTACCTGGAGGACCTGGAGAACTACACGACCATGCAGGTCCTCCACGACCCCACCGGCGTCATCGCCACCCACCAGGGGTGGCTGCGCCACCACGCCGTCGACACCATCGGCGACTGGCTCCTGCCGCCGCTCGCCAGCCGGTACGCCTCCACCTACTGGCGCTCTGTCTACCAGGGCGTTCTGCGCACCGAGGAGCACGCTTGGCGCCACCTGGCCACCCACCTCATCGAGCTCCTCGCCCAGCTGGGCTTCGCGCAGGCCGGCGTCCTGCCGCCGCCCCGCAAGTGGCTGCTCTCGCCCCGCATCCTCACCGCGCTCCCCGACGGCGCCGGCCTCACCGCCCTCCTCGACCAGCTCCACTGCACCTCCACGACGAATCCGGACGCCGTCCTGGGCTTCTACCGCGCGCTGGCGGCCGTCGAGGACGCGCTCCTGCACACCGGGGAGCTGTACGCGGGCATGTGGTGGCGCGGGGTCTTCACCGAACGCATCACGCACCTGGCCCACCACACCGGCCGCCCCGACCTCCTGGCCCTGACCCAGGCCGCTCCCCGGCCCCGGACCGCCCCATGACCGGGCGCCGTCGCACCGAGCATCTGCTGCTCGGCGTCAGCGGGTCCAGCGCCGCGACCGCGGCCGCCGAGCTCGTCGCCGATGCCGGGCGGTACGCGCGCAAGGTCACCGTCGTGGCCACCGCAACCGCCGCCGAGCTGTTCCTGCCGGATCTGCCCGTCCCCGTCTTCACCGACACCCACTGGAAGTCGCACCCTGAGGACTCGCTGCACATCCGGCTCCTCCAGGACACCGACTGGTTCATCGTCGCTCCCGCCACCGCGACCACCCTCGCCCGCGCGGCCGCCGGCCTCGCCGACACCCTCCTCACCGCACTGATCCTCGCCCACGGGCCCGGCGTGTACTTCCAGCCCTCCATGAACCAGCGCATGTGGAACAGCCCTGCGACACGCCGCACGATCGGGCTACTGACCGCCGACGGCCACCACATCCTGGGCAGCACCCCCACCGCAACCCTCACCAGCGACAACCGCACCGGCGGCATCGGCGCGATCCCCGGAACCGTCCTCGCCACCGCGGCAGCACACCGGCGCAAGCACGAGAGCTGACTGCCCTGCGCCGCTAAACTCGCGACCTCAACCCGCCCCCTGGATTGAGGCACCGCGCACGTGAACGTGAACCAGCACCCCCAGCAGCTCCTGCTCATCGGCGGGGGTGCCGGTTCCGGCAAGACCGCCCTTGCACGGGCCCTCGCCGACGTGGTGCCCGGGGCAGCGCTGGTCCACCTCGACTCCTGCTACCACCGCGACCCCGACCTGGCCCCCAGCGTTCCCCGCTTTGACGGGCCGGGCCGGGTCGTCGATTTCAGCGACCCGCTCGCGCTGGACAATGCCCTCATCAAGACCGCGCTCGACCAGCACGCGACCGCTCCGCTGGTGGTCGTGGAGGGCACCTTCGCGCTCGCCCTGCCCGAGCTCACCGCCATCGCCACGCTGACCGTGTACGTCGACACCCCCGCCGACATCCGCGTCGTCCGCAAAACCCTCCGGAAACTTCAGGAGGGCCAGGACCCGGCCCCCGGCCTCCTCGGGTACGACACCAGCCACCGCTCCTACACCCGCCACGTCGCACCCACCCGCCAGCACGCGGACCTTGTCCTCGACGGCACCCGCACCACCGCCCAGCTCACTGCCGAGCTGCAGGCCCACCTGGCCGAACAGGGCCGGGACACCTCGACCCCATAGCCGGCAACGACCGACGGCGGACCCGTACGTGCTGCGGCCCCGAACCAGAGCACTGGATTCGGGGCCGCAGGAAGACGCTGGTCCGGCCAGGGGCCGGGCCGGAGAGATCAGCCGGCTTCAGGGCTTCGGCCGACCAGCTGCGTGAGCAGCTCGATGATCTGCGCCTGGTTGCGGTCGATCTTCTCGTCCAGGGCTTCGACCTTCTGGTCAAGGTTGCCGATCTGCAGGCGCACCGCGGTGAGGTCGGACTTGATGATCCCGAACTCGCGGTCGTGCTGTGCCGAGACCTCTTCGAAGCGCCGGGTAAGGGCAGCGAGCTCACTGTGAGCGATGGGATCCTCGGGCACGCGGGCACTCCTGCCAGATCATAAAACCGCAGATAGACACTCCACGATATCGCGCCCACACTCCCGTACGGCCTGGGGTTCCGCAGATCTCTCGATCAGCTCTCTGCCCCATGAGCCATGCCCAGCAGGTACAGGTGTCCTTGGCAGCGGTGGTCCTCCCGCGCGGCAAGGGGCACATCCAAGCCGGTCAACCAGCGGCCTTCAGGACAGAATGGTCGGCTTGCGGGGCGGGGGGACGGCCCGGAGCAGCTCCCACAGGGGGCGTGAGCCGGATGCCCATTCTCCGAGGGTGTGGCGGTCGATGACGTGGAGGCGCTGCTGTTTCGCGAAGGCGACGGCCGGTGCGGTGACCCGGCCGTTGGTCACGATCACCGCGATGTCGGCGCCGTGGACCTGGCGGGCCGTGCCGTTGAGTACCTGGAGGTCCGGCGTGCCAACGGCGGACCCGGCAAGTCCGTTGCGCCTGTGCTTGCACTGAATTACCCAGTGCCTACCCCAGGGGTCGGTGGCCTTCACATCCGCGCCCAAATCTCCGCCGCCGCCGACGCGCACCGCGTTCTGGCAGCCATCCCGGCGCATCAGGTCGCGCACCGCGTCCTCGAACCGGGAATGGTGCAGGGAATCCAGCTCGGACAGCCCGTACCGCAGTCCCTGCGCACGGACCGCCTCCCACCGCGCCTTATGTTGCTGCTGGTAGATCCAGCAGCCGCCGGCCAGGAGCGCGAGAACGCCGATGGCGGCCAGGACCCACCAGTGGGCCAGCAGCCAGTTGATGAGGGCCCCCGCCAAGGCGACGGCCACGACACCGACCACGAGCATTCCGATCAGGCGGTCCTCTGCACGCTGTCGCCGCTTGCCGGGCCTCCGGGAGCGTCGCCGAGCTGGCGGGCGCCCTTTGCGGGCGCGGGGGCTCACTGGGTGCCCTGCGTGACGCTGCTCGCGAGCTGGCCCAAGACGTTCAGGATTCCCTGGCCGACGGGGGTGGGAGCGAGCAGGACCCCCAGGGCCAGGACGATGACCACGGTCATCTTCTCGTCGAAGCGGCTACGGGCGTGCGTGCGCCGCCGCAGGCGGATAAAGACGATGACTGCGAGCAGCACCGCCACGTTGATGGTCAGCAACCGTCAGCCCCCCCCACAGGCCATCACCACGCAGGGTAGGCAGCACGCTACCCGCAGCCTCCTGTGTAGCCGGACGCCAGTGATGCTGGAGCCGGGTTACCTGGTAATGGCACAAAGACATCGGGCCTGGCCGAATACCGCGCGGCCGCACTACGGACTGCCGCGCCCTTCCCACCGCAGCTCGCGTTGAACGGCGCCCCAGGGCTCGCGACCGTCCCCCTCTCCACCTTGCGCGCCCGAGCGTCGGTACCGGGGCCTGCGCCCTCGCCTGTCGGTCCGGTTAGCCTCCGTGGTGATCTGTAGCGGGCAGGTTCGTGGAGGGGTGGGTGGCTTTGTAGGTGAGTTTTGAGGCCAGCGGTAGGTGGGTTCTGACTCCAGCGGTGCCGGGCGAGAGTTGATGTCGGTGAGTTTTGACTCCACTGGGGGGCTTGTGGTGGGAGTATCGGGGTGCATCGGCTAGCGCTGGGTGGTTCAAGTGCCCGTTTCGAAGGTCGAGTTGTACGCGGCGATACGCCATGACGCTCGGGTCGAAGGGCTGTCCAGCAGGGCTTTGTCGGCGAAGTACGGGGTGGGCCGCCGGACGGTCGCGATGGCGTTGGAGTCGGTGTGGCCGGCGCCGCGCAAGCAGCTTCCGGCCCGGGTCTCGCGCCTGGACGCGTTCAAGGCGACGATCGACCAGATCCTGCGCGATGACCTGGACGCGCCGCGCAAGCAGCGGCACACCGTCAAGCGGGTCTTCGACCGGCTGATCGACGAGCACGACGCCCGGGGCGTGACCTACTCGATGGTCCGCGCCTACATCTTCCAGCGGCGCCCGGAGATCCGCGTCGAGGAGGGCCGGGGGCCGCCGCAGGGGTTCGTGCCGCAGACCCACCGCCCCGGCGATGAGGCGGAGGTCGACTTCGGGGACGTCTGGATCCACCTGAACGGCGTCCCGACCAAGGTGTTCCTGTTCTCGCTGCGCCTTTCGTTCAGCGGGAAGGCCGTTCACAAGATCTTCGCTTCGTGCGGTCAGGAAGCGTTCCTGGAAGGCCACGTCCACGCACTTCAGGTGCTGGGCGGCGTGCCGCGCGGCAAGGTCCGCTACGACAATCTGCGCGCCGCGGTCAGCCAGGTGCTGGGCCGCACCCGGGGCCGGGTGGAAAGCGACCGCTGGACGGCGTTCCGGTCCCATTTCTCGATCAACAGTTTCTATTGCAATCCCGGCATCGAGGGCGCCCACGAGAAGGGCGGCGTCGAGGGGCAGATCGGCTGGTTCCGCAGAAACCACCTGGTCCCCGTCCCGAAGGTCGCCTCACTCGCCGAGCTGAACGCGATGATCGAGCGCTGGGACGAGGAGGACGACGCCCGCCGGATCATGCAGCGGGCGCTGACCATCGGTGAGATGTTCGCCGTCGAGCGCCCGCTCCTGGTCCCGCTGCCCGACGAGGACTTCGAGACCGGACTGGTGTCCTCGCTGCGGGTGAACCGCTACGGCCAGGTCAGCGTCCGCACCAACCACTACTCGGTGCCGGTGCGGCTGATCGGCCGGATGGTGCGGGTCGTGCTGCACGCCTCGGAGCTCGTGGTCTACGACGCGCATAGGGAAGTCGCCCGCCACGAGCGTCTGATCGCCAAGGGCGGCTCCCGCCTGGAGCTGGACCACTACCTGGAGGCCCTGGTCCGCAAACCGGGCGCGCTGCCCGGCGCGACCGCGCTGGACCAGGCCAGATCGGCGGGCAAGTTCACCCCGGTCCACGACGCCTGGTGGCAGGCGGCCTGCAAGGCCCACGGCGACGCGGAAGGCACCCGGGCACTGATCGCCGTCCTGCTGCTGCACCGGCACATGGTTCACGAGCATGTGGTGGCCGGGATCGCGACCGCGCTGCGGGCCGGCGCGCTGACCGCCGACGCGGTCGCCCTGGAGGCTCGCAAGTGGGGCGAGGCCGACCAGGGCGCCGAACAGCCTGCCGACCGGGACATCCCGCGGCACCGGGTGGACGGCGGCGCGACGGTGACCTCGCTGACCGAGCGGCGCCTGGCCGCGCTGCCGCCCGATCCCAGGCCGCTGCCGTCGGTGGCCGCCTACGACCAGCTGCTGCGATTCCGCCGGCGTCCCGCCGACGGCCAGGCATACCAGGAAGAGGCACCGTGACCGCCAAGCGCAACCGCGGACTGACCGAACAGGCCGCCGACACCGCAGTGGACCAGGCGTGCCGGATGCTCCGGCTGCCCACAATCCGTGCCCAGTACCCCGAGCTGGCCGAAGCCGCCCTCCGTGACCAGATGACCTATCGCGGATTCCTGGCCGAGCTCCTGCTGTCCGAATGCGACGACCGGGCCCGCCGCCGCTCCGAGCGCCGGATCAAGGCGGCCGGCTTTCCGCGTGACAAGTCGATCCGGCAGTTCGATTTCGACGCCAACCCCGCCATCGACCCGGCCACGATCCACACCCTCGCCAAGTGCGACTGGATCAAGAAGGGCCTGCCGCTCTGCTTGATCGGCGACAGCGGAACCGGCAAGTCACACCTGCTCATCGCGCTGGGCACCGAGGCGGCGATGCACGAGTACCGGGTGAAGTACGTGCTGGCCACCAAGCTCGTCAACGAGCTCGTGGAGGCCGCCGACGAGAAGCTGCTGGCCAAGACCATCGCCCGCTACGGCCGCGTCGACCTTCTCTGCATCGACGAGCTGGGCTATATGGAGCTCGACCGCCGCGGCGCCGAACTGCTGTTCCAGGTTCTGACGGAACGGGAGGAAAAGAACAGCGTGGCCATCGCCTCCAACGAATCCTTCGGAGGATGGACCAAGACGTTCACCGACCCGAGGCTCTGCGCGGCCATCGTGGACCGGCTTACATTCGGCGGCAACATCATCGAGACCGGCACCGACTCCTACCGACTGGCCGTCACCCGGGCCCGTGCCGAGCAACAGGCCGCAGCACAGAAGGCCGCCAGCTGACACCCGACCACCCCTGCGTTCTCTACGGTGATGAGGATCTCTGAAATTGGGTCTGGTCGGCATTTCGTGACGGTCACGATCGCAGCAGGACGCGGGTGCGGAGGAGTCTGAAGGAGCCTCGGCCGTACATCTGCCGCTTGATCGTCTTAAACGGTTGACGTGGCCTTCGACGACGCCGGAGCTGTAGGCGAGCGTCATGCCGGCGAGGACGGCGTCCCAGTCCTGGCGCAGGAATCCGGCGAAGCCCTGTATTGGACCTCGTACTCCACAGCGGCCCCTCGCCTGAACCCGGGCGAGAGGCCGCTGTCTGCGTCGCACATTCACTTCAGGTCGCGGATGGTCGCCGCGAACGCCCGGTCCATGTCCC
>NZ_JAGGOT010000084.1 GCF_018614195.1 Streptomyces sp. ISL-43
CAGGGCAGACAGAAGCACCCCTGGCGCGCGCCACGGGATTTACCACGCCCCCGGCGCGCACCGAAGGTGCGCTGAGTTGCTGACCTGCAAATATTGGTTGCTGGGTGGCCCGCTGCGGGGGTGCCGCTGTACCCCTGTCGACCGCTGTTCACCCCTCCGAAGGGCACGGATGGGGCACGGGTGGAAGGCCCCTGCGAGTACTACCGAAGGTGGCGGCGATGCGAGCGTCGGGACCGTCGTGTGGCGATGAAGGCCACGTCGGCCACGACGAGCAGGATGGCGATGATCAGGAGATAGAACATGCCCTCCACCAGCGCGCCGATGAGTCCCAGGATGACGGCCACGAGAAGCAGGAACAGGAAGATCGCCATTGCGAACACCTCTTCTGGCACGGGGCTCGGGGCGGTCAGCGGCGCGCGAGCTTCCGTTCGCCGTGGGCGCCGGGCTGGTAGGCCATCTCGTAGTGCTTGAAGATCGCTTCTTCCTGCTCGGCGGGCAGGACGTCATCAGTGCCGATGGCCGGGGCCTTCTTCACGACTGCCTTGGCGTGCGCGACCTTGACGTAGCCGGGTCCCACGATCGCCTCGTCGAGAGGAACGAAGACCAGGCGCCGGCGGGTGGGCAAGCCGGTGAGGACGGTGGCCATGGCCGGTTCGTCGGTAGCGGTGTGCACGTAGATCGCTTCCAGCGAGCCGATCCTGTGTCCTTTGGGGTCGACGACGTCGCAGTCCCGCCACTCGCGGATATCGGCTGAATGGATCATTCTCCGCTCCCTGCGGCGCGACGAGGGTGACACAACGGCCCCGGCACATTCACACGCCGGGGCCGCCCTTCCGGGCGCTGCACGTGAGAGTGCACCGACCCATTCATCATGGTATGCCCCTGGCGCTTCTCCGGCACCAGTGATGTCGCGGCGGTACAGGCCACCTATCGCCGTGAGCGACCGTGCGATGCGCGGTATTCCACAACGTTGGCGTCCTGGTCAGGTCCTCCCCCGTACCGGAGGTTTCCACGACTAGCCTCCGCGTCATGCTGCGTATCGCCGACACTCGCACCGGCCGCCTCGTGGAGATCCCCTCCGCACACCGCCACCTGCTGCGCATCTGCGTCCACCTGCCGGTCATCGACACCGGGATCGGCGCGGTGCACGTGCGGGCGCCTCTGGTCGGTGACGTACTGGCGCGCACCGCGGAGCTGCATGGGCTGCAGTCCGTCACGGTCCTCACTACGCCGGACCTGCCGCCTGAGCCGGCCCAGACGCTCGAACGGGCCATGGCCGTTCTCGGCATCCACCCGCCCGCCACCGCCGGCGTTCACCATCTGGCCGAGACGGTGTGCGCCGCTGCCGACGTGCACGTGCTCGCGTACGGCAGCGCCATGCAGGACGCCGTCAGCGGGGTCCGGATCGACGTGGGCCAGGTCAGCCCAGCACCCCCGGACGGGGGCGTCCCAGACCGTGGCCACCCCCTCGCCTCGGATCTCCCGGACGCATTCGCCCCGGAGGGGACCGACCCGCTGGCTGTGAGGATGCTGTTGCTCGGCCACGCCTACCGCACGCCGGTCACGGTCACCAGCGCGGCGCTCGCCGAGGCCCGGCGGATGCTGAGGCACTGGCGGCAGCAGGTGGCCGACTGGGCGCAGGAGCCGTCCAGGCCGATCCCCGCCGACGTGCTGCGACAGGCCCGTGCCGCGCTCGCCGATGATCTCGGCGTCCCCGCTGTCCTGGACATGCTGGTCAGCGTGGCGAAGCGCGCCGACGTGCCGGCCGGTGCCAAGTTCGAGGTGTTCGCCTTTCTCGACCGCGTCCTCGGGCTGGACCTCGCGCGCGAGGTCGGCCACCAGCGCCCGGCGACGCCATGACTCCGGGCACCTTGCGGCGCCTGGTCGTCCTGCGGCACGCCAAGTCCGCCTGGCCGCAGGACGTGGCGGACTCCGAGCGGCCACTCGCCCCGCGCGGCTGCCGCGACGCCCCGGCGGCCGGCCGCTGGCTGCGCGAGGCCGACTGTGTTCCCGACCTCGTCGTGTGTTCCCCCGCCCGTCGCACCCGCCAGACGTGGGACCTCGTCGCGGCCGAGTTCGGCGCCGGCGCTGCGGTGATCCACGAGGAACGCATCTACCGGGCGAGCGCCGGGGAGTTGCTCGACGTCGTACGAGAGATCCCCGCGCAAGTACGGACGCTGATGCTGATCGGGCACAACCCCGGCGTGCAGGAGCTGGTCCTGCTGCTTGCCAGTGAGTCGGACGGTTACGCGCTGGAGCAGACCCGTACGAAGTTCCCGACATCCGCGATCGCCGTGCTGCGCGTGCCGGGGCCCTGGTCGTCCCTTGAACCTGGTGCCGCCCGGCTGACCGACATGGTCGTGCCCCGCGGTGCGAACCCCTGACGGTGCGAACCCCTGACGGGGAGGTCCCGACCGGTGCCGAAGGAGCGGGCTCAGCCGCGCTCCTCCTCGGCCTCCATGCACCGGATTCCCTCCGAGCGCTGCCGGCGTGCCGAGCATCCGGCCCAGGACCCACAGGGCGAGGGCGATCATTCCCCACCACGCGATGAGTGATGCGGTCTCGCGCCACCAGCTCGGCCGGAAGGTCGGGGCCGGTTTCAACGCCAGGCCCTTTCCGAGGGCGCCGCGGGGGAGCGGTGCAGGCGTCGGAGGGTGGCGGCACCCAGCACCCAGCACCAGGCACCCGGCCACCGCGAGGCCGCCGCCGACGGCAGTGCAGGCCAGGGTGATGTCGGAGGAGGCTCCGACGAGTCGCGGCACGGCGTTGACGGGTGCGGTGGCGTAGATCAGCAGGAAGGCCCAGCCGCGCGGTCGCACGGGTGCCAGCTTCCCCCGCAGGCGGCCCGGCACCCGATCGGTGATCATCGCCACCGCGGCGGGCAGCAGGGTGAGCGAGAAGGCGATCAGGCCGATCCATTGCCACTTCATGGGGTGTGTCCTGCGAGGACGAGCCCGAGGGCGTACTCCTCAAGGGCGAAGACAACGTCGCCACGCGGATCAAGGTCGAGCGCGACAAGCGGGGATGGAGCACCACCTTGGTGTCCGACCTGCTCAACGAGGCCGGCTACGAGATGAACCCGTCGGCGGTCTGGCGTATCGAGAACCGCAAGCGCCGCATCAACCTCGACGAGGCCATCGGCTTCGCGGAGATCTTCGGCCTGTCCCTGACCAACCTGGTCGGACCGCCGACGCTGGCCGCAGGCCCGGCCATGGAACTGATCGACGACGTGGCTGTCGCCAACGCGACCGCCCAGCGCGCCCAGCACGCCTACAGGCGCGCGACCGATGCGCTCGCCGCCTACCTCGCCGAGCACCCCGAGATCCGCGAGGAAGCAGAGGTGATGGTCAGCAACGCCATCGCCGCGCGCGGCGGCGGCTCACACGCGAGGGTGAGGCGGAAATATGCGCTGATCGTGGCGTGAGGGCAAGGGCGCCTTGTGTCGATGGGGAGTGGCGCATTGGGATGGGCGGCCGATCGGCGTAGCGCGGATTTGCGCTGCACAGAAAAGTCCTACGTATGTCCATATTCTTTGCCTGAGTTTCCCCTGAGCCCGTTCGCTTCCGGTCGCCGTGCACGTGGGTCGGCTACGCCAGGAACGCGACATCAGGCTTTCCGCTCCCGATTCCTGGAGAACCGTATGCGCGTTGCCGTCACCGGTGGCGGTGGATTTCTCGGGTCGCATCTCTGCGAGGCCCTGCTGAGGCGCGGGGACTCCGTAGTGTGCCTGGACAATTTCTCGACAGGCGAGCCCAGGAACATCGCACACCTGCTCCCCAATCCGGCATTCGAATTCATCCGTGCAGATGTCAGCGCCACCGCGGAGGTCCCCGGCCCCGTCGACGCCGTCGCTCACCTGGCAAGCCCCGCGTCACCGCCCGACTACCTGCGCCAGCCGCTGGAGACGCTCGCCGTCGGCAGCAGGGGCACGGAGAACGCGCTCCGTCTCGCACTGCGCCACCGTGCCCGATTCATCCTCGCGTCGACGAGTGAGGTCTACGGCGACCCTCTGGTCCACCCGCAGGACGAGGACTACTGGGGCAACGTCAATTCCGTCGGACCCCGCAGCGTGTACGACGAGGCGAAACGATTTGCCGAGGCGATCTCGGTCGCATACCGCCGCACCCACGGTCTGAATGTCGGCATCGCACGGATCTTCAACACCTACGGTCCGCGCATGCGCCCGCACGACGGACGGGTGGTTTCCAGCTTCATCACCCAGGCCCTCACTGGCGAGCCCCTGACCATTTACGGCGACGGAAAGCAAACGCGCAGTTTCTGCTACGTCGACGATCTGGTCCGCGGACTCGTCGCCCTGCTCGACTCCTCCGAGGCCGGACCCTTCAACCTGGGGAATCCGGTGGAGCGAACGGTCACCGAGCTCGCCGAGATGGTGCTGGAACTCACCGGCTCACTGTCGGAGATCCAGTACCACCCGCTCCCCGTCGACGACCCGACCCGCAGACGCCCGGTCATCTCCCGTGCGCGGGACGCGCTCGGCTGGTCGCCCGAGGTGGACATCGAGGAGGGGCTGCGCAGGACGAGCGACTGGTTCGCCTCCCGCCCCGCAGACCTCTCGGCCGGGGCCGCCGCGATCCGCGGCGGCCAGGAGGACGGGATGCCGCCCCCGAGGAAGTACGCCGGCGCTGTGTCCGACAGGCCGGAATCCGTCCCCGCACAGGCCTGAACGAGCTCGGACCCTCCCCTCCGGCGGGCAGCGGCGTCACCGCACGCCTCTCCCCGCCGGCCCTTCCCTCCAAGGCGGCCGTGAGTCTCTCGCGCCGCCACATCTAGATCATTTCGGAGTGCGCTCATATGACCCCGACCAAGCCAGGGCTCGTACGCGAGGCTCCCGCGACCGATGGGCGCATCCCCAGCCCGTCCGGAGCGGAGACCACACTCAAGGATCAGATCCGCGAGCTCTCCCGTGGCCGCGTCGCCGAGATTCCTCCCGACGGGCCCGTGTTCGCCCATCCGAGCCGCGCTCTGGAGACGCGCCCGACGAGCTTCGTCCGCCAGTTCGGCACGGCCGACAGGCTGAAGGTGGCGGTGCTCACCCTGGGGTGGGTCGCCTGCCTCGTCTGGTTCTGGGTCTGGTGGCTGCGTCCCGAGCACCGGATCGGCTGGGTGGGCCTGGCCGTCAACAGTGCGCTGCTGCTCTACCTCGCGCTGCTGCCCCTGCCCTTCTGGGTCGCGATCGTCCGCCTGCGCCGGTTCGACCCGCGGATCGAAGTCCCGGTGGTGCGTGCCGCATTCGTGGTCACCCGGGCTCCGTCGGAGCACTGGGACATCGCCCGCACCACCTTGGAGGCGATGCTTCGCCAGGACTACCCCCACCCGTACGACGTATGGCTGTGCGACGAGGACCCTTCCGGCGACAGCCTGGACTGGTGCGAGGCGAACGGAGTCCGGGTCTCCTGCCGCCGGGACCGCCCGGACTACCACCGGCTCACCTGGCCGCGCCGCACGCGCTGCAAGGAGGGCAACCTCGCTTACTTCTACGACCACTGGGGCTACCGCGACTACGACGTCGTCGCGCAGCTGGACTGCGATCACGTGCCGAGCCGTACGTACCTGACCGAGATGGTGCGGCCGTTCTCCGATCCCGCTATCGGCTACGTCGCAGCTCCGAGCGTGTGCGACGCCAATGCTGAGGCGTCCTGGTCCGCCCGGGGCCGACTGCATCGTGAAGCCGTCTTTCACGGGGCGGTTCAGCTGGGCCACTCGGCCGGCCTCGCGCCCGTGTGCATCGGTTCCCACTACGCGGTGCGTACGGAGGCGGTGCGGGACATCGGCGGCATCGGGCCCGAACTCGCAGAGGACTTCTCGACCACATTCCTGATGAACTCGGCCGGCTGGCAAGGATCGTTCGCCATCGACGCTCACGCGCGCGGCGACGGACCCGTCACGTTCGCCGCTATGGCCACCCAGGAGTTCCAGTGGTCCCGCAGTCTCGCGGTGATGCTCTTCGGGATGCTGCCGCGCCACCTGGGCCGCATGCGCGGGTGGCTGCGCCTGCGCTTCGCCTTCGCCCTGTCGTACTACCCGCTGCTCGCCGCGACCACGACCATGGCGCTGGCTCTGCCTCCGGTCGCGGCCGTCACCGGTCTGCCCTGGATCAACGTGAACTACTTCTCGTTCCTCGGCCACTTCTGGGCGATGTCCGTATGGCTGCTGCTCCTCACCGTGCTCGTGCGCAGGCGCGGCCTGCTCCGCCCCGCAAAAGCACCGATCTTGAGCTGGGAGAGCTGGCTCTTCGGGCTCGCCCGCTGGCCCTTCGTCGCCTGGGGGGTGGGTGCGGCCCTGGTGCAGAAGCTGCGCCCGCGGCCGGTGGTCTTCAAGGTGACCCCCAAGTCGACGGACGGGCTTGAGCCCCTGCCGCTGCGGCTCGTGGCGCCCTACCTGATCATCACCACCACCCTGTCCTGCGCGGCCGTGACCGGCGAGCTCACCGGCCCCGCCGCGGGATATGTCTTCCTGTGCATCCTCGGTTCCCTCTCGTACGCCGTGGTCACCCTCACCATCGCCGGGCTGCACATCCGCGAGATGGCCCGTGCGGCGGGAGTACCCACGCACAAGGCGGCGGTGACGGCCCGCATGCCCCTGCTCACCGGAACCCTCACGCTGCTGCCGCTCGCCCTGGCCATCGGCCTGTTCCCCGTCTACGCGGCGGGCATCTTCGGCTGGTGACACCGGCGCACCGGCCCTCCACCCCCACAGACGATCACGGAGAAAGGATCCCACCCCCATGCCCACGACGGTCCTGGTCACCGGCGGCGCCGGCTTCATCGGCAGCCACACCTGTGTCGAACTGCTTGAGAACGGCTACGAGGTGGTCGTCATCGACGACCATTCGAACAGCTCACCGGAGTCCCTGGAGCGCGTCGCGAAGATCGCGGGACGACCTATCGCCGCCGTCTACCGGGCCGACATGCGGGACCGGCACGCGCTGGATGCGGTATTCGACTCGCACCCTATCGACGCAGTGATCCACTTCGCCGCGAAGAAGGCGGTGGGCGAGTCCGTGGAGATCCCGATCGCCTACTACGACATCAACGTCGGCGGCACGACCGCCCTGCTGTCGGCCATGCACGGGCACGGAGTGCACCGGCTGGTGTTCTCCTCGTCCTGCTCGATCTACGGGGACGCCACCAAGGTGCCCCTGACGGAAGGGGATCCGGCGGCCCCGACCAACCCGTACGCCTCGACGAAGTGGCTCTGCGAGCAAGTACTGGCCGACACCTGCCGCCGCCTGCCCGAGCTCAGCGTGCTGGCCTTGCGGTACTTCAACCCGGTCGGCGCGCACCCGTCCGGGCTGCTGGGTGAAGACCCCAGGGGAGTGCCCAACAACATCATGCCGTACCTGGCGCAGGTCGCCGTCGGCCGCCGCGAACGGCTCAGCGTCTTCGGCGACGACTACCCCACACCCGACGGGACCGGCATCCGCGACTACATCCACGTCATGGACGTGGCCGAGGGCCATCGCCGCGCGCTGGAGCACCTCGGGGACGAGAACGGAATGCGGGTCTTCAACCTCGGCACCGGGGTGGGGTCCTCCGTCCTCGACCTCGTCGCCGCCTTCGAGCGGGCGTCCGGCAGGCCGATCCCCTACGAAGTCACCGGGCGCCGCCCGGGAGACGTGACCGAACTCGTCGCCGATCCCACCGCGGTGGCGGAGGCCTGGAACTGGGCCGCGACCCGTGATCTCGCCGCGATGTGCCGCGACGCCTGGCACTTCCAGGAACTCAACCCCTCGGGCTACACGGGCTGACGCGTCCGAGTCCGTCTCCGGTTCATCACGCCATCCCACTCACTCCATCCCACTCACACCAGCTCGTCAGACAGGAGATTCGCATGCGTTTGACCGTCATCGGCACGGGATACCTCGGAGCCGTGCACGCCGCGTGCATGGCGGACATCGGACACGAGGTCCTCGGCGTGGACGTCGATGCAGAAAAGATCAGAGCTCTCACCGAGGGCAGACCCCCCTTCTTCGAGCCAGGCCTCGACGACGTACTGACCCGCGCCATCGGCTCCGGGCGCCTGCGCTTCTCCACCTCCCTCAGCGAGGCGGCAGCCTTCGGCGAGGTGCACTTCGTCTGCGTGGGCACGCCTCAGCAGGCCGGCTCGAATGCAGCCGACCTGCGATACGTCGACGCCGTCATCGACGGGCTGGCTCCCCACCTGACGCGTCCCTGCCTGATCGTGGGTAAGTCCACCGTCCCGGTGGGCACCACCCCCCGCATCGCGGCCCGGATGAGAAGTCTTGTCCCTGCGGGTGCTGACGTGGAGGTCGCCTGGAACCCGGAGTTCCTACGAGAGGGGTTCGCGGTCGAGGACACACTGCGGCCCGACCGGCTCGTGGCGGGCGTCACCTCACCGCGTGCGGACCGGACCCTGCGCGAGGTGTACGCCCCCATGCTCGAGGCCGGCATCCCGTACATCAGCACCGACCCCGCCACCGCCGAGCTGGTCAAGGTCGCGGCGAACTCCTTCCTCGCGACCAAGATCTCGTTCATCAACGCGATGGCGGAGGTCTGCGACGCGGCCGGTGCCGATGTGAGCACCCTCGCCGACGCGCTCGGACACGACACCCGCATCGGGCGCCGCTTCCTCAACGCGGGTCTCGGCTTCGGCGGCGGCTGCCTGCCCAAGGACATCCGGGCATTCACCGCCCGGGCCCGGGAACTCGGCGTCGAGGAGGCGGTGAGCTTCCTGAGTCAGGTCGACGACATCAACCTGCGCCAGCGGCGCCGGACCGTCGCCATCGCCCGCGACCTGGTCGGTGGTGCGTTCTCCGGACACCGGATCACCGTCCTGGGCGCCACCTTCAAACCGAACAGCGACGACGTCCGCGACTCTCCGGCCCTTGCCGTGGCGGCGGCGATCCACCGCGAGGGTGGAGAGGTACGGGTCCATGACCCCGAAGGGATCTACAACGCCTGCGTGGCCCACCCCGAACTGCGGTACGAGACGGACGTCCTGACCGCGTGCCGGGGAGCGGATGTCGTGCTGCACCTGACCGAGTGGAGCCACTACCGGGAGGTCGACCCGGTGAAGCTGGCACGCGTGGTGTGCGCACCGCGGCTGGTCGACGCCCGCAACAACCTCGACGCGGGTCTGTGGCGCTCCGCCGGCTGGACCGTCCGGGCACTGGGCAGGCCGGGCCCCGCCACGGTGCCCGCACCCCAGCGCGGCAGCGGTCTCGCTCAGTCCTCGCTACGCGGCTGCGCGGCACCCGCGGAGGGCGCCGTGCTCAGCCGGGCCCCGAAGTAGTCGACCGGGCCGGGGTCGACGCCGACCGACCGCAGCTTGACGGCGCCGTCCAGCTCGTCGGCGCACTGCGAGACCAGAGGGGTGGCCCCGGCCAGATCGGTGACCGGGGCCACCGCGCCCATGAGACACGGGTCCGCGCTGCTGCCCGTCATGACGGCGCCCATCCGCTCCTGTCCGGCCCACTTCCGCCAGGCGGCCAAGTCGGAGTACCGCGCCTTGCCCCACTGCAGCTTCCAGTCGCCGGTGCTGTAGTAGTCGTTGCCCTGCAGACGCACGAGAGCCTGTGTGTAGTTCGTGTCCGAATCCACGACGGGGGCACCGTTGGTAACGAAGATGTTGTTGCGGATACTGACTCCGCTCATACCGTTGCGGAGGCGCAGGGCCGGGGGCCGTTCGATGCCGGTCGACCGCAGGACCACGGTGTTGTGGTAGATGTCCAGATCGCGCATGAGGTTGCCGTAGGCCACGATGCCGCCGTACCAGGGCAGCTTTCGGGCGTCGTCCCAGCTGTAGTTGAACCGCACGACATTGTCCTTGTGGGCGTTGGTCGACTCTCCCGAATAGACGAGGAAGCCCGCGCCGTCGTTGCCGTAGGACAGGTTGTACTGGAGTACCGACGATGACACGTTGTTGTCCAGACCGAATCCACCGCCGTCGACGCGTGAGCCGGTGCGGTTGCGGTACGCCTTGTTGTTCTGGATGACGACACGGGTCGAGTCGTAGGTCCAGATGCCCTCGGGCCCCTCCTGGGCGCGGGCCGAGGACTTCGCACCGTTGTCGTACGAGACCGACTGCTGAACGGTGGCGCCGCGCAAGCTGCCGAGAATGATTCCACTGCCGGTGTTGCGGTCGTCCGCGGTCGGGTCTCCGGGATTGCTGTACGCCTTGACCCGCGTGATCTCGAGCCTTTCGTGGGCGTAGCCCGGTTCCTTGGCCCTGAAGGGGGGGCCGTAGGTGGCCAGCCCGGCGTTCTGATTGTGGTGCACTGCCGAGTCGCTGATCCGGATGTCGCGGAAGCCGGCGGACTTCGGGCCTGTTCCAAGGTGAATCCCGTGCTGGAATCGGGACACGTCGACCCCGGAGATCCGCAGGTGGTCCAGGGGCTTTCCGTCCCGGCGGTCGTTGAAGAAGGTGATGCCGTCCGCACTGCGCTGAGCCTTGGCATCGCCGACGAGGGTCAGATTCCGGATCTCCACGCCGGCGGTGTTGTACACGGTGATGCCGGCTGTGCCCCGCGTCGCGATGGTGGCCCGACCGGTGCCGTACGAATCGATCACCACCGGCTTCGGTGCGCTGCCCGCATCCCGCGGACCGATCGTCAGCCCCCCGGTGAAGCGCGCGCCGCCTTTGAGCCGGAGACGGTCTCCCGGCCGGAACGGCACCTGGTCGGCCTTGCCGAGGGTGCGCCAGGCGGTCGCCTCGGACAGCCCGTCGTGATCGTCGTCGCCGTCTGGACTCACGTAGAAGGTGAGGGCCCCCTTGGAGGGAGGCCGCGGTGGCGTGTAGGGCTTGAGTACATCGCAGCCGGAAAGAAGGGCGATCGCTCCCACGGTCACACCTGCGACGAATTTCGCCCCACCACGGCGACCCCACCCGGCGGCCCGACGGTCGCGCATCATCTCGGTGTCCCCTTTCCGTTCGGCTCCGCACCTCGCGTAACAAGGTGCCAGAAACCGCAGGTGCGTTACGTCCGTGACATGGCATGAGCTCCCTATATTTGACCTGAGGCCTGAATAGCGCCTAATTATCAGATATTGTGCATGTCGGGTTCTGCGTGTCCGGAGCATGGGACCGGAGCGGTGCCTGCGCAGGCCGCACCCCAGTCGCGGGGTCGTCGCTGATGGGTCGGCCCGCGGGTCGGTACAGCTGGCAGGTGCAGGTCGCGGGGCCGCGACCGTCTGAGCGGGACGTGTCCTGCCAACCTCCGCTTTGCGGAATCGAATTCACATGAACCGACTCTATTTGTGGTGCAGGTCACAGGAAAGGCGTCTCGCGCTGCGAGACGGTCCCGCGCTCGGGTGGTGCCAGCGGTGCGCGAAGGAGTCTCCGGGCAGGGCATTTCCGCGAGTTGGGGCACGCGGAGGGCACGGTGAGGGTCGAGAGGTCTAGGCAACGAAGAAGGCCCAGGTCGTTGACCTGGGCCTTCTTGTAAGAGCGGATGACGGGAATCGAACCCGCGCTATAAGCTTGGGAATCACCCGGCACTGGGGCATGTGCATAGCGTCTGACGCGTAAATAGCAGCAGTTCAGGGTGGGTGTGGGCATGGCTGGGTGCCCGGTGGTCGTTGGTGGCTGTCGGGTGTCCGGTGCGGGGTGGGTCAGGCCGCGGTTTCCAGTGGGTTGAGGGTGACGGTGTAGCCGAGCTGGTTGAGCTGGGTGATCGCGCGGCGGGTGGCCCGTTCGGGGTCGCGTTGGGTGAAGTAGGTGCCGCCGAGTTCGTCGTATGGCTTGTGGTCGGTGAGCATGTGCCAGATCGCGGTGATGATCGAGTGCTCGACGGCGACCAGTGCCCTGAGCGGGCCGCGGCGGGCGGTCAGCCGCCGGTAACGGGCGGCGAGGTAGGTGTCCTTGGTTCTGACCGCGCCGAACGCGGCGAGGCCGAGTGCGCCTTTGAGGTAGGGGTTGCCGGGCCGGACCTTGGTGTTCTTGGTGCGGCCGGCGGACTCGTGGTGGCCGGGGCAGACCCCTGCCCAGGACGCGAGGTGCTTGGCCGTCGCGAACCGGGTCATGTCACCGCCGGTTTCCGCGATGATCACTTCGGCGGTTGCCTGGTTGATTCCGGGGATGGTGTCGAGGAGGTCGAGGGCGTCACGAAAGGGGGCCATCGCCTCCTCGATGCGTCCGCTGAGTTGCTCGATCATGCTGGTGAGCTGGTCGTACTGGTCGAGGTGCAGGCGGACCAGGAAGGCGTGGTGCTCACGGAAGCGTCCGGTCAGCGCCTCGGTGAGTGCGGGAATCTTGTGGCGGAGCCTGCGTTTGGCCATGTCCGCGAGGGTCTGCGGGTCACGTTCGCCGTTGACGAGGGCTTCGAGCATGGCCCGCCCGGAGACGCCCATGATGTCGGAGGCGACCGCGGACAGTTTGATCCCGGTGTCCTCCAGGAGCTTTTCCAGGCGCTGGACG
>NZ_JAGGOT010000085.1 GCF_018614195.1 Streptomyces sp. ISL-43
CCTGGACCGTCTCGAAGTCCGACATCCCGTGCAGGGCCTGCAGCGTGATCGCCGCGGCCAGGATCTGCGGAGGCATGGACGGACGGCCGTTCGCCGACGGATACATGTCCTCGAACATCACCGCGGGAAACAGCTGCCCACGATGCTCGGCCAGGAACGCGAACACGCTCCCGACCGGGATCAACTCCCGGCACGTAGCCCACACATCCGGCCCGACCGTCTCCCCGACCCACTCCCCTTGAACCACGAAAACGAGTCTGGCCCCGCCGCTCCCGCGGCGGGGCCAGAACCCAACATTTTCATCAGTCTTCTAGCCAGCCACTTGTGCGGTGAGTGGGACCTCGCGACCTTCGCCCAGAGCCAGCAAGCCTTGGGGTGGCCGCCATGCAAGCTGTTCGCGCCCCGTCGGACCAGTGCCGCCGATAGGATTCCGGGACCGAGCGGAACCGGCTGTAACGAGGACAACGTGATCGAACTTTCAGAGATGGTCCAGCAGCTGCGGCAGGAACTGAACACCGCGATGAGCAACGGGCCAGTCGGACCGGTTCGGTTCGAGCTAGGCCCGGTGGAGATAGAGACGACCGTGGCAGTGGAGCGGACGGCCGGGGCTGGCGGGAAAGTCCACTTCTGGGTTGTCGAAGCAAACGCTGAAGGCAAGTTCGCGACATCGCAGACCCATCGCATCAGTCTCACCCTGCAGCCGAAGCTGGTGGCACCGGATGGCACACAGCACCCTGTCCTGATCTCAGGAGATGAGGTCGACAACGAACGCTAACCGCGGTGCGGTGCGGATGGCCGGGCTGCACATCGATCGCGCCGCCGAGATCATCGTGACTCTGCCGGACGGCCGGTCTCGCCGCGGCTCCGGCTACCTGGTGTCGACTGGCAGGGTACTAACCGCCGCTCACGTCATCGCGGACGCGACGGTCCTACGAGTCCGCTTCGACGCCGACCGACCGACCGAGCGGACAGTCGAAGCAGTGGCGGATTGGGCGCACCCGGGCACCGATGTCGCCGTCCTTGCTATCCCGAGCCCGAACAGCGCAAGGGAGCCACTCACCCCCTCCGCTTTCGGCCAGGTCGGCGAGCGTGATGTCGAACTGCGCTGCAGCGCCATCGGATTCCCCCGCTACAAGCTCCGTCATGGCACAGACGGCATGCTCTACCGGGACTCCGCACACGTGCAGGCCACCTGCACGGTTCTCTCCAATCGACGCGAAGGAACCCTCGACCTGACGGTCACTCCACCCGCCATGCTCCCAGAGCCGCAGTCCTCCCCCTGGGAAGGCATGTCAGGCGCTGCCGTGTTCAGCAGCGGTCGAATCATCGGAGTCATCGCCAAGCACCATCTCACCGACGGTCCAGGCCGCCTTGCCGCGAGCAGAGTGGACCGCTGGGCCCAGACCCTCTCCCCGGACGAATGCAGCCGACTGGAGACGGCACTCGGATGCAGCCTGAGCCTGGACGCCCTGCCAGACGTGGCACCGCCTTCCAGTCCTGCCTGGAAGATCCTCGACCGGTACGCCGAGATGCTGCGCGACAACACCGGCCGGGGTTTGACCGACACACAAGGACACCTCGAACTCGATCGCATCAACGCCCGCCAGGCTCTGGGTCAGAGGCTTGCTCAAACTGGGGCCTGCCAGGGCACACTAGTCGTCCTAGGCGAGCCGGATGTAGGCAAGTCCGCACTCGCCCTGCGTACGGTCGATGACCTGCAACAGGCCGGTGCCACCGTGGCTGCCGTGAGTCTGCGAGATCTTCCTCCCACAGTTGCCGCTCTCGAAGCCGACCTTGGCCGTCCACTCGCAGAGGTCTTGCAAGAGGCGGAATCTACCACCGTGCGGCTTCTGGTCATCGATGGTGCTGAAGCCGTCCTGGAAGACCACCGGAGGTTGCTTACCGATCTGGCCGTTGCCGCGTTGCGGGCGGGGTTCGGCGTGGCCGCAGTAACTCGAACTGACGCAGCACGCGCGGTGTTGGACTCACTGCAACAAGCCAACGACGCCGCATCACCAGCAGCTGCGCGGCCTGAGCAGCACGAGGTGCCGCAACTCACCGACGTCGAGAAAGAGAAACTGACGCAGGCGTTCCCCTCCGTAGCTCGCTTCGGCCAGCAGTCCCGGGCAGCGTGGCTACTGGGCCGGCCGGGACTCGTCGACCTCCTACTCAGAGCCGACGCCACGCAAGTCCTGCCTGACGGCGCCCTGTCGGAAGCCGACGTCTTCGCCGCAGTATGGAGTCAGCTGGTACGCGACGGTGAGAGGACGACACCGGGCCGCCCGTCCCCGGATGCCAGGGAGCAGGCGATGGCCGCTCTCGCACGTCGACGCCTGCTCTCCGCTTCGACGGCCGTCGAAGCGCCGGACCCGGCGGCACTCCCTTCGCTGCGTTCAGACGGGCTCCTCTTGCCCGCCGGCCCCAACCGTGCCTGGAGGCCGTTCGACGACTTCGCCAGCGATCTCGTTCGTGACCTTGCGGTCGCCCATCTCCTCCTCAAGGATGGATGGGAGCTACTGGAAGCTGCCGGTGCCCCGCGGTGGGCGCTGCGGGCGGTACGCCTGGCATGTCAAGCGACACTCGCCAATGCGGGTCGGGACAGCGAGTCGGCGCGGATGGAACTGCAACAGGTATTCGACCCCATCTCCGTCGACCACGGTGATCGATGGGCCGAACTTCCCCTCGAAGCCATACTGACCCTCGGCTCGGCGAGCGAAGCCCTCACCGCAGCCTGGCCCGCGCTCACCCATGAAGAAGGGCAACCGGACAAGCTCGCTATGCTGCTCCGCCTCGTCCTAGACGGACACAGCCGCAATGGCATCGGCGACCCTGTCATCCTGGCCCCCATGGTGCAGCTCACCCACAGCACCGGCCTTTACCCGGATCAGCATGGCAGCATCCACACATCGCCCGGTATCCCAGCCCTCGTATGGAAGCTAGTACTGGCCTGGCTCCGGGGCCTGGTCGCTGCAGGCTCTGCGGCACTTCCGCTGCGTCAGCAGGTTCGCGACGCGCTGTTGGCGGTCGACCCCGAGCGGCACGACGAGAACGCCGTCGAGGCGATCGCGATGCTCGGCGCAGATCTTGATGGCCGCGCAGAAGCCTTCCTGCGTGGCCTCGCTGAAGAAGGCGGCGGATTCCTGGCGCCTGCCGTCGAATCGGAGCACACCGCTCGATCGATGGCACGCACCCACCCAGGACTGCTGCTCTTGCTTACCGAGGCGTACTACATCGAGAAGCCCCGCACTGATGACCCCTGGTATTCCCACCCCGATCCCTTAGACGAGGGTGTGCGCGGGCATACCAAGACTCTCGGCGTCTTCGGCCCGATGGCTGGCTGGGACTTCGGGCCGTTCTCCTGGCTCCTCAGAGCCAAGCCGATCGAGACCCTCCAAATGATTCACCGCCTGCTCGACCACGCTGCCTCGACGCGAGTCGGGCGACGCGGGAAATCCTCATCCTTCGGCGCGGACTCAGACGAGCCATTTCGAGGGGTGGAACTCGATCTTCCCGGTGGCGGCCGTCAGCTGTACATCGGTGATGAGCATGTGTGGTCGTGGTACCGAGGCACCAGCGTCGGCCCATACCCGTGCATGAGTGCGCTACTCTCCGTCGAGCTATTCGCCGACCACCTCGTCGATAAGCTTGGTTTGCCCATCAGCGAGGTTACCGAACTACTGATGCGGGGTTGCAGAAACCTGGCCATGCCCGGCCTGATCGTTGGCATGCTGGTGCGTCACCCAAATTCCGCCGGCACAGAACTCGACCGTTGGCTGGCTCAACCAGGAATCTGGCACCTGGAATCCATCCGTGCTGTGGCTGAGCTCAACCCTCACGCCCAAGGAGCCGACTCATCCGACACCGTTGGCGGCGATAGGCGACGCCTCACCTTCCTTGAGGTTGCAGAACAGACCACCGGTACAGCCCTTCTAACTGGGAACCTGGACCGCCTTACTGTCCTTCACGAGGTAGGCGACGAACTGCTGCGCCGCGGCAGTGACACCGTGTTCGGCAGCCGGGCCACCAGCGGCACTCTTTCGATGATCAAGGGGTGGGCAAGCCGGCTTTACGCGCAGAACTATCACTTGGTCGAACTGGACGACGGCCGCACTGGCGTCCAGTACGTACCGCCCCCAGAGGTCGTCACTGGGCTTGCTCCAGAGAATGCGGAACACGCACGGAACCAGCAGGCGATCCGGCTTCTCGTTACGTACGCCAAAAACGAAGACAGGTCCGCCCCTCTCGACACCCTCACGGCAGACCTGGAACTGGCCCGATCCCTTGCTGCCGATCCGCCCGAGCAAGTATTGCCCCAGCCTATGGATCCCATGGCGGCGACGGCTGCGGCAGCCATGGTCGCCCACGCTGACGGCTTCATCGACATCGCCAGGGACGACATCGCCTGGGCGGCCAACCTCCTGCTCGACACCGCACTGCATCCAAATGTGAACGAATACTCCGTGATGTCGAGTCTGCACTCCATGGGCGCCGACCGCTCAGCCGCCATTGGTGTGCCACTTCTGCTACTGGAAACCTTCGATGCAGCACCCTTCGACCGCGATAGCGTCCAGCAGGCCCTGTTCCGCCTCTCGACCAGTCTGTTCGACGAGGTACGCTGCGCACTGCCCTTGGGCCTGGCCCGCGTCTGGTCGGCTCCTTGCAACACTAATCTGGAGCCTGGTACAAGCCGATCGGCTCTGGCTCGCGCGTGGTCGGCTCTCCGTAGTACCGGTCCCAAACAAGACGGATGCCGACATCAGATCGCCTGGACAGCAGTCGAGGCAGGTCTCAGTGACTGCCGACTGGGGCCGTGGAACCAGCAACTGCAACGACGCCCCATCGAACCACTCGGCGGCCCACCTGCGAAGGCCCTCCGCGAGGTCGGGGCTGACCAGCTGCTGGTGAACCGGCTGACTGGACCAATCATGGCAGCAACTGACGCCGCACATTCGGGAAGCTGCGTCGCGTCCCGCGCACGGCACCTTCTCAACGCACTTTGGGAAGCCCACCGTAAAGGTTCAGCTCGCTGGGCCATGGAGGGATACAGTCAGGCAACTTTCCGAAAATGCCATCGCCGTGTCATCCGCGTATTGATGGGTGCTGCAGCCGAAGGTAACTTCTCCCCTCTGGCAGCTCATCTTCGAGAATTCACCTCCAATGCGCCGGCACTCGCTCAACTCCTTCACGACCTGTCATTGCTATGCACGTACGACGCAGAGCTACGTCGCACGCTGCCTCACGTGTGGCCCACTGTCATGCAGACCGTATTGGACGCAATCGAGTCGGGCGTCGATCCGCGCCAGCACCCTTATCAAGGCCGGAATGCAGTAGCCGCCCTTATCCCACACCCCACACTCGATATGGCAGACTCCGAGCCCTCGGCCTCCTTGAACACAGCCAGAGGCGAATGGATCAACCCCGAGAACCTCAGTCCACTCATTGCACGTTGGATGAATGTCGCGGGCACTACTCACGAGTCGGTCGATGCCCTCATCGACTTGATCGAGACTGCACCCCGATCCTGGCAAGCGACAACCGGCCTGCAGTGGGTCGACGATCTGATCGGCGACCGATACAAAGCCGTCGCTTCACGCTCCTGGAGACTCCCGGGATGGCTAGAAATCCTACGGAGCTCATCCGAGCTGGAACCATCGGGTAGGGCTTTGATCCAGCGTCTAATCGACGGACTAGCCACCAACGGTGACGCCCGCGCGGTGAAAATCCAGCGCCTGGACGAATGACGTACCGGATGATGTAGCCTTTCCATTAAACGACTCTGGTAACCGTGCTCTCTAGAATGCCGAAGAGTCGGCGTCTTGCGAGTATTCGTTCAGCAATCGCTCGATGCGCTGGTTCGCGATCGATTGGCGTCCGTACAGGCACTTGGCATAGCGGGTCAGGAGTACCTCGACGCTATTGCCGGCGCGTTTGGCGGCCTCGGTTGGGTCGACTCCAGCATTCAGCCAGGTGGACAGGGCGGAGTGGCGGAGATCGTAGGGGCGGGCCGCGAGGGGTGAGCCCACAAGTTCAGGCGGTAGGGCTAGATCGCGGGCTTCGTGCCAGGCCCGGTCGTAGGTGCTGGAGGCGACGCGCTCTGGCCACAGGCCTCGCGGCGCTTCGACGGCTGCCTGGGCGCGTGGGCGTCCGGCGTCGAGAGGCAACGGCCTTTCGACGCCGACGGTGAGTACCGGGAGCTGGTAGACGGCAAGCCCCGCTACGACGGCGCACTCGCCTTCCTGACCGCGCGCGGGATCGACCTGCCGACGGGCGTGCCCGATGACGACCCTGGCTGCGACACGGTGGGGGCGGTCGCTGCCAGGAAGGAGCAGATCTTCAGCGGGATGCTCGGCACCCTTCCGGCAGGCGCGGCCGTCGTGGAGGACGCGATCGCCGGAGTGGAGGCGGGGCGCCGTGGCCACTTCGGCCTGGTCATCGGTATCGACCGGTCGCGCCACGCCGACACAGCGGGCGCCATGCGGGCACGCGGGGCGAATGTTGTCCTGCCCGACCTCGCAGGCCTGCCCACCACACTGAGTGGGCACCGGCCATGACCACCCCGTGGACATGAGAGTTTGGCGGCTACGACCCGAAGAAGGAACGGGTTGTCGAAGCCCTGTGCCCACTCGGCAACGGGCGTTTCGCCACCCGGGGCCGTTGAACGATACGCCTACGAGCTGTACGGCCTGGTCGACAACGAGCAGCTTCGGCGAGCCGCCGACACCGTCGTGCTGCTGACCGCGCTGCGGGACGGGGGTCCATTTCCCGCCGCGCCCGTGGAGACGCACATGAAGCGCCTGAAGGACGTCAAGGCGTCCCATCCCACGCTCACCCAAGAAGAGTTGGATCAAGAGTTCCAAGCCGCGATCGATCGGAGGGAGATCTACGACGACGGTTCGTGGGACAGCGAGGACGAGCGGAACGACCACCTCGCGGACCACCTGCACAAGGCAAGACAGGAGGCCATCTCCGACCGCGCGGTGCGAGCGGGCCGCTTCCTGATGGAGCTCTGTGGCCACATCGCGGAAACCGTGTGGCCGGAGGTCACGGACGCCCTGCGCGCGGCGAACGTCGACGGCGTGGCGCGAGCCCTGAGAAAGGCATCGATGGCGGGGGAAACCTCTCCGGCGGTGTACAAGCTGTACGAGGTCAACTTGTCGGTACAGTACGAGTCCGCTCCCTGCTCGCTCGGTGCTGCGGGCGAACAGTTGATGGCGTTCGAGTCGTGGATCGGGCTTCAGGGCAAGGAATGACCGACGGGCAAATTCCGATGCCGCCCGGTCTGGTCACACCTTGATGACGGTGACGCGTCCGCCGCACAGCGCGGTGAGGTCATCGGGATCGGAGGTGAGGACGGTGGCGGGTCCGGGGGCGGCCAGGGCGGTGGCGCTGAGCATGGCGTCGATGGCGTACTTGTGGCCGTGGAGACCGGCGTCGGCGAGGAGTGTGGCGGCGTGCCGGGCGATTGGCTCGGTGACCGGTTCCACGACGAGGCGGGAGAGTGTCCACTCCAGGGCCGGCCTGTTGATCCGGGGGTGGACCACTTCCACGAGGGTGGCCGCCGAGGTGATCACGCGCAGGTCATCTGCGCGGGCCAGGGCAAGCCAGCCGGTTACCGTTGGGTCGCGCAGGACGGCTTTGGCCAGCCCCTCGCTGTCCAGCACGAGGGTGCCGCTGGGGACGGCGGGGGAGCGGGTCACGCGGCGTTCGCTCCGCGCTGTGTCTGCTCGTGGCGTGCCTGGTGGAGCTGGTCACGGAGAGATTGGATCTGCTCGTCCGTGACGGGGCCGTGCTCGGCTTCGGCGACCTGGATGAGTTCGTTGAGGTTGTCCCGTTCGATCTGGCGGGCGACGGCCGAGGCCACGTAGGCGGACAGGCCGGAGGGACCGCTGCGGGCCTTGGCGGCTTCGGCGATGTCGCGCGGCATGGTGATCGAGTACTTGCCGGTGGGCTCACTCATGCCACTAATCCTACCTCCCATCCTCCCCGCTCGAGGGTGTGTGCATCTCGGCTTGCGGAGCAATGGTGCGCCTCGATTCATTTCCCGTGCCATCGGCGGATGGCCTGATGCGTTCACCCTGATGAGAGAGGTGGTGGGCGTCATGAGGAGTTCGACGTTTCAGATGCACGGCGTTCCCCGAAGGAGGTGCGGGGCGAGGACCGTGATGGCCGCGAAGTTCGCCGGAAGCCGGTCTGCGGGAGGTGCGGCGGACGTCCGGGAACTGGCCGACGCGCTTGGCTCCTCATTGGTCCGGGCCGTCAGGGAAGCCGCTTCCGACGCCCCGCCCTCTGGAGGGAACCACCGCGGTCCGGCCGTCATCAGCTGGTACGCCTTCGCCCTCGAGTACCTGGAGATGCGGTGGCCACAGATCGCGGCAAAGACCCGCAACGAGACGAACGACGCTCTCTGCGTGATCACCCAGGCGATGCTCCGCGGCCTGCGAGGCCGTCCGGATGACGAACTGCTGCGGCGCACGCTCAGGGACTGGGCGTTCGTCATGCCTCGGCGACTCGCGCAGGGCGCCCGTCGAAGTGCGGCTCGCCCTGAGTTGGGTCGCCAGAGCGTCGCGTCCACTGGGTGACATGCTGGACCCGGCCGTGACGCGGACCGTGTTGCAGGCTCTCCAGCTGAAGCGGGACGGTACGGTCGCAGCCGCCGAGACGCAGCGGCGCAAGCGCATGACCCTCGTGAACGTGGTGGGCTACGCGATCGAGCAGGGCAGGCTTCGCGCCGATCCGCTGGCTACCGTCAACTGGCGGATCTCCGAGACCGCTAAGCAGGTCGACCCCCGTGTGGTCGTCAATCCCCTCCAGGCACGGAGCCTGCTCTGCGCGATCTCCTACGTCGGCGGCTACCGGCGGGGGCGCGGGCGAAGGCTGGTCGGCTTGTTCGCCGGCATGTACTACGCAGGGCTGCGACCAGCCGAAGCGGTGGCGGTCACGCTGCCGGACTGCCACCTACCGGCCGAGGGATGGGGCAGGGCCACACTGCACGTCACTCGGCCACAGGCGGGCAAGAAGTGGACGGACAGCGGGCAGGTCCATGACGAGCGTGGCCTGAAGAGCCGTCCGCCAGGAGACACGCGTCCGGTGCCGCTGCCGCCCGAACTCGTGAAGGTGTGGATGCGGAGCGTGGACACCTTCGGGACCGCGGACGACGGCCGGCTGTTCTTCAACGAGAACGGCGGCATCGTGGGATCGAGCACCTACGACCGTGTCTGGCACGAGGCACGAGAACTTGCGCTTCCTCCCGACCTGTTGGCGTCACCTCTTGTGGCCCGTCCCTACGACTTGCGGCACTCAGCGTTGTCCACGTGGCTGAACGCCGGAGTCGACCCCACCGAGGTCGCCGAACGGGCAGGCAACAGCGTTGAAGTCCTCCTGACTCGGTACGCGAAGTGTCTCTACGGGCGCCAGGCTGTTGCCAACGAGCGGATCGAGGCGTTGCTGGACGAGTACGACTGAGCGCCTGTCAGCCTTCGAGGCATCCTCGCCCTTCTTGCCAAGGCCGGGTGCCCGCCAAGGAAGGCTGACGCGGCCCCTGCAAGAGAAGCCACCAGAAGCGGAGGCGGGCCCGCTACTGCCTCACGGCTGTGCTCGGGTTCCGCCCCAGTAAGTGCAACGGCGCGCGGCTCCGTGTGTCATCGCCTCAGGTTGCCCGATATACCTGCAGTTCAGAGCGTGTCAGTCACTACGAAGAGCACTTCGCATGGCGACTCCATCCCGCGTATGTCCCGCGTGCACCAGCATCGCGGGATCAGGCATATGGGATCTCGTGTGCCTGGCGCTGCAAAGAGCCAGGTCAGGGCAGTGGCTCGGGCGGAAGTCGCGGCAACGTAGCCCGTGTGCGTTTTGGCATGAACAAGAAAGGCTCTGACCTGCGTTTCCGCTGGTCAGAGCCTTGTTCCGGAGTGCCCCCGGCAGGATTCGAACCTGCGCACACGGCTCCGGAGGCCGGACAGTACTCAGGTATTCGCCCAGGTCAGACGCTTAGCTGATGAGTTGTCAGGCTTGTCGTCCCACGCATGTCCCATGACTTGGAAATGTCCTGGATGCCCTGCAATGCGAAATGCTGGATCTTGATGACGGTGACCCGACCGCCGCGCAGCGCGGTAAGGGTGGCCGCGGATGTGATGGCCCGTAGGTCATCGGCTCGGGCAACTATAAGAGTCACTCCTCGGATACTCTGCGTCACCTTCGGGGCGGGCTGTCCGAGCCCCCAGGGGTGAATCCGCGGCGGCGCTCGTGGGTGAGTGGGCTGAGGCGCCGGCGCGCGACGCCTTCCCGGCGTCGCCGACGTAAACGTCAAAAGCGAGCTAGCATCTAAGTAAGATTCAATCTACGTAATATCGAATCTATGTTTCATGGATGCTGGGGATGTGACGCTGATGGAGTTCAAGGGCAGGTCTGCTGACCTGGATCAGATGGCTCGGCAGCTGGGCCTGGTAGCCGATGGTACGGGCGCCACGCGTGGTCAGGCTGTGATCGTGACGGGGCGGCGCCGGGTGGGCAAGTCTCGTCTGGTCCAGGAGTTCTGCGACCGTTCCGGGCTTCCATACGTGGTCTTCCAGGCGACCCGGGGCCGCAACGCCGTGGCCGAGCGGGCGGACTTCGCCGCGACGCTGGCGCATTCCGCTCTGCCCGGGGCTGAGCTGGTGGCCGGGCTGCAGGCCGCCGACTGGAACCAGGCGCTGCGCTCCCTGGCGGTCGCGGTTCCGGATGATGCCCCGAGCATTGCGGTGGTCGACGAGGTGCCGTGGCTGGTGGAACAGGACGGGGAGTTCGAGGGGGCGCTGCAGACGGTCTGGGACCGTCACCTGTCCGCCAAGCCGGTTCTGTTGATCCTGGTCGGCAGTGACATGTCGGTGATGGAGGCGCTGCAGTCCTACGGTCGCCCGTTCTTCGGCCGGGCGGCCAAGATGACCGTACAGCCGCTGCATCTGGCCGATGTGCAGGCGATGACCGGTCTTGACGCGGCGGAATCGGTGGACGCTCTGCTGATGACCGGAGGGTTCCCGGAGATCGTTCAGTCCTGGCGGCCGGGGATGCGCCGCAGAGACTTCCTGCGCGAGGCTGTGGCCAACCCGCTTGCGCCGCTGTTGGTGGCGGGAGAACTGTCGCTGCTGGGGGAGTTTCCCGAGGCGTCCCACTCGCGCGCGATCCTGGAAGCGGTCGGCAGTGGCGAGCGGACCTTCTCCACCATTGCCGCACAAGCCGGCGGTGCGGGCGTGCTGCCCTCGGGCACGCTGTCTCCGCTGTTGAACACGCTGCTGGCCAAGCGGGTCCTGGCCGCTGACCTGCCGCTCTCGATCAAGGCGGACAGCAAGAACAAGCGCTATCGCATCGCCGATCCGTATCTCCGGTTCTGGCTGGCTTTCCTGCAGCGCGCGATCCCGCTCATCGAGCGTGGTCGCGGTGATCTGGCGCTGGAGCGCATCGAGCGGTCGTGGACGACCTGGCGGGGCCGGGCCGTCGAGCCGGTCGTCCGCGAGTCGCTGCTGCGCCTGCTGCCCGATGAGAGGTGGCCGCAGACGGAGGCGGTCGGGGGTTGGTGGAACCGGCAGAACAACCCGGAGATCGACCTGATCGGAGCCGACCGTGAACCCGTTGCAGGGCGGGTTCACTTCATCGGCTCGGTGAAGTGGCTGGAGTCGCAGCCCTTCGGCCGGCGTGAGTACGACGCTCTGGTGCGGGACATGCTCGCCGTGCCCGGCGCCGAGCCGGGCACGGCGCTGGTGGCGGTGTCCCGTTGTGGTGTTGAGGACGATCTGCCTCTTGCGGCGCACTGGGGTCCGGAAGACCTTGTTCGTGCCTGGCGGTAGTCAGGGAAACCGCCAGGGTGGTCATGGTGGTGTACCTACCTCGGGCGCCCAGTGGCAGTAGACATCGACCGTCCTCTGAGAACCGTCCGGGCATCGAAGCCCATACGCGCGGCGGCAAGGTGACGGGCCCGGAGGCGGGCGCCTGCGTCGGCACTGAGCACGGCGGTCTGAGGGGACGCGGCCGGTTCACCCCCGCGGGGTGACCGGACGGCGCTAGCCTGGCCGGGTGAATGCGCGTACCGCCCTCGCGAAATGGCTGGGCACCCTGGATCCCGAGCGGCTGACCGCCTTGCTGGAGGAGCGGGATCTGCCGTTCGCCGCCGAGTACCGACGGATCACCACCCTGCTCGAGCTCGCCGAACACCTGCTCACCGACGAGTCGGTGGGCCAGGGCCTGATGGCGGGCACTGCCGGAGAACTGGAGTTGCTCGCCTCCATCGCCGCCGTCGCCCTGGAGCGCCACGGCCCCGTAGTCGGTGGCGGGGCCGAGGACGGGCCCCGGTATCCCTGGCAGCAGCTGAAGCCCGTTGCCGCGGTGGAGCCCGCGGACCGACTGGTGCCCGAGCGGGACGTACTGGCCTGGTTCGAGCCGGGGGAGAAGCGGCGGCGGGCGGAGCACACGCTCGCCCGACTGCGGGAGCGCGCGCTGTTGCTCCCCGCGCCCCAGGGGAAACTGGCGCTGCCGCCGCTGTTGCACGTCCGGGCCACTGGGTTCGACGGCTACGGGCGCACCGCCAACCGGCTGCTGACCTACGCCTACAACGCCCCCGAGGTCAAACGGATCGCCGCACACCTCTTCGGCGAGGGCACGGCCCGTACCCGCGACCAGGCCCAGGAGCTGATCATCGCCCTGCTCACCGATCCCGCCGGGGTGCGGGCACTGGTGGCGGACGCCCCGGCCCGGGCGCTGGAGCTGCTGGACCACCTGGTACCCGGCCCGCCGCTGCTGCGCACCCACTGCTTCGTCGGCCGGTATGGGGCGCAGTACGCGGGCCCGGACGCCAAGTACGTCTTCCGGGAGGGCGGCAGCGGCGACGAGGGCACCGACTGGCTGGCCGTGCGCGGACTACTGGTCCCCGTCGGTCTCGACCTGGTGGAGCTTCCGTACGAGGTCGCCCATGCGCTCCGTGACGGGGGCGCGGCACCCAGCCCCGAGCTGGAACCAGAGCCGTTCACCGCCACCGAGCCGCTGCCGTCCGGCTGGGAGGGTGAGGGTGGCACGGCCGCCGCGGCGGCCGCCTGGCGGGCCGAACTGGTACTGCGGGCGCTGGCCGCCCAGCCGGTCGCGGTCCGCAAGGCGGGCGGGATCGCCGTACGGGACATCCGGCGGCTGGCCAAGGCGGCCGGGGCCGATGAGGCCGACACCCGGCTGTGGCTGGACCTCGCGGTCAACGCCGGCCTGGCCGCGCCTCAGGACGACGAACCGGCCCCCGCTCCCCGCGGCCGCCGGAACTCCAAGGGCCCCAAGCCCCCCGCCCGGCTGCTGCCGAGCGACCGCTATGACGCTTGGGCCGCCGCCCCCGCAGCGGGCAAGCTGCTGCCTCTGCTGGCCGCCTGGGCTGTCGTCCCCGCAGTGCTCAGCCACTGGCCGGACCCCGACGAGACCCCGGTCGCGCTCGTCAGCCCGCAGGACGAGGACGCCGTGACCCTGCGCACCGGGGTCCTACGAGCGCTCGCCGTCCTCCCCGACGGACACGGGTTGACCGGGGACGCGCTGGGATACACCGAACTGCTCTCCCTGGCCGCGTGGTTCCAGCCCGCCCTGCGCGGCCACCTGGCCGCAGACGGCGCCGGGGAGCTGACCGGCCTGGACGGAGTCCTCGACCGCCTGATGGCCACCCTGACAGAGGCGGCCCTGCTCGGCGTGGTCGCCCACGGCGCCCTCACCCCCGTCGGGCGGGCCCTGTGCCGACTGCTGGAGGCGGGAGCCGCCCACCACTACCCGGCGGTGCCCGGCGCGGGCACGGACCCGTCCGCCCGCGGCTCCGAGGGCCTTGGCGAGGACCTGTCCCTGCGCCCTGCCCTGGCGCAGGCGGTGACCGCGCTGCGCGAGGACCTGTACGCGGCGCTGCCCGAGCCCAGCGAGACGGCCCGGTTCCAGAGCGACCTGACCGCCACCGTCACCGGTGCGCCCGCGCCCGCCCTCGCAGACCTGCTCTCCGCTGTCGGCGACATCGAGTCCGAAGGGCACGCCGTGGTCTGGCGGATCACCGCGACCTCCGTACGCCGGGCCCTGGACGCCGGCTGGAGCGCGGACGAACTACTCGACCGCCTCACCACCGCGAGCGAGCGCGGCACCGCGCTGCCACAACCGCTCGCCTACACGATCAAGGACACCGCCCGCACCCACGGACAACTCAAGGTCGTCCGCTCCGCCTGCTGCATCCGCTCGGACGACACCGGCTTGATCGCCGAGGTGTCCCAGGCCCGCGCCCTGTCCAAACTCCGCCTGCGCCGCATCGCCCCCACCGTCCTGATCTCCACCGCCCCGCCGGACGAGACGCTGTCGGCCCTCCGAACGGCCGGCTACGCCCCCACCCAGGAAGCCGAAACGGGCACCACCGTCCTGGACCGCGCCCCCACCGACCGCGCCCCGAACCTCCTGCCGACCCTGGACCAGGCCCACCCCCTGTACGGCGAACCGGTCAACGGCGTCCCGGCGAGCGCCCGTGCACTGGCTGCGGCGCTCACCGCGGCCGGGTAAGGGTGGAGGCGCACCCGAGGCGCTGCGACATGGCCGCGAGAGCTCGACGCGTTCACCTGCTCAGAAGGGTGGTGGACATCATGAGAAATGCGCCACGTCAGATACATGGCGTTCCGAAGAGGTACCGCACCGGGACGGCTGTGACCGCGCGGCCGCCTGGCATGGCCCTGCATGCACCTCGAGCGGTGGACGCTCGGTCGCTGGCTGACCACGTGGGCTCCGCTCTGATCGCAGCACTCCGGGAACTCGGCGGCGAGGAACTGGACCCTCCGAGCAGACCACATGGCTCGCTCCGCAGACGCGCAACGACCCTGACCTGGTACGCCTTCGCGCTCCAATACCTTGATATGCGATGGCCACTGATTGCGGCGAAGACCCGGGACGAGACCAACGACGCGCTGTGCGCGATCACCCAGGCGATGTTCCGCGACATCGCGCGACGTCCGGATGATCAGTTGCTGCGGCGAGCTCTACGGGACTTCGCGTTCGTCGTGCCCAGACCGAAGCCTCGTGGGATGCCAGCCGACGCCTGCCTGGCCTTGCGTTGGGTAGAAGGCGCTTCACGCCCGCTGGCGGATTTGCTGGATCCGGCAGTGATGCGGGCTGTGCTGGAAGCCCTGCGCCTCAAAAGGGACGGCACAGTGGCAGCCGCCGAAACGCAGCGACACAAGCACAAGATCCTCGTCAACGCCGTGCGCTACGCCATGGAGCAAGGCAAGCTCCACCGTGACCCGCTCGCTCCCATCAGCTGGCACGTGGCCGAGCCGGTTCAGCAGGTCGATCCGCGGGTCGTCGCCAACCCCGCACAGGCCCGCTCGCTGCTCTGTGCCGTCTCCTACGTGGGCGGCTACAAGCGGGCACGCGGGCGACGGCTGGCCGGGTTGTTCGCCAGCATGTACTACGCCGGGCTGCGCCCCGCCGAAGCCGTTGCGGTGGCCCTGCCTGACTGCGTCCTGCCTGCTGAGGGCTGGGGTCAGGTGACGCTGCATCGCACCCTGCCGCAGGCGGGCACAAGGTGGACTGACACCGGACGAGTTCATGACGAGCGTGGACTGAAGAACCGGCCGGCCGGAGACACGCGTCTGGTGCCGCTACCGCCGCAGTTGGTGGCTCTGTGGCGGGAACACATCGATTCGTTCGGCACCGCGGGTGACGGGCGGCTGTTCTTTAACGAACGCGGCGGCCGTCCGCGGTCATGGAGCCGAGGGCGTGCGAAAGGTTGTCTTCGCCCCGCCGGCCTATCTGCGCGAGCTGGTTCTCGCCAGCGGGGGTGAACCTGAGGGTGAGCTCGCGGCCGCTGTCCGGGCAGGCGTGGCGCCGGATGAATCCGAGGGCTTCGAGACGGTCGCACATCCGGGTGACGGGCTGGCGGCCGACCAGGTACATCAGGCGGAGCTGTGATGTGGAGGCCGGGGCCGCCGTGGTGGCCTGGCGGGCGTTCTCCCACATGAGGTCGAGGAGTTCGACGATGGCGCCGGCTGATTGCGCCACGCCCTGGTCGATGCCGTGCGGGCCGGTAGCGGGTATGGGCATCTGCGTAACCTCCGCGTGGCCGACTCCGGGCGGCTCGAGCGCGCTCCAGCGTGAACTGCTGGTGTCCGGGTGATCGAGCGGGTCGGTATGGATTCCTCCGGATGCCGCGAATTTTCTCCCGCAGCACCCTATTCGGAAGGCCTCCGGCATCCTGGGTTCGGTGCTGGTCCAGCGTATCGGGAGCGGGCCCGGTTTTACGGTCCCTGTCGAGGACGACGGGTCCCTCCGTACTGTCCGCCGTCGGCCAGGCCGCGTTGCAGGCCCTGACACCCGACGCTGACATCGCCGCCCACGATGAACCGTCCAGCCGCTCGTAGGCGGCGGGGACGGAGCGCAGGCGCCAGGGCCATGGGGCAACGCCGCCGGGGGCGCTCGGTGTCTCCCGGGCGGCGGGTGTGCATCCCACCCGGTTCAACGACCGGACAGCGATCCGGTTTCAGGCCGGGCCGCGTCCCATGAGAGCCAGGGTTCCCTGCCGCCGGTACGCGGGGAGACCGGCTGCGGGCAGCCGGCTCCGCTCGGCGTCACAGGGAGAGGTAGTAGTTGCCGACCGCGGACAGATAACGGTGGTCGGCTGTCGCTGTCGGTGGTGAAGCGGGGAGCGGCTTTGATCTGCTCCCGGCTCGGTGCGACCTTCACCGTCTGCGCTTCGGTGTCGATGACGGTGACGGCACCCGCCGGGATCAGGACGCTCTGGCCGAGCACCCACAAGCCGGTGTCGACCACCAGGTGCTGCATGCCGGGCTGGTCCTGCTGGCGGTCCACGTGCCCGACGACTCCGTCAGCGGCCTCCACGGTGAACCCCACCAGCGACTGGCGGAATATATAACCGCTGTCCTGCGCGTACATCCACACACTGCTCACCGATCTGTCCCCTCATCCTCGGCAACCAGGCCCCCGGGGCCTCCTCGACTCGCATCGTTCCCCCTCATTCCCCGGCACGCGCCGGACAACCAAGGGGCTGCGGTGAGACCCCCAGCGGGGCTTGGGCCGTGCGACATACCCGCTGACGCCCGCGGCGCGCCGCACCCGGTCTCGACACGGGTCAGGGCCGCGCAGCGTCTGCTGCACGGCCCTGACCTGGTATCCCCCGGATCCCACCGAGACCGCAGGCGTCCGCTGTCCGGCCGGAACTGTGGGCGGCCGTACGGTCCGGGGCGGGGTGGGCAGGGGTTAGGCCGGGTTGATGTTCTCGGCCTGGGGGCCCTTCTGGCCCTGGGTGACGTCGAACGTCACGACCTGGCCCTCCTGGAGCTCACGGAAGCCCGAGGAGTTGATCGCGGAGTAGTGGGCGAAAACGTCCGGGCCGCCGCCGTCCTGGGCGATGAAGCCGAAGCCCTTCTCCGCGTTGAACCACTTCACAGTTCCCGTAGCCATATCTGATGCCTTCCAGTCGATGAACGCCTTCCGCACCATGCGGAAGGCGGAGGTGATCGCCCTGGTTCCTGCGGCACAGCACAGCAAAACACCCACGCCTACGGCGTGGGCAGAGGGAACTTCCGAACCACGACAGCTAACCCAGACGCTACACGCCCACGACGGCCCGTCACCAGAGGAAACCAGCCCGCGTCACCCCTCCGGCATATGCGGGCGTGCCCACCGCGAACGGCGGGCACCACCACCTCAGGCCGGCTGTCCGTGGGCGCCCTTCGGGCACTGAGCGACCGTGCTCGGCGTTGACGCGCTGCGCTTCCTCAAGCCGGACTTCGAGCGTCACGATGCGGCAGGCCGCCTCGATGGACGTGCCGCGGTCGACGAGTTCGCGGGCTCGGGCGGCGAGACGAAGCTGGTAACGGGAGTAGCGGCGGTGTCCGCCTTCGGAGCGGAGCGGGGTGATCAGGCGGGCATCGCCGATGGCGCGGAGGAAGCCCTGGGTGGTGCCGAGCAGGTCTGCGGCCCGGCCCATCGTGTAGGCGGGGTAGCCGTCGTCGTCGAGACGGCCGAACAAATCGTCTGCTGTCATCGCACCTCACTGCGAAACAGGTGGAGGAAAAGGGGGGCGGAACACGGGGAGGGGCCCTGGTGCGTACGACACCAGGGCCCCGAAGGAACTGCTACACCATCTGCCGACCCTAGTCCTGCGCCGGCCCTCTGTTTCCACAGAGCCGTCCGATCGGGGACGGACTGTGCGGGGATCGCGGTTGCTCGACCGGAGACCACCTCACTATCGATGTCCTGCGGTACCCGGACTCAGACCTCCGCCCGGGCGATCCTTGATGGCGCCTCAACTCCTCCGTTCATCCCTCGGTGATCAACTGCTTACCAAACGGGAGACACTGCCAACTGCCAGGTATTGCACTTACTGCTGTACTGCTTGCACTACTTGGTACTGCGTACTTCTGGTGATGCGAACTGCTCAGTGACCTGTGACAGCGCCACTCTCCGGCAGCCAGCCCCGTCGCCCATCCTGCATCTGCTCTGGCTTAGAACCCCACTGCCGAACTTCCCGGTGCGCGCGCCCGCAGCCGACGCCTTCACCGAGGTACTGCTCCACTCACTTCACTGCTGGGTACTGCGAACTGCATTTACCGGTACTGCCACTGCGTCAACTGCGGTACTGCCTGTGGCGGCCCCTGATCACTGCGGGCCACCCGGTCCGGTCGTCAGCCCCGTCACTGTCCTACGACAACCCTGGCTTCGGGAACTCCACCACCGCACCGTCCTACGTACTGCAACTGCGGGTACTGCTTGTACTGCGAGTACTACTGCCCGGCAGTTCGTCTCTGCCAGGCCCTGCGATCTCTCTGGGCTACGAGAGAAACCATAACCACACCACCACCCAATGTCTACTCCGGCCAAGATAGATTTCCACGTGTGTCCGGTAGCGAGATACTCGGCTTCGGCCAGCACCGCCGTGACCCGGGGCGCCACCGAGACGCGGCACGGGGCGGTCGGGATGGCCACCAGCAGCGAGGCCGTTCGAGCGTCCGAGCAGCGTCGCCGGCCGCCGGACCCCGGGATTGGAAGCCGGGACGGACTCTCGCGCCCCCACGGCGCAGGCTCCCCGTCCCACCGGGCAGGTTCTACGCCGACATCGCCGTCCAACCCGACAGTGGAGAGAGAGTTCCGTGACTTGCGAAACCAGTCCCCAGATGTCAGCTGAGCTCTCGAGGCGGGCGGGCCACTACGCCGCTGCCGTCGCCGAGCACCTCCTGGAAGCGGGTCTGCCGGTGACCGCCATTCACAGTTGCGGTCCCTGGCGCGACACAAACGGCCAGGACCTCGACGTCGAGGCCGGCATCTCCTTCACGCAGGCATTCCAGGACCAGTACGGCGGGGGCGACTGCCGGCTCCACTGGGCCGGAACTTCCGGCTGGTGTCTCTACACCGCCGACGGACCGGA
This sequence comes from Streptomyces sp. ISL-43, assembly GCF_018614195.1. Lineage (GTDB taxonomy): Bacteria > Actinomycetota > Actinomycetes > Streptomycetales > Streptomycetaceae > Streptomyces. Next base: position 19,400 of record NZ_JAGGOT010000085.1, read on the forward strand.
CAGGTACCTGTCCGGTACCCGGTGGCCCGGAGCCGGTCCGCTTCCCGCGCCCCGGATCGTCACGGCCTTCATCGACGCTTTCCGTCTCGCCCCCGCCACGGCCGGAAGCAGAGAACAGCCGCACTACCGCCAGGTCTTTCCCCTACTGCTGGAAAGCCTGGCCCCCTACCTTCCCGACCATCCCTGCCTGTTCGAAGAACCCCAGCTCCGCTTCGCCGACCTGCACAGACGCGCCTACGACAACCGGGTGCGACAGGCCCTGGCCTCCAGCGCCTCCGACCCCCTCACCCACCTGTACCTCCGCCAGGGCGAACTCACCGCCCTCCTGCACCTCCTCGAATACGCCGAAAGCAGCAACCCCAGCCCCCTCAACCGGCTGCTGGCGACCGACCTCGGCGCCCGCGCAGGCCAACCCCCCGAAGCTGCGGAAACACACAAGAGTGCCCTCCGGAAAGCGAACCACCATCGGCACGGCACGTGACAGGACCACACTGCGGAGGCGGAGCGGAGAGGCGGAAAGCCCCGCCAGTCGGTAACCCTCCGCCCCGCCTCACCGGATCCCCCTTGATCAGCCGGACCGCGTCGAAGCGGTTGACGGGCCGCAGGCCGGGCACAAGAACGGGGCAGCCAGGTCGCGGTGACCGCGTCGGGCAGGCCCTTCGACCCGTCACAGGCGACGATGCACACGTCCTCGATGCCTCTGTTCCGCAGCTCGGACAGCACTGCCATCCAGGTGGTGGCGCCTTCGCCCTCGGCTCCGACCCACAGGCCCAGGACGTCTTTGCGGCCGTCCATGTCGACGCCGACGGCCAGGTAGACCGGCTTCGAGGTCACCGAGCCCGAGCGGATCTTCACCCACAGTGCGTCGATGTAGATGATCGGCCAGACCGGGTCGAGGGGCCGGTTCTGCCAGGTCACGAGCTCGTCTACGACGGTGTCGGTGACCTTGCTGATCAAGTCGGGGCTGACCTCGACCCCGTAGATCTGGGCCAGGTGGGAGCGGATGTCCCGCACGCTCATCCCGCGCGCGTAGAACGAGAGGATCCGGTCATTGAAGCCGGCGAGGCGGCGGGCGTTCTTCGGGACCAGACTCGGCTCGAACTCGCCGTTGCGATCCCGCGGCACCGCCAGTGTGACCGCGCCGTCGTCGGTCAGGACCGTCTTGGGCGAAGTTCCGTTGCGCGAGTTCCCCGATCCGTGACCTGCAGGGTCTCCCCGTTCGTATCCGAGGTGTTCGCTCATCTCGGCTTCCAGGGCCCGCTCCAGCACGGCCCGGGTGATCTCCGTCAGCAGCCCGCCCTCGCCCAGCAGGGCCGCCCCCGAGGCGTCAGCTGTGTCGAGCAGCCGCTCGACGACCTCGTCGACCATCTCGTCCGATCCGCCCGGCCCGAGAGCCCGAGGCCGAGCCCCGGGCCGGGCTGCCACATCACGGACTTACACGATCCTTCAGACACCCTCGAACGAGAACACGAACGGCCTGCTCCGCCAGTACTTCCCGAAGGGGACGGACCTGTCCGTCCCCACCGCTGAACACCTCGAAGCTGTTGCTGACCAGCTCAACCGCCGCCCACGCAAAACGCTCGGCTGGGAAACCCCAGCCGAGCGCCTGCATAAGCTACTCGCCGCCTGACCAAGCCGACCACGCGTTGCGACAACCGCTGGAATCCGCCATGCGCCGGTGGGGCCCTTTCGCCGTTCGGGTGCAGACTCGCGCCGGCCCTGTCTGTCAGACGGTCACAGGGACGCCGAGCATCGCGGATGCCTGCTGGAGCGGGCTGAGTACACGCGTGGGCACGGCGGCCCGGGGAATACCGCGGCAGGTGAAGCCGAGCTGGGTCATGGCGCGGAGGACTTCGCCGGTGCTGAAGTCGCGGCGGTCCTGGCGGGTGATGACCTGACCGACCTGCTTGAGGGGGTAGGTACGGCGGCCGATGATCACGGACTCGCCGATGACCTGCTCCGGCTTGACGCCCTTCATCGACGCCAGGACGCCGGTCTTGGTCAGGTCGAACGGGAAGCGGGCGATGACACAGCGCATGAATGCCTCACGGGAAGAAGGGGACGGTCGTGTCGCGGTGAGGCGGTTCAGCGGGCAAGGGCGAGGACGCCCAGAGCGCTTCCCTGATCGTCGATGACGGGCAGGACAGCGAGCGTGCGGTAGCGCATCGCGTGCTGGGCCTCGGCCATCGTGGTCCTGGGCGAGGTGAACGGCCCGCGGTCGCCGAGAACAGCGCGCAGGCGGACCTGGTCCGTGTACGCGGCGCTGTCGTGGAGGGCGGCGAGCTGGGCTTGGGTGACCAGTCCGGTGCACTCGCCGTACTCGTCACAGACGAGCAGGTGCCCGGCGCGGGCGCTGGCCATGACGGCCATGGCCACTTCGACCGTCATGTCGTCGCATACCTGGGGGCCGGCCGCGTCCATGGCGTCGTTCACCGTGCGGGGCGCGGGGTTGGCGTGTGCCGGGTGGCGTTGCATCTGGACCAGCGTCAACACGTGCCTCCTGCAGAGGTGGGTCAGTTTCCGGATCACTGGGTTGTCAGGCCGCCGCGTCGAAGGCGGACTGCCGCAGGCTCATGCGCTGGGCAGCCGAAGCGGGCCTGCGGCGTCCGCGGGAGCTTGCGCTGCGCTTGGGCCGCTCGGAGACCGGCGCGGTGATGGTGACGGGGATGCCGGAGGGGGTCTGGGATCCGGTGATCCGGTTGAGTGCCTCTTCGCCGGAGCGGACCTGGGTGGTCTGGGGGACGATGCCGGCGGCGGCCATGAGGCGGGTCATGTCGCGGCGCTGGTTGGGGGTGACCAGGGTGACGACGCTGCCGGACTCGCCGGCGCGGGCGGTGCGGCCGCCGCGGTGGAGGTAGTCCTTGTGGTCGGTCGGCGGGTCGACGTTGACGACGAGGTCGAGGTTGTCGACGTGGATGCCGCGAGCCGCGACGTTCGTGGCGACCAGGACGGTGACGTGTCCGGTCTTGAATTGGGCCAGGGTGCGGGTCCGCTGGGGCTGGGACTTTCCGCCGTGCAGGGCGGCGGCGCGGACTCCGCTGTTGAGGAGGTCCTGGGTGAGGCGGTCCACGGCGTGCTTGGTGTCGAGGAACATGATCACGCGGCCGTCGCGGGCGGCGATCTCCGTCGTCGTGGCGTGCTTGTCGGCGCCGTGGACGTGCAGGACGTGGTGTTCCATCGTGGTGACCGCGCCCTGCGAGGGGTCCACGGAGTGGACGACGGGGTCGGTGAGGTAGCGGCGGACCAGGAGGTCGACGTTGCGGTCCAGGGTGGCGGAGAACAGCATGCGCTGGCCTTCGGGGCGGACCTGGTCCAGGAGTGCGGTGACCTGGGGCATGAAGCCCATGTCGGCCATCTGGTCGGCTTCGTCCAGGACGGTGATGGCGACCTGGTTGAGGCGGCAGTCACCGCGGTCGATGAGGTCCTTGAGGCGGCCGGGGGTCGCGACGACCATTTCGGCGCCGCCGCGCAGGGCACTGGCCTGGCGGCCGATGGGCATGCCGCCCACGACGGTCGCCGTGCGCAGGCCCAGGGCGCGGGCGTAGGGGGTGAGGGCCTCGGTGACCTGCTGGGCCAGTTCCCGGGTCGGCACCAGGATCAGGGCGAGGGGCTGGCGGGGCTCGGCGCGCTGTCCGGCGGTGCGGGCCAGCAGGGCCAGGCCGAAGGCCAGGGTCTTGCCGGAGCCGGTACGGCCACAGCCCAGGACATCACGGCCCGCGAGGGAGTTCGGGAGCGTCGCGGCCTGGATCGGGAACGGCACGGAGACGCCCTGCGTGCTCAGCGCGGCCAGCAGCTCGCCGGGCATGTCGAGATCGGCGAACGCCTCGACGGCGGGGAGCGCGGGGGTGATCGTCTTCGGCAGGGCGAACTCACCCTGGACCGCGGCGGGCCGGCGGCCGTAGCCACCCGAGCGGCTCGGGCCCCCGGAACGGCTCGGGGCGGACGACGAACCGAAGCGACTGCCCCGGGTCGAACCGGCTGCGGAGCCGAAAGCGGGGGCGCCGGTCCGGCGGGTGCGGGAAGAGCGGCTGTTCGTACGTGTGGGGTTCATTCAGAACCTTCCTCGACACGGCACGCATCGAGGAATTCCGTAGCGTAAGAGCAGCATGGGGAATCACAGGCACGGACCGAATGGAATGCGAAAGCGAACGTGGCGCACGGGAAATCCGTGTCGACGCAGGCGAAAAGGGGATGCGCGGAAGTGAATCCGGGGCATCGACGGGTACGGCTCCGAAGAGGAGGCTGCGTCCCTCGAGATGGTGTTCCGGCAGGAGAAATCACTGCGGAAATACATGTAGCTGGGGCCCGCACCCCGAGGGATGCGGGCCCCAGCTACAAGATGCGCGTCAGCGTCAGGCGGTGACGATGTTCTCGGCGGTCGGGCCCTTCTGGCCCTGCGCGATGTCGAAGGTGACCTTCTGGCCCTCCTGCAGCTCGCGGAAGCCCTGGGAGGCGATGTTCGAGTAGTGGGCGAACACGTCAGCGCCGCCACCGTCCTGCTCGATGAAGCCGAAACCCTTTTCCGCGTTGAACCACTTCACGGTGCCAGCAGTCATGCCATTTCTCCTTAGGGCAGTACACCGGCGTCCGTACCGTACGGACGCCGTGTCGCCGCGATGATGCCCTGCCCGGAAATGACCGGAAATACAAAGCGCTTCCGTGCGGCACATGGCCAGCAGGAGGCGCTTGAAGTTTTTTGGGTACCAAAACTGCAACTAGGATCGACAGTAGCACGCCGCGGCGGGTTATGTGCGTTGAATAACTTCCCCTGCCCGCAGCGATAGAAATGCTCCCCATCTTGACCGCTAAATCCTCGCGCCGCCGTGGCAGATATTAGTCGCGCCCCACCGCACTTTCAGGACGGAACTGCCCACCATCGCTCGGAGGAGAGGAGCGCTCGGGTGGCCCGATCGATGGACGGGCCCTGGCACACTCGGCAGTTCCCAAGGTGGGGCAGAGAGCAGGGCAAGTACTACGTGCCCTTCCACCGCCTCAGCAGAGACCGTCACGTCACTCAAATCGGGAGTTGCGCCGAAGACCGTACAGACCCGCGTCCGGGGCCTTCCTTCGGAGCGGTGAGCAGCGGTGGATTCGGGCTGCTACTCGGCGCGGTGGGGTTTGTGTGGGGCGACCTGTAGTCGGACCTGGGTGGGGAGTTGGGTCCAGCCGGTGGACTGGCGGGCGCGTTCCAGGGCGCCGTGGCGCAGGGCTTGCAGGATGGTGGCGGGCTCGCTGTCGGGGATGAGCGTGAGGGTGATGCGGACCTCGGGATGGTTGGGCTGGCCGGTCATGTGCACCCGTGCGTGCCGGACGCCGGGCAGTTGGCGGGCGTCGGCGGCGATCACGTCGCTGAGGGCGTGATCGCGCAGTTCTACACCCTCTGCCGGGGGTGTTCCTCCCATGGGCATGCGGCCTGGGCGGGTTCGGCGCAGTTGTGCGAGCAGCCACCACAGGGCGAGCAGGACGATGGCGGCCAAGGCAGCGATGGCTGCCGGCCACCACCAGCCCTGATCGGTCCAACGGGTGCGGTCTTCAGCGCTGAGCAGGACGGTGTGGGGGGTGGTCAGGGGCCAGCCGTCGGGTGGCGTCAGGTGCCAGCGCCGGTAGAGATCGAGGGCGCCGGCGAGGATGAGGATGCCTCCTGCGAGCAGGACGAGGCCGGTGAGAGCCAGCAGGATCCGGTTGGCCGCGGATTGCCTCATCATGGCCTTTCCGCCTCCCTTCTGGCCGGTTCGAGCGTTGCGGGCAGGTCAGTTGCGGGCCTGGCGTACGTGGAGGGTGATTCGGGGTGGGTGGACCAGGGCGAGCTGGTCGCGCAGCTCGCGCAGAGCTGCGGTGAGTTCGGTCTTGACCTCGCCGGGGTCGCGGAAGCGGATGTCCGCGCGGGCCGTGATCCGGTGCCGGCGCACCCGGATCCTGGCCCGGCTGACGCCGGGGACGCGCAGGGCGGCATCCCTCAGCAGGAGGGCGGCGGCGTCGCGGTCCAGTACGGCCCGCACCGGGTTCTGCCCGCCGGGGGTGTTCAGTGGCAGCTGGTGGCGCAGGCCGGGGGTCAGAGCCCAGGTGACCAGGAACAGGCCGAGGGTGGCGGTGAGGGCGGCGCCGGTGAGCATCCAGACGTCGTCCAGGGGACGGGTGGCCAGTTCGTGGGCGAGGCCGGTTCGCCAGGCGGCGGCGTGGTGGCCGGCCCGCACCATGACGATGTCGAACAGCAGGATTCCGGCGCCGGCCGCGATGGCGAGGGCGGTCAGCGCGGCGGGTATCCGGCGGGCGGACCACAGGCGGCGCGAGGGGCGTGCGCCATCGTCCGCTGTGCTGCTGTGCTGGGGCTGCGTGGCCTCTCGCGGTTGTTTGGCCAGCATCGCCACCGTCAGGGACGTCGCCGCCCGGATGGCGGCGGGCCGCCCCGTCTCAGCGGGAGGGTCTTGGTCCCGTGTCATGCCGGCTCTCCTTCCGTGGCCTGCTGGCCTGGTTCAGTGCACCCGTCTGTGCTCCAGGCCGCTGGAGGGAACCAGGTGCTGGATGGTCAAGGTGACCTCGGTGACGCGCAGGCCCGTCAGCTGGGCCACCCGCTCGCCGACATGGTTTTGCACCAGACGGGAGGCTTCAGCGATGTCGACCGGGTAGGGCAAGTCCAGGGACAGTTGCAGCCGGGCCGCTCCGCTGCTGACCGCGACCGTGGCGCGGGGCGGGGCGAGCCCCAGACGTGCGGGGGCCGTGCCCGTCCGGCCCGTCAGCGCCTCCCTTGCCGCGCGCGCCGCGATGCGGGCAACCACCTTGTCGGGGATCACGGTCGCGCCGCGCTCGGCAGCCGGTACAGGGAGCCGGGCTGCGTGTGCCGGTGTGTCGAGCGGAGGGACGGGCTGTGTGGTCACCGCCGCTCCCGGGGCCGGACGAAGTCGGATACGTCCAGGTCACCGTCCAGGACGCGGCCGACGACCATGCCTATCGCGCCCAGGGCCGCCACGAGGAGGAAGGCCCAGAAACCGCCGAAGTAGGCGGCGAAACCCAGGGCCATACCTGCCAGCAGGCCCACCGTCGCTCTGCTCATCGCACTCACCCGAATCTCATGCCGATCGGCTTCTCCCGGCCCGCTGCAAACCGCGGCAGGATGTTCACTTCACACGGTCCTCGGTGTCCTGCCGTTCTTCCTCCTCGTCGGGCAGGTGAACATCGTCGACGGCGATGTTCACCTCGACGACCTCCAGGCCCGTCATGCGTTCCAGGGCCGTGATGACGTTGGTGCGGACGTCGCCGGCGACCTGCACGATGGAGACGCCGTACTCGACGACCAGGTCGAGGTCCACGGCCGTCTGCCGCTCGCCCACCTCGACCTTCACCCCGCGCGTCACGCTGGGGCGTCCGCCGGGGACCCGGTCGCGGACGGCCCCGAAGGTCCGGGCCATCCCGGCGCCGAGGCTGTGGATGCCCGGCACCTCGCGGGCGGCCATCCCCGCGATCTTCTCCACCACGCTGTCGGCGATCGTGGTCCGCCCACGCGTCTCGGGCGCAGCCCCGGCGCCACTGCGGCCCTGCAGAGTCTTGCCTGCGGCGCCGGGACGGCTCTCACCTGCGGTAGGGCGGCTGAGTGTGTCTGACATGAGGACCTCCCGAGGATGCCCATGCGGGCGCCGGTGCGGTGCCCGTCGAAGGATTAGACACAGCGCGGCCGCATTCCTCACACCGTCCCCGTGAGGGACACCACATAGAATGTTGGGGTGTGCGCGGACGCCGATGCGACGGGTTCCCCGGCAGGAAGCGAGAAGTGGATGCGCGACCGGACCGGGCCCTCGCCCCCGCCGCCTGCGGACCGCCCGCACGAGTCTGCTCCGCCGGCGGTCACCGATGTGCCGGCCAGCCGGGAAACCAGCATGGACGACAGGCTGCTGGACGACAGGCTGCTGGCCGTACGGGCCTCCGAAGGGGATGACGACGCCTTCGCCGTCCTGGTCCGCCGGCACACCAGCCCTCTGCTCGCCCTCGCCCACCACCTCCTCGGCAACTGGCCCGATGCCGAGGACGCCGTCCAGGACGCCTTCCTCAGCGCCTGGCGACGACTGCCGCAGTTCCGCCACGGCGCCTCGTTCGGCACGTGGATGTACCGCATCGTCACCAACCGCTGCCTCAACATCCTGCGCCGCCGACCCCGTACTCTCCCCCTCGACACCGTCGCCGAGCCCGCCGCCCGCGATCCCGGCAGCTCACCACCGCGCGTGGCCGAGACGGACGCGGCCACCGCCGCACTGGCCAAGGCACTTCACGAACTCAACCCCGAGCAGCAAGTCTGCTGGATCCTGCGGGAACTGCACGGCCTGCACTACGAGGAGATCGCACACGTGACCGGGGCAAGCGAACAGACGGTGCGCGGCAGACTCTTTCGCGCACGGCACGCTCTGCAGGAGGCGATGCGACCATGGCGCTAGACGACCCGCGCCCCGACGCCAGCGGCGAGCCGCCGGCCGAAAGGGTCGAGCCGATCCGCACGGAGCCGTTGCCCGAAGCAGAACTGCTCGCCGGCGACGAGCTGCTGCCTTGCGGACGGCCACTCAGCCGCGCCTGGGAGCAGGCACGCGACGCCGACGAAACTCCAGACCCGCACGCCGCGCACTGCCCGCACTGCCGGCAGGCCGTCGAAGGGCTGGCCGCCCTGGATGAGGCCACCCGCGCCCTGCGTGCCACGGAACGCCCCAGCGGGCGCAGCCTCGCCGACCGGGTCATCAACGCGGTCCGGGCCGAGGTGCGAATCGGCGTGATGCTGCCGCTGGACGACCCCGCCCGCGACCTGCAGATCGCCGAGAGCGCCGCCGCGAAAGTACTGCGGCGCGCTGCCGACACCGTCCCCGGTGCGCGCGCTGCCAGTTGCCGCCTCACACCCACCGGCAACACCACCGCCGTCCACGTCGCCATGACCCTGGCCACCACCCTCGACCAACCGCTACCCGACCGGGCCGCCCGGGTACGCCGAGCCGTCCTTTACGCCGCACACCGCGAACTGGGCCTGGCCGTCACCGACGTCGACCTAGAGATCAACGCCGTCCTGGACCCCCTCGACACCACCGGCGGCGAGCTGGGCGAGCGGAGCGAACAGTGATGACCCCCGCAAAAGACCGGGACATCCACCAGGCCGCCGCCCGGGCAGCCCTCGACGTTCCCGGCGTGGCCGCACTCCAGCCCGGCCTCGCCGACCGCCTGGCCGGCGCGGCCTCCCGCGCACGCCACGCCACGGGCGGAGCCGGCACACTTCCCACCGAGGCGGGCATTCGGACCGAACGGACATCCGAAGGCTGCTGGCACGTAGAAGTACGCTGCGTCGTACACGAAGACCACCGCGTCCTGGACGTCGCCCAGCAAGTACGCGAACACGTCCGCGCCGCCGTCACTACCCTCCTTGGTCAGCACGGCACGCCCGCACCAGTTGCCGTCCTCGTAACGGTCATCCGAACCGAGTGACCAAAACACCGCATGACCCTCCGCCGGATTCGTTCACCGTCGAGCCCGGCGACAGCGACATGGAAGGCGGGACAAAGCGGTGGCCCCCGACATGGGGCGGTTTCTAAGGGCCGTCGCTGTGTCGGCCCTGCCCGCCCCGGGGATGCTTCAGGGGTGGCGCCTCACCATGTGCTCCCCGGCCGCCGTCTCACTTACGGCGCCCTGCCGGGCAGCTCCCCAGCTCACCCGCACGAGTGAGCTGGCCCCCGCTTCCATCGAGCGTGACCCTTTCGGCCATACGCGTTATCGGCCATGCTGGTGGGCTCTCGTATTCAACTGTCACCAGCTCCCGCCGGCGGCAGCCGGGAAGCCCCTGGTATGCGGATTCCTGGCGCCTGCGGTCGAGTCGGAGCATGCCGCTCTGTCGATGGCACGCACCCACCCAGGGCTGCTGCTCTTGCTTACCGAGGCGTACTACATCGAGAAGCCCCGCACTGATGACCCCTGGTATTCCAACCCCGATCCCTTGGACGAGGGCGTGCGCGGGCATACCAGGACTCTCGGCGTCTTCGGCCCGATGGCTGCCTGGGACTTCGGGCCGTTCTCCTGGCTCCTCAGAGCCAAGCCGATCGAGACCCTCCAAATGATTCACCGCCTACTCGACCACGCTGCCTCGACGCGGGTCGGGCGACGGGGGAAATCCTCATCCTTCGACGCCTACCCAGACGAGCCATTTCGAGGGGTGGAATTCGATCTTCCCGGCGGCGGTCGTCAACAGTACATCGGTGATGAGCATGTGTGGTCATGGTACCGAGGCACCAGCGTCGGCCCATACCCGTGCATGAGTGCGCTACTCTCCGTCGAGCTATTCGCCGACCACCTCGTCGACACGCTTGGTTTACCCATGAGTGAGGTCACCGAACTACTGATGCGGGGTTGTCGAAACCTGGCCATGCCCGGCCTCATCGTTGGCATGCTGGTGCGTCACCCGGATTCTGCCGGCACGGAACTCGGCCGTTGGCTGGCCCAACCAGAAATCTGGCATCTGGAATCCATTCGCGCTGCGGCTGAGTTCAATCCTCACGTTCAGGGAGCTGACTCAGCCGACACCGTTGGCCGCGATAGGCGACGTCTCACCTTCCTTCAGGTCGCTGAACAGACCACCGGCACAGCCCTTCTGACTGGAAACCTGGACCGCCTTACGGTCCTTCACAAGGTGGGAGACGAACTGCTGCGCCGCAGCAGTGACACCGTGTTCGGCAGCCGGGCCACCAGCGGCACTCTTTCGATGATCAAGGGGTGGGCAAGTCGGCTTTACGCACAGAACTATCACTTGGTCGAACTGGACGACGGCCGCACTGGCGTCCTGTACGTACCGCCCCCAGACGTCGTCACTGGGCTTGCTCCAGAAAATGCGGAACACGCACGGAACCAGCAGGCGATCCGGCTTCTCATGACGTATGCCAAAAACGAAGACAGGTCCGCCCCTCTCGAGACCCTCACCGCAGATCTGGACCTGGCCCGAGCCCTTGCTGCCGATCCGCCCGAGCAAGTATTGCCCCAGCCTATGGATCCCATGGCAGCGACCGCTGCGGCGGCCATGGTCGCCTACGCTAACGGCTTCATCGGCATCACCAAGGACGACATCGACTGGGCGGCTAACCTCCTGCTCGACATCGCGCTGTATCCACATGTGGACGAGTACGCCGTGATGTCGAGTCTGCACTCCATGGGCGCCGACCGCTCAGCCGCCATTGGTGTGCCACTTCTGCTACTGGAAACCTTCGATGCGGCACCCTTCGACCGCGAAAGCATCCAGCAGGCCCTGTTCCGCCTCTCGACCAGTCTGTTCGACGAAGTACGCTGCGCACTGCCCTTGGGCCTGGCCCGTGTCTGGTCGGCCCCTTGCGACGCCAATCCGGAGCCTGGTACAAGCCGATCGGCTCTGGCTCGCGCCTGGTCGGCTCTCCGCAGTACCGGTCCCAAACAAAACAGGTGCCGACACGAGATCGCCTGGACAGCAGTCGAGGCAAGTCTCAGAGACTGCCGGCTGGGGCCGTGGAACAAGCAACTGCAACGACGCCCCATCGAACCACTCAGCGGCCCACCTGCGAAGGCCCTCCGCGAGGTCGGGGCTGACCAGCTGCTGGTAAACCGGCTGACTGCGCCAATCATGGCAGCAACTGACGCCGCACATTCGGAAAGCTGTGTCGCCTCCCGTGCACGGCACCTTCTCGACACACTATGGGAAGCCCATCGCAAAGGTGCAGCCCACTGGGCCATGAAGGGGTACAGCCAGGCTACCTTCCGAGAATGCCATCGCCGTGTCATCCGCGTATTGATGGATACTGCAGCCGAAGGTAACTCCTCCCCCCTGAAAGGCCACCTTCGAGAATTCGCGTCCAACGCACCGGCACTGGCTCAGCTCCTTCACAACCTGTCATTGCTGTGCACTTACGACGCAGAGCTACGTCGCGCCCTGCCTAACGTATGGCCCACTGTCATGCAGACCGTATTGGATGCGATCGAATCCGGCGCCGACCCGCGCAAGCACCCATATCAAGGCAAGAAGGCAGTAGCCGCCCTTATCCCACATCCCACACCTGATATGGCAGACACAGACCCCTCGGTCTCCTTGAACACAGCCAGAGGCGCGTGGATTAACCCCGAGACCCTGGGGCCACTCATCGCACGTTGGATGAATGTCGCGCACACTACTCCCGAGTCAGTCGACGCCCTCATCGGCTTGATCGAGACTGCACCCCGATCCTGGCAAGCGACCACCGGACTGCAGTGGGTCAACGATCTGGTCAGCGACCGATACAAAGCCGTCGCTTCACGGTCCTGGAGACTCCCAGGATGGCTGGAAATCCTGCGTGCCTCATCGGAGCTGCAACCATCGGGTAGGGCTTTGATCCAGCGCCTAATCGACGGACTAGTCACCAACGGTGACACCCGCGCGGTGAAACTCCAGCGCCTGGACGAATGACATACCGAATGATGTAGCCCTTCCCACCAAACGGCCCAGGTAACCGTGTTCTCCAGAACGCCGAGGAGTCGGCATCTTTCGTATACTCGTGCAGCAATCGCTCGATGCGCTGGTTGGCGATCGATTGACGGCCGTACAAGCACTTGGCATAGCGGGTCAGGAGCACCTCGACGCTGTCGCCGGCGCGGTTGGCGACCTCGGTCGGGTCGACTCCAGCGTTCAGCCAGGTGGACAGGGCGGAGTGGCGAAGGTCGTAGGGGCGGGCCGCGAGGGGTGAGCCCACAAGTTCAGGCGGTAGGGCTAGCTCGCGGGCTTCGTGCCAGGCCCGGTCGTAGGTGCTGGAGGCGACGATGCCACCGCGTTCGTTGAAGAACAGCCGCCCGTCGCCCGCGGTGCCGAACGTATCGATGTGTTCCCGCCACAGAGCACCAACTGCGGCGGTAGCGGCACCAGACGCGTGTCTCCGGCTGGCCGGTTCTTCAATCCGCGCTCGTCGTGAACTCGTCCGGTGTCAGTCCACCTTGTGCCCGCCTGCGGCAGGGTGCGGTGCAGCGTCACCTGACCCCAGCCCTCAGCAGGCAGGGCACAGTCAGGCAGGGCCACCGCAACCGCTTCAGCGGGGCGTAGTACATGCTGGCGAACAAGCCAGCCAGCCGTCGCCCGCGTGCCCGCTTGTAGCCGCCCACGTAGGAGACGGCACAGAGCAGGGAGCGGGCCTGAGTGGGGTTGGCGACGACCCGCGGATCGACCTGCTGAACCGTCTCGGCCACGTGCCAATTGATGGGAGCGAGCGGGTCGCTGCGGAGCTTGCCTTGCTCGATCGCGTAGCGCACGGCGTTGACGAGGATCTTATGCTTGTGTCGCTGCGTTTCGGCGGCTGCCACTGTGCCGTCCCTCTTGAGGCGCAGGGATTCCAGCACAGCTCTCATCACGGCCGGATCCAGCAAATCCACTAGCGGGCGTGAAGCACCTTCTACCCAACGCAAGGCCAGGCGGGCGTCGGCTGGCATCCCACGAGGCTTCGACCTGGGCACGACGAACGCGCAGTCCCGTAGAGCTCGCCGCAGCAACTGGTCATCCGGGCGTCCCCCGATGTCGCGGAGCATCGCCTGCGTGATCGCGCACAGCGCGTCGTTGGTCTCGTCCCGAGTCTTCGCCGCGATCAGTGGCCAGCGCATGTCAAGGTATTCGAGCGCGAAGGTGTACCAACTCAGGGTCGTTGCGCGTCTGCGGGGCGAGCCATGCGTTCTGCTCGAAGGGGCCTGTTCCTCGCCGCCGAGTTCCCGGAGTGCTGCGATCAGAGCGGAGCTCACATGGTCAGCCAGTGACCGGGCAGCCACCGCTCGAGGTGCATGCAGGGCCATGCCAGGCGGCCGCGCGGTCACAGCCGTCCCGGTGCGGTACCTCCTCGGAACGCCATGTATCTAACGTGGCGCATTCCTCATGCCGTCCACCACCCTTCTGAGCAGGTGAACGCGTCGAGCTCTCGCGACCATGTCACAGCGCCTCGGGAACCCAGGCGAGCCGGGAGGATGAGGAGTAGGATAGATAGCATGAGCGAGCCTACCGGGAAGTACTCGATCACCATGCCGCGCGACATCGCGGAGGCTGCCCGTGCCCGCAGCGGGCACTCCGGGCTGTCTGCTTATGTCGCCGCCGCCGTCGCCCGCCAGATCGAACGCGACAACCTCAACGAGGTCATCCAGGTTGCCGAAGCCGAACACGGGCCCATCACCGACGAAGAACTCCAGGCCCTGCGGGACCAGCTCCACCAGGCCCGGCATCAGCAGACTCACAGCGGGGCGGATGCGGCGTGACACGCTCCCCCACCATCCCCGGCGGCACCCTCGTCCTCGACAGCGAGGGGCTGGCCAAGGCCGTCCTGCGCGACCGGACCGTCACTGCCTGGCTAGCACTCGCCCGGGCCGATGACCTACGGGTCATCACATCCGCGGCCACCCTTGTGGAAGTGGTGCACCCCAGAATCAACCGTCCGGCCCTGGAGTGGACCCTCTCCCGCCTCGTCGTCGAACCGGTCACCGAGCCGATCGCCCGCCACGCCGCGGCCCTCCTCGCCGACGCCGGCCTTCACGGCCACAAGTACGCCATCGACGCCATGCTCAGCGCTACCGCCCTCGACTCACCCGGCCCCGTCACCGTGCTCACCTCCGACCCGGAAGACCTCACCGCGCTGTGCGGCGGTCGGGTCACCGTCATCAAGATCTGACACTTCACATTCCAGGACATCCAGCACATTTCCAAGTTGTGGGACATGCGCGGGACGGCAAGCCTGACAACTCATCAGCTATGCGTCTGACATGGGCAAATACCCGGGTACTGTCCGGCCTCCGGAGCCGTGTGCGCAGGTTCGAATCCTGCCGGGGGCACTTCGCAGGAAGTGCCCAAAGACCCCGCCATCAGCGAGTTCGCTGAGACGGGGTCTTCGCGTATGCGCAGCCAACATCACTAGGGAGTGCCGGATTCGGTGGCCCAGGGGGTCGACGTGGCGTTGGCATGGTCGGGGGCGTCCGGTGGGGGTGCCGGAGTCGTGTCCTCGGTGGTGGCGTCCGTCCAGAGGCGGCTGCGGATGCGCTCGGCGTCTTCCCCACGGCCGGCTGCCGACAGGAACTGTGCGAGCCGGTGCAGGAACACCGAGCGCTCGGCGGAGGGCTCGGCCAGACCGAGGCCTTCCAGGAGGGCTGCCACACAGGCCACCACGCCCAGGGGTTCGTCCTGGGGGTGGTTCCGGGCCAGGCCGTCGTCCGCCCAGGGCGCGGAGCCGGGCTCCGGCCGCCCCTCGACCAAGTGCCGGAACAGCTCCGCCACCTCTGTGTTGTTCGACGCGGCGGAGAGCTGGGCCAGGGGCCCGAGGAGGTCAACGGCCCGCTCGATGTCGTCGTCGTGGCGTGCGAGCCACCACACAGCGGCGCTTCCCGGAGTCTGCAGGATCTCGTCCGCGAGATACTTCCGCTTACTCCTCTCGTACTGGCGTTCCTGCTCCCAGGTGTCCTCCTCCTTCCGGAGGCCCGCGAGCTTGCGCAACCGGTCGCGATCCTCAGGGGCGAGGGCCAGGGTCACGTCCGTGACCATCACGACCAGCGTGGCCGTGTCGTCCAGGGCATGGGAACCCAGCTGTTCCTCCAGCAGGTACTGAACAGACCCGTATCGGTCGGGGTGTTCCCGGCGGGTGAACTCCTGCACCCTTCTGATCACGCTCGCTGCCGCGAGCCCGCCGCGGTTGCCATGGGGGACATCGCCCTCTGTCCCCGCGGGTCGCCACCACACTGACGCCGAGAACAGGAAGTCATAGTCCGGCAGTCTGCTGGGCACGGCCACCCTGTCCAGGCACATCTCCTGGAACGGGGCCTCGGCCGGCCGTTGGGGCTCGGTAGCCACCGCGGCCCGGGCAGCGTCCGCGTGACGCGCACGGGCACGGGCACGCAGGCGGGCACGTTCGGCCCGCTTCGTGAGGATGAGGCCGATTGCGGCGGCGAGGGCTGTCCCGAGGAAAATCCAGGGCATGGAGGTGTTCACTGGGTGCCTCCTGAACCAGAGGATGCGAAGACCTCATCCGGTGCGAGGCCCTGGGCCTCGTCGATCTGCTGCCAGAGCCAGGTCGCGGTGGGCTTCCGTTCCGGTCTGTCGCCTGCCCAGTCGCAGGTGATCGCGTAGAGCTGGTTGCTGTGGCGGTCGCTGCCCGCGGCGGCTCCCACCAGGACGCCGAGCGCGCGCTCCCACCGCACGCCGGGGATGAGCGCGACTGCGTTCAGCCAGCCGCGGGCGAGCGGCGACCAGTCGTCCGGCCTGCTGTGGTCCATGGCCTCGCGCCATACGTCGGTCAGTTCCCGCCACGGCAGGTCCGAAGGCAGAGCGGTCTGCGGGAGCAGTTCGAGGAGCAGTCCGAGGTTGCGCAGCGAGCGGGGGCCTACGTGCATCGAGATCCGGCTGATCAGGAACCGCCGGAGTCGCGCGTCGGCCGATACCAGTTCGAGAAGCGCGGTACGGGCGTCCGCGCCGCCACGCTGATGGGCCAGGTGGTGGAGCCGGACGATCGCCTGGTGGGGGTGGGTCACGGACATCCCGGCCCGGCAGACCTCGGTCAGTACCTGGAAGAGGCCGCGGGGAAGTTCGGCCTCCGTGGCCCAAGTACGGATCTGCTGCCGGATCGCCCTGCCTTGACGCTCGTCGCCGAGCCCCAGTTCCAGGGCGGCCGTCGCTTCCCCGAGCAGCGAGGGCGTGGTGGTCCCGGCCCACCGCGCGGCCACGTTCAGGAGGTCGTCGGGGCGGCCCGTCCCGAGGACCTGCTCCGTGAACCGCGCGACGAGGACTGCCCGGTCGTCACGGGTGAGGTCGTCGAGACTCATGGTCTGTTCGACCCAACTGCTGAGCGGACCTCGTAGGGCGGGGAAGTGCAGCCAGAAGTGCCTGCGAATCGCCGCGTCGTACTCCAGGTGCTCGAAAGCGATCAGCCCCTGCCGGTCCCTGCGGATACCCAGGGACGTCAGCTGGTCGAGCAGGTCGCGCTCGGCGAGGCCGGGTGTGGTCTCGCCACCGTGCCCGAGTTTCACCAGCAGGCCGTTGCTGCTGTGGAAGACCGCGTCCGCCGAGGCGCCGTGCAACATTGCGGCGGCCAGCAGCAGTCCGCGTTCCTCGGCGGTCTTGAGAGCGGCGACCTGCTGGGCCGCCTCGGCCGCCCTGTCGGTGACGGCCGCGAGCGCTTCCTGGCACCAAGAGTCGAACTCCGTGCCGTGGCGGCCGCTGTCCCTGGCCCGCCCGACCATCTCGCAGAAGCGTGCGAGCTCACGCATCGGGGCATCGGCGATGAACGCCGCCAGTGCCGCGTCGCGCAGTTGCTCCACATCGCATTCGATTCCGGCCACCCGAAGGGCGAGGCACACCACCGCCGTGGCACGGGGGCGCTCCAACGGGACCACCAGGGAGGCGAACTGGTGGTCCAGGATGTGGTCCAGCCCAGTGGGCAGCACGACGACGAGCCGGGCCTCGGCCTGCTCGACGGCTGCTCGGTGGAGTGCGAGGGTCCTTTGGGCCTCGGAGTAATGGTCGTAGGAGGTGCCGGAGAGGTCGAGGAGGAACCGGTCACGAGGGCCCGCGTCCAGGCGGTTCTCGGGTTCGTCTGCCGTCAGCTCTTCGAAGCGGCCTTCCTCCCCTGCTTCGGGGTCCGTCGCCTCGTGGAGAAGCATGGTCGCGGCAGCGCTCCGGCCGATGCCCGACGGCCCCTGGAGCAAGACGACTGCCCCGGGGGCTTCAAGCCTGCGGGCCGCCTCTCCGTAGTTGCCCGGGTGGACGAAGCTTCGGCGCAGTCGTGCACGCCGTTCCCGCACGATGTACAGACGGTCCCGGCCTTCCCCGGGCGGCGGAAAGCCCAAGTAGACGTTCTGCGGTCCGGACCCGTGGTGGGACGGGCCCGTGCCTCCGAAGACGTAGCTGCGGGAATCTCCCGGCATCACTCGTCGTCCTTACGGCGCTCCGCGCGGTCGATGTACTGGCGCATGCCACCGGAGTTGTCGCCGGCCACGTAGTTCACGCCCATGCCGTCACCGGAGAAGGACGGGGCGGTGTGCTGGGCCCCGGAACCGGTGTGCACCGGTCCGCTCGCCCCGTTCACGAACGTCCCGAGGTCCCCATTGAGATTGCCGATGCCTCCGCGCTGGCGGTGGCGGACGTCCCGGACCTGCATGCGCGCGGAGTGGGCTCGTTCCTGTACCTGTTCCGTGGCGGTCGCCGGCGGCGTCTTGTCCGCGGCTGCCAGTTGGGGAACCAGGTCGGCCAGATCGTCGCCGAGGCGCCTCAGGTCGCCTTCCGCGTTGCGGTGGTCGAGCCTGCGGTACTGACGGTCTGCCAGCCTCTCCAGCTCGCGGGGCAGTATGGTCCGGTCGAGCCGCGTCGCACGGCCGACCAGTACCGGGACCACGTGGGCGCCGCTCTCGAAGGCTTCCAGGATCTCGCGGCGAGTCCAGTCCTCGGGGTCCTGGAGGGCAGGCCGGCCGTCCCGGGTGAGGGCCTCGGCCCACCGGGAGCCGATCACGACGAGCAGGACCCTGCTGTGGCGCACGGCCGTGAGCAGCTCCTGGGGAAATGGCTGTCCGGGGCGGATGGACTTGCTGGCGCGAAAGACCCGGTCGCTCCCGAAACGGTTGGAGAGCTCGCGTTCGATGAGGGTCGCGGTCGCTTCCTCGTCTCCCGTACGGTAATTGACAAAGATTTCGGGCATGGCGGATTCCTTACCTTGCGTCAAGGGTGCGAACTGGGGTTCAAGGTTGAAGACAGGGGCCGTACGGGACCTGTTGAGGACCACCTGTTCGGTGGCGGATATTCCGGTTCAGATCCGGGCGGGCTTCAGGGCCCAGGCCAATGCGGGTTGCAGGTCGCGCACGGCGCGATTGACTCGAAAGCGACCCAGCTCGTCGGCGAGACGCCGAATATCGGCGCGTACGGTTGACGAGGGGGTGGCGACGCTGACGTCGAGCAGTTCCCGGGCGATGGCGCAGGAGTGTTCGATCTCGCCGGCCGCGGCATGGGCGAGGGCCCGGCGGAATCCGTATCTTGCCCGCGTTCTCAGCGCATTCGGCGGGACCTTGAGGAACTCCCGGTCCAGTACCTGAGCAGCTTCGCGCGGGCTACCGAGATCGTGCAGACACCAGCCCGTGACCATGGCCGCCGGGTCCGCCAGATTCGTCGTCCCGATGACGGGGCCGGGCTCGGCCTCCACGGCAGCGGAGGCGAAGCAGCGGCGGGCGCGCTCCAGGGCCCGCATGCAGGCGAGTTCGTCACCGGCGAGGGCGTATCCCTGAGCTTCCCGCTGGGCGGCCAGGCCTCGAATCCTGGGCGGCACGCTCCCGTTCGACTGCGCTTGAACCGAGAGCCCGATCGTAGCGGCCGCGTCGCCTCCGTAGAAGGTGACGAGCGCGCGCCGGACCAAGGCGTACGAGGCTAGGTGCTGGTCCCCGCCCGCCTGGGCGAGCAGTACGCCGTCCGCGGTCCATGAAAGCGCGGCCCGGGTGTTGCCCGCCTCCTGGGCCATCCATCCGGCGAACTCGGCGAAGCGCGAGGCGAGGAGCAGCAGCGGAAGCCGGTTGTGCGGCTCCTCCCTGGAGACCAGTCCTACGACTGCCCGCGTCTGGGACTCCAGTACGGGCAACAGTGCGGCCGGGTCGGAGCACTGGCCGAGCCGGCGTGACCGGTCGAGCTGCGTGGCGAGTGCGTCGAGCAGGGCGGTACCCGCGGGGGCCATCGCACTACCCGGCCTCTTCAGGGTCCTGCCGAGAAAGGACTTGGCGCCCGATTCGAGGATTTCCCGCCGGTCGAGCTCCCAGTGGCGTGCACCCGGCTCGGAAGGGTCATGGGGGCCTTCGTCCGTACCCGGCCGCCGCCCCGGCAAAAGGGGTTCGGCCAGTTTCCGCAGCGCGCCACCAGCCCCGAGGAATCGGTCGACCCGGTAGATCAGTTCGACCGACGGCTGCCCCCTTCCGCGTTCCACCTTGCTGAGATAGCCCTTGGTGTAGTTCACGGCCAGGGCCAATTCGGCGAGCGTGTACCCGGCCCGGTGTCGTAATCGGCGCAGCTCTGGACCCAATTCCGGCGAGGTGCCCATCGGAGCTCAACTCCCTAAATACAAATCGCCCTTGGAGTTCGATTCAGAGGCGAGTGTGGCACGCGCTCCGCGATCGCGGGTGTGATCCAGAAGGTTTCCTGTCGCCGGAACAGAAGGTGACGTTCCGGCCATCCCTCCGCCACCCTCCGTGCTCTTCTCGCGTTCGGATCGCACGCGCGACCGAATCACGGGTCACATCGCGCCGGTGGTCCGTACGAGGGGGCGGGGCGGGGTCTGTGGG
>NZ_JAGGOT010000086.1 GCF_018614195.1 Streptomyces sp. ISL-43
CTGAGCGCTGCGCGCTCAGGAGAGAACGGCCTCGCTGCGCTCGGCCGAGGCGCCTTCGGCGCCTGGTCCTCCGCTTCGCTCCGGACCATGGAACCGCCTCGCTTCGCTCGGCGGGAGCCCGCTTCGCGGGCTCAGAGCCGGCCCTTCGGGCCGGAGTCCTGCGCTGCGCTTCGGCCCGTTGGGCGGGTCCGCTCCGCTCCCCCACCCCGGTCCTTCCGTCTCCGCCTCCAGGACCAGCCCGCTACGCGGGCGGCTGGCTGCAAGGACGCCTCTGCCGGGGAATGGCCGACAGTTGGCCTTGTCCTTTATTGGAGGCGGGCCAGCAAGTGGACGTCGAGGAAGCCCCGCTCGGAGGCGGGATCGTGGAGCAGCCGGGCGAACGTGACCAGACCGGCCCCCGCCAGCAGCTCGGCGAACCGGTCCACCGGCCAGCTGTAGGCAGGCGTCACCTTGTGGTCGAAACGGACCGGATCGGGGCCATCGGTCCCGAAGAACGAGACCAGGAGCAGGCCCTCCGGTGCCAGGACACGCGCCTGCTCGGCGAGCAACGCGGGCAGTTCCCCCGGCGGAGTGTGGATCATCGAGTAGTGAGCCAGGACGCCGCCGAGCACACCGTCCTCGACCGGCAAGGCCTCCATCCGCGCCTCGTCGAACCGCAGCGCCGGCTGAGCCCGCCGGGCATGATCGACCATGGCCGGTGAGAGGTCGAACCCGAAGGCGTCCAGCCCCAGATCGTGCAGCATGGCCGTCAGATGCCCGGGCCCGCAGCCCACGTCGGCCGCCCGCGGGTTCCCCGTCCCCCGCACCAACTCGGCAAAGGTACCGATCATCGTCCGCGAGAACGGCTGCGTCTCCAGCCGATCAGCGAACAACGACGCGTACAGCTCGACGACCCCGTCGTAGGCCGCCCTTGTCTCATCCTGATGCTCCGCCACGGGAAGGAAGCTACTACCCGCGCACGCTCGCGGCTTCTCCGGCCCCCTGCCGACCACACGGTCAGGCGCAGCCCATCCCTGATTCAAAATGCTCAGCGGAAGGCCCCGCCTATCCTGAGTGCTTCAACTTTGTGGCGGGATAGACTCGGGAATCAAGGCCCCGGTACGGAACGAGCACTGGCCAGAGGTCCTGTCGGCGATCAGTGAAACTGCGCAGTACCCAACCAACCTGCGCAACCAGACGCGGAGCTAGGAACTCCGCAGGTCAGACGGCTGCCAGCCTCCCACTCTGCGCAGATTCAGTGAGCCGGCCCAACCGTAAACCCGCTCAGCCAACCTGCACATCCCCAGGTCAGGGACATGACGACTGCTCAGTTTCACTGACCGGCGACAGCAGCGGCCACACACCGCAGATTCGCACCCGGAGTCGGCGTAGACGGGGACTCCCATGTACTAGCTGGTCACCCCACACCTCCAGACCCGGCGAGCAGCCGACGCCGGTCGCCCCGCCAGGCGAGGGTCAGGTACTGGCAGGTGAACAGGCGGTGGGCTGTCCTGGGGGACTTGTTCACACCTCGCCGACGCCAGACCGCGTTCGCCACCGGGGATGGACCCATCAGGGGTGCACCACTGAGCCGAACCACCGACACACTCGCGAGGCCTCCCACCACCTGCCACCGAGATCCCCACGATGGCGGGCGGATCGAGTTCGGCCGCTCGCGGCGGCAGTGTGGCAGCTCGTTCGCCGACGTACTCGTCCCGGCCGGTCGGTCGCCGGACATCTGGCTCGTCTGGCCGAGGGCGGCTGCTGGCGCCAGGGTCGGTCGGCTTCGGAGTTCGCCCGCTGCCTGGTGCTGGTCACGCATCATGTGCGGACCGCCCCCTGGCCGGACCTGTTCCGGCCGAGCCACGGGTCTGACCGACAGCGGCCCGCTCCCGCTCTACCACGATTCCTGCCAGGGCAGCGCCAGGCGGGCAGGACCCGGCGGCCGAGGGCCGGGGTCCCAGCCCACCGGCAGCAGGCTGAGCCCTGCTAGGAGAGCTGACGTGGCATGAGGGCGGGGAGAAGGGCACGGTGACGGCTGGTGCCCGGCGGAACGCGGGCATCCATTGGGGGACCGTTGCTACTTGCTCGCGGCCTTCAAGAGCTCGTCGACTGTGCGCTCGGTGTAGCTGACTTCTTTCTTCAGGCCGTACGAATCCATCTCCTCGTCGCTGATTTGCTCCTCGCCGTCGGGGTCGCGTGTGATGGATACCGACAGGGACGGGTCGGTGTCGTCTTTTGCGAAGTAGCTCCCTTCGTGCCATTTCGGGATCGTCCACCAGGCGGTGAGGTAGTCCATGGCGTGTGTCAAGTCCAGCATTTTGCTGGAATGTTTGATTTTGGAGGAGTGCCAGTAAGCCTCATCTCCGCTATCAGCCACCCATTCAGGCACGTCCCCCACATGCTCCTGCTGCTGAGACTCTGGGTTCCAGGTCAATTTAATCGTATGTCGGTATTCTTTTACGGGTAGGGTGCCCCTATCGGCCCTGATGTAGGAGAGCATCGCCCAGATGTGGACGCGGCCGAGCCCGGAGCGCAGTGGCACGTCCACGACACTGTCGACGGAGATAGCCTCGCCAGGCTCGATAGGGGACCCCGCCGTCATGAATTCTCCGGCGCCCAGCATCCGCGAAGGACCGTCCCGCACGTGTCTGAGCGTGCCGGAATTTTCCCAGAAGTCGCGCTTCCACTCCTTCATCCCCTTGCCCCGGGGGTCGAAGGTGACCGGACGTCCCGTGACGGTCCACAAGGTGCCCACAGCGTAGATCCGCACCGTGCTGGAATTTTGAAGTTCCACATGCGCCGGAAGGTGGAGCGAGGCCCCGTCCGCACTCATCGTGGGAGCGCCGAACGACGCGTCGAAGGGGACGGTGACAGGAGTCGCGTAGGGCACGTAAATCTGCGAATAGGTGAGACTCGCGGCTCCGACCACGCCGGACACCAGCACGCTCAGGGCAATGCTTTTGGGATGCGGGATCCCCCGCCATACCCTCTGCCGGGCCAGGACACCAAAGGCCCAGCCCACCCAGAGCAGCAATCCGATCCACAGCCAGAGGAAGGGGGTGAAGTCACGGCCCTCGAACTGCGTGATCAGGAACATCAAGTCCGTGACAGTCACGGTCCCGACGCCGATGAGAACAGCCGCGCCCGAGTACCGCACGGCTTGTTTTCCCCAGTAGTCGAACGCCGACAGGGCGGCGATCACCTCCACCAGCGCCGCTGCAATGAAAGCGACACCCACGACGCGTCCGCCGAATGTCAGCGCGTTGAACGCGTCCGTCGTGCCTACGTGAAACAGCACCGCCGCGGACGTGAGCAGCCCGAGAGCCATCAGAGCTGCCACCGCAAGTCTTCGCCACCGCCCACGGAAGCGGTGGGGCTCGTCCGTGACTGTAGGGGGGTGCTCATCCACGATCACAGGGTGACCACCCCGGAGCAGCCGGTCTCGCAACGACACGCGTTCCCTACAGGACCAGTGTCGTGAGCAGCGGTCGCCGGGGAGGGTGTCAACTCAGCCCCGCGCTTCGGCGGCGCAGACCCCCAGGAAGAACTGGGAATGAGGAATGAGGCGACCCTCAAAGCGTGGGGCCGCCGGCCTTGCTCCGTGCGACCCCGCTTATTGGCGGTGGTGAACGCCGTCCATGACATTCCCCCACCTTCCCGATCGGGTGAAGTGCAGAGAAGCCACAAAACGACATGCCGTTACGGCGTAGGAGCGTCACCTCTCTGCCCGTCCTGCCGCGAGCAGCGCCGCGCCCAGTACGGAACCTGACGTCCGTGTCCCGCCCCGGCCGCACTGACCGCCCCACCCGGCCCGGCCGCCGCGCTCTGCCGCCGATCCGTGCCGTCCTGCCCGGCGGCACCGTCGAGGGGCAGCTCGTGCGGCGGTGGCAGACGGAGGCCGGGGAATGGATCTACGTGGTGGCCGTAAGCGCGTGGAGCAGCCGCGCTGCCACTACCGGCGCCGACGTCGCCGAGGACTTCATCGAGATACCCGTGCCCGCCCGGCAGGTCCGTCCCGTACGCGGGGTGTCCTACGAGGACGTTCCCACTCTCCGCCGCCGCTTGCCCGCCTCCCCGGCCCCGGCTACGGCCCGGCCAGAGCAGGCCGCCTCCCCGAGGGCGGCCGCGACCGCAGCGCCGGCCCCACCGGGTGACCGCGGGTGGACTGCCGAGCGCCTACGGACTGCCGCCAACTCGAAGGCATCCCGCCCGATCCGGATCCACCGGCCCGACTGCTGGACCCTTCCCACCGGCACCCGCGCCACCCTCACCACCGACCAAGCCCTCTGGATGACCGTGCACGACCCGCTCGCGGGGGCCTGCGACGGCCGGATCGGCTGACACGGGGTCGGGCGCTGCCCTGTCCCGTCCCGGTCGGTTCAGGTGCTGGAGTGATGATCGAACGTCGCGTCCTGGGCACCGGCCCGCGCCCCGCAACTCCCCCTGCGTCGACAACAGCCGCCCGCCGGGCCCGCCTCGCCGCCGAGGCGACCGAGAGGACGCCACCGCGAGCACCGCGATCCCCACCGGGTACCACCAGCTACCGGCCATCGACGTCGCCACATCCACGTTCATGGCTCCGCATCATGCCGGGATCCACTGACAGACAGCCCCCGATCGCGTCCGGTTCACGCTCGCGGGTATCCATGGCCCGGCGGCGGGTACTCCCGGCCCGGCAGTTCGGCGACGCCGTAGAGCACGATCCGCTCGAACTCCGACAGCTCCCCCGGCTCCCCGGCCGGATCGTCGGCGGCTTCGTCGATCGCCTTCAGCAGCCGCATCGACCGCTCCTGGTCCGCCTTCTGACGGGAAGAGGCCCGGTCCGCAGCGGGCGCCGCGGGCGGGGTGCGGAGGCCGCTGACACCATGCGGCAGTTCGTCCTCGACCGCGCCGGCCAGCCTCGCGCGGGAGGAACGGCTCTCGGGTACGAGCGAAAGTCCGTGGCTGTCCCGTACGGCAACTGCGAGGAACCCACGAACGTGAAGGCCGGCGGCCAAGCCTGCCCGATCCGATTCCAATGCGCCGGTTGCCCGTCCTACAGCCCCGACCCGTCCTACCTGCCCGCGATCCAAGACGAGCTGATCCGGCTCAAGGGCAGTCGCGAGATCGCAACGGTGTCCGGTGTCGCGGGGTACATCGTCGACGGCATGGACGGCCAGATCCGGGACTACACCAACATCGTCGCGACGATGCGAACCGCTCTGGCCGCGCTTCCGGAGGCCGAGCGCCGGGAGGTCGAGGACGCTGCCAGACTCCTACGGAAGTCCCGAGCTGGATCTGCCTCCGCTGTGGCTGTAGCGGAAACCGATTCATCTGGCAGGCGCCTCCTCCCACTGACCGTTGTCCGCCGCGACCCCACCGGAGCTGGCCAGTGACCGCCACTCGAAGCCGCGGCGACATTCTCCGCCAAGCCCGCCGGCGCGACAGCCAGCAGAAGCGCGCCAAGGTGCTCGCCACCGTCGACAGCATGGCCGCCAACGGCCAGGAAATCACCATGCTGGGTGTCGCGCGGGCGGCCGGTGTCTCCAACTGGCTGGTCTATCAGCCCGAGATCAAAGAGCACATCGACAAGGCACGCAAGGGCCGGGTATCCACGACTGCGCGCGAGAAGACCGGCGGCAGCGCGACGAGGACGGACGGATCATCAGCACCGCCGCCGGCGAGGGCGCGGACCAGGAGGACGGCACCGACGCCGCCGCCGAGTCCGCGCTGCTCCACTTCTCCTCCCCCAGGGACGCCGCGACCATCGCAGCGTTCCTGCGCACCCGCGTCTACCGGCCCGAGAGCCTGGTGTGGCTCGAGGGCTACCAAGCCCTCCTCCGCTGGCGTACGGCCCACGAGATCACCGGCCTGTACGCCGTCCCGTACGACACCGAAACCGAAGTCGGCGTCACCAAGGACTTCCCCCTCGGCAGGTGGGTGCACCAGCAGCGCAAGGCACTGCGGGCCGGAGAACTCGAGGAGCGGCGCAAGACCCTGCTCGACGCCCCGGAGGCCGGGATGGTCTGGGAGCCGGGCGAAGAGGCATGGGAGACCAAGCTCGCCGCGCTCCGCTCCTACCGAAGGGCCACCGGCCACCTCGCGCCCCGCCAGGACGCCGTCTGGGGCGAAGACGACGACATGGTGCCCATCGGACAGCACATGGCCAACCTCCGCCGCAAGGGCACCAAGAACGGCCTCGGCAAGAACGAGGACACCGCCACGACCCGGGCCGCAAAGCTCGCCGCGATCGACAAAGACTGGAACTGCCCCTGGCCACTGGACTGGCAGCGGCACTACCGCGTCCTGGCGGACCTGGTCGACGCCGACGGACAGCTGCCCGACATCGCACCCGGCGTCCTGATGGACGGCGACGACATCGGCAAGTGGCTCCAACAGCAGAAGCAACCGGCCTCCTGGGCGCGCCTCCTGCCCGAGCAGCAGGAACGGCTGACCGCGCTGGGCGTACAGCCCGCCCAGACGCCGTCTCCCGCCCCGGCGGCCGCCCCTACGGCGAAGGGCCCGAGCAAGGCACAGCAAGCGTTCCAGCGCGGCCTGACGGCTCTCGCGCAGTGGGTGGAGAGGGAGGGCGCGGGCCGGGCGGTACCGCGCGGCCACGGTGAGCTGATCACGGTCGCCGGCGAGGCCGAGCCGGTGACCGTGAAGCTGGGCGTATGGGTCTCCAACACCAAGACCCGGCGGGACAAGCTCACCCAGGAGCAGCGGGCAGCGCTTGTTGAGCTGGGCGTCGAGTGGGCGTAGAGCCAGATGACGAAGGGTCAGCCAGGATGCCCCGCTGCTGACCTTTTCGTCCTGTCTTGGCAACTGGCGAAGACTCGACCAGCGCCAGAACTCCCTCAATCGCCCCCATGACGGGCCCCCAGTACTCTCCGAAGATTCTCGGTCTGAGAATTTCGTACTCAGCGGGCAGGTCGTAGCGGTCCCAGTCCCGGCGCAACTTCCACATGTGATGTTCGGGCGGCACCGTGCCGCGAAGGTAGATGAGCGCGGCGGCGCGCCAGCGGACCTGATCACACGGATCACTGTCGAAATGTAGATCGCGGCCGTCGCGGAGAAGGCCGCGCAAGGTGGCCACCTGCTCCTCAGTGAGCTCCATACCCCAGGCAACGAGCGACCCTCTCGAAGGGCACCTCGGTTCAGCTCCCTGTGGGAAGACCCTCTTTCGCCACTCGCTTTTGGATAGCTTCCCACCATGTATATGCAGATAGACCCCCTTGAGGCGTGGGAGAGACTGCGGGCCAGTCGTTCGAGTCGGCCGGGTAGAGCGAGCAGCGGCGCGCGGGCCAGGACCTACGCCACAGCGCTGGAGCAGGCGCAGCAGATGTTCCGGGCTGCTGAGGGCGTGGGCCCGCAGACCCGCCCCCTGCTGGTCTTCTACGGCCTGAGTCAGGCGGGCCGGGCTATCGCGGCCGCGGCCGTCGGCCTCAAGGGTGAGGACTGGAATCTGGTCACGCACGGCATCCATGCCTCCGGCTACCACCTGGACTTTGCCGACATCGAGATCCGCACGGATCCTGAGGGCTCTGCCGGAAGCTTCGTACGGCTCAGCCAGCTGCTCCAGTCGCCGGTCTGGGGCAATGACACGGTCGTTCGGCTGGAAGAAGTCTGGGACAGTCTGCCCGCCAGCCTGGGGTACCCACTGACCAGCCGGGACCGGTTTACACCCCTGTACGCAAGCGCGGACTCGATCGAAGAAACTGACTTCCACCCGCTGCTCACCCTTCACGTCGGCGATATCTTGGACCGCGTCGTGGACGACGGCAGCCGTCCCGCACTGGATGACTTCCTGAAGAGCTACCCCGGCACCACCGGGTACGAGGACTTCGCCCGCCGCCGGGTGGGAGCCGATGCCGGACCGCACTACGAGCGTCACCACCCGGACGCCGGCTGGCTGTACATGCACTGGCCGATGCCCGCCGAGACCGGCTCCCAGGAGCAGCGACGGGAACGCCTATCCGCGATGACCCGGAGATACGCCGGTCATCGCTACTTCTTCCCCGCCGTTGCGGGACTGAGGCGAGAACTCCACCCGCTCATGGCGTGGTGGGCAGTGCTGTACGCGATGTCAATGCTCGCCCGTTAGGGCTTGCGGATTATTAACT
>NZ_JAGGOT010000087.1 GCF_018614195.1 Streptomyces sp. ISL-43
GCGCGCACCGAAGGTGCGCTGAGTTGCTGACCTGCGAAAACAGCACGCCGAGCGAGCTGTCGCGAGGGTCCGCCCATATCCGTGTTGACTGCTGTTCACCGCTCCGAAGGGCATGGATGGGGCACGCGTCTGCCGACTTGGCGGAGTGAGGCGCTTCCCCCGTCCTGTGGGCAGAACGATTGCGCCTTGGCTCCCGGAATCGTGAGGGTTGACGCAAGGTGATCGGGACGGGAGACTGGTTGCGCGTACTCTCCCTGGTTCGTGAGAGGAGGCGCAAGGAGGTGGCCATGGAATTGCTGTCAGTGAAGCAGGCTGCGGCCCTGCTCGGGGTGGACGACTCCCGTGTTCGTCAGTTGCTGCACGACGGAAAGCTCCAAGGGCAGCGAGTTGGTGGTCGTTGGCTGGTTGCCGGGGACAGCGTCCGGGATCGCAAGGACCGTGGCCCTCGTTCGCGGAGACCGCTGTCGGCCCGCAACGCGTGGGGCGTTCTGGCGGTGCTGGACGGCCATCAGCCGGTGGGTCTGTCCGACGCGGAGAAGTCCCGGGTGAGGATGCGGGTGCGGAATCTCCTTGCCCACGAGGGGTTGGCCCCGGCAGTGTTCCAGGAACTTCTTGCCGCCCGGGCCGAGGTGCGCTCGTATCGCGTTCATTCAGGCGTGCTGATGGCGTTGCTCGCCGCTCAGGATGTGGTGAGGGGCGGAGTGAGCGCCGCAGCGCGGGTGGGGGCGGACTACGTGGCTCTCGGGCGTGCGGAAATCTACGTGCATCCAGAAAAGGTGGAAAAGCTGGAAGCCGAGTTCGGGTTGGCCCGTGACGAAGAGCGGGGCAATGTCTCGCTCCGCATTCCCCCAGCGGAGATGTGGTCGTTCCTGATCTCAAGGCCTGGAATGGCTGGGCAGGGCCACGACGCTCCGGCCTCGGTAGTGGCGGCCGACTTGCTGGACCTCCATGAGGGCCGAGCCGACGCTGCGGCGGCCGGGTTGCTCAAGCCTCTCCTGGCTCGCTACACACAGCCTCGGAAGGCGTGATCATGGCGGCTGAGGTGCCCGATGTGCGACTGGAGTCAGACCTGTTCACCGGTTCACTGGTGGAGCTGTGGGGCGTGTTGTTCGACCTGTCGGAGCAGGTCCCGGATGCCTGGTCGTTGATCGGCGGGCAGATGGTGCTCCTGCACGGCCTGGAGCACGGTCGGACTCCGCCAGCGGCGAGCGCCGACCTGGATGTCCTGGCTGATGTGCAGTCGGACCAGCAGAGCTTGCGCCGTTTGGTTGCGGCGCTGGAACGCCTCGGATTCGCCCCTGCCGGCATGTCACCGCAGGGCAACCTGTTGCACCGCTACCAACGTGGTGTGGACCCGCAGCGGTTGGTGGTGGATCTGCTGGCGCCCGATAACCTCGGCCCCCGTGCAGACCTCACAACGACGCCGCCCGGCCGCACGCTGGAGGTGCCAGGCGGCCGGCAGGCCGCGCAGCGAACCGAGGCTGTGGTGGTTCAGCTGGGGCAGCGAACGGGCCGCATCCGCCGCCCCAGTCTGCTTGGGGCGATCGTGGCAAAGGCTGCTGCAGTGAGCATCAAGACCGCTTCACCGGAGCGGCACTACCGGGATCTGGCGTTCTTGCTCTCGTTGCCTGCCAATCCGCTGCAACTCAGAGATCAACTCGACAAGGGCGACCGTAAGAAGCTCGCGTTCGCGAAAGCTCTGCACAATCCGCAGCATGCCGCTTGGCGTCAACTGCCCGACGAGGGTGCGCGGGCAGACGGCCAGGCCATGCACGTGTTCCTGTCTCCGCCTGCGGTGAGGTGAGGGAAGCCGAAGGGCTGTGACCTGGTCGCCGCCGCTGTGGTGCGCAAGTGGTGGGGGTGTTAGTGGTCGTCGAGGCCCCGGCCCACGATGTCGGACAGGGCTCCTCGGTAGGTGATGCCGAGCTCGGCACGCGCGACGGTGGAGCGGGGCGGCCGATTGGGTGAGGTTGACGATCAGGCGATCGGCCGGCTGGCCAAAGGCCTAGCTTGCGGCTGGTCCTCAGAGATATGGGCGGGGCTTGGAGTGACTGCGTCATGCCTGTGGTTGGTCGTAGAGGTGGAAGTCGGGAACCCTGTGACAGAGAGTGCGTGAGTCCGTACACTGAGTGCCAGGGATCAGGAATGGGGGACTTGTGGATGCCGATGTTGCCGGTCTCGTAGCCAGTGGCGTCGCGACGTTGGGCGGGCTACTGGTGACGGACGCGTATGAGCGCGTCGTGCGCTCGAGGCTTCTTGGACTGCTCGGAGGTGGATTCTCACCAGAGCGGTTGCCAGGCATCGAGGACTTCGATCGACTTCATCGAGGACTTTCTGACGCAACCCAGAACGGGGATGCACGGGCCAGGCGCGGGTTCGAGCGCGAGTTGAGGGGCTACGTGCGGAGCATGATCGATGCTGATCCCGTAGGCGTCGCGGACCTACTCTCCTCTGTGTGCGAGGACTCGGTGGAACGCACGGGTGGTGCTGCAGCCAGCGTCTCGCTGACCAATAACACGATCTTCGGGCCTGTGCTTGGCTCAGGTGTACAGCACAACTCGTTCTAGAGGTGCACGTGTTGAATGAGCAGCATGGAT
Source organism: Streptomyces sp. ISL-43 (assembly GCF_018614195.1). Classification (GTDB taxonomy): domain Bacteria; phylum Actinomycetota; class Actinomycetes; order Streptomycetales; family Streptomycetaceae; genus Streptomyces. The sequence goes on from NZ_JAGGOT010000087.1 coordinate 2,598, forward strand.
ACAACAGCGTGAGTGAAAATACTATCCACGGGCCTGTTCAGCTCACAGGAAACCAAATCAACACCTTCATCGGGTGCGCGTCAGATCCCTCGCCGCATGATTTGCTAAATAATCACAAACGGATTGCGCGGGCCACATACTGGCAAATGAAGCGGGAGTTCCTTCTGTGGCTCTGGAAGGTATTCTTCGTCCTCGAATTTACCGGAACAGCGGCGACCGTCCTGGTTATTCGCAAAATCACCCTCGCGGGCTACTTGCTTCAAGGTCATCTGCTCTGGGTTGCCTCAGTGGCAGTGCTCGGATGGTTTGGGGATGCGATTTTCTTCTGGGTAAGGCGCCGTCTGGAAGCGCGCGACAACCCCTTGTTGACTCGTGGAGAACCAGTATTTTTGCAAGATGTCCTGCCGCGGATTATGGTGTTGTTCTTCGGAGTATTTCTCTATTTCGCCCTTCCTCGCATCCTTCTGTAAATTTTAACTCGGATTGCGGTGGCGCTCAATCGATGGGTGAACGTGATGCGAGGCCGGCGTGGTAGGTGCGCGAATGACGAAATCAAACCTCCGCTAGTCGGGGTATGCCTGCCGGGTGGAGTCGGCTGCGATGGTTACGGTGTGAACTTTGCGCCACGAAAGTCACCTGCCTTCTTAGCTCCCTTCTGCCCATTCGTCAAAAGCGGCAGCAGTAAAAGCCCCGCAGTCGCGCACTAGCTCAACAAATGCGGCATCGTCGAACCCTGGGAAATATACAGGGATTAGCCCATAGAGGAACTTGGACAAATCGACCTTGTCAACATCAGGTCGAGACGGCAAATTGTAGTGCACCATCATGTTTCGGAACTTCCTGCCACCGCTGCCTGTGAGCAACTGCACCGAGGGGGAGTCCAGAAGACGACTGGCAATTTGCTCGGATCGGGCCGAGAGAGGGTAGTCGGCGTCATCAACCAGCAGTCGCACGCTACGCAACACCTGATAAAGGGAGAGGTATCCTATCTTGAAGGCGGTGTAGTCTAGACGCTGTCGATTAATTTCCGACGCTACGACCAGCTCGGCAAAATTCAACATTGCCCGAAAAGTCGTGAGAATGGCGTTAATCTCGGGCGTGTTCTGGCCGTTGAAAACCCTACGATAGTAACCCTTGGATCGCACATCGCGAGCTTCGTTCATGGCCGTCGAATGTAGGGACCTAACGAAGGTCGGCTCTCCATCGTCTTCGAGACTAGCCCCGAGGGCGCCAAAGTAAGCGCCGTACTCTTCGAAGATTGATCGGATATACGGACCAGGGTTCTGCGCAAGCAGCCTGTTCGGATCGAAGCCCAAGTGGAATGTTGCGGCATGTGTGGTCGTGATGAGTCGACCGCCATAGCGATACAATCCGAGATCGGCCTCGAAGCGGCGTGCCCACGGAATCCAAGTATTGCCGAGGAACCTCTCCGCGTGTGCGGTGAACACCTCATCGCGGAAATAAGAAATCTGCCCATCAATCCCGCGCTTTGTGTCTTCGAAGAGCTTCAATGAATGTCGAGAGCGTGTACTGATTGTAATGGTTTCCTGATTGAAGGCCGCCAAGATGTCCGGCTTGATCTGTCGCACCTTCTGGAGGGATTCATACATCGATAGGGAAAGGTATGGGGCCATGCAGAACGACACGGCGGAGCACAGGTGTGCGTCATCACAGAACTTCATATCGCGCGCAAAGCGGCCAAAATAATTCGCGTCCCTAGAGATTCCCGTCCAGATGACAGCGTTCCACGCATCCGTCTCCATGGCATGTAACTATGCCAGTGAGCCAGGCACCGGCGATCAGATTTGGAGAGGCTGTCTCTCGGATCAGCTGGTCCACGGCCGCAACGAAATTCCGCCTTGCCGTCGTCCTGTCTGCCTGCCCTGGGACGACGGTAGGTGGGATGACAGCCCCAATAGGACCACAATGCACCCGCAGCTGCACGACTTGCCGGAGGCATGCCGGTAGGTGCTGCCCCGGCTCGGCTCGTGCCCAGGGGCCTGCCCGCCTACAGGGGGGCGTCGACGCAGCGCGGAGCGGACTGCAGGCAGGAGCGTCGCACGGGGCGGATCCGGGAGCCCCGCCCGGCGGAGCAAAGCGCAGCCGGGTGCTTGATGAATAGGGAAACCTGTACCAGGTCCCGCGCTGGTCATTGCGGCTACGCCGTGGTGAGAGCGTCCGCAATGCCTGCATGGCATCCGTAACGGCGTCGGCTCTCGAATCTACGAAGAGGGCGTGTTGCGCATGCCTGCAGAGAGCGTGATGGTGCGGGGCCCTCGGGCGTTCGCTACCTCGTGACGCGGGCTGCCCGCTCGCGGAGCTCCTGGGCCCCCGGGACTCCGCTGTACCGGCGGAGGCGGACCCGCATGTCCTGGAGAGCGGCCTGGACCTTCACGGAGCGGATGCCGTCGGCGCAGTCGAGGAAGTCGCGCCAGGTCGCCAAGGCGCCGTCGACGTCGCCTTGGCGGAGGCGGACGCCATCGAGGTCGGCGAGGACGATGGCGCGGGTGCGGCGGCGGTCGAGGCCGTGGATGTCGAGGGCGAGGTGGAGGTGTTCCTCGGCGGCGTCGAGGTCGCCGAGGCAGGAGAGGATCATGCCGGATTCGTGGGCCCAGCGGCCGGGGGAGTAGTGGGCGGCCCAGGAGTCGCCGCCCGCGGCGGTCGGCTTGCCGATGGCGGTCTCGGAGTTGGCGAGGTGTTTGGTGGCCATGCGGCGGTCGTCGTCCTGGGCGGCGGCGTTGGCGAGGGTGGCCTCGTAGTAGGCGACGGCGCGCGGGTTGTCGAGGTTTCGGCCGTACTCCACGCAGGCTTCACCGAGCTGGACAGCCTCGGCCCGGTAGCCGAGGTCGACGCACTGCACGGCGAGGCCGCGGAGGGCCGTGGCGGACAGCTCGGGGTCGCCGGCTTCGGCGGCCAGGCGGAAGGAGTGCGCGTAGTAGCGCTGGGCGAGTCCGCGCAGTTCGGGGGTGTCGCCTTCGTCCTGGGCCATCCAGCCGGCGAGGTGGACGAGCTGGGAGGTGGCTGCGAACAGGTCCCGGCCCGTGGCCTCCGTGAAGCGCCCTTCCAGCCAGGGGGCGACGTCCTGGGTGAGATAGCGGACGGCCAGGTGCCGGGCGTGGCCCCCTCCGAGTTCGGAGGCCGAGTCGCCGAGGGCCTTGACCATGTGGCGTACGGCCGCCACCTCGCCCTGACCGACGCGGACGGCTCCGGGCGTAGCGGTCCTGGTCCGGCGGGTGATGCTGTCCATGTCGGGCAGGCCGAGTGCGGACAGCGCGTATCCGCTGGAGGCGAGGATGAACTCCCGACGTTCCACGTCGCTCCTTCCCAGGTGCAGGACTGATGCAACGGTATCGGCGTGGAGTGCCACCGGCATGGCCTCCGGAAGGTTGATCGCCTCGGGGTCCAGCCCCAACACCTGTGCGATGTAAGGCCACCAGTGGTCGGGAGTCCGCTCTCCCTCGATCCACCGCCGGGCGTGCTGGCGCTGCAGGCGCCGCGGATCACCGCTTTCCGCCAGGCCAAGGGCACGTGCCAACTCCGAGGGCCCCCAGCCTCGTTCCTGGCATGCCTGCTTGATCAGATCCGCGACGGCCGGGTTTCCTCGGCACCCCGTCACCCTCCCCACCTGGATTACGCGGGATTACGCAGGACTACATCCTGGGCCCTGTCCCGGGAGGGCGGGCCGCCGTTCACTGAACATCACCCCGCAGATCTCCGAATGGCTCGAACAGGCACTGTTCAGGGCCTGTTGGTGCCTGCCCGGACCGGTGAGAGGAACCGATGGTGGCGATGAACGCTGACAGCGCACGCACCCGCACGATCCCGCCTTCCCGAGTGGTCGGTGCCGCCCGGCACCCCGCCGTCCGAGAGGCGGGGCGGTGAGCCGGGTTCCGTTATCCGACCCGTTGGGGACGGTCCTGAACTGGGTGTGGGCGCTCGGTACGGCTGCCGGACTCGCGGTGGTCGGTGCCATGGCCCAGGCCGAGTACTCGTCCGCGCAGACGCCGTTGGCGCATCCGGCGCTCAGCGCCGACGACGTCCCTCCGGCCGACAGCGCCGGATAGACCCTCCGGCTCCGGCCTGTCCTCCCCGGCCGGGGCCGGAGCCCAGCCGCTCTCCCGCCGACGCACAGGCCCTCGCACCACCTCGTCGGCGTACGTGCTTCGCATCACCAGTGAAGGGAAGCCGATGTCCAACCAGCACAGCAGCGACACGCACCCCCTCCTCACGTCGGTCGCGTTCAGCGGTCCCGACAACACGGGGAAGACCAAGCAGATCGGAATCCTCGCCCGGCGCATGGGCCCGGCCGCCACTTCCGCGGGCCCGCTCGACCACTACGACTCGCGCTGGGCGACGATCAAGGCCGAGGGCATGGCCCGCTGGTGGTTCGAGACCGGCGCGGTTCAGGAGGTCGCCGACGTCCTCGCCACCTCCTACCTGGAGCGTTCCCGCCGAGCCTTCTCCGCGCCGGTACGCCTGCTGGACCGGGGCATCCCCATGCTGGAGGCATCCGTCGCCGCGACGGTCGCCGTACGGGAGAGCCTCGGCCCCGCCCAGGCCTCCGACCGTGCCCGGCTTCTGCTGGCCCCATACGAAGCCGATCTGCGGGCCGCTGAGGAGGGCGAGTACGCCCTCGTCCTCCTGCACTGCGACGACCCCGAGGAAGGCACCCGCCGGAGCCTCGCCCATGAGGTGACCGTCACCGACACCTACGCGGCCTACCAGCGCCACCTGCACGAGCAGATCGGCCGGCTCGTCGCCGACGGCCGCTTCCCGATGTCGATCCGCATCGGTGACCGGCCGACCATCGCCATCCAGGACGAAGTCCGCCGGCTCCTGGCGCCACTGCATCCGAGCGTGCCCAGCCGGGCCTTGTCCGGCGTACACGTCACCGCGCTGGGCGGCATGTCGGAGAGCGGCAAGAGCACGGCCGGCGAGTACCTGCGTACGCACCACGGCCACGCCCGCCTCAAGATCGGTCACCTCGTCGAGGACGCGGCCGGCCGGGCGGGCATCCCCGCCCCCTACCGGCTCGGCTCCGTCGTGCAGGCCGAGCTGATCGTGGACGCGCTGGACCGCTACTGCCAGGCCCACCACTTCCTCGACGCCGTCACCATCGAGTCGCTGCACGACTTCGACTCCACGTCGGAACTCGCCCGGATGCTCGGATCCCAGCTCAACATCGCCTACCTTGACGCCTCCGAGACCACCCGCACACGGCGGGGCACCGCTGGGGCCCAGGACGTCGCCGACCGCGACGTCGTCAAGAGCGCTCGGGGCGCGGACAAGATCGCCTCCATCGCTCACGAGGTCATCGGCAACGACGGGCCGCGGTTGGAGCTGGAACGCCGCCTGGACCGCATCGCCCTCGACCGCCGCTGGCCGGAGCACCAGCCCAGCACCATGCCGGTCAACGCGCTCGGACTCCCCGTGCACCTGGAGTCGTACCTGGCCGCATTCCTCGACCGCACCACCGGATCGCGTCCACTGATCGACCTACTGGCCGTCACCGGCAGCGGCGCCCGGGGCAAGTACCAGCACGGCTGGAGCGACCTCGACGTGTTCGTCGTAGCCGATGCTTCCTCCCTCGACGGGATGCGCCGGATCCTCGCGGAGCTGGAGGCGGAACTCGGCGGGGTCAAGCTCGGCCTGACCGTGCTTACCCGGGCCGAGTGCCGGGCCGGCGCCGTGACCTCCCGGCTCCTCCACGTACTCACGCTCATCGGCAGCGGGGCCCTGGTCCCGCTGTGGTCCGCCCCTGGCCTGACCCTGCCCGCGCCGGACGCCGCCACCGACGTCGACGTGAGCCTGCGCGACGGCATCCAGGCAGCCATCGAGATCCGACGCCAGCTCCTCAAGGGGGCACCCGACCTCCGCGACCTCTACAAGGTCACCGCCCTGCTCGCGAAGATCCAGCTCCGCTTCACCGGGATCGAGTGCCCTTCCGACGGCGACGCCCTCACGGTGCTCCTCGACGCCAAGCGGCAGGACACGAACATGGTCACCGCCGCCCGCACAGAGCGCTCGGCCGCCGAAGCACTCGCGGCCGTGATCCTCCAGAGGTGGCTGGACACCCTGCCGGGGGCGACCCGGTGAGCGCGGGCGGCCGTCTGCAGCTGGCCCCAGCGGCCACATTCCACAAGGAGGCGGCAAGCCGCGAGCAGGGCGCCACCGAGGCGAAGGGATGGGCCCAGCTCGCTCCCCGCATCACGGTTCCGGCCCTTCACGGGCAGATCCTTCTTCCGGACAGGCAGCTCCTCGCCTACGAGGACGTCTTCGCCAGCGGCCGGTGCGAGCTGCTGATGGGCGACGTCATCGCCCTGGCAGACCGGGACCCGGCCGTGCTGCTGCCCCGCCTGGACCGCCTGGTGGACGGCGTCTGCGCCGACCTGCGGGCGGCGGCCGAGGAGACCGGGAGGCACGTGGCGCTGGCCGAGTGCGTTCCGGACCTCTACCTCGACCGGATCCGCCCCGGCGGCCGGGTGGACCGCTGGTACCTGCGCCGCGACCTACCGATCGCTCTGCCCCACACGGATGCGACCCTCACCCTCCGGGAGCTGGCCGACTTCACCCTTACCGCCAACGGCAGGCAGCTGACGCTGAACGTCGCCGACATCATCGACAGCCTCCGCCACGCCTTGGCCCCCGACCGCCGCTGGCTGGCCGGTCTGACACAGGGCGACCCCACAGAGCCCAACATCGCCGATCCGCTGTGCTGGCTCGACTTCGAGTTCGCCGGCCGCAACACCGCCGCGGGCGAAGCCGCCAACCTGCTCTGGTACTTGATGGCCCTGGGCGGCTGGCTCGTCCCCGACTACCAACCCGACGTGTACGCCCGCACCCTCCGCCTCGCCCTCCCACCGCAGACCCGCCCTCGCATCGAACACCTGGAGCTCCACGAGAGCAGCCGACGCATCGACATCCGGTACTCCTGGAACACCGGCCCCGGCCGCGGTGCGGCCATCACCCGAGCCTTGGACGGTCTCCGGGGAGAGGGCGGCACCGCCCTGGAGGAGATCCACGCCTTCCTCGCCCTGCGCATCCTCGGCGTCATTCCGGCAGCCCGGCTGACCGGCCACGACCTCCTGCTCGTGCTGATCAAGCTCGCCGAAAGCCAGGACCCACTCATAACCCTCGACACGTTCTTCACCACCACACAGGCACCTCACCCCAACCCCGGTGAACGGAGCAGTCATGTCCCTGCCCCTGCTTGAGATCCCCCTCCAGGCCCGCCCACTACCGCACCTGCCACGCCCTGACCCCCGGCATGATCGAACGCCGCTGGGGCCGGATCGTGAACATCGGCAGCGTCAACGCCCGCGCCGGCCGCACCAACCTCGTCGCCTACAGCACCGCCAAGGCGGGCCTCCTGGGCCTGACCCGTTCCCTGGCCCGCGAGCTCGGCCCGTACGGCATCTGCGTCAACACCGTCCTGCCCGGCGCCATCGAGGTGGAAGCGGAGACCGCCATCCCCGCCCACCACCGCGCCCGCCCGGAGGACCAGATCAACCGGCAGTGCGTCCCGCGACGCGGCTGCCCCGAAGACGTGGCGGCCCTGGTGGCGTTCCTCGTCGGCCCGTCCGCGTCGTTCATCACTGGGCAATCCGTCCATGTCGACGGTGGCTGGCTGCTGCACTGAGACCGTCAACAAGCAAGGAGACAGAGCGAAATGATCGAACGAGTCCGAGCCGTCCTCGTCACCGCGGACGACACGATGCTGGTCATCCGCCGCACCAAGCCCGGAATCCCCGTGTACTGGGTGCTGCCCGGCGGTGGGGTCGAGGAGAGCGACGAGTCCCGGGAGGCAGCCCTCCACCGCGAGATCCACGAGGAGATCGCGGGGAAGGCCGACATCGTCCGCCTCCTGCACACGATGGAGTCCGACGAGGAGCGTCAGCTCTTCTACCTCGCCCGCATCGATACGTGGTCCTTCGAGGACCGCACCGGCCCCGAGTTCAGTGCCGAGGGGCGCGGCGAATACGCGCTGGAGGAGATCCCGTTGACCTCGGAGGGGCTCGACGGCATCGACCTCAAGCCCGAGGAGATCACCCACGTCCTGCGGAGCGCCATCGGTGCCGGCGGACTCGGGGCTGGGGTCGTGGTCTAGTCGCGGAATCCTCCGGCGCCGCGTGCCGGACATGGGGGATACGTTGCGCGGTGTCCCCGGCATGTTTGCCGTGCACGGCGCTGACCAGGTACGCGGGGCAGAGCAGGATGAGTAGGCGTACTCAGGTGGCGGGGCCCGGCAGCTTCGAGACTGGCAACAGGACGAACGAAGCGGAACGGGACGGGGAACGAAATGGTGCGGCGCTGGTCGAAGGCTGAGATGTGGGTGCCCGGCGCGTACCTGGCACTGGTGGTCGCGATGCTGGTCTACGTCGCGGTCGGCAGCCGGATGGGGGACATCGGGATCTTCGGAGCCTGGCCGATCCTGGCCACGGCGCCGGTCAGCGTCTTGCTGCTGACGTCCTTCGGACCCGCGGCGGACGCCCTGGACGCGCCGGCCCCGGTCGTGGAGCCCTCTTACGGGTCGCAGCCGCCGCGCGCCGAACCGCCCAGGGAGTTCCTTCCGGAGTCCGCCCCGCGCCCCGCAGACTGGGTCCCCCCGGACACGTCCGTGGACCCCAAGCTCGACATGTTGGACGGCTTCGGCTTCTACGCCTCGGTCCTGGTCGGAGCCCTGGTCAACGCCGCGGCGATCTGGGCCCTGCTCCGCTACGTGGCGCGGCGGCGCGACGCCAGGAGTGCGCAGGCCTAGCCGTACGGCCGTGAGGACATCCGGACATGCCGCCGGGGCCAACGCTGAAATGCGTTGGCCCCGGCGGCGTTGGTCAGAAGGTGTACGGGGCGAACGAGCGAGGGGGCTTGATCATGAGGCCAAGCAGCTTCGGTGAGCAGGGCGGAGGGGTTGTGGCCAGCTGGCCGAGCTGCGCCGTGCCGACATCTACCTCGACACCGGATCCGTCCGTGTCCGACGGGCGGCTCCCGAGCTGAACACCGGCCGCCGGGTGATCGGCGACCCCAAGTCCCGGGCGGGAAAACGGGAGATCATGCTGCCCGGCTTTGTCCTCCTCGACGTTCGCCGGCGCCTGGACTGGTTCGCCCAGCCCGGCCCGGACGGCCTCGTGTTCGTGGGGGAGAAGGGTGCGGCCCTGCGTGGCACCACCTTCGGCCGTAAGTGGCGCAAGGCCCGCGACGCGGTCGGCATGCCGAAGGAGTTCCGCTTCTACGACCTGCGCCACACCGGCAACACCCTCGTGGCCGACACCGGCGCCAAGCTGAAAGACCTCATGGTCCGCGCCGGCCAGTCGTCCGAGCGGGCCCAGCTGATCTATCAGCACTCCACCAAGGCGCACCAGCGCACCCTCGCCGACAACATCGACGCCGACGTCCGCCGCCGGCGCTCTCAGGGGAATCGGCGTCCGGAGGGGGCTGCGGTCGCACCCGTGCATCAGCTCGTGCCACGGCTGTCGGCACCGAGCGGAGCGGCTAGGAGGAGGTGACGCGCAGGAGTGTGGCCGGGCACGAAGGATGAGTCTCGGCATTCGGGATCTCGACCGTGCCCCGTCGCAGCGGGCGGGAGCCCAGGATCCAACCTGACGCCCCGTTACGGCACTTATGGCACGCGAATGGCACGCAAGCCCTGAGAGGTCTAGACAATGACGAAGCCCCAGGTCGTTGACCTGGGGCTTCGTAGAAGAGCGGATGACGGGAATCGAACCCGCGCTATAAGCTTGGGAATCACCCGGCACTTGGGGCCCTGCTGGGCTCTGACCTGCGCGAACGCCCGGTGCGAGGCTTGTTGTAGGGGCCCCGGACGTACCTTTGCCGACCGCTGTTTACCGCCCTGACTGGCACGTAGTGGCACGCGCCGCCCAGAGTGCTGGGCGGCGATCACCAACCGCTGCCCCGCTGGAGGTGGCAGCGGTGTCCGACGGTCGTGTGACCGGGCTGGTCACTACACGCTTGCCCGCATCAAGAGGCCACGGCCGGTTCGCTCATCCGTGCAGCACGGCCTGGCGCTCCGAACCACCGCGACAGGGCGTCAGCGAGCCTGTCCCCCGTATCCGCTGTATCCCCCGTATCCGACGTGTCCCCGGCGTCGGCTGCCCAGGCAACGATTCCGTCTGGGCGTACGAGCAGCCCGGCCAGCTCCGGGCTGCCGGGGCAGGCGGTGGTTGCGATGCGCACCCGCTCGCCGTACCCCTCGGCGTCCGCCCTGAGTCCCGCGTCGTCGGCGAGATCGAGCAGCAATGCCCGCCCGTCGTGGAGCAGGTCCGCGAGGTGCGTCGCGTCGGTGAGTTCGAGGTCCGGGGCGCTGCGGCCGACCAGCGGATGGCTGCAGGGAAGGTCGTACCGCTGCGAAACGCCGGAGATCTTCTTGGCGAAGTACGTGGTGCCGGCGACAGACTCGGTCAGCTCGGCGACAACGTCGCGCAGGGCGCGGGCTTGCGGTTCCGGCCGCATCAACGCGATCTGTGCCCGGGTCCATTCGAGCACCCATGCCCCGATCGGGTGCCGTTCGGCCGTGTACGAGTCCAGCAGCCCTTCCGGTGCGCGACCGCTTACGACCGCGGCGAGTTTCCAACCGAGGTTCATCGCATCCCCGATACCGAGGTTCAGCCCCTGGCCGCCGAACGGTGAGTGGACGTGCGCAGCGTCGCCCGCCAGGAGGACCCGGCCCGCGCGGTAGTCGGCCGCCTGGCGCGCGTTGTCGGTGAAGCGGGTGGCGGTGCGCACCCCGGTGATCGTGACCTCCGCCCCGGAGACATGTCGCAGACTCGCCTGCAACTCCTCTGTGGTGACTGCCGCTTCCCTGTCGGCCGGCGGCCCGTCGAACTCGACCGTGAGGATGCGACCGGGCATCGGCCCGTGCACGTACATCCCGGTGTCTGTGTGGTTCCAGCCGGGCCGGAGGGCTTCGGACCCGGTCATCTCGACGAGCGCTTGGTAACCGGTGATCTGCGGATCCGTACCGGGGAAGCCGAACCCGGCGAGCTTGCGGACCGTGCTGCGGCCGCCGTCGCAGCCCACGAGCCAGTCCGCGCGTATGCCCTCGCCCGACCCGTCGGCCATCCGCGCCACGCGGACCTCGATCCCGCAGTCGTCCTCGTCGAACTCCGTCAACTCCGTGCCGCTGCACAGCTCGACGCCGAGCTGCCGGGCGCGCTCGGTGAGCAGCCGCTCAACCTCCTGCTGCGGTATGAGGCTGATTCCTCCAGCGGGACCGGCGTTCATGAAGTCCGAGTCGGTCGCGTCCAGCAGCTCCCCGCGCAGCATGATCCCGGCGAAGTGCCCGACGAACTTGGTGGGCACGTGAGGAGGCTGTCCGTTCGCCTGCGTCCTCTGTTGTTCGCGTAAGAACGCCTGGAACCGCTCGACGGAGCGCTGCTGCACCTCGGCCAGCGCGGGCAGCACGCCGCGCCGGTAGAAGGCCTCGGTGGTCGATGTGTTGATCGCCCCCGCCTTGATGGTCTGATCCACTTCTGTGCGGCGCTCGACGACCACCACGCTTGCACCACCGAGCCGGAGCTCGCAGGCAAGCATCAGTCCGACTGGGCCGCCTCCGGCCACCACTACGTCAAAGTCCGAGTTCATGGAGCTCACTATAGTCACTAAAAAATTAGAGTCGCTATAGTGTTGTTCATGACCGAGGAAACTGAGGGGCGCGGCTCCCGAGAGCGCGTGGCCGACCAGGCGTTGACATTGCGCGAGCGCAAGAAGCGCGAGACGCGGCAACGGATCTCCGACGAGGCGACGATGCTCTTCGTGGCGCGCGGCTTCGACCAGGTGACCGTGGTCGAGGTCGCCAAGGCCGCCCATGTCTCCACGATGACGGTCTTCAACCACTTCCCCCGCAAGGAAGACCTCTTCCTGGACCGGATCCCCGAAGCCGTCGAGCTCTTCACGGCTGCGGTACGAAACCGCCCGGCCGGCGAGTCCCCACTGGCCGCTCTGCGCGCTCTGCTGCTCCAACTCCTCGACCAGCGCCATCCACTGGCGGCGGTGAGCGACGATTTCCCGCACTTCTGGCGCATCGTGCTGGACTCGCCGGCCCTGCGGGCGCGGGCGCGCGAAGGTGTCGAGGAGGTGGAGAAGGCGCTGGAGGACGCGATCGCCGAGACCGTCACCGGGGGTGACGGACCCGGCCCCCGGCTCGCGGCAGCACTGACCGTCGCCGCGTACCGAGCCGTCTACGTCACCACAGCCCAGCGCCTGCTCGCGGGCGAGCGCGCGGCCGATGTGGCCGACGACCATCGGTCGCGTGTGCACGGTGCATTCGACGTGCTGGAGCGTGCACTTCTCGCTACGCGCTGACGGATTGCCCCGTAACCCTTGACCTGCGAGAACGTCCGCTGACTGCCCCGTTCCGGCTGTCTCGACAGAACCCTTGTTGACCGCTGTTTACCGGCCCTACTGGCACGTTGTGGCACGGCCTCCCGTCCGGCGTCAGCCGAGGTGCTGGCCGGGAGGGTGATCGCGTTGAGCGGCGTGCATCGGCAAGCCGACCGCGCGGTCCTGCGCGGGGCAAGGCGGCCTCGCCGACGGTTTCGGGGCATATCTTCTTCACGGTTGCCCACCCGGGGCTGTCTGGTTACAGTTATTCCAGATGGTTGCTTCGCTGGGCCAGTGAAGGGGAGACGAACATGGCTCGAACTAGCGTTCTGGCCCATGCTGAAAAGGTCGAACCGAATCCCACGCATCAGAATGTGCTCGCCGCGACTGCCCGGATGGTGCCGGAGCAGGTTGAGGTGTTGGTGCGCACCCCGGATGGCGGCGAGCTGGCGCTGCCGGCGGAACTCGTCCGGATTCTTCTCGCCTCGGCCGGCGAGCTGGCCCGTGGGCATGCGGTCACCGTCCTGGCGTCCGAGGTGCAGTTGTCGCCTACTGAGGCTGCTGAGCTTCTGGGCTTGTCTCGGCCGTTCGTTGCACGCCTGCTTGATGCCGGTGACATTCCTTCGATGAACCTGCCCGGCAGCAGTCACCGCGTGGTGCGTCTCGCGGATGTGCTGGTTTTCCAGCAGCGGCGCCAGCGCCGTAGGGAGGGGCGGCGTCAGATCGCCGATGCGCTTGACGATGCAGGATTGCCCTACTGATCCCCGTGTCGCTGGAAGCGTCGAAAGGCAGGAAGGGTAAACGTGGCGGCGCGGGTCTTCGTGGACACCAACGTCCTGTTTCCGTTCTCAGTGATGGACGTGATGCTGGCCCTCACGGAGGACTCCATCCACGAGATCGTGTGGTCCGAACGACTCCTGGCGGAGTGGGAACGGGTCATCGTCCGGGAGGGCAGACGTTCTACGGACTCGGCTGCCGCGGTTGCTCGCGCCATCCGGCGGTTCTTCTCCGACTGCGAGATCCCGCCAGCCGCCTATGCGCACCTTGTGGACGAGATGCCGGGAGATGACCCCGACGACCGGCACCACGCGGCAGCAGCGGTGGCCGCCGGCGCCGGTGCGCTCATCACGTGGAACCTTGGCGACTTCCCTGCCGACGACTTGGCGAAGCGCGGGGTGCACGTGGTCGATCCGGACGCGTATCTGTGCGGACTGTACGGCGAGTTGCCAAGTGAGGTCGTGCAGACAGTGGTCAGGCTGGCCGCAGAGAAGCGGAATCCACCGGTCACGATTGCCGATGCCATCACCCGGCTTGCGAAGGCCGGTGTGCCACGCTTCGCCGACCTCCTGGCCGGGCATCTCGGATACTGCTCGGGGTGAAGAGACGTTCAGCATCGGTCCCGGGGTGGTGCACAGGTGGTGCGCGGCGCCTGAATTGGTCTGGACAACGAAGAAGGCCCAGGTCGTTGACCTGGACCTTCTCTCAAGAGCGGATGACGGGAATCGAACCCGCGCTATAAGCTTGGGAAGCTCATGTTCTACCATTAAACTACATCCGCATATCGGTCCATATGGTGCCTGGAGCCGTATCGTTCCTCACCCTACCCCATGATCGGCCCCCGGTGAATTCACCGCGGGGCCGCCGTCGTGTGTGGGGTGCACGGAGGTTCGTGGGGGCGGGAGTTGGGGCGTACCTTGTGCGTGCGGGGCGACGGCTGGAGTGGCGGCTGGAGTGGGTCTCGTTCATCCCCTAATGTGGCGATTCATCGCAGTACGGCTGGTTGGGGAAAGGGACTCGATGGAGCACACCGTCGTCCGTTGTGCCGAAGGGCACGTATTCAGCACCGCTTCGTTCCCGCTGCAGCACCTCGGTGCCGGCCGGATCGGGCCGGGCCGGCTGCTGCGGTGTCCGCGCTGTGCGCGGCTGCGGCACGCCGTGCCCGTGGGAGCGGCGCCGAAGCGGTAGACACCGGCGCGCGGGGTCCGCCTCGATTGGGGCGGCCCGCGCGCTCTGCGTATCCTCGGGACGTGCTTCTCTCTGATAAAGACATCCGGGCCGAGATCGACAGCGGACGGGTTCGCATCGACCCATTCGACGAGTCGATGGTGCAGCCCTCCAGCATCGATGTACGTCTCGACCGGTTCTTCCGGGTGTTCGAGAATCACCGCTACGCCCACATCGACCCCGCCACCGAGCAGTCGGATCTGACCCGGATGGTCGAGCCGGACGGGGACGAGGCGTTCATCCTCCACCCGGGTGAGTTCGTACTCGCGTCGACCTACGAGGTCATCTCGCTGCCCGACGACATCGCCTCCAGACTGGAGGGGAAGTCCAGCCTGGGCCGCCTCGGCCTGGTGACGCACTCGACCGCCGGTTTCATCGACCCCGGGTTCTCCGGGCACGTGACCCTGGAGCTGTCGAACCTCGCCACGCTGCCGATCAAGCTCTGGCCGGGTATGAAGATCGGGCAGCTGTGCCTGTTCCGGCTCAGCACGCCCGCGGAGTTCCCGTACGGGAGCGAGCGGTACGGATCGCGGTACCAGGGCCAGCGCGGCCCGACGGCCTCGCGGTCCTTCCAGAACTTCCACCGGACCCAGGTGAGGCACGAGGCATGAGCGAAGTCCGCGAGAACCTGACCTACGAGGGGTTCGGGCGCGCCGTACGTGAGCTGGCACAGACCATCGCCGACGACGGATACGAGCCCGACATCATCCTGAGCATCGCCCGGGGCGGCGTCTTCGTCGCGGGCGGGTTGGCGTACGCCCTGGACTGCAAGAACATCCACCTCGTGAACGTGGAGTTCTACACCGGTGTGGGCACCACCCTCTCGATGCCGGTCATGCTGGCGCCCGTCCCCGAGGTGATCGACTTCACCGACAAGAAGGTCCTGATCGCCGACGACGTCGCCGACACGGGCAAGACGCTGAAGCTGGTGCACGACTTCTGCCTCGGGCACGTCGCCGAGGTCCGGTCGGCCGTGATCTACGAGAAGTCGCACTCGCTCGTGAAGTGCGAGTACGTGTGGAAGAAGACCGACGAGTGGGTCAACTTCCCCTGGTCGGTCGAACCGCCCGTCGTGAAGCGCGAGGGACAGGTCCTCGACGCCTGACGGGTACGAGTTCGAGTACAGGACTAGTACGAGTACACGAGTACTCGTCCTGTACGGAGGGGCCCGCCGCGCTTTCCAGCGTGGCGGGCCCCTCCGTGCGTCTCGCGCGCCTCGTGCGCGTCCCGCTAGATCGTGCCCAGCTTGATGATCGACAGCAGGGCCACCAGCTGGATCGCCGACGCGCCCAGGGCCTTCGGCCACGGCAGGTCGTGCGATTTGGCGACGAGCGAGGTGAAGAGCGCGCCGGCCGCCACCCAGGTGGCCCAGCCCAGCACCTGTACGAGCATGTTGTCGCCGCCCAGGAACATCGCGAAGAGCAGGCGCGGCACGTCCGTGAGGCTCATGACCAGCATCGACAGGCCCACCGTCGGCTGCCACGCCCCGTCGCCGCCCAGCTGGCGGGCCAGGGTGTGGGTGACGGCGCCGAGGATCAGGCCGCAGAGGACGAAGGCCACGCCCGCCGACAGCACGATCGGGACGGCCTTCGTGAGGGTGGCGTTGATGACGTCCTTGCGGGTGTCGTCGAGGCCGAAGACCGCGAGCAGCCCGTAGAGGAAGGTCACGATCAGCGCCGGCCCCCAGACGGCGTAGTCGCGCATCTGCAGGAAGGTCGGCCCCGGCCGCGTCACGATGCCGCGCAGCAGCTCCTTCCACGGCAGCCGCGGACCGGTGGGGGCGGCGGCCTGGGCCGCGCCCGCCTGGTAGGTCGCGCCCTGGTTGTACGGGTACGGGTCCTCGCCGATGGCGAAGGCCTGGGTGTACCCCGGGGCGTCGCTCGGGTTCCCGGGGCCCTGCCCGTATCCGTATCCGGGTCCCGGCCCTTGCCCGTGTCCGGCTCCGTGTCCGGTGTGCGGGTCGAAGTACTCGGGCTCGCCGTGGCCCCCGGCGGCGGCCTGCTGCGGCCACTGCTGGGGAGCGTAGGGCTGCTGGCCGTACGGTGCGGGTGCCTGCGGCGCCTGCTGCTGACCGTACGGCTGCTGCCGCGGGGGTTGTTGCGGGGTGCGGTTGTTGTCCCGGCCGCGTCCGATCCTGAATCCAGCCACGTGATCGAAAGTACCCGCTCCGGAGGGGCCCGGTGGCCGGGGTGCCGGAAACAGCACCCTTTGCGGCTGACCTGTGACATCCCCTAGGGGGTACCTGGAGGGTCGTCTCAGGGTGGGTTACGTGGCTGCGGGGCAGTCTGCGGGCCTCCGTTACACGGCCGACGGAATACGGACATACCGGGCCCGTAGCTTCGTAGACGTCGCCGCCACGAAGCACGAACGAGCACGAGAAGAGCCCCGAAATGCGCAGCACCCGCCGCCGCACCACCCTCCGTACCGCCGCTGTCGTCGCCGGTGCGGCCGCCGTTCTGGCCCTCCCGGTCGGATCCGCCTTCGCGGACTCCCCGGCCGTCCCGGAGCCCCAGGTCCTGCCCGGCATCGACCAGCCGCCGGTGGACCCGCAGGTGGATCCCCAGGTCGACCCGCAGGTGGATCCGCAGGTCGACCCGCAGGTAGACCCGCAGGTCGACCCGAGCGTTCCGCCGACGACGCCGCCGACCACGCCGCCCACGACCCCGCCCGTGAAGCCGTCCGTCCGGGCTTACGTCACGACCGTGAAGCTGGCCGACGGGTCGGTAGCGAAGGTCTACAAGTTCGGCGACGGCCACTTCGAGGCCGACATCTTCTCCGGCGACGTCAAGCTGGACACCCTGGTCAGCAAGGGCGGCACGGCGGCCTACGGCCAGAACAACGGCCTGCACGTCGTCCTCCAGCCGAACGGCACCGTCACCTCGTGGGTCGAGGGCGCGCCCAAGCCGGTCGAGAAGCCCAAGCCGGTGGAGAAGCCGAAGCCGGTGGAGAAGAAGGAGAGCTCGGTACGGGTGAACATGCCCGACGGGCGGATCGCGAAGCTGATCGACGGCCCCGGCGGCAAGCGCGCCGTGATCTCCATGCCGAACGGGAACGTCCTCGGAACGCTCGACCTGAAGCACCCGGACGCGGTGAACGACGGCTGGACGTACAAGCTGGTCCAGGACGGGAAGCGCGTGAAGTTCGTCGTCATCGACGGCAAGAACGGCGGGAACAGCTGGGTGTACGACTTCGCGAGCGGCAAGCTGATCGAGAAGTACGAGGTCGCCAAGGACGCGAAGCCGGACGCGAAGCCGGACGCGAAGAAGTCGGGCGAGCGGGTCGTGCCGAAGGGCGGCGTCAAGGCCGGTGCGGAGGGTGTCGCGCCGGTGTCCGCCGACGGCGACAGCTCGCTGCTGCTCGCCGCCGGCGGGGGTATGGCCGCGGTGGGCGCGGCGGGTCTCGGCTTCGCGATGCTGCGTCGCGGCCGCCCCGACCAGTCCTGACCGGCGCGGGGGACCGCTGCGAGGGGCTTTCCCCCACCCCGCCCTTTCCCCCACCCCGCCCCTTCCCGCAACCGGGGCTCCGCCCCGGGCCCCGGGCCGCCGGCCCTGGAGCCGACTCCTGGCCCGGACCCCTGGGGTTGGCTCGTGCTCCGGGTCCCGAACGCGGAACGGCCCGCCCCCACAAGGGGGGCGGGCCGTTCCGGCTTGCAGCGTTGCGCGGGCTACTTCGCCTCGGCGTCGGTGCCCGGCTCCGCCGGGACCTCCGCCTCCGGCGCGGGCGCCTCGGCCGCCGGCTCCGCAGCCGCGGCCTCAGGTGCCTCCGCCTTGGCCACGGGCTTCGCCTCAGCCACGGGCTCGGCCTTCGCTTCCGCCACGGGCTCCGCCTTGGCGGGCTCCGCGACAGTCTCCGCCTCCGCGACAGCCTCCGGCTCCGGCTCCGGCTCCGGCTCAGGCTCCGGGGCGATCTCCGGTGTCTTCACCGAGTCCAGCAGGAGCTGCGCCACGTCGACGACCTGGACGTGTTCCTTCGCCTGGCCGTCGTTCTTCTTGCCGTTCACCGAGTCGGTCAGCATCACCAGGCAGAACGGGCACGCCGTCGACACGATGTCCGGGTTCAGGGACAGGGCCTCGTCGACGCGCTCGTTGTTGATGCGCTTGCCGATCCGCTCCTCCATCCACATCCGCGCGCCACCCGCGCCGCAGCAGAAGCCCCGCTCCTTGTGGCGGTGCATCTCCTGCTGCCGCAGGCCCGGCACGGCCGACATGATCTCGCGCGGCGGCGTGTAGACCTTGTTGTGCCGGCCCAGGTAGCACGGGTCGTGGTACGTGATCAGGCCGTCGACCGGGGTCACCGGCGTGAGGCGGCCCTCGTCGATCAGGTGCTGGAGCAGCTGCGTGTGGTGGATGACCTCGTACTCGCCGCCGAGCTGCGGGTACTCGTTCGCGATGGTGTTGAAGCAGTGCGGGCAGGTGGAGACGATGCGCTTCGCCGACTTGGGCTTGCGCGTGGACTCGTCCTCGTCGTCCTCGCCGAACGCCATGTTCAGCATGGCGACGTTCTCCTGGGCCAGCTGCTGGAAGAGCGGCTCGTTGCCGAGGCGGCGCGGGGAGTCACCCGTGCACTTCTCGTCGCCGCCCATGATCGCGAACTTGACGCCCGCGATGTTCAGCAGCTCCGCGAAGGCCTTCGTGGTCTTCTTCGCCCGGTCCTCCAGCGCGCCGGCGCAGCCGACCCAGTAGAGGTAGTCGAACTCGGAGAGGTCCTCCGCGTCCTTGCCGATGATCGGGACCTCGAAGTCCACCTCCTTGGTCCACTCGACGCGCTGCTTCTTCGCGAGGCCCCAGGGGTTGCCCTTCTTCTCCAGGTTCTTGAGCATCGTGCCCGCCTCCGACGGGAACGCGCTCTCGATCATCACTTGGTAGCGCCGCATGTCGACGATGTGGTCGATGTGCTCGATGTCGACCGGGCACTGCTCGACGCACGCGCCGCATGTGGTGCAGGACCACAGGACGTCGGGGTCGATGACCCCGTTCTCCTCGGCGGTGCCGATCAGCGGGCGCTCGGCCTCCGCCAGCGCGGCAGCCGGGACGTCCTTGAGCTGCTCAGCCGTGGCCTTCTCGTTGCCCTCCATGTCCTTGCCGCCGCCCGCCAGCAGGTACGGGGCCTTGGCGTGCGCGTGGTCGCGCAGGGACATGATCAGGAGCTTCGGGGACAGCGGCTTGCCGGTGTTCCAGGCCGGGCACTGCGACTGGCAGCGACCGCACTCCGTGCACGTGGAGAAGTCGAGGATGCCCTTCCACGAGAACTGCTCGACCTGCGAGACGCCGAAGACGTCGTCCTCGCCCGGGTCTTCGAAGTCGATGACCTTGCCGCCGCTGGTCATCGGCTGCAGCGCGCCGAGCGCCGTCCCGCCGTCGGCGTTCCGCTTGAACCAGATGTTCGGGAAGCCGAGGAAGCGGTGCCAGGCCACGCCCATGTTGGTGTTCAGCGATACGACGATCATCCAGATCAGCGAGACGGTGATCTTGATCATCGCGGTGATGTAGATGGCGTTCTGCAGTCCGGCGAAGGACAGGTTCTCGAAGGCCAGCACCAGCGGGTACGAGGCGAAGTACGCGGGCTCGTAGCCGTCGACGTGGTGGATCGCGCCCTCGAGGCCGCGCAGGCACAGGATGGCGATGCCGATGGTGAGGATGACGTACTCGACGAAGTACGCCTGCCAGGCCTTCGAACCGGTGAAACGCGACTTGCGGCCGGCCCGGGAGGGCAGCGACAGCAGGCGGATCGCCATCAGCACGACGATGCCGACGACCGTCATCAGGCCGATGAACTCGGTGTAGAGCTCGAAGGGCAGGAAGTCGCCGACGATCGGCAGCAGCCAGTCCGCCTCGAAGAGCTGCCCGTACGCCTGGACCAGGGTGGGCGGCAGGGTCAGGAAGCCGATCGCGACGAACCAGTGCGCGAAGCCGACGAGGCCCCAGCGGTTCATCCGGCTGTGGCCGAGGAACTCCCGGGCCAGGGTGAGCGTTCGTGCCTTCGGATCGTCCGTACGGCTGCCGGCCGGTACGGGCTGTCCGAGCTTCACGAAGCGGTAGATCTGCGCCACGGCTCGGGCGAGCAGCGCGACGCCGACGACCGTCAGGACCAGCGACACGATGATCGCGGCGAGTTGCATGGAAGGGCTCCTCGGGCGGCACTTACTAAGCGGTAACTTATCCAGTCAAGGCTTGAGGTTACCCAGTCCCGACGCCGCAATGTAGCCGAGCGCGCGGTGATCTGCGTCGCTCGCCCATGCCTCGGGCCTGCCACGCAGTCGCAGGACGCCGCCCTGACGCCGCCCCGCCGCCGCCGCGGAGCCGCCTCAAGTCCGCCGGTGCCGCCAGGCCGCCCTCGGGGTCTGCGCGAGGATCTCCAGGTCCATCCCCAGCCAGTGGTTCTCCACATAGTGCCGGTCCAGCAGGTCCATCTCCTCCCACGGCAGGTCCGAACGCGCGCTCACCTGCCACAGCCCGGTCATCCCGGGCCGTACGAGGAGCCGGTCGGGCCGGTCGGACGTGCTGTTCCCGGGGGCCGGTCCGACCAGCGACATCTCCCCGCGCACCACGTTGACCAGCTGGGGCAGCCCGTCCAGCGCGCACCGCTCCAGCGCCGCCCCGGCCCGGCCCTCGCCGACCCGGAACCGCCAGGCCCGGTACGGCCGCCCGCCCAGCCCGGCCGCCGGTTCGCCCACCAGGACCCGCGCGCCCTGGGTCGCGTACAGCAGTCCGGCGGTCAGCAGTAGCGGTACGAGGAGCACTCCGAGCAGGAGCGCCGATCCGGCGAGGTCGAGCATCCGCTTGGCGGAGGGGGCCCGCCAGGCGGGCGCGGCGATCGGCAGGAGCATGGGGGCACCGTCCCCCAGCCGGCCGGCGAAGCGTGTGCGCCGCGCTGCGCGGGTCCCCCGCTCGGCGCTCCGCGTCCCGGATTCCCTCCTGCGGGGCGGCTGGATTGCGCGTAAGGAGCGCCTAAAGGTTGAGCCCCCTCGGCTCAGCTCTGTTGACGCACGATTCGGGTTGGTGCATTCTTGAGTCTGTTCCACTCAAGTCAGCTGGAGGAATCAAAATGGCACGTGCGGTCGGCATCGACCTGGGCACCACCAACTCGGTCGTCAGCGTTCTGGAAGGCGGTGAGCCCACCGTCATCACCAACGCCGAGGGCGCCAGGACCACGCCGTCCGTCGTCGCCTTCGCCAAGAACGGCGAGGTCCTCGTCGGCGAGGTGGCCAAGCGCCAGGCAGTCACGAACGTGGACCGGACCATCCGCTCCGTCAAGCGCCACATGGGCACTGACTGGAAGATCAACCTGGATGGCAAGGACTTCAACCCGCAGCAGATGAGCGCCTTCATCCTGCAGAAGCTGAAGCGCGACGCCGAGGCGTACCTGGGCGAGAAGGTCACGGACGCGGTCATCACCGTCCCGGCCTACTTCAACGACTCCGAGCGTCAGGCGACGAAGGAGGCCGGCGAGATCGCGGGTCTGAACGTCCTTCGCATCGTCAACGAGCCGACCGCCGCCGCCCTGGCGTACGGCCTCGACAAGGACGACCAGACCATTCTCGTCTTCGACCTCGGTGGCGGCACCTTCGACGTCTCGCTCCTCGAGATCGGCGACGGCGTCGTCGAGGTGAAGGCCACCAACGGTGACAACCACCTCGGTGGCGACGACTGGGACCAGCGCGTCGTCGACTACCTCGTGAAGCAGTTCCAGAACGGCCACGGCGTCGACCTGTCCAAGGACAAGATGGCGCTCCAGCGTCTGCGCGAGGCCGCCGAGAAGGCGAAGATCGAGCTGTCCTCCTCCACGGAGACCTCGATCAACCTGCCCTACATCACGGCTTCCGCCGAGGGCCCGCTGCACCTGGACGAGAAGCTCACGCGCGCCCAGTTCCAGCAGCTGACCGCGGACCTGCTCGACCGCTGCAAGAACCCGTTCCACAACGTCATCAAGGACGCGGGCATCAACCTGTCCGAGATCGACCACGTGGTCCTCGTCGGCGGCTCCACCCGCATGCCGGCCGTCGCCGAGCTCGTCAAGGAGCTCACCGGCGGTCAGGACGCCAACAAGGGCGTCAACCCGGACGAGGTCGTCGCGCTCGGCGCGACCCTCCAGGCGGGCGTGCTCAAGGGTGAGGTCAAGGACGTCCTGCTCCTCGACGTGACCCCGCTGTCCCTGGGCATCGAGACCAAGGGAGGGATCATGACCAAGCTCATCGAGCGCAACACCACGATCCCGACCAAGCGCTCCGAGATCTTCACGACGGCCGAGGACAACCAGCCGTCCGTGCAGATCCAGGTCTACCAGGGCGAGCGCGAGATCGCGGCGTACAACAAGAAGCTCGGCATGTTCGAGCTGAC
Source organism: Streptomyces sp. ISL-43 (assembly GCF_018614195.1). Lineage (GTDB taxonomy): Bacteria > Actinomycetota > Actinomycetes > Streptomycetales > Streptomycetaceae > Streptomyces. Next base: position 25,274 of record NZ_JAGGOT010000087.1, read on the forward strand.
CGGCCTGCCGCCGGCCCCGCGTGGCGTCCCGCAGATCGAGGTCTCCTTCGACATCGACGCGAACGGCATCATGCACGTCACGGCCAAGGACCTCGGCACGGGCAAGGAGCAGAAGATGACCGTCACCGGCGGCTCTTCCCTCGCCAAGGACGAGGTCGACCGCATGCGCCAGGAGGCGGAGCAGTACGCGGACGAGGACTCCCGCCGCAAGGAGGCGGCCGAGTCCCGCAACCAGGGCGAGCAGCTCGTCTACCAGACGGAGAAGTTCGTCAAGGACAACGAGGACAAGGTCCCGGCCGACGTCAAGGACGAGGTCGAGGCCTCCATCGCCGAGCTGAAGGAAAAGCTCAAGGGCGAGGACACCGCCGAGATCCGCACCGCGACCGAGAAGCTCGGCGCCGTCAGCCAGAAGCTGGGCCAGGCGATCTACGCCGACGCGCAGGCCGCCCAGGCCGGCGCCGGCGCGGCCGGTGACGCGGGCGAGGCCAAGGCCGCCGACGACGACGTCGTCGACGCCGAGATCGTCGACGACGAGAAGCCGAAGGGCGGCGCTGCCTGATGTCGGAGGAGACCCCGGGCTTCGACGAGGAGCCCGAAGTCCCCACCGGCGCGGACGCGGACGACGCGGCCGCCGAGCCGAAGACCGCCGACTCCTCGAAGGAGAAGTCGGCGGCTCCGGCCGGGGACGTAAGCGCGGATGTGGCACTGCTCGCCCAGCTGGACCAGGCCCGTACGGCGCTCGGTGAGCGCACCGCGGACCTCCAGCGGCTCCAGGCCGAGTACCAGAACTACCGCCGTCGCGTGGAGCGGGACCGGATCGCCGTCAAGGAGATCGCGGTCGCGTCCCTCCTGACGGAGCTCCTCCCGACCCTGGACGACATCGGCCGGGCGCGGGAGCATGGCGAACTGGTCGGCGGCTTCAAGTCGGTGGCCGAATCGCTGGAGACCGCCGCGGCCAAGATGGGCCTGCAGCAGTTCGGCAAGGAGGGCGAGCCCTTCGACCCGACGATCCACGAGGCCCTGATGCACTCGTACGCGCCGGACGTCACCGAGACGACCTGCGTGGCGATCCTGCAGCCGGGGTACCGGATCGGCGAGCGTACGATCCGCCCCGCGCGGGTCGCGGTGGCCGAGCCCCAGCCGGGCACGGCACCGAAGTCCGAGGCGGCGGAGGCCGAGGCCCCGTCGGACAAGGACGCGGATGCCCCCGACAAGGGCTGACGCTGAACACGTAGCACCAGCGGGACACGAGGCACGAGAGGAGGGACACCGGGGATGAACACGAAGGACTTCGTCGAGAAGGACTACTACAAGGTTCTCGGTGTCCCGAAGGACGCCACCGAGGCCGAGATCAAGAAGGCGTACCGGAAGCTCGCCCGCGAGTTCCACCCGGACGCCAACAAGGGCGACGCCTCGGCCGAGGAGCGCTTCAAGGAGATCTCCGAGGCGAACGACATCCTCGGCGACGCGAAGAAGCGCAAGGAGTACGACGAGGCCCGCGCCCTGTTCGGCAACGGGGGCTTCCGCCCCGGTCCGGGCGGGGCCGGCGGCTCGTTCAACTTCGACCTCGGCGACCTCTTCGGCGGACAGCAGCCGGGCGGCGCGGGCGGCGGCTTCGGCGGCGGTCTGGGCGACGTCTTCGGCGGGCTCTTCAACCGCGGCGGCGCCGGCGCCGGCGCGGGGACCCGTACCCAGCCGCGCCGCGGCCAGGACATCGAATCGGAGGTCACCCTCTCCTTCACGGAGGCGGTGGACGGGGCCACGGTCCCGCTCCGGATGTCCTCGCAGTCGCCCTGCAAGGCCTGTTCGGGCACCGGCGACAAGCACGGCACGCCCCGCGTGTGCCCGACCTGCGTCGGCACCGGCCAGGTCTCGCGCGGCAGCGGCGGCGGCTTCTCGCTGACCGACCCCTGCGCGGACTGCAAGGGCCGCGGCCTGATCGCGGAGACCCCCTGCGACGTATGCAAGGGCAGCGGGCGCGCCCGTTCCTCCCGGACCATGCAGGTCCGGATCCCGGCGGGGGTCTCCGACTCCCAGCGGATCCGGCTGCGCGGCAAGGGAGCCCCGGGTGAGCGCGGCGGACCGTCCGGCGACCTCTACGTCGCCGTGCACGTCGACACGCACCCGGTCTTCGGCCGCAAGGACGACAACCTCACGGTGACCGTGCCGGTGACGTTCGCGGAGGCGGCGCTGGGAGCCGACATCAAGGTCCCGACCTTGAACGGCCCCTCGGTGACGCTGAAGCTGCCCCCGGGCACCCCCAACGGCCGTACGATGCGGGCCCGCGGCAAGGGAGCGGTCCGCAAGGACGGCACCCGCGGCGACCTCCTCGTCACGGTGGAGGTCGCGGTCCCTGCCGAGGCCGAGCTGAACGACAAGGCCCGCGAGGCCCTGGAGCTGTACCGCGAGGCGATGGCGTCCCAGGACCCGCGCTCCGCGCTGTTCGAGTCCGCGAAGGGAGCATGACATGGACGGCCGCCGCAGGAGCCACTACCAGCTCACGGACGAGACCCCGGTCTACGTGATCTCGGTGGCCGCCCAGCTCTCGGGCCTGCATCCGCAGACCCTCCGCCAGTACGACCGCCTCGGCCTGGTCTCCCCGGACCGCACGGCCGGGCGCGGCCGGCGCTACTCGGCCCGCGACATCGAACTGCTCCGCACGGTGCAGGCGCTGTCCCAGGACGAGGGCATCAACCTGGCGGGCATCAAGCGGATCATCGAATTGGAGAACCAGGTCGCCGCGCTCCAGCAGCGCGTGGCCGAGCTCTCCTCGGCGGTCGACGGCGCTGCCGCCGTCCTCCAGCAGCGCGAGGCCCAGGTCCACGCCTCGTACCGCCGCGACCTGGTCCCGTACCAGCCCCCGCAGCCGGGCAGCGCCCTGGTGGTGTGGCGGCCGGCGCCGAAGCGGCCGCTGGACTGAGCGCGGCCCGTACGCGGGCCCGCGGCACGCATGAGGAAGGCCCCGCCCGGATGATTCCGACGCTGTTGGTTAATTCGGG
>NZ_JAGGOT010000088.1 GCF_018614195.1 Streptomyces sp. ISL-43
TCACCAGCATTGGGCCTAGCCCCCCGCCCGTCAGCTGCGCGACGCCGTCGGCCTAGCCGGCCGCCGCGGCCGTCACCACGGTGATCGCGGCCATCGCCATCTGCATGTCGCGGATCGCGGCACGGACGCTCTCGGCCGCCCACTGCCCCTCCGCTATCTCCGCCATGCGCGCGGCGATCTCTTTGCGCGGGCGGCCCGGAAAGGCCAGCCCGTGCAACTTGGCCGAATGCACCAGGGCGATGAGGCCCGCCGTGCGCTCGTCCGGCTCGGTGCCCTTGAGGACGACGGACGCGAGCCGCTCGCGCAGCGCGCGCTCGACCGCGCCGTCGGCCTCCGGATAGCGGCGCACAGGAAACACCCCGAGTGCCTTGCGCCGCTCCTCCACCACCACGCCGCGCCCGCTCAGCCGCTCCACCGCCGCGCCGATGGCCCTGGCCTGGTCCTTCGTCAGCCAGTCCGTCACCCGGCGCTTGCTCCGCCCGCGCATCCAGGTCTGCATCAAAGGGATCCGGCCGTCGAGCAGTTCCTCACCTGTGGGCGAGGTGTCCACCAGCTCCAGGTATTTGCCGGAAACCAAGACCCGTTCCGCTACGACCAGTTCGAGCAGGATGGCGCCCGCCACGGCCCAGCCCACCGATTGCCGCTGCTTGACCGCCCCGGACTCGTCGTCCAGTGACAGCAGCGTGATCTCCTCCGCCAGCGTGATCGTCATGCCCGGCTCCCCCGTAGATCCTCCGTCTTCACCTGGTCAGACGCCCGCATCCGCCCGGAAGTTCCCCCCGCAACCGCCTTCCCGTCCCACTTGGCTCGATCCCTACGGCCGTCCCGCCATCGCCCGCGGGGCGAAGTTGCCCTCGCCCAGGTCCTCCGCGAGCAGGCGCTTGGCGATCGCGTCCGCCGCCGCCCGCAGTTCCGCGCTGCGCGGCCGCCCGCGGTCCTTCTCCAGCTGGTCGCCCAGCCACTTGGCCCACGCGGCCGAGATGACGGCCGCTTCCCGCTCCCCGGCCGGGGTGTGCGCGTAGAAACCGTTCTGCCGCGTCAGGTAGCCCTCCTCCACCATCCGTTCGAAGACCGGCAGGAGCACCTCCGGGGGCAGGTGCCGCCGTGTCGCGATGAATCCGAGGCTGGCGTGGCCGACCGTGCGGGTCATCAGGTCCACCTGCATCACCGCCCACGCGGCCGCCATGTCCAGCCGGGTGTCCGAGGCGTCGACGATGCCGCGCGCCGTCTGCGGTCCCATGCTCCGCACCAGCTTGCCGACCGCCAGCTCCAGCAGCTTCGCCGAGTCGCCCGAGGCCGTGGCGGGCGATCCGAAGCCGTCGCCCATGTCCGTGGAGCCGGCCCGGGCGCTGTCGCGCAGCTTGACCTGCTTGAGGAACAGCGCGACGACGAATCCGACCACCGCCACCGGCACGGTCCACAGGAACACCGTCTGCAGGGCGTCCGCGTACGCGTCGATGACCGGGCCGGCCGCCGCCGGATCGAGCCCGTGCACCCCCTGCGGGCTCTGCGCCGCCGCGCCCAGCTGCCCCGGGTCCGCTCCCGTGGCCCGCGCGGCCTCCTCGACGGCCGCCGCCAGCGCGGGCGTCAGGGTGTTGGCGTAGATCGTGCCGAAGACGGCGGTTCCGAAGGAGCTGCCGAGCGTACGGAAGAAGGTGACGCCCGAGGTCGCGGTGCCGAGGTCGGTGTAGTCCACGGTGTTCTGCACGGCGATGGTCAGCACCTGCATGCACAGGCCGATGCCGACGCCGAGGATGAACATGTACAGCGATTCCAGCCAGGCACCGGACTGCGGTCCCATCCGCGACAGCAGGTAGAGACCGAGGCCCATCACGGCGCAGCCGACGATGGGGAAGATCCGGTACTGGCCGGTCTTGCTCGTGACGTTGCCGCTGAAGACCGACGCGATCAGCAGGCCGATGACCAGCGGCAGCGTCCGTACGCCCGAGACGGTGGCCGAATCCCCGTCCACGTACTGCAGGTACGTCGGCAGGAAGGTCATCGCTCCGAGCATCGCGAAGCCGACGACGAAGCTGAGGACGGAGCAGACCGCGAAGACGGGGTTGCGGAACAGCCGCATAGGCAGCATCGGCTGCGCGGCCCGGGTCTCCACCAGGCAGAACAGCGCCAGCGCCACGGCGCCGCCCGCGAAGAGCGCGACGATGAGCACCGAGCTCCAGGCGTACTCGTTCCCGCCCAGGCTCGTGGCCAGGATCAGCGCGCTCGCGCCGACCGCGACCAGCGCGATGCCCAGGTAGTCGATGACCGGCTTCCCGGCGGCGCGTACGGAGGGGATCGTCCGCGCGGCGGCCACCACGACCAGGATCGCGATCGGCACGTTGACGTAGAACGCCCAGCGCCAGGTCAGGTGGTCGGTGAAGAGTCCGCCGAGCAGCGGCCCGATGACCGTCGCGACGCCGAAGACGGCGCCGATCGCGCCCTGGTACTTCCCGCGTTCGCGCAGCGGGACCACGTCGGCGATGAGCGCCATCGAGGTGACCATCAGTCCGCCGGCGCCGATGCCCTGAACGCCCCGCCACACGATGAGCAGGGTCATGTTGCCCGCCAGGCCGCACAGGAACGACCCGGTGATGAAGATGATGGCGGATACCTGGAAGACCAGTTTCCGGCCGAAGAGGTCGCCGAACTTGCCCACGAGCACCGTCGCGACCGTCTCCGCGAGCAGGTACGAGGTCACGACCCACGACATGTGGTCCGCGCCGCCGAGGTCGGCCACGATCGTGGGCAGCGCCGTGCCCACGATCGTCTGGTCCAGTGCCGCCAGCAGCACGCCCAGCATGATCGTGCCGAAGACGATGTTGCGCCTGCGCCGGTCGAGCACGGGGGGCGCCGCGGCGGGTATGGCGGGGGCTGTGCCTTCGGCTGTGGTCACATCTCGCACTCTCACAGCGCACCCGCCCGGCCGCATGCGGCGCTAGCCCGTCCGGGTCATGGGGAGGCGGGCGGCCGCGGGGCTATCGGCGCAGGTAGTCCAGGCCCGGGTGCTCCGCCGCGTACGCGTCCACGAGCCGCCGGGCCACCCCGACCGAGTCCACCAGCGGGTGCAGGGCGAAGGCCTTGACGGCGTCCGCCCGCGATCCGCTCGCCGCGGCCGCGAGGACCTCCCGCTCGGCGGCCTTGACCGAGGTCACCAGACCGACCGCGTGCAGCGGCAGCGGGTCGACGGCGACCGGGTGGGCCCCGTTGGCGTCGACCAGGCACGGCACCTCGATGACCGCCTCCGCGTCGAGAACGGCGAGCGTGCCGCTGTTGCGAACGTTCAGGATCAGGGTGGCGCGCTCATCCCGGGCGATGGCCCGCATCAGGGCGAGGGCCACCTTCTCGTAGCCGCCCGACTCCAGGTCGCTCTCGTCGCGCTCGCCGACGCCCGCCACCTCGCGGTTCTCGGACATGTACGTGGCCTCGCGTTCGGCCCGCGTCCGGTCCCAGGCGGCCAGCGCCGCCCCGGCGCCCTGGTCCGGCCGCCCGGCCTCGGCGTAGAACCCGTGCTGCTGGTCGCGCAGGAACGCCCCGCGCGTCTGCTCGGCCTCCTGGTACGCCCGTACGGTGTCACGGTTGAAGTAGTAGTAGTGCAGGTACTCGTTCGGGATCGCGCCGAGCGAGCGCAGCCAGTCGGCGCCGAACAGCCGGCCCTCCTCGAAAGATTCCAGCGCCTCGGAGTCGGCCAGCAGCCGGGGCAGCTCGTCCCGGCCGCCGATCCGCAGCCCGCGCACCCAGCCCAGGTGGTTGAGGCCGACGTAGTCGATCCAGGCCTCCTGCGGCCGCGCGTCGAGCAGCCGGGCGATCCGCCGCCCGAGCCCGACCGGGGAGTCGCAGATCCCGATGACCCGGTCGCCGAGCTCCTCCGCCATGGCCTCGGTGACCACCCCGGCCGGGTTGGTGAAGTTGATGACCCACGCGTCGGGGGCGATGCGTGCCACCCTGCGGGCGATCTCCCGGGCCACCGGAACGGTCCGCAGCCCGTAGGCGATGCCGCCCGCGCCGACCGTCTCCTGGCCCAGCACCCCTTCGGCCAGGGCGATCCGCTCGTCCGCGGCGCGCCCCTCCAGCCCTCCGACACGAATGGCCGAAAAGACGAAGTCGGCGCCGCGCAGGGCCTCGTCGAGATCGGTGGTGGCCGTGACGGCCGGGGCGTCCGCGATCCCGTCGGCCTGGTCCGCGAGCACCCGCGCCATGGCACGGAGCCGGCCGGCGTCCTCGTCGTACAGGGTCACGTGCGACACCCTGCCCTCGGCACGGTCGCCGAGCAGGGCTCCGTAGACGAGCGGTACCCGGAAGCCGCCCCCGCCGAGGATCGTCAGCCGCACGCCCTTACCGCCTTTCGCAGTGCCACGTTTCGTGGCACCAGTCTCCCCCGCCGGATCAGTCCACCGGCGACGGCACGGCCCGCAGACGCGGCACCTGGTGCGGCTGCGCCCCCGTGGCGCCCCGGACCGGACCCGTCGGCAGGCCCTGCGGCGTCGAGAGGATCATGGTGATCCGGGTCAGCCCCATCCCGGCGAGCATCCGGCTGGATTCCGCCACCATCCGGCAGCGCACCAGCCCCCAGCCCGGGTCGGGGTGACGCACCGTTCGCACGGCCCCGTCCTGCTCCGCCGCCCCGGTCCCGTGCGTGGTCAGCCAGTGCGGCACCCCGTACCGGTAGGCGGCTTCCATGAACGGGTCACGGGCCACCTCCTGGCGGATGCTGCGCAGCCCCTCGTCCTCCGGGGCCGCGGCCAGCGCGGTCGCGAACCGGGCCAACAGCGGTACGCACCAAGCCGGTTCGTGGTCCTCCAGCACGGCTGCGGCGTCCGGGTGGAACAGCACGAAGCGCAGGAAGTTGTCGTCCGGCAGGGCGGTCGGGTGCGGGCGGACCGACTGGAAGAGCCGGTCGAACGCCGAGTTGGTCAGGGCCACGTCCCAGCGGTGGTCCACGAGGAAACTCGGGTACGGCACGGCCTCCATGAGGGCCGCGTAATCACACAGGTAGTCGCGCTGCGCCGGGTCGTCGGGCAGCCGGGTCTCCTCGGCCGCCCGCCAGGTCGGCGGCGGGTCGCGGTCGACCATGACCCGGAAGAGCCAGAAGCACTGACGCTCGCTCATCTCCAGGGCCTCGGCCAGGGCGAGCAGCTTGCGGTCGGTCCACTCCTTGACCAGGCCGCGCTCCCAGTTCCCGTACGCACGCACGCTGATGCGCAGTCGTGCGGCCAGGTCTTCCTGGCTCAGCCCCAGTTCCTCCCGGCGCTGGCGCAAAATCTCCTTGCGTCGCTCCGACCGCACGGCGCCGCGTGCGGACTCCTCGCCCGCGAGGCGCTCCCCACCAATGTGGGCGAGGCCGTCGGACGGGCCCACCGCTGCGAGATGTGGCACCGAGAGCTCCCCCTCTTTATTACGGTCTGGATCTTCGTTTCCGTGTGGCGATCCTGCTACCGACTTCATTCGAGTGTCAACTATTGTGGCAATTCCAGCCTCTTGACAGCTCATTCCCGCCACAGCTGTGGCAAGTTCTAGCCCTACAGACAGAGACCGGATAGATTCCAGAAGCCGACCACGTGCCCGCCCCCCGAACCCGCGCGATCTAGGAGAACCACTGGTGACAGACGGCTTCCCGGCTCCCGTCGCGGTGGCCAACGCGCACCTGGCAGCCACCGTCACGCGCGTCGCCGAACTCGCGGGCAAGATGGGCCGCGACCTGAACCAGGTCTTCGACCTGCGCCGCCTCTCCGAGGCCTCCGGGGTACCCGCCGACGTGGTGCGGACCCTGCTGGACGGACGGCCGGCCGGTGAACCCGATCTCCAGACCCGGTTCTTGCAGCGGCTCGACCTCCTGCGGCGCACGCGCGTCAAGCCCAACGGCCGCCGCTACACGCAGCAGGAGATCGCGGACGGTGCCGCGATGTCCCGCCAGCAGGCCGGGGCGCTGATCAACGGCGACCGCAGGCCCACGATGGAGCACTGCGACGCGATCCAGCGCTTCTTCGGGGTGCACGCCGGCTTCCTCACCGCGCACGACTCGGACGCCCTCACGGACGCCCTCCAGCGGACCGAGCAGCAACTGCTCCAGGACTTCGCGGGCCGCGCGCGGGAAACCGTACCGGCCCAAGCCGCTTCGACGGGCGATCCGCTGGCAAGACTCCTGCAGAACCACGGCGTACGCGGCATCGCCTGGCGAGCCGCCCAACTGCCCAGCGACAAGCACCGGGACAAGGTGACCGAATGGCTGGACATGCTTCTCGAGAGCGTCAAACCGAACGAATCCTGACCCAGTCGAAATTCTGGGTCTGATCCTTGAGTCCTGATCCGGATCCGCGCCGACGGGGAGAACGGTGAGCATAGGCAGAGAGCAGCGGCGGTTGTGCGGGGAACTGGTGGCCGGCATCACGCTGACCGCGCCCGTGGAGCCCGTAGACCTCTACGCCGCCCTCTGCGAGGGCATGAGCAAGCACCGCGGCCGCCGGGTGGAGTTCCGGATGGCCTCGTTCCCGCCGGGAACGGCCAGCGGCCTGTGGCTCGACATGGCGGACCGCGATCTGGTGGTCATCGAGGAACGCACCGCACCCGACCATCAGCTGGTGATCCTCGGTCACGAGCTGTGGCACATGAAGGCCGGCCACTGCAGTCACCACGTCGACGGCGCCGCCGTCGCCGCCCGGCTGCTGTCGGACGAGGCCGACATCGGCGAGACCGTCCGACGCGTCGCCGCGCGCACGCGCGCCGACGTCCAGGAGGAGACCGAAGCGGAAACCTTCGGTTTACTGCTGGGCAGCAGGTGCCGCACCTGGCTCGCCGGATCGGCGAGCCACCGGGCACCGGCACAGCGTGATCAGTTGGCCGGCCGCATCGAGGCCGCGCTCGGATACCGGGGGCACAGGAACGACCGTTGAAAGGCCAGGACTACTACACACCGGCAGCCGCGATGGCGATAGCACTCGCCTTCAAGCTGCCGGCGCTAAGGAACAACTGGCGTGACCCGCTCCTGCGATCGGTCTGCGCCCTGCTCACCCTGGCCGGGGCCGTCTTCACCTTCGCCGCCCCGCCCACCATCGAGGCGGTCAACCGCTGGACGGGCATCCCCAACTTCTCCGCCCCGCTCGTCTACTGCCTGATCACCGCCTTCAGCGCCGCCTGCCTCGTGCTGATCGTCAACTGGCGCGGCGGGCCGCCGGAGCAGACCCGGCGCGTCTCGCGCCGCTGGATCACCGGCTACTCCATCGTGATCGTGGCGCTGACGCTGCTGTTCGCACTCGGCGAGGCCCCCGTCGAGCGGCTGCGGGACTTCGACACGTACTACGCCAACACGCCGTTCATGCGCGAGCTGATCGCCCTCTACCTGGTGGCCCACAACGTGGCCGCCTTCGTGATGGTCGCGATGTGCTGGCGCTGGTCCCTCCAGGTGCGCGGTTGGCTCCGGATCGGGCTGATGATCATTGTCCTGGGGTACGTCTTCAACCTCAGCTACGACTTCACCAAGATGACCGCGGTAGGCGCCCGCTGGACCGGACACGACCTGGACTGGCTGAGCACCTCCGTGGCACCGCCCGTGGCCTCCATGGGGGCGAACATCAGCGCGGTCGGCTTCGTGCTCCCGCTGGTGTTCCAACGGCTTTCGGACAGCTGGCAGAACTGGTCGACGTACCGGCGCCTCGGCACGCTCTGGCAAGAGGTGCGCACCTCCGGGCCCGACAGCGCCCCCTGCGTGCGGATGGCCTGGTGGTCCGCCGCCGAGCTCCGGATGATCCAGCGCGAGTCGGACATCCACGACGGGTTCCTGCACCTCGGCCCGTACTTCGACCAGGGCCACCGGGACGACGCCCTCGCGCGGGCCCTGGCCGCCGGCTCCGACGAGGAGACCGCCCGGGCCGTCGCCGACGCGGCCATGGTCGCGGCGGCCGTACGGGCCCGGTCTGCCGACCCCGAAGGCCGGGTGATCGGGGCCAGCGATGAAGGGGCCCCGCCGGCCGCCGACGGTCCGCGCGACCTCGTACGCATCTCGCACGCCCTGCGGAACTCGCCGGTCGTGGCCGAATTCCGGCGGCAGGCGTCCCTGTCGGGAGTCTGAGCACCGCCGCCCGGGCCCGGTCCGAAGGGACCGCGCCCGAAGGGACCGCGCCCGAAGGGACCGCGCCCGAGGGGACCGCGCCCGAGGAGGACCGGGCCCGGCCGGATCAGCCCCCGGCAGCGAGGGACAGCGCCGGGAACAGGTCCTGGAAGGGCGCCGCCGAGTCGATTCCGTCCCGGCCGAAGGGCGCGTCGAAGCTCCACACCATGAACAGCAGGAACACGATCAGCGTGCTGAACAGCCCTGCCAGCAGCAGCTCCCGGCCCGACCGCCTGATCTGCAGGGCGAAGATCAGCCCGACGGTGACCAGCCCGCCCACGACCAGCCCCAGCCACACCACGCCCGGCAGCGTCGACGCGTCGCTCTGCGTCCGCTCGTGCCGGGCGTCGTCGGCGGCCGCGATGTGGTCCAGCAGCGGCTGGTAGGCCTGCGCCTGGAGCTCGTTGCCCGGGTTCTGGTGGGTGACGTCCCCGCGCAGCTTGCCGAGCAGCTCGCCGCCCTCTGCGGACGCGGCATCCCCGGAGACCAGCCGCGGCCAGTCCACGCTGACGGTGTGGGAGACGTACGCGTTCACCTCGCCCCGGATCCGGTCGCGGACGGCGGCCGGGTAGACGTCGGCCCGCTGGGTGACCTCGTACAGGGACTGGGCCTCGCGGCGCACGCTGTCCTCGGCGGCGCCGCGCGCCTCCCAGACGCCCGCGATGGCCAGGCCGAGCACGATCGCGTAGACCACGCCGACCATCATCACCATGTACTCGATGACGTCGGGGGTCTCGCTGGTGTCCTCGTCGACGGCGACCCGGCGGTGCCGGAGCGCGGTGAAGGCGAAGACGAGGGCGCAGACGAGCGCCATGGCGATGGCCAGGACCAGCCATTCGGACACGAGGGTTCTCCGTAGGTTGAATGAACGGACGAATCGTTCAGCTGCGGCTCTTGGAACGGGGCCGCAGCGCGACGGCCGCGAGCACCGCCGGGGTCGTGACGACGACCATGAGCATCAGGGTGGACATGCCGTCCGGGCCGCGCCTCGCCAGTGCCGAGGAGCGGTACGGGCGCACGTGGAAGCGGCCCGCGGGCCCGGCCACGGCTGCGCCCGGGCTCGGAGCCGGCGCTGCGCCCGGCGCCGCCCGGACCGCGTCGGGCCCCTCCACCGGATCCCCCGGCGGCTGCGCCACCCCGGCCACCGCCTCCGGCGTCGGCCCGGGGCCGGGCTCCGGCGCCGCCCCCGGCCAAGGCGCCGGCACCGGAGACGGGCCCCGCCCCGGGTGGCGCACCGTCGGCCGGGCCGCCCCGGGCAGGGTCACCCGCGGCGAAGGCCGGGCGGCGGGCGGCGCCTGCGCGGGCGGCCTCGGCTCCGATCCGGCCGGAACGCACAGGTCGACCCGGGCGCCGCGCCCGTGGCCGTCTCCGGCGACCTCCACGTGACCGTGCAGCGGGCAGAGCGCCGCCACCAGGCCGGCCCCGGCGAAGTACTGCCAAGCGGTCACCGCGCGTTCTCCCGATTCCGCAGCAGGGATGAGGGCTACGCTGAAGAAACGATCAAGACCGTGCTTCGATACGCCGCAGACAGGTCAAGATCCCCGATCGGGAGCCCATTTCGGGGTGGGCGCCGGATCCGGCCCCGGCTCCGGCTCCAGCTCCGGCTCCGGCTCCGGCTCCGGCCAGGGCGTCGGTCTGGGCGGAGGTCTGGGCGTCGGTCTGGGCGGCGCCCGCCAGGATCCGCAGGTCACCCGGCCGGCCCATTCCGCCACGGCGCCGGCCGCTCTCCGCGCCGATGATCGGAGAACCCGATCCCGCAGCTCAGCGGGGTCACCCGGGGAGCAGAGGGACGGTGGCAGGTGGACGCGGACGGCTCGCAGACCCTCGAAGAACAGGTCGACGCCCTGATGGACGGCCTGCGGACCGATCTGGTGCGGCTCGCGGCGATCCCCTCGGTCGCCTTCCCCGGCTACCCGTCGGAGCCCGTCGAGGAGGCGTACGACCTGATCGTCTCCCTCCTGCGTGAGGCGGGCGTCCCCACCATCGAACGGATCGACCTCCCCGACACCGCGCCGGTCATCTACGCGGAGATCCCGCCACCGCACCCGGACGCCCCGACCGTCCTGCTCTACGGGCACTACGACGTCCAGCCCGCCGGCGCCGTGTCCCTCTGGCTCTCCCCGCCCTTCGATCCGACCCCCGTGGCCGGTGTCCCCGGCGCGCTGCGGGCGCGCGGAATCGCCGACGACAAGTCGAACGTGATCGCGCACATCGGCATGCTGCGGCTCTACGGCGGCCGTCCGCCCGTCGGGATCAAGCTGGTGCTCGAGGGGCAGGAGGAGTACGGCAGCCCCTTCGACGACTACCCGCCCACCGATCCGGACCGGTTCGCGTGCGACGCGATGGTCATCGCCGACCTCGGCAATCTGCGGCCTGGCACCCCGACCCTGACCATCGGCCTGCGCGGGGCCTGCGAGGTCACGGTGGAGGTGCGCACCCTCACGGAGGCGCGCCACAGCGGGGGGTTCGGCGGAGCCGCCCCCGACGCCCTGCTGGCCCTGCTCCGGGCGCTGTCCACGCTGCACGACGAACACGGCGACGTGGCGGTGCCCGGGCTGCGCCGCGATCCCTGGGAGGGAACGACCTACACCGAGGAGGAGTTCCGCGACCTCGCCTCCGTCCGGGACGGCGTGCCGCTGATCGGAACCGGCTCGCTCGGCGAACGGCTGTGGAGCGGGCCCGCCGTCACCGTCATCGGGCTGGACGCCCCCGACGTGGCGGGGGCCGCCTCCGCGGTGGTCCCCTACGCGCGGGCCAAGCTGAACCTCCGTTTCCATCCGCTCCAGGACCCGCGGGAGGCCCGGGCCGCACTGGTGGAACACCTGCGCGCGCAGCGCCCGTTCGGCATCCCGCTCACCGTCACCCCGGGCGATACCGGCCCCGGCTTCGAGGCGCGGACGGGCGGGCCGGCGTACCGGGCGGCGCTGACCGCGCTCAAGGAGGCCTGGGGCACGCAGGCCTCGTACGTCGCCACGGGCGGCTCCATCCCGCTGGTGAACGGCCTCGCGAAGGCGGTTCCGGGCGCGGAGGTGCTCCTCTTCGGCGCGCAGGACGGCATGTGCAACCTGCACGCGCCGAACGAGCGGGTGCTGCTGTCGGAGGTGCGCAACACGGTGGTGGCGATGGCCGCCTTCGTACGGGAGTACGCGGCCGACTTCCGTGCGGCGCGGGGCCCGGCGGCCCCGGGCGGCGGACGGTGACCACCGCGCCACGACCGGCTCGTCGCCGTCGGCGCCTCCATCCTCGGCGCGGGCGTCGGCGTGCTCTGCTCCACCGTGAACCCGTTCGCGACCGGCGTGGCCTCCTCGGCCGCCGACATCTCGCTCGGCGACGGGATCGGGCGGCGCTTCCTGATGTGGATCGTGCTGACCACGGTGACCGTCCTGTACGTGATCCGCTACGCGCGGCGGGTCCAGAAGGACCCCTCGAAGTCCCTGTGCGGGTTCCTGCCCGGCGACCGGGAGCAGAAGGCCACCGGCGACGAGGAGGAGGAACCGGAGCTGACCCGCCTGCACAGGACGGTGCTGGTACTGCTGGTCCTCGTCTTCGCCTTCATGATCTTCTCAGTGGTGCCCTGGGCGAGCGCGCTCACCGGCAACGCGGACGCGGCCCCGTATGCCTGGGAACTGGACTGGTCCTTCGCCCAGCTCGCGGCGCTGTTCATCTGCGCGGCCGTGCTCATCGGCCTGGTGGCCCGGATGGGCGAGCCGAAGCTCAGCTCCACGCTCATCCAGGGAGCTGCCGACTTCATCTCTCCGGCCCTGGTCATCATGCTGGCGCGCGGGGTCACGGTCATCATGAACAACTCGAAGATCACCGACACCGTGCTCCACTCCATCGAGGGCGTGGTGAAGGGAACTTCGTCCGGAGTCTTCGCGATCATCGTGTTCCTCGTGAACCTCCCGCTCGCCTTCCTCATCCCCTCCACCTCCGGGCACGCCACGCTCACGATGCCGATCCTGGCCCCGCTCGCCGACTTCGCGGGCGTCTCGCGCGCGCTGATGGTGACGGCCTGGCAGTCGGCGAGCGGCTGGATGAACCTCTGGGTGCCGACCACCGCCGTGACCATCGGCGGCGTCGCGCTGGCCAAGGTCGGCTACGACAGGTACCTGCGCTTCGTCTGGCCGCTGCTCGGCATCCTCGCCGTGCTGATCTGCGGGTTCCTGGCGTTGGGCGCCGCGATGTGAGCTTCGCCGTACCCCGCGCACGCCGCAGGGGCGCGACCCCGACGGGTCGCGCCCCTGCGTCAGTTCATCACCCGCGGGCTCAGGCCTCCGGGTTGCCGCCGAACCGCTCCCGGTACGACTCCAGGTCCTCTTCGGTGATCTTCGCGAAGAGGACCGGCGGCACGGTGAACGGAGTCCCCGCGGGCACCGCGTCGAGAGACGCCGCCTGCTCCGGGGTGATCCACGACGCCGTGTCCTCGGCGAGCGTGAACGCGGAGCGCATGGCGCGCGCCGAGGCCGGGATGAACGGCTCGGAGACCACCGAGTAGAGGTGGATGAGGTTCATCGCGGTGCGCAGGGTGAGCGCCGCGCCCTCGGGGTCGGTCTTGATCTCCAGCCAGGGGGCCTTCTCCTCCAGGTAGGAGTTGCCGGCCGACCACAGGGCGCGCAGCGCGGCGGCCGCCTTGCGGTACTGGAGGGTGTCCATGTGGCCCTCGTACTCGGCCAGCAGGTCGACGATCTGCGCGCCGAGCTTGGCCTCGGCCTCGCCGGCGGCGTTGCCCGCCGGGACGTCGTCGCCGAAGCGCTTGCGCGAGAAGGAGAGCACGCGGTTGACGAAGTTGCCGAGGGTGTCGGCGAGGTCCTTGTTCACCGTGGAGGTGAAGTGCTCCCAGGTGAAGGAGGAGTCGTCGGACTCGGGCGCGTTGGCGATGAGGAAGTAGCGCCAGTAGTCGGCCGGGAGGATCTCCAGCGCCTGGTCGGTGAAGACGCCGCGCTTCTGCGAGGTGGAGAACTTGCCGCCGTAGTACGTCAGCCAGTTGAAGGCCTTGACGTAGTCGACCATCTTCCACGGCTCGCGGACGCCGAGCTCGGTGGCGGGGAACATCACCGTGTGGAACGGGACGTTGTCCTTGGCCATGAACTGGGTGTAGCGGACGTCCTCGGCCTCGTACCACCACGCCTTGTAGTCGCGGTTCGCCGGGTCGGCGTCCGCCCACTCCTTGGTCGAGGCGATGTACTCGATCGGGGCGTCGAACCAGACGTAGAAGACCTTGCCGTCGGCGGCCAGTTCGGGCCACGTGTCGGCGGGGACCGGGACGCCCCAGTCGAGGTCGCGCGTGATGGCGCGGTCGTGCAGGCCCTCGGTCAGCCACTTGCGGGCGATGGAGGAAGCCAGCTGCGGCCACTCCTCCTCGTGCTGCGCGACCCAGGCCTCGACCTCGTGCTGCAGCTTGGACTGCAGGAGGAAGAGGTGCTTGGTCTCGCGGACCTCGAGCTCGGTGGAGCCGGAGATGGCCGAGCGGGGCTCGATCAGGTCCGTGGGGTCCAGTACGCGCGTGCAGTTCTCGCACTGGTCGCCGCGGGCCTTGTCGTAGCCGCAGTGCGGGCAGGTGCCCTCGACGTAGCGGTCCGGCAGGAAGCGGCCGTCGACCGGCGAGTAGACCTGCCGGATCGCGCGCTCCTCGATGAAGCCGTTCTCCTGGAGGCGGCGCGCGAAGTGCTGGGTGATCTCGACGTTCTGCGCGGAGGAGCTGCGGCCGAAGTAGTCGAAGGACAGCTCGAAGCCGTCGTAGACCGCCTTCTGGGCGTCGTGGGCCTGCGCGCAGAACTCGGAGACCGAGATGCCGGCCGCCTTGGCGGCGAGTTCGGCGGGGGTGCCGTGCTCGTCGGTGGCGCAGATGTAGAGGACGTCGTGGCCGCGCTGGCGGAGGTACCGGGAGTACACATCCGCCGGAAGCATCGACCCGACCATGTTGCCCAGGTGCTTGATCCCGTTGATGTAGGGAAGCGCGCTGGTGATCAGGTGTCGAGCCATCCTCGGATGCTCCATTTCATATATGCCGGTACGACGTGACGTGCGGTTCATCGTATCGAACCGCCGAAACGCCACGCCCCGCATTTCTTCGGGGTGGACAGGGGTGCGTGTAACGCAAAAGCGAGGGCAGTGACCTCTCCGTCACGGCCCTCGCGCTGCGGCCATGGTACAGCGGGGTGAAGAGGCGCCGGACCGCCGTCCACCGCGGGCGAGTGCCGTCCACTGCGGGCGAGTGCTGTCCACTGCGGACGACCGCTGTCACACGCCGTGCGCCCCCGCCGAGGGCGCCGACGGGCGCACGGGAGAGCGGCATATGCGTTTGTGCTGGTTGAGGCTTTGCGTGATCGACATCGATCATCAGTCGATCATCACCGAACGTAATGCTTCCAGGTTGCATCTCTACGCCCTCCGAGTGCGCCCGCGCTGATTTCCTTGCCGCGCACACGGGATGGGGTGGAGCGGTGAGCGATGGCAGCGGGCCGGAGGATTCCGGTGGCGGGGCCGTGGGTCTGCCGAGCCGGCGACGGCGGCCGACCCCCATGAGCCAGTGGGATTCGACGGCGCGCCTGTCGTACTGGGCCTTCCACGCCGACCGGCGCCCGGCCTACATGCGGTTCGCGTTCCTGCAACTGGGCACGGACGCGGCGGCCGAGGAGGCGGTGGACGCCGCCTTCGACTCGATCATGGTCGAGTGGCTGCGGATGCTGCACATGGACCGGCTGGACGCCTACGCGTGGACGGTGCTCAAGCAGCGCATCGTCGACTGGCAGTACCGGCGCAGCCCCTGGCCGGAGCCGGTGGACATCAGTGCCTTCGAGGCCGCGCTCAAGGAGGCCCAGGCGGACGCCGACCAGTACGAGGTTCTCACCGACACCATCCGCTTCTACTCCGCCGTCTCCCGGCTCGCCGAACGGCAGCGCGACACCGTGCTGCTCCGGTACGGGCTCCAGTGCACGCCCGCCGAGGCCGCCGCCATGATGGGCGTGGACGAGGCCACGGTCCGCTCGCAACTCGGCCAGGCGCAGCGGCGCCTCGCCCGGCTGCTCGACACGGCAGCCGAGTCATGAGCCGCAACGCGAGGCGCGACACGAAGCGCGAGGACGGCGGACTCCCGCGTTCCCTGGAGCAGTTCCTGGCCCGGGCCAGCGTGCGCGACCGCTATCCGAACTACGACCTGGGCGCGGCCGAGGCCCGGCTGCAGCGCGTCGGCTCCTTCGCCCCGGCGCCGAAGCCGCCGGGGCCGCGGCGCGGGGCGACCCCGGCCCGGCGCCGCTCGCCGGGCTGGAGCGATCCCGCGCGGGACCTCCCGCTGGACTCCGAGCGGGCACGGCGCGACCTCAAGGCCGCGTGTCTGGCCTCGGTGCGCGCGCGCGGGGCCAGGGAGCGGCTCGACGCGTTCGAGACCGGCGGCCACGTCGACCTGCCCGGAGCCGTGGTCTTCGGCTGCCTGCTGCACCTGGCCGGCCTACGCGAAGGGGCCCGGTTCTGGTGGCAGTTCGCCGCCGGGTCCGGGCGGGCCCGCACCACGCACGCCGCGTACTGCCTCTTCCTGGACCACTCCCGGCGCGGCGAGCACCACGACGCCCGGGTCTGGGCGCGGGAGCTGGGCCGCCACCGCTTCCGGCCGCGCGGACACCGGGATCTGCGGGAGGTCCGGCTGTGCGCGCAGGCTGCCGTCCTGCGCTACGTCGACCAGTGCGACGACCCCGACCTGGGCCAGGTGCCGCTGCCCAGACCAGGGGTGTCCGGGGCGCTGGACGCGTTCCTGCCGCCGGCCGCTCCGGTGCGCCGGCCGAGGCTCGGGGCGGGCCCGCTGCGCCACCCGACGCTGACGGCCGCGGCTCGCGAGACCGTCGTACAGCCCGGCGGGGGCGAGGCCCTGGCGCAGGCGCGCCGCGCCCTGGCCGTCGTACGCGTCCTCGAACGGCGTCCGCTCGGAGTGCGGGCGGGCCGCCTCGGTCGGGAGGCCGGCCTGGCCGAGGCGGAGCTGGGGCCGCTGCTGTCGATGCTCTGCGAGGAGGGGTACGCGTACCGGCCCGGCGTCGGCGTGTACGCCCCCGGGCCGGCCCTCGACCGGCTCTCCGCCCCGGGCGGGCTGGGCCTCTCGGGGCAGTTGCAGCGCACGCTGGCGCTGGCCCGGGACAGCGCGGGCGCGGCCGTCTACCTGAGCCGGTACGCGGAAGGGGAGGTCCGGATCACCCAGATGGCGGACGGGCCCGGCGCCCCGCCCGTGCGGGAATGGGTGGACTTCCGGGACGCCGCGCACGCCAGCGCGGTGGGCAAATGCCTGCTGAGCCAGCTCGACCACGACGGCCGGGCCGACCACGTGGCCCGGCACCGGCCGGCCCGGCTCACCGAGCGGACCATCACCGACAGCCGGGCCCTCTTCACGGCGCTGGACGCGGTGGCCCCCGGGGCGCCCGTCTTCGACCTGCTCGAATACGCGCCCGGCGTGGTCTGCGCGGCGGTTCCCCTCGCGCTCGGCGACACTGCCGGCAGCCTCGCGCTGTCGCTGCCCGGCGCGCACGCGCACCGGCTGGGGCGGGCCACCGAGGCGCTGCGGCAGAAGGCCGTCCCGGTGCTGCTGGCGCTGCTGCTGGCGGGGGCGATCCCGCCGGACGCCACCGAGGTCCCGGCGGACGACGCCGGGGCGGGGACCGGTGTGCCGGGGCCCCCGCCGGGGCCCGTACCGGTCACCGCGGAGACGCTGCGGCACCTGCGCAGCGTCTTCCGGACCCCGCTGAGCCGGGCCGCGGGCCGGGCCGCCTGGCGGGACGGGGCCGATGGAGCGGGGCCGGCGGGCGGGGCCGAAGGGCCGCATCTGGTCAGCGACAGTGCCTCGGGGGCGGCGTACCTCTTCGAGGCGCCGGAGGCGGCGCCGGACGGCGGGCTCCCGGGCCTGGCGCTCCCCCGCACCTTCGCCCCGCTGGTACCGGGCAGCCTGCGGACGGCGGACGGTCTGGTGGTCCTGCGCACCTGAGCCGAACGGTGTCAGGGGGTGACGGAGCCCGGTGCGCCGGGGACGAAGGTGGCCACGGCGGTGTCGAAGTGGCGCTTCGCCTCGGCGCGTCGGCCGACGGGCGCGGAGACCCAGATGTCGTACATCCGGCCGTTCTCGTCCCAACAGAGGTCGTAGGTGTGCCGGGCGCCCTCGGCCGGGGTGAAGCCGTCCCAGGTGAACTCCCAGAGGGCCGCGGGGTGTTCGTTGCGAGTCGTCGATACGACCGTGCCGCCGCGATAACCGGGGTTGGTGTCCGGGCCCATCGCGTGGGACTGGCGCATCACGCCGAGCGGGCCGCCGGTGACCGGCATCTTCACCCGGATTCCGATGCGGAAGGCACCGTCCGGGGAGATGTAGAAGACCCGCTGGTCGTCGGTGGCCCGCTGGTATCCCTCGGGTACGGCGATGCCGAAGCCCTGCGGGTCGGCGAAGGTCCGGTACCCGGCGGGCAGGGCGCCGGGGGGCTTGGCCGGGGTCGTGGCCGCAGCGGCGTCCACCGGGCTCTGGGACGGGGTCACGGGCGCGGGCGTCGGCTCGGGCGTCGGCGCGGGCGCGGGTGTGCCGGAGGCGCCGGCCACCGCCTCCCGCCCCCGCGCCGAGTCCTCGTCGCCGAGCAGCCAGGCACCGGCCGGCGCCCCCGTGGCCACCAGGACGAGGGCGGCCGCGATCAGCCCGACGCGCAGGCCTGGTCGGGTGGCGACGAGTTGCCTGGCGGTAGGGCGCGGGGGCACGGCCGGCGCCGTCAACCCCTCGGAGCCCGGGGCCGGTTCGGAGCCGGAGCCTGATCCGGAGCCTGATCCGGAGCCTGATCCGGGCACGGGTGCGGATACGGGGATCCGGTCGGCGGGCTGGTGGCTGCCGCCGGCCAGGTAGGCGGACAGCAGCCCTTCGGCCTCTGCCGCCGCCATCCTGCGCTCCGGGTCCCGGTCCAGCAGGCCGCGGATGACGGGCAGCAGCGGCCCCGCTTGCGCGGGCGGCCGGATCTCGCCGGAGACGACGGCGTGCAGGATGCCGCCCAGCGAGTCGCGGCGGAAGGGCGACTCCCCGGTCAGCGCGGCGCACATCAGCGCGCCGAGCGACCACAGGTCGGAGGCCGGGCCCGCCTCGGCGCCCTGTATCCGCTCGGGAGCGGTGTACTCGGGCGAGCCGACGAACGCCCCCGTCTCGCTGATGGTGGTGGCGCCGGAGAGCCGGGCGATCCCGAAGTCGGTGAGAACCACCCGGCCGGTGCCCGCCTCCATCAGCACGTTGGCCGGTTTGACGTCCCGGTGGAGCACTCCCCGCGAATGCGCCGCGGTCAGGGCGCCGAGCAGGGCGAGCCCGGTCCGGGCCGCCTCGACCGGGGTGAGCATCTTCCCGCCGGCGATCAGCTCGGCGAGCGAGCCACCGTCGACCAGCTCCATGACGATGCAGGGCCGCCCGTCGTGTTCGACGATGTCGTGGACGACGACGACATGGGGGTGGCGCACGTGTGCCACGGCACGCGCCTCGCGCAGCGCTCCGGCGGCCACGCCGTCCGGGTCGCCCTCGCCGAGGTGGAGTTCCTTGACGGCGACCGGCCGCCCGAGGAGTTCGTCGCAGGCCCGCCAGACGGTCCCCATCCCGCCCCGGCCAAGCCTTTCCTGCAGGCGGTACCGCCCGGCCACCACGACACTGCCGCGCGACTCTTCTTGTGGCACTGCGTCCTCCCCCTCACCTGGTTCCGGGCCCATGATGCCGCAGCCCGCCCCGACCCCCCTCTTCGCTCGGTACCCGGCGGCGCGCGTGCCACGCGCCTTAAGATCACCCCGGGACCGGTCACAGCTCTACGGGGGGCACGCATGGAACCCACAGCCATCGGGATCCGGCTGGCATCGGCCGTCATCGGCCCGATCGTCAAGAAGTTCTTCGTCACCGACGGCCCCGGGGCGGGCCTGGTCGACAAGCCGGTCCGGCTCTCCGGCTACGTCTCCTTCCGGGGCGAGAAGCGCACCCTCACCGAGGCCGACGTACGCTCCCTGGCCGGCACCCTCGTCCAGCAGGCCCTGCGCACGGGCGAGCACCGTGTTCCGGCGGACGAGCACGAGGCGGTCACCGACGCCCTCGCCACGACGCTACACGCCCTCGGCGACCTCACGATCACCGATGTCGACGCCGTCCGCCTCGGCCCGCAGGCCTTCGCCCGCGAGCTGCGCCGCGCGGGCGGCCACCCTGAGCGCCATCTCTCCGCCGACGCCACGTACTTCTACGATGCCCTGGTCGGCGTGGCCGCCCTGCACATCCTGGAGTTCTTCACCCAGCGCAAGACCTTCACGGCCCACGCGCTGGTCCGTCAGACCCGCGCCATCGACGAACTGACGGCCAAGACGGACGAGTTGCTACGACGTGCCCCGCTGCCCGAAGCGGCGGACGCCGCGTTCGAGGCGACGTACCTGCCCTACGTGGCGAAGAAGCACGGCAAGCTCACCATCTACGGGATCGACCTCGGCAACTCGCCGACGCGGTGGCCGCTGGACGTGGCGTACCTGAGCCTGGAGGCGGTGCGTTCGGGGTGGACGGAAGCCGAAGCGAGGGCCGAGGCGAAGGCTGCCGGCTATGCGTGGAATGAGCTCGGCCCCGTCCAGAGCACGGCGCACTTCCAGCCGGAACCCCAGCCCGCGGACCAGGTGCTGGCCCACACTCCCCGCGTCCTCCTGCGGGGCGAAGCCGGTTCGGGCAAGACCACGCTCGTGCAGTGGCTCGCCGTCACCGCCGCCCAGCAGGACCGCGCCGGCCGGCCCGCGTACCTCCACAACCGCGTCCCCTTCGTACTCCCCCTGCGCACGCTCACCCGCCACGGCGAGCGGCTGCCCGCCCCCAAGGACTTCCTCACGGCGACCGGCTGCCCGCTCTCGGGCTCCCAGCCGGCCGGCTGGGAGCACCGGGTCCTCGCCGCAGGACGGGGCCTGGTCCTGGTCGACGGCATCGACGAGGTTCCCGAGCCCGAGCGGGAGCGGACCCGCCGCTGGCTGCGGGATCTGATCGACACGTACGACGGCGCGAACCGCTGGCTGGTCACCTCGCGGCCGTCGGCCGTCGGCCAGGACTGGCTCGCCGAGGACGGGTTCGGCGAACTGGTGCTGTCCGCCATGGGACCGCCCGATGTCGCCACCTTCATCGGGCGCTGGCACACGGCCGCCCGTGGCGAGGCCTGCGACGACGCCGAACTCGACGCGTACGAGGAGCAGCTGCGCACCGCCGTCCGCACCAAGGGCGACCTCGGGCGGCTGGCCACCAACCCGCTGATGTGCGGCCTGATCTGCGCGCTCCACCGCGACCGTCGCGGCTATCTCCCGCACGGACGCAAGGACTTGTACGAGGCCGCGCTGTCGATGCTGATCAGCCGCCGGGACCGGGAGCGCGACATGGCGGTTCCCGACCTCCGGGATGAGCCGCAACTCGACCTGCTCCAGCGGCTCGCGTACTGGCTGATCAAGAACGGCCGTACGGAGATGGACCGTTCGCAGGCCGAGGACATCATCGGGCGCGCTCTCCCCGCCGTCCCGGAGGCGGCCGCGCTGGGTGACGCGGCGACCGTCTTCGAGCACTTCCTCCAGCGCAGCGGCCTCCTTCGCGAACCGGCCCCGGGAACCGTGGACTTCGTCCACCGCACCTTCCAGGACTTCCTGGGTGCGCGGGCCGCGGTGGAGGAGGGCGATTTCGGCCTGCTCGCCGCGCACGCCGCCGACGACCAGTGGGAGGACGTCATCCGCATGGCGGTCGCCCTGGCCCGGCCCCGCGAGCGCGTGACGATCTTCAAGGACCTGCTCGCCCTCGGCGACCGCAGCAAGAAGCAGCGCATCCGCTCCCGCGTCTACCTGCTCGCCGCCGCCTGCCTGGAACACGCCACGACGCTGGAGCCGTCCGTCCGCGAGGCCGTCGAGGAGCGCACCGGCCTACTGATCCCGCCACGCCACGATGCGGAGGCCCGCGCACTCGGGGAAGTGGGTCCGCTGATCCTGGATCTCCTGCCCGGCCCCGAGGGCCTCCACGAGATGGACGCGTACTACACGGCCATCGCCGCCTCCCGGGTCGCGTCCGATGCCGCCCTGCCGTTCCTGAGCAGGTATGCCGGGCACCACTTCCTTGCGGTGCGCAGCCAGCTCGTGTGGGCCTGGTCGCGCTTCGAGACCGCCCGGTACGCGGACGAGATCATCGCGCGGCTGGACCCGGACGGACTGGACTACACCGTCACCTCCGACGAACAGCTGCACCATCTGGAGCGACTGGGAGTACGCGCGGACTCCCTGGACGTCAGGGCCGCCGTGTCCGCCGACGCGCTCGGCTCGTATCTCTCCCGGCGCACACTGACCAAGCTCAGGCTCCAGGAGCACCCGGTCGTGGATCTGGGATTCCTGGCCGGCCAAACGCGGCTCGAATCCTTCACGGCCGTGAACTGCCCCGCGCTCACCGACCTTTCCGCCCTTGCCGGGCTTCCGGTCCGGGAGCTTCACATCCAGGCCTCGGCAGCCATGGACCTGCGCCCGCTGGAGCGGCTGACCGAGCTCAGCTCCCTCCGGATCGTCGGCCCCGTCCCACCCACCTGGTCTCCGAGGACGCTTCATCCGCTCGCGCCTCTTCGGCACCTCTCCATGGCGGTCGGGAGCCCTTCCGGGCAGGGACTCCAGGGA
The DNA here is from genome assembly GCF_018614195.1 of Streptomyces sp. ISL-43. Lineage (GTDB taxonomy): Bacteria > Actinomycetota > Actinomycetes > Streptomycetales > Streptomycetaceae > Streptomyces. The sequence goes on from NZ_JAGGOT010000088.1 coordinate 21,734, forward strand.
CTGCGCCGCTACACCGGTCTCGCCACCCTCAACCTCACGGGTGCGGCGTCGGCCGAAGACTGGCAGGAGCTGTCCGGCCTTCCGGTCCTCGGCATCCTCTCCTTGGGCACACTCTCCTTCGAGAACCTCCCGACCGACGTGGTCCTGGCGAAAGTCACCGATCTGCACCTCTACGAATCCGGCGACGTACCCGTCGCCCAGCAGGTGATCGACCGGCTCCAGCATGTCCTTCCCGGTCTTCGCTTCTGTGAGTACACGGGGACACTGGCAGGAGAGAACGTCATCGACGTCTCGCCCTTGGCGGGAGTGCCCGCCTTGACCGAGTTCCACATCGGCCTTCCCTCCGCTCGGGTCCACGGCAGGGCCACTCTGCCCTCCCGCCTGAGGGTCTACACCGAAGACGACTGACCCTCCCCACTGACCAGACGTTCAGTCAATCCGGCGCCCAAGTGGGCGGCCGGCTCCCGGTAGGGTGTCGCATCGTGGCCGACCGTCGAACAGCAATCGTGACTCCTCCCCCTCATAAATGAGGGGGCTTCTCGCTATGCCGGTTGAGGCTCGCGACGGACCAGCCCGGCCCGTAGAACGTTCAGGGCGCCCACTAGAACGTTCAGGGCGCCCACCGTGTCAGCGTGCGCCAGGTGGCCGCAGGCTATGCAGTGGAACTTGTCCTGTGTGGTCCGGTTCTCCTTGTTGGTGTGCCCGCATTCAGGGC
>NZ_JAGGOT010000008.1:0-182761 GCF_018614195.1 Streptomyces sp. ISL-43
GACCGTCACGACGGAGGCGCGGAGAACTCCGGCGCTCCGCGCCTCCGGTCTTAGGATGCGTTTCCCTCCCCAGCCAAAGCAGGGGATACCCACGCAAGATCAGTGATGGTTGGGCGTCGCGCGCCGCTCCATCCGGCAGCCGGGACGGTCGCCCTGGGGCCAGCCCCACCCCGGCACCGGGAGCCGACCGGCGGGCGGGCCACCGGGGCTCGCCGCGAACCCGCCGCGAACCCGCCGCTACACCACCACGAACACGACGGCCGCCGCACCCATGAGTGCGGCGGCGGTGTGGATGGCCGGGTGGCCGTAGTCACCCGACCAGAGGTGGCGGGCCAGGCCGCCTAAGGCCGCCAGGCCGGCGATGATGCCGAACTGGGCGAGCAGGGTGGCGCTGGTGAAGGGGGCCAGGAGCAGCAGGATCGAGTTGAGCCAGAACGGGGCGGCGCCCGTCCAGCCGCGCCACGCCCGCAGTTCCCGCACCCCGCGCGGGTACCAGGGCTCCTGGTACTTCCGGTGCTCCCGGATCACCGTCGCCATTGTGCCGCCACCGGCCCTTCAGTCACCTGTACGAGCACTCAACTCGCAGGCTGTACAGCCTCCTTGGGTGCGGCGGCCGGGACAAGGGCCCGTTCGGCAAGAAATCCGAAAGCCAGGCCGAAAGTGGTCCACATCGCGGCCTGGATGGCCAGCGAGGCGAGCCGGAACTGCCAGACGAGCGCGGCCGGGAAGCCCGCCGGTACCTCGTTGACGCCCGGCAGGAACGCGTAGGCGATGCCGACCGCCGCCACGAAGGCGAGGGAGGCGACGACCGAGGCGTTCCAGTTGCCCATGGCCGGCGCCAGGCGCCGGCCCAGGATCAGCGCGCCCGCGGCGAGCAGCACGCCGAGCACGAGCATCAGGACGTAGAGGGTGGTCCGCTGGACCGCGGTCTCGGGGTCTCCGACGGCCGGCGGGTTCGCGGGGTACTTGAAGAACGGCACCAGGCTGACGGTGACGAACAGACCACCGGAGACCAGCAGCGCCGTGGCCCGGGGGCCGAAGCGCCCGATGCGGCCGAGGGCGTAGCAGAAGACGAGCGCGGCGATACCGCCGAGCGCGATCCCGTAGAGCAGGGTTCCGGTGCCGAGGCCGGCCGTGGCCTGGAGGGCCCGGCTGACCGGGGCGGCCTCGTCGCCGTGGTCGTGGGCGCCGGCCTCCTCGATGGCGATGGCCGCGTCCACCTGGGACTCACCCAGGAGGTACGCGACGAGGAAGGCGGCGACTCCGGCCAGCAGACCGGCGATCATGCCCCGGATGAGGAGCACGCGGGGGGAAATCGGGTTCATGGTGTGACTCGCCCTTGCGGATCGATGGATCAGTGGCAGGGGAAGCCGAGGAGGTGACGGCCGTCGTGCATCCACTCGTGGACGGTGTCGCCTTCGAAGATCGCGGTGGCGCCCTGCTCGGCGCCGACGAGGTAGAGCAGGACCAGCATGAGGACGCCGACGAACAGCGCCCAAGGGGCCAGTGCGGAGAGGGAGATGGGTGCGACGGCCACGGGGGCGGCAGTCGTGGGCACGGCGGAGTGGGTCATGGCAGGAACCTCCAGAGGGAACACGCGTCCCGGTCATTGGTGCTCGCGACGACGGTGGCGGGTCTGACTTGCCTCCCCCTCCGGGAGGTTTCACAGTGGCGCGACCGTGCCGGATTCTCACCGGTGCTTCCGTCATACCGTCGTCTTGTCGTCCGACACCGTACCGCTCTTTACGGCCGTCTTACAGCGCCCGACGTTCACCCCGTGAGACGGCGATGGACCTCGTCTCGAAGCCGGGGCCGGGGCCGGCATCACAAGACGTCCACACGGACCATCCGCGACAATCGAGCGGTGTACGTGGAAGAGCCACCGAGACGGCCACGCGGCCGTGGCAGGAGTCCCGAGCCATTGACCGGGGAGCACGTCAAGAGGACCCCCCTCGTACGAGTCCATCTCGTGAGAGCTCCGCTGGGTGAGGCGGAGCGCCGGCACCGGTTCCCGTACGGGGATTCCCGCCCCGGGTACGAGGGGCTGCGCGGGCAGGATCACGGGGCGTGGGCGGGGCGGACGATCGATGAGGTGGCGGCCGAGGATCCGGTCGCGCTGGGGCGGTGGACGGCCGACACCTCGTACGCGCCCCCGGGCGGCGGGGAGTCGGTGGACGCGCTGATCGCGCGGGTCGGGCTGCAGCTGGCCGGGCTGGCCCCGGGGACGCACCGGGGCGTGGTCGAGCAGGGCGTCGTACGGGCGGCCGTGGTGTGGGCCCTGGAGCTGCCCGCGGCGGCCTTCTGGCGGCTCGACGTGCGCCCGGAGTCGGTGACGACCCTGACGGGGCGCTCGGGGCGCTGGAACCTGCTGGTCGGAGCGCCCGAGTAGGCACGGGTACGGCACGCGGCCCGGACCGCGTGGCGCGGGCCGGGCCGGGGTGTTCAGAGCGGGCGGGAGGTCAGGCGGCGATCCAGTCGGACGTCGCGATCACCGGCTGCACGCCGTCGCGGTGGACGGTGCCCTCGATCAGGCCGTACATGCGGTCCGCCGCGAAGTAGACCTCGTTGTCGTTCTTGAGGCCGAAGGGCTCCAGGTCGACGAGGAAGTGGTGCTTGTTGGGGAGGTTGAGGCGCACCTCGTTGACCTTGGGGCAGTTGTCGAGCACGCGCTCGGCCATCTGGTTCAGGGTCTGCTGCAGCGAGTACGAGTAGGTCTCGGCGAAGGCTTCCAGCATGTGCTTGCGGACCTTCTTGTACGACTGGTCCCAGTCGTACTCCGGGTCGTCGGCGGCGAGCGCCGAGTGCGCCCAGCGCGAGGTGACCTTGGTCGCCAGGATGCGGTCGTACGCCTCCTGCAGGGTCGTGTACTTGTCCTTGATGTAGCCGTGGAACTCGGAGTTGGTCGAGTTCATCACGGTCAGGTCCTTCAGACCCGAGATGACCTGGAGGCCGGTCGTCTCGCTGTACGTGATCTGCGCGGTGCGCACCTCGTTGCCCTTGAGGGCGAAGGAGTGCTGCTCCTTGCGGGTCGGGACCGGGATCCGCTCCCAGGCGTACTCCTCGATGCGGATCTGCGCCTCGCGGATCGGCTGCTGGGAGGAGACGAAGTGCTTGGCGAGCAGGATGCCGAAGGCCTCCGGGGAGGCGATGCCGTGCTCCTTGCCGAAGGCGTACACCGTGTTCTTGGTGGTGTCGGTGGGCAGGCAGTTGGCGTTGTCCCCGGTGAGGTGGACGTCGCGGAACTCGCCGCGCAGTGCGACCGAGACGTTCAGGTCGCGGATCTCGTGCCAGGAACCGTCGCTGCCCTTGCGGGTGACCTTGACGATGCGGTTCTCGGCCTTGCCGTACTGGTTCTGGGCGAGGATGTGCTTGCTCATGCGCTGTCTTCCTTCGGTCTCGGGAACACGGAGTCCGGTCGTCTGGATCCCGTACGCCCGGCGTCCGGCGGACGCGCAGCCCGCCCCCCGCCGTTCGGTCACGTAGTCACGTGATCACGTGGTCACGCCTCATGTGGACCGCCCCGGGACTGACGTGCATCCCGGTCCGTAGGTGCTTGTTGATTCCCGTTGATTCCAGCACGTTTGCATGCTGTTCGGAATGGAGCGGATCCTCCGAGAACAGGCACCCACGGCTTGGGCAACCGTACGATCCGTGCAGGTCAGACGGTGTGCGTGTCGGCGACCGCCAGTGCTTCGTCGAGGATCGCCAGGCCCTTGGCGACGTCCTGCGGCGTGATGTTGCAGGGCGGCGCGACGTGGACGCGGTTCCCGGCGAGCAGCGGCCACAGGCCGCCCTTCTTCAGGGCCGCCCCGAGCTCCGCCATCGGCGCGTTGTCGGCGCCGGCCGCGTTGTACGGGACCAGCGGTTCGCGGGTCTGCCCGTTCCGTACGAGTTCCAGGGCCCAGAAGGTGCCGAGCCCGCGGACCTCGCCGACCGACGGGTGGCGCTCGGCGAGCGCGCGCAGGCCCGGTCCCAGCAGCTCGGCGCCGGTGCGGGCGGACTGCTCGACGATGCCCTCCTCCTCCATGACGTTGACGGTCGCGACGGCGGCGGCGCAGGCCAGCACGTGCCCGGAGTACGTCAGCCCGCCCGGGTAGGGGCGGCGGGCGAAGGTCTCGGCGATGGCGGCCGAGATGGCGACGCCGCCGAGGGGGACGTAGCCGCTGGTGATGCCCTTGGCGAAGCAGATCAGGTCGGGGGTGACGTCCCAGTGCTCGGAGGCGAACCACTTACCCGTGCGCCCGAAGCCGACCATGATCTCGTCGAGGATGAAGACGATCCCGAAGCGGTCGCAGAGCTCGCGGACGCCGGCCAGGTAGCCGTCCGGGTGCACGAGTACGCCCGGGGCGCCGCCGACGGTCTCCAGGATGATCGCGGCGATGGACTGCGGGCCCTCGAAGACGATGGTGTCCTCGAGGTGGCGCAGGGCGCGCTCGCACTCCTCGGCGGGGGTGGCCGCGTAGAAGGGCGAGCGGTAGGCGAACGGGCCCCAGAAGTGGACGACGCCGGCGGTCGCGGTGTCGTTGCCGAAGCGGCGCGCGTCGCCGGTGAGGTTGATCGCGGTGGAGGTGGCGCCGTGGTACGAGCGGTAGGCGGAGAGCACCTTGGGGCGGCCGGTGTGCAGCCGGGCCATGCGGACGGCGTTCTCCACGGCCTCGGCGCCCGCGTTGGTGAAGAAGACCTTGTCGAGGTCGCCGGGGGTGCGCTCGGCGATCAGCCGGGCGGCCTCGGAGCGCACGTCGACGGCGAAGCCGGGGGCGACGGTGCAGAGCTTCGCGGCCTGCTCGGCGATGGCGGCGGCGACCTTCGGGTGCTGGTAGCCGATGTTGGTGTAGACGAGGGCGCTGGAGAAGTCGAGGAAGCGGTTGCCGTCGTAGTCCCAGAAGTAGGAGCCTTCGGCGCCGGCGACGGCGAGCGGGTCGATGAGCTCCTGGGCGGACCAGGAGTGGAAGACGTGCTTGCGGTCGGCTTCTTTCACTGCCGCCTTGGTGGCTGCGGCGGCGCGGGCGTCGGCTTCTGCGTTCATATTCCGAGGGTAGTTGTCCACGATGTGGAATCGGCGGGGGATCTGCGGGGCGGGCGCGGCCGGCGGTCAGACGACGTGCCGGCCGCCGTCGACGGTCAGGACGTCGCCGGTCGTGTAGGCGGCGTTCACGAGGTAGAGCGCGGCCTCGGCCACGTCGTCGGGCGTGCCCACACGGCGCAGCGGGGTGTTCTCGGTGATCCACTCGCGCGAGCTCTCCCAGACCTGGTCCTCGCCCTGGTACCAGGGCGTGTCGATCAGGCCGGGCGCGATGGCGTTCACGCGGACGTCGGGGCCGAGCTGGGAGGCCAGCAGCCGGGTCATGTGGTTGACCGCGGCCTTGCTGACGGCGTAGGGGATCGAGCTGCCGAGGGCGCGCGTGGCGGAGACCGAGGAGATGTTGACGATCGAGGCCGTCGCGGAGCCGTTCGCCGCGGACGCCCGCAGGTGGGGGGTGGCGGCGGTGATCATCTGCCAGGTGCCGACGACGTTGACCTCGAAGATCTCGCGCCAGGCGTCGGCGTCGGCCGCGTCCAGGTCGCCCAGGGGGATGAAGCGGGTGACGCCGGCGTTGTTGACCAGGATGTCGAGCCGCCCGTAGGTGTCGATCGCGGTCCGTACCATCCGTCGCGCGTCGTCGGCGTCGGCGACGTCGCCCTGCACGTAGACGGCGTCCGGCAGCTCGGCGGCGAGGGCCTTGCCCGCGCTCTCGCTGCGCGCGGAGTTCAGGACGACGCGGATGCCGGCCGCGGCCAGCCGGCGGGCGATGCCGGCGCCGATCCCGGAAGAAGAGCCGGTGATCAGGGCTACGCGGGTCTCGGTCATGTCGTTCCTCCTGGGGCCTTCGGGGCCTTCGCGCGGGGCGGGACCGCCGGAGCATAGCGCGAATGTCGCATGCCGGAAATGAATTTCCGGTATCCGGAATATGAGCCCTCAGGGGAGACCCCGAGGGGCTCCGCGTTAGAGACCCGTCAAAGCCGCGCCACCAGGCGTATGGGCCCCGTCAAGGGAGCCTGGAATGCCCCGAAGAGGCGTTCCACTCGGAGGTGTCCGAAAAACACCCTCCGAATCCTCTGGGAGTCACGATGGCCGACCTGGCCTTCGTCTTCGTCACGATCGCGGTCTTCTCTCTGGTGGTCCTCGCAGCCAGAGGGGTGGCCAAGCTGTGAACGCCGAAAACGTCATCGGCCTGCTGGTCGCCGCCGGGCTGCTGGGATACCTCGTCCTCGCCCTTGTGTTCCCGGAGAGGTTCTAGCCCCCGATGACTCCCGTTCTTGCCGGGGTGCTCCAGCTGCTCGCGCTCATCGCGGCCCTGGCCCTCGCCTACCGCCCGCTGGGCGAGTACATGGCCCGCGTCTACTCCTCGAAGAAGCACTACGCCCCCGAGAAGTGGATCTACAAGGCCGTCGGCGCCAACCCGAACGCCGAGATGCGCTGGCCCGCCTACCTGCGCGGCGTCCTCGCCTTCTCGGCGGTGAGCGTCCTGTTCCTCTACCTGCTCCAGCGCCTGCAGGGCCACCTGCCCGGCTCGCTCGGCTTCGCCTCCATCAAGCCGGACCAGGCCTTCAACGCCGGCGCGTCCTTCGTGTCGAACACGAACTGGCAGTCGTACGCCGGCGAGCAGGCCATGGGCCCGCTCGTCCAGACCGGCGGCCTGGCGGTGCAGAACTTCCTCTCGGCCGCCGTGGGCATGGCCGTGGCCGTGGCCCTCGTACGGGGCTTCGCGCGCTCCCGGACCGGCGAGCTCGGCAACTTCTGGTCGGACCTGGTGCGCGGCACCGTCCGCATCCTGCTGCCGCTGGCGACCGTCGCCGCGATCGTGCTGGTGGCCTGCGGGGTCATCCAGAACCTCACCGGGATCCACGAGGTCGGGCAGTTCTCGGGCGGGCAGCAGCAGTGGAACGGCGGGGCGGTCGCCTCGCAGGACGCCATCAAGCAGCTGGGCACCAACGGCGGCGGCTACTTCAACGCCAACGCCGCCCACCCCTTCGAGAACCCGACACCCTTCTCGAACCTCTTCCAGATCTTCCTGATGCTCCTCATCCCCTTCGCGCTGACCCGCACCTTCGGCCGCATGGTCGGCTCGGTGCGGCAGGGCTACGCGATCCTCGCCACGATGGTCACCATCTGGATCGGGTTCACCGCCCTGATGCTGTGGACCGAATTCAGCCACCACGGCCCGGCGCTCCAGGCCGCCGGCGGTGCGATGGAGGGCAAGGAGACCCGCTTCGGCATCGGCGCCTCCGCGATCTTCTCGGTCGCGACCACGCTGACCTCGACCGGCACGGTCAACTCCTTCCACTCCTCGTACACGGGCCTCGGCGGCGGCATCCAGCTGCTGGGCATGCAGCTCGGCGAGGTCGCGCCCGGCGGCGTCGGCTCCGGCCTCTACGGCATGCTGATCATGGCGATCATCGCGGTGTTCATCGCGGGCCTGATGGTCGGCCGGACCCCCGAGTACCTGGGCAAGAAGATCGGCACCCGCGAGATCAAGTTCGCGGCCTGCTACATCCTGATCACCCCGGCGCTCGTCCTCGGCTTCACCGCCCTGGCGATGGCCCTGCCCACGCCCGTCACTTCGATGTCCAACGGCGGCGCGCACGGATTCACCGAGATCCTCTACGCCTACACCTCGGCCGGCAACAACAACGGCTCGGCCTTCGGCGGCCTGAACGCCGACACCCAGTGGTTCAACACGACCACCGGTCTGGCGATGCTCCTCGGCCGCTTCCTGCCGATGGTCTTCGTCCTGGCGCTGGCCGGCTCGCTCGCCGAGCAGCAGCCCGTCCCGGCGACCGCGGGCACCCTGCGCACCGAGAAGCCGCTGTTCACCTTCCTCCTCGTCGGCACGATCCTCATCGTCACCGGCCTCACCTACTTCCCGGCCCTCGCCCTGGGTCCGCTCGCCGAAGGGCTCGCCTCATGAGCACCGTCACCCCCACCCGTGCCCCGCACGGCGATCTGCCCACCGGCCACAAGCCCGAGGAGGCCCGGATCGGCGGCGGTGTCTTCGACCCGAAGCAGCTGCTGAAGTCCTTCCCGGACGCGGTCCGCAAGCTCGACCCCCGGGTGATGGTCAAGTCCCCGGTCATGTTCGTGGTGCTGATCGGTTCCGTACTCACCACCGTGCTGGCGATATCCGACCCGGGCGACCTCTTCGGCTGGGCGATCACCGTCTGGCTCTGGCTCACCACGATCTTCGCGAACCTCGCGGAGGCGGTGGCGGAGGGCCGCGGCAAGGCCCAGGCAGACACCCTGCGCAAGGCCAAGACCGACACCGTCGCGCGCCGCCTGAACGGCGCCGCCGAGGAGCTGGTCCCGGGCACGGAGCTGCGTATCGGCGACCTGGTCGTGTGCGAGGCCGGGGACGTCATCCCCGGTGACGGCGACGTCGTCGAAGGCGTGGCCTCGGTCGACGAGTCGGCGATCACCGGTGAATCGGCCCCGGTCATCCGGGAGTCCGGCGGTGACCGCAGCGCCGTCACGGGCGGCACGAAGGTGCTCTCCGACCGGATCGTCATCAAGATCACGACCAAGCCCGGCGAGACCTTCATCGACCGCATGATCGCCCTGGTCGAGGGCGCGGCCCGGCAGAAGACGCCCAACGAGATCGCGCTGAACATCCTGCTCGCCTCCCTCACCATCGTCTTCCTGCTGGCCGTCGTCACCCTCCAGCCCTTCGCGATGTACGCCCACGCCGAGCAGTCGATGATCGTGCTCACCGCACTGCTGGTCTGCCTGATCCCCACCACCATCGGCGCGCTGCTCTCCGCCATCGGCATCGCGGGCATGGACCGGCTGGTCCAGCGCAACGTCCTGGCCATGTCCGGGCGCGCGGTCGAGGCCGCGGGCGACGTTTCCACCCTCCTCCTCGACAAGACCGGCACCATCACCCTCGGCAACCGCCAGGCCTCGGAGTTCGTCCCCGTGAGCGGCGCCGCCGCCGCCGAACTGGCCGACGCCGCCCAGCTGTCCTCGCTGGCCGACGAGACCCCCGAGGGACGCTCCATCGTGGTCCTCGCGAAGGAGAAGTACGGGCTGCGCGAACGCCACCAGGGCGGGCTGGCGGGCGCCGAGTGGATCCCCTTCACCGCCCAGACCCGGATGTCCGGCGTCGACGTGGACGGCCGCAAGGTCCGCAAGGGCGCCGCCTCCTCGATCACCGCGTGGGTCGGCGAGCAGGGCGGGACCGTGGCCCCGGACGCGAGCGCGAAGGTGGACGAGATCTCGGGCGCCGGCGGTACGCCGCTGCTCGTGGCCGTGGAGGACGGGAAGGGCGCCCGGGTCCTGGGCGTCATCCACCTCAAGGACGTCGTCAAGGAAGGCATGCGCGAACGCTTCGACGAGCTGCGGCGCATGGGCATCAAGACCGTGATGATCACGGGCGACAACCCGCTGACCGCCAAGGCGATCGCACAGGAGGCGGGCGTCGACGACTTCCTCGCCGAGGCCACGCCCGAGGACAAGATGGCCCTCATCAAGCGGGAGCAGGCGGGCGGCAAGCTCGTCGCGATGACGGGCGACGGCACGAACGACGCCCCGGCCCTCGCCCAGGCGGACGTGGGCGTCGCGATGAACACCGGCACCTCGGCCGCCAAGGAGGCCGGGAACATGGTGGACCTGGACTCCAACCCCACCAAGCTCATCGAGATCGTCGAGATCGTCGAGATCGGCAAGCAGTTGCTGATCACCCGAGGTGCGCTGACGACCTTCTCCATCGCCAACGACGTCGCCAAGTACTTCGCGATCATCCCGGCCATGTTCGCGGTGGTCTACCCGGGCCTCGACAAGCTCAACATCATGGGCCTGCACTCGCCGAACTCGGCGATCCTCTCGGCCGTCGTCTTCAACGCGCTGGTCATCATCGCCCTCGTGCCGCTCGCCCTGAAGGGCGTCCGGTACCGGCCGACCAGCGCCGACAAGATGCTCCGCCGGAACCTGGGCATCTACGGACTGGGCGGCCTGATCGCCCCGTTCGTCGGCATCAAGCTCATCGACATGATCATCTCCCTCATCCCCGGGCTGGGCTGACACATGAACAACTCCGTGGGCAACACCGCCCGCCTCCTCGGCGCCGGCCTCCGGGCCCTGCTCGTCCTGACCGTGCTGTGCGGGGTCCTCTACCCCCTCGCCGTCACCGGCGTCGCCCAGGCCGCCTTCGGCCACCAGGCCAACGGCTCCGAGATCGAGGACGCGGGCGGCCGGGTCGTCGGCTCCTCCCTGATCGGCCAGCCGTACGGGGACGACCCGCGCTGGTTCCAGGGCCGCCCGGCGGCGGGACTCTCCGAGAACACCCTCAACACGCGGTACGGACTGCTGGTCTCCGGAGCCACCAACAAGGCGGCCGACAGCCCGGAGCTCCTGAAGGCGGTGCGCGAGGCCAAGGCCGAGGTCGTCCTCGACAACACCGTCCCCGGATACACCCCGCAGCCCTCCCGGATCCCGGCCGACGCGGTCACCTCCTCCGGCTCCGGCCTGGACCCGAACATCTCCCCGGCGTACGCGGAACTCCAGACCCACCGCGTCGCGGCCCGCAACCACCTCCCGGTGGCGGAGGTCACGAAGCTGGTCGAGGCCCACACCGAGGGCCGCACCCTCGGCTTCATGGGCGAGCCGCGCGTCAACGTCCTGGAACTGAACGTGGCCCTGAAGGCGCTCGCGGAGAAGTAGGCGGTCCGGAGGCGGGAGCGGACGGGCGGGCTCCCGCTCCCGCTCCCGCCGACGACCCGTCAGATCGTCCCGCTTGACGGGTTTTCTCACGTGGCAGAACGTGCCGTCGGCCCGACACGCCCGAGTCCCGCCCTTGACGTTCTCACCCGTTCGGGCGCATGGCTTCCACAAGCCGGTCCACCCCGGCCCACCGCCCGCGAGCTGCGAAGACGTACCGGTCGGCGGGTGATACGGCAGTGACGTGCCGTCAGTTCGACGTGTTACACAGGGTGCCCGGCACCGCGGAAGGGTCCACTGCTCTCAGGACCCGGCCGCCCGAGCCGGACCAGGAGGGATTCCCATGCCCCGCGCCAAGTGGGTCGTCGGCGTACTGACGGTGACTCTGCTGTTCACCGGCCTAGGGGTGTTGCGCACCACCGAAGGAGGCCGCCCGGCCGCTCCGACCGCCGGCGACGCCCTGCCCTCGCGCGTGCTGGGCCTGTCCGGCCCGCGCCGGCTGGCCCGGCAGCTGGAGAACTCCGGCGGGCACACCACCGGCAAGGGCGCCCGCCGGCCCGTGCGGTCGAGCGTCACGCCGCTGCCGCGGGCCCTGCCGCTGCGCCTCGTCATCCGGAGCCTGCAGGTGGACGTACCGCTGACGGGCGCCGCACCGGCCGACGGGGCAGACGGCGGGTCGGACGGCGGGCCGCCCTTCACCGGGCCGCCCGAGACCGGGCCGTCCGGCGGCAGCACACCGTCCGCCCGCCAGGACCGCGCGGACGGAGCCGTCTGGGACTCCACCGGCCCCACCCCGGGCTCGGCCGGTACCGCCGTCGTCTCCGGGGACTTCTTCCGCATCTCCGAACTCCGGCGCGGGCAGACGATCGAGATCCCCCGCGCTGACGGGCGTACGGCCGTGTTCACCGTGTACCGGGTCTCGCCCACCGAGGTCTCCGGAGACGGCGGCCCGTCCGGCAAGGCCCAACTGCGGCTGCTCAGCGGTGAGACAGCGCTCCTCGCCCGCCTGACCGGCCACCGCCGCGCACCCCGCTGAGCCGCCCCGGAACGGCCACCCCCAGTGGCCACCTGTCAGCCGTGGGGGGTGACTTCGTCCCCCGGTCGGGGGACGAAGTCACCCCGACCGGGGAGTCGGCCCGCGTGTCGGGGCACACCCTTCGCATGAGCGGGACGCAGCGTGCGCGGACGGCACTGGGCAGGGCCCTGAGGGTGGCCCTGACGGTGCTCTGCGTCGTGCTGCTGTGCGTGCTCGGCACCGGGCAGTCCGGGCCGTCCCCCGCGACGGCCGACGGCGCCCGCCCCTCCCCCACGGCGCCGGCCGAGCCCACCGAGGCACCGGCCGACCCGATCGGCGATCCCGAAGTGCGCCAGGCGGTACGGGTGACCGTGCGCGGCTTCCCCGGCCTGCGGCGACCGGTGTTTCACGTGAAACACCCCGGCTTCGAGGAGCTGGGCCCCCGCCCGGCGGGCACGACCGCCGCAGCGGCGCCCCCGTGGGTGGTCCGGAGTGTGGTCCTGCGCTGCTGAGCGGGCCGAGAGCCGAGCAGCAGCAGTAACGCGCCCCGCGCGCGTCCCCCCACACCCCCGAACACCGTGAGGTTCCGCCATGCCCTTCGACCCGTACCTGGCCCTGAACGCCATGCTCCGAGCCGAGGCCGCGCGCTTCTCCCCGCCGGCACCGCCGGCACCGCCGGTCCGCCAGACCGAGCCCGAACCCGCCCCGGCCGCCGAAGTGCCGGCCGCGGACGGCAAGGCCGAGTAACCGGACCGATCCGCGAGCCGACGCAGCGAAGACGTAGCGATGACGTAGCGAAGACATCAGGAGGCACCGGTTCCCGCGCCCTCGGCAACGGAGGAGTGGTCACGTGAGGTTCGACCACGGAGCACGGGAACCGGCGCCTCCTCCAGTCTCAGCCACCCACCCCCTCATTCACGTAGGTCTTTTGTCCGCGTTCGCCCGGCCGAAAGTACCGATCCGGCGAAACATCCCCGGTGACAGCAGCTCCCCCGGGGAGGGATCATGGGCCGCGTCTATGGGTTCGCGTGTGCCCGACCGTTGCCGGGGGGAACAGCCGTGCACCAGTCGTGTGGCACCGCGCTTCCCGCTCGACCCCATCGCTTCTTCGCCGAAGGAACTCCGCTGGTGCGTCCCACTCGTGCGACGGTCCTGCTCACCGCAGGTCTCGTCACCCTTCTCGGCATACCGGCCGTCGCCGCCGCCGACACCCCGACCGACCTCTACGTGAACAGCCGTGAAGGCTCCCACTGCTCCGATGCCGCAACGGGCACCCCGACCGCCCCGTTCTGCTCGGTCTCGGCGGCGGCCAAGGTGGTCGAGCCGGGCCAGACCGTGCGGATCGCCTCCGACAACAGGTACCCCGAAGCCGTCACGATCGACCGCTCGGGAGAGCCCGGGAAGCCGATCACCTTCGTCTCCGATTCGGAAGCCGTCAACCCCACGGCCCATGTGGACAAGGGCCTGACCATCAGCGGTGCCTCCCACGTGGTGATCCGCCGGCTGGATCTCCGCGGCGGCGTCACGGTCAGCCGTTCCACCGACGTGGTGATCGAGAAGTCCGACATCACGAAGGGCATGCTCAACGGCCTCGTGGTCGGCGACGCGAGCACGGACGTGCGCGTCAGCCAGAGCAGGGTCAGCAGTCCCCGGATCGAAGGCGGTTCCCGGCGCACCGTACTCAGCCGCAACGAGATCACCGGGCCGAAGGCCACGGCGGCGGCCGTCGTGGTGGACGCCCCCGGTACGGCGCTCACCAACAACTCGATCTCCGGCTCGTGCGAGACGACCGTCTCGGTCGGTGGCGGCTCCACCGGCTCGTCCGTGGTCAACAACGTGTTCTTCACCGTGACCCCCAACACCTCGTGCCCGCAGGACAAGCCCCGCAACTCCGTCGCGGTCGCGCAGAGCGCGACGGAGGGCACCCGCGCCGACTACAACGTGTTCGCGAACAGCCCCCTCGCCACCCAGCTCCCGTACACCTGGTCCGGCACGAGCTACAAGGATCTGGCGGCGTTCCAGGCCGCGACGGGCCAGGGCGGCCACGACATCGTCGCCCCGGACGACCGCGTCAGCACGGTGGACGACTCCCTCACCATCGACTCCGGCGACCCGACCGCGCCGGGTGCCCTCCTGACCGCCGACATCGACGGGAACCCGGTCGCGGACGACCCGCGTGTCCCCAACACCGGCGGGAACGGCGGGTTCGTCGACCGCGGCGCCTACGAGACCGGCGACGGCCTGAGCAGCGTCTGGATGTCGGTCGACAACGAGTGGGCACCGCTCGGTACGAAGGTGGTGGTGCAGAGCGTCTCGAACAGCCGCTGGCCCACCGCGATGTCGTTCAGCGTGGACTTCGGCGACGGGACGACCCCCCTTGTCATCCGCCAGGGCACCGCCTCCCAGGCAACCGCGACGCACGTCTACGGTTCCCCCTGCTCCTGCGTGGTCAAGGTGACGGCCTTCAACGGCGTGGGGGCGAAGGTCGTCACGTCGAAGCGGATCACGGTGGGCCCGGCGGCACTGACCGCCGACTTCACCACCGAGCCCGTCATACCGGTCCCCGGCGACGAGGAGGGCGCCGTCCGCCCGCTGACCGTCGAGTTCGACCCGCGGGCCACCAAGGGGCCGTGGCCAGTGGCATCTGTCGATGTCGAATTCGGTGACGGTGGCCGCGGGCTCCTCGGTCTCAGTCCTTTCAGGCACACCTACAGGGAGCCCGGCAACTACCAGGTGACCGTCACCGCTTACGACATCCACGGCGCGCAGTCCACGGTCGTCAAGACCGTGCGGGTCGGCTACACCCCGTCCGGGTACGTGGCGACCGACCCGTTCCGGCTGCTGGACTCCCGCACCACCAACACCACCCTCCGGGGTGGCTTTGCCTTCAACGTGACCCTTCCGGTCGGCGAGGCCGTGCCGGAGCACCCCCTTTCGGGGAGCATGGCCGCGGCGGTCCTGAACGTGACGGTCACCGGTGCGACGGAGGACACCCACCTGAGCGTCTGGCCCTCCGGGCCGACAGGTCCGAACACCTCGACCGTCAACGTCAACGCCGGTGGTACCGCGTCCAACACGGTGACCGTCCCGGTCGGTGCCGACGGACAGATCTCCGTCCTGCTCAACTCGGGCCGGGCCTCACTCATCGTGGACTTCATCGGCTACTACCAGCCGAACATCGGCCAGCGCTTCTCCCCGCTCACCCCGACCCGCGTCGCCGACACCCGTACGGCCGGTGGCGCGCTGGGCGGCGGCAAGACCCGCACGGTCAAGGTCGCCGGCGTCAACGGCATCCCCGCCGACGCCACGGCGGTCGCGCTCAACCTGACCGGCACCGGCGCGACGGAGCAGGCCCACGTCATCGCGTACCCGGACCCGGCGAAGCGTCCGTCGACCTCGAACCTGAACGTGGAGCCCGGCAAGGACAAGTCCAACCAGGCCATCGTCCCGGTCGGCCCCAACGGCACCATCACCCTGTTCGCCAACTCGGGCTCCACCCACCTGGTGCTCGACGCGGTGGGCTACTACGGCAAGGACGGCAAGGCCCTCTTCACCCCGGTCGTGCCCAAGCGCCTCGCCGACACCCGTACGACCGGCAAGGTCGCTCCCGGCGCCACCACGACCGTCGGCGGTCTGCCCGCGGGCGCCCTCGGCGCGGTCCTGAACGTCACCGCGACGGACTCCACCGGTCCCGGCTTCCTGACCGCGTACGGCTACGGCGGCACGCTCCCCGGGGCCAGCAGCCTCAACACGCTGCCGGGCCGCACGGTCCCGAACCACGTGATCAGCCCGGTCGCGTCCGGCAAGGTCAGCATCTTCAACAGCTACGGCGGCGGCAACCACGTGATCACCGACCTCCTCGGCTACTTCACCCAGGGCTGACCCCCACCGCACCGGACGTCCGCACCGGACGACACCGCCGCCCCGGCCGCCCGCGCAGTGCGCGCGGTGGCCGGGGCGGCGGTGTTCGCGGGCGGTGTTCGCGCTGACGGGAGCTATTCCTCGCGGGTGTAGTAGCGGTAGAACGCCGCGATTCCGACGCCCGCGCCGACGGCGAGGCCGAGGGCGCAGCTCTTGAGGACGCTCTCCTCGGCGAGGCTGTAGAGGTAGCCGAAGGCGATGCCCGCGAAGACCCCGTACGCCGCCGCGTGCGCCTCCCGCTTCAGCCGGGGGCCGATGCGGGCCAGGGCGAACATGCAGGCGGCGAAGATCGCGCCGCACAGGATCCCGTAGAAGACGTTGCCGGCGTCGACGGGCCCCGTCTGGCGCTTGATGAAGGCGGCGTAGACGCCGTAGACGAGACCCATGAGCAGGGGGCGGGTCAGGGCGGCCTTGCTCAGGTGGGTCGTGTCGGCCGCCGTCTGCCGGTGCCGCCGGGGGGCGGTGGGTGCCGCATGTGCCATGACGGGCTCCTCTCTCCCATCATCCAGGGCACACCCGCCGCCCCCGACCGGCAACTGGATCACCCAGGCCGGGGCACTCGGCGGGTACCTGGCGGGGCACGCTGAGGGGTACTCGACGGGTCACTCGACGGGTCACTCCGTGGGGGTCGCCCGCACCGCCACCGCGTCGATCTCGAAGAGCATGTCCGGCAGCGCGAGGGCGGCCACCCCGATCAGTGTCTGGGCGGGCAGTCCGGTGCCCCAGGCGGCGTGCAGGTGCTTGAGGAGGACGTGATGCTTCGCGTCATTCCAAACTCCTGAGTCAGTTGTCCGAAGGCTGTGCGGCCGGTGCGGGGGCTCTAGCGAGTGGCGGCGAGCCAGGCGCGGAGCCGGTCGGGGGCCCCGGGGGCCTGCCGTTCGGCCTGCTGCCGGATCTCGTCGAGGTTCTGGCCGGCCAGGGCGTGGCGCCAGGCCAGTTCGGCCCGGCCCATCGCGTGCCCGATGGCGCATTCGGCGGCGGGCGGCCCCTCGCCGCCGCCGGGCCCCTGCTGCCGGATCTCCGCGCACCGGAAGGCCTCGTCCGGCCCCTCGACGGCGGCGACCACGTCCATGAGCGAGATGGCGTCGAGCGGGCGGGCGAGGCGGAAGCCGACACGCGCCACCCGCCCGCAGTACCCCCGCTCGCGCCGCGCGTCCGGCCGCCTTTCCCTGGTGACGTGCGGACCTTCCTCTCGGCGGTACTCATCGCGCTCGTGGCCCTCCTGGTGCCCGCGAGCGCCGTCGCGTACTGGGCCGATCGCGAGCTCGGCAACGCCGACCGGTACACCGCCGCCATGTCCCCGCTCGCCTCTGACCCCGCCGTACAGAACGTCGTCGTCACCCAGGCCGGCCGGGCCCTCTCCGGACAGATCGACGCCGGCCCCTTCCAGGTCGGGATCGACACCCTGCTCGCCGAGGCCCTGCGCTCCTTCGTCGGCACCTCCGCCTACCAGACCGCCTGGGACGCGGCCAACCGCGCCGCCCACGGCGCGTTCCTCGAAGCGCTCACCACCGGCCACGGCAACGCCGTCAGCATCGATCTCGAGCCCGTCATCGCGCAGGTCAAGGGCGATCTCGTGGACAACGGGGTGCCGCTCGCCGACCGCATCCCGGTGACCCACCTCTCGGTGAAGGTCATGGAGTACGACAACCTCGGCGCGCTCCGGAAGGGCTTCCGCATGCTGCAGATCGCCGGGGTCTGGCTCCCCGTCCTCACCGTGCTGCTGGCCGCGACGGCCATCGCCGTCGCCGTCCGGCGGCGCCGCGCCGTACTGGCCACCGGGCTCGGGCTCGCGGCCGGGGCCCTCCTGCTGTGGGCGGCCGTGGCGGTGTGCCGCCGCCTGACCCTGGACGACCTGCCGGCCGACATCGACCGGGCGGCCGCCGAGGCGGTGTACGACGCGCTCACCGCGTTCCTGCGCACCACCACCTGGGTGGTGTTGGCCGTCGGGCTCGCCGCCGCACTGGCCGCCTGGCTGGCGGGCCGACTGCGCCGCACCCCATAAGCTCGGAAGGTACAAAGGCGCGAAAATCCGTAGAACAGCGCAGAAGAACCGATTCGCGAGCGGCGGCACGGAAGCGGGAATGAGTACCGAACGCACCGAAGAGATACCGTCCGGGCGGGCCCGGCACACACGGGGCCGATCCCACCCGCTGACCCCGCCCGCCTGGCTGCTGAAGGGGCTGCGGCCGAGCGCCGCGCCGATCCCCTGGGCCGCCGTGCTCCGTGCGGGCATCGCCCTGGCCGTTCCGCTGGCGGTCGGCTTCGCCATCGACGAGCCCGAGTACGGCGCGCTCGTCTCGATGGGCGCCCTGTCCGGGGTCATCGGTGACACCGCCGACGCCTACCGGATGCGGATCCTGAACATCGCCGTGCCCCAGCTGTTCGGCGCCGTCGGCGTCGCGCTGGGCACCCTGGTCTTCGGGCACGGCTGGCTCGCCGTCGCCGTCCTCACCCTGATCGCCCTGGTCTCCGGGATGATCTCCTCCATCGGCACGGTCGCGTCCGTCTCCGGGCTGATGCTCCTGCTGTACGGCGTGGTCGGCGCCGGCCTGCCGATGCCCGAGCCCTGGTGGACGGCCCCGTTGCTGCTGAGCACGGGCGGGCTGTTCGTCCTCGCGCTGACCCTGCTGGGCTGGCCGCTGCGCGGCCGGCAGCCGGAGCGGGCCGCCGTCGCCGCCGCCTACCGCGCGCTGGCCGACACCCTGGAGGCCGCGGGCGGACCGGGGCCCGCCTACGAGGAGCGGCGCCAGCAGGTCACCCAGGCCCTGAACGAGGCCTACGACCTGGTGCTGGGCCGCCGGGCCCGGGTGCACGGGCGCAGCCCCTCGCTCGTGCGGATGCTGGCCCAGCTCAACGTGCTGATCCCGCTGGTCGAGGCCGCACCCGCCGCGCACCTGCGCCAGAGGCCCCTCGCCCCCGAGATCCCGGCGGCCGTACGGGAGCTGGCGGCCGCCGTCGAGGAGGGCCGCACGGGGACCCCCGTACTGGACCTGCCCCCGCCGGACGGCCAGTCCGAGCGGGCCATCGACGCGGCGCTACGGCACGCGGCGACCATCGTGCTGCTGGCCGATCCCGACCCGTACAACGTCGACGACCGGCTCGGCCGGCCCGCCGCCCTGCGGGTCCGGGTCCGCCGCGCCGTGCGCGACATGATGTTCTCCGAGGCCTCCTGGCGGTACGGGCTGCGGCTCGCGCTGTGCATCGGGCTGGCGCAGGCGCTGGTCTCGGTGGTGGAGATCGAGCGGTCCTACTGGGTCGCGCTGACCGTCACCTTCGTCCTCAAGCCCGACTTCGGCTCGGTGTTCTCCCGGGCCGTGCTGCGCGCGCTGGGCACCGCCGGCGGGCTGGTCGTCGCGGCCGCCGTGCTCGCGGAGGTGCCGCGCGGCTGGTGGGACGTGCCGGTGATGGTGCTCCTCGCCGCGCTGATCCCCGCCTTCTCGGTCAAGGGCTACGCCTTCCAGACCGCCGCGATCACCCCGGTGATCCTGCTCCTCTCGGACCTGCTCAACCACCAGGGCTTCGACCTGGTCCGGCCCCGGCTGCTGGACAGCCTGATCGGCTGCGCCATCACCCTCGTCGCGGGCTATCTCCTCTGGCCCGAAAGCTGGCACACCCGGATCGGGGACCGGCTCGCCGACACGGTGGACGACGCGGCCCGGTACGTGGAGCGGGCGTTCGGCGCCGACCCCGGCACGGAGGCGGGACTGCGCGCGGCGCGCACCGCCCGGCTCCAGGCCCGGCGGCGGATCTACCGGGACCTGTCGGGCGTGCGCAGCGAGTTCCAGCGGGCGCTGACCGAGCCGCCGCCGACCGGCGAGCGGGCCGCCGCGTGGTGGCCGCTGGTCGTCGCCGTCGAGCGGATCGTCGACGCGACGACGGCCGCCCGCGTCCGGGTCAACCACGGCGCGCAGCCCCCGGGGCCCGAGGAGGTCGCGGCGATCGCCGAAGACCTGCGCGGCCTGGCCCGAGGCGTGCGCAGAGCCCACACCCCGGCCCAACTACACCCCCCGACACCCCCGCCGGTGGACGAATCCTCGGTCCTGTCCCCGGTCCGCCAGGAACTGACGGCAGCCCGCGCCATCGCCGACCCGACCGGCAAGGCCCCGTAGGCCGCCCAAGTCCAGCCCGGCCGAACCCAGCCCCGCCGGCGTTCGAGGCGCGGGGGTCCGGGGGCGGGCCCCCGGCAACGGCGCCGCACGCGACCCGCGGGCCCGGCCCGTCCCCCCAATGGCCCTGCCCCCGGGCCCGCCCGGCCGGAGCAGGGGAGCATCGGGACATGAGGCCCCTCCCCCGGCCCGCCCGGCCCTCCGCCCGGCGGGGGCAGTGCATCCTCCTCGCGGCCGCCCTCGCGGCCACCGCGGGGTGCGCCGACGTGGAGGGCCTGCGCGACGACGGCGACCTGGGGACGGTGCGCGCCCCGCGCAGCCTGTGGAAGGACATCCGCCCCGAACCGCCGGGCCCGGGCCAGCAGCCGGGCACGGCCGCCGTCGTCCCCGGCCTCGCCAAGGTCCCCGACCTGTCCATGAAGAGCGTCGACGCGCTGGAGGTCGTACGCGCCGACATCACCGCCGCCACCGCGGGGGACGGCGGCACCGGCCGCCTCGTCGACCCGCGGGCGACCCAGCGGCTCGCGCTCTGTACACAGGCTGTGGACGGCGGTCCGGACTGCCCCGTGCGGCCGGCCGTCCTGGCCGATGTGACGGGCAACGGCCGGGACGAGCTGATCACCGCCCTGGACATCGACGGCCGGGTCACCGAACTGCGCGTCTACACCGTCCAGGACGACGGGACGATCGCCCGCATCCTGTCCCGGCGCGGCGTACTGGAGGGCGTGGAGGTGGCCGCCGAGCACTTGGCGGTGCGCGAGCCGACCTCGAACCCGAAGAAGACCTCCGTCTCCGACTACGTGTGGGACCCGGACGCCGGGATCATGAACCTGTCCCAGCTCACCCTCGACGAGTGCCCCGGCGCCAAGGACGGCTCCGCCCCGTGTCCGGCCCCGAGCACGGGCTGAGGGGGGCGGGGACCCGATGCGGATGACGAGCAGTCTGCGCTGGAAGATCGCCATGACCACCACGGCGGTGTGCTGCGCGGTCGCGGCGGCGCTCGGCATCCTCGTGCACGACGTGGTGGCCCGGCAGATCGTCGGGGAGGTCCGCAAGGACGTGGACCGCGAGCTGGACGACGCCCTGGGCCAGTACGAGTACGGCACCTCGCACGGCGGCGGCAACAGCGCTCTGGACCCGCCCCGGCTGCCCCGGCCGCTGCGCGAGCTGGTCGCGCGCGGACTGACCGGCAGCATGGTCGGCGAACAGGACGGCAAACCCGTCATGTGGGCCGCCGGACCCGCCGACGGCAAGGCCCTCGCCGTCTGGATCCCGTACGAGAGCACCCGCACCCGGCTCCGGGACATCGACGCCGCGATCCTCGTCTCCGCGGTACTCGCCGCCGGGGTCGTGGCGCTCGCCGGCCTTTTCCTCGCGGGCCGGATCAGCCGCCGGCTCGCCACGACCGCCGCCGTGGCCCGCCGGATCAGCGCCGGGGACCTCGACGCGCGCGTCGGCTTCCCGGCCGGCGGGGAGGAGCCGCGCCGGTCCCGCTCCCACGACGAGGTACGGGACGTGGCGCAGGCCCTGGACACGATGGCGGCCTCGCTCCAGGGCCGGCTGGAGGCGGAGAAGCGCTTCACGGCGGACGTCGCGCACGAGCTGCGCACCCCGCTCACGGGCTCACTGGCAGCGGCGGCGCTGCTGCCCGAGGGCCGGCCCAAGGAGATGATCAACGACCGGCTGCGGGCCCTGCACCTTCTCACCGAGGACCTGTTGGAGATCTCCCGGCTGGATTCGGGCGTGGAGCGGGCGGAGCTGGCCCGGGTGGAGCTCGGCCGGGCGGTGGAACGGGCCGTGGCGAGCACCCGGCTGACCGTTTCGGTACGGATCCTGCGCGACGCGGTGGTGCTCACCGACCGGCGCCGCCTGGACCGGATCCTGACCAATCTGCTGGTCAACGCCGACAAGCACGGGCGGCCGCCGCTGGAAGTGAGCGTCGAGGGCCCGGTGGTGACCGTCCGCGACCACGGCCCGGGCTACCCCGCCGAGCTCATCGAGCACGGACCGCAGCGCTTCCGTACCGGAGACCCGGGGCGCGGGCGCGGCCACGGGCTGGGCCTGACCATCGTGGCCGGTCAGGCAGCGGTGCTGGAGATCGCGCTCGGCTTCTCCAACGCCCCGGACGGAGGCGCGGTGACCGCGCTCCGACTGCCGGTGGGGCGTCTGACGGACGGAAGTTGAGTGGCGCGGCCGATGCTCCACGTGGAACATCGGCCGCGCCGGGCGCTCGACTCACCTCTGATCGAACTCTGATCGAACTCGGATCAGAGTCGGATCAGAGTCGGATCAGAGTCGGATCACCATCGGATCAGACGCCGATGTTCTTGCCGTCCTTGCGCCAGACCGAGACGACCGACGGGCGGACGATCTTGCCGGGACCGTCGGGCCACACGGACTGCGGCTTCTCGACGGACGCGCCGTCGATCTCGCCCGGGTGCTGCACGGCCACCAGGACGCGCTTGTCCTGGACGAGCGGGCCGCAGGTCTCCGCGCCGCGCGGGACGGTCAGGAACTGCTTCAGCTCACCGCGGCGCTCACCGGCGGTCGCGACGCCGAACAGGCCGTCGTGCGAGCCGAGCTGGTTGCCGTCCGTGGAGATCCACAGGTTGCCGTGCGGGTCGAACGCCACGTTGTCCGGGCAGGAGATCGGGCTGACCTTGTCCTTCGGGAAGCCCGCGAAGTAGGTCGCCGGGTCGTTCGGGTCGCCCGCGACGAGGAAGAGCCGCCAGGCGAAGCCGTCGCCGGCCGGGTCGTCGAAGTTCTCGGCGAGCTCCAGGATCTGGCCGTGCTTGTTGAGGTTGCGCGGGTTGGCCTCGTCCGCGCCGGCCTTGCCTGCCTTGCCGCGGTCGGTGTTGTTGGTCAGCGCGATGTACACGCGGCCGGTGCGCGGGGACGGCTCGACGTCCTCGGGGCGGTCCATCTTGGTCGCGCCGACCTTGTCGCCGGCCAGGCGCGTGAAGACGGCCACCTCTTCGGCGGTCATGCCCTCGACGTGCGAGACGTTGCCGGAGGGCGACGAGGTGAGGATCTTGATCCACACGCCGGACCCGTCGAACTCGCCGTCGGCGGGCAGCTTGCCCGAACCGTCGAACCCTTCGACCGGGGAGTCGCCGGTGAGCTTGGCGACGTAGAGGGTGCCCTCGTCGAGCAGGGTGAGGTTGTGCTCCTTCGCCGCGCGCGAGTCACCCTTCTTCATCCGCTTCGCGGAGACGAACTTGTAGAAGTAGTCGAAGCGCTCGTCATCGCCCATGTAGACGACCGGACGGCCGTCCTCGGTCAGGCGGGGCTGCGCGGCCTCGTGCTTGAAGCGGCCGAGCGCGGTGCGCTTGCGCGGGACGGAGTTCGGGTCGTGCGGGTCCAGTTCGACGACCCAGCCGAAGCGGTGCGACTCGTTGGGCTCCTGTGCGACGTCGAAGCGCTTGTCGAACCGCTCCCACTTGCGCTCGGTGGCACCGGAGGTCACGCCGTAGCGCTTGAGGCGGGCGGCCTGGGTGGGTTCGGTGACCTGGCCGGCGTTGGCGAAGTACTGGTTGAAGTTCTCCTCGCCGTGGAGGGTGGTGCCCCACGGGGTGGTGCCGCCGGCGCAGTTGTTGAGGGTGCCGAGCACCTTGGTGCCGCCGGCGTCGACCGAGGTCTTGACCAGGTCGGAGCCCGCGGCCGGGCCGGTCAGCTCGAACTCGCTGGTGGCCGTCAGCCGGCGGTTGAGCCGGTGGCGGTTGACGGCGGTCAGCTTGCCGCTGCGGTGGTCCTCCTGGACGACGACCACGGACAGACCGTGCGCGGCCCAGGCGATCTCGACCTGCTCGCGGGTCGGGTTCGCCGGGTCGTACGCCTTGAACATGAGGTTCTCGTCGGTGTACTCGTGGTTGGCTACGAGCAGCTGCCGGCGCTCGTAGTCGTCACCGAGCGGGAGAAGGCTCAGGAAGTCGTTGTTGTAGCCGAACTGACCGGCCTGCGCGGCGGCGGTCTGCTTGTCGGGGTTGAAGGCGGGCGCGCCCTTGACGATCGGGTCGCCCCAGCGGATGACCACGTTCTGCTCGTGGCCCTCGGGGATCGTGACCTGGTCGGCGGTGTTCGGCGCGACGGCCTTGAAGCGCAGGCCGCGGGCACCGTCGGCGTTGCCGCCGGCGCCGCCGGCGCGCTGGGTGTCGGCGGTGGGGTCCGCGGCGGCGGAGGAGCCGTTCCCGCTCAGGGTGAGGGCGGTACCGGCGGCCGAGGCGACCGTGACCACGGCGGCCGAGCGGAGCATCGAGCGGCGCGAGTAGGCGCGGGCTATGACGTCGCCGGCGTACTCGTTGTCGCTGGTGTTCGGCACCTCGTGGAAGCAGGCGTCGCCGCAGCGGTAGCGGCAGGTGAGGGCGGAACGGCCGCCCCCATGCGAGTTGCCGATGAGGGGCAGGAGCTTGCGCACGAGTGTCCTCCGTTGATGCACGGTCCCCGACAACGTGTCGGAACAATCCGTCGGTGACGCTAGGCGCGGGTTGCGCCGAAGCGGCGGCGGAAGGATGAACGCACGGTGAATCCGGCACGTCGGAGCGGCAGTTCGGGTGCGGAACAGGTGTGTTTGGGCAGTGGGCGCCACGAAAGGTGCCCCTGCCGAAGTTCCAGCCAAGGGGCCGATAACCTTACGTGTCCACTCTGGGCAGGGATCTACCGCGCAGCACGGACAAATGACGCACGCACTCATGCGAAAGGCCTGGCCCATGGGTATTCGGAGCTTGTTGCGCAAGGTATTCGGACGGACTTCGGAGCCGCTTCCGGACACTACCGACGCCCCTTCGGCGGCCCTTCCGAGCCAGACCGAACGCACCCCACTGGACGCGGCGGCGGAACTCGTCGCGGCGTCCTTCGACAACCCCACGGTCCCGCCGCAGTCCGCACCGCGCGACCGCGAACCGGGCACCGTCCTCACGGCCCCCGCCCCGGCCCACACCCCGGACCCCACGGTCCCGGAAGCCCGCCGGTCCCCGTCCGGGGGCAGCCCGTCAGCCCCGGCGACCCCGGAGCCGACAGCCCCCGCACCCGCGCCGCAGGCGCAGGCGCAGGCCGAGCCCGAGCCCGAGGCCGGCGTACTCGCCACTGCCCCGTCGGAGGCCGAACAGGCCGACGCTGCCGCCCCGGAGCCGGAAGCCGAGCCGCTCGCGGCTGACGCCGAGCCGCAGGCCCAGGACACCGCTGCGGCGGAGCCGGTCGCGGCCGTCGCCGCCGAGGCCGATGCCGCTGCCGCGCCGGAGGCCGAACCGGCCGCCGAGGCGACCCCGGAGGCCGAACCAGCCGCCGAGGCGACCCCGGAGGCCGAGCCGCTCGCGGCCGCCACCCCCGAGGCCGACGTGGCCACGCCGGAGGCGGCCCCGGCCGCCGAGGCCGTCACCGCGGAAGCACCGGCCGCACCGGCCGAGGCCGAGGCAGTCGCCGCCGAGGCGCCGCAGACCCCGGCCGTCGAGGCCGCCGCGCCGAAGGCGCAGGCTCAGCCGCTCGCGGCTGCCGCCGACGCGGAGGACCCGGCGCCGGTCGCCGAGGCCGAGCCTCTCGCGGCCGTCGCCGTCGAGGCCGATGCCGTCGAGGCCGATGCCGTCGCGCCGCAGGCGCGGGAGGAAGCCGGGGCCGAGGCCCTGGTCGACGCCGCCGCGCCGCAGGCACAGGCACAGGACGAGACCGAGGCCGCCGGCGGCCCCGCTCACGCGCTCGCGGCCGTCAAGCGGCACGCGCCCGCCCTCGCCACCGCGTGCAAGGCCGCCGGCCAGGTGCTGCGGGGCAAGGGGAAGGCCGGGGCGCGGGCCAGGGTGTACCTCGTCCTCGACCGGTCGGGCTCGATGCGGCCGTTCTACAAGGACGGCAGCGCCCAGTACCTCGCCGACCACGCCCTCGCGCTCGCCGCGCACCTCGACGAGAACGCCACCGTGCACACGGTCTTCTTCTCCACGGACGTGGACGGCACCGCCGACCTCGCCCTCGAGGGCCACGACGAGGCCTGGGTCGAGACCCGGCACGCCGAGCTCGGGCACATGGGGCGCACCAGCTACCACCGCGCCGTCGAGCAGATCGTCGAGCGGTACCAGAAGGACGGCGGTGAGGGCCGCGCCCTCGTCGTGTTCCAGACGGACGGCGCCCCCGACAACCGTCAGCCCGCCCGCCAGGCACTCGCCGACGCGGCCGCCCACGACATCCACTGGCAGTTCGTCGCCTTCGGCGACCCCGATGCCAAGGCCTTCGACTTCCTGCGCAAGCTGGACGCCGACAACGCCGGCTTCTTCCACGCCGGCCCCGCTCCGGCCGAACTGACCTCCGCCGCCCTCCTCAAGGGCATTCTCGAACGGTTCTGACCAGGCGCGAGCAGGGAGCGGAACGACGGAAGGGCCCGGGATCCGAAGATCCCGGGCCCTTCCCCTTGGGCTCCTACGCTCAGCGAGCGGCGTCCGGGTGGACGGCCTCGGCGACCGGCTTGGCGTCGGGCGCCTTGGTCTCCACCGGCTTGCGCAGCGCGATGTTCAGCTCGCGCAGGCGGGACTCCTCCAGGATGGTGGGCGCCCCCATCATCAGGTCCTGCGCGTTGCCGTTCAGCGGGAAGGCGATGGTCTCGCGGATGTTCGGCTCGTCGGCGAGCAGCATGACGATGCGGTCGACGCCCGGGGCGATGCCGCCGTGCGGCGGGGCGCCGAGGCGGAAGGCGCGGAGCATGCCCGCGAACTCGCGCTCGACGGTCTCGGCCTCGTAACCGGCGATCTCGAAGGCCTTCAGCATGACCTCGGGCTCGTGGTTGCGGATGGCGCCGGAGGACAGCTCGATGCCGTTGCAGACGATGTCGTACTGCCAGGCCAGGATGTCGAGCGGGTCCTTCTCCTCCAGGTCCTTCATGCCGCCCTGCGGCATGGAGAAGGGGTTGTGGGAGAAGTCGATCTTGCCGGTCTCCTCGTCCTTCTCGTACATCGGGAAGTCGACGATCCAGCAGAACCGGAAGACGTCCTCCTCGAACTGGCCGGCGCGCTTGGCGGCCTCGACGCGGACGCCCGCCATGATCTTGGAGACCTCGTCGAACTCGCCCGCGCCGAAGAACACGGCGTGACCGGCGGCCAGGCCCAGGCGCTCGGTGAGGACCTTGACGTTCTCCTCGGTGAGGAACTTGGCGATCGGGCCGGTCAGCGCGCCGTCCTCGCCCACGCGGACCCAGGCCAGACCCTTGGCGCCCAGCGAGATCGCGTACTCGCCGAGGCCGTCGAAGAACTTGCGCGGCTGGGCGGCGGTGTCCGGGACGGCCAGGGCGCGCACGTGCTTGCCGGCGAACGCCTTGAACTCCGAGCCCTCGAACACGTCGGTGATGTCGACGAGCTCCAGCTTGGCGCGCAGGTCGGGCTTGTCGTTGCCGTACTTCATCATCGACTCGCGGAACGGGATCCGCGGGAAGGGGGAGGTGACCGCGCGGCCCTTGCCGAACTCGGTGAAGATCTCCGTCATCAGCCGCTCGATGGGCTGGAAGACGTCCTCCTGCTCGACGAAGGACATCTCGACGTCGAGCTGGTAGAACTCGCCCGGCGAGCGGTCGGCGCGGGCGTCCTCGTCGCGGAAGCAGGGCGCGATCTGGAAGTACCGGTCGAAGCCGGAGATCATCAGCAGCTGCTTGAACTGCTGCGGCGCCTGCGGGAGCGCGTAGAACTTGCCCGGGTTCAGGCGGGACGGCACGACGAAGTCACGGGCGCCCTCGGGGGAGGTCGCGGTGAGGATCGGGGTCGCCATCTCGTTGAAGCCGAGGGCCACCATCTTGGAGCGGATGGAGGCAATGACGGCCGAGCGCAGCATGATGTTGCGGTGCATGCGCTCGCGGCGCAGGTCGAGGAAGCGGTACTCCAGGCGCCGCTCCTCGTTCACCCCGTCGTCGGTGTTGATGGTGAAGGGCAGCGGGGCGGCCGCGCCGAGCACCTCGACCGCGGTGACCTCGACCTCGACCTCGCCGGTGGCGAGCTCGGAGTTCACGTTGTCCGCGCCGCGGGAGACGACCTTGCCGTCGATGCGGACGACGGTCTCCTTGGTGACGCTGCTGAGGGCCTCGTTGGCGGCGGTGCCGGGACGGGCGACGAGCTGCGTGATGCCGTAGTGGTCACGCAGATCGATGAAGAGGATGCCGCCCAGGTCTCGACGATTGTGCAGCCAGCCGCTCAGCCGGACGTCGGAGGCGACGTCGGAGGCACGAAGCTCGCCGCACGTGTGGGACCTGTACCGATGCATCAGTCATCCAGTTCTACGTGATACCAGGGTGGATTCAACCGTCCCAAGGTTACCGTCCGGGGCGCGAGCCCGTGCGGGCGTGCCCGGGAGGGGGCCCGGGAGGGAGTGGTGAACAGGCACGTCAGGCGTATGACCTGTATAGATGACCGGGTGCGCACAGAGGACGTCCTGGCCGCCATCGCGACCGGATTGTGGCGATGGGACAACGCCTCCGGGACGGTCACCCTCGACAGCGAGGCCGCCCGGCTGCTCGGGCTGCCCGTCGAGCCCGTCGCGCTGCCCGAGGTCGCCGTGCGCTCCCGCTTCCACCCGGTGGACTGGAACGAGATCAACGGCATCGTGAACCTGGCGGTCGCCGAAGGCACCCTCGCCGAGGCCCGGCTGCGGATCATGGACGAGGACGGGCGGGTGCTGCGCACCGTACGGAGCCGCTCGAAGCCTCTGGAGAACCGCGGCCCGGACGGCCGCGTCGACTACGAGCTGATCGGCACGATCCAGGAGATCGCGGAGGCGCAGCCCGGCACCACGGCCGTGCACACCCCGATCACCGGCGACTGGCGCCGCTCGCGCGAGGCGTTCCTGCTCGACGCCGGGCGGGCGCTGGCAGAGGCCCGCTCCACCGCCGAGGTCCTGCGGGTGGCGGCCTCGCTGTCCATGCCCGGTTTCATCCCCGACGGGCTGGCCGTCTTCGGCGTGGCCGGCACCCGGCTGTCGATCATCGGGCACCACGGGCACGATCCCGGCGACGAGAGCCCCTTCGCGGACATGCCGCTGGAGACCGACTACCCGGCCGCGGAGGTCGTCCGTACCGGGCGGGTGATCTACCTCCCCAGCCCCGAGGACTACAAACGGCGCTTCCCGGCCACCTGGCCGCTCGCCCAGCGCTTCGGCCGCCTCTCCTGGGCCTTCCTGCCGCTGGTCGTCACCGGGCGGACCATGGGCGCCTGGATGGCCGCGTTCAAGCACCCGGTGTCCTTCTCCCCCGACGAGCGGTCCGTCCTGACGACGGTGGCCCGGATGCTCGCGCAGGCCCTCCAGCGCGCCGGAGTGGCCGAATCCGAGCGGGAACTCACCACCGGCCTGCAGCGGTCGATGATGCCCCAGCTCGGCCCCGAGATCCCGGGCATGACGATCGCCGCCCGCTACGTGCCCACCGGCGGCGGACTCCAGGTCGGCGGCGACTGGTACGACATGATCCCGCTGCCGTCGGGACGGTTCGCGCTGGTCATCGGCGACGTCCAGGGTCACGACGTCCGTGCGGCCGGGCTCATGGGCCAGCTGCGGATCGCGGTGCGCGCGTACGCCTCCGAGGGCCACCGGCCGGACGCGGTGCTCTCGCGCGCCTCGCGCTTCCTGGCGGGGCTGTGCTCGGCGCAGGACACGGGCACGGACGCGGAGGAGGACGAGTTCCAGAGCCCGCGCTTCGCGACCTGTCTGTACGTGGAGTGCGATCCGCAGACCGGGCTGCTGGAGGTGGCCCGCGCCGGCCATCCCGACCCGGCGATCCGGATGACGGACGGCACGGTCCTGATGCGGCCCACGGCGGGCGGGCTGCCGCTCGGCATCGTGCCGGACACCGACTATCCGACGACGCGTTTCACCCTGGAACCCGGCGAGACGATGATGCTGTGCACCGACGGGCTCATCGAGACGGGCGGGCACGACCTCGACACGGGCTGGGCGCGGCTTCGGGCGATCCTGGAGTCCGAGACGCACGATCCCGAGAGCATGGAGCCCCGCCACCTCGAAGAGCTCGCCGACCTGCTGGTCCAGGCAGTGCACGGCCCCTCCTCGCACCACACCACCGGACCGCTGGCCGACCGGCGCGAGGACGACATAGCCGTGGTCCTGCTGTGCCGCGAGGGCGCGGGCCGCGGCTGCGAGAGCCCGCTGCTGCACCCCTCGCGCCCGGCCCGGCGCACCATGCTCACGGTGGCCCAGGCGGAGCCGGAGCGGGTCGCGGGGGTGCGCCGGCAGATCCGGGAGCTGCTGCACGACTGGGCGGACCCGGAGCAGGTCGACTCGGCGGTGCTGATGGTCTCCGAGATGGTGACGAACGTACTGGTCCACACGGACGGGGACGCCCTGTTGATGGCGGAGGCCGTCGGCGAGCTCGGCTCGCGCCGGCTGCGGCTGGAGGTGGCGGACGCCTCCGACGAGCTGCCGCACAAGCGGCACCCGGGGGAGATGGCCTCCAGCGGGCGGGGCGTCCTGCTGCTGGAGATGCTGGCGGACGACTGGGGCGTCGACCCGCGCGGTGAGGGAAAGTCCACTTGGTTCGAACTGCACGAGCGCTCCAAACCCGACTCCGACCCGCTGGACTGATCCCCGGGCGGTCGGTCCCGGCCGTGCTTGGATGAGCCGTGCCGACTTCCCTGCTGCCCGAGCCCGTGCGGCGACTCGCCGCCTGGTGCGTCGTCGTCCTCCTCGTCACCGCCGTGCTGGCCTTGGTCGTGTGGCTGTGCGCGGTCTTCCGGACAGTCGTCACGCCCGTTCTGCTGGCCGTGCTCGGCACGGCCCTGCTCGGGCCCCTGCACCGGCGGCTGGTCCGCATGAAGGTCAACCGCTCGCTCGCCGCGGCCCTCACCTGCCTCGCCGTGGTCGCCGTCGTCGGCGGGGCCTCGTACGTCGTCGTCCTCGCGCTCATCGAGACGGGCGACCAGATCATCGACGCCCTGCGGCGGGCCGGCAAGGGCCTCGCGGACCACTTCGGGGCGCTCGGGACCTCCGTGGAGGACGTCGCCGAGAACTCCAAGGACCTGCTCGCCAAGTTCGGCGGCACGGCCGCCTCGGGCGTGGTCGCCGGGCTCAGCGTGGTCGGGACGATGATCGCGACGACCCTGCTGGCCCTGGTCCTGATCTTCTTCTTCCTCCGCGACTCCGACCGGGCCGTGGGAACGCTGCGCTCGATGGTGCCGAGCCGCTCGGGCGACCTGATGGAGGCGATGGGGCGGCGCGCCTACGAGGCCGTCGAGGGCTTCATGCGCGGGACCACCTTCGTGGCCCTGGTCGACGCCGTGCTGATCGGCGCGGGTCTGCTGGTCCTGGACGTTCCGGGCGCCGTGGGCCTGGCCGCCCTGGTGTTCGTGACCGCCTACATCCCCTACCTCGGCGCCTTCCTCTCGGGCGCCGTGGCGGTCCTCGTCGCCCTCGCCGACCGGGGCTGGGTGATCGGCCTGTGGGCGCTGGGCCTGGTGCTGGTGGTCCAGATGATCGAGGGGTACGTGCTCCAGCCCCTGGTGCAGAGCCGCACCGTGCAGATGCACCCGGCGGTGGTCATGCTGGCGATCACGGCCGGGGCGAGCGTCGCCGGCATCCTCGGGATGCTGCTGGCCGTACCGCTGACCGCGGCCGCCTTCGGGGTGGTGTCCGAGCTGCGGACCCGGTACGCGGCCGGGCCCGCGCGGACCCCCACGGCGGGCTGAAGTCAGGCCGCGTCCGCGGCTGTGTCCTGGGCCACGTCGGCGGGTGTCACGTTCCCCGGCGCCCACTTGTCCCATGGGCATGACTCACACCAAGAGCGTGCTGCTGGCAGGGGCGAGCGGGGTCTTCGGGCGCCACGTCGCCGAGGAGCTCACCGCGGCGGGCCACACCGTCCTGGGTCTGGGGCGGGGTCCCGGGAACGCGGTGGTCGCGGATCTGATGGACCGGGACGGCCTGCTGCGGGCCGTGGACGGGCTGGAGGTCGACACGGTCGTGCACGCGGCGACCGCCTTGCGCAGGACCCCGATGAGGCACCGGGACATGAGCGCGACCGACGCGCTGCGGGTCGAGGGGACCGCCCACCTGGTCGAAGCGGCCCGGGTCCTCGGAGCGCGGCGGATGATCGCCGAGTCGATGGCGTTCGGCTACGGGTACCGGGACTTCGGGGACCGTGTGATCACGGAGGAGGACGTCTTCGGGCCGGCCGGCCTGGACGCGCGCTCCCAGCGGCACGTGGACGCGATGCGGTCCAAGGAGGGGCAGATGCTCGGGGCCGACGGGATCGAGGGCATCGCGCTGCGATTCGGCCTGTTCTACGGACCCGGTGGCACCGAGGCGCTGGTGGAGCCGCTGCGCAGGCGGGCCCTGCCGGCGGTCGCCGACGGGGGCCGGGTCCTGCCGTGGGTCCAGCTGCGCGACGCGGCGCGCGCGGTCGCGCTGGCGGTCGAAGGCGGGCGGCCGGGGCAGGCGTACAACATCGTGGACGACACGCCGACGGGCTTCGGCGCGCACGTGACCGCGGTCGCCGCGGCCTTCGGCACCCCCCGGCCGGTGTCCGTTCCGGCCTGGCTGACCCGGCCGATGCCGTACGCGCACAAGATGTTCACCACCAGCCTGCGGCTCTCCAACGCCAAGGCCGGGGCCGAGCTCGGCTGGAGGCCCCGCTACGCGGCCTGCGGCGACGGACTCGCCGCCATGGCCGGCTGACGATGGCCGGCCGACGATGGCCGGCCGACGATGAAAACCGGCCACGGGCTTGTGCCGTTTGGCACGATATGCGGATGACGATCACGAGCGAGTCGGAGCACGATCCCTTCACCGAGCACCGGCGGCTGCTGTTCGCCACCGCCTACCGGATGCTGGGGACGGTCACCGACGCGGAGGACATAGTCCAGGACGCCTGGCTGACCTGGAACAGGGCGGACCGGTCCGCGGTGCGCCACCCCAAGGCCTACCTGGTCCGGACGGTGACCAACCTGTCCCTGAACCGGCTGACGTCGGCGCGCGCCACCCGGGAGGAGTACGTCGGGCCGTGGCTGCCCGAGCCGCTGGCCGCCTCGCCCGACATCGCGGAGGGCACCGAGATGGCCGAGAGCGTCTCGACGGCGATGCTGGTCGTGCTGGAGACCCTCTCCCCCGTGGAGCGCGCGGTGTTCGTGCTGCACGAGGTGTTCGGCTACTCGCACGTGGAGATCGGCGGCTTCCTCGACCGTCCGGAGGCGACGGTCCGGCAGATCTCGCACCGGGCGCGCCACCACGTCCAGGACCGCCGCCCGCGGTTCGACACCGACAGCGCCCGGCGCGGGGAGGTCACCGCCCGGTTCATGAAGGCCTGCGCCGGCGGTGACCTGAACGCCGTCATGGAGCTGCTGGCCCCCGAGGTCACCGCGTGGTCGGACGGCGGAGGCAAGGTCACCGCCTCCCACCACCCCCTGCACGGCCCCGACCACGTCGCCCGCTGGCTGCTGCGCGTCACGACCCAGGCCGAGGCGGCGGGCGCCACCGTCACCACGGCCGTCGTCAACGGCGAACTCGGCGCCCTGGTCCTGATGGAGGACGTGCCCGTGGGCGCGCTCACCTTCGACCTGGAGGCCGGCCTCCTGCGCAACCTGCGCTTCCAGGTCAACCCCGACAAGCTGCGCGGCCTGCGAGGGGACCGGAAGCCCACGGCGGGAGCCTGACCCGAGGGCCCGGGGAGGTCAGTCCTCCGATGCCTCGCCGGTGCCGCGGTGGCCGAGTCCGGTGCGGGCCGTGGTGGGGATCCGGCCCAGCCGGCCGGCCTGGAAGTCGTCGAACGCCTGCTGCAGTTCGTGCTTGCTGTTCATCACGAACGGCCCGTAGTGCGCCATCGGCTCCCGGATCGGCTGCCCGCCGAGCAGGACGATCTCCAGGTCCGGGGCGTTGGAGTCCTGGGAGTCGTCCGCCCGCAGGGTCAGCGAGCCGCCCTCGCCGAAGACCACGGTCTGCCCGGTGTGGACCGGCCGCCGGTCCTCGCCGACCGTGCCGCGCCCCGCCATGACGTACGCGAGGGCGTTGAAGTCCTCGCGCCACGGCAGGGTGAGCTGCGCGCCGGGCGTCACCGTCGCGTGGATCATCGTGATCGGGGTGTGGGTGATGCCGGGGCCTTGGTGGCCGTCCAGCTCACCGGCGATGACGCGGAGCAGGGCGCCGCCGTCCGGGGTGGAGAGCAGCTGGACCTGGCCGCCGCCGATGTCCTGGTAGCGCGGGGGCATCATCTTGTCGGAGGCGGGGAGGTTCACCCACAGCTGGAGGCCGTGGAAGAGCCCGCCGGACACGACGAGGGACTCCGGCGGGGCCTCGATGTGCAGGAGGCCGGAGCCGGCGGTCATCCACTGGGTGTCGCCGCCGTTGATGACTCCGCCGCCGCCGTTGCTGTCCTGGTGGACGAAGGTTCCGTCGATCAGGTAGGTGACGGTCTCGAAGCCGCGGTGGGGGTGCCAGGGGGTGCCCTTCACTCTGCCCCCGACGCCTGCCGGACGACCCGTGAACAGGGCGGCGAACGACTCCACTCGTCGGCGCTGACCGACAAAGCCGGCGAAAGATAGCCGACGATCCCCGGTTGGGGAAACCGGGGATTCTCCAGACCATTAATACCTACCCCAACCCCGCCAAGGGGCGCGGCACCCACACGGTGCACTCGGCACACCCACACCACAAGGAGCACTTCCTGAAGGTCCACCCCATCGCTGCAATGTTCCCGCCGCTTACCGACGAGGAGCTCCGCAACCTCACCGAGTCCATCAATGTTCACGGCCTGCGCCACCCGATCGTCCTCGACCCCGACGGAGTCCTCCTCGACGGCCGCCACCGACTCGCCGTCTGCGAAGCCGTCGGAGTCGAGCCCCGCTTCACCACCTACGAAGGCGACGACGCCGGCGGATACGCCCTGTCGGCCAACATCCGCCAGCGCAACCTGACCACGGGGCAGGCGGCGATGATCGCCACCAAGGCCCATGCCCGGCATGAGACGAACGAGCATCTCCCCGCTGAAGTCGCGACGCGCTTCCTCAGCGAGAAGACCGGTGTCACCACCGATCGGCTAGACCTGGCACACATCGTCATGCGACACGCGCCCACACTCGTAGACCCGGTCATCACACGTGCCGTCAGCCTGGACGACGCCTACAAGGTCGCACGCGACAACAAGGCCCGCGCACAAGCCAGCCGGGAGTACCTCGCCCGCCTGCGCACCGAGGCCCCCGACCTCGCCGACCAGGTCAGCACAGGTGAGCTCACCGCGATCCAGGCCTGGCAAAAGCACACAGCCCGCATCAAGGAACAGGAGCGGCAGCGCAGGGTCGCAACCCACCTCCTGTGCGATGTCGTACCGGCCCTGGCACAGACACGGGGCACCAGAACCTTCGCCAAGTACGACCCCCAGTTCCAGGCGCCGGGCCGCCCCATCACCCGCAAGACCATCGCCCACGCGATGACCGCCCTGACCGAAATGGCAGCCACATGGCGGGAACGCGACCTCCCGTGAGCACCACCTGCGACACCCGGCAGCGGAAGATCGCCCAGTAGGAGGCCAAGCACCCCGACCCCGCCGAGCACTTCGAGACGGCCGGCAGCAACCCCGGAGCCGCACCCTCATACAGCTGACGACCCGCACCTGACCCCATAAAGACCTCTGGGGCCAACGCCAACGCGTTGGCCCCAGAGGCGTTTGTACCACCACAGCCGTGACCAGCGGGAAGAGGCTTGGTGTGGGGTCCCCATCGGCGGCAGGAAACCGTCCCGGCCGCCGACCGTCTTGTGGCCTCTGTGACCTCGCTGGCGCAGAAACGGTAGCGGCGACTCCCTCCTGGACTGATCGCACACCAGACGCCATAACGCCAATAGTGCTACGCTCACTAGCATCATGCTGCTGAGACTGGACACCACGGACAGCCGCCCCCTCCACGAGCAGGTGGCGGGGGCGATCCGGCGTGCCATTGCCGAGGGCGAGTGCATGCCAGGGGACCGACTGCCTCCGGCTCGGGATCTCTCCCAGGTGCTGGGCGTGAACGCCAACACAGTCCTGCGCGGGCTGCGCGCCCTGCGAGACGAGGGGGTGCTGGAGTTCCGGCGCGGTCGCGGGGTCACCGTCGCCGAAGGCGCCGACCAGCGGTCGGAACTACTCAGCAATGCAAGGCAGTTGGTGGCCGACGCCGCGCGCCTTGGTTACAGCAAGAACGATCTCATTGAAATGATCAGGGGGCTTTCGTGACTGACCGTACGAAGCGGACGAGCGGCACGCGCTGGGGAGCGGCGGCCTGGGCGGTGGGCGTACTGGCTGTGCTGGCCGGGCTTCCGCCGGCCGCGAGCAGCCGGTTGCCGCAGCGCCTTGCCACGCATTGGGGCGATGGGACCCCTGACGGTTCGATGCCCTTGTGGGCGGCTGCCGTGTTCCCGGCGCTGATCTGGGCGGTTCTGGCGCTCTCCATCGCCATGGCCGGCCGGCGCGGAGGCGCGCCCGCAGGGTCGTGGATCGGGGTGTCCTTGCTGTCTGGCGGTGCCTTCCTGGCCGGCGCCCAGGCTTCGATCGTCCGCGCCAATCTGGACCAGGCCGACTGGCGGGATGCCGGTTCAGTGGGCGCGGGGATGGCCGTCACGGCGGCGGTCGCGGTCGTGGCCGGTGTGCTCGGATGGCTGGCCGGACGGCGCGCGGCGCTCCCGGTCCACGCCGGACAGGACGCGAGCGGCGAGGTCATGGAGATCCCTGAGGGTGAGCGCCGCGTCTGGCTCTCCCGCACCGCGAACCCCTGGCTTCACCTGACCGCC
Source organism: Streptomyces sp. ISL-43 (assembly GCF_018614195.1). GTDB lineage: Bacteria > Actinomycetota > Actinomycetes > Streptomycetales > Streptomycetaceae > Streptomyces. The sequence goes on from NZ_JAGGOT010000008.1 coordinate 36,446, forward strand.
GCCCTCACCGGCCTCGTGGCGGCGGCCGCCGTACTCGCGGCCGCGGGCGGTCTCATCGGTCTGCAGTGGGCGCTTATCGCCCCGTTCGCGATCGCTTCGGTCCTCGTGCTGTTCTGCGCCTCGGTGCAGGCGCGGGTGACGGAGTCCGGGCTGGAGGTGGCCTTCGGTCCGCTCGGCTGGCCGGTGCGTCGCTGGTCGGCACAGGACATCGTCTCGGCGCGTGCCGAGACGCGGACCCCGGCGCAGGTCGGCGGCTGGGGCTACCGGCTCAGCGGCCTGGGCACCACGGTGATGCTCCGGGCCGGCGAGTGCCTGGTCATCCATCCGACCAAGGGAACGGAGTTCGCCGTGAGCGTCGATGACGCCGAACGCGGCGCCGCACTGCTCAACACACTTTCGACCCGACACGCCGGCTAATCAATTAAGTCAGTCTGACCAAATTCATTCGCCCGAGTCGCCCTGATCGACACCCCCTCAGATCCCCCGAGTCAAGCAGGCCCCCCACTACTGGCCGGAAACAAGCGAAGGATCACCGGAAGGCATCTTTCCATCTAGGCCGGCTGTGAGTGCGGTCATATTTGCTCGACCCATGATCATTTCCTATGCGAATATCACGGAGGCAAGTTCACGCATCGGGGGGCGAGTGACCAAGAGCCTGTCCGCTCCCTGATGTTTTTCTAACGAGGGGAATGACGTTGAACATCAAGCAGCGCAGCATCCTGGTAGTCGCGGGCGTTACGGCAGCGGCCCTGTGCGTGGCCGCGGCCCCGTCGGCGATGGCCGACGCGGGTACCAAGTCCGTCGCGACCGTCTCCGTCGCGTCGCCCGCCTCGGCCAAGGCCGATGGCGAGAGGGTTTTCCGGGGCCTGTTCTTCGGCCAGGGTGAGGTCGGCAGCGACCTGTCGAAGCTCGACCTGTTCGCGGAGGCCCGCCAGCACGTCGACAACGAGGACCTCGACGAGGTGCGGGCCTCGAACGCTGTCGTCGACCTGATCAACAAGCGGTCCCCCGCCTTCTTCGCGGAGCTCAGCGCGAAGACCCGCAGCGGCGACCCCCGCCAGGTCGAGAAGGCCGTCACGGACGCCCAGAACATGCTGATGTCCGTGGCGCAGAAGGACGACAAGGCCACTCCCGTCGAGAACGGCCAGCTGTGCGGCGTCACCGTCGCGGTCGGCGCGGCGGTCGTCCATATCGCCGCCGTCGTGACCGCGGCCGGCGCCGTGGTGACGGTCACCGTCGCGGTGGGAGCGAACTTCGTCAAGGGCAAGAACTGGTTCTGGAGCCCGCAGCCCACCACCGGTGACGGCACCCCGCTGTCGAAGGACGAGGCCGTCGCCCAGGTAACGAAGGCACTCAAGGCCGCCTAAGCGAAAGGGGGCTGAGAGGCTGCAGACTCTCCGCCCCCGACGCTGCGTACCCGTCCCAGCGGCAGAGGACCCTCCCTTCCATCATGAACAGCAAAATCCGGACGGCCTGTGCCGCATTCACTCGCAGCGGCAATGGCACCGTCTCCGTATCCCTTAAATCGGTCGTCATCGTATGCGCCATCTGGTCGGTGATCGTGCTCTATGCAGTGCAAGAGCAGGTCCCGAAAAACGTCATCACATTGCCAGCGCAAAATAAGGTGAAGCACACGGTGGTGAATATCGCACCACAAGGCTGGGCCTTTTTCACCAAGTCCCCGCGTGACCCCGAGGTCGTCCCCTACAAGAAGACCCCAGAGGGCTGGCAGGCACTCTCCCTCACCCCGCACGCCTCTCCACACAATGCCTTCGGGCTCAACCGCGAATCACGCGCCCAGGGCGTCGAAATCGCCATGCTGCTCGCGGCCGCCCAGAAGTCGGACTGGCGTGACTGCACCGACAGCGGGCAGACCTGCCTGTCCAGCTCCGGTGACGCCACCCGCCAGCTGAAGAACGACTCCCCCAACCCCACACTGTGCGGAACCGTCGGCCTGCTGCAGGAACGCCCCACGCCCTACGCGTGGCGCGACCTCGTGCCCGAGCCCCACTCCACCGAACGCGTCATGGTGCTGGAGGTGACCTGCTGATGCGAAAGCGCACCATCACCCTCCCCTGGGCCGCCGGCTACAGCCTGGCCCGCACCCTTCTGGCGCTCGGCACCCTGGGCACGCTCGCCTTCAGCGACAGCGCGACCCTCTTCCGGGAAGTCTCCACCGTCGGCCAGTACCCGCTGTGCCGGGGCGTCACCGGAGCAGGAGCCTTCTGCCTGGTGTCCCCAGACCATTTCGAGACGATGCGCTGGGCGTGCTGCCTCGTCCTCGTCATCTCAGCCAGCGGCTGGCGCCCCAGGTTCACCGCCATCCCCCACGCCTACGTCGCCTTCAGCGTGTTCACCGGCATCTCCATCCCCGACGGCGGAGACCAGATCACCTGGATCCTCGCCCTGATCCTCGTCCTGGTGGCCATCGGCGACCCACGACGCTGGCACTGGCAGCCACAGCCGTCCGAGCCCACGGAGAGCACCCGCCGCCCAACCCTGGCCCTGATCGGGGTCAGCGCGATTACCGTGGCCCGGATCCAGATGTCCGTCGTCTACTTCCAGTCCTGCGTGGCCAAACTGCCCCACGCCGAATGGGCAGACGGCAGCGCCCTGTACTACTGGATCAACAACTACGCCTTCGGAGCCCCCGACTGGCTCCGCCCCGCCCTGAACACCGTGGTGGACAACCCCCTCGGCGTCGCCGCGCTCACTTGGGGCCCCCTCGTACTGGAGATCGCTCTCGCCGCCGCGCTCCTGCTGCCGCAGAAGGTGCGGTGGGCCCTCCTGCCCGCAGGCATCCTCTTCCACCTCGGCATCGCGATCGTCATGGGCCTGTGGAGCTTCGCCTTCGCCATGTGGGCCGGCCTGCTGCTCCTCCTCGCCCCCTACGGACACGACCCCCATCTCGCACGCCTGTGGCGCAAGCGGGCCCAGCCCGCCGAACCCGAACGCCCGGCCACCGAGAAGCCCGCCGATGAGCCCGTCCACGCCGGCTCGAAAAGGGCAGGCAGCATCCTGACCTCGACAGCCGCCACCAAGTAGCCGAGCACCGGCCACGGACGCGGCAGGCAGGGTCACCAGGCTCTCGCACCCGCCGCCGGTGCAGGCGGCACTGGCGCCGACACCAGTACCGTCTGCCCCTGAGGCGTGCCGATCCGGACCGACACTCGAACACGCACCAAGGAGCGAACGGCATGTCTCCGGACGCGGTGATCGTCGGCACCGGCCCCAATGGGCTGGCCGCCGGCGTCACCTTGGCACGCGCAGGGCTCTCCGTCGCACTGTACGAAGCGCGGGACACCATCGGAGGAGGGCTACGCACTGAGGCCCTCTTCGACAGCGACATCGCGCACGACATCTGCGCAGCCTCCACCCGATGGCCCTGGCCTCCCCCTTCTTCCGGGAGTTCGGCCTCACGGAACGGGGGGTGCACATGCTGCATGCCCCGGCCAGCTACGCGCACCCCTTGCCCCACGGAGCCGCAGGCATCGCCTACCGCGACCTCGACGCCACGTGCGCCGGTCTGGGGATCGACGGCCGGCGCTGGCGCAGCCTCATGCAGCCTCTCCTCGACCACTCCGAGGGCATCGTCAGCCTCCTCCTGTCCGGTCACCGCAGTGTCCTCCGTGACCCGATCGCACCGCTGTTGCTGGCCGGGGGTGTCCTCGGCCACGGAACGCGCCTGTCCCCAGCGAGGTTCACGACGGAAGAGGCACGCGCATTGCTGACCGGCGTCGCCGCGCATGCCGTCGGCCGGCTCCCTTCGCTCGCCTCCGCCGCGGTCGCCATGCTGCTGGGCCACTTGGCGCACGGGGGCGGATGGCCAGTTGTCGGCGGCGGCAGCGCTCGTATCGCTGATGCCCTGGCAGCAGAAATCACCGCGTGTGGGGGAACGTTTCACACCGGCCATCTGATTTCGGACCTGGCCGAGCTGCCCCGAGCGACGGCCGTCCTCCTGGACGTCAGCCCAAAAACACTGGCCCGTATCACGGCAGGCCACCTGCCCACCACGTATGAGCGCGCGATCACCCGCTACCAGTACGGTCCCGGCGCGGCCAAGGCGGACTTCCTCGTCACCGAACCCATCCCCTGGACCAACAGCGCCGTCGGCCAGGCCACCACCGTCCATCTCGGCGGCACTCAGGCCCACATGTTCCGCACCGAGACCGCCACGGCGGCCGGCACCCTCGCCAACGAACCGTTCGTCCTCGTCGTCGACCCCGTCGTCGCCGACCCAGGAAGGGCACGCCCGGGCAAACGCCCGATCTGGGCATACGCCCACGTCCCCAACGGCGACACCACCGATCCGGTCGAGCTGATCACCGCACGCATCGAGCAATACGCCCCCGGATTCCGCGACACCGTCATCGCAAGCCGAGGCATCCCAGCCGCCCAGTACGAGACCTACAACCCGAACTACGTGGGCGGAGACATCGGCACCGGCGCCATAACCATTCGCCAATCCCTTCTGCGGCCCGCTCCACGCCTCAACCCCTACCGCGTCCCCATCCCCGGCGTGTACCTGTGCTCCGCCGCAACACCACCAGGACCCGGCGTGCACGGAATGTCCGGCTACTACGCCGCCCGCGCAGCACTACGCCGCGAATTCGGCATCCACGCACCACCTCTTCTCAACCCCGAACCTCACAACCCGTAGCAGGGGCCGCAGCCGACCGCTGCCTCTCCAAGAGTCAGCAGAAACAGTCGATGCAGGTGGGCAGGCCAGTGATCTCAACGGGTACCACGTTGGTGTAGCGCTGCCAGTCGGCCGCCTCTATGACCTCCTCGTGGACATCGTGGGGGTGGCCGTCGACGGCGATGCGATGGACGCCGTTGGGGCGGTAGCCGAACTTGCGGGATACCGCCCGGGAGGCGGCGTTGTCGGCGAAGGCGGTGGAGGTGACGCGAGCCGCACCGAGGCCGTCGAAGGCGAGGGCCAAGGCGGCGGCGCGCATCTGGGTGCCGAAGCCCTGACCCTGAAAGCGGCGGCCGAGCCAGAAGCCGGTACGGGCCTCGCCGGTGGTGGCGAAGTCGCGGGCGGAGAGGTTCTGCTGGCCAATGACCTGGCCGTCGCGGAAGACGGCCAGGAGGAGACGCCAGTTCTCGCTGGTCCAGTCGCCTCGCGCCCACCAGTGGTTCTGCAGGACGCTCCTGGCCCGCTCGGCCGGCGGAGCGGAGGCCCAAGGCTGCGGGAAGTACACGGCGCCGTCGGGGACGACTCCGTCGGCGGCCACCTGGGCGAGGCTGTCGAGCTCCCCGTCCGAGGGGAGGCGCAGGACGAGCTCGGCGGTGGTGAGTTGGAGGGCGGTGAGGGGCCAGTGGCGCATTGGGGCTCCGAGGGGTCAGGGCCCGTCGAGTCCGAAGACGGTGCCGAACGGGTCGATGAGCTGGCAGATGCGCCGGCCGGGCTCCACATCGAGGGGGCCGCGGTGGTGGGTGCATCCCGCTTCCAGGAGCCGCTTGCGATCGGTGTCGAGGTCCTCGACGGACCAGTACGGGACGGTGCTTCGCCCATGGACGTTGGCCTTGGGTGAGGCGGGGTGGAAACCGAACTCGAGTCCGTCGAGGTCGAGCCAGGCGTAGACGGAGGTGCCGTTGACGTCGAGCTTGACCTCGGCTTCGAAGATCTCGCCCCACCAGCGAGCAGCGGCTTCGGGGTCGTCGACGAAGACCATGACGGTGCGGATACCGCGCACTTGGGATTCTCCTTGCGTCGGGAAATGGCACGGTACCGCCGGGGTGGTCACTCGTGGACACCGTGCAGGGAACGGAGGCCGGTGGCAGCGGCGAACGCCACCAGTGCGCGTATGAGGTCGCCGTCGTTCCACTGGGCGCCGAGTTCGCGTACGTGGTGCAGGTAGGCGTGACGTACCCAGCGCGGGGACGGGTGTCCTTGCTGGTGCGCCATGTGGGCAAGGGTGATCAGATCGGGCAGCCCGGTGATGTCCGGGCGGAGAGTTTCTGCGTCGATGAGGGCGAGGCGCCCGTCGGCACGGCGGCGGACGTGTTCCGGCTTAAGGTCGAGGTGTCCGAGCGGTACGTGGCCGGGGCCGTGGGCGTCGGTGACGAGCTGGAGGAGCCGGCGCCAGTCGTCGGGGCGGCAGATCCAGTCCGGAGGTGGCGCATCGAGGGCGGTTCTGGTGTGCCAGCCGGCCATGGTTTCGGCGACCGCGGGGTGCCAGCGGGCGGAGGCGGTGTGGATGAGGGCGACCGTCCGGACCAGCTCGTCCAAGGCGTCGGTGCCCGTGAGCGTGACGGCCTCGTCGAGGTGGTCGACCAGCAGGGTGCGGGAGGTGTCGCAGGCGCGGTGAAGTACCGGCAGGACGTGCTCGTCGGCCAGGAGTTCGTAGGCGAGGACTTCGCCGAGGTAGCCGGCCTCGTCCGCGTGCCGCTTCAGGATCCGGCGGGGAGGCGTACCGAGGGCGAAGACGGCTGTGCGGTGGCGGGCGGTCAGGCAGCGCACCGGTCCCGGCTCGCCCGCGTGGTGGCGGGCGAGGATCACGTACGCCTGACGTTCGGCGGTGGCGGGGTCGGTGGTGAGCGGGTCGGCCAGCCACCCGTCGGGCCGCGTGCGGGCGGCGCCGTCCAGCGGCCCGACGGGGGCGGTGGTCATGCCGGGGTCTCCTGGTGGACGCCGAGCGTGGCCAGGCTGTGGGCGTAGCAGCGTGCGGCGAGGTCGGGCCGCTGGTGCTCGCCGTAGATCGCGAAGAGGGCATAGACAGGGGAGTCGAGGTTCTCGCCGATGTGCCATCCCTGGTACGAGCCGCCGACGACGTCCCAGATCTGGGCGCGGCCGAGGAAGATGGCGGCCAGGTCCTGGAAGTAGATCTCGATGCCGAAGGGGTAGGCGGCCATGGCCTCCTCCCGGCTGGTCGTGGCGGCCTTGTCCCAGGTGGGGCCGGTGATGTTCCAGGCGTAGGAGTCGACGGCTCCGGGCCTGCCGGGCGGGTCGAGGAGGCGGAGGACGGCCCGGTGGGCGCCGAGGGGGCCTGCGAGGTAGTCGTGGATGCTGGTGGCCAGGGCGCCGGTGCGGGTGGCGATCAGCTCGCGGGCGAGCCGGGGCAGCTCGTCCACGAACAAGGCCGCGGCCTGCTCCCACTCCTCCTTCTTCAGGGGCGGTGTGATCGGGCTGGGATCGACCTGCCGTGGGGCGTCGAGGAAGTCGGTCAGCGCGGAAAGCGCGGACTTCTCCGCCACGGGGTCCGGGGTGACCCAGGGGACGCGGGAGGTGGTGACCGGGCCGGCGCCGGCCGGGACGGTCAGGCGGTCGCCGGGGCGGGGTCCGTGGACGCGGAAGATGTGCTGGAGCTCGTTGGCGGTGGCGGCCAGGGCCTTGTGGTCGGCGTAGAGGAAGGGGCCGTGGGGGCTGCGCGGGGCGGTGAAGCCGTTGCCGCACAGGGCAACGTCCCGTACGCCGTCGAGCGGCTTGAGGTAGTCGATGAGCAGGCCGTTGAGGATCTGGATGCCCGTGGTGCGGTTGCGGGGTCCGTCCATGCCGGGCAGCAGGTTGTTGTCCGCGCCGAGGGCGCCGTACGGAACGGTCTGGGCGTTGTTGGAGACCACCGCGAGCCGGGGCGGGGCGAGGACGCCCTGGGCCAGCTGCTCGATGTAGAGGTCGGAGACGTCCGCGTCGACGCCGATGAAGACGTCGTTGCCGGTAGTGCCGGCCAGACGGACCAGGGGCTGGGCGACGCGCTTCTCCCAGAAGAGGGTGCGAGCGCCGGCCGGGTAGAGGGTGATCTCGATGTCGCCGACGTTCAGCGGTTGGGTGTGGTCCGCGCGGTGGACGGTGAACCCCAGCGCCTCGATGGCGTCGGTGACGGCGGCCGGGGTGGCGATGCCGGTGTAGACGGGCACGGTGCGGGCGAGGAGGTCGAGGGACGGGAGATGGAAGTGGTCCAGGTGCTCGTGGCTGAGGATCACGGCGTTCGGAGCGGGCATGCCCTGGGTGTCCACGGTGCGGGGCGGCCAGATCTCGAACTCCAGGCTCCCGGCGCCGAACGCCGGCGCGAGGATCGGGTCGAGGAGTACGGAGGTGAGACCGTCGGTGATGTGCCAGGTCTGGTGGCCCAGGAAGGTCAGTTCCAGGCCGACGGGGGCGGCTGCCATGACGAACTCCTTTGCGGGTGGCGCGGAGGGGGACAGCGGACGTCCCCCTCCACGCCTGTTGCGGACCGGCAGGACCTACCGGTGGTAGGTGGTCGGGGCGTTGTTGGTGGTGCCGGTGGCGGCGAACGCCGTCACGCGCTGCTGGAGCCGGCGGACCGCCTCCGGGGTAACGGCCGCACTCGGCTTCGTCTGGGGCTTCGGTCGGTTCATGACGTGCCTCCATCACTTCGGTTTCTCGGCGGTGCGGATGCAGCCGCCGTTCCCCGCCGCCGCAAGCGGCGGGTGGTCAGTGGTCGGTGGCGAGCAGGAGACTGCCGATGACGGCGCAGCAGAGGATCACGTAGACGATCACGGCGATCCGCTGCCTCACTGTGTTGCCACCACGTTCGTGTCGTGCTGCGCATGACCGGCTTCGCTGGCGCGCTTCCGCCTCACCTGGCGTTCGATCAACAGGACGCGGCAGACACGGGCGAGGGCCCGCATGTGGATCCAGGCCCCGAGCCGCCCCTCGCCGGGCCCGTGCGACAGGAGCAGCTCGGCATCCGTACGGGCTTGGGTGCCATCGCCCGGCTCGCGGAGCAGCAGTCGTACGTGGCCGTAGAGCAGGTTCGTGGTCTCCCGTACCTCGCTGCCGGGTATCCGGTACGTGTCGGGCGTGAGGACTCGGGCGCACAGGGCACGGACGCTGTCTGCGACTTCCGGCGCTTGGGGGGCGGGCGACGTCATGTCGGGTGCCCCGCAGTCGCCTCCCGCATTCCGATCGCCCGGTCCAACTGCGCGTGCAGGACCTCCAGCTGGGCTGGGTCGAGGACGAGGGTCGTGGTCTCGGTGGTGCCGTCAAGGCGGTGCAGCGCGATCGGCAGGGTGGCCTGCTGGTCGTCGTGGTTGTACGTGATGTCGCGCCGGACCGGAGTTGCGTGGGTGATCACGGGGCTCTCCCGGGGCTGTCTGAGCGGGGGCAGGAGTTCAGTCAACTCCGCTGCCAGATCCCCGAACAGGGCATTCCACTAGGCACGTTGTAGGCACGGACAAGGCAGAATCCCGCTAGGCTTCCGGGCGCCCAACTCGACCAGCGGACGGCGGGATGATGGCGAACGAGACCCTGCGCCGGCTCAGGCGCAAGGAACGGTGGACGCAGGCACAGGCGGCGGCGCGGGTCTGCGCCCAGGTCCAGGCAGCCACGGGCCGCGACCCCGAGCTCGATGCGAACTGGATCTCCCGGCTGGAACGCGGAGCGATCACCTGGCCCTCCAGCGACTACCGGGCGGCGCTGTGCGTGGTGTTCCAGGTCGGCAGCGAGGCGGAACTGGGCCTGCACCCGAAGGGTGATCCGGCAGCGGTTCCTCCCACACAGGATGCGTCTTCGGCACCCGCCGATGAGACAACCAGCCTCCACGCCGACACGGAGCTGTCGGCCCGGCTCGCCCGGCTCGCTGCCGCGACCAACGTCAACGGCTTGGTGCTGGAGCAGTTCGACGCCGACGTGGAGCGGCTCGCCAGGGATTTCGTCAGCCGCCCACTGTCCCTGCTGGTCCCGGAGATCCGCACCCTGCGCACGGACGTGTTCCAGTTACTCGAGGGCCGCCAGCACCCCGGTCAGACGCGGCACCTGTACGTGCTCGCGGGATGGCTGTCCGGCCTCGCGGCACACGTGTCTCTCGACCTCGGCCACCAGCCCTCCGCCTCCACCCATGCGCGGACCGTGGTGCAGTGCGCGGAGATCGCGGAGCACCCGAGGCTTCGAGCCTGGGCCCGCTCGTTCCAGTCGCTGTCTGCCTACTGGACGGGCGACTACCGGCGGGCCGCAGACCTGGCGCGGGCCGGATGTGCGGACGGCCGAGGGCCGGGCTCAGGAACGATCACAGCGCGACTGCTGAGTCTGGAGGCGCGGGCCCTCGCAGCCGGCGGGGACGAGCGCAGCGCGTTGCGCTCCCTCGCACTGGCCCATGAGGCCCGCAGCAGCGCGGAACCAGACGAGCTGCCTGGTGTCTTCTCCTTCCCCGAGGCGAAGCAATGGGCCTACACGGGCACCACGCTGCTGGCCGTCGGCGGCGATGAGAAGATCCAGCGGGCGATTGCGGCGTCCAACCGCGCGGTGGAGCTGTACCAGTCCGGGCCGGAAGGCGACCGGTCTTCCGGAGACCTGCACGCCGCGCATCTCGACCTGGCCACCGCATACCTGGCAAGCGGCGAGGTCGAAGGCGCCGGTACGGAACTCGACGCGGTCCTCGGCACGGATCAGTACACCGCGAGCATCACCATCAGGCTTCGCAAACTGGACACGCTCATCGGCACCGGGCCGTACCGTGACTCGCGGCCGGTGGTCGATCTCCGGGAGCACATGCACGAGGTGACCGCCCGGCCCGCTCTCGCCAGCACACCCACGGAGCCGCGATGACCACCCAGCCCACGAACGACCCTTCCGTGACCGACCGGCGCCTGCTCTCCACACAGGCGTACGGCAACGGCCAGCACCTCGCAGCCCGCCAGTCCCTCTACCAGTGGCAGACCCCGCGACACGACCTCCCCGGCATCGTCGTCAACGAGCTGGCCGGCATACGCGGGGCAGTAGCGGACGTGGGTTGCGGAAACGGGAAATTCGTGCAGCGGGTACGCGCCGAACGGCCGGACCTGACCGTGCTCCCCATGGACATCTCCCCCGGCATCCTGGCGGGCATCGCAGGAGCCGTGGCCGCGGACGTCCAGCGGCTCCCGGTCGCGGACGGAGCGCTGGGCGCGGTCCTGGCCATGCACATGCTCTACCACGTTGAGGACCAGGCCCGAGCCGCCCAGGAACTGGGCCGCGTCCTGGCCAGGGGCGGCATCGCCATCGCCTCCACCAACAGCAGGACCGACAAACGTGAACTGGAGGACCTCTGGCGACGAGCCGCCGGCGACGTCCTCGGCATCCCGCAGGGCCCGGCACGAGTACAGCTCTCCGCCCGCTTCACCCTGGAAGACGCCCCCGCCGTCCTCGGCAACATCTTCGCGGATGTGCAGACGATCCCCCTACCGGGAGTGATCGAAGTGACCGACCCCGGACCAGTGGTCGCTCACCTGGCCTCCTACGAGGCGTGGGCCGACCAAATGGGCGTCCCGTTCAAGGAGACGATCGACCGGTCCCGAGAACTGGTGGATGAAACCATCCGAGCGGAGGGCGCGTTCCGGGTCACCTGCCTTGGCGGAATCCTGGTCTGCCAAGCAGCGCACGTTTAGGCCGCGACCTTCTGGAAGTTGCAGTCAAGTCACGAGGACACGCTCAGACCCGCCAGCGCCCAGGACACCCGGACACCGCGGCTGGCTCTCGGGGTTGGAGAGGCATCCTGCCCGCGTTGTCAGTGCCATCCGGCACGATGGACGTGGTACCGATCGAGACCTGTGGGGATGCAATGAGTGGGATGGACCCGCGTTCAGGACTTCCTGTCGAGTTCCTTCGCGCCGTCGTTTCGGAGGCTGGACCCGACTCTCCTCCGGCGCGCGCCGCCCTGGAGCGCGTCCGCACCATGCCCCAGGACGCCGCGCACGATGACCTTGTGTTGGCCCTCTTGCAAGGGGCGCTCCGCGATGCAGCACCCGAGTGGCTGATCCAGACCGCGATCGAGAAAGACCTGGAGCGGAGCGCCAAGCCCTACGGCGGTCCATCCGTGGACCTGGTGTCCGCTGCCCTTTCGCACCCCTCCTGCATGCATGAACGGCGAGTAGAGGCTCTGCGTCGTTGTTCCGTCTCCCAACTTGCAGCGCTGGGCCAAGCCGAATATGGGGAGCCGGTCGCCCACGGTGTGGCTTCCGAGCTGCGGGACAGAGGGGCCCACAGCCGGCCCATGACACCGGAGCAGCTGGCGGAACCAGGTGACGCCCAACTGATCTTGCGGCAATCGGCGCTGCATGACGTGGTCTTCGCGGCAGCCCTCGATCTCCTGCCGACGTTCCCCCGTCCCGCGAAGCGAGGGGATGGAGAAGACTTCGACGCCTGGTACGACGCGCATACAGCCGCCCTGGATGCCTGGCGCGCAATGTGGGAACAGGTGGTCTCCACCCATACCCACCGCCACCGGCAGCTCGTCGAGTGGGCTGCGGAATCCCGCGCCGACGGCACCATTCGTCGGCATCTCCTCAGCACCCTCCCGTGGCAAGTCGAGCCGAGCCTCCTGGAGGAGATCGCCAACGATGACCTCGCACGCTTCGGGGACAGCCTGCTGATCACACGGCTGTGCCGGATGTTCAGGGACGGCGCCTCCGAACAGGAGGTGCGTTCCCACTTCTCTGATGAGATCGAACCTCTGACACCCAAGCGCAGGCGCCATGTCGAGGAGTACCTCTCCGACGTGGTGGGCATCCGAGAGTACGGCGAACACGCTGCCACCTCGTGGATGGAAAGTTCAGCGGAGGACGGCTGGCGGTACATCCTCAACCCCACGGACGCGAAGCATCGGTACGGCGAGCCTCACACCTGGCGCTCTCCGGACGATCTCCTGCGCACCCTGGGCGAGCGATTCGCGAGGGCCGGCGTGGAAGCACTAATGCTGTGGGAACCTCATAAGGACACGGTGTTCCCCAGCCCGCGCGACCTGCGCTGGGTGCACTCCACCCTGGTCCACCTGCCCAGCGTCTCGGGCGATGTGGAGGAGCGGGTGCGCGCGGTACTCAAGGCGTCCCGCCCGGATCCACACGCCCGGCTACGGACACATGACTACGCAGCCCTCGACAACGAGCGAAAGCTGTCCGAGCTCCGGACCGCAATCGAGCGGATCATCGGCGATCCTGCGGCAGCGGCCCGCAAAGCAGCACTTGGTGATCCGAAGAGCGTTACCGTACGGGATCTCGCGGGCGCGTCCGAAGAAGTACTGGAGGACTACCTGGAGCGCCACGCTGGAAACAGCGACCTTGTCGAGAAGGCGCTCCTCGCCTTCGCTTCACGCTCCTACCGGTCAAAGCCCACATTCAGAGAGGTGCTGGCCCGCCACGCCACTCCCCAGAGCGCTCTGCTGGACATCACCACCGACCTCCGCCGCCGTCTCGGCGGCTCGCCCAACTACCGGGAGGCATGGACGCGGGAAGTGCTCGCCTTGCCGGACAGCAGCCCAGAGCTGATCCGGGCGCTTCCGGCATGGACGGCGCTCACCATCGGAGGAGGCTCACGCTACGGGGCCGCGCACAAGGCCGTCACCGCAGTCGTGATGCACTCCCTCGGCGACAGCAACGAGGCCTGGGCCCGATTCGCCTCAAGCCCAGCCTCCTATTCAGGGCCCACGGCCTGGCTCCGGCTCGGGGACATCCTGGACGCCTCCATCAACGGCACCCCATGGCCCACTCCGCCGACCGCCAAGTAGGACCGCATAGTATTCCGGACTCGATCGCCCGGAGACCGTGCGAGTTGGTCGCGGTTCCGGTCGCATTGGCTCCCGTCCGGACGCGCGTTGACGGCGAGGGACGCGCCTGCGGCGAGTTGGGCGTGGAACTCGGCGGGGCAAGTGCTTGGTTGTCCCTGACCAAGAAGCCAGCGATGCGTGAGCGGACGTGATGGCAAGGCTGAGTCCGGGACGGATTGAGCGGTACGCCGAACCGGTCTGACCAGGCGTTTCCGGACATCGCCCGACCGAACGGCACGGCCCGGCATGATCTTGCCGGGACTTTTAGTCCGATGGTTGTCGGTTCGAGTCCGACATGGCCTACTGCTCGCGGGCGAGGGTTGACCCCTCGAATGCGCTGCTCCCAGGCCCGCTGACCTGCGCAACCTCATTACGCCGACCCGGCGCCCCGGTGGCCGAGGCCGGTGTGCTCGGCGGCCGGGATCGTTCCCAGGCGGCCCGCCTGGAAGTCGTCGAACGCCTGCTGGAGTTCGTGCTTGCTATTCATGACGAACGGGCCGTAGTGCGCCATCGGCTCGCGGATGGGCAGGCCGCCGAGCAGGACCACCTCGAAGTTCTCGCTGCGCGAGTCCTGCGACTCGTCGGCACGGATCGTGAGCGAGTCGCCGTCGCCGAAGACGACCGACTGACCCATACGGAACGGGCGGCGCTCGGCGCCGGCCGCGCCACTGCCCGCGAGGCCGTACGCGAGGGCGTTGAAGTCGGGCCGCCAGGGCAGCGTGACCTCGGCGCCCGGGTTCACCGTCGCGTGGATCATCGTGATCGGGGTGTGGGTGGCGCCGGGGCCGTCGTGGCCCGCGACGTCGCCCGCGATCAGGCGGATCAGGGCGCCGCCGTCCTGCGAGGCGAGCAGCTTCACCGTGCCACCACGGATGTCCTGGTACTTCGGCGCGATCATCTTGTCCTTGGCGGGCAGGTTCACCCACAGCTGGAGCCCGTGGAAGAGGCCACCGGACATGACCAGTTCCTCCGGCGGGGTCTCGATGTGCAGGAGGCCGGAGCCCGCCGTCATCCACTGGGTGTCGCCGTTGGTGATGACGCCACCGCCGCCGTGCGAGTCACGGTGGATGAAGGTGCCGTCGATGATGTACGTGACGGTCTCGAAGCCGCGGTGCGGGTGCCACGGGGTCCCCTTCGGTTCCCCGGCTCCATAGTCCACCTCGCCCATCTGGTCCATCATGATGAACGGGTCGAGGTACTGGTAGTCGATCCCGGCGAACGCGCGACGTACCGGGAATCCCTCGCCCTCGAAACCACCCGGGGCGGTCGTGACGGCCAGCACCTTGCGGGCGGTCGTCTCCTGGGCGGGCTCGGCGACGCGGGGGAGCGCCAACGGGTTCTCCACAGTCACTGCAGGCATGGTCGGAACCTCCTTCTGGCGTCGAGTTTAGTTGAAACCCGAACTTTCTGCCACCCGACAGAACAGAGGAGGCCCCGGGGGAATTCCCCGGGGCCGGTGGCTCCGCGCTACGCCTGGGACTCAGCCGCTGCAGGACGGGTTCGCGTAGCGGCACAGGCTGGCCGTAGCGGCCTCGGCCGGGGCCGCGGCGAGGGCGCCCACGCCCACGGCCAGCGCCACCGTGGCCAGCACGGCGGCCGCCTTCGCGCGAAGCTGCGTACGCGTGGTGGAAGTCCTACGAGTACGAGTCATTGCTGTCTCCTCATGTCGACATCGAGATCGAGATCGAGTGCGGTGGGTTGCGGGGGACCCCCCGTCCGGCCCCCGCACCACCGCTGTTCGGGACTCGCGGCCGCCGCCGCGATCCCTTCGGCCAGGCCCGAAAACCCCTACGGCTCGATCGAGACCGAGTTGAACGGGGTCATGTTGAGCACCAGCGCAGGGCCCGGCCAGACCGCGTAGTCACAGTTGGTGCCGTTGGAGTACCGGCACAGCCAGATCTTCCAGCCGTCGGTCTGGTTGTTCTTGACCAGGTGGTTGCCCTCGTAGCCGTAGATCTTGTAGGCGCCCGCGTTCCTCCACATGTCGCGGATCCCGCTGTCCGCGGTGGTGCCCCAGTAGATGCAGGCGTACCCGCTCGGGCAGTAGGTCGCGGCCTCGGCGGGGGTCGCCGCCAGGACCCCCGTACCCAGCGCCATCACCCCCGTGGCCGCCACTGCCGCGAGCTTCGTGCGGAACGACGTACGTGACATCACAGTCCCCCTGTCAGTAGGAGCGGGGTTGCCCCGCAACACCGATCTTCGGGAGTCGCGGCCGCCGCCGCGATGGTTTCGGTGGTGGCCGAAAGGTCAGCCGCCGCTGCGCAGCAGGTCCACGCCCAGGCCGGTGGCCGAGTGCAGGACCGCCCTGCCGTCGCGCTCCGTGGTGATGAGCCCGGCCGCGCGCAGGGTGCGGGTGTGCTCCGAGACCGAGGGGAGGCTGATGTCGAGGTCCCGGGCCAGCTCGGACGTGGTGCGCTGCTGGACCAGGAGCTGGAGCACCGCCGCCCGGGTCCGCCCGAGCAGCGCGTCCAGCGCGCCCTCCGCCCGCTCCGAGGACACCAGCGGCAGCGGGGTCAGCGCCGGGTAGAGGAGTACGTACGTCCCGTCCGGGTGGTCGTCCAGCAGCGGGCGGCCCGTCCAGAACGGCGACGGCATCAGCACCAGCCCGCGCCCGCCGAGCCGGACCTCGTAGTCCGGCTGCCGGTCAACCTCGAAGACGAGGCCCGACCAGTCGGCCGCCTGGTGGGTGCTCGCCAGGCAGGCCTTGATCCCGTGGGCGGCCAGCAGCCGGGTCCGCCAGGCAACGTCCGCCTGGAAGGACTGCCGGATCCGCGGCCACTGCGGGGCGATGAGCACCTCGTACGCCGACCGGATCGCGGAGTCCAGCTGGTCCCAGGCCTCGCGGTCGCTGCCCCACAGCGCGCGCAGCCAGGACGCGGAGCCGGGCGCACGGGCGGCGGCGCGCAGCAGGCCCTCGGGGGTGAGCAGCGGCGCGCGGTCCCGTATGACGACGAGCCCCTCCTCGAGGCTGCGCGCGTACGGTTCGACGAAGTGCGGGTTGTCGCCGTCCGGACGCAGCAGGTCGAACAGGGGCCGCACCCGGTCCGGCAGCTCACGGGCGGCCGTGTTGCGCCAGCGGCCGAAAACCGCCTGCTCGTCCGTGCGCTGCGCGGCGACGAGCGCCAGGGCCAGCTCCACCAGCGGCAGCGGCTCGCTCGCGAAGGTGACGTTGAAGAGGTCCTCGGCCTCGAAGTGCACTCTGAGCATGGTCCGCCCCCCGGCAGAGTCCCCCGTGCCGGCCCGCCCGGCCCGGCCCGCGACGGCCGTGGGTCAGCCGCCCGCGCAGCGCTGTCGTTCAGCCGTACATGCGGCGCATCGCGAAATCGACCATCTGCTCGACGGCCTTCGCGTCGAAGACCATCCGGTGGTCGCCCTCCATGTCGAGGACGAAGCCGTAGCCGGTGGGCAGCAGGTCGATCACCTCGGCACCGGTGATCACGAAGTACTTGGACTCCTTGCCGGCGTACCGGCGGAGCTCCTTGAGCGTGGTGAACATGGGGATGACCGGCTGCTGCGTGTTGTGCAGCGCCAGGAAACCCGGGGTCTCACCGCGCGGGCAGTACACCTTCGAGCCGGCGAAGATCTGCTGGAAGTCCTCGGCGGACAGCGACCCGGTCGTGAAGGCGCGCACCGCGTCCGCGAGGGACGGCGGCGAGGGCTCGGGGTACAGCGGCTGCTGCGGCTGCGCATAGCCCTGCTGGGGCTGCCCGTACTGCTGCTGCCCCGCGCTCACGTTCTGGTCATAGCCGTACATGAGGCGAAGCCTACCGAGACGGCTGGCCGCCGGGACGACGAGTTCCGGTCAGTGGGACTTCAGCCCGGCGACGAAGGGGGCCCAGGCCGCAGCCGAGACCACGAGAACGGGCCCGGAGCGCCGCTTGGAGTCCCGAACCGGCACCAGCCCGATCACGCCGTCCGCGACCTCGACGCAGTCGCCCCCCTCGCCGTTGGTATAGGTGCTCGTCCTCCAGACGGCGTTGCTCAAGTCAGTCCCGCTGTATGCCATTTCGGAGTTCCTCGGCTGTCGATTCGATCAGGTCGAGGGACGCCTCGGACGGCAGTGCGGCGGCCCTGAGCCGATCGTATGCCTTGCGATATCGCTTCACGATTGCCGGATCATCAATGACTTGCCCGAAGTACGGGCCTTCGGTGTACATGATCGGCGGCTCGTCGTCGAACTCCATGAGCTTGATCGAATGCGCCATGAACGGGCTCACTGGTGCGTTCCACGGGAGGATCTGTGGAACGACCCGGCGACGCCGGGCCAGCGCCGCCACGTGGTCCAGCTGTTCCGCCATCTCCCGAGGCGGAAGCAACGGACTACGCAGCAACGGCTCATGCAGGATCACCCAGTACTCCGGTCGTTGGGGATCCTCAAAGAGCCGACCCCGAAGCAGCCGATCCCGGACCCTCGCGTCCACCACCTCCGGCAGATCCAGCGGGTGCGTGGTGTTCGCGATCGCGCGGGTGTAAGGCCCCGTGTGCAGCAGTCCGGGGATGAGCGCGTTGGCCCAGTCCTCGATGGACCGCGCCCGCTTCTCGGCTTCGGCGACCGGCGCGAAGTACTCGGCATGCCCACCCAGGCGGGCCCTGCGGACGTCCTCGCAACTCCGTGAGAAGTAGCCATCCGTCTTCAGGAGCTGGTCGACATGACGCGCCAGGTCCTCCGGCATGCGCCGCTGGCCCCGCTCGATCTCGCTCAGGTAGCTGATCCCGTAGAAACTGCCCTCGACGGCTTGCTCGAGCGTGAGCCCCGCCGCCTCCCGCTTCCAGCGCAACTCTTTGCCGTAAAAGGCTGGCACGCTCGCCGAACCGTCGATGTCCTTACGTGCGGCCACAGCTGCCCCGCCTTCCACACTTCGCACTGTGGACTGAAAACCCTTCCCACGCTACGCCGCCCCGCGTCAGCCTGTGAGCAGTTCGTCACAGTCCGCATCCGCAGGAGCGGAAGGCACCCCCCATGAGCGACCACCCCCACGACCGCGAGGCCACCGAGGCCCTGGACAACCTCCGCGCCGCACTCCTGGCGCACGGGATCACGCTGCCCTCCCTCGACCTCCACCTCCTCTCCTACTCGGGCCGGTACACGACCCCGCCCCTGATCGCCCTCGGCAACTGCAACCCCGCCACCGCGCAGCGACTGGCCGCCGCCCTGGCCGGGGACCGGTGAACGCCCTCACCATCCGGCTGCTCGCCGCCCCCGGGGCCGTGCCCCTGCTCCGGCACGCCGTGCGCGAGCACCTCGGGGGCGACAGCAGCTCCCCCGACGCGGAGCTGTGCGTAAGCGAGCTGCTGACCAACGTGGTCGCCCACCTGGGGGAAGGCACCCCCGTCACGCTGCGGATCACCGGAAGGGCAGCCCGTACGCGGGTCGAGCTCACCGACCCCGACCCGCGCGCATGGCCCGTACTCCGGCAGGCGACGGACGCCGAGGAGTCGGGGCGGGGCCTGGCCCTGCTGGCCGCCGTCGCGCTGCGCTGGGGCGTGTACCAAGAAGGGGCCGGAAAGACCGTCTGGTGCGAGCTTCCGAGAGAGTCGTCACACTCCCGGCGCTAGGGGTTGCGCCTTATTACCGACGGGTAGCATCATTACGTTACCGATTGGTATGCACGTCGAACCACTCTCACCGAGCCTTAACGGAGCCGTCGCCATGGGGCACTACAAGTCGAATCTCCGCGACATCGAGTTCAACCTCTTCGAGGTGCTCGGCCGCGACAAGCTGTACGGCACCGGCCCGTTCGGTGAGATGGACACCGAGACCGCCAAGACCATCCTCAGCGAGATCGCCAAGCTCTCCGAGAACGAGCTGGCCGAATCCTTCGAGGACGCCGACCGCAACCCGCCGGTCTTCGACCCGGCCACCAACACCGCGCCCGTCCCGGCGTCCTTCAAGAAGAGCTACAAGGCCTTCATGGACTCCGAGTACTGGCGGCTCGGCCTGCCCGAGGAGATCGGCGGCACCACCTCGCCCCGCTCCCTCATCTGGGCGTTCGCCGAGACGATCCTCGGCGCGAACCCGGCCGTGTGGATGTACTCCTCCGGCCCGGCGTTCGCCGGCGTCCTCTTCGAAGAGGGCAACGAGGCGCAGAAGAAGATCGCCGAGATCGCCGTCGAGAAGCGCTGGGGCTCGACCATGGTCCTCACCGAGCCGGACGCCGGCTCGGACGTGGGCGCCGGCCGCACCAAGGCGGTCCAGCAGGCCGACGGCTCCTGGCACATCGAGGGCGTGAAGCGCTTCATCACGTCCGGTGAGCACGACATGGAGGAGAACATCCTCCACTACGTTCTCGCGCGCCCCGAGGGCCACGGCCCGGGCACCAAGGGCCTGTCCCTCTTCCTCGTGCCGAAGTTCCACTTCGACTGGGAGACCGGCGAGCTGGGCGAGCGCAACGGCGTCTACGCGACGAACGTCGAGCACAAGATGGGCCTCAAGGCCTCCAACACGTGCGAGATGACCTTCGGCGACCAGCACCCCGCCAAGGGCTGGCTGATCGGCGACAAGCACGACGGCATCCGCCAGATGTTCATGATCATCGAGTTCGCCCGCATGATGGTCGGCACGAAGGCGATCGCGACGCTCTCCACCGGCTACCTCAACGCGCTGGAGTACGCCAAGGAGCGCGTGCAGGGCCCGGACCTCGCGAACTTCATGGACAAGACGGCCCCCAAGGTCACCATCACGCACCACCCCGACGTGCGCCGCTCGCTCATGACGCAGAAGGCGTACGCCGAGGGCATGCGCGCCCTGGTCCTGTACACCGCCTCCGTCCAGGACGAGATCCAGGTCAAGCAGGCCTCGGGCGAGGACGCCTCCTCCCTCGTCGGCCTCAACGACCTGCTCCTGCCGATCGTGAAGGGCTACGGCTCGGAGAAGTCCTACGAGCAGCTCGCCCAGTCCCTGCAGACCTTCGGCGGCTCCGGCTACCTGCAGGAGTACCCGATCGAGCAGTACATCCGCGACGCCAAGATCGACACCCTCTACGAGGGCACCACGGCCATCCAGGGCCAGGACTTCTTCTTCCGGAAGATCGTCCGCGACCAGGGCGCCTCGCTGAACGTCCTCTCCGAGACGATCAAGAAGTTCCTGGCCGAGGCCGTCGGCGGCGAGGACCTCGCCCCGGCCCGCGACGCGCTCGCCAAGGCCGCCGTCGACCTGGAGGCCATCGTCGGCCAGATGATCGTCGACCTCACCGCCACCGGCGAGGACGTCAAGAACATCTACAAGGTCGGCCAGAACACCACCCGCCTGCTGATGGCCTCCGGTGACGTGGTCGTCGGCTACCTGCTCCTCAAGGGCGCGGCCGTGGCCGCCGAGAAGCTGCCGGCCGCCTCCGCCAAGGACGCGCCGTTCTACACCGGCAAGATCGCGGCGGCGAAGTTCTTCGCCTCCCAGGTCCTCCCGGGCGTCTCGGTCGCCCGCGCGCTCGCCGAGAGCGTCGACAACACCCTGATGGAGCTCGACGAGGCCGCCTTCTAGGTCCTCTCCATCCCACAGCTGTACGCGGTGTACGTACGCGCAGACGGCCGGGTCCTCCCGCACGGGGGCCCGGCCGTCGGCGTGCGCGCTGCCGGGCCGGCCGTGCCCCCGGACCGGCTGTGGTCTGCGGGGTTCCCGGGTTGTCGGTGCTTCGTGGGACGCTCGTGGGTATGAGTCCACAGGAGCAGCAGCGCGGCAGCAGGGGGTACTCCGTCCCGACCGGGCGGCCGTACGCCCTCAAGGAGCTGCAGTCCGCCGTGGGCAGCCTCGGCGACCACCTCAAGGAGCTCTACGACGGAGCCCACCCCACCGAGTACGAGTCCGTCGCCGACGCCCTGTACACCGCCTTCCAGACCGCCTCGGGGCTCGCGCCCGCCAAGAGCTACACCGGCTGTCCGGAGCACCCCAACGGCGCCCTCGACCCCGAAGCACCCGAGGGCTGGGGCCGCTGCCTGATCTGCAACGACCGGCGGCGCCTGGGCCTGCGCGCCCAGGGCGCCCGGGCGGCCGCCGCCGCCCCGCCCGCCGCCGGGGAGCAGCGCCGGCTGGGATACCCCGTGCCCGACCCCCCGTACACCCTCCAGGCGCTGCGCGAGCGGCTGCGCACGGTCGAGGACCGGCGCTTCCACCTGAGCCTGTCCTCGCCCCCCGAGGAGTTCGTGCGGATGGCCGACGACCTGCACCGCGCGTTCATCGTGGCCCGCGAGCTGTCGCGGCCGCGCAACGCCTCCGGCTGCTCCGAGCACCCCGGAGCCCCCATCGATCCCGACGCGCCACCGGGTGAGGCCTGTATCTTCTGCGCCGGACGCAAAAGACGCGCACAGCGCTCCGCGCAGACCCCGGAGATGCTCCCGCGCATCCGCCGGGGCGAGCGCAGACAGCTGCAGCGACGCTTCGAGCGCCCGCCGGGCTGAGGAGCTCGGGGACCGGGCCACAGCCCTCGCGGTCCCTTCCTCTGGCTATCCGCCGCAGTCCGGCCATGACGAACACGACCGTCGTTAAGGTGAACCACATGAGCTCTCCCGCCGCCCGCTTCGACCGCGGCCACACCGACGACCTGATGACCTTCCTGACGGCCAGTCCGTCGCAGTACCACGCCGTGGCCAACGCGGCCGAGCGGCTGGAGAAGGCCGGATTCAGGCAGTTGGCCGAAACGGACGCCTGGGACGCGAGCACGGGGGGCAAGTTCGTACTCCGGGGCGGCGCGATCATCGCCTGGTACGTGCCCGAAGGCGCCGCCGCGCACACCCCGTTCCGGATCGTCGGCGCGCACACCGACTCCCCCAACCTCCGGGTCAAGCCGCTGCCCGACACCGGCTCGCAGGGCTGGCGGCAGATCGCCGTGGAGATCTACGGCGGCACCCTGCTCAACACCTGGCTCGACCGCGACCTCGGCCTGGCCGGGCGGTTGACCCTGCACGACGGCACCGAGCGGCTCGTCAACATCGACCGCGCGCTGATGCGCGTACCCCAACTCGCCGTCCACCTGGACCGGTCGGTGAACACCGACGGGCTCAAGCTCGACAAGCAGCGCCACATGCAGCCGATCTGGGGTCTGGGCGAGGTCCACGAGGGCGACCTGATCGCCTTCCTGGAGGACGAGGAGGGGCTCGAGCGCGGCTCCGTCGCCGGCTGGGACCTGATGGTCCACTCGATCGAGCCGCCGGCCTACCTGGGCCGCGACCGCGAGCTGCTGGCCGGCCCGCGCATGGACAACCTGCTGTCCGTGCACGCGGGCGTCGTCGCGCTGGCGGCGGCCTCGGCCGCCGACAAGCTCGACCACATCCCCGTACTGGCCGCCTTCGACCACGAGGAGAACGGCTCGCAGTCGGACACCGGCGCGGACGGGCCGCTGCTGGGCAACGTGCTGGAACGTTCAGTCTTCTCGCGCGGCGGCACCTACGAGGACCGCGCCCGGGCCTTCGCCGGCGCCATCTGCCTCTCCTCGGACACCGGCCACGCCGTGCACCCCAACTACGCGGAGCGGCACGACCCCTCGCACCACCCGCGCGCCAACGGCGGCCCGATCCTCAAGGTCAACGTCAACCAGCGGTACGCGACCGACGGCAGCGGACGCGCGGTGTTCGTGAACGCCTGCGAGCGGGCCGGCGTGCCGTGGCAGACCTTCGTCTCCAACAACTCCATGCCGTGCGGCACGACGATCGGCCCGATCACCGCCGCCCGCCACGGAATCCAGACCGTCGACATCGGCGTGGCCATCCTGTCGATGCACAGCGCCCGCGAACTGTGCGGCGCGGACGACCCGTACCTCCTGGCCAACACGATGGTCGCGTTCCTGGAGAGCTGACGCTCTTCCGACCCGTCGGTACCGGCGCCCGCCGGGGGACGTCCCCCGGCGGGCGGGTGACGCACGACCCCGCTACCGCATGGCGCACCCATCGTGACGGCGCGTCATGTTCTTCTGCCTTCTCGTCACGCCGGGTATTCCCCGCCCGGCCGAGAAGGAGAGCCCCGTGATCCGCACGCTCCGCACACTCCGTCTGCCGCGCATCGCCGGCAGCGGTGCCGTCGCCGTCACCCTCGCCCTGCTCACGTCCGCCGCCGCCACCACGGCCACCGCCACGGCCGCGGCCGAACCGCCCCCGCCGTCGCGGTCCTCGTTCTCGCTCACGGATCCGCGCGTCGTCGCCCACTTCGACTTCGCCGCCGGGCAGACACCCGAGGCCATCGCCCTGGAACCCGACGGCTCCGCCGACCTGACCTTCGCCCTCGCCCGCCAGGTCGCCCGGGTCACCAAGCACGGCGACACCCGGATCCTCGCGACCCTGCCCGCCGTCGAGAACCCGGCCACACCCGTCGTCGGCGTCGCGGTCGTCACCGGGATCGTGCGCACCCACGACGGGACGATCTACGTCCCCTACCTCACCGGCACGACCGAGACCGGCATCTACCGGATCGACCCGGACGGCGAGGTCTCCAAGTTCGCCGACCTGCCCGCGGGCAGCTTCGCCAACGGCCTCGCGCTCGACGAGCACCACGGCGTGCTCTACGCCGCCGACTCGGTCCTCGCCACGGTGTGGCGCGTCTCCCTCGACGACGGCGAGGTGACGCGGTGGGCCACCGGCGCCGCGCTCGAACCGACCTCGTTCATCGGCGCCAACGGCATCAAGGTGCACCACCACGCGGTGTGGGTGTCCAACTTCGACCGGGGCACGCTCCTGCGCATCCCGATCGGGGCGGACGGGTCGGCGGGGGCGATCGCGGTCCGGGCAACCGGGCTGGCGGGGATCGACGATTTCGCCTTCCCCGGACCCGGCGACACGGCCCTCGCCGCCCTGAACGCCACCAGCGAGCTCGCCCAGGTGCGGCCCGACGGCACCCACACCGTCCTGCTGACCGCGCAGGACGGGCTGTCCAACCCCACGTCGGTGGCGATCCGCCACCACAAGGTCTACGTACCCAGCGCCGCCTTCGTCACGATGCGCGACCCGAACCTCCTCCTCGCCCGCATCGGGAAGGACGAGGAGAAGGACGGGGAGAAGGACGGACACGGGGACCACGGGGACCACGGGGACCACGGGGACCACGAGGGGCAGGAGGACCACGAGGGGCAGGAGGGGCAGGAGGGTTAGGCCCGCGCTCCGGCCGTCTACGCGTCGAGGCCCGCGAGGACGAGGGGGAGCCGGGCGACACCCTGCGGGGTGACCCGTACCGGCACCCCCCAGTCCTGCTGGTGGACGTGGCAGGCGGGGTACTCGTTCTCCGGGTCGTCGTCGCAGGAGGCGGCCATCGCGGAGACGTGCAGGACGCCCTCGGCGACCTCCGGGTTCAGCGCGAGCTCCCGGATCAGGTCGGTCCCGGCCCCGTCCCCGCCCGCCAGCAGCTCGGGCGGGGTCGAGGAGACCAGCAGGCGCGTCGAAGGCCCGTACCGGGTGTCCAGCTTCTGGCCGCTCGGAGCCTGGAAGACGATGTCCAGCCGGAGCGTGCCGGGGGCCACCTCGGTCGCGGCCCGCCGCGTACGGTGGGCGACCGCGTCCACGCGTACGGCCTCCTCGGGGAGCCGCAGCCGGGTCAGCCGGTGTCGGGCGGACTCGACGACCACGATGTCCTCCCCGGCCAGCACGGCGGCACTGGGCTCGCGCAGGTCGGTGGCGAGCGTGGTGACCTGCCCGGTCGCCGGGTCGTACCGCCTCAGGGCGTGGTTGTAGGTGTCGCACACCGCGACCGAGCCGTCGGGCAGGGCGGTGACTCCGAGCGGGTGCTGGAGCAGCGCCTGGGCGGCGTCGCCGTCGCGGTGCCCGAAGTCGAACAACCCCGTCCCGACGGCGGTGGTGATGACGTATCCGGCATCGGTGCGGTGGACGTACCGCAGGGCGCTGGTCTCGGAGTCGGCGATCCACAGCCGGTCCCCGGCGGCCGCGAGCCCGGACGGCTGCGCGAACCAGGCCTCGGCGGCCGGCCCGTCGTGCAGCCCCTCGTTGGTCGTGCCGGCGGCGACCTCCACGGTCCCCGCCTCCGGATCCCAGGTCCACAGCTGGTGGACGCCCGCCATCGCGATCCACACCCGGCCCTGCCACCAGGCCACGTCCCACGGCGAGGACAGGTCCACCTCCAGGGCCGGCCCGGAGGTGGGCGAGCCCTGCCACCACTGGCGCCCGGTCCCGGCGACGGTTTCGACAGTGCCCGTGGCGGGGTCGAAGCGGCGCAGCGCGTGATTGACGGTGTCGGCGACGATCACGGACCCGTCGGGCAGCAGCGCCAGCCCCTGCGGCTCGCTGAAGCTCCCGGCGGTGAAGCCGCGCTCCCCGCTGCCGACGCGTCGTACGACGCTCTCCCCGTCGGCGGCCAGCTCCACCAGCTGGTGGCGCGTCGAGTCGGAGACGAGGAAGTTCCCGGACGGCAGCGGGAGCGCCTTCCCGGGGAACCGCAGCACACCCGCCACCGGCTCGGGAGCCACGTACGGCCCGTCCCCGCGCCGCAGCGTCCCCTTGGCCTCGTGCTCGGCCTCCAGCTCCTCGACGAGTCGCGCGATGGCGTGCGCGTGCCCCTCGCCGGCGTGCTGCGCGACGATGTACCCCTCGGGGTCGATCACCACGAGCGTGGGCCACGCGCGGACGGCGTACTGCTTCCAGGTCGCGAGCTCGGGGTCGTCGAGCACGGGGTGGTGCACCCCGTACCGCTCGACGGCGTCGACCACGGCGGCGTGCTCGGCCTCGTGCACGAACTTCGGCGAGTGCACCCCGATGATCACGACGGTGTCGCGGTGCTTCTCCTCCAGCTCGCGCAACTCGTCGAGGACGTGCAGGCAGTTAATGCAGCAAAAGGTCCAAAAATCCAAGATCACAACACGTCCCCGCAGGTCGGCGAGGGTGTACGGCTTACCGCCGGTGTTGAGCCAGCCGCCCTTGCCGATCAGCTCGGGGGCACGGACTCGGGCGCGACGGGGTGCGGACGCGGCAGAATTCATGCCCCAAGGGTGCCACCCCGTCCTATGTGCACCCGTCCGGGTGACGACCCCGGGCGAAGCCCCGTGGGACGCTGGTCGAAGGCAGCGAAGGAGGCGTCCGGCATGACCACCGCGCACGACTACAGCGAGGGCATCGACCCCGAGCACGCGCTGAAGTACGCCATCCAGCGCTGGCACGGGGACCGTAGCGAGATCGTTGAAGGGATCCTCACGCAACTGACGCCGAGCTGGGACCACGAACGAGCCGCGAAGCTCGTACGCCGCCAGATCGAGGGGCGGGTGGACGAGCTCGGCTGTGTGGAGGGATCGGGGAATCTCGATCTGCCGGGCTCCGCGAACTGGTACGTCCCCGATATCGCCGTGGTCCCTGAGGACCTCGCACAGGGTGGCTCGTCGCTACTGCCCGACCAGACCCTCCTGATTGTCGAGGTCACCTCGAAGTCCAACGCCGAGACCGACCGGGTCGTCAAGCGGAAGCGGTATGCCGAGTACGGCGCGCCGCTGTACCTGCTGGTCGACCGGCTGGAGAAGACCGTCACCCTGTTCGGCGGCCCGGGCCGCCTCGGCTACACCGACGTCGACGGTCCGCACCCCTTCGGGACCCCGGTCCACCTCCCGGCCCCGTTCGACCTCGACCTCGACACCAGCGGGCTCTAGGCGAAGAGGGCCGTCAGGCGGGGGAGGCGGGGGGAGATTTCGGCGGTGTCGTCGAAGTCGAAGTCCCAGGACGGGTCCAGGGGCGGGTAGCTGATCGTGAAGGAGTCCGACGGCTATCTCCGGCGCCGGGTAGTGCGCGAGCAGCTCCGCCGCGCGCACCGCGACCTGGTCGGGCTCCGCGTCCGCGCGGGCTGTTTCGATCAGCTTCCAGAACGTCTGCTTGTCCATGGGCCGAGCGTCGCACCCGGGTCTGACATCACGTCGTGAACGCGTGGAGGGAGCGGACGAGGGACGTCACGAACGCTTCGCGGGTCGGCTCGGGCAGGAGGTCGAGGGAGAGGTACGGGTTGAGGTCCTCCAGTTCGACCAGGAGGAGCTCGCCCGAGGGGGCGCGGCAGGCGTCCACGCGCTGGCCCGCTCGGCCGGGGCCGGGGACGGCCGAGCGGGCGGGGCCATGGACGGCCGCTCGGCCGGGGCCGGGGACGGCCGCTCGGCCGGCGGCTCCGGCTGCCCCGCCGCCGGTGCCGCCCCTCTGTCCCCTATGTCCCCGTCCGCCACGTCCCGCACTCACCCTTCGTCTCGCGCTGACTTCGCACAAGTGGACCCCACCGGTTCAGCGACCCAGGCGGCGGTCCTTCAGGGCCGGGAACTGCTCCCGCGTCTCGGCGACCTTCGCCGGGTCGAGCTCCACCGTCAGCACGTCCTCGCCCGGGCCCGCCTCCGCCAGGACCTCGCCCCACGGGTCGACGACCAGGCTGTGGCCGGCCTGCTCGACGCCCGCGTGGGTGCCGGACAGCCCGCACGCGAGGACGTACGACTGGTTCTCGACGGCCCGTGCGCGGTTCAGGAGGGTCCAGTGGGAGCGGCGGCGGGCCGGCCAGCCCGCGGCCACCACCATCGTCGTCGCCCCGGCGTCGACCAGGCCGCGGAACAGTTCCGGGAAGCGAAGATCGTAGCAGGTGGCGATGCCGAGCGTCTGCTCCGGCAGGGCGACGGTGGTCAGGGAGTCGCCGGCGGACATCAGGACCGCCTCGCCCTGGTCGAAGCCGAAGCGGTGGATCTTGCGGTAGGTGGCCGCGAGCTCGCCCGTCGGGGAGAGGACGAGCGCGGTGTTGTAGAGGGAGCCGTCGCCCGCGCGCTCCACGAAGGAACCGGCGTGCAGCCAGACCCCCGCGTCGCGGGCCGCCTTGGACATGGCCTCGTAGGTCGGGCCGTCCAGCGGCTCCGCCTCCGTCTCGAACTGCTCGTAGGCGAAGGCCCCGATGGTCCACAGCTCGGGGAGGACGACGAGATCGGAGGCGGACTGTTCGCGTACGAGGTCGGCCGCGCGGGAGCGGCGGGAACCCACCGACTCCCCCTCATTCACCGCGATTTGGATCAGGGAAGCGCGCACAGTACCACCGTCCTGGCATTCAAGCCGTCAACTCGGGCCTACGATCGTCACACGAAAGCACTGCCGGGGTGCTCTTCGGCAGCGTAGTTTTGAAGCCATTGCATAAGCTTCCAGAACGCGCCAACGCGCCAATGAACAGCACGCGAGGGGTCCCGTTGACCGTCCATCCGCATCCCAGCCTTCAGCCCTATGCCGACGCGTGGACGCACTCCATCGAGGCGATATCCGAGCTGGTCCTTCCGCTGACGGAGGGCGAGTGGAGCAGGGCGACGCCCTGCCCCAACTGGTCCGTGCGTGATGTCGTGTCACACATCATCGGCATTGAATGCGAGCAGCTCGGCGACCCCCGGCCGATCCACACCCTGCCCAGGGACCTGCGGCACGTGGTCGACGAGTTCTCCCGGTACATGGAGGTGCAGGTCGACGTACGGCGTCACCACACCGCGCCGGAGATGACCTCGGAGCTGGAGTACACGGTCATCCGCCGCTCGCGCCAACTCCGCAACGAGAAGCGGGATCCGGACACCTTGATTCGCGGACCGCTGGGCGAGCCGGCGACGCTGGAGCACTCGCTGCGGCTGCGCGCCTTCGACGTGTGGATCCACGAGCAGGACCTGCGGGCGGCGCTGGGCGCGCTGGGGAACTGGGACTCCCCGGGCGCGCACGTGGCCCGGGACGTCCTGCTGGCCGGGCTGCCGAAGGTCGTCGCGAAGAAGGCGGGCGCGCCCGCGAACTCCGCGGTCGTCATCGACGTGCACGGAGCACTGGAGTTCATGCGGACCGTACGGGTCGACGCGGAAGGGCGCGGCACGATCGACAAGGCCCCGTCGCTGGGGCCGGCGGTGACGCTGACGCTGGACTGGGAGACGTACGTACGCCTCGCGGCCGGCCGCGTGCGGGCGCACTCGGTCGCCGACCGGGTGAAGGTGGAGGGCGACCAGGCGCTGGCGGAGGCCATCCTGACGCACTTCTCCGTGACGCCGTAGCCGACCGGCCGGCCGGCCACACCCGGACTCCTGCGCGCGCGGCACACGCGGCCGCGCGGCCCGCTCGTAGGGACGGGGGTCTGTCCCGCCCGGCCCATGTCAGAGGACGCGGGCCCCGGCGCCTACGTGCACCCCGTCCTACGTGCACCGGGCCGGCGGGGCCGCGGCCCGTTCCGGCAGCAGCACCGGCACCGGCACCGGCACCGACCGCTCGCGTTCGCGGGCCAGGGCCCGGCCGCGCAGGCGCAGGATCTGGGCGATGCCGAACACCTCCAGGACGAAGACCGAAGAGAACGCGACGCGGTAGTTGTCGCCCGTGGCGTCGAGGAGCAGGCCCACCACCAGCAGGGTCGTCATGGACGCGATGAAGCCGCCCATGTTGGTGATCCCGGATGCCGTGCCCTGGCGCTCCGCCGGGTTGGCCGGACGGGCGAAGTCGAAGCCGATCATCGAGGCCGGACCGCACGTGCCCAGCACCAGGCACAGGCAGACCAGCAGCCACATCGGGGCGTGGTCCCCCGGGTAGACCAGGACCGAGCCCCACAGCAGCGCGGTGACGGCGACCGTGCCGAGCGCGAGGGGGATCCGCGAGGACTGCCGCCGGCCCACGACCTGGCCGTAGACCAGGCCGAGTGCCATGTTCGAGGCGACGACCAGCGTCAGCAGCCCGCCCGCGGTGGTGCGCGAGAGGCCTTGCGCCTCGACGAGGAACGGCATGCCCCACAGCAGCAGGAACACCATCGCCGGGAACTGCGTGGTGAAGTGCACCCACAGGCCGAGCTTGGTGCCCGGCTCCTTCCAGGAGTCGGAGATCTGGCGCCGTACGAATTCCCCCGCGCCGAAGCCTCCCGCCCCGGTGGCCGCCGGCGCGGGCTCGTGGCCCTCGGGGTGGTCGCGCAGGAACAGCACGAGCGGGACCAGCACGATCAGCCCCGCCACCGCACTGCCCGCGAACGCCGGGATCCAGCCGACCCCGTGCAGGACGGGCGCCAGCACCAGGGTGGAGACCAGGTTGCCCGCCATCCCGATCAGGCCCGCCAGCTGCGCCATCAGCGGGCCCCGGCGGGCGGGGAACCAGCGCGTCCCGAGCCGCAGCACGGAGATGAAGGTCATGGCGTCGCCGCATCCCAGCAGGGCGCGGGCGGCCAGGGCCATCCCGTAGGAGGGGGAGAGCGCGAAGCCGATCTGGCCGGCGGTGAAGAGCACCGCGCCCAGGGTGAGGACCTTCTTGGTGCCGAGCCGGTCCACCATCAGGCCGACGGGTATCTGCATGCCCGCGTACACCAGCAGTTGCAGGAGGGAGAAGGTGGACAGCGCGGAGGCGTTCACGTGGAAGCGGTCGGCGGCCTCCAGCCCCGCGACGCCGAGGCTGGTGCGGAAGATGACCGCGACGAAGTACACGGCGACGCCGATCGACCACACCAGGACCGCCTTGCGGCCGCCCGGTGGATCCTTGACGACGGGCACGACGGGCACAAGGGGCACAGCAGGAGCAGCGGCCGGAGCCGCCGCCCCGCCGGCCTCGGCGCTCATCGGTCGGACCCCCGCACCAGTTCCGCGACCCGGCCCACGTGCGCCCGTACCGCGGCGGCGGCCGTCTCGGCGTCGCCCGCGCGCAGCGCGTCGAGGATCTCCGTGTGCTCGGACAGCGTCCGCTCCACCCGGTCGGGGTGCGCGTGCAGCACGGCGACTCCCATGCGCAGCTGGCGGTCGCGCAGCTGGTCGTAGAGGCGGCTCAGGATCTGGTTGCCGGCGCTGCGCACGATCTCCGCGTGGAAGGCCCGGTCCGCGGCCATCATCGCGCCGAGCTCGCCGGCGGCGCCGAGCCGGCGCTGCTCCTCGATGAGCTCCGCGAGCCGCTCCAGCAGGCCGGGCGGGGCGGGCACGGCCCTGCGGACGGTGAACTCCTCGACCAGCAGACGGGTTTCGATCACGTCGGCGATCTCCTGGGCGGAGACCGGGAGGACGAGGGCGCCCTTCTTCGGGTACAGCTTCAGCAGCCCCTCGGTCTCCAGCCGCAGCAGCGCCTCGCGGACCGGCGTGCGGGAGACCCCGACGGCGACGGCGAGCTCGCCTTCCGTCAGCAGGGTCCCGCCCTCGTAGTGGCGCTCCAGCACGCCCCGCTTCACGTGCTGGTAGACGCGTTCGGCGGCGGTCGGGGCGGTGGTGGCTGATGGCATGCGCACAGCATAGATACAACAGAGGTGCAAGCCGCCGCCCGTCCAGGATGCGGACCCCCACCGGCGGGGCCCCTCACCGGCCCTCACTCCCCCGGCGCCGCCACCACCACGTCCAGGACGAACTCGTCGTACGGCGCCTCCTGCGGATACGGCGGCCGGACCTGCGCGAACCGGATCCGCGCCCGGCCGCCCGCCCGGGCCCGTACGACGTACACGCGCTCGACGCTCGCCCCGGGCAGCGGAGGCTCCGCGGCGGCGGGCGGCGGCGGGCCCTCGGACACGGAGACGGCGTCCGCGTCCCCGGTCACCTGCCAGGTCCACACGTACCCGCGCGCACCACGCCCTGTCAGCCGCAGCTCGTACGGCTCACCCGGGGCCAGCGACACCTCGCGTACCTCCACGCGCACTCCTCTTCGCCCGGCCCCCGAGACCGGGTCCCCTCACGCCGGGCCGATCACGGCCCCTTCGTGCCAGCCCGCGCCGTCGCGCCAGTAGTGCTGGAGCAGGCGGTCGGTGCGCAGGGCGATCACCTCCAGGTTGAACCCGAAGCTGCCCTGCAGCATCCCGGTGACGGCCAGCACGTCGTGGCCGAAGACCGCGGAGCGCTGCCAGGCCGTACCGGCCGCGTTGCCGCGCCACCAGTGCTCGATCCGGCCGCCCGCACCCGTCACGCACAGCTCGTAGTTCCCGGCGGTGTCCTCGTCGGCCGCCCCGTGCTGCGCCTCGATCATGCAGGGTGCGGAGGTGATCCCGGCGCCGAAGATCTCGCCGGGGCGCCAGACGAAGCCGTTCGGGTCGTCGCGCCACCACAGCTGCATCCGGCCGTCGGTGCGGGCGGCCACCAGGTCCAGGTGGCGGGAACGGGTCTGGATCAGGGCCGGGCCGTAGTGGGCGATGCCGGAGGCGAAGCGGCCGCCGTCGTTCCAGGTCCAGGGGGCGCCGTTGATGCGCCACCAGTGGTTCAGGCGGCCGTCGGCGGTGCGGACGACCACCTCGAAGTTGCCCGGCGCCCCGTAGTCGCTCTGGATGAAGCCCGGGGTCGAGCCGATCGCCGCGTCGCCCGGGCCGAATGCGCCGCCGTCGCGCCAGGCGCCGCCGGACTGCTCGTAGTACCAGTGGCGCAGCCGGCCGCCGGCGGTCACGTGCAGCGACTCCATGTTCCGGTTGTAGGTGGTGCCCGTGAAGGCCGGCTGGCCGGAGGCGTCCGACGCGAAGGCCCGGCCGCGGGCCCACGGGAAGGGGTCGTCGCCCCCGCGCCACCAGTGCTGGAGCGAGCCGCCGCCGCCCCGCGCCGCCATCTCGAAGTTGCGGTGGGCGCGCCCGTTGCCGCTCTCGTAGACGTTCCCGGCGTGCAGGCGGCGCTTGCTCCACGGGTCGATGTTGGTGTCCTGCAGCCCGCACTTCGCCCAGTCGTCGATCCGCGCCTCGCCGTACGCGATCCGGCCGTAGCCGCCCACGTGGTAGCCGGTCCCCCAGGAGTTCTTGAACAGCCAGCAGCCGGCCGCGTCGTCGTAGCCGGTGATCAGGACGCAGTGGCCGCCCGCCAGGCGGTCGCTGGTGCGGTGGTAGACGCCGGAGCCGAGGCCGAAGAAGTCCTCGTACACGTCGAAGCAGGCGGTCAGCGGGCCCACCGTGTCCAGCCACGCCTTCTGCTGCTCCACGTCGCCGAGCCGGACGTGCCCGGTGATGCGGACGGTCCGGCCGGAGCGGTCCCAGCTCGGGGTGTACTCGGCCCGCCAGGCCTCCCGGCGGTCGACGGGGGTACCGGGCGGCGGCGGCGAGTACGGCCAGCAGCCCGGGTCCGCGAGTCCGCCGTTGGTCCGGATCCAGTCGAGGGCGGCCTCGGGGCTGCCCGTCTGCCCGCAGGGGGCCTTCATCCCGTCGTGCACGTCCCCCTCGGACCGCTCGGCCCACACGTGGTGCTCGATGCGGGCCATCGACTCCACCAGGCCGGCCGCCCCGAACGCCCAGCACGCGCTGCACGGGTTCTGGTCCTTCACCTTGGTGAGCCAGGGCCAGCCCCACCGGCTCCGCCAGTCCACGGCGGAGGGGCGGGCGGTGGGGGCCCGGGTTCCCGTGCCCGTGCCCGTGCCCGGGAGCAGGCCGTGCGCCGTCCTGCGCCGGGTGAGGTGCGGATTGCCACTGGCCCGGCCCACGAGGCTCCGCAGGTCCACCGGCGGCGCGGCCTCGGCGGGGGTCAGCTCGACTGCCGCCGCCGTGCTCGCCCCCAGGCCCAGGGCGGGCCGCGGTACGGGATCCCCGTCGGCGAGGTGCTCGCTCACGGACCACCGCGCCCCGCGCGCCGCGAGCAGGGCCCGCAGCTCCCCCGCCGTCTGGACACGCCCCTCCGACTGCTCCGGCATTCCGGCCCCCCAACGCACCGTACGGATCCGAGCCCCGGGAGCGTCCACCTGGGCGGGGGGCGCGTCAAGGGGGTCCGTACGGTCGCGCGGCGGCACGCGGGGGCGCTGGCCGCTTCGTGAACGGGAGCCCCGGGGGCCGGGCGTGCCGCAGCCCGGGGTGCACCGGGGCGGGGCCGCTGCCGCGGAGGGAACCGGAGCCCCGGGGCGGGGGCGTGCCACGCTCGGCCGCGAGGGCCCGGCGGGGCGCTGCCGCTCCTGGGCGGGCAGCGCCGGGGCCGGGGGTGCGGCAGCCGCTACTGGACGGGCAGCGGGACCGGGACCGGGAGCGGGGGCAGGCCCGGGAGGCCGAGGCCGGTGAGCAGGGCGACCAGGGCCGCGACCAGGTCGGTCACCACGTCGGTGGCCTTGGCCTTGGCGTCCGTGGAGCAGCCGCAGGGGCCGGCGGCCTTGGTGAGGCCGTCGACGGAGCCCTTGAGCTTGTCGATGGCACCCGTGGCCAGGTCGAGCGGGCCGGCGGCGGCCTTGGCCTTGTGGGCGGAGACGGGGAGCGCCACGGGCAGCTTCGGGGCGTCCACGGGGAGCGCCGGCGCCTCCACCGGGAGCTTCGGGGCATCGACGGGCAGCTTCGGCGCCTCCACCGGCAGCGCCGGCGCCTCCACCGGCAGCTTCGGAGCGTCCACCGGCAGCTTCGGCGCCTCGACCGGCAGCTTCGGCGGGTCCACCGGGAGGTTCGGCGCGTCCACCGGCGGGACCGGTACCGGCACGGCCGGGGCGGCGGGCAGGCTCTTCTTCAGCT
Organism: Streptomyces sp. ISL-43; assembly: GCF_018614195.1. GTDB lineage: Bacteria > Actinomycetota > Actinomycetes > Streptomycetales > Streptomycetaceae > Streptomyces. Next base: position 71,207 of record NZ_JAGGOT010000008.1, read on the forward strand.
CTGCGATCGCGGCGTCGATCTTCTCCTTGAAGGCGGCCAGGTCCGCCTCCGGGATCTTGCCGTCGGGGGACTTCAGGACGGCGGCCAGCAGATCGGTGACGGGTTTGAGCAGCCCGCCGACCCCGCCCAGCGACTGCACCTGCGCGAGCAGGGCCTCGGTACCGGGGATGGCCTTCCCGGCCGGCGCGGCGGCCACGAACGCGGCGGCCTGCGGCTTCGCGGACGACTCCGCGGCCGCCGACGCCAGACCGGGGGACGCGGTCAGGAGGCTCAGGCAGAGGGCGGCGGGGACGGTGTAGCGCGTGATGCGGTGCAACGGATCTCTCCTGTCGAGGAGCCGCGGCATGGGACGTGCCGGGGCGTGAGGTGACGTGGGACGTGACATGGGACGTGTCCCAGCCCACTCACCGACACCCCGTCAGACCCCGCAACCCGAGCCCCCGCACCGCCGCCGCGGACACGCCGCGCAACCGGCCTACGTACGCCTTTGACCTGCGTGTACACCGTCACCCTCGAACGATGCCCCGTCAGGCGGGTCCCTCCCAGCGGATCTCGCCGTCCTGGACCCGGTCCGTGGCGGTGAGTCCGACCCGCGTGGCAACGGCGGCGGATGCGGTGTGGTCGGGGTGGACGTGCGCGATGACGGTGCGCACCCCGGCCTGCTTCCCGAGCCACTCGACCATCGCCCGGGTCGCCTCGACGGCGATGCCGCGGCGCTGCCAGGGCGTACCGACGACCCAGGCGATCTCGGCGGCCTCCCCGGACACGGTCGCCTGGACCGTCCCGGTCAGGCAGCCCTCGGCGTCGAGCCGGACCACCCAGTTGCACCAGGAGACGGCGGGGTCCGGCGAACCGGCGACCAGCCGCGCGTAGCGGGTGCGCAGCTCTGACACGGTGAGCGGAGCCCCGCCGATGAAGGCGTGCAGCTCCGGATCACCCAGCACCGTGGTCATCTCCTCGGCGTGCGCAGCCTCCAGCGGCAACAGGGTCAGCCGCCCGGTCCGGATGATCACCCCGCCTGCGCCGCGAAGGCGGTCCACGCGGTGGCGGTGACCCGGATGACGGGCCCGTCGCTCCGCTTGCTGTCCCGAACGGCAACCGTGCCGGCGATGTTGGTGGCCACCTCCACGCACTCCGTGTTGGCTTGGTCGCTGCTGTAACTGGACTTCACGAACTCGTATTCGTTCACGGGCTTACATACCTTTGCTGATGGCATCGATCAGGCTCACGGAGTCGTGCGGCGCAAGACTCAGCCGTGACACCCGGGCGAACGCCCGGCCGTACGCCTCGTTGGCCTCCGCCCCCTCTGCCCACAGGGTAGAGCCGATGGTCTCGGCGTAGCCGACGTCCAGCGCCCCGGGATCCGCGAACGAAACGATGTTGAAGGAACCGTCGACTCCATGGTGTCTCCCCGCCCGGAAGGGCAGCACCTGCACGTGGACATGCGGCAGCTTCGCCATCTGCACCAGATGGTCGAGCTGCGCGCGCATCACTTCGACAGTGCCGACTTGGTGGCGCAACGCGGCTTCCCACAGCACTGCGTGGAACTCCAGGGGCGCGTCACCCCGCAGCCGGGCCTGCCGCTTGATGCGTGAGGTCACCAACGCCTCGATCTCGTCGGGGTGCGACCAGTTGGACGTGACGCCCAACGCCCTCACGTATTCCGGGGTCTGGAGAAGTCCGGGGACCAAGGCAGGGTGCCACGTGCGGATACGTGTGGCGATCTCCTCCATCGCGATGTACTCACCCAGGCCGCCCACGATCGGCATGTGGTGCCACCAGCCCTTGGCCTTGCGACGCTCTCGGTCCAGCTTGGCGAGGGACAGCAGGCTGTGGACCACTGCCTCGTCCGTCACCCCGTAGAGCTTGCACAAGGCCACGATGTCCGGGTCGCGGAACGGAACCCAGCCGCGCTCCATCTTGGCGACCTTGGCCGCCGTCGCACTCAGTACCTGCGCCGCCTGTGGCTGGGTCAGCCCCGCCGCGTCACGCAAGCGCAGCAGCTCCCCGCCCAATCGGCGTGCCAGCACCGTCGATACCCGGTTGTCCGTGGCCACTTGGCCCACCTCCCTGTACCGAATGCAGTCAACCGTGCCCGGCCGGAACCGCACAACTACTCCTTGGGGATAGATATCTCCGGAAGAGGTTGCACCCACCCACGCGGTCACTCTACGGTCAGTGACGAACTACTCACCGCACAGAGTCAGTTGGCGGAAGCGCACCGGGCTGTCCACGAGACGGCACCGGCATGCCACCGCCCGTACCGGAGGTGCACAGCAATGGACGGACTCACACGTCGCGACGTACGGAACTACCCGCCCCGCCAGGACTCCGTACCCACCGCCCGCCGGCACACCGCGTGGCTCGCCGTGGCGTGGGGGCGGCCCGAGCTCGCCGCGGACGCGGCGCTGCTGACCAGCGAGCTGACCACGAACGCGCTACTGCACGGCTCCGTGTGGGACCGGTACTTCCGGGTCGAGGTCCGGCTCACCGGAGCAGTGCTCCGCATCGAGGTCACCGATCCGAAAGGAGAGCGCCGCCCCGAACCGCGAGCAGCCGCCGACGACGACCAGTTCGGGCGGGGGCTGCACATCGTGAGCGCGCTCTCGGAGCGCTGGGGCGCGTCCGACCGGGTCGTCGGCAAGACCGTATGGGCAGAACTGGCGCGGACCGACCCCCGCCAGGACAACCGATAGGCGGCCGCCGCGGGGCATTCGCGTCGGATCACCCTTCCGTGGAGGCGAGTTTGCCTCCCTTCCGATCAATGGCCCAAGATCGCTCGGGCCGCCCCCCTCCCTGTCGGCCGAGAGGAAACGCCGTGCAGATCGCGCCCACCCTTGTACGCGTGCTCGTGGCCGGCTTGGCCGCGGCACCGCTCATCCTCGCCCCCTCGGCCGCAGACGCGGCCGGGACTGCACCGCACGCATGGCGCGGTCCCGACCCCTCCACAGGTGACGGTCTGCGGAAATGCATGGAACAGGCAAAGGCGGAACGGCCGGCGGCTTGGACCTGCATCGGCGGCACCTTGACGGTCACCGAGGACAACCAGGGGCGGTCGACGGACCGCACCACCGTCGTCGCAGACGACTTCACGATTACCCCGGCCCCGGCCCCGGCTTCCGCCCCCGCCTCCCGCGCCGCGGCGGACGACTACGACTCCTGGTGCGAGAACGGCAGCGTCTGCGGCCGGGAGATCAGCCGCTACGCGGCCGAGGTCAAGGGAAACGGCGCATACGGGGACCGTAACGGATCCATCGGGTCCATCGACATCGTGTACCGACAGGAATTCAACGGCCCTTGGCCCCAGTGGCGCAGCCTGCTGATCCACGACTCCGGACCGCAGATCAACCCCGGCAACTGGACGAACGACTGCCGCATCAACATCAAGGACGGGCCCGATGCCTACTGCGGCAGGAACACCGTGAACTTCAACGACATCAACGCCTCCCAGCGTCGGGCATGGTGGCCGTCGCCGACGCGTCTGGCCTCCAACGAGTCCAAGGTGACCGACAGCCGCAACTACCACGACGACCACTCCGGGGAGTTCGTCGCCTGGGGGCACACCCAGATGTTCAAGGCAGGCGTGCTCCACACCGGCCGCTGGAACAATTGTGACTCGGGCACCTGCAAGTACTACCAAGTCCCCTGGCGTCCCTGAGAGCTGCCGATGGAGAAGGCAGCAGGCAGCCTGGGAATCAATCCCGGGCCGGCCCTTGGGCGAGTGCGGCCAGTTCCTTCGCGCACAGTGCCACGAGTGAGCGGCTGAGCGACAGGTCCACACCTTCGCCATCGGCGCGGGCACAAAGGTGGTCGAGCAGCCCGGCCAGGTCTCCAAACGGCCCCACGGGGCGCAGGAGCCACAGCCGGCCTGCCGGCGGCGCCGGAACCCCGGCGTCGGCGAGCAGCGTGCCCTCGTCGGCCGTGATGACGCGCAGCTCCTCCTCGGTCATCGGCTCGCATCTCACGTCGGTGATCGCGAGCAGGGCGTCCATGCATGTTTCGACCACCCACCGGGTCGACCGGTCCCGGATCCAGGTACGCGCCCCCTGGGGCCAGACGTACGGCAGAAACGCCCACGACGGGGCGTCCGGAGCCAGCTCCCAGCCGAGCTTCCTCAACTCACGTACCTCGGGAAGACGGTCCGGTTCCTGCTCGCTGCGCCCCGACCGACGCAATGAGAAGCCGTGCGGCTGTCCATCCTCGTCCCAAGACATGACGGCAGAATACTCCCGGCGCTTCCGAATCCCCCGAAGGAGAAGTCCGGGCCGGGCGGACCTCCTTCCCGGACTCGACAGGCCCTCGGCAGGACCCCCGGCAGCGCCCCGGCTGGCCCCGTTAGGGTGATGCGCATGGATGGGTGGACGGCGCCGATTTCCATCGAGCGCGAGCTGTACGAGGCCAAGGCGCGCGGAGACCGGGCGGGGCACCTCGACGCCTCGCCCGCAGGGAGCAGTTCCTGCCGCAGTCCGCGCACACCGTGTACCTGCCCAGGTCCTGCGCGGCCTGCTCCCCGCCGGGATGGTCAGCCCCGTCCGGGAGTTCGCACTGCGCGTGCGACGCGTCCTCGCCTCCGACTTCGCCGGCCCGTCGACGAGGAGGAGTTCGGCGAGTGGTACGCGGGCTCCCAGGCCACCCACCTCACCCTGACCACCGACCCGGCGAGCCCCTGGCGCAACATCCCCTGGCGGGCGGCCGAAAGGACACCATGACGCAGCAAGAGACCACCGAGACAGCGCGCATGGACGGCTCGGCCGCGCTGCGGGCCGCGGACGCGTTCGAGCTGATCTACGCCGAAGCGTTCGCGGAGCCTCCGTACAACGAGACCGCGGACGACGTCGCCGCCGCCTTCCACCGCTTCCCGGTCCAGACGCGCAAGCCCGCCTTCCGCGCGGCCTTGGCCCGTACCCCGGAGGGCGAGCCGGTCGGCATGGCGTACGGCTGGTCGCTCCCGCCCGACACGGTGTGGTGGGACGAGTTCACCGAGCCCGTGCCCGCCGCCATGCGGCGCGAGGACGGGCACCGGACCTTCGGGCTCATCGAACTCGCCGTGCGCGGACCGTGGCGCGGACAGGGTGTCGCGCGACGGCTGCACACGACGCTGCTCGACGGCGTCGCGGCCGAGCGGGTGCTGTTGAACGTCCACCCGGGGAGCGAAGCGGCATCGGCCGCCTACCGGGCGTGGGGATACCGAAAGATCGGCGAGGCGCGGCCCGGGGGCGAGGGCACGGACCTCCGTGACGCGATGCTGCTCGATCTGCGGCGCTGAAGGCGACAGCGCTCACGGTCAGGGTTCCATGGCGGCCTTGTCGGACTCGCTGCGCAGGACGCAGAACTCGTTGCCTTCGGGATCGGCCAGGACGGCCCAGCCCGAGCCGTCGGGATTGCGGCGATCGGCGACCAGCACGGCGCCGAGGCCCAGGAGCCGGTCCACCTCCTGCTCGCGCGAGGTCTCGGGGCGCAGACACAGGTGGATCCGGTTCTTGACCGTCTTGGCCTCGGGCACCTGGTTGAAGTACAGCACCGGGCCCTCTGCCAGCAGTACCTGTGTATCCAGGTCACCCGGTCTGGCGGCCGGATTCACCGGGCGGCCCGTCACGCCGCTCCAGAAGCGGGCCAGCCCATAGGCATCCGCACAATCGATCGCTACGTTCTGCACTACCGAAACCATGCGTCCCAGCCTTCCCGATCACGGCTCAGGACGCGACCGCGGTGCGGCGCTCGTCACGGCTCCGCGGGAGGCGGGCGAGGGTGACCGCGCGCAGCAGCCATTCCACCGGGCCGTACCGGTACCTGGCCATCAGGTGCTTGCTGAGGGCGAGTTGGGCCCCGTACAGGACGAGCGCGCCGAGTACGACGACGGCCGCGCCGAGGCGGTCGTACAGGGCGAGGCCGTAGGCGGTGAAGACGAGGGCCATGACGAGGGACTGGCTCAGGTAGTTCGTCAGGGCCATCCGGCCGGCGGGGGCGAGGAGTACTGCCGTGCGCTCGCCCCGGGCCGTCTTCATGAAGAGGAGCATCCCGCAGACGTACGCGGCGGTGAGCGCGGGGGCCGTGACCGTGCCCACGACCGAACCGAGGAGGCTCCACCGGGGACCGAGCGCGCCGCCGGCGGCGAGAGCCATGAAGAGGCTGCCGGGCAGGCCCAGGGCGACGCCGAGCACGCAGATGCGGCGCATCCGGGCCGCGTACTGCCCCGTGTCGGCGAGGAGCCGCCGCTTGCCGCAGTACAGGCCGGTCAGGAAGGCGGCCAGGACGAAGCCGCCCATCAGCAGCACCGCGGGGAGCGTGTCGGGCAGCTGGCCGAGGTTGGCCCGCACGACGGACGCCGGGTCGCCGCGGTAGTCGGCGACCAGTGCGGCGGCTTCCGCGGAGAGTTCGTTCAGTTCGGCCGCCTCCGCGTCCGACATGAACAGGGAGCCCAGACCCAGGAGGAGCAGGAAGGCGCTCGCGCATCCGTACACGATCCGGGCCGCGCGCAGGGCTGCCCCGGGCGAGCAGTTCCGTGCGGCGATCAGGACCAGGCCGAGCAGCGCGTAGGTCATGAGGATGTCGCCGGTGTACAGCAGTACGGCGTGCAGGAAGCCCAGGACGAGCAGGCCGAGCGAGCGGCGCAGCATCCGGGGAACGGCGCTCGCGCCGTCGCGTGCGGCGGAGTCCTGCTGGAGGGTGAAGCTGTAGCCGAAGAGGAACGAGAACATCAGGTAGAACTTGCCGACCACCAGGGCCTGTACGACCCCCTCGACGGTCCGGTCGAGCGTGGTCGCGTCCGGGTCGACGGCGCCGCCGGGGCCGTACGGGCCGGCCATCATCAGCGCGTTGACCAGCAGGATGCCCAGGAGCGCGAAACCGCGCAGGGCGTCGACCTCCGGTATGCGTGCGGACCGGTCTGTCCGTTCGTGCGCAGCAGCCGTTGCGGACACGGCTTCCCCCCAGGTGGTCGTGGGCGCGTGGAGCGCCCTTCTCCTGGGGTGACGGTAGCCCGGCGGGCCGGGGCACGCGTTCCTCGGGTCGATGCCACGCGTTCCTGCGGCTTGCCCTTCGACTCCGCGGCCGACCTGCCCCAGTCGTCCCGAGTCCGCGCCGAAGTCGCTTTGGGCGGGCGGGCGTCCCCATTACCGTGCCCACATGACTCTTGTGCTGAACGACACCGTACGAAAGCTCCTCGACGCCCCGCACCCCGCTGTGCTCGCCACCCTCAACCCGGACGGCAGCCCGCAGAGTTCGGTGGTGTGGGTGACCCGGGACGGGGACGAGATCCTGATCTCCACCGAACGCGGCCGCCGCAAGGAGCGCAACATCGTGGGGGACCCCCGCATCGGCCTCACCGTCTTCGACCTGGCCAACTCCTCGCTCTACGCCGAGATCCGCGGCACCGCCACCGTCACCGAGGACATCGGCCGGGCCGTCGCCGTCCGCGTCGCGGAGGAGTACGAGGGCCCGGGCGCGGGCGAGGAGTATGCGAACGCCCCGGCCGAGAACGTCCGGGTCGTCATACGCCTCACCCCGGCCAAGGTGCTCGGCAGCGCGGCGCGCTGAAGCCCCCGCGGAAGGCCCCCTACGGAAGCCCCGGCCGCACCGCCGCCCAGGCGTCCACGGCCACCGCCAAGGGGTCGGTCGCCGCGAGGTACGGCCGGGCCGGGGCCATGCAGGGGATCAGGTTCTTGATCCGGCGCAGCCGCAGGATGGCGGGGCGCGGCAGGTCCCGCCATCCGGGGGCCTGCGCCGCCGCCTGCGCCGGGGTCAGCTCGAAGAGGGCCAGCACGTCCCGGCACAGGGCGGCGGGGTCACGGTCCGGATCCCCGTCCCCGCCGGGACCGAAGCGCTGGAGCAAGTAGTGCCGTACGTACGGCTGTTCCTCGGGACGGCCCAGCCGGTCGAGCGCGGCGAGCGCGATGCGGCCCCAGCGCAGCCGCACCCCGTCGGGCAGCCCCTCGTCCTGCATCCGGAACGTGGCCAGGGACCGCAGCTGCTCCGAATCCGGCTCCTCCAGCAGCGGGGGCCCGGTGGCCAGCCACGCCTCCAGCTCCACCAGCGCGTGCCCGGTCGGCGGTACGCACGTCAGCACCTGCCCCCGCGCGAGCAACGCGACCACGGGCCCCGTGAGGTGTACCTTCGCCACGTGCCCGGCGTCGAAGGATCCGACCGTGCGCCCGTACCGCTCGATCCCCCGCAGCCTGGTCCGCAGCTCGCCGGTCGCGTACACCTGCCCGGCCCGCGCCACTCCGCCGATGCACCGCACCACGCACACGCCACCCGTGACATCGGCCGCCTCGACGGCACACACCTGCAACTCCGCGAAGGACACCCCGCCCCACCCCTCTCCCGGCCGGGAGGCCCCGGGAGCCTCCGCGCGCGGTCACTTCCGGCTTCGGCGGCTCACCGCCAGGTGTTGGTGTCGACGATCCCCGCCGCCGCCCACGGAAAGCTCACCGGCCCAGGCCTCGGGCTTCACGAGCCGTGGGTTCGCCACCGCCCGCGCGCCCGCCACGTACGCGAGCCACCGCAGGTCCTCCCAGGCGAAGGAGGGCTCGCCCCACGTGTCCGTCCAGAGCCGCAGCACCCCGTTCCCCGTGGGCGCGGCCGTCAGGTCCCACCAGGCCCAGCCCCGGACCTCCAGGTCGGGATCGAAGCGCGCGAGCCAGTTCTGCAGCTCCCAGGGCGCACCGCCGGTATCTTCCCGTCCTCATCCCTCACGCGTCAGGGGACCCCGTCGGTTCCCTCAGGCCCCCTGGGCCGCCTCCAGGACCAGGCGGATCTCCGTGACCTCGTAGCCGGCCCGCGTGAAGGCGGCGGCCATCGGGACGTTCACCGTGTCCGTGGTGGCGGTGATGCGCTGGGCGCCCTCGGAGGCGTGGAAGCGGGTGATCTCGGCGAGGATCTCGTCGATCAGGCCCTGCCCGCGCTGTTCGGGGACGACGCCGAGGTAGCCGACGTTGCGGTGGTACGGGGTCGCGGAGGGGATCGCCATGCCGGCGAGGGTGCCGTCCGGGAGGTGGGCCAGGCGCCACCAGGAGCGCTCGCCGGGGCAGTCGAGGTAGAACTCGATGTCGTCGCGCGCCAGTTCCCCGGCGTCGATCGTGCGCAGCTCGTTCTGCGTGTGCAGGTCCAGGCTGCCGGCCGAGAGGCGGACGAAGGCGTCGAGGAACTCCTCGTCCGTGCCTTCGCGGAAGACGAGGCGGCCGGTGGGCTCGGCGGTACCGGCGGCGGGGGTCCACTCGAAGCGGAGCCGCTCGATCTCGCGGACCAGGCCGGAGGAGGCGGCGGCCTTCTGGCGCCAGGCGACCGCGTCGGCCAGGCCGTCCGGGGAGGTGCGCCAGTCGCGCGGCAGCGAGATGTTGTAGTCGGGGAGCTTGCCGAAGGCCTCGTGCCCGGCGGCGAGCAGTCCGGCGGCGACGGCGGCCGGGTCGGCCACGGAGCCGCGTACGTGGAGGCAGTCGAGCGCGATCGGGCGCTCGCTGTCGGCACGGCCCCACCACAGCGCGCGGGCCAGGATCTCGCCGTTCTCGTCCTCGGCGAACCAGGTCCACTCGGGGCGCATCTGGCCCGCGGCGAACTCTTCGCAGATCTTCTCGGGGGTGAGGGCGGGGACGGGGCCGTCGGCCGGGTAGGCGAGGGCGCGGTCCAGGTCGGTGGGGTCTGCTGTGACAGCGCGGAAATGCATTGGCCGATGATCACACCGCAGCGGAAACCCCCACAAGGGCATTTCGCCGCGTCGGAGCGGCTGCCGGGCGGCGTACCGGGACCGGCCCCCGGGCAGGTGCCAGGGGGCCGGTCCGGGCCGTCAGGACCAGGTGATCAGACGGCGGGGGTGCTCCAGGACGGCGGCGATGTCCGCGAGGAAGCGGGAACCGAGTTCGCCGTCGATGAGGCGGTGGTCGAAGGACAGCGCCAGGGTGGTGACCTGGCGGGCCTTGACCTTGCCCTTGTGGACCCAAGGCTGGAGCTTGATCGCGCCGACCGCGAGGATCGCGGACTCGCCGGGGTTCAGGATGGGCGTGCCGGTGTCGACGCCGAAGACGCCGACGTTGGTGATGGTGATGGTGCCGTTCTGCATGTCGGCCGGGGAGGTCTTGCCCTCGCGGGCCGTGGCGACCAGCGCGGACAGGGACCCGGACAGCTCGCCGAGCGTCTTGGCGTGGGCGTCCTTGATGTTCGGGACGATCAGCCCCCGGGGGGTGGCCGCGGCGATGCCCAGGTTGACGTAGTGCTTGAGCACGATCTCCTGGGCCGCCTCGTCCCAGGACGCGTTGACGTCCGGGTTGCGGCGGATGGCCACGAGGACGGCCTTGGCGATCAGGAGCAGCGGGTTGATCCGCAGACCGGCGAGGTCCGGGTCCTCCTTGAGCTCCTGGACCAGCTTCATCGTGCGCGTCACGTCGAAGGTGATGAACTCGGTGACGTGCGGCGCGGTGAAGGCGGAGCCGACCATGGCCTGGGCGGTGACCTTGCGGACGCCCTTGACCGGGATGCGGGTCTCCCGCGCGGATGCCTCGGCCGGGGCCTGGACCGCGGCCTGGACCGAAGCGGCCGGAGCCGGGGCCGCTGCGGCCGGGGCCGCTGCGGCCGGAGCCGCCGCCGGAGCCGCCGCCTGCGGGGTGATCGCGGCCGCGGCGGCCGCGTGCACGTCCTCTCGGGTCACGATCCCGCCCTCGCCGGTCGGGACCACGGCGGCCAGGTCGATGCCGAGGTCCTTGGCGAGCTTGCGCACCGGCGGCTTGGCCAGCGCCTTGGCGCTGGCGGCGCCGGAGGCCGTGCCGTTCTGGGCCGGGACCGCGACGGTCGGCGCGGCCGGGGCAGCCGCCTGGGCGGCGACGCCCGTGCCGTTCCGCGCGGCTACCGCCGCCTGCGGAGCCGCCTTGCGCGGGCGGCGCTTCGTAGAGGCCGTGGAGACTCCGTAGCCGACCAGCACGGGCTGGCGGGCCGCGGGAGCCTCCGGCGCCGCCTCGGCGGCCACCGGGGCCGCGGGGGCGGCCACGGCCTCGGCCGCTGCCGCCGCCGGAGCCTCGTCGGCCGGGCCCGTCCGGACCGAGATGATGACCTGGCCGACATCGACCGTCACGCCCTCCTCGAAGAGGAGCGCGTGCACGACGCCGTCGAAGGGGATGGGGAGCTCCACCGCCGCCTTGGCGGTTTCGACCTCGCAGACGACCTGGCCGTCGGTGACGGTGTCACCGGGCTGGACGTACCACTTGAGGATCTCGGCCTCGGTGAGGCCCTCGCCCACATCGGGCATCTTGAATTCGCGGATCGTCACAGGGCTCTCCTCAGTACGCCAGCGAGCGGTCGACTGCGTCGAGCACCCTGTCCAGGCCCGGCAGGTACTCGTCCTCCAGGCGGGCCGGCGGATACGGGGCGTGGTAGCCGCCCACCCGCAGCACGGGCGCCTCCAGGTGGTAGAAGCACCGCTCCGTGATGCGAGCGGCGATCTCCGAACCCACACCGAGGAACACCGGCGCCTCGTGGACGACCACGAGCCGGCGGGTGCGCTCCACCGACGCCTGCAGACCGTCGAAGTCGATCGGGGACATCGAGCGCAGGTCCACGACCTCCACCGACTTGCCCTCCTCGGCGGCGGCCGCGGCCGCCTCCAGGCAGACCTTCACCATCGGGCCGTAGGCCGCCAGGGTGATGTCGGTGCCCGAGCGCGCCACCCGCGAGCCGTGCAGCGCGTCCGGGATGGCCTCGACGTCGACCTCGCCCTTGTCCCAGTAGCGGCGCTTCGGCTCGAAGAAGATCACCGGGTCGTCGCTGAGGATCGCCTGCTGGAGCATCCAGTAGGCGTCGCTCGCGTTCGACGGGGAGACCACCTTCAGGCCGGGGATGTGCGCGAACAGCGTCTCCGGGGACTCCGAGTGGTGCTCGACCGCGCCGATGCCGCCCGCGTAGGGGATGCGGATGACGACCGGCATCTTGATCGTGCCGAGCGAGCGCGCGTGCATCTTGGCGAGCTGCGTGACGATCTGGTCGTACGCCGGGAAGACGAATCCGTCGAACTGGATCTCCACGACCGGCCGGTACCCGCGCAGGGCCAGGCCGATCGCGGTGCCGACGATGCCCGACTCGGCGAGCGGGGTGTCGATGACCCGCTCCTCGCCGAAGTCCTTCTGCAGTCCGTCGGTGATGCGGAAGACGCCGCCGAGCTTGCCGACGTCCTCACCCATGATCAGGACCTTGGGGTCCTCTTCCAGGGCCTTGCGCAGGGAGTCGTTGAGCGCCTTGGCGATGGTGAGCTTCTGTACGGCCATGACGGTCACTCCCCGCCTTCGAAGGACGCGAGGTAGGCGGCGAACTGCGCGCGCTCCTCGTCGACGAGCGCGTGCCCGTCCGCGTAGACGTTCTCGAAGATCGCCATCGTGTCGGGGTCGGGCATCGAGCGCACGACCTCGCGCACCCGCTTGCCGAGCGCCTCGCTCTCCACCTCCAGCTCCTCGAAGTACGCCTCGTCGGCGCCTCCGGTGGCCAGCAGGTGAGCCTTCAGGCGCAGGATCGGGTCCTTGGCCTCCCAGGCCGCCGTCTCCTCGTCGCGCCGGTACTTCGTCGGGTCGTCGGAGGTCGTGTGCGCACCCATGCGGTACGTGAACGCCTCGACCAGCGTGGGGCCCTCGCCCCGGCGGGCGCGCTCCAGCGCCCACCGCGTCACCGCGAGGCAGGCCAGCACGTCGTTGCCGTCCACCCGGACGCCCGGGAAGCCGAAGCCCTGCGCGCGCTGGTAGAGCGGCACGCGCATCTGGCGCTCGGTCGGCTCGGAGATCGCCCACTGGTTGTTCTGGCAGAAGAACACCACGGGCGAGTTGTACACGGCCGAGAAGGTGAAGGCCTCCGCGACGTCGCCCTGGCTGGACGCGCCGTCGCCGAAGTAGGCGATGACGGCCGAGTCGGCACCGTCCTTGGCCACGCCCATCGCGTACCCGGTCGCGTGCAGCGTCTGCGAGCCGATGACGATCGTGTACAGGTGGAAGTTGTTGGTGGTCGGGTCCCAGCCACCGTGGTTCACACCGCGGAACATGCCGAGGAGGTTGGTCGGGTCGACCCCGCGGCACCAGGCCACACCGTGCTCGCGGTAGGTCGGGAAGACGTAGTCGTCGTCGCGCAGCGCCCGGCCGGAGCCGATCTGCGCGGCTTCCTGCCCGAGGAGCGAGGCCCACAGGCCCAGCTCGCCCTGGCGCTGCAGGGCGGTCGCCTCGCCGTCGAAACGGCGGGTCATGACCATGTCGCGGTACAGGCCGCGCAGGTCCTCGGTGGTGATGTCGGCGACGAAGGGCGCGAATTCCGCGACGTCGGGATGGTCCGCGGCGTCGACCCGTTCCCCTTCGGGCGTCAGCAGCTGTACGAGCTGGGGCTCGGCGTTATGCGTCTTCGCGGTGGCAGCGGCGGGCTTGGCGGCGTTGGCCGTGCCGGCCGGCCGCTTGGTGCCGCTGCTGCGTCGCGGCTTGCGCGCGGCAGTGCTCTCCACGGTCACGATTGCTCCTCCGTCGGTCCGGCACCCGGGTTCTCCGGGGTCCAGTGCGGCTCACCTGTATCTCTGCCCGCGCACGGGGTGGGTGCGCTTCGGGTGTGGGATTCAGGCGTGACAGGTGCCCCGGCGAGTGCCCTGCGCAATGCACGTTACCCAGTGCGTCGCATAACTGCGAAACCCCGTTTGACCTGCGATTTTGCTTGGATTTCCAAGTAAATCGGCTGAAGCGGGAACAACCACTGGTCACAGCCTTGCAGGGGGCCGGAACAACGGCACGTTATCCCGGGCTTCACCTTCAGGGAAGAGTTTGAGTGTTTGAATCCTCGACCCCTTGTGCGACGCGTGTGCGGCGCGGTGCGCGTCCGCTATCCGGGTCCGGCCGGCCCTGGAGCCGCCCGCACGATTACCCCGGCGGCGGCAACATGTCAGCTTGCTCCGATTGCGCCCGCTCCGCCCTCAAAAGCGCCCCTTAGAGCACTTCGCCGCTAGGATGGACGCAGAAAGGAGCCATGCTCTTGACACGAGCGGCTCTTTTCTGCTGAGTCGCCGCCGGTGGTCATCCGGGGACGCACAACCACTCGGACGGGTAGTCGATGAGCGCACAAGACGGTCAGGCAAAGATCAAGGTTTTCCTCCTGGACGACCACGAAGTGGTGCGTCGGGGCGTGCACGAGCTGCTGTCCATGGAATCCGACATCGAGATCGTCGGTGAGGCCGGGACGGCCGCGGACGCGCTGGTCCGCATCCCCGCCACCCGCCCGGACGTGGCCGTTCTCGACGTCCGGCTGCCCGACGGCAGCGGCGTGGAGGTCTGCCGCGAGGTGCGCTCGCAGAACGACGACATCAAGTGCCTGATGCTCACCTCGTTCGCCGACGACGAGGCCCTCTTCGACGCGATCATGGCCGGGGCCTCGGGCTACGTACTCAAGGCGATCCGCGGCAATGAGCTGCTCAATGCCGTACGGGACGTCGCGGCCGGCAAGTCGCTGCTGGACCCCGTCGCCACGGCCCGCGTGCTGGAGCGGCTGCGCGACGGCAAGAACGGCAAGGGCGACGACCGGCTCTCCAACCTCACCGACCAGGAGCGCAAGATCCTCGACCTGATCGGCGAGGGCCTGACGAACCGCGTGATCGGCGAGCGGCTGCACCTCGCCGAGAAGACCATCAAGAACTACGTCTCCAGCCTGCTCTCCAAGCTGGGCATGGAGCGCCGCTCCCAGGCCGCCGCGTACGTGGCCCGCCTGCAGGCCGAGAAGCGGAACTAGGTCGTCTCTTTCGGATCTTGTCGGCCGAGCCCCCCGGGGCGACAGCCCCGCAGGTGACGCAGTGTGACGCCCCGTGGATGCCCTATTCCACGGGGTGCTCTGTTTGATTCGGGACCAACGTCCTCGATGTGTGGGGCGGGGTCCTCTTTTCCGGCGCCGTGTCGGTACCGGAAAGTGGGTGACATGTCCCCAGAGGAACTCCACGCCATCGAACTGCTGCGCCGCGTGCCGTACGGCCGAGTGGCCACCAGCATGCGCGCGCTGCCCTTCCTCGCCCTCGCCCGCCACATCGTGGTGAACGGCAAGGTCGTCCTGCGAATGCACGCCGGTTTCGGCTACCACCAGGCCTGCAATGGCAGCGTGGTCTCCTACGGCGCCGACAACTTCAATTCCCCGGATCCCCAGTTGTGGTCGGTGCAGTTCACGGGCACCGCGAACATCGTCGAACCCACCACCGCCGAACTGGAACTTTTCGGTCCGGGCCCGCACTTCGTGGACGGCGCGGTCTTCGACCCCGTGTACATGCGCATAGAACCCCAGCTCGTCACCGTCCACACCCTCGCGGGGAATCTGGACCGGCAGTACCAGCACGCGCTCTGAGGGATTGTCGTCCCCCGTGCGAACGGCCCGGCGGAATTCCGCCGGGCCGTTCGCATTACTCAGGGTTACCGACGCGGGGTCACTCTTCCACGTTCCGCGCGTCGGGGGTCACCGTCGAAGTCGGGGTCGGCGTCGGCTTCGGCGTCTTCGTCGCGGTCGGCGTCGGGGTCGGCGTCGGAGTCGGGGTCGGCGTCGGAGTCGGCGACGGCGACCAGCTCGGCGTGCTC
Organism: Streptomyces sp. ISL-43; assembly: GCF_018614195.1. Lineage (GTDB taxonomy): Bacteria > Actinomycetota > Actinomycetes > Streptomycetales > Streptomycetaceae > Streptomyces. The sequence continues at coordinate 86,755 of NZ_JAGGOT010000008.1, forward strand.
TTGGTGCGCGAAGCCGACGGCGAGGTGCTGTCGTACGAGCGCGAGGACTCAGGGGTCCGCGACGACGTGTTCTCCGGCGTCGGGGTGCTCGCCCCGCCGCTGGGAGAGGCCGACGAGGAGGACGTGATCGGCGGCGTCGTGTTCGGATCGGCGCTCTTGCCGCCGATTCCGTTGACCGCGTACGCCGCGTACGCCACGCCCGCCGCGACCGCGAGGACCGCGAGGACCGCGAAGAGCCACAGCTTCCAGCGGCCGCCGCCGGCCCGGTCGTCGTAACCGTCGTAGCCGTCGTACCCGCCGTTCCCGCCCTGGCCGCCCGCGCCCCCGCCGGGGAAGGCCGAGCCGTCGTCCGGGTTCAGCGGCGGCACCATCGGCTGCTGGAACTGCGAGGTCGAGGCGTGCGCGCCGTACTGCGGCTGGCCTTGGCCTCCGGGCATCGGCATCGCCGTGGTCTGCGAGGGGCCGCGCCCGTGCGGCAGCGCCATCGTGACCGGGCCGGTGTTCCAGGTGCCGGTGTTCGATCCCTGGTCGTGCAGCATCTGCAGGGCGTACTGGACCAGCCCGCGCATCTCCTCGGCGCTCTGGAACCGGTCGTCCGGGTCCTTGGCCAGCGAGCGCATGACGAGCCCGTCGAGCTCCTGCGGGATCGAGTGGCCCTCGGGCAGCTGCGAGGGCGGGACCGGCGCGTCCTGGACGTGCTGGTAGACCACCGACAGCGGGGTCTCCCCGGTGAACGGGGGACGCAGCGCGAGGAGTTCGTAGAGCAGACAGCCCGTCGCGTACAGGTCGCTGCGGTGGTCCACGGCCTTGCCGAGGGCCTGTTCCGGCGACAGGTACTGCGGGGTGCCCATGACCATGCCGGTCTGAGTCATCGTCGACTGCGCGCCGTGCAGGGCGCGCGCGATGCCGAAGTCCATCACCTTGACCGCGCCGGCGTCCGTGATGATCACGTTGGCGGGCTTGATGTCACGGTGCACGATGCCGTGCTGGTGCGAGTACGCGAGCGCTTCGAGCACACCGGAGACGATGATCAGCGCCTGGTCGGGGCCCGGGGCCTCGGCGCTGATCAGCAGGTCGCGGATGGTGCGGCCCTCGACCAGTTCCATGACGATGTAGGGGACGACGTTCGGTCCGACCCGGTCCTCGCCCGAGTCGTACACGGCGACCACGGCATGGTGGTTGAGGCCGGCGACCGACTGCGCCTCGCGCGTGAAGCGGGCCTTGGAGACCGGGTCCTCGGCGAGGTCGGGGCGCAGCAGTTTGACGGCCACGGTCCGGCCGAGCCGGACGTCCTCGGCGGCGAACACCTCGGCCATGCCGCCGCGTCCCAGACGGTGGGTCAGCCGGTAACGGCCGTCTCCCACCAGGCCGCCCGCGCCCCAGTGCTCAGGACCTTCGGCCATCCCGGCGCCGCTTCCCTCGGGTTCGGGTGCCATCAGTCCTCACCGTCGTCTGTCTCGGCCGCCGCTCAGCGGTAGGTCCTCGTCGTGTGCTCCGATGAACGCTACAGCCTCGCAACCGGTCACCGTTCGGACAAGGACCCCGCGCGGCACCTTGTGGTCACGGAACGGGCACCCGGCTTGACGTGTGCTTGCCCTCCGGCAGACTGGGCGCGACATGCGCTCAGCCGGACGCGTAGGGACACATCCCGAGGGGAAGCAACAGTCATGAGCCAGGACGGCACTCAGGGCCAATACGCGGGCGGCTCTCTTGCCGGTGGCCGTTACCAGCTAAGGGATCTGCTCGGCGAGGGCGGGATGGCTTCCGTGTACCTCGCCTACGACTCCGCGCTCGACCGGCAGGTCGCGATCAAGACGCTGCACAGCGAGCTCGGACGCGAGCAGTCCTTCCGCGAACGCTTCCGCCGCGAGGCCCAGGCTGTTGCGAAACTGTCGCACACCAACATCGTCTCGGTGTTCGACACCGGCGAGGGCGTGGTCACCTTCGCCGACCCCGGCCGGGACGACGGCGCGGTCATGCCGTACATCGTCATGGAGTACGTCGAGGGGCAGCCGCTCGGCTCCGTCCTGCACGGGGACATCACGCAGTACGGGGCCATGCCGGCCGACAAGGCGCTGAAGGTGACGGCCGACGTGCTGGCCGCCCTGGAGAGCAGCCACGAGATGGGGCTGGTCCACCGCGACATCAAGCCGGGCAACGTCATGATGACGCGGCGCGGCGTGGTCAAGGTGATGGACTTCGGCATCGCGCGGGCCATGCAGTCGGGGGTCACCTCGATGACGCAGACCGGCATGGTCGTCGGCACCCCGCAGTACCTCTCCCCCGAGCAGGCGCTCGGCCGGGCCGTGGACGCCCGCTCCGACTTGTACGCGGTCGGCATCATGCTCTTCGAGCTGCTGACCGGGCGGGTCCCCTTCGTCGCGGACTCGGCGCTGGGCATGGCGTACGCGCACGTGCAGGAGGACCCGGTCGCCCCGTCCTCCATCAACCGCTCCGTGACCCCGGCGATGGACGCCCTGGTGGCGCGGGCCCTGAAGAAGAACCCGAACGAGCGTTTCCCCACGGCGGCGGCCATGCTCGACGAGGTGGCGCGAGTGGCGGGCGCCGGGCAGACCGGGGCCCCGGTCATCGTCCCCGGCTCGCACCCGACCAACAGCGGTGCCGGGCTCGGCTCGGCCGTGTTCCCGCCGGTGGAATCCGGCCTCCAGGCCCCGCCGCACTCGCTGCAGCAGCCGTACCAGGCCCCGCAGACCCCGACGCCGTACTCGTACGCGCCGGCCCCGCCGCCCGCGCAGACGCCCGCGCCGGGCTCGTACGGGTACCCACAGCAGCACCAGACGCCGGCTCCGCAGCCGTACGCGGCGTCGACCCCGCCCCCGTACTCGATCTCGCCGCAGGGCGGGCAGCACGTGCAGGGGCAGACCGGCGGGGGCGCCGCCGGGAAGAAGAACACCCCGCTCGTGGTGGGCGCCGTCGTGGTGGCGCTGCTGGCCATCGGCGGGCTGATCGCCGTGCTGAACATGGGCGGCGACAAGAACAAGGGCGGGACGGCGACCCCGGGCTCCTCGACGTCGCCGTCCGGTCCGGCGAAGACCGGGCACAAGGGGCCGGACCTCTCCCGCACGATCGACGCCTCGAAGTGCAAGGAACCCTCGAAGGACTTCAGCGACGCGACCAAGGTGCGGGCGCCGGACTTCCGGTACATGAACCAGGTCTCGGTGAAGGCGTGCATCCGGGCCGGCGGCTGGAAGTACGAGGAGAAGCCCCGGGACGAGGCGGTCTACGGCGAGGGAACGGTCATCGAGCAGCAGCCCGCCGGCGACGACAAGATCGACCCGAAGAACACCACCTTCACCCTGTGGATCTCGACGGGCAACCCGGAGTGACGCGGCGGGCCGCAGGCGCGGAGCGGTGACGCGGGGGCGGTAACACGTTGTGGTGAAGGGGAGTTCGCCCGGGTGGTCCCGGTTCTGATACATACGCGCAGGACAGACCGCCGAACCTCCGGGAGTCCTCTTGCCGAACCTCGCCCGCGTCCTGACCGGCGCCGCCGCCGCGGTGGCGGCCGGCCTGCTCGCCGTCTCGCCCGCCTCGGCCGCCAGGCCCTCGTCGAGCTGCGACACCACCGGCGCCTACGGCAGCGCCGACTGGACGTGGCTGGACGGCTCCGCCATCATCCACGTCACCCTCACGTCGGTGGACACCGCCGACGACTCCCGGGTCGCGGCGGTCCAGCTCTACACCCTGGACAACGCCGGCCACTCGCACGAATGGCCGTGGCGCTTCAACAAGGGCGGGGCCGGGAGCAGCCGCACCTGGGAGACCGACCTGCGGGACGGCCGGGGCATCGTGCGCGTCGGAGTGCACGCGGCGGCGTTCAACGACGCGGGCTACCGGACCCTGTGCGGGTCCGGGTCCGTGCGCAACCCGTACTTCTGATCGGGCCGGTGCCTGCGGCCGGCTCCCCAGGGCCGGTCGCTCACGGCCGGCTCCACAGGGCCGGTCGCTCACGGCCGGCCGACGCGGCCATCCCGTACGGCCCGTACGGGATGCCGGTTTTGTCCCGTTGTGCAAATCTGAGTGCGTGACATACGCCCGCGCGCTGCGCTGGACCGCCGGGGCCGCGATGGTGACCGCCTCGCTGCTGGCCACGGCGCCCGCGCACGCCGGTCCCGCGCACGCCGCCCGCACCGCCGCGCCGTCGTACGCGGACGACGCCGGCGACCCGGCGGACCCGGTGTTCGAGGAGCTCGCCGGAAGCGCCGCCGGGGCCGGTCGGGAGCGGCCCGGGCTGCCGGTGTCCGAGCCCGCCAACCCCGAGGCCGTGGTCGTCTCGCGCCCCGTGCCGGTGCGCCCGCGCCCCGAGCCCGCCCCGCCGGATCCCCTGGCCCTCTCCGTGCCGGCGGTGGCCGGCGCGCTCGGCACCGAGCCGAACGAGCGCGCCGCCGATCTGGCCGCGCACATGCTGCCCCTCGGAACGGGGTTCGCCCTGATGGGGACCGGTCTCGGCTTCATGGGGATGCGACTGCGCCGAGGGCGCTAGACCCCGCCGAGAACCCGCCCCCGGGCCCGCCCCGGGTCCCTCCCGAGACGTACGGAGCCCCCTCCTCCCCCTCGCGGCGTAGGCCTCAAGATGGTTGCGGCGAGGGGCATACTCGGTATACATACTGAGTATGTCGATCCGCCACGGCCTTCTCGCCCTGCTGGAACGGGGCCCTCGGTACGGCTCCCAACTCCGCACCGAGTTCGAGTCCCGCACCGGTTCCACCTGGCCGCTCAACGTCGGGCAGGTGTACACCACCCTCGCGCGCCTGGAGCGCGACGGCCTCGTCGCCCCCGGCGGCGAGGACACCGCCGGGCACACCCTCTACGCCATCACCGAGACCGGCCGCCGCGAACTGCGCGAGTGGTTCGAGCGCCCCGTCGACCGGGCCAACCCGCCCCGCGACGAACTCGCCATCAAACTCGCCATGGCCGTCGGCGCCCCCGGCGTGAACATCCGCGCCGTCATCCAGGCCCAGCGGCACGCCACCGTCCACGCCATGCAGGACTACACCCGCCTCAAAGCACAGGCGCTCACCGCCATCGAGACGGGGGGCGGCAGCGAACGCGACGACATCGCCTGGCTGCTGGTCCTGGAACAGCTGATCTTCCAGACCGAGGCCGAGGCCCGCTGGCTCGACCACTGCGAATCCCGGCTCGTACGGCTCTCCGCGAACCGCGAGCTCGCACCGGCCGAGGCCGAGCCACCCGAGGGCCGCGGCCCGGGCGGGCCCGCCGAGGCCACCACCACTGCCATCTCGACCACGACCACCGACCGGCCTCTGCCCCGTACCGCCCGCACGCGGCGGGGCTGAACAACCGCACCACGTCCCAGGGGGGACCCTTCATGCCCGACCAGCCCGTATTGCAGCTGGACCAGCTCGTCCGCACCCACGGCAGCGGCGCCACCGAGGTGCACGCCCTGCGCGGGATCAACCTCAGCGTGTATCCCGGCGAACTCGTCGCCGTCATGGGCCCCTCCGGGTCCGGCAAGTCCACGCTGCTGACCCTCGCCGGCGGACTCGACACCCCGAGCAGCGGCAAGGTGATCGTCGAAGGCACCGACATCACCACCGCCAGCCGCAAGCAGCTCGCCGCCCTGCGCCGCCGCAGCATCGGGTACGTCTTCCAGGACTACAACCTGATCCCCGCCCTCACCGCGGCCGAGAACGTCGCCCTGCCGCTCGAACTCGACGGCGTCTCCGCCCGCAAGGCCCGCGTCTCCTCGCTCGCGGCCCTGGAGGAGATGAACCTCGGGCAGCTCGCCGACCGCTTCCCCGACGAGATGTCCGGCGGGCAGCAGCAGCGCGTGGCCATCGCCCGCGCCCTCGTGGGCGACCGCCGCCTCGTCCTCGCCGACGAGCCGACCGGCGCCCTCGACTCCGAGACCGGGGAATCCGTACTCGCCCTGCTGCGCTCGCGCTGCGAGGCCGGCGCGGCCGGAATCCTGGTCACGCACGAGCCGCGCTTCGCGGCGTGGGCCGACCGCGTGGTGTTCCTGCGCGACGGCAGCGTCGTCGACGAGACCCTGCGCAGCCAGGCCGACTCCCTGCTCACCGGGCAGGCGGCCGCTCAGTGATCGCTTCGTACCACTCCTGGATCGCGGCCATCCGGATAGCCCGCCGCGACGCCTGGCGCTCCAAGGGCCGCAGCGCCCTCGTCCTCGCCATGATCGCCCTGCCCATCGTCGGCGTGAGCGCCGTCGACCTCACCGTGCGCAGTTCCCAGCTCTCCGCCGAGCAGCGCATGGAGCGGCTGCTCGGCGCAGCCGACGCCAAGGTGAGCGACCCGGAAATGAGCACGGCGCTCTACCAGAGCCCCGACGCCCAGAATTACGCCCCGGTCGGCGGATTCGACAAGTACGACCCGTCCGTCGGGGCCGGGCGGGACGAAGTCACCAAGCCCGCGCCGGAACTCCCGGCCGGCGCCCAGGCCGTCAAGGACAGCCTGTCCTACGGGAAGGTCCGTACCCGGTACGGGATCCTGGAGACCGAACTGCGGGAAGTGGACCCTGCGCACCCGCTGGTCAAGGGGCTGTGGAAGCTGGACCGCGGCCGGCTGCCGCAGGCGGCGGGCGAGGTCATGGCCACCAACGCCTTCCTGGAGGAGTCCGGTTACTTCGTCGGCTCCAGCGTGACCCCGCGCGAGTCGACCACCTCGTACAAGATCGTGGGCGCCTACGAGATGCCCGACGCGCTGAAGCGGCCGCAGCTCCTCGCGACGGCCGGCACCCTGATCGCCCCGCTCGACCGGGACCTGAAGGCCGCCGGCAGCCAGGGCCTGCGCGCACGCGACGACTATCTGGTGAAGGTCGGCGGCGACGGTTTCACGTGGAACATGGTCATGCAGGCCAACGCCAAGCGGCTGCTCGTCGAATCGCGCGCCGTCCTGCTGAACCCGCCGGCCGACTCCGAGGTGCCGCTCTACAAGGAGCAGCCCAATGACCAGTGGCGGCCCGGCGCCGTCATCGGAGCCACCGAACTCGCCATCGTCTCCACCGTCGTCGGCCTCGCCATGCTGGAGATCTGCCTGCTGGCCGGACCCGCCTTCGCGGTCGGCGCCCGGCGCTCGCGCCGCCAGCTCGGCCTGGTCGGCGCCAACGGCGGCGACCGGCGGCACATCCGGGCCATCGTGCTCTCCGGCGGCCTCGTCATCGGCGCCGCGGCGGCCGTCAGCGGCACCGTCATCGGCGTGGCCCTCACCATCGGGCTCCGGCCGGTGCTGGAAGACACGATCGGCAAGCGCTTCGGCGGCTTCGACGTCCGCCCGCTGGAACTCCTCGCCATCGGCCTGCTCGCCGTCCTGACCGGGCTGCTGGCCGCCATCGTCCCGGCCGTCACCGCCTCCCGGCAGACCGTGCTCGCCTCCCTCACCGGCCGTCGCGGCGTGCGCCGGGCCAACCGGGTGCTGCCCGTCCTCGGCCTGCTCGCCATCGCGGGCGGCGCCGCCATCGCCCTGTTCGGCACCGTGTCCGGCATGGGCTCCACGGTGGTCGCCGGCGGCAGCGCCATCGCCGAGCTCGGCGTCGTCGCCCTCACCCCCACGCTGGTCGGCCTGTTCGGGCGGGCCGGACGGTGGCTGCCGCTCTCGCCCCGGCTCGCACTGCGCGACGCCGTCCGCAACCGGGGCCGTACGGCACCCGCCGTGGCCGCCGTCCTGGCCGCCGTCGCCGGCACCGTCGCCGTGGCCACGTACCAGCACAGCAAGGAGATCCAGGCGCGGCACGAGTACGTCGCCGAGCTGCCCTACGGGACCGGGCTGATCGAGACCAACGAGAACTCCGCCTTCCGGGACGTCACCCAGATGCGCGAGGCCCTATCGAAGGAACTCCCGCTGGCCGTACGGGCCGACGTGGAACGCCCCGCCGTCGGCAAGCCGGGCTGTTCCACGTACTCCTCCAGCCCGGACTGCGGGCGGGCCGAGATCGTCATCCCGAAGGAACAGCGCTGCCCCCTCTTCACGGCCGAGAACGGCCCCAGTTCCTTCAGCCTGGAACGACAGAAGGAGCTGCGCAACGACTGGCGGTGCAAGGACCAGCGCTTCGGCGTCCGGGCCCCCCTGGTCGTCGCCGACGAGAAGCTGCTCTCCGTCCTGGCCGTCGAGGATCCGGCTGCGGTGTCCGCGCTGAAGGCGGGCAAGGCCGTCTCCTTCAAGAAGCAGAACGTGCTCGACGGCAAGGTCACCGTCCGGCTGATCATGGGCCGGGACGGGGGCTCCGCGGCCCCCGGTGATCCGGAGCCCGGCGAGGACAAGGTGTTCGCCACCCACCAGGCACCCGAGACGGCGAACGGCTACGGCGTGGAGCTTGTGCTGCCGCCCTCCGCCGCGAAGAGCGCCGGAATCGCCACCGCCCCCTTCGGCTCGTACTTCACCCTCGACGGTGAGGCGAGCTCCGAGCAGCGCCAGCGGCTGGACGGTGCCCTCGACAAGATGGGCCTGGACGCGTCCGTACGGATCGAGAAGGGCTACGAGGGCGACGACAGCCTGGCCATGCTCGCCCTGACCGTCTTCGCGGGCCTGGTCACCATCGGCGCGGCCGGCATCGCCACCGGACTGGCCCAGGCGGACGCCGAAGGCGACCTGAAGACCCTGGCGGCGGTCGGAGCGCCGCCGCGGGTGCGGCGCACGCTCAGCGGCTTCCAGTGCGGGGTGGTCGCCATGATGGGCGTCGTCCTCGGCTCGGCGGCCGGGATCCTGCCCGCGGTCGGACTGCGCCTCACCGAGCGGCGGGCCATGGCCGACATGGTGCGGTCGGGCATCGAGAACGGCTACGCGGCGGCCTCCGAGGCCGTGCCGTACGTGCCGATCGCGGTGCCGTGGACCACGCTGGCCGGGCTGCTGGTCGCGGTACCGCTGGGCGCGGCGCTGCTGGCGGCCCTGGTCACCCGTTCCAGCGGGGCGCTGGCGCGGCGCGAGGTCTGACGCGCGACGGCCGCCTGCGGCCGTGCACGGGCGGCGCATTGGTGCCCCCGCACAGGGTGGATCACGCCTGTGCGGGGGCACACCGTGTGAAAGCGAAGGTGTGCGAGAGAATGACGGCATGGAGATGCCGAGGAGTGAACGGTCGCAGGACAGCCCCCCGCACGGCCTGATCGTGGGGCAGGACGGGATGCCGGTCGGCGGCGCCGATGACGAGTCGCGCGAGGTCCCGGTGACGGAGATGGTCGAACAGCCCGCCAAGGTCATGCGGATCGGCAGCATGATCAAGCAACTCCTGGAAGAGGTACGCGCCGCACCTCTGGACGAGGCCAGCCGGGTCCGTCTCAAGGACATCCACGCCGCGTCGGTGAAGGAGCTGGAGGACGGTCTGGCTCCCGAGCTCGTCGAGGAACTGGAGCGGCTCTCCCTGCCCTTCACCGAGGAGGCGATTCCCTCCGAGGCGGAACTGCGGATCGCCCAGGCCCAGTTGGTGGGCTGGTTGGAGGGCCTGTTCCACGGCATCCAGACGGCCCTGTTCGCGCAGCAGATGGCGGCGCGGGCCCAGCTGGAGCAGATGCGCCGCGCTCTGCCTCCCGGTTCCTCCCACGAGGACGACGAGGACGGCTCCCACGGCGCGATCCGCTCGGGCCCCTACCTCTAGGCCCTGCCCAGGCCCTGCTACCGAACCGAACGAGGCCTCCGGGGCCGCACGCACCCTCAGGGGCGCGGGCGGCCCCGGAGCCGTTCGGGGCGCAGTCCCGGGGGCCGCGGAGTGCGGGCGAAGTCCGGTCTCACAGCGGGCCCGTAAGGACCCGGTAAACGGCGGAACCCGTCCGCAACGCGGCCCCCGCATACTCGGGGCATGACCTACGACGCCATCGTCCTGGCCGGCGGCGCCGCACGGCGGCTCGGCGGGGCCGACAAGCCCGGCCTCCTCGTCGGCGGCCGCCCGCTCCTCGACCGCGTCCTCGACGCCTGCGCCGACGCGGCCACCACCGTCGTCGTCGGCGGCCGCAGGCCGACGGCCCGGCCCGTGCGCTGGGCCCGCGAGGAGCCGCCCGGCGGAGGCCCCCTCGCCGCGCTGGACGCCGGGCTGCGGCACACCACGGCCGCGCTGGTCCTCGTACTCTCCGCCGATCTGCCGTTCCTGGACGCGCGGACGGTACGCCGGCTCCTCGACGCGCCCGGCGCCGACGGGGCCGTGCTCCGGGATCCGGACGGCCGCGACCAGCCCCTCGTCGCCGCGTACCGCGCCGAGCCGCTGCGCCGGGAAATCGCCCTGCTGGCCACCGAGCACGGCTCCGTGACCGGCCTCCCGCTGCGCGCCGTGACCGCCGAACTCGACCTCGCCCACGTCACCGCGGCTGCGCCACTCGCCTCCTTCGACTGCGACACCTGGGACGATCTCGCCGCCGCTCGCGCCCGGATCAGGGAGCATGGAACCGTGCTGGAATCATGGATCACCGCCGCCAAGACCGAGCTGGGCATCGATGTCGACGTCGACACCAAGACCCTGCTCGACCTCGCCCGTGACGCCGCCCACGGCGTCGCCCGGCCCGCCGCACCGCTGACCACCTTCCTGGTCGGCTACGCGGCGGCCCGCGCCGAAGCCGCCGGCGCCGACCCCGCCGAGGCCGTCGCCGAGGCCTCCGCCAAGGCCGCCGACCTGGCCCTGCGCTGGGCCGCGGAAGCCGCCGAGACCGCCGGCGCCGAGGGCACCGCCGCCGAAGAGACTGGATCCGGATGACCGCCGACACCGACGCCGACGCCGACGCGGACACCACCGCCGCCGCCACCGACGCCGCCTCCGACGCCGACCGGGCCCTCGACCAGGCCCTGGCCCTGGTCAGCCGCAACCCGGACGGCGGCGGCCACCGCGCCGCGCCCTGGCTCCGGGCCCGGCAGACCGCCGTCCGCGCCGGGACGGCGGCCCCGGTCCGCAGCCACCGGGTCCCCCTGGCCGCCGCGCTCGGCGAGGTCCTCACCCAGCCCCTGACCGCCCTCGGCGACCTGCCCTCCTTCGACACCTCCGCCATGGACGGCTGGGCCGTCGCCGGACCCGGCCCCTGGACCGTCCGCCCCGGCGGCAGCGCACTGGCCGGCTCCGAGCGCCCCGCGCCCCTCGCGGACGGCGAGGCCGTACGGATCGCCACCGGCGCCCGGATCCCCGCCGACACCACGGCCGTGATCCGCAGCGAGCACTCCCGCGAGGCCGGCACCCAGCTGCACGCCGAGCGGCCCGTCGCCACCGGCCAGGACATCCGCCCGCGCGGCCAGGAGTGCCGCTCCGGCGATCTCCTGCTGCCCTCCGGGTCCCTGGTCACCCCGGCCGTCCTCGGCCTGGCCGCGGCCGCCGGGTACGACGAGCTCACCACCCGGCCCCGGCCGCGCGTCGAGATCCTGGTGCTCGGCGACGAGCTGCTCACCGAAGGCCGCCCGCACGACGGCCTCATCCGGGACGCGCTGAGCCCCATGCTGGGCCCCTGGCTGACCCGGATCGGCGCCGAGGTCGTCTCCGTACGGCGGCTCGGCGACGACCGGGCGGGCGCCGAAGCACTGCTGCGGGCCGTCACCACCTCCACCGCCGACCTGGTCGTCACCACCGGCGGCACCGCCTCCGGCCCCGTGGACCACGTACACCCCGTGCTCGCCAAGGCCGGCGCCGAGCTGCTCGTCGACGGGGTCGCCGTACGCCCCGGGCACCCGATGCTGCTGGCCCGCCTCGGCGGCCGCGCCGACGGCCGCCACCTGGTGGGCCTGCCCGGCAATCCGCTCGCCGCCGTGTCCGGGTTGCTGACGCTCGCCGAGCCGCTGCTGCGCGCCCTCGCCGGCCGCGGCACGCGCCCCCGGTACGCGGTGCCCGTGCAGGGCGACGTACCGGGCCATCCGCACGACACCCGGCTCGTACCGGTCCGGCTGACCGACGAGCACGCCGTACCGTTGCGCTACAACGGCCCGGCGATGCTGCGCGGGGTGGCCGCCGCCGACGGGCTGGCCGTCGTACCGCCGCACGGGGCGCGCTCCGGGCAGGACCTGGAGATCCTCGATCTCCCGTGGGCTTCGGGGGGATGTTTCACGTGAAACTGCACGGCTCGGACGCGATGGCCCGCGGCGCCGACGAGAAACTCGTCTCGCGGCGCATCAAACTGCCCAGACGGGAAGTCGAGAAGCCGCTGCGGCAGGTCACGCGGCGGCTGCTGATGGCGCTGTTCGTGATGTGCCTGACGGTCCTGATCGTGTGGATCGACCGTGCGGGCTACCACGACAACGCCAACGAGAAGGTCGACTTCCTCGACTGCGTCTACTACGCGACCGTCACCCTGTCGACGACCGGCTACGGCGACATCGTCCCGTACAGCGACAGCGCGCGGCTGGTCAACGTCCTGCTCATCACGCCGCTGCGCGTCCTGTTCCTGATCATCCTGGTCGGAACCACCCTGGAAGTCCTCACCACCCGCACCAGGGAAGAGTGGCGGCTGAAACGCTGGAGGAAGAACTTGCGCGACCACACGGTCGTCGTCGGCTTCGGTACGAAGGGCCGCTCGGCCCTCCAGACGCTGCTGGCCACCGGCCTCTCCAAGGAGCAGGTCGTCATCGTCGACCCCAGCTCCAAGGTGATCGACATGGCCAGCGCGGAAGGCTTCACGGGGGTCGTCGGCGATGCCACGCGCTCCGAAGTGCTGCTGCGAGCCGAACTGCAGAAGGCGCGTCAGATCGTCATCGCCACGCAGCGGGACGACACGGCGGTACTGGTCACCCTGACGGCCCGCCAGCTCAACCGCGGCGCGAAGATCGTGGCGGCCGTCCGGGAAGAGGAGAACGCGCCGCTGCTGCGCCAGTCGGGCGCGGACGCGGTCATCACGAGCGCGAGCGCGGCGGGCCGGCTGCTCGGACTGTCGGTGCTCAGCCCGAGCGCGGGCACCGTGATGGAGGACCTGATCCAGCAGGGCAGCGGCCTCGACCTGATCGAGCGTCCGGTCACCAGGTCGGAGGCCGGCAAATCGGTCCGGGACACCGCCGACCTCGTCGTCAACGTCCTGCGCGGCCACCGCCTGCTCCCGTACGACGATCCGCACGCGAGCCCGCTCCAGCTGACGGACCGTCTCATCACCATCGTCCGCGCGGCCCCGCCGACGTCCCCGCCGGTGATACTGGGATCGGCCGAGTAGCTCTCCGCCCGACCGGCCCGACCGGTAGCCTCCGGCCCATGCATGCGATCACCATCGAACAGCCCGGCGGTCCCGACGCCCTGGTGTGGGCCGAAGCGCCCGATCCGGTGGCCGGGGACGGCGAAGTCCTCGTCGAGGTCGCGGCGAGTGCCGTGAACCGCGCCGACGTCCTGCAGCGGCAGGGGTTCTACAACCCGCCGCCCGGGGCCTCGCCCCATCCCGGCCTGGAGTGCTCCGGGCGGATCTCCTCGATCGGGCCCGGGGTCTCCGGCTGGTCGGTCGGCGACGAGGTGTGCGCGCTGCTGGCCGGCGGCGGGTACGCGCAGAAGGTGGCCGTCCCCGCGGGCCAGCTGCTGCCGGTGCCGGCGGGCGTGGACCTGGTGACGGCGGCGGCGCTCCCGGAGGTCGTCACGACGGTCTGGTCGAACGTGTTCATGGTCGCGGGCCTGCGCCCCGGCGAGACCCTGCTGGTGCACGGCGGGTCGAGCGGCATCGGGACCATGGCGATCCAGCTGGCGAAGGCGGTCGGCGCGCGGGTCGCGGTGACGGCGGGCGGCAAGGAGAAACTGGCGCGCTGCGCGGAGCTGGGCGCTGACATCCTGATCGACTACCGCGAGCAGGACTTCGTCGAGGAGGTGCGGGCGGCCACCGGCGGCGCCGGGGCGGACGTGATCCTGGACATCATGGGCGCCAAGTACCTGACGCGGAACGTGGAAGCGCTGGCCGTCAACGGGCGCCTGGCCATCATCGGGCTGCAGGGCGGGGTCAAGGCGGAGCTCAATCTCGCCACCCTGCTGGGCAAGCGCGCGGCGATCACCGCCACCACCCTGCGGGCGCGGCCGCTGGAGGAGAAGGCGGCGATCGTCGCGGCGGTACGTGAGCACGTGTGGCCCCTGGTCGCCTCGGGCCGGATCCACCCGGTCGTGCACGCCCGCTTCCCGATGCGGGAGGCCGCCGAGGCCCACCGCGTCCTGGAGTCGAGCACCCACGTGGGCAAGCTGCTGCTCACCACCTGAGCACCCGGGCGCGGCGGGGCCGGTCTTCGGCCCCGCCGCCCGGTCCGGGCTACAGCGTGCGCAGCAGGACGCCCGGGGACTCGACGCAGTCGGCCACGTACCGCAGGAAGCCGCCCGCCGTGCCGCCGTCGCAGACCCGGTGGTCGAAGGTCAGGGACAGCTGCACGACCTGGCGGACCGCCAGCTCGCCCTTGTGCACCCACGGCTTGGCCATGATCCGGCCCACGCCGAGCATCGCCGCCTCGGGGTGGTTGATGATCGGCGTGGAGCCGTCCACCCCGAACACCCCGTAGTTGTTCAGGGTGAAGGTGCCTCCCGTGAGGTCGGCCGGGGTCAGCTTGCCCGCCCTGGCCAGCTCCGTGAGGCGCGCGAACTCCGCCGACAGCGACTCCGCGTTGCGCGCCTGCGCGTCCCGGACGACCGGGACCATCAGGCCCCGCTCCGTCTGCGCGGCGAAGCCCAGGTGCACGGCCGGGAGCCGGACGATCTCGTTCGCCGCGAGGTCCACCGTGGAGTTGAGCTCCGGGTACCGCGCCAGCGCCGCCGTGCAGATGCGGGCCAGCAGCGCGAGCACCGAGATCTTGGGCCCGCCCACCGCGTTCATCGCGGCCCGCGTCGCCATCAGCTCCGTGGCGTCCGCGTCGACCCAGCACGTGGCGTCGGGGATCTCGCGCCGGCTGCGCGACAGCTTGTCCGCGACCGCACCTCGTACCCCCTTGAGCGGGATCCGCGTGGCGCCTTCCGGCGCGCCGGACGGGGCCGGTGCGAGGGAGGCCGCGGCGGGGGCCGCGGCCGCCGGCTGCGGGGCGCGCAGCGCCGTCTCGACGTCCGCGCGCAGGATCAGGCCCTCCGGGCCGGATCCGCGCAGCGAGCGCAGGTCCACCCCGTGGTCCCGGGCCAGCTTGCGGACCAGCGGCGAGATGACCGGCACGGGTCCGGAAACGACGGCGGGAGCGGTGGCGGCGGGAGCGGCGGGGGCGGGAGCGGCGGGGGCGGTGACCGCCGGTGCGGTGACCGCGGGGGCGGCGACCGCCGGTACCACGGCCGGAGCCTGGGCCGCGGGGGCGGGCCCCGGCGCGGCGGAGCCGGGTCGCACCCGCCTCCGACGCGCCGGACGTGAATGGTCCGTCCCGTAGCCGACCAGAACGTTCCCCGAGCCGGACGAAGGCGCTGCGGGCGCGTCGGAGGCCTCGGCCGCACCGCCCACCGCCACGGTGATCAGCGGTGCGCCGACCGGCAGTTCGGTGCCCTCCTCGCCGAAGCGGGCGGTGACCACACCCCCGTACGGGCAGGGCACCTCCACCATCGCCTTGGCCGTCTCGACCTCGACGACGGGCTGGTCGATGGCGACGACGTCGCCGACCGCCACCAGCCAGCGGACGATCTCCGCCTCCGTCAGCCCTTCCCCGAGGTCCGGCAGCTTGAACTCCATGACCTGCGGCATCAGTTCTCCCACTGCAGACGGGCCACGGTGTCCAGGATCCGGTCCACGCCGGGCAGGTGGTACTTCTCCAGCATCGGCGGCGGATACGGGATGTCGAAACCGGTCACGCGCAGCACCGGCGCCTCCAGGTGGTGGAAGCACCGTTCCGTGACGCGGGCGGCGATCTCCGCGCCCGGCCCGCCGAAGCCGCCTGACTCGTGGACCACCACCGCGCGCCCGGTCCGCCGTACGGAGGCCACGACGGTCTCCTCGTCGAAGGGGACCAGCGAGCGCAGGTCCACGACCTCCAGGTCCCAGCCCTCCTCGCGCGCCGCCTCGGCCGCCTCCATGCACACCGGCAGCGAGGGCCCGTAGGTGATCAGGGTCGCGCTCGTGCCGCTGCGCCGGACGAGGGCCTTGCCGATCTCCGGCACCGCCGCGGGCGCCTGCGGCGACCACTCGGCCTTGGACCAGTACAGCCGCTTCGGCTCCAGGAAGATCACCGGGTCGTCGCTGGCTATCGAGGCGCGCAGCAGCCCGTACGCGTCCTCGACCGTCGCGGGTGTCACGACGGTGAGCCCGGGCGTGGCCACGTAGTAGGCCTCGGAGGAGTCGCTGTGGTGCTCCACACCGCCGATGCCGCCGCCGTAGGGCACGCGGATGGTGATCGGGAGCGGCATCGCGCCGCGCGTGCGGTTGCGCATCTTGGCCACGTGGGAGATCAGCTGCTCGAAGGCCGGGTAGGCGAACGCGTCGAACTGCATCTCCACGACCGGCCGCAGCCCGTACATGGCCATGCCCACCGCCGCGCCGAGGATTCCGGCCTCCGCGAGCGGGGTGTCCGTACAGCGGTCCTCGCCGAACTCCTTCGCGAGCCCGTCCGTGATGCGGAAGACCCCGCCGAGCGCCCCGACGTCCTCGCCCATCACGTGGACGGTCGGGTCCTCGGCCATCGCGTCGCGCATCGCCCGGTTCAGGGCCTGCGCCATGGTCGCCGGCTTCGCCGCCACCGTGGTCATGACGCGTCCTCCTCTTCCTGCTCTGCCGCGTCCAGCTCTGCCGCGTCCAGCTCGGCACGCAGCATGGCCGCCTGCTCGCGCAGCCGTCCGGTCTGCTCCGCGTAGACGTGTCCGAAGAGGTCCATCGGATCGAGTACCGGTTCCGCGTTCATCCCCTCCCGAAGCGCCGCCGCCATCTCCTCGGCCGCGTCCTTGGCGGCCTGGATGCCCGCCTCGTCCAGCAGCCCGCGCGCGATCAACTCGCGCTCCAGCAGCTCGATCGGGTCGTGCGCCTTCCAGGCCTCGACCTCGGCGTCGCCCCGGTAGCGGGTGGCGTCGTCGGCGTTGGTGTGGGCCTCGATCCGGTACGTGACCGCCTCGATCATGGTCGGTCCGCCGCCGGCCCGGGCCCGCCGGACCGCCTCGGACAGCACCTCGTGCATGGCGGCGATGTCGTTGCCGTCGACGAGGCGGCCCGGCATCCCGTACCCCACGGCCTTGTGGGCGAGGGTCGGGGCGGCGGTCTGCTTGGCGAGCGGGACGGATATCGCGAAGCCGTTGTTCTGGACGAGGAAGACGACCGGCGCCTGCCAGACGGCGGCGAAGTTCATGGCCTCGTGGAAATCGCCCTCGCTGGTGCCGCCGTCGCCGACCATGGCGAGGGCGACCACGTCGTCGCCGCGCAGCCGGGCGGCGTGCGCCAGGCCGACCGCGTGCGGCAGCTGGGTGGCGAGCGGGGTCGACAAGGGGGCTATCCGGCGCTCGCGCGGGTCGTACCCGGTGTGCCAGTCGCCGCGCAGCAGGGTCAGCGCCTGTACGGGGTCCAGTCCGCGCGCCACGGCCGCGAGGGTGTCGCGGTAGCTCGGGAAGAGCCAGTCCTGGTCCTCCAGGACGAGCGCGGCGGCGATCTCGCAGGCCTCCTGGCCCACGGTGGACGGATATACGGCCAGACGGCCCTGCCGGGTGAGGGCGGTGGCCTGGGCGTTGTAGCGGCGGCCGCGCACCAGCTCGGCGTAGCACCGGCGCATCAGCTCGGGGTCGAGCCGGTCGGCGGCCGGTGTGCCCAGCACCCGGTACGGCTCGGGGTCCGGGAGCAGCGGGGCGGCATCCGTACGGGGCCTCCAGGCGGGCGGCGGGGTGGAGCGGTGGGACGCACCGGCACCGGGCAGCTCTTGGACCGTCATGGCGGCGTACACCTCCTCGTGGGAAGCGGGCAGGGAGGGCCCCGGGTGTGAGGCGCCTCACCTACCGATTGTTCGGTTGTCCAGGCAATTTGGCTACAGGCGGCTCCAGGCTGTGGACAAAGTGGTGCCGACGCCCTGGTATGGGTGCAGGACGTCCAGGAGAGGCAGGCAGCGGGCGATGGCGGATGAACAAATGGCCGGAGCGGGTTCCGGAGCGGCGCCCGGAACGGGGGGCGCACCGGGGGGCGCGTCCGGGGGCCCGTCGGGACCGTCGGGGCCGATCGGACCCCCCGGACCGCCGCGCGCCCTGGATCCGATCGACCGGTCGATCGTGCGCCTGCTCCAGGCGGACGGCCGCGCCTCGATACGCTCCGTCGCCGAGCAGGTCCACGTCTCCCGGGCCAACGCCTACGCCCGTATCAACCGGCTCATCGACGACGGGGTGATCCGGGGCTTCACCGCCCGCGTCAACCACGAGAGGGCGGGCCAGGGCGCCTCCGCCTACATCACCCTGAAGATCGTCCAGAACTCCTGGCGCACGGTCCGCGAACAGCTCCGCGAGCTGCCGGGCGCGGCGCACATCGCCTTGGTCAGCGGCGATTTCGACGTCCTGCTCCTGGTCCACACCCCGGACAACCGCACCCTGCGCGAGCTGGTCCTGACCCGCCTCCAGTCCATCCCGGAGGTGCTCTCCACGCGCACGCTGCTGGTCTTCGAGGAGACCGACCTCCTGGCCCGCGACCCGTCCGCCGGCCCGACGATCCAGGAGGACTAGGTCGTCCTACGCCTGCGCCGGGACCGGCCCGCGCGCCCGGGGTTCAGCGCTGCGTGCGCAGGCCGTCCAGGGCCATGCTGACCACCGCGTCCGCCAGTTGGTCGGGGGTGGTGCCCGGGTGCGGGCGGTACCACTCGACCAGGGAGTTGACCATGCCGAAGAGCAGGCGGGTGGCGAGGCGGATGTCGACGTCCGCCCGCAGGTCTCCCTCGGCGGCGGCGGCCTTCAGCAGCTCCGCGACCTGGTGGTCGAACTCGCGCCGGCGCTCCAGCGCCCAGCGCTCGGTGCGGGTGTTGCCGCGGACCCGCAGCAGCAGGGTCACGTAGGGCAGTTCCGCGACGAGGACCTCGACCGTGCGCCGGGTGACGTACTCGACGCGCTCGACCGCGCGTCCCCGTACCGCCCCGGGCTCCACCAGCACCGCGAAGAGCTCGTCCAGGGCCCGGCTGACGGCCCGGTGGAGCAGCTCCTCCTTGCCCGCGACGTGGTGGTAGATGGAGGACTTGGAGATGCCCGCGGCCTTCGACAGGTGCTCCATGGAGGTGCCGTCGTATCCGCGCTCGTTGAAGACCTGGACGGCGACGGTCAGGAGCGTCTCGGGCGTGTACGTGTCCCGCTTGGCCGTCGTCATTCCGTCTCCCCCGCCTCGTCGTCCCCGTCGTCTCCGTCCGCCCCGCCGTCGCCCTCGTCCGCCGCGTACCCCAGCTTGTACAGCGCCAGCGACGGCGCGTACCGGCCGCCCGGGCAGCGCTCGTCGAGGTGGTGCAGCAGGTCGTACGCCCAGTCGCGGCCGAGCCGGTCGTGCCATTCGGCGGGGCCCGCCGGGTAGTTGACCCCGAGCCGCATCGCCGTGTCGATGTCCTCGGCGCCCGCCACCCCGCGCGCGACGGCGTCGGCGGTGAGGTCGATCAGCATCGCTACGGTCCGGGCGACGATCATGCCGGGGACATCGCCGATGACGGAGACCTTCTTGCCGAGCTTCTGGAAGAGCCCGATCGCCTCGGAGAGGGTCCGCTCGCTGGTGTCCTCGCTGACGGAGAGCGCGATCCGGGTGGCGTCGCGGTAGTCGAAGGCGAGGTCGAAGTAGACGACGTCGGCGAACTCGATCGAGGTCTTGCCGTCGGCGAGCACGAGCTGACCCTCGCCCGGGAGCTGGATGTACGGGCCCCCGTGCTCGGTGGCCGTGACCTCGATCCCCGCCTCCTCGAAGAGGTCGGCGAGCGCCGCGGCGGGCCCGAGGTCACCGACGACGGTCACCTTGGCGGGCGCGTCCTCGGGACCGGCGGTGTGCGGGGCCGGGGCCTTCACGTCCGGGCCGTACGGGTACCAGCCGTGCCCCGACTTGCGGCCGAGGCGGCCCGACTGGACCAGCCGGCGCTGCGCGAGGGACGGGGTGAACTTCGGGCTGCGGAAGAAGGACTCCCACACGGAGCGGGTGACGGCCTCGTTGACGTCCTGGCCGATCAGGTCGGTCAGTGCGAAGGGGCCCATCTTGAAGCCGCCGCACTCGCGGAGCACGGCGTCGATGGTGGCCGGGTCGGCGCCCTGCTCCTCGTACACCGCGAAGGCCTCGGCGTAGAAGGGGCGGGCGATCCGGTTGACGATGAAGCCCGGGGTGTCGGCGCAGCGCACCGGCGTCTTCCCCCAGCCCAGCACGGTGCGGTACGCGCGCTCGGCGGCGGCCGGGTCGGTCGCGAAACCGGAGACCACCTCGACCAGCGGGAGCAGCGGGGCCGGGTTGAAGAAGTGCAGGCCGAGGAAGCGGCCGGGGTGCGCGAGGCCCGCGGCGAGCTCGGTGACGGAGAGGGAGGAGGTGTTGGTGGCCAGCAGCGCGTCCGGCGAAACCACCTCTTCGAGTGCGGCGAAGAGCGCCCGCTTGACGGTGACGTCCTCGACGACCGCCTCGACGACGAGGGCGGCGCCGGCCAGCCCGGACAGTTCGGCCGCCGAATCGATTCGGCCGATCGCGTCCTCGGCCTCGGCGCGATCCAGCCGCCCCTTGGCGGCCATCCGCTCGACGCGGTCCTGCACGAAGCCGACCGCGTCGGCGGCGAGCACGGCGTCGATGTCGTAGATCAGCACGCGGTGACCTGCGAGAAGAGCGACCTGGGCGATTCCCTGCCCCATCGTCCCGGCGCCGACTACCGCCACTGTGCGGGACCGCTCGATTGCTGTCATGACCCGATCCTCCCGCACCGACTTATCCACAGGCCTGCCGGGCCCTCTTGTCCCGACCGATCGTTCGGTTACTCTAACTCCAGTCTGCTCTTCTTCATCCCTTCTTGCCCGACCCGATCGCCTGATCCCGCCCGGCTCAACGAGGAGTTGGTCCCTGATGGCCGCCGAGCTCACCGTCCCCCAGCTGTCCGCCAAGCACCGGCCCACCCTGGACCAGGCCCTGGCCACGATCCGCAGCCGCGCCTACTGGTCCCCGCATCCCGAGCACCCCAAGGCCTACGGGGAGACCGCGCCGGCCGACGGCCTCGCCGCCTTCGAGGCGCTGCGCGGCACCCGGCTCGACCTCGGGCAGCCCGGCACCGACGACTGGACGGGCGCCGAGACCTCCCCGTACGGCGTCGAGCTCGGCGTGGAGTACCCGCACGTGGACCCGGAGGTGCTGCTGCCCGCGATGCGCGCCGGCATGGGCGCCTGGCGCGACGCCGGGCCCGAGACCCGCGCCCTGGTCTGCATCGAGATCCTGGCCCGGATCTCGGCGCGGACGCACGAGTTCGCGCACGCGGTCATGCACACCAGCGGCCAGGCCTTCATGATGGCGTTCCAGGCGGGCGGCCCGCACGCGCAGGACCGCGGCCTGGAGGCCGTCGCCTACGCGTACGAGGAGCAGACCCGGGTCCCGGGACAGGCCGACTGGTCGAAGCCGCAGGGCAAGAAGGACCCGCTGGAGCTGGGCAAGACCTTCACGGCCGTCCCGCGCGGGATCTCCCTGATGATCGGCTGCAACACCTTCCCCACCTGGAACGGCTACCCGGGGATCTTCGCCTCCCTCGCCACCGGCAACCCGGTGCTGGTCAAGCCGCACCCGCGCGCCGTGCTCCCGCTGGCGCTGACCGTCCAGGTGGCCCGCGAGGTCCTGGCCGACGCCGGCTTCGACCCGAACCTGGTGGCGCTGGCGGTGGAGCGGCCGGGCGAGGGCATCGCCAAGGAGCTCGCCGTCCGCCCCGAGATCAAGGTCATCGACTACACCGGGTCCACCGAGTTCGGCGAGTGGCTGGAGACCAACGCCCGCCAGGCGCAGGTCTACACGGAGAAGGCCGGCGTCAACACCGTCGTCCTGGACTCCACCGACAACTACAAGGGGATGCTGTCCAACCTGGCCTTCTCGCTGTCCCTGTACAGCGGCCAGATGTGCACCACCCCGCAGAACCTGCTGATCCCGCGCGACGGCATCGAGACGGACGCCGGGCACAAGACGTACGACGAGGTCGTGTCGGACCTCGCGGGCGCGGTCGGCGGCCTGCTCGGCGACGACGCCCGGGCCAACGCCCTGCTCGGCGCGCTGGTCAACCCGGACGTCAAGGCCCGCCTGGAGGCGGCGGCCGGGCTCGGCGAGGTCGCGCTGGCCTCGCGCGAGGTGGCGCATCCGGAGTTCCCGGGCGCCGTGGTGCGCACGCCGGTGATGGTGAAGCTGGACTCCGCCAAGCCGGACGACTCCGCCCCCTACCTCTCCGAGTGCTTCGGCCCGGTCTCCTTCGCGGTGGCGGTCGACTCCACGGCGAGCGCGCTGGACCTGCTGCGGCGCACGGTCCGCGAGAAGGGTGCGATGACGGTCGGGGCGTACACGACCTCCGCGGACACCGAGCGGGCCATCGAGGAGGTCTGCCTGGAGGAGTCGGCGCAGCTCTCGCTGAACCTGACGGGCGGGGTCTATGTGAACCAGACCGCGGCCTTCTCCGACTTCCACGGCTCGGGCGGCAACCCCGCGGCGAACGCGGCGCTGTGCGACGGGGCGTTCGTCTCCAACCGCTTCCGCGTGGTGGAGGTCCGCCGCCAGGGCTAGTCCGCCGGGCGGGCCTCCGGGCGGGGCCCGCCCCAGTGGAAGAGGGTCATGGCCACGCTGGTGGCCAGGTTGTAGCTGGAGACCTGCGGGCGCATCGGCAGGGACACCAGGTGATCGGCGCGGGCGCGGAGCTCGGGCGAGATGCCGTGGCGTTCGGAGCCGAAGGCGAGCAGGGCGTCGTCCGGGAGGGTGAGGGCACGGATGTCCTCGCCCTCCGGGTCGAGCGCGTACAGCGGGCCGGGCGGCAGGGTGTCGAGGTCGACCTGGTCCACGGTGGTGGCGTAGTGCAGTCCCGCTCCGGCGCGGACCACGTTGGGGTGCCAGGGGTCGAGGTCGCCGCGGGTGACGACGCCGGTGGCGCCGAAGCCCGCCGCGAGGCGGACGACGGCGCCGACGTTGCCGAGGTTGCGGGGGTTGTCGAGGATGACGACCGGGGCCGTCCTGGGCATGGCCGCGAGCCGGGCCCGCCCCTCGGCCCGGCCGGGCCGGACCGCGAGGGCCGCCACCCCGGTGGGATGCACCCGGGTCAGCAGTTCCCGCAGGGGCGCCCGCCGCACCAGCCGCGCGACGTCCGCCTCCACGTCGGCGGCCAGCTCGCGCGCGAGGCCCCGTACCGCCTCCGGGTCGTCGGCGACGGCCATCCGCACGTCCGCCCCGAAGCGCAGGGCGTGCTTGAGCGCGTGGAACCCGTCGAGGAGCACGAGGTCCTCCCGGGCGGCGGCCTCCCGCCACTGCCGCTGGGTGCCGTCGGGGTTCTCGTGCTGCTCACTCATGCCACCGAGCCTACGGTCCCGGGCCGCGCCTCCCGCTCCGGTCCGGTTCCGGGCTCCTGGTCCTGGTCCTGGTCCGGGCCCGGCTCCTGGTCCGGCGCGGGCCCCCGGCCGCGCCGCCGCAGCGCCGCGGCCCGCGCGCCGAGCCACAGCAGGAACGCCGTCGGCAGGAAGACCGCGTCGGCGGCGATCATCGCCAGTGAGAAGAAGGGCAGCCCCAGCAGCACGGCGATGCCCACGTGCTCCAGCATCATCAGCCCCAGCAGCACGTTCTTGATCCGCCGGTTGAACACCGTGAACGGGAACGCCACCTGGACCGCGACCGTGCCGTACGACAGCAGCATGACCAGCGTGCCGCTGCCGGCCAGGAGGGCCGACAGCCCCGGCCACGGGGCGAAGTAGTCCAGGCCCAGCGGGTAGTACAGGGCCGTCCCGTCCTGCCAGCGCGAACCCTGGATCTTGTACCAGCCGGCCGTCGCGTAGATCAGGCAGACCTCCGTCATGATCACCAGCATCCCGGCGTTGTGCACCAGGTTGGCCAGGACGTCGAGGACCGCCCGCCCCTCCCCCTCCGGCTCGTAGCGGTCGACCATCCACCACAGCGCGGCGAGCACCCACAGCGCGGCGAAGGCCACCATCCAGCCGGTGCTGAACCCCCCGGTCACGGACCCGTACGCGAACACCGCGCCGAGCACGCCCCACAGCGCCGGCCCGGCGCTCCCGGCCGAGGCGGTGCCCAGCCGGCGGGCGCGGCGGGCGTCCAGCGACCACACCCGCGCGCAGCGGGTCAGTACGAGGTAGATCGCCATCAGGTGGATGACGTTGTCGCCGCCGTCGCCCATGAAGACGCTGCGGTTCTGCAGCGACAGCACGCCGACCATGAACAGCACGGACGTCGCCCGCGTGCGCCAGCCCAGCAGCAGCAGCGCGCTCGACAGTACGGAGAGGGCGTAGACGATCTCGAACCAGAGCGGCGAGTCCGACCACATCAGCACCGTGAAGGCGTGGTTCGAGTCGATCAGCCGGCGCGCCAGCTCCCAGCTCCAGGGGCCGTCCGGCCCGTACAGCTCGTGCCGGTGGGGGAACTCCCGGAGCAGGAAGAACAGCCAGGTGCCGGCGAAGCCGATGCGGACCACGGCGCTCTGGTACGGGCCCAGCGCCTGCCCGGTGACCTTGGCCAGCGCCCGCCCGGCCGCGGCCCGCACGCCGCTCACACCGTCCACCACGCCAGCTCCCGGTAGTACGTCTGGGTGTCGGTCTCCTCGTCGGACCACTCGGGCGCGGGGACCGCCGTCGTCGCCGCGCGCAGCTGGATCCGTACGATCCGGCCCACGGCGAGGCGCCCGCCCTTGCCCACGGCCATGTCGGCTTCCGTCCGGGGGTCCAGCCGGTCCAGCGCGATGCGGCGCAGGTACTGCTCCGCGAGTTCGCCGCGCTCGCCGTTCGCCTTGTTGTCCTCGTCGTGGGAGCTGGTGAAGAAGTCCCAGGCCCGGCGGAGCTCGTTCTGCTCGGTGTGGCTCGGCAGCAGGCTGTGGCGGATGGCCAGGCCGTCCTCGGCGGACAGCCCGCGCCAGTTGCCGGTGACCAGCAGCCCGTCGTCCGTCCGCACCTCCGCGCGGACCTCGACGGAGATGTTCTGCTGGAGCGGGTTGGGCGCGAAGAGCTTCCAGTTCTGTTCGAATTCGGGGTAGACCCAGCCGTCGACCATCTCCGCGTTCTGCTTGCTCACCGTGTTGGACGGGGCCACGTGCAGGAACACGAGCGCCAGGTGCCCGCAGGCCGCCACGGCCACGCCGCCTAGGGCGAGGGCCGCTACGACCCGGTACGGGGTGGACAGACCGGCGATTCCGGGCGCCCTCGGCGGGGGCGGCGCGCCCCCTTCCGGGGGCTGGTGCTCGTTCGAATCCATCCCGCCCCGATCATCCGGCATCCACATGGTTGACCACAGAGGTTGACACCCTACGGGCCGTCGTCCCACCATTGAAGAGCATGAACCGAACGATCGGTCGGTCGGGCGGACAAGGCGGAAGAACCTCTGACAGGGGGCCGTGATGGTGGCAGTGACCCCGGAAACGGGGCAGGACGCGGGACGGGAGTCCGGGATCGGCGTGAGCGCCGACCTCGGCGCGCAGCTCGCGGCGGCCTTCGACGCCGCCGTGGCGGCCGACGAGCGCGTGGAACCGCGCGACTGGATGCCCGACGAGTACCGCGCCTCCCTGGTCCGCCAGATGGCCCAGCACGCCCATTCCGAGATCATCGGCATGCAGCCCGAGGCGAACTGGATCACCCGCGCGCCCTCGCTGCGCCGCAAGGCGATCCTGATGGCGAAGGTCCAGGACGAGGCCGGCCACGGCCTGTACCTGTACAGCGCCGCCGAGACCCTCGGCACCAGCCGCGACGAGCTCCTCGACAAGCTCCACGCCGGGAAGCAGAAGTACTCCTCGATCTTCAACTACCCCACGCTGACCTGGGCCGACGTCGGCGCCATCGGCTGGCTCGTGGACGGCGCGGCGATCACCAACCAGGTCCCGATCTGCCGCTGCTCCTACGGGCCGTACGCGCGGGCCATGGTCCGGATCTGCAAGGAGGAGTCCTTCCACCAGCGCCAGGGGTACGAGCTGCTCCTCGCGCTGTCGCGGGGCACCGAGGCGCAGCACGCGATGGCGCAGGACGCCGTCGACCGGTGGTGGTGGCCCTCCCTGATGATGTTCGGCCCGCCGGACGGGGAGTCGGCGCACTCGGCGCAGTCGATGGCCTGGCGGATCAAACGCCACTCCAATGACGACCTGCGCCAGCGCTTCGTCGACATCGCCGTCCCGCAGGCCGAGTCGCTGGGCCTGACCCTGCCCGACCCGGACCTGAAGTGGAACGAGGAGCGCGGGCACCACGACTTCGGCGCGATCGACTGGACCGAGTTCTGGGAAGTGCTCAAGGGCAACGGCCCGTGCAACGAGGAGCGGATAGGGCAGCGCCGGGCGGCCCACGAGGAAGGCGCCTGGGTGCGCGACGCGGCCGCGGCGTACGCGGAGAAGCAGGCGGCAACAGCAGCAGCAGCAGCAGCAGCAACAACAACAACGGGAAGCGAGGCGCGGGTATGACGCAGAACTGGCCCCTGTGGGAGGTGTTCGTCCGCTCGCGGCGCGGCCTCTCGCACACGCACGCGGGCAGCCTGCACGCCCCCGACGCGGAGATGGCCCTGCGCAACGCCCGCGATCTCTACACCCGGCGCGGCGAGGGCATCTCGATCTGGGTCGTGCCCTCCACGGAGATCACGGCGTCCTCCCCGGACGAGCGGGACCCCTTCTTCGCCCCGTCCGCCGACAAGCCGTACCGCCACCCGACCTTCTACGAGATCCCCGAGGGGGTGAACCACCTGTGACCAGCACCTCCGGGACCCGCGGGACCTCCACCACCGCCGCTGCCACCGCTGCCGCCGCCTCCTTGACCTCGGGCGACGAGGCGGTCCCCACGGCCGCCCTCCTCGCCCTCGCCGACGACGCGCTGATCCTCTCCCACCGCCTCGGCGAGTGGGCGGGACACGCGCCCGTCCTGGAGGAGGATGTCGCCCTCGCCAACATCGCCCTCGACCTGCTCGGCCAGGCACGCGTCCTGCTGTCGATGGCCGGCGACGAGGACGAACTGGCGTACCTGCGCGAGGAGCGGTCCTTCCGCAACCTCCAGCTGGTCGAGCAGCCGAACGGCGACTTCGCCCACACCATCGCGCGCCAGCTCTACTTCTCCCTCTACCAGCACGAGCTCTACGCGGAACTCGCGCTCGGGGACGGCCCGTTCGGGCCGCTCGCCGCGAAGGCGGTCAAGGAGACGGCCTACCACCGCGACCACGCCGAGCAGTGGACGCTGCGGCTCGGCGACGGCACCGAGGAGAGCCGGGCCCGGATGCGGGCCGCGCTGGACGCGCTGTGGAAGTACACCGGCGAGATGTTCCGGCCGGTGGACGGGCTCGACGGGGCCGACGGCGTCGACTGGGCCGCCCTGGAAGGCCGGTGGCTGGCCGCGGTGGGCGGCGTACTGGAGCGGGCCGGGCTGGAGCTGCCCCAGGGGCCGCGCCACGGAGCCTGGGCCGCGGGAGCCGGCCGGCAGGGACTGCACACCGAGTCGTTCGGCCGGCTGCTCGCGGAGATGCAGCACCTGCACCGCAGCCACCCGGGGGCGTCATGGTGACCAAGGGCGGCACGAGGGCAGAGGCCGGGACCGGCGCCGACGCCGGGCAGACCCGGCTGGAGGTGGAGCTCGCCGCTCTGGCCGGCTCCGTCCCCGACCCCGAGCTGCCCGTGCTCACCCTGGCCGAGCTCGGCGTGATGCGCGGGGTGCGGATGCACGAGGACGGCCACGTCGAGGTCACCCTCACCCCCACCTACACCGGCTGCCCGGCCATCGAGGCCATGTCCGCCGACATCGAGCGGGCCCTGACCGACCACGGCATACCCGATGTCCGGGTGCGCACCGTCCTGGCCCCCGCCTGGTCCACCGACGACATCAGCGCCGAGGGCCGCCGCAAACTGGCCGAGTTCGGCATCGCCCCGCCGCGGCCGCACTCCGCCGACGGACCGGTCCCGCTCACCCTGTCCGTCCGCTGCCCCCAGTGCGGATCGACCGAAACCGAGCTGCTGAGCCGGTTCTCCTCCACCGCATGCAAGGCGCTGCGCCGCTGCACCGCCTGCCGTGAACCGTTCGACCACTTCAAGGAGCTGTAGATGGCCGTGTCACCGCCGTCGCCCACGCTGGGGTCCACGAGCCCGGCGCGCCCCGCGCGCCACGGCGCGTTCCACACCTTGACGGTGGCGGCGGTCGACCGGCTCACCGAGGACTCCGTGGCGCTGACCCTTGCCGTCCCGCCGGAGCTGAGTGCCGATTACCGGCACGCCCCCGGCCAGCACCTCACCCTGCGCCGGCAGTCCCCCGACGGCTCCGAGGTCCGCCGCACCTACTCGATCTGCTCCCCCGCCCCGGCGGCCGACGGGTCCGGCCCGACGGCGCTGCGGGTCGGGGTGCGGCTGGTGGAGGGCGGCGAGTTCTCCACGTTCGCGCACAAGGAGATCGCCGCCGGGGACGTGCTGGACGTGATGGTCCCGGCCGGGCGCTTCGTCCTGGACCCGGCGGCGGCGCCCGCCGCCGCGCACTACGCCGCGATCGTCGGCGGCAGCGGGATCACCCCGGTGCTGTCGATCGCCGCCACGCTGCTGGCGGCCCGCCCCGATGCCCGGTTCTGCCTGGTGCGCAGCGACCGCAGCGCGGCCTCGACCATGTTCCTGGAGGAGGTCGCCGACCTCAAGGACCGCTATCCCGACCGGTTCCAGCTGGTCACCGTCCTGTCCCGGGAGGAGCAGGAGGCCGGGCTGCCCTCGGGCCGGCTCGGCGAGGAGCGGCTGACACAGCTGCTGCCCGCGCTGCTGCCGGTCGCGGAGGTGACGGGCTGGTTCCTGTGCGGGCCGTACGGGCTGGTGACGGGCGCCGAGCAGGCGCTCGGCGCGCTCGGGGTCCTGCGGGGCCGGGTCCACGAGGAGGTCTTCCACGTCGAGGACACCGCCCCGCCGGCGCCCGCCGCTTCGGCCACCGCCACCCACGGCCGGGTCACGGCGCGGCTCGACGGCCGCTCGGGCACCTGGCCGGTGCGGGAAGGCGAGTCCCTGCTCGACGCGGTGCTGCGGGCCCGCGCGGACGCCCCGTACGCCTGCAAGGGCGGTGTGTGCGGCACCTGCCGGGCGTTCCTGGTGACGGGCGAGGTGCGGATGGACCGCAATTTCGCCCTGGAGGAGCACGAGACGGAGGCCGGGTTCGTGCTGGCCTGCCAGTCGCACCCGGTGTCGGAGGAAGTGGAGATCGACTTCGACCGCTGACGGGCCGCCCGCGCTGCCCCCCTGTCCAATTTCAGGAACGTGTTCTATCTTGACGCACCGTCAGAGAGAGCACGTTCCGGGCACGCGGGAGGACAGGCAGTGGACTTCACCTTCACCGAGGAGCAGCAGGCCGCCGTCGAGGCGGCCAAGGCCGTGTTCGCGGACGTCGCCCCCGACAGCGTGCCCAGCCCGGCGCTCACCCCGCGGGCCGTCGCCGAGGAGTTCGACCGCGGCCTGTGGGCCAAGCTCGCCGACTCCGACCTGCTGAGCCTGGTCCTCGCCGAGGAGCACGGCGGCGCCGGACTCGACACCATCGCCCTGTGCCTGGTGCTGCGCGAGGCGGGGAAGGTCCTGGCCCGGGTGCCGCTGCTGGAGCACTGCGCCACCGCCATGGCCGTCCAGGCCCACGGCAGCCCCGAACTGGCCGCCGCCCTGCTCCACGACGCCGGACACGGCAGCCTCGTCCTCACCGTCGCCGCGCACGGCCGCACCGGCCACGACCCGGCCGAACTGGCCGTCACCGCACGGCGGGACGGCGCGCAGTGGGTCCTGGAAGGCGTGCAGACCTCGGTCGCCTGGGCGCACAGCGCCGACTGGATCGCCGTACCGGCCCACACCGGGGAGGGCGAGGCCGTCCTCGCGTTCGTCCCCCGCGTCACCGAGGGCCTGACCCTCGCCGAGCAGTACTCCACCAGCGGGGAGCGGCTCGCCGAGGTCACCCTCGACGGCGTACGGGTCCCGGCCGCGCACCTCGTCGACTCCCCCGGCGCCTGGGACCACCTGCGCCAGCTCCTCGCCACCGGGACCTGCGCGCTCGCGCTCGGCCTCGGCGAGGGCGTCCTCACCATGACCAGCCAGTACACGAGCAAGCGCGAGCAGTTCGGCTTCCCGGTGGCCACCTTCCAGGCGGTCGCCGTCCAGGCCGCCGACCGCTACATCGACCTGCGCGCCATGGAGGTCACCCTCTGGCAGGCCGCCTGGCGGCTCGACGCCGGGACGGGCGGAGCGGGCGGCCCGCTGCCGAGCGCCGGAGACGTGGCCGTGGCCAAGATCTGGGCCTCCGAGGGCGTACGGCGGGTCGTGCAGACCGCGCAGCACCTGCACGGCGGCTTCGGCGCCGACACCGACTACCCGCTCCACCGCTACCACGCGTGGGCCAAGCAGCTGGAGCTCCAGCTCGGCCCGGCCGCCGTGCACGAGGAGGCGCTGGGCGACCTGCTGGCCACCCACCCCCTCGCCTGAGGCACCCGTCAGACGACGAAGCCCGGGGCGCCCGCGTCGGTGACGACCGGGCGGCCCGCGGCCTCCCAGTCCTGCATGCCGCCGTCCACGTTCACGGCGTCGATGTCCTGGCCCCGCAGGTACTGGGTCACCTGCGCGGAGCGGCCGCCGACCCGGCACATCACGTAGACCGGGCGGTCGTCCTCGATCTTCTCGGTCAGCTCACCGATGCGCGCCACGAACTCGCTCATCGGGATGTGCAGCGCGCCTTCGGCATGGCCGGCCGCCCATTCGTCGTTCTCCCGAACGTCGAGGACGAAGGCCTCGGAGGGCAGTGCGGAGGCGGCCACCGAGGGAAGCGGTCCGGAGTTCATGTCTGTCGCCTTATCTCGTCACGGATAGGTAAGCCAACCTATCCGACCCGTCCGACCGCCCCGGGCCCGCTCGGCGGCGGCGCCGGGCACGGCCGGCTCCGCCTCACTCCGCGGCGGCGAGCGCCGCGAGCTCCGCCTCACGCTTCTCGACGTCGCCCAGCAGCTGTTCGGCGATCTCCTCCAGCAGCCGGTCCGGATCGTCCGGAGCCATCCGCAGCATCGACCCGATCGCGCTGTCCTCCAGCTCCCGGGCCACCACGGACAGCAGTTCCTTGCGCCGCGTGAGCCACTCCAGGCGCTCGTACAGCTCCTCGCTCTCGCTCAGCCGCGGCTCGGCCGGCGCCGGGCCGGCCGCCCACTCCTGCGCCAGCTCGCGCAGCAGCTCCTCCTCGCCGCGCCCGTAGGCCGCGTTGACCCGCACGATGAACGCGTCGCGCCGCTCGCGCTCGGCCTCGTCCTGGGCCAGGTCCGGATGCGCCTGGCGGACCAGCTCGCGGTAGAGGCGGCGCACCTCCTCCGAGGGGCGCACCCGCTCCGGCGGCCGCACCGGGCGCTCGGTGAGCATCGCGGACGCGTCGTCGGACATCCCGTCCGAGTCCAGCCAGTCGTGGAACAGCTCGTCCACCCCGGGCATCGGCATCACCAGCGAGCGGGCGTCGCGCGCCCGGCGCAGGTCCTCCGGGTCCCCGGTGCGCGCCGCCTTCGCCTCCGCGATCAGGGCGTCCAGCTCGTCGAGGCGCGCGTACATCGGGCCGAGCTTCTGGTGGTGCAGGCGGGAGAAGTTCTCCACCTCCACCCGGAAGGTCTCCACCGCGATCTCGAACTCGATCAGTGCCTGCTCGGCGGCCCGGACCGCGCGCTCCAAGCGCGCCTCGGGCCGCTCGTCGGCAGCGGGGCCGGGACCGTCGCCGGGGCCGGGCTCGGGCGCTTCGGGAACTGTCTGCTCGCTCACCCGGCCAGCCTAAGGCCCGCCCGGCCGGGTGTTTCACGTGAAACATCCACCGGTTTTCCCGAACGGTTCCCCGACCGGTTTCCAGACCGGCCTGTTTCACGTGAAACATCGCCCCGGCGGGCTCGGACCGGGCTCGGACCGGGCTCGGACCGGGCTCAGACCCCGGACTCCGCCGCGATCCGCCCGGACCGCACCGCCGCCACCAGCACGGCGTGGTCGGCCTCGCTCCGGTCGGCGTAGGCCACGGCGAAGGCCGCCATGGCCTCGTCCAGCTCCTCGTTCTTCCCGCAGTAGGCGGCCAGCAGCCGCGGATCGGCGCTGTGCGCGTGGGCGCGCGCCAGCAGGGCTCCGGTCATCCGCCCGTAGTCGTCGATCTGCTCGACGGCCAGCGCCGCCGGGTCCACGCTGCCCTTGCGGTTGCGGAACTGGCGGACCTGGAAGGGCCGCCCCTCCACCGTCGTCCAGCCCAGCAGGATGTCGGAGACCACCTGCATCCGCTTCTGCCCGGCCACCACCCGACGGCCTTCGTGCTCCTCCGGCGCGGAGACGAAGCCGAGCCCGGGCAGGTACGGCAGCAGCACCGAGGGCCGGGCCTCCTTCACCTGGAGGACCAGCGCCTCGCCCCGGTGATCCAGCAGCAGCACCACGTAGGAGCGGGTGCCGACGCTGCCGGTCCCCACCACCCGGAAGGCCACGTCGTGGATCGCGTACCGGGCCAGCAGCGGCTGCCGGTCCCCCTGGAGCGTCTCCAGGTACGGGCCCAGCGCGGCCGCCACGGCCGCCGCCTCCCCGTCCCCGACCCGGCGCAGCACCGGCAGCGCGTCCACGAAGGCCCGGCCCCCGTCGGGCGTCGCCTCGGTGGACTTGGCGGCGAACCGGGCGGAGGTGTTGTTGCGGGCCTTCTCGGAGACCCGCTCCAGCGTGCCCAGCAGGTCCCGGGCGTCGGTGTGCGAGACGAGTTCCTCGTCCGCGATGGCGTTCCAGGCGTCCAGGGCCGGCAGTTTGGCCAGCAGCCGCATGGTGCGGCGGTAGGCGCCGGCGGCGTCGAGCGCGGCCGCGCGGCAGGTGTCCTCGTCCGCGCCGGCCACCCGGCCGGCCAGCACCAGCGAGGTGGCCAGCCGCTTGAGGTCCCACTCCCACGGGCCGAAGACGGTTTCGTCGAAGTCGTTGAGGTCGATGACGAGCCGGCCGCGCGCGTCCCCGTACAGGCCGAAGTTGGCCGCGTGGGCGTCGCCGCAGATCTGCGCGCCGACCCCGGTCACCGGGCCTCCGGAGAGGTCGTGCGCCATCAGCCCGGCCGCACCGCGCAGGAACGCGAAGGGGTTGGCGGCCATCCGGCCGACCCGTATCGGCGTCAGCTCGGCGACCCGGCCGACATTGGACTCCTCCACCGCCCGCACCGCGTCGAGACGGTCGGCCGGGGCCTCGAAACGCGCGTGCGCCGCCCGGGGCACGCGCGTGCGCAGCGCCTTGCCGGCCTCCCTGGGCGAACCCTTCGCCGGCCCCGCGGCGAGGCGCGGCGCGAACCCCGCGACCTCCGGGATCCGTTGCCGCGACCGCGGTGCCACCACGCGCTGTTCCGGTACCGCCTTCATGCGTTCCGCCCCCTGATCGCCATCGGTTCGGCCCAGACCGTACTAGGGCTGCGACCGCCACGGCTCACCGGGCAACGGCTCAGAGCCCGGCGTCCCTGGCCAGCAGGGCCGCCTGCACCCGGTTCTCGCACTCCAGCTTCGCCAGGATCCGGCTCACGTACGTCTTCACCGTCGCCTCGCTCATGTGCAGCCGCCGCCCCGCGTCCGCGTTGGAGAGCCCCTCGCCCAGCAGGGCCAGTACGCCGCGCTCGCGCTCGCTCAGCTCGGACACCCGGCGCCGGGCCTCCTCGGCGCGGCCCGTGGACCGGCCGGACGCCAGCTGGTCCACCACGTGCCGGGTCGCCGCCGGAGACAGGTACGCGTCCCCCGCCGCGGCCGCCCGTACCGCGCCGATCAGCTCGCCGGGCGCGGAGTCCTTCAGCAGGAATCCCGCGCCGCCGCCGCTCAGCGCGCGCAGCACGTTCTCCTTCTCCCCGAAGGTGGTCAGGATCAGCGCCCGCACCTGGGGCACCGCCCGCCCGAGCTCGGCCAGCGCCGTCAGCCCGTCCATGACGGGCATCTGGATGTCCAGCAGCACCACGTCCGGTCCGTGTGCGCGGGCCAGCTCCACCGCCTCCCGGCCGTTCGCCGCCTCCGCGACGACCTCGATGTCCGCGGCCGAGGTCAGGATCATCCTGATCCCGGCCCGGATCAGCGGCTCGTCGTCAGCGATCACCACGCGGATCACCTGCGCTGTCACCCGTGCTCCTACTGCTTGGCCTGGTACGCCTGCTTCTCGACGAGCTTGCCGTCCTTGAAGCAGAACCGGAAAACACTGTCGCTGCCCAGGTCGGAATCGTCGTCCGCGAGCAGGGCCAGACACGCGGCGCCCTGCGGACGCGGCGGCCCCTTCCGGTCGAGCCCCTCGGTCAGAATGCTGTCCCCGCTGGGCAGCCGCGAACGCACCGCGTCCTCCGCCTCGCCCACGTGGATGCCCTCGTACTCGGCCCGGCTGAGCATCGCGTCGCCCACCGAACCCACGAGCAGCGCCACCGCGGCCCCGATGACGATCAGCAGCACCACCACGGCCGCGACCGCGATCCCGCAGCCCAGTGCCACGCCCCCGGACCGGCCGCTGCGGGTCAGCAGCTTCCGGTCGACCGCGGCCCAGTCGATCGGCTCCGAGCCGTCGGCCGGCGTCCGGGCCCGCAGCTGCTGTCCGAAGTCGTCGGCGACCTCGCCCGACACCGTCTGCGAAATCCCGGTCTCCTGCGCCCCGGCCGGCTCGGTCCCGTACGGGAGCACCCCCGCGACCCGGAAGCCGCCGCCCTCGGCGGCCCCCGCGTAGACCATGCCGCCGACCAGCCGGGCCCGTTCGCGCAGCCCCGTCAGCCCCTGCCCGCCGGACACCACCTCGCCGGCGCCCGGGCCGGCCGCCGGGCCGTTGGCGATCTCCACCACCAGCGAGTCGTCCTCGTACCGCAGTTCCACGGTGATCGGCGCGCCCGGAGCGTGCTTGTAGGCGTTGGTCAGCGCCTCCTGAGCGATCCGGTACGCCGCGTGGTCGCACGCCGCGACCAGCGGCCTGGGCCGGCCCGCGGTCGTGAGCCGTACGTCGGTCCCCGCGCTCCGCGCCGCCTCCACGATCCCGGCGATCCCCGCCACCCCGCGCGCGGCCGGCTGCGCCTCCTCCACCGGCTGCGGCCCCTCCACCCCGTCCCGCAGGATGCCGACGACCTCGCGCAGCTCGTGCATGGCCGCGACCGAGGCCTGCCGCAGTACGCCCACCGCCTCGCGCTGCCGGTCGGTCAGCACGGGATCGACCTCCAGCGCACCGGTGTGCACCGAGATCAGCGCGAGCTGGTGGCCGAGGCTGTCGTGCATGTCCTGGGCGATGCGCTGGCGTTCGCGCAGCCGGGCCTGCCCGGCGACCATCGCCCGCTCGCGCAGCAGCTGGGCGTTGCGCTCCTGGAGGGCGCGCAGCAGCGTATTGCGCTGGGACCAGTAGCGGCTGGCCAGACCGGGCATGACCACCGTGGCCAGGAACATCAGCGCACCGAAGACGACGATCAGCACCGGCCGCCCCTGCGACCACTCCTTGACCACGTTGAGGGCGACCGCGGCGACGAAGGCGACGGTGAAGGCGCCGAGCGCCCGCCCGACGCCCACGATGCGCCGCCCCGCCGACCAGCCGAGCGGGATCGCCACGAGGAACGCCCCAGGCAGGTACACGCCCACCGCCGAGCCCACCACCAGCGTGAACACCGGCAGCCGCCGCCGCAGCAGGGTGAGGGCCACCACGGCCACGACGCTGGCCAGCATCCGCGCCGCGGAGCCCTTGTCGAGCTCCTCGACCCCCAGCCCGAGCAGTGCGAGGACCCCGGCCAACGCCAGGTCCCCGGCCAGCATCCGGCGCGTCCAGGGCTCGGGCCCCTTCAGCCAGTCCCAACCCGCACGCGTCCTCGCCGTCACATCCACCCGACCGACCCTAGACACCGCGGTCCGCCCCGGGCTGCTCTCTTTCGTCGCGCCCCACGCGACGAAAGTCGGACGGCCCACCTCCACCCCCACGGGTGTTTGCGGCCCGGCCTTCCGAGGGATGCGTCACCAGAGCACGCGCCGGAACAACGCGAAACGGCCGCCATCGCTTTCGCGATGACGACCGTTTCGTCAAGTGGAGCACCGACGAAACCCCTTGACCAGCAACGCCAGCCCCATCCCTGACCTGCGCTTCCCACGCTGATGTAGATCGTTTCCCGCCGAATGCCGTCCCTCACATCGGTGCCCGCGCACAGATGCTGGTAGCACGCCACGCCGTCGGCCATGACAAATGTCATGGCCCAGCAGTGCGTTTCCAACAAAGATCGATTACGTCTGGTACTGCCCTGCCTTGGGCTGCCTCGGAACAATGGAACCATGCGATCTCACCGCCCAACAGAGCAAGACGACAACGTCATCATCGACGCGCGTGATGCGCGCAGGACGTACGGGGCGGGCAGCAGGTCTGCGTACGAGGCCGTTCGTGGCGTAACCCTGCAGGTACAGAGAGGAGAGGTCTTCGCGCTCCTTGGGACCAACGGAGCCGGGAAGACCTCGACTGTCGAGCTACTAGAAGGGCTGGCACGACCCTCTGCCGGGCGGGTACGGGTCCTTGGGCATGACCCGTTCACCGAGCGCACTAGGGTTCGCGCGCGGACTGGGGTGATGCTTCAATCCGGAGGCTTCCCCGGAGAACTGACCGTGGCCGAGGTCACGCGTTTCTGGGCTCAGTGCAGTTCTGGCGCGCGCGCGGTGTCCGAGGTCCTCGACTTGGTCGGATTGACAGACCGGAGTGGGGTCCGTGTCAAGCAGTTGTCCGGCGGGGAGGCGAGGCGGCTGGATCTCGGGCTGGCGGTGATTGGACGGCCGGAGGTGCTGTTCCTCGACGAGCCCACGACCGGGATGGATCCTGAGGGGCGTCGGGACACATGGCGAGTTGTGAGGCAGCTGCGGGAGGAACATACAACCGTGCTGCTGACCACGCACTACCTGGAAGAAGCTGAGGAACTCGCCGACCGTCTGGCGATCATGCAACACGGTCGGGTTGTCGCCGGAGGAACGCCGGCGGAGGTGATTGCCGCCCATCCTTCTCGCATCCGCTTCGAGCTTCCGCACGGCTGGGACTCCGAGAGTCTGCCGCCGCTTCCTGGTACGACCCACCGTGAGACGACCGGGCCGAGCATCACTGTCCACACGACGAGCCTTCAGGCCGCCTTGAATCGGCTCCTCTCCTGGGCTGATGACGGCCAAATCACCCTGGAGCGGTTGGACGCAAGGTCCGCGTCACTGGAGCAGGCATTCCTGACCCTGACCTCTGCATCGAGGACCGATCTTGCGGAGAGTCACTCATGACCAACCCCATGCATGCTGCATTCGTTGGCAGGGGTGCCCGCATGACGGCCCTGGCCCAAGCGGAAATGATCATGTTGGCGCGGAACAGGAGTGCGCTTGTTGCCGCACTAGTACTGCCGCTCGGGTCGTTGTGGCTCTTACATTCCGCCACCCCGTCGTCGTTCAACGTGGGCCAACACGAGACCGTTGAAGCCGGAGGAGTGCTCGCAACGGGCACGATCGGCATGGTATTCCTCTTCGTCGTCTACTCCACCTTGGTCAACGCGTACGTTGCCCGCCGCGAGGGGATGGTGCTCAAGCGCCTGCAAACCGGTGAGCTCACCGATGGCGAGATCTTGGCGGGAACGGCTTTACCCGCCGCAGGACTGGCATTGGGACAATGTGCGGTGGTAATCGGCATCGGGATCACCGTCCTGGACCTACCGGTCCCGGCGAACGCCGTCGTACTGCTGATCGGCGTGCTTTCGGGGACAGTGCTGGCGGCAGCGCTCGCAGCCTGCTCCTCGGTCCTGACCCGGACGGTGGAGATGGCCCAATTGACCACGATGCCGGTGCTCCTGGCATCCATGGCCGGCTCCGGGCTGGTATTCCCCCTCGCCGCCATGCCCGCGTGGCTGGCAGATGTGTGCCGCCTGCTGCCGCTGACACCGTCCATGGAGATGGTACGCATCGGATGGCTCGGCGTTGTGGGCGCCGGTACCAGCAGTCAAACGGGGACCGGTGTGTGGAGCATGGCGCTTCCCCAGATCGGCGGCGCCGTGCTGTGGACGGCCGCAGCGGTGTGGGCTGCCCGACGCTGGTTTCGCTGGGAATCACGCAAATGACCTTGGACGCCTCAAGCCGGAGGCTTGACACGAGGTGGTCAAGGCCCTTGCGGTCACTAGGGAGGGACCATACGGGCCGGGAGCTAAGGGGTCGATATCACCACAGTGGCCCAGAGCGGTTCGAGCTCTATACGCGCCTGTCGCTCTATCTTCTGTCACTCCTTGAGCCGGTGCTCGTCACAATTTGGCTCATAACCGCTCCCTTGTCGCCGGGAGCGAAGGTGATCTGGCCGGTTGTGACCGGCGGAGTCCTGCACACAGCCCTATGCCTGGGTCTGCTTCGCGTGGGACTCAGAGACGGCGCGTCGCACCGCGCGTGGGATTGGCCCTGGGTGGGATCCGCCGTGGCTACGAGCCTGGCGGCGGCTGTCGGCATGCTGACACTGCACTCGTCTGTCGGTTCGGGCACTGCTGAACTACTGGTGGCCGGCGCGATCGTCTTCTTTGCCGGCCCACTCATGATTGCGTGGCCTGTCAAGGAATCGCTGGCCCTGCTTCTGGCGTTGTCGGTTTGCCTTGTGATAGTTGCCAATGGGATGAACGTTCCTCGCGGGTTCGTGGCGAACGCTGCCCTGGACACTCTTTTGGGTGTCTTGGCATTCGGCGTTACCTACCGATTTTCGGCATGGGCTCTGGGTGTCGTACGTGAGCTCCGACGCACCCGGGAAATTCAGGCTCAGCTGGCGGTTGCCGAGGAACGGCTCAGATTCGCCCGGGATCTGCACGATGTATTGGGTCGCAACCTTACAGTGATCGCCCTGAAGAGCGAACTGGCCGCGGCTCTGACCAAAATGGGCAAGCCATCGGCGGCTGCACAAATGGCGGAAATCCAACTCATTGCCCGAGACTCCCAGGACGAGATGCGGGCCGTGATCCGGGGATATCGGAACATGAACCTTAATACCGAACTGGAGGGCGCGCGCGCAGTCCTGCGAGCTGCGGGCATAGATTGTCTTATCGAAGTCGAGATCGAATCTCAAGGCGACCTCGATCAGGAAACTCAGATGGCACTTGCTTGGGTGGTTCGCGAAGGAACCACAAATGTACTTCGGCACAGTGACGCGAAGGTCTGCAGCCTACGATTTTCCTCATCGGGC
This sequence comes from Streptomyces sp. ISL-43, assembly GCF_018614195.1. Lineage (GTDB taxonomy): Bacteria > Actinomycetota > Actinomycetes > Streptomycetales > Streptomycetaceae > Streptomyces. The sequence continues at coordinate 125,821 of NZ_JAGGOT010000008.1, forward strand.
GAAACGGTCACGCTCATGGTTGAGAATGACGGCGTGGACAAGACTGCGATGCCCGACTTCAGCAGGGCCGGTCTTGTCGGCCTGCGCGAACGGCTGGACACCCTCGGTGGCAGTCTGCAAACGGCAGCGACGGCCAATGGCCGATTCACTCTTTCCGTTCACCTCCCGAAGACCTCACGTAAGAAGAACGTCCAGGTTCCGAACCGGCTCAGGGTGGGATCATCATGAAGAATCAGATTCGGGTTCTGCTCGCTGATGACGAGCACCTCATTCGCGGCGCCTTGGCCACATTGTTGGGACTCAATGACGATCTCATCGTGGTGGCCGAGGCATCGACGGGGCCAGAAGCAGTGGCCATGGGCCAGCAGCATCGGCCCGATGTCGCCGTCCTCGATATGCAGATGCCGGGTCTCGACGGTCTCGCCGTCGCACAGTCGCTCCGCATTGATGTGCCGACTTGCCGAACAATGATCGTGACCAGTTTCGGCCGACCCGGCCACCTCAAGCGTGCACTGGAGGCAGGTGTCCGCGGATTCCTACCCAAAACCGTTTCCGCATCCGATCTGGCTGACATCATCCGCACGGTTCACGCTGGCAGGCGCTACATCGCGTCGGAGATTGCGGCTGACGCGATCAGCGCAGGGAACAGTCCGCTGACCCCTCGCGAAGCTGACGTACTCAGCTTCGCAGCCGATGGTGCGTCGATCGCAGAGATCGCCAAACGCGCCGGCCTCTCAGCGGGAACTGTTCGAAACTACATCTCCTCGGCTGTCAACAAACTCGGGGCGGAGAACCGACATTCCGCAGCGAGATCAGCGCAAGACCGTGGCTGGATTTAACGGGTTGCCAGACCCCGCAGAAAAACAGATGATCACTGTTGGAAGATTCGACATCCGCACGCCCTCTTACGCCGCATCCCGGCGTTGACGTGCGGATCTAAAATTCCAACGGGGGTTGAAAGACCATGGGAAGACCGGAGTCTCACATAGATCCAGCGGAGGGCCCGCTGCAGCGCTTCGCCTATGACTTGCGAACCTTGAGGAAGCACGCGGGAAGTCCGTCCTACAGAGCACTATCCAGCCTGGCCAACTACTCGGGAACGTCACTTTCGGAAGCGGCTCGCGGGGTCAACCTTCCAAGCTTGGAGGTGACTTTGGCCTATGTGAACGCGTGCGATGGTGACACCGCCTTCTGGTCTCAGTACTGGCAAGAGACCGAGGCGTCGTTGTCCAAGACCAGCACATCTGGCATCGAACGTCAGTCACCCCAGGAACCTGACTGTTCTGCAGAGGCGGGAACCGGCCATACACCCATGCCCCAGCGGCCGGGTTGGCGCCTTGGGGGCCACTTTGCGGTGGCCTTGCCCACACTCGCCGCGCTGGCCGGAGTGGCGGGAGTGACCGGGCTCATTCGACGGAAGCCGGAAGCGGTGATGACCGTCGTGGCCAGCAGTTGTCTCGCCTCAGGTTTCTTACTCGGGAGGACTCTCAATGACTGATGAAAACGGCCGTACGCCGCCTCAAGCCGAGGTGGTGATGCGGAGAACGGTATGGGGATGGTTCAAGGACATGATCCGCGCCCTGATCGACTGGTCCGCCCGCAGGCCACTGACCGAACCCGCAGGGCACCAGTCGATTCCCCACTCTTCAGACGTCCGCATGATGGTCTGGGCCATCACTGTGGTTGATCTCATCACCGGCGTGGTGGTCGACGGGATGGTCCCGCCGGCGTTCCGACCGCTTCACCTCCTCTGGGTCGTGGGTGTTCTGGTGCTGTCGCTCGGCTTCTGTGCGATGACCGCTCGCACCCCCCACCTGATCAACGAATCAACTCTCCGCGTGCGCACCGGGCCCCTGCGGGAGCTGACCATCCCGCTCGCCAAGGTGAGCACTGTGCGTCATGCGCACGGCGCCGTCACGAGCCACGGGCTGCGCCGCGTGCTGGACGAAAGCGACGCGGTGGCCTGCTCTGTCAGTAGCGCCACCACCCTCATCCTCGATTTGACGCACGCCATTCCGGTGAAGTTCCGGAAGGGGGGCACCGTGATGGCTAGCCGGATCTACTTTTCGGCCGATGAGCCTTCGAAGGCCGCACAACTGATCAACCGTGCGGCCGTTCGCAGCGGCGAAAGGATGACGGGTTCCTGAACATGACCACATCCATTGAACCGATGTCGGCCGGGGATCTCGACGGATCTCCGGAAGTGGAATCCCTGCTGGCGAGACTGGGACTGGGCTCCCTCTCCAGTCAGCCGGATGTGCGGAAGCTGCCCGGCCGGAACACGAACTGGATCGGTACCACGGACATGGGCCGAGGAGTCTTCGTCAAGCGACTCGCCGGTCCGTCCGAGATGACCGCGGCACGGATCCGGCAGTGCCTCGCCTTTGACCGGATGCTCCGGAACGGCGGGCCCTCAGGGCTCCTTTCCCCTCACTGTCTGGGAGCCGACGCGGAAGCCCACCTCCTCGTGTACGAGGCCGTACCAGGGGCGAAGACAGCTGCCGAGTTGGTGCGCGAGGACGAGCTCGGCGACGACCTGATGTACTCCGTGGGAAGAACGGTGGGACTGCTCCACAACCTGCCGTCCGAAGAGCTTCCACAAGGCGCCGAGACCACACCTCTCCTACCCTCCGCAGAACTCCTCGACGGCATACCGATCTCCCTGTTCGAGGCCTCTTCGGCCGCCGAGCTGCAGGTGTGGAGCGTCATGCAGAACGACCTCCCCCTCGCAGGTGCCCTACGCCGGCTCCTCGAAGAGGAACAGCGAGCCGGCCTGGTGGCCGCCCACTGCGACTTGCGGCTCGATCAATTCCTCGTCGCCGACGGCCGGGTCCACCTGACCGACCTCGAAGAGTTCCAGGCTGGTGACCCCGCCCGTGACATCGGAGGCGTCATCGGAGACCTGCTGCACCGCGCCCTGCTGGCTGCGGTGGCCCAAGAGGATCCGTATGCGGACGAGCCGGTGTCCCATGCCCAGATGGTGGCGCGGCTGACGGATGGCATCCGAACGGTCCGCCCCCGGATCGAGATCTTCTGGCAGGGATACCTCAGCGAGCGGCCCGGTGCGGGCGACGTCGCAGGCCGAGTGGTGGCGTTCGCCGGCTGGCATCTGCTCGATCGCCTGCTGGCGGGTGCCAGGAACGCACCGCGTCTGGCAGCCATCCCTCGCGCGGTGGCCGGCATAGGCAGAAAGGCACTGCTCACGCCTGAGGCATTCATTTCAACCCTCGGACTGGCGGAGGCCACACGATGAACGGCATGCCCTCACACCGTGTTGCCGGTTTCGGCCCGGCTCTCGAATCGGCGCCCCTGCTGTCCGAGAAACTCGAAGACGTACTGGACAGCGTGCACGTAAACAGGGACGGGCTGACCGCATCGGTGAGCGGGAGAGCCGTCACGGGCACGTCCCCCCTCACTCTCTCCGGGCAGCTTGCCACCGCTCTCTATCAAGTGATTCACGTCGGCAGGCCGGCGGTGGAAGAGGGCCGTGGGCCAGACTCACTGGAGCGCGACCTGGAAGCCGAGCTGGCCGGTGCGGTGCCTCACCGATACACCCGGCACCGTGTCCCGGTCCTCACCGAAGACCAGTCCGGCCTGATCGTCGGGCTGACGGGGGTACGAGTCCGCCTCGGACCGGGCCGCCTCGCCGAAGGAGTCGCCGAATCGCAACGTGAGGCCACCATCCTCGTCGCAGCCGCGCGGCCCTCGCTGTCCCCCGGCTTCTTTCTGGCCGACGGGTCGATGCCCTTGGCCGGGGATGACCCGGTACTGAGGGTCTACGTGCATGTGAGGACACCGGAAGCCGCAGTCGAATCATGGTCGAAGGCCCTGGAGTATCTGGAGGCACACTCCGTCCCCTACCGGGCCAAGGCATCTTCATCCCGTGGACTCCTCCCACGGAGGGATGGCGTGGTGGTCTATGTGGGAAGCCGCCATCAAGCCGCTCTCCCCGGGCTGGCGCAGGCGGTGACGGGGACCAGCGACCTCGGCAGCGATTGCTCACCGTTCACGCGGGCCCTGGCCCCGGGGGTCGCTCTCGCCTGGGAGCCCGACGACACCAGGCCGGGTATGCGCAACACGAGTCTCGGGGAGCACCGGTCCCGGGCGATTGCCGCCGGCCTGGTCAAGGAGGCGACTCAACCTGACGGCCGACTCAAGGCCACTTTTGTACGGGACGCCTTGCTGGAAGCAGGTATTGACCCGTCGGACCCATCGCGCAACCTGTCCTCTCCACCGTTTATCTCCCTCATTGAAAACTGACGGGACCACTTAACCGATCATCAAAACGATCTTGCCCGCTCCACGACTGACCCCCTACGTTTCTACTCGTCGCCGGAAAGAGATTCCAACAAGCTTTCCGGAACACTAAATTGTCTGCATGCGGAAACTATCTGCATCTTGAACAATAGAGGAGAAGTCATGAACGACGTAGAGCTGGCCACCGGTTTCGACGCTTACGCCGATGTGAACGAGATGGCCGCTGAGGTCACCCCGGACGAGGCTCCCTCGCCGCAGACCATCATCTCGCTGAGCATCGTCGCCAGCTTCAAGTGGGGCTGCTGAACCAGCGCGCAACGTGTCCTGTACGGCCGGCGGTTCGTCCGCCGGCCGTACAGGTCGTCCTCGAGGAATACATGCCGTTCAACCGTTCCAGCGACAAGCCACTTGAAGGGGGCACGTATGGGCGTATCTGTTCTTCTTCCTTTCATGCCGACGGGTGGCAGGCAACTCCTACCCTTCGCGGAAATCGTCCAAGCCGGATCTGCCGACCGTCTATGGACCGGCCAGTCCCTGCTGATCGAACCGCATGCCGCTCTGGCGTATGCGGCAGGAGCCGGCGTACGAATCCCGATCGGTACCAGCGTGGCTCTGATGCCGTTGCGCCACCCCTTCCAAGCCGCCCTCCAGGCACGGTCACTGGCCGCCTTGTCCGGTCACCCGGTGGTGGCTGGCCTAGGAACCGGCCCCGCCCCCTTTGTGCAATCCCTCCGCGGAAGCGGATACGCCAGCCCACTCGGGGCTGTGCGTGAATACGCCACCATCGTCCGGAACCTTCTCGCCGGTACCGTGGTCGAGCTCCCCGGGGAGTACTACTCAATGGGCGGAGCGCTTCCTCCCATGAACACCCCGCCGGTCGAACTCGGCCTCGGCGTACTTAGGCCTCGGATGGCCGAGCTCGCCGGTGAGCTGGCCGACGTGGCCATCACCTGGCTGACCCCTCCGAACTACCTTGCCGAAGTCATCGTTCCCGCTCTCGGCAGGGGCGCGGAACGCGCTGGGCGACCGCGCCCGCGTGTGGCGGCGGTGGTCCACGTCTCGGTGGACGACGTCGACCGCGATCACGTGCGTGTCATCCAGGCCGCCTCTCACGCCCACCTACGGGCCCCTCACTACCAGGACATGCTGCACCGCGCCGGTGTCGAGGTGAACCTCGACGACCTTGCCGGAACCGCCGCCCGGCTCATCGACAGCCGGACAGCCGCCGTTGGCAGCGTCGACGACATCCTGCGGACCGTCGCCGCCTACCGGAAGGCCGGCGTGGACGAGGTGGTGATCAGCACTGTAGGACTCCAGGCCACGGGCGGAACATCCACCTCGCTCGCTGCTCTCGCCGCGATCACAGAAGCCGCCTCGGCCCGTCCGGCGACGGCCGGCCATGGGAGCCACCGATGAACCAAAGCCCCATGACGCTTCCGGAGTTCTCGCCCAAGCGTCTGCTCCTGGTAGGTACAGGTGCCCTCGGCGTCTCGTCTCTGCCCGGATGGCTCGGCTGGCTGCGTGAAGGCTATCCGGACGTCGAGACCCGGGTCGTACTCACCAGGCAGGCCACCTCGTTCGTCACGCCCGCGGCGCTCACCGCGATCGGTGGCAGGGCCGTCCTTCTCGACGCGTGGCCCACCGAACCTCAAGTGGCCGCTCCGCATGTCGAACTGGGCCAGTGGGCGGAGGCCGTCGCCGTCTACCCGGCCACCTTCCACTTCACCAGCCGTCTCGCCCTCGGGCTGGCAGATACACCTGTGATGCTCGCTCTCCAATGCACAAGCGCTCCGATCGGGCTCGCTCCCGCGCTCCCGCCCGGCGGACTGCACAGTCACGCCTTCCAGTCCCACCTGGCCGCACTACATGAACGATCCAACGTGGTGGTCGCCGAACCCGAGGCAGGGCTCAGCACCACCACCGGGCGCCTCGATGCATCCACAGCCGCCCCCTTGCCCACTCTGCTGCAGCTGATCCAGAAGCGCTGGTCAGAGGGCGGCGGGGGAAGCACACGATGAAGCCGCCATCAGTGGGTATCGGAGAGCGTGTCGTCGACCAGTACGGAACCGGCCACGTCCAGACCAAAATCATTTCCCGCTCCGACGGGGACTTCACCTGGATCCGAACTCCGGGTGCTGCTCGCAGTCAGCCGTTCGGCGGTCCCCCCGATCCGATCCGCAGCGCCCTGGCGGCATGGACCACGGGCCATTACCCGGGAGCCCGGTGCGTTCTTCCACAGCCGCATGGGCCGGAGCTGCGCTACACACTGCCCGGCCACCGATCAGCCGCCGAACTTCTGCTGTCCGGTGAGCCTGCGGCTCACACGACAGCAGAAGGCCTGCTCCACGGCCTTGGTGTCCTCTTGCGTGTCCTACACGAGACGACCCTGCCTGCCGGTTCCGAGGCGTACACGCCGCTCACCTACCGGCGTTTGTCTTCCTGGACCGACACGCCGCAGGGCGACCGCGCGACGCGGCTCCACGGCGCCCTGCGTACCTCTCTCGGTCCGACCCGTTGGAACAGGGTCCGGCAGTGGCTCGGCGAACTGCTCGATGCCGAGAACCGTGTACTGGTTCACGGTGGACCCGGCCTCGGCCTCCTGGTCGCGGCAGCTGGAGCGGACGCGGCTGCACTGCTCACCGGGGAGGACGCGGGGCTCGGCCCGCGGCAGGGTGACGTCGGTTGGGTACTGGGCGAACTGAGTGAACTGCGCACGTGGTCGACCCTTCATCGGCCATCGGCGGACTCCTCCTTGTGGGACAGGGCCGAAGCCGCCTTCAACCACGGTTACGGACAGCAGCCCGATCTGCTCACCCATCGCGCTGCCGTCCTGCGCGTGCTGCTGCACCTGCACGACTTCTGCGTCTTCGTCACGTGGGACCAAGCCCAGGTCCAGCGGTACACGGCCCTACTCAAGGGCCTTATCGACGACCTGACATGAAGCGCCCGGCCCCGCCCGCCCCACGAGACAGGAACGAGGAGTACCGTTGCCCGCGGGAACACAGTCGAAGAACCGTCTCATCTACCCCGCCGCTCGGCGCCGGCAACTCGTCGAGGTGATCCACGGACGAACCGTCTCCGATCCGTATCGGTGGCTGGAACAGCCGGACGACGACGAGACACGACAGTGGATGAGGGCACAGGACGAACTGAGCCACACCGTGCTCGACGATCTGCCGGGCCGTGAGTGGCTGCGCACCCAGCTCAGCGGGTTGGTCTCCGTCGGCGTGACCGGCCCGCCGGTATGGCGCGGCGCCCGGAAGTTCTTCATGAAGCGGCGGGCTGGCCAGGAGCACGCGGTCCTCCACATCGCCGATCCGGACGGCACCGAACAGGTGCTGCTCGACCCGATGACTCTCGACCCCACTGGACGCACCACGCTGGACAGCTGGCAAGCCGATGCCGAAGGACGGCGGCTCGCATACCAGATATCGGTCGGTGGAGACCGGGACAGCCGTCTGTACGTTCTGGACATCGACACTGGAACATTGCTGGACGGGCCGATCACGGGGTGCAGGCAGTCCCCGGTCGCCTGGCTGCCCGAAGGCGAGAAATTTTACTACGTACGCAGCTCTCTCGCGGGATCCCACTCCCGCGAGAACCGTTACCACCGGCGCGTCTACCTGCACACGATCGGAACGGACCCGGACACCTGCGACCAGGTCGTCTTCGGCGAGGACGGCCCGATGACCGCTGCCTACCACATCGCGGTAGGTCCAGGCGGCCGGTGGCTGACCGTAACCCGCACCACAGGCGCGGTCCGGCGCAACGAGATCTGGATCGCCGAACTCACGGAAGACAACCTGGCACGGCCCGCCTTCGTGCCCCTATATCAGGGCCAGGAAGCCCACACCAACGCCGTCGTCGGAAAAGACGGCCGGGTGTACATGCACACCGACCTCGATGCGCCCAGGGGCCGGCTCGCCGTCGTCGGCATCGAAGACCTGCAGAGCGGTGAGTGGACCGAACTCCTCCCCCAGGACCACCAAGCTCGGCTGGAACACTTCGCCGTGCTCGACGGAGCCGGGCTGGAACGCGGCGTCCTGCTCGCCGGCTGGAGCCGCCACTCCATCAGCGAGATCACGGTGCACGACCTGGAGACCGGGGACAGGCTCGGAGCCATCCCCCTGCCCGGACTGGGGGCGGTCGGGGAGATCCGGGGTAGGGGGCACGAAGCATGGTTCACGTACACCGACCCGTTCACCCCCATCACCGTCTACCGTTGGGACGCCCTCACCCGCACCACCAGCGTGTGGGCCGTGCCCCCGAGCCAGGACACCGACGACGGCGCTCACCCTCATGCGCAGCACCCCGTCGGAACCATGCAGCAGATCACCTGTGTCTCTCCCGACGGCACAGAAGTGCGAGTCACGGTCCTGGCTCCACAGGGCCGCACCGGCCCCCTCCCCACCATCCTTTACGGATACGGCGGATTCGGGCTGTCACCGGCGCCCGTGTACAACCCGGAGGCTCTCGCCTGGGTCCAGGCCGGCGGGGTCTACGCCATAGCCCACGTGCGCGGCGGCCTCGAAGAGGGCACGCAGTGGCATGTCGCGGGAACGAGAGCGAACAAGCAGCGGTCCATCGACGATTTCCACGCCGCGGCTAGGGCCCTTGTCAGCGGCCGTTGGACCGCCCACTCACAACTGGTGATCAGTGGCGAGTCGAACGGCGGGATGCTGGTCGGCGCCGCTCTCACCCAGCAACCGCACACTTACCGGGCGGCACTCTGCACGGCTCCCCTCCTGGACATGGTCCGCTACGAGCACTCTGGCCTGGGACCTTCCTGGACCGCCGAATACGGTTCCGCCTCGGTTCCCGAGGAGCTCGGCTGGCTGCTCGGCTACTCGCCGTACCACCGCGTTACGGCGGAAGCCGACTACCCAGCAGTGCTGTTCACCGTCTCCGACGGAGACACTCTGGTCGATCCCCTGCACGCACGGAAGATGTGCGCGGCGCTCCAGCACGCCGCCGGTGGAAAGGCTCAACCGGTTGGGCGAGGGCTGACACTGCTCCGTCGTGAAGCTGGCGTCGGTCACGGTGCGCGAGCTGTGAGCCGCATTGTCGAGCTGTCAGTCGATCAGCTGTCATTCGCCGCACAACAAACGGGGCTGCAGCTGCCGAGAACCTAGTTCTCCCTTCTGCTAGATCGGTGCTCCACAGATCACTTATTCGCGAGGATCAATTGATCACATCGTGGTCGGCAGCCGGTTAACGCGGTTGTTTAGATCTTAACCTCCACCGCACAACGCCCCGTTCGAGACGGTGATCAAGCACGGAGGTGCGTGCGCAGAAGTGTGACCTGCGGAGTACGGACCGAGACATAGTGATCGTCTGAACAGCCACTTCCGTTGCTAGCGAGCAGGGGCGGGTTGTGACCTGTGCCAGTGATGAGCCAGCGCGGCTGAGCCGGGCGAAAGCTGACGGCATGTGACACCAGCAGGGAGAACTTCAAGGCCATTGACAAGCATAAGAAACGAGGGAGTGAAATGACGAAACGAATCGCCTCCAGAGCCAGCGATCATTGGCCACGGGCTCGGTGATGCTGCTGGCAGTTCTGACGGCGCCGGGGGCACGCTTCGACTGTTCCGACCGACAGACGTAAAGCGGTCCGTTGCTCTCCTGGCCGCCACGGCCGCTCTCGTTCTGGGGGCCTCACCGGTCTTCGCCGCCGCTCCGGCGCAGCAGCCCGCCGCATCCACGACGAGCGACTGGACCTCTCCCACCGGCCACGTCATGGAAGGTCCTTCGTCGGTTCGTCCGGTGCCTGCGAGGTGCTGGGCAGCGAGGGCATCGCGGACGGCAACTGGAGCGCGTACGCCTGCAAACAAGAAACCCGCAAGCTGACCGACATCTACGTGATCGCCACTACCTCTACGTCAAGAAGTAGCACTCCTCGCAACCGCCTCCAGCCCACCCCATGGCCGTTTCCCGGCGCGACCGCAAAAAAGGAGTTCGACATGCGTAAAGCAGTTTCCGTTGCTGTCCTGGCCGCCACGGCCGCTCTCGTTCTGGGGGCCTCACCGGTCTTCGCCGCTGCTCCGGCGCAGCAGCCCGCCTCGTCTACGACGAACGCCTGGACCCCTCCCGCCGGCTACACCCACGAGGGCTCAATTTTCGGAGCCGCCGCTTGCCAGGCCGCAGGCAAGGCAGGCATCACGGAGAACCGATGGAGCGCGTACATCTGCTACCAGAAACTGCCCTTCACACCTGTCCAGGAGCTTTACGTCAAGAAGTGACGTCTGACGCCTCCCCCATGATCCGGCAACGGGCCGCACCACTCCTGCGCCCTTCACGCGGGTGCAGCAGACTCGCGAGGAGCACCCTGGTGTTGATGGCGTTCTGAATGGGGTCGCCCAGAGCTGGGGTTGACCCAAGGCCGGAGGGCTAAAGGACTTGCAGATGATTTACCCGTAGCTTCCCAGTCAGTGGTTCGTTGGTGCGCTATAGAAGCGATCGAAGGCATGACGGCGGCGATGGCGGCAAGGTTCACGGTGCTGTTCCCGCATCTGGATGAACGTCAGCGCCGTCTGCTGCTGGCGGCCGAGGCCCGGGCACTGGGGCGTGGCGGGATCAGACTCGTTGCCCGGGCCGCTGGCGTGCGCGAGGCAACCGTTTCGCTGGGCGCCACCGACCTGGATTCCGGCGAGGCGCCGTTGGGGCGGGTGCGGCGTGTCGGCGGTGGCTGCAAACGGGTGGTCGACCTGGATCTGGGACTGCGCCCGGCACTGCTTGCCCTGGTGGAACCAGATGTGCGGGGTGACCCGATGTCGCCTTTGCGGTGGACGACGAAGTCCACCCGTCACCTGGCCGCCGAGCTCTCCCGCCAGGGCCACCGGATATCCGCCGACACCGTCGCTGACGTGCTGCGCGAGGAAGGCTTCAGTCTCCACGGCAACGGCAAGGTCATCGAAAGCAAGCAACACCCCGACCGGGACGGACAGTTCTGCTACATCAACGAGCAGGCCAAGACCCACCACCGACGAGGCCGCTGGCCACAAGGGCCACACGGCCGTCGTCCCGCTCCATGAGCGAATCGAGTTGGTCCGCGCCGTCAAGCACGTCGACGAGGCCGTCGTCGACACCACCCTGGAGAAGATCGAGGCCGGGCGCCAGGTCGGCTTCCACCGCCTCTTCAGAGGGGACGACTGGAGGGGCACCGCTCGCGGCAAGCAGTGGGGACGCGACTTCGCCGCTATCGGCGTGGAGGTCGTCTGCCTCCCGTACGCCGCACACGTCTCGAGCACCAGCCTGCGCCGCATCGTCAGCGTCCTCGCCGCCACCAACCGACACTGAACACCAGGACACCGATTCCCGACCTCACTCCAACGTGATCTCGCCGTCCGGGAGCCATCCCTCCCAATAGCCGTCAATGAGGTCGGGCAGAGCCACCGGTTCGACAAGGATCCGCTCTGCACGCACTTGGGCTGTCGTCCACCACTGCGCCGCAGTCCCGAGCCGGGGAGCAGGGTCCCGTGGCCAGATCCCGTTGGCGGGTGCCACGAGGAATACGTACTCGGTCCACAGGCGACCTCCGCCGGCCGGGAGACGTCCGACAACGGGTGTGATCCGCAGACAGGGCAACCCGACCTCTCGTCGCAGGTAGCGGATGGTTGCCCGGCGGGCTGGCTTGTGAGGCGGCAGGGGGACCGTAGGGACTGACCAGCCGATCGTTCCCCCGCGTAGTTCGGGAAGCAGGAGGAAACGGTGGGCCCTCGGGTCGATGACGACAGAGCGGGCACAAATGGTCGGGGCCGTGGTTTCAGACGTCACACCTTTACCCTGCACGCACGCAATTGGAATTGCATGCCGAGTGTTCCATACGAGTAGCTCGGGGGCAGGATGCTCCTGTCCGTTCATCCAGCGGACTGGATGCCCCCGTATCTGGTTGGCTGGGCGCCGGAGCCCGGTAGGAGTGAGCGGCGTCGGTGTGTCGTACGCGGTGTGAACGCATACGGCGGTCCGGTGCCCGCTCAGTCCACCCCTGTTGCAGTCATCGAGGGATCTATGGACATGCTGTGGCCCGACCGGCTGGGAGTGGGGGACCGGGTCCGATTCGGCGGACGCGCCTGCACCGTCACGGAACTCTACGGTCGCCGGCTCACGCTGGCGGATGCCTTCGGCGGGGTGCAGCAGGTGGATGTGGTGGCACTCCTCCAGAGCGATGGATTCGAGGTGCTCGACCACGAGCCCAGGCCCACACAAGACCGGGCACAGCTGCTCGGCGAAGATGCTGCCCAGCGGGCTCGCTGGTGGCGGTCCCACGTCGTCGAGGTGATGACGGGGCTGCCGTGGGACGCGCCTCCGGGTTCGCAGCCGCGTGATGCCTACGATCCGGCCCGACACACGCTGGGCGAACGGGAGGAGGCCAAGGCCGAGGAACTCGCGTGGGCCGGAGTGCACGGTGCTTCGGTGCGGACCGTGCGCCGCAAGCGGCAGCGTTATGCCGTAGAGGGGCTCGCCGGACTCGCAGACGGACGAGCCGTGCGACGTGAAGACGCGAGGGCGCGATGGGATCCGCGGGTCATGGATGCCATGAGGGAAGCGGGCTTCGACTCCGCGCATGGAGAGCGGAACGTGGAGACGGTGCGTCGCCTCGTGGCGCAGCGGCTCCAGAGCGCCGTGGAGGCAGGCGAGTTGACGCTTCCGTCCAGATCGGCCTTCCACAGACTGTATGCCGAGATGGTGGCAACCGACAGCCTGCGTGGCCCACAGCGGTGGCCGGGGCGCCTTGTGGTGCTGGACACTGTGTGGCTGCCCTCATTTGCGGAGGTGTACGCGGTACGCGGCGGGCTGCGGCTGGTTCTCGCGATCGATGTGGACACCTCGGTGTTGCTGACCGCCGTGGTCCACGAGGGGCTGCACCCCCTCGACCCGGCTGCCCTGTTGGCTCGAATGTGTGTCCCCGCGGACCAGAGGGCTTCCTGGGGCGTATGGCCACCGGTGGTGCTGGAGGCCGCGGCCGGGGAGAGACCAGCAGCTCCTGTGATCCGTCCGGAGGTCCTGGTGGTCGACCGGTCGCCCGTTCTACGCGCGCGCCGCCTGACAGAAGCATGTCGCCGCCTCGGGATCCGGGTGCAGTACGGGACAGGCACCATCCCGACAGGAAAGGTGTCCGTCGAGACGTTGGCTGCTCATGTTGCGGCACGGTTCTCGGACTATCTGCACTCGCCGGCCGGAACTTCAGCCCGTGCTGCGGGGTGGCCGGTGGAGCAGGTGCAAGGGCTCCTGGACGACTGGGTCCAGGTGGACTGGTCCCGGCGCGAGCTCCCCACATATGACGGCGCGCTTACAACACCCGACACTTCCGGAAGCCCAGCGTCACGTTACGCGATGCTCGTGGCACGGAGCGGATGGATCACCCCGCCCCTGGAGCCGGTGAAGTTCCTCGATCTACTGCCGAGCGCGCGCCGGGTGGTCAGCCCGTCAGGGGTTCACCTCCGCGGCCGCCGCTACGACGGTCGGGTCCTGGACAGGTTCCTCCGACGCGTACCACCTTCCGGGCGCAGTGCGTCCTGGAGTGTGCGCTGGGATCCCTACGACACACGTCAGATCTGGATCTGCACCCCGCAGGCCGAATGGGTGACCGTCCCGTCCGCGTCCACCTCTTCCCTACGGCACGAGACACCAGCCGAACCGAGCCACCACGAGCGCCCGAGCCTTGTGCACACCCGCGTCACCCAAGGAATCACCCCGGGTACGGCCCTGACGCCGCGCACCTTCGACGACACGGGACGAAAGCCTCTGCATCCCCCTCCGCCTGTGACCGCACCGGCACAGATCCGGGTGGCGTACCACGCCCAACTCCCCCTGTACACACCCGATGTACTGGCGGCTGTGGCGCGGGCCGAGGACTTGATCGTGCTCAACGAACATGGGGGAGGGGCACGACGCAGCATTCTGTTGAACGGTGCGGCCGGCACGGGGAAGACCACCGTGCTCCAAGAACTCGCTCGCCGCTGCACCGAATGGTTCCCCACGGTGTCGGATGACGGGGCCATGCCCGTGGTTCAAGTGCGACTGCCACCTGCTCCCACCGCCCGGGTTCTGCTCCGCGAGCTGGCACGCGCGGCCGGTTCGCCTGCTCCCGCCCGCGGCACCATCACCGACCTCATCCGCCACGTCCGCGACAGTCTGGCCGCCAAGCACACGCGCCTGGTCCTCGTCGACGAGTTCCATCAGTTCCATACCAGGGCCGAACAGCCCTCCCCCGTCACCGAAGTGGTGGCCTATCTGTGCGACAGCGTCCAGGCCACCTTCGTCTTCGCCGGATTTCCACCTCGGACCGGGGAGTGGGGCGCCCATCGCCGGCTGCTGTCCGTCTCACTCGGTCCGATGACGCTGGGTGAGGCCTGGCTAGACATGATCGCGCGAGCCGAGGCGGCACTCCGGCTGCGGGCACATGTCCCGGGGACGCTGCCTGAGCTTGCCGGTCATCTCCACGAGCTCACCGGTGGGAGCGCCCAGCACTTGGCCTATCTCTTGCGCAGCGGATCGATCCGGGCCATCCGAGAGGGAGTGGAGGAACTCAACCGCCCCCTGCTCGACGACCTCGCTTCGCCATGGCGGGCGACCACCCAGTGACCCTGGCGTGGTGGACTCCAGACCAGATACAGCGGGACATTCACCGCACTTGCGCAGTCGCTGGCCAGTTGCCCCGGCGGGGCAGCCAGCACCCGCGAGTGACCGCGTCAGGAGTATTCGGTCACGCATTCACTGCTCGAACGAATAAATAGGTACATATCGGGCGAATAATTCAATCCATTGACCGCCCGAAGATTGCCACATCAACTCAGAGACATATATGCCAGGGGCCCTCTACCGTTGCCCCATGGCCCACTATGCGACCGAGCAGAGTCAGCCTTCCGAAGCCGCAGATGAGATGGAGTTGCTCGTCGTTCAGTGCGACGCAGCAATTCGGAAGTACACGGAAGTCATCGCCTCTCTCGAGGAATCGCTCAACGCGGCACGCGACCGGTACGCCCGGCTCGTCGAGGCCAGGGATGAGGCCCAAACCGTTGCGGTGAATGCACGGTCCGTACTCCACCGCGCAAGCGCCTTGTTCAAGACGGAGCCCGGCTTCGATGCGGCTTCAGCCCGTCTGCGGGTCGTCCCCGACGAACCCTCCTCTGGCACGCCCCCCTCTGCGGGCGAAGCGGACGAACCCTCGACGCCCGAGCACGGTGCGGACTCATCCGCCCCAGCAGCAGAGGAACCTCCCGTCGAGGTACTGGTACGTGGTGCCCGGATGAAGGAGATCCTGACTGCGATCGGAGCGCGCCCCGACCTCAGCTGGGGCACCGCCGATGTCGCTGCCGTGCTCGGTGTCACCGAGGAAAACGCGGCCGGCCGCCGGGCGCTGCGTGAGAATCTGCGCAATCTCGCCATGCGCGGTGCGCTGGAACGCGTTGCCGTCGAGGGTGACTTCCACACCTACTACCGGCCCCGGATGAACTGGAGGTTCGTCTAGCGGATCCGCGTCTCACCATCGAGGCCCTCAGCACCGGTCACACCTAATGACCGCCGCCGCATAGAACGATCCAGGTTGCCCCCCGGATCAGCGGCGACGGTCTAGCCCGTTAGGCCGTCTCCGACAGTACCCGGGTTCATCCGGGCGCGTTCGGCATTCGGCCATTCCTTCGTGCCTTCTTTTCACGAGGAGTCGAATGTCCACACGAATTCACTTCGGCGGATTTCCCGGCGCGCGTCCTGGCCACAGGTCCACGTCGAGGGCTTTTTCCAGGTTCGCGATCGTCAGCAGGTCGCACCACACCTCACCGCCGAGCACCTTCATGATGGTCAGCCGGGCGACGTCGCTGCGCCGGGAGACCTCCGCGATCGACCACCCCCGCGCGTCGATCGCCCTGCGCAGCCGCGAGGCCACTTCCTGGGCGACCAGCGCCCCGTGGTGGTCATCGAGCACGGCGTGCGGCCAGGTTCCCTTGAGCCGGTACTCGGCGGGGCTGCGGCTTCGCTTGTCTCCTTGTGACACAGCGAAGAGTGTCGCCCATCCGGACCTCCTGACATGACAGCGGCCGCAATCTCCCCTGAATGTTATTGGAATGGCACCCCTGCTGGGGTCCTTTCCTGGTGGAGAGTCACGATGGATGCGATCGAGCGGTACCGACCCCAACTACCCGCTCCGGTATGGGAGCGGGTAGGGCCGGACTGCCGTCGTGCGGTGGCCCGGGCGAAACCTTCCTCGCCGAAGGAGGCCCGCGACTGGCTCGGTGCGCTTGCACATGCCGCCGCGCACGCGGACGGCTGCGGGCGCCCCACCAAGGCCGAGTTCCTGGTCACCCGTGAAGCCGTCGAGTGGTACCTGGCCACTGGATGCCTGCACGTGGGCGAGGCATCCCGCGGCAACCGCCGGTGTCGCCTGAGCGCCCTGCGCCACGCCCTTCTCGGCCCCGACCTGATCACCGGCGTACCTGCCGCCTACGCCGGCTCTGACGCTTCCCGCCCCTACACTCGAGCTGAACAGGCCCAGCTCTACGCCTGCGCCCGCGCGCAGCCCACAGCGGAGCTCCGCTACGGCTTCCTCACCCTGCTCGCCCTCGGCCTCGGCTGCGCCCTGGATTCGCCAGAGATCATCCCCGCGCGAACCCACGACGTACGCGAGGTACCCAACGGGGCGGTGGCCATCGCCGTACGGGGCCGACGTGCCCGGCTCATGTTGTGCCGCCAGTCCTGGGCGACCGTCCTGATCGAGGTCGCCGCCTGGTCGTCCGCACCGGGCGCGGCCCGCTACCTCTTCCGCCCGAACAGCTACACGCGGGGTGCCAACACGGTCACCCATTTCCTGGCCCGCGCGAAGTTCAGCCCTGGCACCCCACCGCTGGTGATGGGCCGGGCCCGCGCCACCTGGCTCGTCGACGCCATCGAGGCCCGGATGCACCTGCCGACCTTGATGGCCGCCGCCGGTCTGACCACCCTGCGCTCCATCGACCGGATCATGCCCTACGTCCGCAATCTCAGCGCTGACGAAGCGGCCACTGCCCTGCGGGAGCTGTGATGACCAGCCGTCTCCAACGCCACGCCCGGATCGCCAATCTCCGCTCACGCCGCCAAAGCGTGGGGGACGAGGAGGTACAGACGGTCCTCGCCCACCTGGACGACTGCGACCTCATCGAGGACGTAGAGGCCCTGGTCATGAAGTGGACCGGGCGCAAGCGGAACATCAGCGTACGCGGCCTGCTGGTCGGCATGTTCCTGGCCTCCAACCGCAACCGCGGCAGCGTCATCCTGACCCATGTCGCCGACCTGCTGGCTTTCTCGCTGAGTGACACCATGCGCGAAGAGCTCGAGGTCCACCGCTACCCGGACAACGACCGCGGCTTCGAAGCCATCTACGCCGTCGTCCGTCGCCTCTTCAAAGCCATCGTCAAAGAGGTCGACCCCTCCCCACTGCCCAAGGGCCGACGCCTCGACCTCGACGTCGTAGCCGAGCTCCTGGCCTCCGCGGACCACTCCGAACTCGCCGACCGCCGCGAACTCATGCTGACCATCGCCAACAAGATCCTGGGCACGTCCCTGCTCGATGCCCAGCCTCTCCTCGAGGAGACACCGAACGGCTCGGCCGTGGTCGACGCCACCGTCTTCGGCACCTACTCCAAGGGTCTGGGGCGGGAGAGCACGGTCACCGCCACCGACCCCGAAGCCGGCTGGTACGTGCGCACGACCAAGCACAAGGACCCACTCGCCCTCGACGGCCTCGCCCCCACCCCTTCCAGGCAGCAGAAGAAGGGTGCGAAGCAGCCGAAGGAGAAGGACCGGGTCAAGAAGAAGCTCTACGGCTACGACGCCACCCTCATCGTCTTCCGTAATCCTGACCATCACGGCGCACCCCTGCCCGATGGCTCCGCCGACCCCGATGTCGTCCCCGCGCTCATCCTGGCGATGTCCGTCGAAAAGCCCAGCTGCCGTCCAGGCGAGGCCGCCGTCGAAGCACTCCGCCACGTCGACCCCCGATACGCCCGCAACTTCCTCGCCGGAGACCGTCTCTTCAACAGCCAGAGCGAAGACATCTTCCAGCTCCCCATCCGGGCCATGGGGTACCAGCCCGTCTACGACTACAGCAAGGACCAGCTCGGCGCCCATGGCGACATCGGCGGCGCACAGCTCGTCGAAGGCAACTGGTACTGCCCTTCCATGCCCGCCGAGCTGATCACCGCCACCCACGACCTCGTCGTCACCGAGACGATCGACCAGCAGACCTGGATCAACCGCATCCGCGCACGCACCGCCTACCTGCTCATGCCCAAGCAGGCCACCGACGCCGAGGGCCACCGCCGCATGATGTGCCCGGCCGAAGCCAAACGCACCCAGTGCCCCCTCAAACCCCACACTCTCGGCCGCGGTATCCACCTCCCCCTCGTGGACCCCGTCCCCCGCCCCGAAGGCCCTCCCAAGGTGTGTGAGAAACACAGCCTGACCGTCCCACCCGAGGCCGGCGCCAAGCTCTGGCAACCCCTCCAATACGGCACCGCCGAGTGGCAACGCGTCTACTTCCGCCTCCGCAACTCCATCGAGGGCATGAACGGATTCGCCAAGGACCCGCTCCGCGAACGCATCGAGCCCGGCGGCACGCGTCGCATCCGCGGCATCGCCGCCCAGACGATCCTGCTGGCCTTCCAGCTCGCCCACGCCAACAAACGCAAGCTCCAGAGCTGGGCCGACGCCGTCGCCCTCAACGGCGACCGCCCACGCCGACGCCCCACCAGGCGCCGACAGACCAAAGCACTCGGGACCTGGACCCCCACCGGCTACATCGCCACAGCCTGACCGGCCCGGCCCTGCAGACATAGGGGAACAGTCACAGACAGACCAAGATCTGGATCGTTGGCGGCACCACAACGCCGGCGGTCCCATTGCCATGCCCAGTCGGCATCCACCACTCCAAGGCCGGCACCCGTCAGCCCAGGCAAAGCAAAACGGTCGTCATCGTGATCACGATGACGACCGTTTCGTCGTTGCAAAGAACACCGTTTCGTCGGTGTCCCCAAGTGGGCGAGGGGGGATTTGAACCCCCACGTCCCGAAGGACACTGGCACCTGAAGCCAGCGCGTCTGCCGTTCCGCCACTCGCCCGAGTAGCTACCAGTGGTTCTTCCCTTGCGGGCCGTTCCCCTGGCGACATCGGAACATTAGCACGTAGGACGGGGGGGATTCACATCGCTTTCCGGGCCCCCGAGAGCCCGCCCGGGGGCGGCACCTCCCGCACTCGGCTCCGGGTGCGGGACACTGTCCCCGGGGCGCCCCTACGATCGCTTGTGAGGACCAACACTCCTGCGCTCGTGACCGATGGGGAACCACCCGAATCCGCCATGCGTGGATACGATCAGTAAGCAGTACAGGGCGACAACGACGGAGGAGGTGCCCCATGGGAGTCCTGAAGCGGTTCGAGCAGCGACTCGAAGGTCTGGTGAACGGCACCTTCGCCAAGGTGTTCAAGTCCGAGGTCCAGCCGGTGGAGATCGCCGGCGCCCTCCAGCGGGAGTGCGACAACAACGCCACCATCTGGAACCGGGAGCGGACGGTCGTCCCGAACGACTTCATCGTGGAGCTGAGCGCGGGCGACTTCGATCGCCTGAGCCCCTACTCGGGCCAGCTCGGCGACGAGCTCGCGGGCCTCGTCCGCGACTACGCCAAGCAGCAGCGCTACAGCTTCATGGGCCCCATCAAGGTCCACCTGGAGAAGGCGGACGACCTGGACACCGGTCTCTACCGGGTCCGCAGCCGCACGCTCGCCTCCAGCACCTCCCAGGCCCCGGGCCAGCCGGCCCAGGGCCAGGGCCAGGGCCAGCCGGCCCCGCCGGCCCAGCCGGGCGGCTACGGCTACCCGCCGGTCGGCGCACCGCCGATGCCCCCGGGACCGCCCCCGGGCGGACCCGGCGGCGCGCGCAGGGCGGCTCCGGCCGGCCAGGCCCCCGCGGCTCCCGCGTCCCCCGGCGGCGGCGTCCGGCGCCACTGGATCGAGATCAACGGCACCCGCCACCAGATCTCGCGCCCCACGCTCGTACTCGGCAGAAGCACCGAAGCCGATGTGCGGATCGACGACCCCGGCGTCTCGCGCCGGCACTGTGAGATCCGGACCGGAACGCCCTCGACGATCCAGGATCTCGGGTCCACCAACGGCATCGTGGTGGACGGGCAGCACACCACCCGCGCTACGCTCCGCGACGGTTCGCGGATCGTCGTGGGCAGTACCACCATCATTTATCGGCAAGCCGAAGGGTGAAGCGGGGGCAATGTCAGAGCTGACCCTGACGGTCATGCGGTTGGGTTTCCTGGCCGTTCTGTGGCTGTTCGTCATCGTGGCCGTCCAGGTCATCCGCAGCGATCTCTTCGGTACGAGAGTCACGCAGCGCGGTTCCCGGCGCGGCGCAAGCACCGCCACCGGCGCCCCGCAGCAGCAGGGCCGCCAGGCCGCGGCTCCACCGCAGCAGCGCCAGCGCCGCGGTGCGCCCACCAAGCTCGTCGTCTCCGAGGGCACCCTCACGGGTACCACGGTGGCCCTCGCGGGTCAGACGATCACCTTGGGGCGCGCCCACGACTCCACGATCGTGCTGGACGACGACTACGCCTCCAGCAGGCATGCCAGGATCTACCCCGACCGTGACGGGCAGTGGATCGTCGAGGATCTCGGGTCCACCAACGGCACGTATCTCGACCGGACCCGGCTGACCACCCCGACGCCCATTCCGCCGGGCGCCCCGATCCGCATCGGCAAGACCGTCATCGAGCTGCGGAAGTAGTACGAGAATGAGCGAGCGGAGCGAGCGAGCCGCAGTGGTCCGTCCCACCGGGGACACGGACCCGAGCGCGCTCCCGACCGGAGGGTGGGCAGTGTGGCTCGAGACCGGTTGTACCCGGAGGCAGCGTCGTCGACAGGGCAGGTGCGCATGAGTCTGTCCCTGCGGTTCGCCGCCGGATCGCACAAGGGCATGATCCGCGAGGGAAACGAGGACTCCGGCTACGCCGGACCACGTCTCCTCGCGATCGCCGACGGCATGGGCGGCCAGGCCGCCGGTGAAGTCGCCAGCTCCGAGGTGATCTCCACGCTCGTGCAGCTCGACGACGACGTCCCGGGCTCCGACATCCTCACCGCGCTCAGCACCGCCGTGCAGCGCGCCAACGACCAGCTGCGCTCCATGGTCGAGGAGGACCCCCAGCTCGAGGGCATGGGCACCACGCTCACCGCCCTGCTGTGGACCGGCCAGCGCCTCGGCCTCGTCCACGTCGGGGACTCCCGCGCCTACCTGCTCCGCGACGGCGTCCTCACGCAGATCACCCAGGACCACACCTGGGTGCAGCGCCTCGTCGACGAGGGCCGCATCACCGAGGAGGAAGCCACCACGCACCCGCAGCGCTCCCTCCTGATGAGAGCGCTCGGCAGCGGCGACATCGTCGAACCCGACCTCTCCATCCGCGAGGTCCGGGTCGGCGACCGCTACCTCATCTGCTCCGACGGGCTCTCCGGCGTGGTCTCCCACCAGACCCTGGAGGAGACCCTCGCCGACTACCACGGCCCCCACGAAACCGTGGCCTCGCTCATCCAGCTCGCGCTGCGCGGCGGCGGCCCCGACAACATCACCTGCATCGTGGCCGACGTCCTCGACACCGACAGCGGCGACACCCTGGCCGCGCAGGTCAACGACACCCCGGTCGTCGTCGGCGCGGTCGCCGAGAACCAGCACCACCAGCTCTTCGACGGCGGCAACGCCATGCAGACGCCCGCCGGCCGCGCCTCCGGGCTCGGCCGCCAGGCCCCCCCGCCCGCCGGCGCCTTCGGCCCCCCCGGCAGCGGAGAGGCCCCCGGCTACGGCGGCTACGGCGCCCAGGGACAGGGCGGCGGAGCCGGCGGGTACGGCGGCTTCGGCGAGCCCGACCCGTACGACGGCGACGCGGGGTACGAGGACACGTACGACCACCCCCGCAGGCGGCGCGGCAAGGGCCGCAAGTGGACCACGCGCACGCTGACCCTGCTCGTCGTCCTCGGCGTGCTCGGCGGCGGCCTGTACGCGGGCTACCGCTGGACGCAGACCCAGTTCTACGTCGGCGTCAAGGGCGAGCACGTCGCGCTCTTCCGCGGCATCAGCCAGAAGCTCGGGCCCCTGGAGCTCTCCAAGGTGGAGACCGACCGCCCCGACATCGAACTGAAGTACCTGCCGACCTTCAAGCGCAAGCAGGTCGAGGCCACCATCAGCGAGGACAGCCTCGACGGTGCCCGCGAGAAGATCGACCAGCTCGGCACCCAGGCATCCGCGTGCAAGAAGGACGAGGAGCGGCGCGCCGCCGAGGGGCAGAACAACCAAACACCCGGCCCCGTCCTGACTGCCGCCGAGCAGCAGGTCGTCGGCCTGTGCGAGAAGCAGTAGACAGACGCGGGCACAGGGGGCCTGCCACACCATGAGCGTTGTCACCAACACGACCACCATCGGCGCCATCGAGCTGCCGAGCCGGCGGAACACCGAGCTCCTGCTGCTCGCCTTCGCCGTGGTCATCCCGATCTTCGCCTACGCCAACGCGGGGCTGTCGATCCACGGGAAGCTGCCCCCGGGCATGCTCACCTACGGGCTCGGCCTCGGCGTGCTCGCCGGCATCGCGCACCTCGTCGTACGCCGCTACGCGAAGTACGCCGACCCGCTGCTGCTGCCGATCGCCACGCTCCTCAACGGGCTCGGCCTGGTGCTGATCTGGCGTCTCGACCAGTCCTCGCGCCTGCAGAACACGGCCAAGCGGATCTACGGGGCGTTCTCCGAGTCCGCGCCCCGGCAGATGATGTACACGGCTCTCGCCATCGCCCTGTTCGCGGGCGTGCTGATGGTCCTCAAGGACCACCGCGTGCTCCAGCGGTTCACCTACATCTCGATGGCCGCCTCGCTCGTCCTGCTGATCCTGCCGGTCATCCCGGGCCTGGGCGCGGACGTCTTCGGCGCCAAGATCTGGATCAGCGTCGGCGGATTCTCCATCCAGCCCGGTGAGTTCGCGAAGATCGTCATCGCCGTCTTCTTCGCCGGCTACCTCATGGTCAAGCGCGACGCCCTGGCACTGGCCAGCCGCCGCTTCATGGGCCTCTACCTGCCGCGCGGCCGCGACCTCGGCCCGATCCTGATGATCTGGGCCATGAGCCTGCTCGTCCTCGTCTTCGAGAACGACCTCGGCACCTCGCTGCTCTTCTTCGGCATGTTCGTGATCATGCTGTACGTCGCCACCGAGCGCACCAGCTGGATCGTGATCGGCCTGCTCATGAGCGTGGGCGGTGCGGCCGTGGTCGGCGCGACCGCGAGCCACGTCAAGGCCCGCGTCACCGCCTGGCTCGACCCCTTCGCCTGCTACCAGAAGTCCGGTGCCTGCGAGCAGGTCGGCCAGTCGATCATGAGCTTCGGCTCCGGCGGGGTCCTCGGCACCGGCTGGGGGCAGGGCAACTCCGACCTCATCGGATTCGCCGCCAACTCCGACTTCATCTTCTCCACCGTCGGCGAAGAGCTCGGGCTCGCCGGGGTCATGGCCTTCCTCCTGCTCTACGGCCTGATCATCGAGCGGGGCGTGCGCACCGCCCTCGCCGCCCGCGACCCCTTCGGCAAGCTCTTCGCCATCGGCCTCTCCGGCGCCTTCGCCCTGCAGGTCTTCGTCGTCGCCGGCGGAGTCATGGGGCTCATCCCCCTCACCGGCATGACGATGCCCTTCCTCGCCTCCGGCGGCTCGTCCGTCCTCGCGAACTGGATCCTCATCGCCGTGCTCATCCGGATCAGCGACACCGCACGCCGCCCCGCCCCGGCCCCGGCACCGTCCCCCGACTCCGAGATGACCCAGGTGGTCCGCCCGTCATGAACAAGCCCCTGCGCCGCATCTCGATCTTCTGCGGGCTGCTCGTCCTGGCACTGCTCGTGCGGACCAACTGGCTCCAGTACGTCAAGGCCGAGGAACTGAGCACCCGCAAGGAGAACCGCCGGGTCCAGATCGCCCAGTACGCCACCGAGCGCGGCAACATCATCGTCGAGGGCAACCCGATCACCGGCTCCGCCGTCACCGACGGCAGCGACTACAAGTACAAGCGCACCTACACCGAAGGCGCGCTGTGGTCCCCGGTGACCGGCTACGCCTCGCAGGCCTTCGGCTCCACGCAGCTGGAGTCCCTCGAGGACCAGATCCTGACCGGCAACGACGACCGGCTGTTCTTCGACCGCACCGTCGGCATGTTCACCGGCGAGAAGAAGCAGGGCGGCAACGTCGTCACGACGCTCAACGCCGCCGCGCAGAAGGCCGCGTTCGAGAAGCTCGGCGACAAGAAGGGCGCCGTCGCGGCGATCGACCCGCGCACCGGCGCGATCCTCGCCCTCGTCAGCACCCCCTCGTACGACCCCTCCGTCTTCGCCGGCAACTCCAAGACCGACGAGAAGAACTGGGTCGAGCTCAAGGACAGCGAGGACAAGAAGCTGGTCAACCGCGCCCTGCGCGAGACCTACCCGCCCGGGTCCACCTTCAAGGTGGTCACCGCCGCCGCGGCCCTGGAGCACGGCGTGGTCCAGGACATCAACGCGGCGACCGACACCCCCGAGCCGTACATCCTGCCGGGCACCAAGACCCCGATGGTCAACCACGCCAGCGGGTGCGAGAAGGCCAGCCTCATCGAGGCCCTGCGCGTCTCCTGCAACTCCGTCTTCGCCAACATGGGCGACAAGGTGGGGCGGGACAACATGGTGAAGACCGCCGAGAAGTTCGGCTTCAACAACGACAAGATCGACATTCCGGTCCGCGCCTTCGCCAGCGTCTACGACAAGACCATGGGCAAGGACGGCAACGCCCAGAGCGCCATCGGCCAGTTCAACACCGCGGCCACCCCGCTGCAGATGGCCATGGTCACCGCCGCGATCGCCAACGACGGCAAGCTGATGAAGCCGTACATGGTCGACCAGCTGACCGCGCCCAACCTCGACGTCATCGAGAAGCACGACCCGCAGGAAATGGGCCGGCCGGTCTCCGGGGAGAACGCGAAGAAGCTCCAGGAGATGATGGTCAACGTCGTCGAGAAGGGCACCGGCGGCAACGCCAAGATCAAGGACACCGTCGTCGGCGGCAAGACCGGCACCGCCCAGCACGGCGAGGGAAACAAGAAGCGCCCGTACGCCTGGTTCATCTCCTACGCCGAGAACCCCGACGGCAGCTCGCCCGTCGCCGTCGCCGTCGTCATCGAGGACAGCGACGCGAGCCGCGATGACATCTCCGGCGGCGGTCTCGCCGCACCGGTTGCCAAGGCCGTCATGCAGGCCGTATTGAAGAGCAACAAGGTGTGACGGAAGAGGCCGGGCACCAAAAGAGAGCCGCAAGGGGCACACAGGCGTGATCCGGGTCACCATTCCCGTCCGGATCCGTGCGTACGGTACCGGTCCGGTATCAGCCTGTGGTCACGAACCGATCACCGACGATCGGCCGGTAGCCTTTGCGCGAACAGCACACCGCCGGACCACACACGGGTGCGGTCGGGACTGACGGAGAGGGCTGCAACGTTATGGAAGAGCCGCGTCGCCTCGGCGGCCGGTACGAGCTGAGCCACGTGCTCGGCCGCGGTGGCATGGCCGAGGTCTACCTCGCCCACGACACCCGGCTCGGCCGTACCGTCGCCGTCAAGACCCTGCGCGCCGACCTCGCCCGCGACCCGTCCTTCCAGGCCCGGTTCCGGCGCGAGGCCCAGTCGGCCGCATCGCTCAACCACCCGGCGATCGTCGCCGTGTACGACACCGGCGAGGACTACGTCGACAACATCTCCATCCCGTACATCGTGATGGAGTACGTCGACGGCTCGACCCTGCGCGAGCTCCTGCACTCCGGGCGCAAGCTGCTGCCCGAGCGCACCCTGGAGATGTGCATCGGCATCCTCCAGGCGCTGGAGTACTCGCACCGCGCCGGCATCGTGCACCGCGACATCAAGCCCGCGAACGTCATGCTGACCCGCTCCGGCCAGGTCAAGGTCATGGACTTCGGCATCGCCCGCGCCATGGGCGACTCCGGCATGACCATGACGCAGACCGCCGCCGTCATCGGCACCGCCCAGTACCTCTCCCCGGAGCAGGCCAAGGGCGAGCAGGTCGACGCGCGCTCCGACCTCTACTCGGCCGGCTGCCTGCTGTACGAGCTCCTCAGCGTCCGGCCGCCCTTCATCGGCGACTCGCCGGTCGCCGTCGCCTACCAGCACGTACGGGAAGAGCCCCAGCCCCCGTCGAACTTCGACCCCGAGATCACGCCCGAGATGGACGCGATCGTGTTGAAGGCGCTGGTCAAGGACCCCGACTACCGCTACCAGTCGGCCGACGAGATGCGCGCCGACATCGAGGCCTGCCTCGACGGGCAGCCCGTCGCCGCCACCGCCGCCATGGGCGTGGCCGGCTACGGCTACCCCGACCAGAACCACGGCTACGGGCACCAGGGCTACGACCAGCCCACCACCGCCCTGCGCACCGCCGACCCGGGCCAGACCTCCATGCTCCCGCCGATGCCCCCGGGTGACGGCGGCTACGGGTACGGGGACCAGGGCGGCTACGACCAGGGCGGCCACGGCCGCCGTCCGCAGAAGAAGAGCAAGGCCTCGACGATCCTGCTGGTGACCGCCGGCATCCTCGTCCTGGTCGGCGCGATCCTCATCGGACGCTCCCTCTTCAGCGGCGGCGCCGACAACCGGCCCGTGGTGCCCAAGCTCATCGGCGAAACCTTCGAGCAGGCGCAGAAGAGCGGCGACAACCTCGGCCTCACCGTCCAGAAGGACGGCGAGATGCCCTGCGACGCCGCGCCCAAGGGCAGCGTCTGCGAGCAGAACCCGGTCGAGGGCACCAAGGTCGACAAGAAGTCCGTCATCAAGGTGAAGGTCTCCACCGGCGCGCCCAAGGTCGCCGTTCCGGACGTCATCAACATGCCGGTCGCCGACGCCGAGAAGGCGCTCACGGCCAAGGGCTTCCAGGTCGACAAGAAGATGGTCGAGTCCCCGCGGTCCCCCGGCACCGTCCTCGACCAGAACCCGAAGAGCGGCGGCGAGGCCGAGAAGGGCTCGTCCGTCACCCTCGACGTGGCCAAGGAGCAGTCCAAGGCGATCGTCCCGGACCTGCTGGGCAAGAACAAGGATCAGGCCTCCAAGGCCCTCACGGACGCCAAGCTGAAGCTCGGCAGCGTCACGGAGGTGGACTCCCCCGGGGCCCCGCCGAAGTCGGTGGTCCAGCAGGACCGCCCGGCCGGCGACTCGGTCGACGTCGGCTCGGCGGTCAACATCTCCATCGCCAAGGCCGTCCAGCAGGTCCCGGTCCCGAACCTGGCCGGCAAGACGGTCAACCAGGCCAAGGCCGAGCTCGCCTCCAAGGGTCTGGTCTTCGGCAACGTGCTGTCGGGTCCGAACGAGGGGAAGGCGATCGTCCTGACCTCGGACCCCGGCCTCGGCCAGATGGTCGCCCCCGGCACGGTGATCAACGTCAACACCCTCGCCGGCGGCCAGCAGAACGGCGGCAACAACAACGGCGGCGGCGGCTTCTTCGGAGGCCTGGGCGGCTAGCCTCCGGCGGAAGCAGCGCGAAAGGTCCGGCCCCTCTCGACGAGAGGGGCCGGACCTCTTTCCGAGCATCCTCGGCCAAGGTCCCGCGCCGAGCCGACGCGGCCCTCTACGCGGCCGCCTGCGCCTTTACCCGCGATCCCTGGCCATCGGGGACCCCGGGAGGCGTCACGGTCGTCCACAGGGGCCTCTTGGAGGCCTGGAGCGCCGGAGTCCGGCTCCAGGTGCTCCGGTCCTCCTAGCGCAGCTCCGCGGGGAGGGTGCGCTTGTCGTCGACCTTCTCCGTGCGGACCAGTTCGCCCCACACGATGTAGCGGTACTTCGAGGTGTACACGGGTGTGCAGGTCGTCAGGGTGATGTAGCGGCCCGGAGCCGTCTTGCCCGACTCCTTGGGGACCGGGCTGATCGCGTCCACGTCGTAGCGCGAGGTCTGCTTCAGCTCCGCGAAGACCTTGTACACGTACCAGGTGTCCCGGGTCTCGAAGACGACCGCGTCGCCCTTGCCCAGCTTGTCGATGTCGTGGAACTTGGCACCGTGCCCGTCCCGGTGTGCCGCCAGCGTGAAGTTGCCCGTCGCGTCCCACGGCAGCGCCGACTTGATCGGGTCCGTGTAGTACCCGGCGACGCCCTCGTTGATGACCTCGGACTGCGTGCCCCGCTTGACGAGCACCTCGCCGTTCTTCATCGCCGGCACGTGCAGGAAGCCGATGCCGCCCTGGGTGTCCAGCGCCCCCGGCTCGGCGGGCGCCGACGGGGCAGTCGCCGGCTGCTCCCACTGTTCGCGGATCGCGTCGCCGCGCGCCGAGGCGTCCCGGTCCGCCAGCACGTTCGTCCACCACAGCGAGTACGCCACGAACAGGCCGAGCACCAGGCCCACCGTGATCAGGAGCTCGCCCAGCAGGCTCAGGAACCCCGCGAGGACGCTGCGACGGGGGGGCGGTGCGGCACGTGACACTGCGAAATCCTCTACGGGCTGGCCAGTTCGGGCGGAGCACCCTGGCTGCGGGGGCGTTCTGCGGTCATCCTGCCCCATACGATCAGCCGGTAGGTGCTGGTGAACTCCGGGGTGCAGGTGGTCAGGGTGATGTACCGGCCCGCGGATGTGAAGCCGGAACCCTCGGGTACGGGTTTGAGCACGGAGACGTTCTTCGTCGACGTCTGTGCCAGCTGAGAGGTCGTCTCGTACGTGTAGTACGTGTCCCGCGTCTCGACCACGATCTTGTCCCCCGGCACCAGCCGGTTGATGTAGCGGAACGGTTCGCCGTGCGTGTTGCGGTGCCCCGCCAGGCCGAAGTTGCCCTGGACGTCGGACGGCATCGCCGACTTCACCGAGTTCTCGCCGCCGTCGTAGTGCCCGACCAGACCCTTGTCGAGCACCTTCGGCTTGCTGATGCCCTCCGCCACGGGCACCTTCACGTCCAGCTTCGGGATGTGGAGGATCGCGAAGCCCTGGCCCGGCTCGAAGGCCGACACGGGCGGCGCGGCCGTCCCGGCCGTCCCAGCCGTCCCGTCGCCGCCGCTCTCCCAGTTCTGCTGCAGCGATCCGGCGGCGTCCTGGGCCGTCCGGTCCGCCAGGAAGTTCGTGTACCAGATCTGGTACACGACGAAGAGCAGCATCACCAGGCCCAGCGTGATGAACAGCTCCCCGCCGAGCCGGCTGGCGACCACCACCGGGCCGCCCGAGGCGGGCCGCCTGCGCCGGCGGCCCCGGCCCCGGCTGCCCGTGCGGTTACGGGCGCGCTTCGCGGCCTGCTGCGCCGCCCTGCGCCGCGCGGCCCGGCCCTCCGAGGGCGCGGACGGCGCGAGGGACGTCACGCGACGGCCTTGCCCACCACCGGGGCGAGCCCCACCGAGCGCTCCACGGCACCCGCGTCACCGCAGCGCACCAGCCAGTTCGCGAGCATCCGGTGGCCCCACTCGGTCAGCACGGACTCGGGGTGGAACTGCACACCCTCGACGTCGTGCTCCCGGTGGCGCAGGCCCATGATGATCCCGTCCTCGGTCCGCGCCGTGACCTCCAGCGCGTCCGGGAGGGTCAGGGGCTCTGCGGCGAGGGAGTGGTAGCGGGTCGCGGTGAAGGGCGACGGCAGGCCGGCGAAGACGCCGAGGCCCTCGTGGAGCACGGGCGAGGTCTTGCCGTGCAGCAGTTCCGGGGCCCGGCCGACGACCCCGCCGTAGGCGACGGCCATCGACTGCATGCCGAGGCAGACGCCGAAGACCGGTACGCCCGTGTCCGCGCAGTGGCGGACCATGTCCACGCAGACTCCCGCCTCTTCCGGGGTGCCCGGTCCGGGGGACAGCAGGACGCCGTCGAAGCCGTCCTGGGCGTGGGCGAGTTCGACCTCGTCGTTGCGCAGCACCTCGCACTCGGCGCCGAGCTGGTAGAGGTACTGGACCAGGTTGAAGACAAAGCTGTCGTAGTTGTCGACAACCAGAATGCGCGCGCTCACGGAGTGGCTCCCGATCCCTCGTCCACCGTCACATCGTTGAACGGAAGCAGCGGCTCGGCCCACGGGAAGACGTACTGGAACAGCACGAACACCACCGCGAGCACCAGCACGAGGGAGATCATCACGCGTACCCACGCGTTGCCCGGCAAATGCCGCCAGATCCAGCCGTACATGCCGCCTGTGTCCTTTTCGTCCACGATCGTTCAACGCACCGCGGGGGCGGTACAGCCACAGCCTAAAGCCAGCCGCCCGGCGCGGAGGGTCACCTTGCCAAACCCTCGGGCCTTCCCTCGGCGACGGTCCGCGCCAAGGTCAGCTCGGCCCAGACGACGAGCCGGTGGCTGTGGCCCCATTCCGGGTCGCAGGTGGTCAGTGTCAGGTACCGGCCGGGGGCGGTGAAGGGCGAGCGGCCCGGCACCGGGTCCACCACCCCGAACTCGTCGGGCAGCACGCGCAGCGCCTCGCGCCGGACGGTGTACGTGTACCAGGTGGTCGCGTCCTTGAGGATGACGGCGTCGCCGGGGCGCAGCTCCGGGATGTCCTTGAAGGGGTCGCCGTAGGTGCGGCGGTGGCCGGCCACCGCGAAGTTCCCTTCGCCGCCGAGCGCGGCCGTGCCGGAGTAGTGGCCCAGGCCCTTCTTCAGCAGGTCGGTGCCCGTGCCCTCCAGGACCGGCTTGTTCCAGTCCGGGCCGAAGCGCGGGATGTACATCTCGGCGAAGGCCTGGTCCGGGGGGTAGCCGGCGGGCCGCGGGGCCGCCGGGGAGGCGACGGGGGCGGGTCCCGGGGCGGGTCCGGTGGCGGCCGCGGGCGCCGCCGACCAGCGGTCGCGCATCCGGGCCATCTCGCCGTCCATGGCCTGGTCGGCCTTGACCCCGGTCCACAGCATCACGTAGGCCACGAAGAGCACGATCAGGGAGCCGGCGGTCAGGCACACCTCGCTGAACGTCCGTACCAGCAGGCGCAGTACGACGTCACGGGGTGGCGGACTCCAGCGGCTTCGCATAGTGGAGGTCCACTGTGCCGGAGTAGCCCGGCAGTGTCAGCGCCTTGTGCTCGTCCACTTTCCAGCCGAGCCCGTACGCGTTCACGTACAGCTGGTAGTTCTGCAGGGCCGGGGAGGCGGCGAGGGCCTTCTTGAGCGCGCCCGGGTCGCCGACCGCCGTCACCTTGTACGGGGGCGAGTACACGCGGCCCTGGAGGATCAGGGTGTTGCCCACGCAGCGGACGGCGCTGGTGGAGATCAGGCGCTGGTCCATGACCTGGATGCCCTCGGCGCCGCCCTGCCACAGGGCGTTCACGACGGCCTGCAGGTCCTGCTGGTGGATCACCAGGTCGTTGGGCTGGGGCTCGGGCACGTTGGGGATGCGGGCCGTGGCGTTGGGCGGGGCGTCGTTCAGGGTGACGGTGACGGCCTTGCCGGTGATCTCCTCGGTGCCCGAGGCGACGCGCAGAGCGGCCAGTCGGGCGTCCTCGGCCTTGGTGCTGCCGTCGTCGCGCTCGGCGAGGGCGTCGACCTGGCCGCGCACGGTCGCGGTGCTCTTCTCCAGGTCCAGATTGCTCTGGCTGCGCTCGTGGATCAGGTCCGAGAGCTTGAGGAGCGAGGCGTCCGTCCGGATGTTCGTACCCTTGGAGGTGTTGAAGCTGGTGACGAAGATCAAGCCGGCCAGGGCGAAAACGGCGGCCGTCAGCAGCCGGACCGGTCTGGCACGGCGACGGGGACCCGCGGAGGAGTCGTCGGAATTGCTCAACGTACCCTTCTCCTTCAACGCCACAGGTCCACTACGCTAACGGACGCCCGGGGCAGGCAACGTCCCCAGCCCATCGACAGGAGAGCCCCTCGTGCCGAAGTCACGTATCCGCAAGAAGGACGACTACACCCCGCCGCCCTCGCGGACGCCACAGACGATCAAGCTGACGAACCGCAACTGGGTCGCCCCGGTCATGCTGGCGTTCTTCCTGGTCGGCCTGGCGTGGATCGTCGTCTTTTATCTGTCCGAGACCCAGCTTCCGATCGAAGCTCTCGGAAATTGGAACATTGTGGTCGGTTTCGGCTTCATTGCGGCGGGATTCGGCGTCTCCACGCAGTGGAAGTGACCGCGCCGAAGCACGGCGAAAGCCCCGCGACACCCCCGCGATAGTCGCGCGGCGGCAGCGGCCGCGCAAGCTCTCCCCATGAGTTATCCACAGCGTCATCCACACCTGAGGAAAAGACAGAAGATCTGTGGATAACTCTGTGGAGAGTTGACGCCGGTGTGATCAGGTGAGTGCGGAAAGTTCGGCCGTTCGGACCGCGATCACGACTGCCGCCAGCAGGAACACCGCCACACAGGTGCCCCACTGGACGAGTTTGCGATTCCGGGCGCCGCTCTTCGTCGCGGGCCGCAGCAGGCCCAGCGCGAGCAGCGCACCGGTCACCAGACCGCCGATGTGGGCCTGCCACGACACACTGAGCCCGCCGCCGAACGGCACGAAGGTCAGTACCAGCATGAACACCACCACGGTGATCAGCGGGCGCATCTCGTAACGCATCCGGCGGGCCAGCACCACCGTGGCGCCGAGCAGCCCGAAGACGGCCCCCGAGGCGCCGAGGGTCGCGACGTTCGGCGGGGTCAGCAGATAGACCACGGCGCTGCCGCCCAGGGCCGACAGCAGGTACACGGCGAGGTAGCGGGCCCGGCCGAGCGCCTGCTCCAGCGGTCCGCCGATGAACCACAGGCCGAACATGTTGCCGACGATGTGCCACCACTCGACGTGCAGGAACGCCGAGGTCAGCAGCCGGTGGTACTCGCCGGTCGAGACGCCTTCGAGCGGACCGCCGATCTGCTCGCGGTAGCGGCCGAGGAGCTCCAGCTGGATCGCCAGCTCGGGGAAGGCGGCGGCCGCGAGGAATACGGCCGCGTTGATCCCGATCAGGATCTTGGTGACCAGGTGCGGATCGGCGGCGACGACCCCGCCGGCGATGGTGCGCGGGGTGTTGGCGGCGGGCCCGCGGCCGCTGCCCGAGCCCGCACGGACGCATTCGGGGCACTGGAAGCCGACCGAGGCGCTGATCATGCACTCGGGGCAGATCGGCCGCTCACAGCGCGTACAGCGGATGCCGGTCTCGCGGTCCGGGTGGCGATAGCAGCCCGGAAGACGGTCGGTGTCCATCGGTCCCCTCGGTCGGCGGCGGGCGCGGCGGATCCGCCGTGCCCGTCCGGTACGTAACGAGGACGGACGGGCGGGGCCGAAAGGTTCCCTGGCGCTTCCAGGTCCGGTCCGGGCGGTCGCTCGGGATCAGCCCTCAGCGGTTCTCGATGACGACGGACTGGATGACCACGTCGTCAAGGGGGCGCTCGGTGCGCGGGTTGGTGGCGCCGGAGGCGATGGCGTCCACGACCTTCCGGCTGTCCTTGTCGGTGATCTCGCCGAAGATGGTGTGCTTGCGCGTCAGCCAGGCGGTGGGGGCGACGGTGATGAAGAACTGCGAGCCGTTGGTGCCCGGGCCGGCGTTGGCCATCGCGAGCAGGTAGGGCTTGGTGAAGGCCAGGTCGGGGT
Organism: Streptomyces sp. ISL-43; assembly: GCF_018614195.1. GTDB lineage: Bacteria > Actinomycetota > Actinomycetes > Streptomycetales > Streptomycetaceae > Streptomyces. Next base: position 159,600 of record NZ_JAGGOT010000008.1, read on the forward strand.
GGAACTCGTCGGCGAACTGGTAGCCGGGGCCGCCGGTGCCGTTGCCGAGCGGGTCGCCGCCCTGGATCATGAAGCCGCTGATGACGCGGTGGAAGACGGTGCCGTCGTAGAGCGGATCCGTGGTCTTCTGCCCGTCCGTGGGACGCGTCCATTCGCGGGCGCCGGTGGCGAGTTCCACGAAGTTCCGCACGGTCTTCGGAGCGAAGTTCGCCAGCAGCTCGATCTCGATGTCGCCTTGGTTGGTCTTCAGGGTGGCGTAGAGCTTCTCGGCCACGGATCTGCCTTCCATAGTCATCACTGTCGGTTTCAGATCCTCCCACGGAGGGGCGCACCGGACAGAAATCGTCCACCCGTATGCCCTGTCACGCATGCCGGTCGGCCCTAGGGGAGGCATGATCCGACAAAGGGTGGAAAGGTGAACTGTGTCCGCCACCGAGGAGGAGGAACCGTGACCCGCAAGGAAAGCGTGCGCCTGGCAGCCGAGAGCGCCAGGGAGAGTTTCCTGCACGCGGCGGAAGTGGTGGCACCGTACGCGGAATCCGCCAAGGATGCCGCGGTGCACTACGCCCATGAGGCCAATGAACGTCTGGCGCCGAAGGTGTCGTACGCGGCCGACGCGGCCGCCCGGCAAGCGCGTACGACCTACGACTGCCATGTGCATCCCCGGCTCAAGGCGGCGCGCACGCATGTGCCGCCGAATGTGGACCGGGCGGCGACGAAGGCGGTGAAGCAGTCCCGCCAGGCGATGCGACAGGCCGCCGATTACACCCAGCCACGGCTGGAGAACGCGCTCGCGGCGGCCCAGCCGATGGCCGAGGAGGCCGCTTCGCGGTCGACGGCCGCACTGGCGGCGCTGCGCGGCCAGGTGTCCGCGAAGGAGGTGCAGAAGCTGGTGCGGCGACACGAGCGGCGGGCCCGTACGGGCCGGCTGCTCAAGGGCGCCGCGCTGGTCGCCGTACTGGCCGGCGGGGCCTTCGCCGCGTGGAAGTGGTGGGACCAGCAGTCGAACCCGGACTGGCTCGTCGAGCCGCCGGCGGCCACCGAGCTCTCCGCGCGCGAGGAGGAGGCTCCGGCGAGCTTCGACGACGAACTGGCGGCGAAGGAGCGCGAGGCGGGGACGGAATCCGCGTCGCGGTCCGGCTCGACGCTGGAAGCCGAGGCCGAGGCCGCGGAGGCCCGGATCGACGCGGAGGACGCGAAGCGCAAGCACCGCTGACGCCGGCGGCACAGCACGGAGAAAGAACGACAAAGGGGCCCGGATCCTGATGAGGATCCGGGCCCCCGCGTCGTTCCGCTTTCCCGCCCTAGCTGGGGAGGGTGAGCTTCTGCCCCGGGTGGATCATGTCGGGGTTGGACCCGATGACCCCCTTGTTCATGGCGTAGAGCTCACGCCAGCGGCCCTCGTTGCCGAGCTCGCGGCGGGCGATCGCGGAGAGCGAGTCGCCGGGGCGGACGGTGTACGAGCGCTGCATCTTGGGCGCGGGCGCCGGCGCCGCGGGGACCGCCTTGTGCGCGGCGGAGGTCGGGGTCGGCGTGTGCGAGGCGGGGCGGGCGAGGGGCGGGGCGCTGGGCGGTGCGGGGGCGGGCTTGGGCGCCGCTGCCGCCATGCGCTCGGCGGCCGCCTTGGTGGCCGCCGCCGAGTCGGTGTACCGGGTGCCGGCGTCGCCGGACATCGCGGCCGGGGGCGCCGGGGCGTCCGCGGCATGCTGTTGCACCTGCTCGGCCGCCTTCTCGGCCGCCTTTTCCTTCTTCTTGTCGGACCTCATGAAGTCGAACAGTCCCATGTGTGTACGCCTCCGGCATGGTGGTGCCCCCCTGGGCTGAGTGCCTCTTCCCACTCTCTGCCAGAAGGCGCGGGACGGCCGTGTGACTGAGCCGTCCGGGGGACCGGGCGGTGGCGCCCGGGGGACGCGGGCGGTGGCGCCCGGCCTCTACTGGCGGGCGCGGCGGGCCGGGCGCGGGGTCTGCGACGGGCTCTCCAGATCGCCCTGGACCAGCAGTTTCAGACCGTGCAGCAGGGCGGCCCGGTCCTTGTCCCCGAGGGAGGCGAGGGCGTCGGCGTGCACCTGGTCGACGATGCGGGTGCTCTGCTCGGCGACGGCGGCCCCCCGCTCGGTGACGAAGATGACGCGGGCCCGGCGGTCCTTGGTGGACGGGCGCCGCTCGGCCAGTCCGGCCTGCTCCAGGGCGTCGACGGTGACGACCATCGTCGTCTTGTCCATGTCGCCGATCTCGGCGAGCTGGATCTGGGTCCGCTCCTCCTCCAGTGCGTGCACGAGTACGCAGTGCATGCGCGCCGTGAGTCCGATCTCCGAGAGGGCCGCCGCCATCCGCGTGCGCAGGACATGGCTGGTGTGGTCCAGGAGGAAGGAGAGGTCGGGCTCGGTCCGGGTGGGTGCCATCGCGGTCATGTCCTCCAGCCTAGCAACTCGATCCGAAATAAATCGTCTGCAACAAAACTATCTGCTACGGTCACACCAGTCGCCGCCGCCGCACACGGACCGGCCGCCGACCACCGATCAGCCACCGATCACCGATCACCGATCACCGATCACCGACTGGAGAGACAGATGCCCGCCGTTTCCGCTCCCGCCAACGCCGTCCACGCGGTCCCGGCACCCGCCGTCCCCGCCTCCCCGCGCGGACCGCGGTCCCGCTGGACCGCCCTCGGCGTCCTGTCCACCGGCGTACTGATGACGGTCCTCGACGGCAGCATCGTCACCGTCGCGATGCCCGCCATCCAGAACGACCTGGGCTTCACCCCCGCCGGACTCAGCTGGGTCGTCAACGCCTACCTGATCGCCTTCGGCAGCCTGCTGCTCCTCGCGGGCCGGCTCGGCGACCTGATCGGCCGCAAGCGGATGTTCCTGGCCGGGACCGGCGTCTTCACCGCGGCCTCGCTGCTCGCCGGCTTCGCCGGATCGCCCGAGGTACTGATCGCAGCCCGCTTCCTGCAGGGCCTCGGCAGCGCCATGGCCTCGGCCGTCAGCCTCGGCATCCTGATCACCCTGTTCACCGAGCCCCGCGAACGCGCCAAGGCCATCGCCGTCTTCTCCTTCACCGGCGCCGCCGGGGCCTCACTGGGGCAGGTGCTCGGCGGGGTCCTGACCGACGCCCTCGACTGGCACTGGATCTTCTTCATCAACCTGCCCATCGGGCTGGCCGCCCTCGCGCTGGCCCTGCCGGCGCTGCCCTCCGACAGCGCTCATGCCGGACCCGGCCCGCGTGCGGGGGCCGACGTACTGGGCGCCGCCCTGGTCACCGCCGGTCTGATGCTCGGCATCTACACCGTGATCGAGGTCGAGCGGCAGGGCTGGCTCTCCGCGCACACCCTCGGCCTCGGCGCCCTCTCCCTGGCCCTGCTCGCCGGCTTCGCCGTCCGCCAGGCCAAGGCCCGCACCCCGCTCGTGCCCCTGCGGATCTTCCGCTCCCGCACCGTGGTCGGCGCGAACCTCGTCCAGATGCTGATGGTGGCCGCGCTGTTCTCCTTCCAGATCCTCCTCGCGCTCCACCTCCAGAACGTGCTCGGCTACGGGGCCGCCGAGACCGGCCTCGCGATGCTCCCGGCGGCCGTGGTCATCGGCGGGGTCTCGCTCTTCGCCTCCGCCCCGCTGAACGCCCGCTTCGGCGAACGCCGCGTACTCCTGGCCGGCCTCGCCCTGCTCGTCGCCGCCCTGGGCCTGCTGACCCGGCTCCCCGTCCAGGCCGACTACGTCCGCGACCTGCTCCCCGTGATGCTGCTGGCCGCCGGCTTCGGCCTGGCCCTGCCCGCCCTCACCGCGCTCGGCATGTCCGGCGCCGACGAGCGGGACGCGGGCCTCGCCTCGGGCCTGTTCAACACCACCCAGCAGATCGGCATGGCGCTGGGCGTCGCCATCCTGTCCACCCTGGCCGCCTCCCGCACCGACTCCCTGCTCGGCGCCGGACGGGGCCGCGCCGAGGCCCTGACCTCCGGCTACCACCTGGCCTTCGGGATCGGCGCCGGCCTGCTGGTCACGGCCCTCGCGGTGGCCGCGACCCTGCTGCGGGCCGGCCGGCGCCCGTGACGGCCGGGCCGTCCCTTTCGGGCAGACACGGCTGTGGGCCGCTCCGCACACGCGGAGCGGCCCACAGCCGTCTGTGCCGGCGGCCTACTTCACGAACAGGCCGTTGAGCGTCGGGTAGTCGAGCGTGCCGCCGAGCCCCCCGTACGTGCCCTGCGCCAGCACCTCCTCGGCGGCGGCGCGGGCCGCCGAGTACGCCACCTGCGCCACAGCGGTGCCGACGCTGACCCGTCGCACGCCGGCCGCCGCCAGCTCGGCGACCGACGGACCGCCCGGGCCCGCCAGGGCGTTGACCGGCAGCGGCCCCCGCGCGATCTCGGCCAGGGCCTCCAGGTCCAGCAGGCCGGGCACGAAGAACCCGTCGGCGCCGGCGGCCGCGTACGCCTCCCGGCGCGCGAGCACGTCGGCCAGCCGGCCCGACTCCTCGCCGATCCCGAACAGGAAGACGTCGGTACGGGCGTTGACCACCAGCTCCGGCAGCCCGGCCTCGGCGGCGGCCCCACGGGCCGCCCTGATGCGCTCGGACTGCTCCTCGGCGGTGTACAGCGTGCCGTTGGACGCCTTGGAGTCCTCCAGGTTGATGCCGACGCCGCCCAGTGCCACGACCTCGCGCACGGTCCGCGCGACGTCGTCGTAACCGCCCTCCACGTCCACGCTGACCGGCAGGTCCACGGCCGCCACGATGCGCGCGGCCGCCTCCAGCATCTGCGCGCGCGTCGCGTGCTGGCCGTCCCCGCGGCCGATCCCCCAGGCCACCCCGCCGCTGGTCGTGGCGATCGCCGACGCGCCGGCCGCCTCGATCACCGCCGCGCTGGCCGCGTCCCAGGCGTTGGGCAGGACGAGGACAGCCTCGCTCAACGCCCGCAGCCGCAGCGCCTTTTCGGTGGTCTTCGCATCCACGGTCATCTGAAGTCTCCTCAGTCTTGCCCGGGTTGAAAGAACGTTCTTCTGCTCAGCCTCCAGGAACCCTATGACAGTCGTATGACAAGTCGGCGGCGCGGCAGGGCGGGTGGGGTGACAGAGCGGGTGGCGGGGAGGGCGGGCGTGGCAGCGAACGGGCGGAAATTCGGCCCCGCGGGTCCGGGGACGGGGCCCCGGGCCGGTATTCGTTGACTGGTTTCAGCGGTTGTCGGCAATCTCGAACTCACCGCGACCGACCGAAACGGGAGAACACCAGATGTCAGAAACCAGAGCTCCGAAGAAGGTGATTCTGGCGGAGCCGCGTGGATTCTGCGCCGGTGTGCGCCGCGCGATACAGATCGTAGAGGAGGCCCTGAACAAGTACGGAGCGCCCGTATACGTACGGAAGGAAATCGTCCACAACCACTACGTCGTCCGCTCCCTGGAGCAGCGCGGCGCGATCTTCGTGGACAGCGAGGAGGAAGTGCCGGAGGGCTCGGTCTGCGTGTTCTCCGCCCACGGAGTCTCGCCGGCCGTCCGCACCAACGCCGCGCACCGCGAGCTCGAAGTCATCGACGCGACCTGCCCGCTGGTCTCGAAGGTGCACCAGGAGGCCATCCGCTACGCACGGGACGGCAAGACGATCCTCCTCATCGGCCACAGCGACCACGAAGAGGTCGAGGGCACCTACGGGGAGGCCCCCGCGTCGACCATCATCGTCGAGGACGTCGAAGCGGTGGCCGAGCTGGACCTGCCGTCCGACGCGAACGTGGCCTACCTGTCGCAGACCACGCTGTCGCTGGACGAGACCTCCGGCGTCATCGACGCCCTCCATGAGAAGTTCCCGGCGCTCGAGGGCAAGGGCGACATCTGCTACGCCAGCCAGAACCGGCAGAACGCCGTGAAGGCGATCGCCCAGCGCAGCGACCTGGTGCTGGTGGTCGGCTCGGTCAACTCCAGCAACTCGATCCGGATGGTCGAGGTGGCCCGTGACCTGGGGACCGCCTCGTACCTGGTGCCCGAGGTCGGCGACTTGCGGACCGAGTGGCTGGACGGGGTCTCCTCCGTCGGCGTGAGTGCCGGGGCGAGCGCGCCGGAGATCCTGATCGACCAGCTCCTCGAGCGGCTGGCGGAACTCGGCTACGTCGATCTCGAACTCGAGCAGACCGCCATCGAAAACGTGGTCTTCAGCCTTCCGGCAAGTCTGGCCGGGGCATCGGCTCGGTGATCTATCCCGAAATCTTCACACGGTTTCGCGCACATTCCGATTTCATCTCAGAGAAGGCTGCCATGACGACCGTCGTTACCGATATTCAGCAACTCCGGGCCGGATTGCTCGACCAGGTGGAGCAGCGGCTCGAGCAGTTCGTCGAGCACCAGCGCGCGTACTGGTACGGCATCAACCCCCGTGCCGCCCAGCCGGTCGACGCGATCTCCTCACTGGTCTCCAGCGGCGGCAAGCGGCTGCGTCCCGTGTTCGCCCTCAGCGGCTTCCTGGCCGCCGGCGGCAACCCGTCCGACTCGGTCGCCATCGACGCCTCGGCGGCCCTGGAGCTGCTCCAGGCGTTCGCGCTGATCCACGACGACGTCGTGGACAACTCCTCCCTGCGCCGCGGCTCCCCCACCGTCCACCGGCTCCACGAGGCCGAGCACCAGATCAACGGCTGGCAGGGCGAGTCCCGCCGGTTCGGCGAGGGCGTCGCGGTCCTCGCCGGCGACCTGGCCCTGATCTACGCCGACCAGCTCACCACCCGGTTCCCCGCCCCGGCGCGTGCCGTGTGGGACGAACTGCGCGCCGAGATGGTCATCGGCCAGCACCTGGACGTGGCGGTCGCCGCGGAGGGCGTGGTCGACCCCTCGCTCTCCCGCTGGATCGCCGTGTGCAAGTCGGGCCGCTACACCATCCACCGCCCGCTGGTGCTGGGCGCCACCCTGGCCGGACGCCCCGACCTGGCCTCGGCGTTCGAGACGTACGGACTCGCCCTGGGCGAGGCCTTCCAGCTCCGCGACGACCTGATCGACGCCTTCGGCACCACCGAGGACGCCGGCAAGCCGACCGGCCTGGACTTCGCCGAGCACAAGATGACGCTGCTGCTGGCGCTGGCCGCCGAGCAGGACCAGCGGGTGCGTTCGCTCCTGGACCGCAAGGACGGCGCCCCCTGGGACGTCGACCTCCTGCGCAAGGTGCTGGAGGAGACCGGGGTCCGCGCCACCGTGGAGCGCACCATCGCCGGACTCGTGGACAAGGCGTGCGAGTCGATCGCCCGGTCCGGGCTGGACCAGTCCTGGTGCGAGGAGTTCTCGCGGCTGGCTACCCGGGTCGCCTACCGAAGCCACTGACCTCGAGCGCCAACGGGAGTGAATCATGCCCAGAACACTGATCGTAGGCTTCGGCCGGGCCGGTCACGGGCTCCATTGGACCGTCCTGGAGCGGCTGCGCCGCACCGAGCGCGGTGCCGCCCTCATCTCCGGCCTCCCGCCCGTGGTCTACGACTTCAACCCGCACACCCCGCAGCTGTCCGACGCCGACGTGATCTCCGTACCGGAGCTCGCCAAGGCCGCTGAACTCCTCGACCCCAAGGACACCGTCGTCCACCTGTGTACGCCGCCCACGCACCGGCTGGAGCCGTTGCGGGAGCTGGCGGAGCTGGGGTTCGACCGGATCCTGGTGGAGAAGCCGCTCGTGGCCGACACCGAGGAACTGGCGGCAATCGACGCCCTGCGCGCCAGCCACGACCTGAAGGTCATGGTGGTCGCGCACTGGCTGCAGAGCGCCCTGACCACCCGGCTGCGTTCCCTGGTGCAGGGAGGCAAGCTCGGCGCGCTGGAGACCATCTTCGTCGCGCAGCGCAAGCCGCGCCTGGTGCGCACGCTCCAGACGGAGGGCCACCCGACGGCCTTCGACGTGGAGCTTCCGCACTCGGTGGGCGTGGCGCTGAGCCTGGCAGGCGCGGGCCGTACGGCCGGGGCCGAACTGCACGACATGCACGTCGGCGACAAGGTCGTCCCCGAGATGGGCGCGGCCCGGCTGCTGCTGAACCACGACGCCGGCGTCCAGACGGAGATCTTCTCCGATCTGGCCTCGCCGATCCGGGAACGGGTGATCCGCCTCGGGTTCAGCGACGGGTGGGCGGTCGGCCACTACCCGATCAGCGAGAGCGACGACTACGCGCACCTGAACACCTCCGCCGACGGGAAGAACGTCCGCTCGGTCTTCCGGGACGACTCCCTGGCCCGGTTCCTGATCCACGCGTACGAGCAGTTCACCACGGACGCGGACCTGGAAGCCGACTTCCGGCTCAACGCCCGGGTGACGACCGTGCTCGCGGAAGCCAAGGAACTGGCCCGGATCGCCCGTCTCGAGGAATCGCTCCAGGAAGAGGCACTGCCCCATGCTTCCTGACCTGCGGACCGCCGTAGTCGGCCAGCGCGGCGCCCGGCACCCGCCGCGGGGCGAGGCCGCCCCCGGGATCCTCTACGCGGGGATCGGCGACGAGGCCGGACGCACCTTGGAGCAGCAGGTCCGCGCGGTCTCCGGACTGGGCTGGCAGCTGATCGAGATGCGCAGCGTGGGCGGGGTCGCGATCGCGGACCTGGACGACGCGGCCTTCGGCGACTGCCTGCAGGCGCTGGGGGAAGCGGGGCTGGGCACGGCCTGCGTGGACTCGCGGATCGCGGACTGGTCGCGGCCCATCAGCCAGGGCATCGAGCAGGACCTGGCCGAGCTGAACCGGCTCGCCGGGCGGTGCGCGGCCCTCGGCACCCGCTACGTGCGGGTCATGTCCTACCCGAACGACGGGTGGGACGAGGCCGACTGGGGCACCGAGGTGATCCGCCGGATGCGGCTGCTGGCCGCCCGGGCGAACGCCTCGGGGCTGGTCCTCCTGCACGAGAACTGTGCGGGCTGGGCCGGGCGCAGCGCCGACCGGATGCTGCGGCTGCTGGAGGAGGTGGACAGCCCCGCGCTGCGGCTGCTGTTCGACACCGGCAACGGGGCCGCGTACGAGTACGAGGCCTACGGGGTGCTGGAGCGGCTGATGAGCCAGTACCCCGAGGCGGTCGCCCACGTCCACGTGAAGGACGCGGTCGGCAGCGGGGCGAAGGCGGCGTACACGCTGCCCGGCCAGGGCGAGAGCCAGGTGGCCCGGTGTCTGCGGCTGCTGCTGGAGAACGGGTACACCGGCGCCTGGTCGATCGAACCGCACCTGGCGCTGCGGCCGCACGAGAGCCGCACCGAACTGGGCGAGGACGGACCGGACCTGTTCGTGGAGTACGGACGGCACCTGGAGCACCTGGTCGCCACCGAGATCGTGGCATCGGCCACTGACGAGACGAGAGAGGAGTACGTACGTGCCGGCATCCACGACTGAGCTGCTGCGGACCGCGCCGCTCACCGCCGGGGACGACGAGCTGCTGCTGCGGCTGCTGTCCCTGCCGACCGCCGGTCCGCTGGAGACCGGGGCGGGCGGCGAGGTCCGGCTGTGGGAGGCGCAGCGGGCCTACGCCGAGGCGGCGCGGGAGCTGGGCTTCACCGTCGAGTGGCACGGCACCGCCGATGCGGAGCAGCTGGCCGACGAGCAGGTCCCTGCGGTGGTGCGCTGGGCGGTGCAGGGCGGCGAGGAGTTCCTGTCCTCGCAGCCCAGCCTGGTGCTGCGGCTCGGGCCGCGGCTGCCGCACTCGCGGACCGTGATGTTCAACATCCATGTGGACACGGTCGCCGGGGTGCAGCCGGTGTCGCTGGCGGAGGGCCGCTTCCACGGCCGGGGCGCCATCGACGCCAAGGGTCCCGCGGTCGCCCTGCTGGCCGGGATCCGGGCGGCGCTCGCCGCCGAGCCCGCCATCGGCCGCGAGACCGGTGTCCTGATCCAGCTGGTGTCCGGCGAAGAGGGCGGCGCCATGGGGGTCTACGGCACCCGGCCGCTGATCGAGCGCGGGTACACGGGCCGGCTGAACATCTTCTGCGAGCCGACGGGCCGGCGGCTGCTGACCCGCTCCACGGCCGCGATGACGGCCCGGGTGCGGGTGGCGGGCGACGACTCCATCGACGACGCCCCGGCCGCCGGGCACAACGCGACGGTCCTGCTGGGACACGTGGCGGGACACCTGGCGGACGCTTTGCCGCAGTACGCGAACAGCGGCCAGGTGTGCGTGGCCGGCCTGCAGACCGGACCGCTGCACAACAAGGTGTACGGGACGGGCCAGTTGCTGCTGAACCTGTCCTACGGCTCCGGCGCCGACGGTGTGGCGCTGGAGGCGGCGATGCGCAGGGAGCTGCGCCTGGCACTGGCCGGCTTCCGCCACCGCTTCGCCGGCAGCGAGCTGATCGGCCGGACCGCCGCGGACGCGGAGGAGATCACCAGCCTGGACTGGCTCAAGCGGGGCCTGCCCGCCCTGGACGCGTCCGACGCGTGGGCGGAACGGCTGCTGACCGAGGGGGCCGGACTGGAGCGCTGGCCGGCCGACGAGGCCGCCTTCACCTGCGACGCCATCTGGGCCGACGGGCTGCCGGACAGCTTCACGGCCGTCTTCGGGCCCGGGGACCTGCAGCGCAACAACGCCCACGCGGAGGGCGAGTTCGCCGACAGGGAGGAACTCGAACTGTTCGCCGGGGACATCGCCCGGCTGCTGATCGCCTTCGCCACCACCGATCCGACGTCGACGACGTGACGAGCAACCAGAGGAACCAGATGACCACCGCCACATCCACCGCCGAGCGGTCCCGCACCGTGCGGCTCGACTACACGGAGCTCGTCGGCTTCACCGCCGAGGTGTTCACCGCTCGGGGCCTGGCCGCCGACCGCGCACAGGCCGCCGCCGAGGCGCTGGTGTACGGGGACCTGACGGGCGTCAGCTCCCACGGCCTGGCGAACCTGACCCGGCAGTACCTGCCCCTGTTCGACGAGGGACGCGCCGACCCGAAGGCCGATCTGGAGATCGTCGCCGACCGGGGTGCGGCGGTCCTGGTGGACTCGCACCGGGCGCTGGGCCTGTGGTCGGCGGGTGCGGCGATGGACCTGGCCGCCGAGCGGGCCCGGACCCACGGGATCGGCCTGGTCTCGCTGTACAACGGAACCCACTTCGGGTGCGCCGGGTACTTCACGGGCAAGCTGGCCCAGCGGAACCAGATCGGCCTGCTGGCCGGCAACTGCGGCGGGCAGCGCATCATCCGCCCGCCGGGCGGCGCCGCCGCGATGCTCGGCACCAACCCGTTCAGCCTGGCCGTACCGGCCGGCGAACACCCCCCGTACGTCCTGGACATGAGCACCACCGTGGTGCCCACGGGCCGGGTTCGGGCGGCGGAGCGGGCCGGGAAGCGGATCCCCGAGGGCTGGCTCGCCGACGACGCCGGCACCCCGGTGACCGACCCCGGGGCCTTCGACCGGGGCGAGGCGCACCTGCAGTGGCTGGGCGGACGCCCGGAGACCGGCTCCTACAAGGGGTACGGGCTGAGCCTGCTGGTGGAGACGCTGGCGGCGCTGCTGCCCGGCGCGAACCTCGGTCCGACCGGGGAGCTCGGCGGGGCCCGCCCCAACGGCCGCGACGACAACATCGGCTTCCTCGCGCTGGCGATCGCGCCGGGCACCCTGCGCCCCGAGGGCGAGTTCCTGGCGCAGGCCGACGACCTGTTCGCCTCGCTGCTGGGAGCCCCGGCGATCGATCCCGCCCGGCCGGTGAGCTACCCCGGCTGGCCCGAGGACCGGCACGCCCGCGAGGCGCGCGAAAACGGCGTACCGCTGGCCGCCGCCCTGCACGGCGAACTGCTGGCGGTCGCCGAGCAGTACTCCCTCGTCCCGCCCGCTCCCCTTGGAGGAGAACGATGAGCAAGATCCGTATCGGCATCGTGGGGCTGGGAGTGATCTCCCGCTTCTACCTGGAGGCGCTCGAGAGCCTCCCGGGCCTGGAACTGGCCGCCGTGTGCGACCTGAACGAAGACGTGCTGGCCCCCTTCGAGGGGAAGATCCCCACCTACCGCGACCACCGGGAGCTGCTGGCCGGCACGGAACTCGACGCGGTCGTCGTCAACGTCCCCAACGACGTGCACTTCGCGGTCGTACGGGACGCGCTGAGCGCCGGGCGCGCGGTCTGCGTCGAGAAGCCCCTCGCGATCACCGTGGAGGAGGGCCGGACCCTGCGGGCACTGGCCTCCGTCCACAAGGTGGCGCTGTTCACCGCGTACCACCGGCGCTACAACACCAACGTCCTCGCGCTGCGGGACGGCCTGCCGGCCGACGTGCCCGTCGAGAAGCTGACGGTGCGCTACTGGGAGAAGATCGAGGAGCACGTCGGCCGCGACCAGTGGTACCTCAACCCGGAGCGGTGCGGCGGCGGCGCGGTCGCCGACAACGGCCCCAACGCCATCGACGTGGTGCACCTGCTCCTCGGCGAGGTCTCGCTGGCCGGCGCGGACGTCACCCGTGACGAGAACGGCGTGGACCAGCAGGCCGTGATCCGGCTGACCTCGGCCGACGGCACCGAGGCCGTCGTGGACCTGGACTGGGCCTACGGCCACGGAGAGCTCAAGGACGTCGAGGTCGTCCTCGGCGACGGGCGCCGGTTCGCCGCCGACATGCTGGGCGGCTACCCCGGCTTCAAGAGCTCGCTGGGCCACGAGTACGTCGGGGTCCTGGAGGAGTTCACCGAGGTGCTGCGCGGCGAGCGCGCCACCTGGCCGGACGGCCTGGCCACCCTCGAGCTCGTCCACCAGGTCTACCAGGCCGAGCGCACGGCCGCCGTCCACTGATCACAAGCCTTCCCGTACGCATCGATCCAGCACAGCACCAAGGGAGTTGAACTGTCATGGCACACCCGGAGAACGGTCGGAAGAAGAGCGTCAACGGCGTCGTCGTCAAGGTGCTCAAGCACCGCCGTGACGACCGCGGCATGGTCCTGGAGCCGTACACCAGCCGATGCGTGCGGGAAGGTGAGATCCACGAGCTGGTGACCACGGACCAGGTCACCACCCAGCCCGGCGGCACCGTCGACCGGGTGGCCTTCCTCGGCTTCGTCGAGCTCACCAACGGCGGCGTCCTCGACCGCGGCGACGAGGTCTGGTCCGGCGACCAGCGCATCGGCACCGTCCTCGGTTACGACGCCTGCCACTTCCCCAACCACTACAACGTCCTGATCTCCACCGACACGCCGAAGACGGGCCCGGAGATCGGCCTGGAGCCGTCCACGGAGATCCGCTTCGTGCCGGCCGAGGGCCACCGGGACCGCGCCGAGGGCATGGGCCGGCTGCTGCGGGCCGTGCGCACCCCGCAGGACCTGCGCTCGATGAACCACGAGCAGCTGAACCAGCTGGCGTCGGAGATCCGCGAGACCCTGGTGGAGAAGGTCTCCAAGACCGGCGGCCACCTCGGCCCCAACCTGGGTGTCGTCGAGCTGACGATCGCCCTGCACCGGGTGTTCCGCTCCCCGCACGACTCGATCGTCTGGGACACCGGCCACCAGACCTACGTCCACAAGATGCTGACGGGCCGCGCCGACCAGTTCGACAAGCTGCGCCAGGCCGACGGCCTCTCGGGCTACCCCTCGCGGGCCGAGTCGGTGCACGACCTGGTGGAGAACTCCCACGCCACCACCGCCCTGTCCTACGCGGACGGCCTGGCCAAGGCGTACAAGCTCAAGGGCCAGAAGGACCGCTTCGCGGTCGCGGTCATCGGCGACGGCGCCATGACCGGCGGCATGTGCTGGGAGGCCATCAACAACATCGCGGCCGACAAGGACCTTCCGGTCGTCATCGTCGTCAACGACAACGGCCGCTCCTACGCGCCGACCATCGGCGGCCTGGCGGAGCAGCTGACCAAGCTGCGCACCTCGCACAAGTACGGCCAGGTGCTGGAGTGGGGCAAGCTCGTCGCCAAGGCCCCGGTGCTCGGCAGCGGCCTGTACGACGTCCTGCACGGCGCGAAGAAGGGCCTCAAGGACACCGTCGCCCCGCAGAACCTCTTCGACGGCCTCGGCCTGAAGTACATCGGCCCGGTCGACGGCCACGACACGGTGGCGCTGGAGAAGGCCCTGACACGGGCCCGGCACTTCGGCGGCCCGGTGCTCGTCCACGTCATCACCACCAAGGGCAACGGCTACGCCCCGGCCGAGAACCACGAGCTGGACCGCTTCCACGCCACGGCCGCCTTCGACCCGCGCACCGGCCGTGCGAAGGCCCCCGCGACTCCGGCCCCGCGCAGCTGGACCTCGTTGTTCAGCGAGGAGATCGTCAAGGCCGGCCACCGCCGCGAGGACCTGGTGGCGATCACGGCGGCGATGCTGGAGCCGACCGGGCTGCGGGACTTCTCTCTGGCCTTCCCGGAGCGCACCTTCGACGTCGGCATCGCCGAGCAGCACGCGGTGACCTCGGCGGCGGGCCTGGCCATGGGCGGCATGCACCCGGTGGTGGCGATGTACGCGACCTTCATGAACCGCGCCTTCGACCAGGCGCTGATGGACGTCGCCCTGCACAAGCAGCCGGTGACGTTCGTCCTGGACCGGGCCGGGGTGACGGGCGACGACGGCGCCAGCCACAACGGCATGTGGGACCTGTCGATCCTGAACCTGGTGCCGGGCATGCGGATCGCCGCCCCCCGCGACGGCCGTCGCCTCGGCGAGCTGTTCCAGGAGGCCATCGAGGTCAACGACGGGCCGACCGCCGTCCGCTTCCCCAAGGGCCCGGTGCAGTCCGACATCGACACGGTGGACACGGTGGGCGGCGTGGACGTCCTGCACCGCGGCGAGAACGAGGACATCCTCCTCGTCGCCGTCGGCAGCATGGCGCAGACCTGCCTGGACGCGGCCTCCCTGCTGGAGGCGGACGGGATCGGCTGCACCGTGGTCGACCCCCGCTGGATCAAGCCGGTCGACCCGGCCCTGATCCCGCTGGCCGCACGGCACCGGCTGGTCGCGACCGTCGAGGACAACGGGCTGACCGGCGGCGCCGGTTCGGCGGTGGCGATGGCCCTGCGCGCCGCGGGCGTGGACGTCCCCACCCGCGAGTTCGGCATCGCCCAGGAGTTCCTCGACCACGCCAAGCGCGCCGACATCCTCAAGGCGCTCGGCCTGACGCCGGGCGACATCGCCCTCAAGCTCTCCGGGGCCCTGCAGCGGCCGGAGCCCGCCGTCGTGGTGCCGACCGGGCAGCTGGTCTGACCGGCCCGCGCGGCGCCGTAGCGCCGCGGCTCACCCGCCGGCACAGCGGTTCTCGAGCACCGCGGTCCTGAATCACCGCAGTAACCGCCCGCACCCCGCCCGTACTCCGCCCGGACCCGCCCGTACTCCGCCCGCACCCGCCCGCACCCACTCGTCCGAAGTTTCCCGAAGGGATCCACCGTCATGACCGTTCTGCTCGGCTCGCCCACCCTGCCGCCCAAGTCCGTCGCCCCGCGCCGCCACACCCGCCAGATCATGGTCGGCAACGTCGCGGTGGGCGGTGGCGCCCCCGTCTCGGTCCAGTCCATGACCACGACGCTCACCTCGGACGTGAACGCCACGCTCCAGCAGATCGCCCAGCTCACCACGGCCGGCTGCCAGATGGTCCGCGTGGCGGTGCCCTCGCAGGACGACGCGGAAGCCCTGCCGGAGATCGCCCGCAAGTCGAAGATCCCGGTCATCGCCGACATCCACTTCCAGCCCAAGTACGTTTTCGCCGCCATCGACGCCGGCTGCGCCGCGGTCCGCGTCAACCCAGGCAACATCATCCAGTTCGACGACAAGGTCAAAGAGATCGCCCGGGCCGCCTCGGGCGCCGGCGTCCCCATCCGGATCGGCGTCAACGCCGGCTCCCTCGACAAGCGGCTCCTGAAGAAGTACGGCAAGGCCACTCCCGAGGCGCTGGTCGAGTCGGCCCTGTGGGAGTGCTCGCTGTTCGAGGAGCACGGCTTCCAGGACATCAAGATCTCCGTCAAGCACAACGACCCGGTCGTCATGATCGAGGCGTACCGGCAGCTGGCCGCCCAGTGCGACTACCCGCTGCACCTCGGCGTCACCGAGGCGGGCCCGGCCTTCCAGGGCACCATCAAGTCGGCGGTCGCCTTCGGCGCGCTGCTCGGCGAGGGCATCGGCGACACGATCCGGGTGTCGCTCTCCACTCCCCCGGTGGAGGAGATCAAGGTCGGCCTGCAGATCCTGGAGGCCCTGAACCTGAAGAAGCGCGGCCTGGAGATCGTCTCCTGCCCCGGCTGCGGCCGCGCCCAGGTGGACGTCTGGAAGCTGGCGGACCAGGTCACGGCCGGCCTGGAGGGCCTGGACGCCCCGCTGCGCGTCGCGGTCATGGGCTGCGTCGTGAACGGTCCGGGCGAGGCCCGCGAGGCCGACCTCGGTGTCGCCTCCGGCAACGGCAAGGGCCAGATCTTCGTGAAGGGCGAGGTCATCAAGACCGTCCCCGAGGCGAAGATCGTGGAGACCCTCATCGAGGAGGCGCTCAAGCTGGTCGAGGCGATGCCGGCGGAGGAGCGGTCTTCCCGGGCCGGCGACGCGCCCAGCGTCAAGGTGCTGTGACCGAAGGTCCTCGCGGCGCTCCGCCGCGGCCCGCCGGCCACCCCTCGGTGTGCCGAGGCCACCCCGCCCCGTCCACTCGTGCCCCACCAGACAGCGGCCCCTCCCTTCACGTCGAAGGGCGGGGCCGCTGTACGTCGTCACGCGCCGGGGCAGGCTGTCCTGGGGCGGGCGGTCTCCGGGCCGTCAGTCCGGGGACGGGCCCGCGGCCAGGGCCGCGCGGCGGGTGAGCATCGCGCGCAGGCGGCGGCGGTCCAGTGCGCCGGACTCGACGCGGGGCAGGGCGCCCACCAGCTCCAGCCGGGCCGGCAGGTGCGCCTCGGCGGTGCCCAGGCCCAGCAGGTGCTCGCACACTTCCGGCAGGCTCGGCGGATCCCCGGCGGGTACGACCACGGCGCAGGCCAGCTCCCCGTGCAGGGGGTCCACGTAGGCGAGTACGGCGGCCTCCGCGATCCGGGGATGGGCCGGCAGCCGCTGCTCGATCTCGGTCACGGGCATCAGGAAGACCCCGCCGACCTCCTCGGGGGCCGCCGCGGCGGCGACGCCGGCGGTGCGGCCCGGTGCGGCCTCGCCGGTGTGCTCCCAGGTCGGTCTGAGCCCTCCGGCCCCGCGCTGCCACCGGGCCAGGCGGGACGCGGGCCCGGGCCGCTCGGGCTCCTGCCCGGGGGACGTCTCCCCGCCCGCCGTCAGCGGCACCCGCCAGCTCTCGCGCATGTCCCGGACCAGCCCGGCGGAGGTACCCGCCGCGTCGGAGGACAGCGCCCGGCGCAGGGTGCTCAGGTCCCGGGGCGTCTGCGCCTGCGCGGCCAGTAGTTCCGACCACTGGGCGGGGGTCGCGAAGGCCAGTCCGGCCCCGGTGCGGGTCAGCAGGTCCAGCGCGGTCTCCGGGTCCCACACGTCCTGCAGTACGGCGGTGCCGCCGCGCGAGAGCGGGCCGAGCACCGAGTGCAGCAGGGAGGGCAGCACGGCGAGCGGCAGCGCCGAGAAGCTCGCCTCGCCGGGGTGCGGGGCCCCGGCGGCGTCGAGCCCGGCGTGCAGGGTGTTGGGGGTGTGCATGTCCATGGTGTGGGTCTCGCGCAGGCCCACCGAGTTGACGTTCAGGCAGATCCGGTCGGCGAGGTCCGCGGGCATCGGCAGCCAGCCGGTGCGGTGGTAGCGCTCGTGGGGGGTGAGTACGAAGTGCCGGGTGAAGTCGAGGGCACCGGTGGCCTCGGCGTCGCCGAGCACGACGCGGTGGCGCAGCCAGGGCAGCGAGGACGCGAGGTCGGCGAGCGTCTCGGCGGGCGCGGCCCCCTCCCACAGGTCGGGCACCACGCACAGCCGGGGCTGGGCCGCGGTCAGTACGGCTTCCAGGTCCTTCGCACCGTAGCCGGGCATCACCGGCACCGCGACGGCCCCGGTGCGCAGGCAGGCCAGGAACAGGGCGCAGCTCTCCCACCAGTTGGGCAGCTGGAAGGCGACGGGGTCGCCGGGACGGATGCCGAGGGCGGCCAGTGCGTGCGCGAACCGGTCGACGAGCGCCACGAGCTGCCCGTACGAGATCCGGGCGATCCGGGTACCGGCGGGCTGGTGGGCGCGGTGCGCGGTGATCGCGGTGCGGTGGGGGTGGGCGGCACCCGCCCGGTACAGGTCGTGCAGGACGGTGGCGCGCCGCCACCGGCCCTGCCGGACGAACTCCTCGGCGAGGCCGGCCGGGGGGCGGACCGCGGCGAGGAGGTCGGCGAGCGGGACCCCGCCGTCGGCGGGGTCCGGCCCGGTACGGGCATCGGGCTGCTGCCGCGCTACGGGCATCAGTTCCTCCTGCCGACGGCCCAGGCCACCTGGACGCGCGAGTTGCAGCCCAGCTTGCGCATGACGTGCCGGACGTGGTTGACGACGGTCCATTCGGCGATGTTCAACTGGCCCGCGATCTGGCGGTTGGTGAGACCTTCGGCGACCAGCAGGGCCACCTGGAGCTGGCGGGGCGTCAGGACGGCGGCCTCGCCGCGGTCCTCGGCGCGGCCGGGTCCGACGGCGGCCAGGGCCTCGCCGGCCATGGCCTCCGGACGCAGCCGCAGGCCTTCGACCCAGGCGGTGGCGAAGACGGTCCAGCCGAGCTGGCGGCGCAGCCCGGTGACGGCCTCCTGTACCCGGTTCCAGTGGTCGTCGGGGACCTTGGCGCCGGTGCGCCGGCGCAGCGATTCGGCGGCGGCGAAGAGCCGGGTGGCCCGCTGCGGCTGTCCGGCGGCGCTCTGGATGATCAGGGCGAACGCCTCCAGCGCCATGGGCAGTTCGGTGCGCTCGTCGACGGAGTCGAAGAGGCGCAGGCTCTCGCGCAGCGCGCTCTGCGCGGCATCCTCGTCGCCTTCGCCGAGCGCGGCCCGGGCGCTGACGAGCAGGGTGCGGGCCAGATCCCGGATCTCCCCGCTCTGGCGGTGGATGCGGACGGCCCGGTCGATGAGCGAGCGCACCTCCTCGGCGGGTCCGGTCCCGGCCAGCGCCTCGGCGAGGCCGGTCGCGGCCTCGGCGGAGCCGGCCGTGTCGCCCTGCGCCTCCAGGGTGGCGCGGGCGGCGGACAGCAGGGACTGGCCCACGGCCCGGTCCCCGCACTGGTGATAGGCCAGGCCCATGCGGGCGGAGGCGCGGGCGCCGTGGCGGTGATCACGCAGCTGCTTGTAGAGGGCCACGGCGCGGCGGTGCCGGTAGGAGGCGCCGTCGTGGTCGCCGAGGGCGGCGGCGAGGCAGCCGGCCCCGTCGTAGAGGCGGGCGCGCAGGCGCAGCAGCTCCTCGTCCCGCGGGCCGTCGCCGGG
Source organism: Streptomyces sp. ISL-43 (assembly GCF_018614195.1). Classification (GTDB taxonomy): domain Bacteria; phylum Actinomycetota; class Actinomycetes; order Streptomycetales; family Streptomycetaceae; genus Streptomyces. The sequence goes on from NZ_JAGGOT010000008.1 coordinate 178,819, forward strand.
CTGGGCGCCCTGGCCTGCGGGTGTCCTCTGCGCGCTCTGTTCCTCCTGGAGGGCCTGGGCGGTGGTGTCGAACCAGCGCAGCCCCTCCTTGAGTTCGCCCCGTACCAGCCAGGGACGCAGGCAGGCGGCGACGAGCGCGGCCCGGCCCCTCAGGTCGCCCTCCTCCTGGAGGTGGGCGAGGGCCGCCAGTACGTTCTCGTGCTCGACGGCGGCGGCCCGGAGCCAGTGGCGCTGCTCGGAGCCGTTGAACCTGCCGTCGAGGGTGTGCAGGAGCTTGCGGTAGTGGCGGGCGTGGGCCTGTCGCGCGGGCCGGTCGTCGCCTGTCTCCACGAGGAGCGCCAGTCCGTACGTACGGATGGTGCGGGACATCGTCAGGCGGCTGTCGGCGCGCGGCTGTTCGGTGAGGGACAGCAGGTTGCGGTCGAGCAGGGCCTCGATGGCCTCGGCGGTCTCACCGGGGGCCAGCGGGGTGACCTTCTCGGCGGTGGCGAGGGGAGCGCCCCGCTCGAAGACGGCGAGCCGCCCGAGCAGAGTGCGCTGCTGGTCGGTCAGGCCCCGGCAGCTCCACTCGGCCATGGCCAGGACGGAGCGCTGGCGGGCGGGTGCGTCGACCGGCCCGGACAGGTGGCTGTCGCCGCCGCGAACGAGCCAGGCGTGCAGTTCCCGGAGGGGGAACAGGCGCAGCCGCCAGGCGGCCAGCTCCAGTACGAGCGGCACCCCTTCGAGGAGGTTGCAGATGGCGACGACCGCTTCGACGTTCTCGGCGGTGAGCGTGAACTCGGGGTTCACCTCGTGGGCGCGCCGGGTGAAGAGCTGGACGGCCGGGTTCTCCTGGACGTCGGCCACCTCGGCCTCCGGAAACGGTCCCGGTGGCGGCAGGGGCGCCACGGGGACCACGCGCTCCCCGTAGATGCGCAGGGCCTGCTGCCCGGTGGCCAGTACGGTCAACGAGGCGTGTTCGGAGAGGATTTCGGCGATGGTCGGCCCGAGCCGTGCGGTGAGGTGCTCGACCCCGTCGAGGAGCAGCAGGATCCGTCCGGCGGACGGGCCGGCGGGCAGGGCGCGGCCGACGGCGTCGGCCACGGCGTCGACAGCCGCGTCCGGCGACGCGCAGGCCGGCAGGTCCACGGTGCGGATGCCGCCGGGGAACTCGTGTGCGAGACGGCGGGCCGCCTCGGCGGCCAGCCTGCTCTTGCCGACGCCGGCGGGGCCGGTGAGCGTGGTGAGCCGGATCGCAGGGTCCTGGAGCCTCCCCTGGATCCCCATCAGGTCGAGTTCTCTACCCACCAGCTCGGCGGACAGCAGAGGCGTCCCGAGATCGGTTGACATTTTCCCCCTCATGTCCTTGATACCCGGTGTGCACGGGGACCGCAGGAGTCCCACCGTGCACTTCCGGAAGCTAGTCAGCGGGCCTTAAGGGGCTCTGAAGGGACTGCCCGAGGCCGGGACGCGAGCGCCTTTAGCCCGTCGCAAGCCCTCTTGGTTCGAATACCCCCTCGCGAAGGACCGTTTCCGCCACACCGAGGAGCCACCGTGACGTACGTCATCGCTCAGCCTTGCGTAGACGTGAAGGACAAGGCCTGCATCGACGAATGCCCCGTGGACTGCATCTACGAAGGCCCGCGCATGCTGTACGTCCAGCCCGACGAATGCGTGGACTGCGGGGCCTGTGAACCGGTCTGCCCGGTCGAGGCGATCTTCTTCGAGGACGATCTGCCGGAGCAGTGGAGCGAGTTCGGCCCCGCGAACATCGAGATCTTCGAGACCGTCGGTTCCCCTGGTGGTGCCAGTGGCGCGGACCCGCTCCCGGCCGACCACCCGTTCGTGGCCGCCCAGCCCGCCGCCCATGTCTGAGCCCCTGACGGCCGCCGCGGCCGCGACCTCCTCCGCGACCTCCTCCGCGACCGGCGCCGCACCGCTCGCCGACCCGCGCGTGGCCCAGCCCGTCACCTCCGGCCGCCGCAGCGTGGTCATCCTCGGCTCCACCGGCTCCATCGGTACGCAGGCGGTCGACGTGATCCGCCGCTCGCCCGGCCGGTTCCGCGTGCTCGGGCTCGCCGCGGGCGGCGGACGCCTGGACCTGCTGGCCGAGCAGGCGCTGTCGCTCGACGTCGAGTACGTGGCGGTGTCGGACGCCGACGCCCTGCCGGCCCTGCGCGATCTGCTGGCCGTACGGGCCGACGGCCGGGCGCTGCCGAAGCTGCTGGGCGGTCCCGACGCGGTCACCGAACTGGCGGCCCTGGAGTGCGATGTGGTGCTCAACGGCATCACCGGCTCCATCGGCCTGGCCCCGACCCTGGCGGCCCTGGAGTCCGGGACCGTGCTCGCGCTGGCGAACAAGGAGTCCTTGGTCGCGGGCGGTCCCCTGGTGAAGCCGCTGGCGCGGCCGGGGCAGATCGTGCCCGTCGACTCCGAGCACTCGGCGCTGTACCAGTGCCTGACCGGCGGCCGCGACACGGAGGTGCGCCGGCTGGTGCTCACCGCCAGCGGCGGGCCGTTCCGGGGCCGCAACCGCGCCGATCTGGAGAACGTGACCCCGCGGCAGGCGCTGGCCCACCCGACCTGGGACATGGGCCCGATGGTGTCGGTGAACTCGGCGACCCTGATGAACAAGGGCCTGGAGATCATCGAGGCCCACCTGCTCTTCGACATCCCCTTCGACCGCATCGACGTGGTGGTCCACCCGCAGTCGGTGGTGCACTCCATGGTCGAGTTCACGGACGGCTCCACGCTGGCGCAGGTCAGCCCGCCGGACATGCGGATCCCCATCGCCCTGGGGCTGGGCTGGCCGGACCGGGTGCCGGACGCCGCCCCCGGCTGCGACTGGACCGCGGCGACGGCCTGGACCTTCTTCCCGCTGGACCACGACGCCTTCCCCGCCGTCGGCCTCGCGCACTACGCGGGCCGCGCGGGCGGTGTGGCGCCCGCCGTGTTCAACGCGGCGAACGAGGAGTGCGTGGGCGCCTTCCTCGCGGGCCGGCTGCCGTTCACAGGCATCGTCGGCACCGTGCAGCGGGTGGTGGACGAGCAGCTGGACGGCGCTCCGAGCGCAGCCGAGCTCACGCTGTCCGACGTACTCGACGCCGAGAAGCGGGCCCGGGTACGCGCGCGAGAGCTGTCCGGCTGAGCGCGCGGGCTGATCCGGGGTCCGCTCGGGAACAGCCCGGCAGCCCGGCAGCCCGGGGGCAGCCGATGAGATCCCGTCCGGTCACCACGACCGGGCGGGATCTTCCGCTCCCCGTCCACGTAGACGGTGGCGGCGGGCTCCGCGCGCCGGTCAGCCGGCCGCTTCGAGGGCCGCGGCCGTCAGGGTCCCGGCGTCGGGGTGCGGGCCCCCGGAACGGGTGGCGGCGCTCACCTGCTGGGCGCGCAGGACCCGCTGCGTGACGTGGACCCGTGAGGTGCAGTCGAGTTTGCGCATGACCTTGCGCAGGGTGTTGACCGCGGTCCACTCGGCGATGCCGAGCCGACGCGCCACTTCCCGGTTGGTCAGCCCCTCGGCGACGAGCGCCGCCACCTCCTGCTCGCGCGGGGTGAGGAGTTCCGTGCCCGCCGTCCGCGGCAGGGCCCGGGGCGGCTTGCGGACGGGCTCCACGGCCCGGCCGACCGCCTCGTCGAGGGTGAGCTGGCGCGCGGCGCGGCAGGACTTCTCGTACGTGGTGTCCCCGAGCCGGGTACGGGCCTCGGCCCGCAGGTCCCGGCTGTGGGGCTCCGCGGGCAGCAGGAGCCCGCCCGCCCGTTCCCGTACGGCACCGGCCGCCGCGGTCAGCAGGGCCGCGGCCTCCCACACCTGGCCGGTCCCGCCGTGCCCGCGGACACGGGCCTGGGCCATGACGAGGAGGGCCGCCCCGGTGCCCGGCAGGTCACCCAGGCCGTGCAGTGCCAGCAGGGCTTCCCGGGCCGGGCCGAGGGCCTCCGCGGCGTCCGGTCCCTGGGCGAGGAG
>NZ_JAGGOT010000008.1:182791-304913 GCF_018614195.1 Streptomyces sp. ISL-43
GGCGAGGAGCAGCCCCTGGGCCCGCTGGCCCAGGGCACCGAGCACGTCGGCGAGGAACACGGCCGCGCGGGCCCGGCCGGGTCCGTCGCCGAGACTCTCGTACCCGGCGCGGGCGGTGTCCAGGAGGGCGCGCGCGGCCTGCGGGTCGCCCTGCTCGTGGAGGACGCGGGCGAGCGTGAGGCGGGTGTCGGCCACGCCGCGGCGGTCCTCGCCCGCGGTGTACGCGGTCAGGGCCTTCTCGGCGCAGTCGCGGGCGGCCTCCAGGGATCCGCAGGCCAGGTGGGCGGCGCCGAGGGCGGCGAGGGCAGCCGGCTCCGCGACGCCCCCGCCGTGGGACCGGGCGGCGGTCAGGCGGGCCACGGCGGCCCGTCCCTCGCCCCGGTGCACCCAGTAGGGCACGGCGGCCGTGGCCAGGCGGGCGGCGCTGCGACCGTCCCCGGTCCGTACGAGGGTGTCCAGGGCGGTGAGGACGTCCTCGTGCCCGTGGCCCAGGCGGTCCAGCGCGGTGCGCTGCCCGGGTCCCTCGAGTTCTCCGAGCAGCTCGTGGGCCTGCTCGGTGAAGTACGCGGTGTGCGCGGCCTCCACGTCCGTCCAGGACCGCCGGCGCTCCAGCAGGGTCCGCGCGAACTGCCGGTGCAGGGACGGCATCCGGAAGCGCATCTCCCCGTCGGGCTGCTCCTCGCACAGCAGCAGGCTGTGGTCGACGAGCTCGGCGAGCGCCGTGTGGACGTCGGGCAGCGGGAGGGCGAGGACTCCGCGGACGCCCGCGGCGTCGAAGGTGTCGGTGAACACGGCGAGCCCGGCCAGCAGGTCGCGGCGGTGCGGGGGCAGGGCCGACCAGCTGTGCGCGAGGGCGTCCGTCATGGACAGGTGGCGGGAGGTGGTGTCGGCACCGGTGCCGTACAGGGCCTCCGAGGAGCGGCCGAGTTCCTCCAGGAGGGCGGCCGGCGAGATCACCTTGAGCCGGGAGGCGGCCAGTTCGACGGCGAGCGGCAGCCCGTCCAGGCGTACGCACAGTTCGGCGACGACGGCGCTGTTCTCGGCGGTCAGCCGGAAGCCGGGGCGGCTGGCGCGCAGGCAGGACAGCAGCAGCCGGACGGCGGGGACCCGGGCGAGCCGGTCGGGGTTGGCGGTGTCGGCGGGCTCGGGCAGGCGCAGCGGGGCGAGGGGGACGGGGCGTTCCCCGTAGACGCCGAGCGGCCGGGGGGCGGCCGAGAGGATGCTCAGCCGGGCGCAGGCCTCGGCGAGTGCGGCGACCTGGCCTGCCAGGTCGTGCGGCGGGCGCGGGCCGAAGTCCAGGACGACCAGGGCCCGGTCCGTCTCGTCGGCGGCGCCGCTCATGGTGTCGCGCAGGCGGCGCAAGGCGGCGGTGGCCTCGGCGGGGGTGAGGGTGTCGAGGTCGAGGTAGTGGCCGGGGATGCCGGCCTGGGTGACGGCGTCGAAGACGGCGGCGGCCAGGCGGCTCTTGCCGACGCCGACGGACCCGGTGAGGCTGAGCATCCGGGTGTGCCCGGCGAGGACCGCGGCGGTCAGTTCGGCGAGTGCGGTGTCCCGGCCGACCAGGGGGGCGAGGCTGCGCAGCCCGCGGGGCGCGGCCGGGCCGTCCCAGGCCGCGTCCTCGCGCCCGCCGACGCCACCGCCGTTGTTGCCGTTGCCGTTGCCGCCGCCGCTTCCCTCGCGGTGGCCATGACTGCCGTACGTCGTGCCTTCCTGCGTGAGCACCTTCGGTCCCCCTCCGTCCGCATGCCGATGACATGTCCGGACGGCGAGCATCTCAACAGGCCCACTAAGGACGCCTAAAGCGTCGCCGGCCCGGGTGAGGGGCCGGTGGAAGGACCGACGGACAGGACCGGCGGGCAGGACCGGCAGGCAGGACCGGCAGGCAGGACCGGCAGGCAGGACCGGGCCGGACGGGACGGTCAGGTTCCGTACGCGGCCGGCCCGGTCCCGGTCAGGAGCGCGACAGGAGCCGTTCGGCGGCGAGTTCGCCCGCCTGTACGGCCGCCTCGCTGGAGGGGCGCTGGTACAGCCAGTCCCCGGCGTATTCGACGGCGCGGACCGGGCGGGCGAGGAACTCGCGCTGCAGCCGCACCGCTTGGGCGGTGGCCTCGGGGGCCGCGTACGGGAAACGGTGCACGAAGGCTTGGCGCAGGTGCGCGTTCAGCCCCGGCGCGTACTTCTCGGCGCGACCGAGCAGGGAGGCCAGTACCTCCTCGTCCGGCAGGCCGATCAGCTCGCGGGTGGCGGCGGGGCTGGTCAGGATGGAGACCAGTCCGGCGCCCGACGGGGCCCGGTTGGCGGCCTTGGCGTGCTCGAAGGTGAGCCCGCTGATGCGGCCGTCCTCGACCTCGGGGACCAGCAGGGCGTACACGGACGGGGAGCCGCGGCGCTGGGGCGGGGTGAGCGGGCGGTCGACCAGGCAGGTGACGCGGATCATCGGGGTGTACGTGGACGCCTCCAGGTAGGGCAGTTCCGCGGCGGGCGCGCCCGGGTGGATCCGGCGGGCGAGCGGGGCCGGTACGGCGAGCACGGCCTCGCGGGCGTTCAGGACGGAGCCGTCGGCGCACACCAGGCGGACCCCGGCGACGGTCTCCTTGACCTCCTCGACCGGGTGCCCGGTACGGACGTCCAGCTTCTCGGCGACCCTCCGGGCCAGGGCGTCCATGCCGCCCCGGTAGGTGCGCCAGCCGAGCAGGCCCCAGGTGGAGACCATGGTCGAGACGAGCGGAGCGGCCGTGGAGCGGGTCGCGTCCCAGCCCCAGCCGGTGGCGACCGCGGGCTGCAGGACGTAGTCGTAGACCTCGCGGTGACGGCCCTCGGCGAGCTGCTGGACGGTCTTGGTACCCAGCGGGCTGCCGCCGGGGTCGCGGGTGTCGAACTCCTTGGCCTGGCGGACCAGGGAGCCGGCGAGTCCGGCCAGGCCGGAGCGCCCCCCGAGGGAGAGGCCGCCGCCGGTGAGCGCGCCCACCCAGTGGCCGGTGCCGGCGTGGGCGCGGCCGCCCCGCCACACCCCGGCGAGGCTGCGCACCTTCAGTACGCCGCCGTCGCGGTCCAGGCCGGTCTCCTTGATCAGCCGCCAGGTCGCGTCGTAGCCGTGGACGGCGAGGGTCTCGGTGCCCTCCTCCACGATCCAGTCCTCCACCCGGCGGGCCTTCATCCGGCCGCCGACCGCGTCGGCGGCCTCCAGGACGACGGGATTGCGGCCGGCCGCTCGCAGCCGGTGGGCGGCGGTCAGTCCCGCGATGCCCCCTCCGACGACGGCGACGTCGATGTCCGTGCTGCCGCGGGTGCTGCCGCCGGCGGCCGCGGTCGGGTGTTGTCGCGCCATGTGTGCTCACTCCTCGGGAGTTGGGAAGGAACGGGTCCGCGGGTCTGCCGTCGGGAGTCGTACGCGGTCAGGGGTGTCCCGCCGTCATCACGGATGACGGCGGGACACCCCCGGGGCTCAGGTCCAGCGGCCGGTGCCGAACGTGGCGTCCTCGCCGAGGAGCCGTTCGCGCAGTTCGAGGCGACGCACCTTGCCGGTGCTGGTGCGCGGGATGTCGTTCCAGTCCAGCTGGAGCGGCTCGGCCAGTGCCGGGAGGTCGGACGTCGCCTGCTTCCAGGCGATGTCGTCCCAGGCGCCGTCACGGGTGCACACCACGGGCAGCGGGAGCTGGCCGGGGACACCGATGATCACGGCTTCAAGCAGCTGGGGCAGCCGGTCGGCGAGGACGTCCTCCAGCTCGATGCAGCTCATGCCGGGGATCACGTCGACCTCGCGGTCCAGCAGGCTGAACGCGCCGGTGCGGGAGCTGACGGCCCAGTCGCCGGTGTTCCACCAGGTGCCCTGGGTCTTGGAGGTCCAGCGGTCGGCCTCGCCCAGGTAGCTGATGCAGCGGCCGTTGGTACGGGCGAGGACCACGCCGGGGGTGCCGGCCGGGACCTCCTCCATGGTGACCGGGTCGACCACCTTCATGTCGGTGAAGCCGGGGATCGGGCGGCCGACCACCCGGGTGGTGGGGTGCCGGGTGCCCTGCTCGTTGAGGGCGCGGCGGGTCAGCAGGCGGAAGGTCATGGGCCCGGTCTCGGACTGGCCCCAGCCCTGCAGCCAGGAGGGGAACGGCCGCTTGCTGGCGTGCAGGAACCGGCGCACCGTCGGCGGGTGCATCGCGTCGAAGGTGCTCACGAACAAGCGGACGTCGGAGAAGACGTTGTCCGGACGCTCCAGGAGTTCCTCCCAGCCGATGTACGTGGCCGGCAGCGCCTCCAGGTAGGTGGGGCGGTGGCGGCGGAACATCCGCTCGGCGGTGGCCGGTTCGGCGTCGGCGAGGATCAGTGCGCGCTTGGGCTCCAGGCGCAGCATGCCGGTGGACCAGGTGATCATCCGCATGTGGTTGAAGGCGACGGCGGTGGCCACCGTGTCGCGGCGCTTCATGCCGACGATCGGCCACGGGATGGATTCCGTACGGCCCAGGTGTCCCATGATCGTGTCGGCGGTGTGCACGACGAGCTTGGGCACTCCCGTGGTGCCGGAGGTGTGGGTGGCCACCATCGGCTCGTACGGGGCGGTCTGGACGGCCGGCGGGATCCGGCCGCCGCGCAGGTCCTCCATGGTGAGCGCGCCGGGGAAGGGCCGGTCGATGGAGACGACGGCTTCGGCCAGCGCGATCAGGTCGGCGCCCGACTCCGAGGCGGTGCGCAGGATCTCCTCGCTGGTGACGAGCACCCGGGCGTCCGCGCGCTTGAGCACGGTCTGCAGGGTGTCGGCGGGCAGGCCGCCCGCCACCAGCACCGGCAGGGCGCCGATCCGGGCCGCCGCGCAGGCGAGGACCAGGTAGTCCCAGTGGCTCGACTTGGCGATGGCGACCCGGTCACCGGCCCGCGCACCGGCCGCGTGGATCCACGCGGACGCCTCTTCGACGAGTCCGGCGAGGTCCCCGACGCCGAGGTCGGTGCCCAGGCCCGGCGCGAAGTCGAACGGCCGGCTGAGGTGGATCCTCGTCCGGTGTCCCCGCGCCGCGTAGTGCGCGAAGAGTGATCCCAGGCCGGTCGGCCCGCCCTTGCCGCTCATGTCTCTTTCCCCTGTCGTCCGTCCGCTCGTGCGCGGTACGTGGCTGTGTACGGCGTCTGAAGCCGTGTGTCAGAGCGTGAAGTGGATGAAGTTGACCAGCACCAGGCCGGCGACTCCGGTGCGGAACGCCATCACGCCGCGCATCCGGGCCAGTAGCGCGTCCTTGCCGCGCAGGAAGTCGGAGTACTGCCGCACCCGCAGGACGGCCAGCGGCAGCATGGCCGCCACGGACCACCAGGGGGCCCAGCCGAGCAGTGCCGCGCCGCCGCAGACCAGCAGCAGGTCGGCGCCACTGAGGGCGCCGATGAACCGCCGGTTGCCGCGCTCGGACGTGCGGACCGCGACGGTGCTGCGGCCGACGGCCCTGTCCCCTTCGATGTCCTTGGTGTTGGAGTACGCGGAGACGAGCATCTGCCAGAGCCCGAAGAGGCCGGCCTCGACGAGGACCAGGGTGGGCAGGTGGCCGGCGGTGAAACCGTACTGGGCGATGACCAGGGCCATCGGGCAGCCGGCGATGAGGATCTCGCCCAGTCCGCGGTAGCTGAACTTCAGTCCCCACGAGTACTGGCAGCTGGTCACCAGGACCGCGGCGGTGACGGCCAGCGCCCAGGCCGGGCGGTGCTCGGCCGTCACGGCGGCGGCCGCCCAGAACGCCGCGCCCCACAAGAGGGCGAGGTAGCCGAACCAGTACGCCTGCCGGACCGTCAGCGCCCCGGTGAGCAGGGGCTTGCGCTCCAGCGGGCGCAGTGGAGCCCCGTCACCGCCCAGGTAGTTGGCACGGTCACTGCCGTCCTGGTAGCCGTTGATGTCGTCGAAGACCATCACCGCGGAGACCACGCCGACCTGGCCCAGGATGAACAGGCCGAGCGTCAGCCAGGTGTCCCCGGCCAGCCGGGCTTCCGGCGCGAGCGCGCTGACCACGACCAGTGCGCTCAGGTAGTAGTCGAGGACGAACTCGAACTTCGCCAGCCGGGCCAGGGCACGCAGCCGCCCTCCCCCCGTCCCCGGTGCTGCCGGGGACGGGGGGGCGTGCGGGCCGCCGCGGTCGGTCGTGGCGGCGTGGGTTCCTTGCATGTGACTCGTGACTCCCGTCGAGGTCGTGGAGGTGTCTCAGTCGGAAGCGGTCAGCACGCCCGCGGCCCGGATGCCGGAGAGCATCGCGGCCTCCGAGATCGGGGAGGTGAAGTAGTCGCCCGCGAAGACGACCGGCGGGCGCTGCAGGCGGATGACCCGGGCGGACTTGCGGTAGCGGCCCGGCGCGGGGACGGGCATCGCCCAGGGGCGCACCGCGATCTCGAAGGGCTCGGCGTCGGCCGGGAAGTCCGGCCACAGCTGGGTGACCAGGCGGCTGGTCTCGGCGAACTGCTCCTCGGTGGAAACCTCCAGGAGGCGGCGGGTGGCGGCGCGGCCGGGGTAGACGAAGGCGAGGTGCTTGTCGACCGGGCGGCCGTTCTCGTCGCGCACCGTCCGCGGGAAGGTGATGATCGTCTTGACCGCGGGGTCCTCGGCGCCGGCCGCCACGATGTGCGCCTCGGAGGGCATGCTGCTGGCGTCGACGAGGTACGAGACCGAGAGCGCGGGCTCGTACTCCTGGGTCTCCAGGAAGTCGCGGGTGTCCTGGCCGACGACGCTGCCCGGCAGGGACGCGGCGAGCTTGGCGGCGGTCGGGGCCTGGGTGGCGACGACGACGTCGTCGAAGATCTCGGTGGAGAGGGTGCCGTCCGCGGCGCGCGAGGTGATGCGGACCTTGCCGGCCGCGTCGATCTCGAGGTCGGTGACCTCGGTCTCCAGGCGGATGTCCGCGCCCTTCGCGTTGTTCTCGGCGATGATCTCCATGCCGTTGCGGAAGACGTAGAACTTGGCGCCGGCGACCTGGGCCTGCATGGCGCGGACGTGAGCGGCGGAGATGTCCTCGCAGCGCCACAGCCAGAAGGACTCGATCTCGGGGCGCAGCAGGTTGTCGAAACCACGCTGGCTCATGGTCTTGAGGGCGTACTCGGCGGCGGTGGTGCCGTCGTCGAACGGGGCCAGCTTGACCGGGTCGAAGATGTCCAGCTGCTTGCGCTTGAACGTCTCCTTGATGGTGGAGTACAGGAAGCCCAGGCGGTCGCGCAGCGAGACGTGCTCGAAGGTGAGCAGAGAGCGGAAGGAGTCGGAGAGCAGCTCCGCGGGGCGGCCCTTGTCGACGACGATCACGTTGTTCGACATCTCGACGAGCTGGTCCTCGAGACCGTACTCGCGGATGCGCTCGAACATGATCTTGTAGAAGCTGGTGAACCAGAGGTTCACGCCGACGTCGGGCTCGATCTCCGGGCGGTGCCAGGAGCGCGCACGGCCACCGAGGCCGGCGCCCGCCTCGAAGATGACGACCTCCCGGCCGTTCTTGATCAGTTCTTTGGCGGCGGCACAACCCGCCATGCCGCCACCCACGACAGCAGTCCGGCGTCCACGGGACATGAGAAGGCACCTCCGGTGCGTGTACTTCACTGGTGATTCGGGAGACCGGCTCGGCGCGGAACCGGATTCCACGAACGGCCGACGGAGACACGTTCCGCCACGGCAGGGCCTTTTTTGAATGGCAGACGCATGGCAGGAACCCGCTATCCACGGCTTCTTGCCATCGCCCTTGCCTCCCCGGTGGCAGGCCCTTGCACCCTGATTGCCCTACAGCCGCACCTTGTTGTCGATCTAGCGTCGAGTTGCGACGACGTCGGATGCCAGCGAACGGAGAGACATGGACAGCGGTACGGCAGTGCGCGGCCATGACCGGCCCACACCCCCCTCGGACCCGCCCGTCGCCTACTTCACCCAGGCGGCGTCCTTCGACAGGATGTGGCCGGTGGTGCAGCGGCACATGCGGGACGTACTCGACCGCGGTGTCTACTCCGACAGCGCCAAGAGCCGAGAGCTGGAGGGCCGGATCCGCGAACTGACCGGTGCGCGGTACGCCTTGGCGGTCGGCAACCCCACCGACGGGCTGGTGCTGCTGCTCAAGGCGGCCGGCATCGGCCCCGGACACGAGGTGGTCGTCCCCGCCCTCGCGCCCGTCCACGCGGCGAGCGCCGTCGCCCAGACCGGGGCGCGCGTGGTGTTCGCGGACATCGACCCGGACACGTACGGGCTGGACCCGGCCTCCCTGCGGGCCGCGATCACCCCGCGCACCCGGGCGATCGTCCCGGCCCGGCAGTTCAGCGGGCCGCTGCCGGGCGGGGCGGGCGACGCGGAGGTGTTCGGCATCGCGGAGGCCTACGGGCTGCGGGTGTTCGAGGACGCCGGGGACGCGTGGGGTGCCGCGCGCCCCGGAAGCGGCGCCGGGCCGTCGGGCGAGGACGCGGCGGCGGTGCCCGCCGGATGGGGCGGGGTGCTCTCCTTCGACCCCGCCGGGGTGCTGGGCGCCCTGGGCGACGCGGCGATGGTGGTCACCGACGACCCGGCGCTCGCCGGGACCGTCACCGCGCTGCGCAACCACGGCCGCCGGCCCGGGTCCAAGCCGCTCCCGACCGGCCTCGCGGAGGTCGCGGAGCAGGGCGAACTGCTCGGCACGAACGCCAAGATGGACGATCTGCAGGCCGCGGTCGTGCTGGCCCGGCTCACCACGCTGGGGCCTGCGGCGGCTCACCGGGACGAGCTGGCCCGGGCGTACGGCGAGCGCCTGGCCGGGCTGCCGGGCCTGCTCGGACTGCCGGCCGCCCGCGTCGACGCCTCGCCCGGTGTCCCGGCCCCTTCCCGGTACCTCGTCGAGGCCGAGGACCGCGATGCCCTGGCCGCCCACCTGGCCGCCCACGGCATCGGCACCGAGACCCCGGTCCGGCGCCCGCTGCACCTGCAGCCCGCCTTCGCCCCCTCCGCCCGCCGGGCGGGCGATCTCCCCGCCGCCGAGCGGGCCGCCCGGCACCTGCTTGCGCTGCCGCTGCATCCCGATCTGACGCTGGACGAAGTCGGCCGGGTCTGCGCCGCCGTCCGCTCCTTCTACGCCGGAGACAAGACCCCGTGACCCTCATCGACCAGTCCTACGGAACACCGGCCGACGCACACCCGGCCCTGCCGCTGCCCGCCCCGCCGGCCCTGCCCTATCCGCCGCCGGTTCCCACCGACGAGGAGCGGGCACTGCTGCTGGACGCCTTCCACGAGGTGGCCACCGACCCCGACCAGACCTTCGTACTGGGCCGCCGGACCGCGGAACTGGAGCGGCGGCTGCGCGGCCGGGCCCAGGTCGCCGACGTCATCGCCTGCGGCAGCGGAACGGGCGGGCTCATCCTCGCGCTGCGTGCCCTGGGCGTGGGGCCGGGCGACGAGGTCATCGTCCCCGCCTTCGGTGCCGAACCGCTCGGCTCCTCGGTGCTCGCGGTGGGCGCGATCCCCGTGTTCGCGGACGTCGAGCCGGACACGATGGTCCTCGACGTGGCCGACACGGAGCGGCGGATCACCCCGCGCACCCGGGCGATCGTCCCGGCGCACACCTTCCAGTCCATGGCCGACATGCCCGCGCTCGTCGAGCTCGCGGCACGGCGGCGGCTGGCGCTGGTGGAGGACGCGGCCATCGCCATGGGGGCGAGCCTGCACGGCCGCCCGGCGGGCTCCTGGGCCGACCTCGGCCTGTACTCGTTCTTCCCGGTCAAGCCGTTCGGCATGGCCGGCGAGGGCGCGGTGCTGCTGAGCGACGACCCCGAGCTGAGCCGGACCGTGCGGCTGCTGCGCGACCACGGCCAGGACGGGGTACGGCGGGGCATCCACCACGAGCAGGGCATCGACAGCCGCTTCGACGAGGTCCAGGCCGCGTACCAACTGGCCCGGCTGGGCTCCCTCGACGGCCGCCTGGCCCGTCGGCGGGCCGTCGTCGACCACTACGACGAGGCCCTGGCGCCGCTGCGTTCGGGCGGTCTGGTCGTACCGGACCAGGGCCCGGACACCAGCCCCTGCCTCTACGTGTACGCCGTCCAGACCGAGTACCGCGACGAGCTCGCCGCGCACCTGGCGGCGCACGGCGTCGGCACCCGCGTGTACTACCCGCTGCCGCTGAACCGGCTCCCGCAGTTCGCCCCGTACGCGGAGCACGGCCCGGCCCGGCCGGGCGCCGACCAGGCCTCCGCCCGCCACCTGGCGCTCCCGCTCCACCAGCACATGACCCTGGCGCAAGCCCGGCGGGTCACGGACGCGATCCGGTCCTTCTTCGCCGGCCCGGGCAGGTCCTGACCCCGCCCCCGCCACGGCCGCAACCCGGCGCGCAACGCCTCTCCCCCGGCCTACGGGCCGCCGGACGGGGCGTTTCGTCGTGTCCGGGCCCAGCCGCCGGGAGGCAACAGCGACGCGCGCACGCGGGGCGCCCGTCAGCACACAGGTCTGGACGGCGACTGGCCCCGGACGGAGGTGTCCGGGGCCACTGGACGAGGCCGGGAGCAATGCTCAGGAGCGGGCGGAGGCGCCCAGGAGAGGGGAGAGGTACCCGACCAGCTCGTCAATGGTGGGGTGGTCGAAGACCAGGGTCGAGGCGACGATCAGGCCCTGTTCGTCCTCGAGATCGCCGCACAGGCTCAGGGCGCAGACCGAGTCCATGCCGTATGCGGCGAGGGGGGTCCGGGGATCGAGGGTCCCGGCCGGGCGGTCGAGGTAGAGCGCGAGGCGGTCGGTCAGCCAGCCGCGCAGTTCTCCGGCCACCCCGGTTCCGGACGTGGTCATGCAGGTCCTCCTGTCCGTAATGGTCGGCGGCCCGCAGACCGCCGCCCCAGGATTGTCACGGCGCCGGCTAAAGGGGCACTTGCGGACGGAACCAGCAAAGCCGCGGCGGGCCATGCCGCCGTACGTGTCGATGATGATCTCGCGGCCGGTCAGGACGGCGGCCGGCCGGCCGCGATGGTGCGGACATCCGCCTACGAGACAGCGCTTAAGCACCGCTCGCACGCCCGCGTGAAGGTCAGATCAGGTGCCGCCAGATCTCGATTTCCTCCGCGGACAATTCCACGGTGCTGTCCCATTTCTCGGGATGGCCGGGCGGTGGACCGCCGCCGGGGCGGTCCGGGAACCGGCCGGGAGGGACTTCCCGGGGCCGGACCGCCTCCGGGTCCTTCGGCGGCAGGGGGACCCGCACACCACCGACGGCACCCAGTCCGGCGATGAACCTCCACCACTTTCGGCTACGCACGGCTGCCCTCCTGGGCTGAGGAAACGACAATTCACCGCCCGGAGCATGGCGAGCGCGGCTTGGTTTCGGCTTAAGCAGCGGTCGGGGCGGCCCCCCTGCCCGGCCGGCCACCGGCACGAAACCGGCACGAGCGTGGGCACCGGCATGGCAAGCCCATGGCAACGGCACCGCGCGGACATGGCGAGGGCGGAGCAGAACCGGCCGGTCACCCGCCTCACCCGGCAGGATCTCGGCATTGTTTCGCCGCTCCGGGCCGCAATTTCCAGCCAGGGCGGGCCTTTCGTTGACCAGCTTTCACACCGGCGGATCTGATCGCTGTCATGCGTGCGCTCCACGACGGGATGCGCATTCCCGCCTTCTTTTCATCTCACGCCAATCAGGAGCAGCAGATGGGCAATCAGCAACTCGTCATGTGCGTCGTCGGCATCGGGCCCCGCGGACTGTCCGCGCTGGAGCGTGTCTGTGCGAACGCCTCTCAGTTCCCCGACGTCGACGTGACCGTGCACGTGGTAGACCCGGAGAAGCCAGGTCCGGGCAGAGTCTGGCGCGGGAACCAGTCCCGTCATCTGCTGATGAACACCGTCGCCTCCCAGGTCACGCTCTTCACCGACGACACGGTGGAGATGTCGGGGCCGCTGGCCTCCGGGCCGAGCCTCTACGAGTGGGCGCGGCTGATGACCCCGCTGGAGCCCGGTGAAGGCCTGGACGAGGAGTTCCTCACCGAGGCCCGCCGGCTCGGCCCCGACACCTATCCGACGCGCGGGTTCTACGGCCGATACCTGGAGTGGGTCTTCCAGCACGTCGTGGCGCTGGCCCCGGCGCAGGTGGAGATCGTCGTGCACCACAGCCGCGCCGTCGCCCTCGACGACGGCGGCGACCACAAGGACGGTCCGCAGACCCTGCGGCTGGAGGACGGCACGGTCCTCGACCACCTGGACGCCGTGGTGCTCTCGCTCGGCCACGTCCCGGCCGAGGAGCCCGAGTGGCTGCTGCGCCTGCACGAGGAGGCGGCCGCGCTGGGCCTGCGCCACCACCTGCCGGTGAACCCCGCCGACACCGACCTGTCGGGCATCGGCGCGGGCGAGGCGGTGCTGCTGCGCGGCCTCGGCCTCAACTTCTTCGACTACATGGCCCTGTTCACGCACGGCCGGGGCGGCGTCTTCGAGGAGGACGGCGACCGCCTCGTCTACCGGCCCTCGGGGCTGGAGCCCCGGCTGTTCGCGAGCTCGCGGCGCGGGATCCCGTACCACGCGCGAGGCGAGAACCAGAAGGGCGCCTTCGGGCGGCACGTCCCGCTGCTGCTCACCGAGAAGAAGGTACGGGAGCTGCGCCGCCGCGCCGAGCTGAACTCGGGCCTCGACTTCCGTACGGAGATCTGGCCGCTGGTCGCCCGCGAGGCCGAGGCGGTCTACTACACCGCGCTGCTGGCCCGGGAGCACTCCGCGTCGTACGTCGACGCCTTCCGGGAGCTGCTGCTGACGACCGAGCGCGGCAGCGCGGCCGAGCGGCGCCTGCTCGGGGATTTCGGCATCGCGGCCGAGGACCACTGGGACTGGGAGCGGCTCGCGGAGCCGCACCACGGCCTGGAGTTCACGGGACCGGACGCCTACCGGACCTGGCTGCTCGGCCTGCTGCGGCGCGACGTCGCGGACGCGCTGGAGGGCAACGTCGAGGGCCCGCTGAAGGCCGCGCTGGACGCCCTGCGCGACCTGCGCAACGAGATACGCCTGCTCGTCGACCACAACGGGCTGACCGCCGCCTCGCACCGCGACGACCTCGACCGCTGGTACACCCCGCTCAACGCCTTCCTCTCCATCGGCCCGCCGACCCGGCGCATCCAGGAGATGATCGCGCTGATCGAGGCCGGGGTGCTCGAGGTGACCGGCCCCGACATGCGCGTCGAACTCGACGCCGAACAACGCCGTTTCACCGCCTCCTCGGGCCGGATCCCGGACTCGGAGGTCCACGCGACCGTGCTGATCGAAGCCCGGCTGCCCGACATCGACCTGCGCCGCACCGCCGACCCGCTGCTCCTGCACCTCAAGGCCACCGGGCAGTGCTCCGCGTACGTGATCGACGGCCCGGGCCGGGAGACGTACCCGACGGGCGGGCTCGCGGTCACGCAGCGCCCGTACCACCTGATCGACGCGGCGGGCGAGGCCCACCCCCGCCGGTTCGCCTTCGGCGTGCCCACCGAGTCGGTGCACTGGGTGACGGCGGCCGGCATCCGGCCCGGCGTCAACTCCGTGACCCTCGGGGACTCGGACGCCCTCGCGCGTGCCGTGATCGCCCTGGCCGGCGTGCCCGCCGCGACGGTGCCCGCGGCGCGCAGCGAGGTGGCGGGATGACCGACCTCGACTCCGGGCTGCTCTCCCCCGTCCGGGCGGGCACCCCGATCGAGCCGGTCACCGGCGACCTCGCCTGGCTGCAGGCGATGCTCGACGCGGAGACCGCCCTGGCCCGGGCGCAGGCCCGGATGGGGCTGGTCCCCCCGGCGGCCGCCGAGACCATCACCAAGACCGGCCGGGCAGGGGAGTTCGACCTTCGGGCACTGGCCGAGGCGGCCCGGGGCGCGGCCAACCCGGTGGTGGGCGTCGTCCAGGCACTGACCGCGGCGGTGGCCGACGCCGACCCGGCCGCCGCCGACTACGTGCACCGCGGCTCCACCAGCCAGGACGTCCTGGACACGGCCACGATGCTGGTGGCGGCCCGCGCGCTCCAGGTGATCACCGCCGATCTGGAACGCACCGCCGACGCCCTGGCCGTGCTCGCCGCCGAGCACCGGGACACCCCGGCCGCCGGCCGGACCCTGACCCAGCACGCCGTGCCGACCACCTTCGGGCTGAAGGCGGCCGGCTGGCTGCAGGGGGTGCTGGACGCGCTGGAGCGGCTGCGGGCCCTTCAACGCGGCGGGCTCCCGGTGGAACTCGGCGGCGCGGCGGGCACGTTGGCGGGCTATCTGGAGTACGCGCGGATCGACGCCCCGGACGGCGCCGCGGGCGACCCGGCCCGCTACGTGGCCGAGCTGTTCGGCGCGTACGCGGACGAGCTGGGCCTGGCGGTGCCGGTCGCGCCGTGGCACACAGCCCGTACGCCGCTGGCCGATCTGGCCGCCGCCCTGACCCTGACGTCCGGGGTCCTCGGCAAGATCGCGGTGGACGTGCAGTCGCTGTCGCGCACCGAGGTGGCGGAGGTCAGCGAGCCCTCCGCGCCGGGCCGCGGGGTCTCCTCCGCGATGCCGCAGAAGGTCAATCCGGTCCTGGCCACCCTGATCCGGTCGGCCGCGGCGCAGGTCCCGCTGCTGGCCGTGGGCGTGGCCCAGGCCCTGCTCGCGGAGGACGAGCGCCCGGCCGGCGCCTGGCACGCGGAGTGGCAGCCGCTGCGGGAGTGCCTGCGGCTGGTGGGCGGGGCCGCGCACACGGCGGCCGAACTGACCGCGGGGCTGCGGGTGGACGCCGACCGGATGGCGCACAACCTTCGGCTGACGGGCGCGCTGATCGTGGCCGAGCGGCTGGCGGCGGTACTGGCCCCGGTCCTGGGCAAGGCGGCGGCGAAGGCCGTCGTCACCCGGGCCTGCCTGGAGTCCGCCGCGAGCGGCCGCCCGCTGGGCGAACTCCTCTCCCGGGAGCCGGAGATCGCTGCCCGCTTCACCCGGGCCGAGCTGGACTCCTTCGCCGACCCGGCCCGGTACACCGGCGCCGCCGGAGCCCTGGTGGACCGCGTCCTCGCCCGCCACCGGGAGCTCGTACCCGCCCGGTGACCGACCCCGGCCGACGCGAAGGGGGCTGCCCGGACGGGCAGCCCCCTTCGTCGTACGGTCCGTGCCCCCGCGCCGGACCACCTCGCACAGTGGTCCGGCGCGGCGGGAGTTACGGACGCGCCGCGAGCCCGGCCGGCGCGTGCTCGGCGATGTGGCCGGCCAGCGCCTTGTCCAGCGGGCCGGTGCCCAGCAGCACGGAGGACGAACTGGGTCGTCAGCGGGTGTTGGAGGCCAGCGTCTTTCCGGCACCGGACGCGGGCGGCTCGTCACCCTCGTGAATGCCGAAACGCTCGTGCAGCTTGCGGAGCGGTCCGGGGGCCCACCAGTTGGCACGGCCCATGAGCTTCATCGTGGCGGGCAGCAGCGCACCGCGGATGATGGTGGCGTCCATGATGATGGCGAGGGCCAGGCCGAGGCCGATCGCCTTCATGAAGCTGATGCCCGAAGTGACCAGGACGATGAAGACCAGCGAGAGCAGCAGGGCCGCGTAGGTGACGACCTTGCCGACGCGCTCCAGACCGGAGGCGACCGCCAGCTCGTTGTCGCCGGTGCGGTCGTACTCCTCCTTGATCCGGGACAGCATGAACACCTCGTAGTCCATGGACAGGGCGAAGCCGACGACGAAGAGCATCACCGGCACGGTCCAGGTGATGGCACCGGTGTTGATGAAGTCGCCGACCAGGAACTTGAAGTGGCCGTCCTGGAAGATGAAGACGAGCGCGCCGAAGGTGGCGGTCAGGCTGAGCCCGGTGAGGAGCATCGCCTTGATCGGCAGCAGCACGCTGCCGGTGAGCAGGAAGAGCAGGATGTACATGCCGATGAACAGGACGAGGGCGGCCACCGGGATGGTGTCCGCGAGCGCGTCGAAGGTGTCCACGCTCACTGCCGCGGGGCCGCCGACCTTGATGTCGAAGGGGGCCTTGGCATCGCGGACGTCATGGACGAGCTCGGCGCCCTGGTCCCCGAGCGGGTCCACGGCGGGGATCAGGTTCAGGAAGGTGGAGTCGGCGGCCGCGAAGCGGCTGCTGGCCTCGGTGGGCTCGGTGACCTGCTTGCCGCCCGCGTAGCTGCCGGTGAGGGCGTCGACGCGGGTCACGCCGGGAAGCGCGGACAGCTGCTCGGCGTAGCTCGCGATCTCGGCCGTCTTGCTCTTCGGGTCACCGCTGCCCACCGCCACGATCTGCAGGGGCTGCTGCTCACGGGAGTCGAAGTCCACCTTGAGCTGTGCGGCGACCCGCGCCGACTTGGCGTCGGTGGGCAGCACGCTCTCGTCGGGCAGTCGCACGTTCATGTTCGCGGCCGGCAGGGCGAGCATGACGACGAGGCCGAGGACGAGCGCGGAGACCAGCACCGGGCGCTTCATGACCGCGGTCGAGGTGTTGTGCCAGAAGCCGCCGCCGTCCTTGGCGCGGTTCTCCTTGCGCTTGATGATCTGCCACTTGTCGATGCGGGGGCCGAGCACCTTGAGCAGCGCCGGCACGAGCACGATCGTCGACAGGGCTGCCAGCACCGCGGTGGCGATGCAGCCGATCGCCAGGGAGCGCAGCATCGTGAACGGCAGCGCGAACAGGCCGAGGAAGGCGACCGCGACCGTCAGCGCGGAGAACATCACCGTGCGGCCGGCGGTGTGCATCGTGATGGTGATGGCCTCGTTGATCTCCTTGCCCCGCCGCAGCTCCTCGCGGTAGCGGGTGACGAAGAGCAAGCTGTAGTCGATGCCCAGACCCAGACCCAGGAAGGTCGTGGTGCTCATGACCATGCTGGAGGTCTCGCTGAACATCGTGACGCCGAACAGGACGCCCATCGACAGCAGCATCGCGCTGAACGCGACGGCCAGCGGGAGCAGGGCCGCCATCACGCTGCCGAAAATGATCACCAGGACGAGGAACACCAGCGGGAAGACCATTCCGTCGGCCTTGGCGCTGTCCTCGGTGGACTGGGTGGTGTTCTCCAGCCACATCATCGCGGAGCCGCCGGTCTTCACCTCCAGCCCGTCGATCTTGCCCGTGTAATCCTTGTCGATCTCCTTGATCCGGGCCATGACCTCGTCGAAGTCACCGTTGACCCGGCCCAGGACGATCGCCTGGTTGCCCGACTTGGCGCGCAGGGCCGGGGCCTTGCCCGAAGTCCAGTAGGAGACGACGTTGCTGATCCCGGCCTCGCCGGCGACCTTCGAGGTGAGGGCGGCGCCCGCAGCCTCGACCGCCGGGTCGTCGACCCCGCGCTCGTCCTTCACCAGGAGGAGCAGGTTCGGCTCACCCTGCTTGAAGGTCTCGTCCAGCTCGGCGGCGGCCTTGAACGACTCGGTACTGGTGGACTCGTAGCCACCCGTCGTGAGGCGCGACTGCAGACCGCCTGCCGCACCTCCGGCGAGCAGGACGACGAGCAAGGTCCAGAGCAATACCTTCTTTGGTGAATTGAGCAAGTGCCGGGACAAACTTTCAAACACGGGATTCCCCTTTTTCGGTACGTAACTCCGGCGTCATGCGGACGCGGAGAGTTTTCGGTGCAGCCAGCGCGCGGTGAGCGCGTAGGCCTCGGGCGCGGTGCGGTGCACGTTCAGGGAGTGGCCGGTCGCCGGGATGACGTGGGTCTCCAGCTCGGCCTCGGGGCAGTAGAAGCCCTCTTCGAAGGCGTGCACGGCCTCGCTGTCGGCGGCGAAGCCGATGTCCGCGCTACTGAACAGCGCGTCGTGCTCACCGACCACGAGGAGCACGGGAACCTTGACCGCGAGCGAGTACTCGGGCAGGTAGGTCTGGGGCAGGCTCTCGCCCTCGCCGAGGGTGGCGGTGGACTTGATGAGCTCGTCGTGGTCCGACAGCTCCGGGTCGATGCCCTCCGCGTGCTCGAGCATCCGGGCGCGCAGGCCCGGGCGCTGGGTCAGGTACCACTGCGGCAGGTCCGGGTCGGCGATGACCGGGTCCTCGGCGCCCGGGTGGAAGAAGTCGATGACCTCGTCGTACAGCGGCGCGGTGGTGTGGAGCATGCCGGTGACGACCAGGGCGTCCACGTCCGCGTGGCGGGCGGCCTCGACGATGGCCAGGCCCGAGCCGAAGGAATGGCCGACGGTGACGACCTTGGCGAAGGAGTGCCCGGCGGGGGTGCCGGCGCGGAGCTCCTGGACGACGTGGTGGATGGTCTCCACGTTGCTGTCGACGGTGACGTCGACGGCCGCCGGGCGGCTGCTGGCGCCGGTGCCGAGGCGGTCGAGGAGCAGCACGGCGTAGCCGGCGGCCAGCATGTGGGCGGCGTAGTCGTACGCGCCGGGCACGGTCCAGTAGCGACGGTCGTAGGTGAGGCCCGGCAGGAGCACCTGGACGGTGTCGGCGCCCTGTTCGGGGATCAGCAGCTCGCCTCGGAGCTGCCACTCGGTCTCCGGGGCGGCGGCGGGGCGCACGCGGAAGGTCAGGTCCTCGCGGACGCGGCCGTCGGCCGCGGGCTCCGCCAGATCCGGGCCGACGGGATGGACGGCGGTCGTGGTCATCGCTTTCTCCTTGGAATGCTGCGGATCGAAAGGACCTCGGCGAGGAGCGTGTCGTCCTGCGCGGCCGACCCGCCCCGGGACCACCGCGTCGAGGCGCTCGCACCTCGCGGTCTCGAGGATCCGGTGAGCACACCGATCTGGACAATGGTCCCCGCAGCGCCGTGCGTTGTGCTCGGCGGGGCCGACGGAAGGGGTCCGCGCGGCCCGCGCAGAGCCGCGGCCGGCACCCTGCGGCGGAAGGCCGCCCTCGGGGTGACCAGCAGCCGGCCGAGTTCGAGGATGACGGTGGCGGCGCTCCGGTCGACGACCGTGACCCGGTCCATGGTGCGGGCCGGCGCGGTGGCGGCGGTGAGCCCTGCGAGGCTCGACCCGATGACGACGGCGTGGCCCGCACCGGTGCCGCTGCCCCGGGCCCCTGTGGTCGGGCTCATCGTCGGCTCCCTCCCGCGTGCGCGGTGACGGCTCCGGCGGTCGGGCGCGCCGCGAGGTCCCCGAGGACCGTGGGCAGGCCCTCCGCCAGGCCCGCCAGCCGGGTGGCGGTCAGCCGCCCGGTGACGCGCTGCTGGGCCGCGTGCACCACGGCGTCGTGGTGCTCGACCAGCCCGGTGTACGAGCCGGGTCGCAGCATGTCGCCGCTGTGCGGCCTTGCCCCGGCGGCGGCCTTGCCCCGGCGGCGGCCAGGTCCGCGGCGGCGGCCGAGGCCGGGTCGCGGACCAGGGCGGTCACCTCGCGGCCGGCCGCGAGCAGGGCGCGGGTGACCGCGCCGCCGACGAAGCCGGTGGCGCCGGTGACCAGGACCCGCTGCCGGGGGGTGCTCACAGGTACTCGACCGTCGGGCCGGCGGGGATCTTCCGGCGGCAGTCGAGGACGTACGCGGCGTGCTGCGCGACCAGTTCGAGGTCGAACGCCGAGTGGTCGGTGAGCAGGACGACGGCGTCGGCGGAGGCCACTTCCTCCTCGGTGAGCTCGACGCGCGCCAGGCGGGGGTCGACCCCGTGGCCCTCGACGACGTGCGGGTCGACCGCGCGGACCTCGGCGCCCAGGCGCAGCAGGCCCTCGACGACGCGGGTGGCGGGCGATTCGCGGGCGTCGCCGGTGTCGGGCTTGTAGGCGAGGCCGAGCAGCAGGACGCGGGCGCCCTTCAGGGCCCGGCCGCGCTCGTTGAAGCCGTAGATGAGCCGCTGGACGACGTATCCGGGCATGTGGTCGTTGATGTGGTTGGCGAGCTCCACGAAGCGGAAGAGCCGGCCGACCTTCCGCTCCACCTGCCAGGACAGGTAGACCGGGTCCACGGGCAGGCAGTGGCCGCCGACGCCGGGGCCGGGGGTGAACTTCATGAAGCCGAACGGCTTGGTGGCGGCGGCGTCGATGGCCTCCCACACGTCGATGCCGAGGGTGTGGGCGTACATCGCGAGCTCGTTGACGAGTGCGATGTTGACGTGCCGGAAGGTGTTCTCGACGAGCTTGGTGAGCTCGGCGACCTTCGGGGAGCCGACCGGGACGGTGGTGTCGATCAGCCCGGCGTAGAAGGCGTCGATCGCGGCGAGGGAGGCCTCGTCGATGCCGGAGACCACCTTGGGGGTGCGCTCCAGGGTCCAGGTGCGGTTGCCCGGGTCGATGCGCTCGGGGCTGTAGCCGAGGTGGAAGTCGGTGCCCGCGGTCAGGCCCGAGAACTCCTCCAGGATCGGCGCCACGAGCTCCTCGGTCGTACCGGGGTAGGTCGTCGACTCCAGGACGATGGTGGCGCCCTGGCGCAGGAAGCGGCCGAGGCTGCGTGCGGCCGACTCGATGTGGCTGAGGTCGGGCACGCCCTCGCGCAGCGGGGTGGGGACGCTGATCACGGCGACGTCGAAGCCGCCGAGTTCGCGCTCTTCGGTGGTGGGGCGGTAGGCCCCGGAGTCGAGGACCGCCAGGAGCCGCTCGGGGGCGACGTCCTCGACGAAGGACTCGCCGGCCGCGATGCGCTTGACGCGCTCCTCGCTGACGTCGAATCCGATGACCGTGTGGCCCGCCTCGGCGGCGAGCATCGCGAGGGGCAGGCCGACGTAGCCCTGTCCCATGATGACGATCTTTGCCATCGTCTGTCCGTTCCTTTGGTGGCCGTTGGGTGTCGTTGAGGGTGGGTTGACCGGCGGATCAGGTCCGGAGACCGGTGCCGAAGGTTTCCTGGGACTCCAGGACCCTCCGGCGCAGGTCGAAGCGGCGCACCTGCCAGGTGCCGGTGCGCGGGAAGTCCTCCCGGGCGATGACGCGCGGCTCGGCGAGCTCGGGCAGGTCGCGGGTGGCGGCGGCCGGGTAGTAGTCGAAGAACCTCAGCTTGGCCGGCTGCGCGTAGGCACGCGGACGGGTCATCCGCGGCGGTGCCGGGGGTGCCAGGGTGTCGGTCATGCCCGATTCCTCCGCCGGTTCAGGAGCCGAGCGGATTGCGGCCGGTGGCGGAGATCTGGACCTGGCTGAGCCAGTTGTGCGTGATCAGCCGCTCGGTCTCCTTGTCCCAGGCGGAGTCGAAGACGTACTCCTGCTGCTGGTCCGCGTCCGTGGTGACGGTCATGGGTCCTCGTCCTCCTGGGCCTAGGCGAAGAAATCGCAGAGCGTGTCGGCTACGTGCTCGACCTCGGCGTCGGTCAGGTGCGGCCGGAGCGGGATCGCGAGGTTGGACCGGCCGGCCCGGCGCGCGTTCGGCCAGTCCGCGCCCTCCGGCGCGAACGCGGCGAAGGCCGGCTGCAGCGGGAGCGGGGTCGGGTAGTGGACGTGCGAGCCGATGCCGTGCTCGCTCAGGTAGGCGCGCAGGTCCTCGCGCCGGGAGACCTGGAGCGAGTACACGTCGTAGCAGCGGCCGTCGCGGCCAGCCGGCGGGGCCTTGACGTCCTCGTCGGCGAGCGCGGCGAAGCGATCGGTGTAGTAGTCCGCGATCTGCGCCCGGCGCTCCAGACGGTCGGCGAAGCCGGCCAGCCGGTGCAACTGGAAGCCCGCGAGCACCTCGTCGAAGCGGCTGTTGCGGCCGATGCGGTGGTGCAGGAAGCGGTTGACGCCGTCCTGGCCGTGGTTGCGCAGCATCTTGACGGCGGTGGCCAGTTCCGGGTCGTCCGTCAGGACGACCCCGCCCTCGCCGGCCGTGCCCATCGCCCTGACCTGGAAGAAGGAGAAGGTGCCGAGGGTGCCCCAGCGGCCCGCGGGCACGCCGTCCAGGACCGCGCCCTGGGCGGCCGCCGCGTCCTCGATCACCGGGATGCCGTGGCGCCGGGAGATGTCCATGAACCGCGGCATGTCGGCCATGACCGAGAACAGGTGCGCGGGCAGCAGCGCCTTGGTGCGCTCGGTGATCAGGCTCTCGGTGTGGTCGGGGTCCATGACCATCGTCCACGGGTCCACGTCCGCGAAGACCGGGGTGGCGCCGGCGTTGACCACGGCCGAGGCCACGGGCCGGCAGCCGAAGGCGGGGACGACGACCTCGTCGCCCGGACCGATGTCCAGGGCGCCGACGGCCAGTTCCAGCGCGCCCGTGCCGCTGCCGCAGGCGAGTACGGCGCCGGCCCCGGTCGCCTTCTTGATCTCCTCTTCGAACTCGGCCGTCCGGCGGCCGAGGATGAAGCGCTGCTCCGGATCGGTGCCGACGTCGAACAGCACCTTGAGCAGGGCGTCCTTGTCGGCCTCGAACAGGTCCGGCGGGAAGAAGGGCACGGTGGTCACGACTGGCTCCCGGTGAAGAAGTCCCGGATCGCGGCGACGACGGTGTCGAGCTGCTCCTCGGTCAGGTCGGGGTAGAAGGGCAGGGCCACGGCCCGCTCGCAGGCGGCCTCGGCCACGGGGAAGTCACCCGGCTTGTAGCCCAAGTGCGCGAAGCACGGCTGCACGTGCAGCGGGATCGGGTAGTACGTCTCGGTGCCGATGCCCCGCGAGGTCAGGTGGGCGACCAGCTCGTCGCGCCGCTCGACCTCGATCTCGTACACGTAGAAGACCGGGTCGGTGGGGACCGGGCGCTCCACGACGGTGGGCAGGCGCAGGATGCCGGGCAGGGCCGACAGGCGCTCGTGGTAGGCCTGCGCGAGGCGCGCGCGGGTGGCGATGTCCTGGTCGAGGCGGGGCAGCTTCGCCATCAGCACGGCGGCCTGGATGTCGTCCATCTTGCTGTTGGTGCCCGAGGCGCCCGACAGGTTGGAGATGCCCGCGATGTGGTCGATGGTCTTGCCCATGCGGCCGTGGTGGCGCAGGATCCGCGCCGTCTCGGCGATCTCGTCGTCGTCGGTGAGGATCATCCCGGCGTCGCCGATCGCGCCCAGCGTCTTGGTGGGGAAGAAGGACAGCACCCCGCCCCGGCCGAGCAGACCCGCGTGCTTGCCGTTCCAGCGCATGCCGATGCCCTCGGCGCTGTCCTCCAGGACGGTGATGCCGTGCCGCTCCGCGACCTCGGAGATCGCGTCCATGTCGGCGAGCTGCGTGAACAGGTGGGCGGGCATCACGGCCCGGGTGCGCTCGGTGATCGCCTTCTCGAAGGAGACCGGGTCCATGGCGTACGTGACGGGGTCGATGTCCGCGAAGACGGGCACGGCCCCGATGGCCGCGACCGTGGTGGCGGTCGCCGCGAAGGTGAAAGCGGGTACGACGACCTCGTCGCCGCGCCGGACTCCGGCCGCGCGCAGCAGGATGACCAGGGCGTCGGTGCCGTTGTTGACCGCGATGGCGTGCTTGGCGCCGGTGTAGGCGGCCACCGCCCGCTCCAGCTCCAGGCACTTGCGGCCGTGCGACCACGTGTTGCGGTCGAACACGTCCTGCACGTGGGCGCTGATCGACGGCCACAGCGCGTCGAAGGTGGCCGCCTGCGTGAAGAACGGCACCCCCTCGCGCTCGCGGCCGCCGGCCTCGGCCTCGGCCTCGGCGGAAGCTTCCACACTGTTCACGGCTGCTCCTTGGGAGACGTTGGGGGAGCCCGGGTTGGTCCCGGTGGTCGCCCGCGCGGCCGGGCCGTCGACGGGACCGTGCGCGGTGCGTACGGACCGGCAGTGCCCGGAGGCGTCCAGGGCGGCTGCCACCGCCTCGGCCGCGGCTTCGTCGCGGACCAGGAAGGCGCAGGTCGGGCCGGAGCCGCTGACCAGCGCGCCGAGCGCCCCGGCGCCCCGTCCGGCGGCCAGGGTGTCGGCCAGCTCCGGGCGCAGCCGCAGCGCGGCGCCCTCCAGGTCGTTGCGCAGCAGGGCGGCGAGCCGGTCGGGGTCCCCGGAGGCGAGGGCCGCCGCGAAGTCCGCCGCCGGGGCCAGCTCCTGCTGCCCGGGGGCCGCCGTGTCCGACTCGGCGAGCAGCCGGTCGTACTCGCGGAACACGCGCGGGGTGCTCAGCCCGTCGTGGGCCTCGGCGAACACCCAGTGGAAGCGGCCGGAGACGGGCAGCGCGGTGAGCTGTTCGCCGCGCCCGGTGCCCAGGGCGGTGCCGCCCATGAGCGCGAAGGCGACGTCGCTGCCGACCTGCGCGGCGACCTCGGCCAGTACCGGGTCGTCCGGGTCCAGGCCCCACAGGGCGGCGCAGCCGACGATGGCGGCGGCCGCGTCGGCGCTGCCGCCGGCCATGCCGCCGGCCACCGGGATCCGCTTGTCGATGTGCAGGTGGACGCCCGCGTCGACACCGATCCGCTCGGCGAGGAGGGCGGCCGCCGCGGCGGCGAGGTTGCGCCGGTCGGCGGGGACCGCCTCGATGTCCTCGCCGGAGAGCGTGACGGAGAGCTCGGGGGCGGGGGTGGCCGTGACGGTGTCGTGGAGCGATACCGCCTGGAAGACGCTGACGAGTTCGTGGTAGCCGTCCGGCCGGGTGGCCCCCACGGCGAGATGGAGGTTGACCTTGGCCGGTACCTGGACAGTGACGCTCACCGTGCGGCGTCCCAGATCTCGATCATCAACGTGGCTGCTTCCTGTTTCGAGGGTGTCCCGGCGGAGGTGTCCCGGCGGACCGTCGCGCCGACTGGCCGGACGACGGTCCGAGGGGCGGCACGGGGCGGAATCCGTCCCGCCGCTGCCCTGGTGCCGTGAGTCTGCGACGGCGTCCATGCGCCCGGCTAAAGCGACCGCGACCCACCCCGCGACCTGCCCCGACGTGCCCGGCGACCCGGCCGGGACGGCAAGCGGACGGCAGGCGGACGGCAGGCGGACGGCACCCGGGACGGCACGCGGCAAGGCAGGCGGACGGCACCCGGGACGGCACGCGGCAAGGCAGCAGTACCTGCCGTGCAACTTGGTGCCACCGCCTGGTGCTGGCCCGGCGCCCACGGCCCGGAGAAGCTGGACGGGCACGCCCGGACACCCCGCGGCCGGGGCCGGACCCAAGCTCTCCGCACGGAGCGGCGACGCACCCGCAAGGAGTGAGGATGTCTCGAACCGCGACACCCGAACGGCTCGATCTGACGGCGGTCACCCGCCGGCTCGTCCACCTGCCGAAGGACCCGCCGCCGTCCGGCCCCGGCGTCCCGGAGCCGGACGAGGAACGTTTCGCGCTGGCCGGTGAGCTGCCGCACGGGCCCTCCCTGTTCGGCGACGGCGCCGGCGGCCACGACACCCAGCTGTTCGTGGAGATCTTCCGGCAGCTGGGCCTGTCCCTGGGCTACCGCTACTTCCGGGTGCCCGCCGAGCGCGCCTGCCTGTTCGTCGGACTCGACTGGGCGGTGGCCGATCCGGCCGGGTGGCGCGGCCGGGGCGCGGGCGCGTGCCTCGCGATGGACGTCCGCGCCACGCCCACCACCAAGTCCGTTACCGGGGTGCCGCGCGGGCTGCGGCTGGCCGGCACGCTGAGCATCGACGGGGCGCCGGGCTGTGCGGGCTCGGCCGAAGTCCTCTTCCTGCCGCCGACGGTGGCCCGCGGCCACCGCGCGACCAGCCGGCTGGCCGCCGTCTCCGGGGACGCGCCGCGTCCGTCCTCTCCGGCCCGGCCGCTCGCCGACCCCGGTGCGGTGGGCCGTACGGATCCGGGTGACGTGGTGGTCTCCGCGCCCGTGACCCGCGGGGAGGCGTCCACCACCGCGATCGTGGTGGATCCGGGGCACCCGGTGTTCTTCATGGACGGCGCCGACTCGGTGCCGGGCCTGCTGCTGGTGGAGGCGCTGCGGCAGTCCGCGGTGCTGGCCGCCGGCCGCAGCCACGGTTTCCACCCGGCCGAGACCGCGCTGACCGCGATGGCCGTGCGCTTCCGGGGGTTCGCGGAGCTGGACCTGCCGCTGAGCTGCACCGCGGTGGCCGGTCCCGTGCGCCGCGACGCGGCCGGGCGCCCGTCCGCGCCGATCCGGCTGACGGTCTCCCAGCTCGGCAAGGTCACCGCGGAGGCCGAGATCACCGCGGCCCGGGCCGCCTGATGACCGCCGTGATGCCGGGCGCGCTGCCCGCCCCGGCCGGACACGTCGGCCTAGGTGACGACCGCGCCGCCGCCCCTGGCGGGGAGAGCCTGCGGTCGGTGGTCGAGCGGGCGCTGGGCGACGTACTCGCCGCGTGCCCGCCGCTCGGCGCGGGCTCCCCCATGCTGCACACCGGCGCCTTCGTGGTGGACCCCCCCTTCTTCGGGGACGGGGACATCGGACAGGTCGCGGTCTGCGGCACCGTCAACGAGATCGCGGCGGCGGGCGCCGAGCCGGTGGCGCTGACCCTGTCGGTCATCGCCGAGGCCGGCCTGCCGCTGGCGCGGCTGAGCAGGATGGCCGCCTCCGTACGGGACTGCGCGCGCGAGGCCGGCGTGGTGGTGTCCGCGGTGGACGTCCGCGCGGTGCGGGCGGGCGAGGCCGACCAGCTGTACGTCCAGACCACGGGCATCGGGGTCTTCCCGCGCGGTGCGCCGCGGCGGAGCGCGGCGAAGGCCGGCGACCGGATCGTGCTGAGCGCCCCGCTGGGCGGCTACGGCGCACACCTGCTGTCGGTGCGCGAGCTGCTCGGTTACGAGAGCATCATCAGCGGCGCCTGCGCCCCGCTGGCCTCGCTGCTCGCGCTGGTCCGCGGCCGCGTGCCGTGGGACGCGGTGCGGGCGGTGCGCCCGGTGGCGGGCGAGGGCCTGGCCCCGGTGCTGCGCGCGCTGGCGCACGAGGCGGCCTTGGACCTTCGGGTCGAGGAGCTCGCGCTGCCGGTCCGCTACGAGGTGCGGATGGCCCTGGACACGCTGGGGGTCGCCCCCTGGCACGCCGCCGGCGCGAGCTGCCTGTGCCTGCTGGTCGCCGAGGAGTACGCCGAGGACGTGCTCGCGGCGCTGCGCGCGCATCCGCTGGGCATGGAGGCGGCCGACGTGGGTGTGGTGCTGCCCGGCAGCGGGGCGGGCGTGGAGCTGGTGCGCGCCGATGGCTCCGGTGTGCCCCTCGCGCCCGAACCGGCGCCGCCCGCGAGGCTGTCGTAGCCGCACGGACCCGTCGTACGCCTCTCCCCGCCGGAAGGACCGGCAGGACCTCCGCCCGCACCGCTCCGGTGCGGGCGGAGCCATGTCCGGGGCGGGGCGGAGCGGTGTCCAGGTCCCGCCCGGTTCGCGGGATAGCGGAATGCTCACGCCGGCCCGGTTCCGGGCGCTTTCCGTACCGGACGGGGCTATTCCTCACACCGGCTCCGCCCATCAAGCTAACTTCAATCATCTCCTGCACTTATTCAGACATCGGGTTTCGGTCCTGTCGACCGAAGAACGCTTGTCAGGGAAAACCCTGACAACAAAACAAGACACCCCTACAAGACTTACAGCCGAATACGCACATCCGTTCTCCGGAGTAAAGAGAACGCGCACCCGAGGAGACGTGCCATGTACAAGGAACCGCTGACGCCGGTACGGGCGGAAGAACTCGCCTTGCTGCGGCGCACGCTGCTCCTGGCACGGGAGTCCCCTCAGTTCACACGCGTCACAGGGGAGGCGTGGTCGGGCAAGACCTGCCTGATGCGCCGGCTGTCGAAATCCGCGCAGCGGGAGGGCTGGACCGTCGCCTTCGGCAGCGTGCCGCGCCCGGGCCCCTCCCGCCCCTTCGAGGTGCTCGTCGACGCCCTCGACGAGCACCTCGGCCGCGCCGACGGCTCCCTGTTCGCCGCCCTGGGCACCACCCACACCCGCGCCCTGGCCGCGTACTTCCCCTCGCTCGCGACCGCCCCCGGGGTCCCGTGCACGGCGCTCGCCCCGCCCGACGCCTACGGCGCCGTCCGCGCCCTGCGGGCCCTGATCGAGATCCTGGCGGGCGACGGCGGCCTGCTGCTGGCCCTGGACGACGTCCACCGCGCGAGCCCCGAGACCCTCGACTTCCTGACCCACCTCGTCCACCACCCGCCGCGGGCCCCGGTCCTGACGGTGTTCGCCCACCGCACCGGCGCCACCGCCCGCCACCTGTCCGCCGTCTCCTACGACAGCTCCCGGGTCCGCCACCTCCCGCTGGCCCCGCTCCCCGAGGACCAGGCGCGCACCCTGCTCCCGGCCGGCCTGGACCCGGTCACCGAGGCGCAGGCGCTGCGCGACGGCGCGGGCGTGCCCGGCCTGCTGCGGGCGCTGGCCCACGAGCCCGGTGCCGGGCTGCGCGCCGTCCCCGAACTGTCCCTCGGCGCACCGCCCGTGCTGCAGCACGGGCCGGTGGAACTGCACTCCCTGTCCGCCCTGGGCTGGCACACCGCCTGCGCGGC
Source organism: Streptomyces sp. ISL-43 (assembly GCF_018614195.1). Classification (GTDB taxonomy): domain Bacteria; phylum Actinomycetota; class Actinomycetes; order Streptomycetales; family Streptomycetaceae; genus Streptomyces. The sequence goes on from NZ_JAGGOT010000008.1 coordinate 210,827, forward strand.
CGCCGTCCTGGGCTCCCCCTTCACCCCGGGCCAGGCGGCCGCGACCGCCCAGCTGAGCGAGGAGGAGGTACGGCGCGGCCTGGACGAGCTGCACGCCGAGGGCCTGGTCGTCCCGGACGGCTCCGCGCTGCGCTTCCGCTTCACCCGCCCCGCGGTACGGGCCCTGCTGTACCACGCATCCGGCGCGGGCTGGCGCGGCGCGGCCCGGCAGCGGGCCGTCCTCGCGCTGCGCGCCGACCGCTCCCCGGCGGCGCGGCTCGCGCTGGCCGCGCACCTGGAGGACACCGACCCGCTCAGCGCGGCGGACGTGCGCGAGCTGACCCTGGCGGCGCGGGACGGGCTGTTCCGCCAGCCCGCCCGGTCCGTACGGGCGCTGCGCCGGGTGACGGCGTACCCGCAGGCCTCCCTGGAGTCCCATCTGCTGCTGTACAAGGCCCTGGTGGTGGCCGGCGAACCGGAGGAGGCGCTGCGCGGATACGCCGGGCTGTGGCCGCGCGTCCACGCGCTCTGGGCGCCGGACGGCCGGTACGAGGCCCTGCTCTGGCGGGTGCGGGCCCTGCGGCTGCTCGGCCGGGGCGAGCAGGCCCGCGTGCTGCTCGACGCCGACGGGTCCTCCCCGGCGCAGGGCGGGGAACTGCTGGGCGAGTGGGCCGCGCTGGCCCTGGAGAGCGTCCCGGAGCCCGGCTCCGGATCGGGCGCCTCGGGCTCCGGATCGGGCGCCTCGGGCTCCGGATCGGGCGCCTCGGGCTGGGAAGCCGCCCTGGAGGCCGCCCACGGCGCCCTGGCCGCGGCGGGCCCGCCGCAGGATCCCGGGCACGCGCACGCCCTGGCCCGGCTGGCCGCCGTCCAGTCCGCCGCCGGGGACCTGGCGGGCGCCGCGCACAGCGCCCGCGGGGCCGCCCCGCTCCTGGACTCCCTCGACGACGACGGGTGCGCGGCCGTTCTGGAGGCGCTGCGCTGGCTGGTCTGCGCCGAGTGCGCGCTGGGCGACCCGGCGGCCCTGCGCCACGCCGAGCGCGGCGTCCGACTGGCCCTGCGGCACGGGCAGGGCCTCCTGCTGGGGCAGCTGGCCTCAGGCCTGGCCCGGGCCCGCCTGGCGGCCGGGGACCGCGCCGGTGCGGGCGCCCCCGCCGCTCTCGCGGCCGAGGCGTTCCGCCGTATCGGCGCGCCCGTGCCAATGCCCGTGCCGACGCCGCTGCCGGCGCCGGCACCAACACCCGACGTGTCCGGAATTAACCGTCGGGTGGCCGGATATCAACCCGCCGGTAACGTCGAGGGCCTGCTCTCGGAGCTGAGCTCGCGCGAGCTGGAAATTGCCTCGCTCGTCGGCGACGGAAGCACCAATCAAAATATCGCCACGCGCCTCGACATCAGCGTGAAAACCGTGGAGACGTACATGAGCCGGATATTCAAGAAGCTCGGCGTGAATTCACGTTCTCAGGTCGCCCGCGCGATCGGCAGAAACGACGGCCATTAGCCGCCGGAAATCCGGCCGCCATTCCGGCCTTTTATCGGGCGGGTGGAAACGGGCAAGAAAAAGCCCCGCCACTCGAACTTGGGGTTCCGAGGGCGGGGCGAATGGGCGACTCGACCGGTCGGGGGAACCGGGAGCGAAGACCCACGACCAGAGAGTTCCATCCCCCGCTTGTGAGCGACTTAAGGCAACTTTCCGGGATACGAAAAAGAGCAGGCCCGCCGGTGTGGCGGGCCTGCTCTCAGCACACGTCAAGCGGAACGTCAGCCCCAGCGCTCGTCCAGCGGGGCCAGCACCGGCGGGGCCGGCTCGCTGACGGCGCTCACCGTCGAGCCCACACCGATCGCCTGCACGGAGCCCGCCCCCACGGACACCGCGACGCCGAACGCGATCAGAAGCGCGGCTGTCATGTTTCGAAGACCAAGGCCGTTCATACTTACCCCCAAGTTTGGTAAGGCCCGTTGTGGTTACGTCAATTAGTCTGCCGAGTTTCAATACCGGACCCAACCCTTCCCCGCTGTCGTAAAGTTGCCTGGCAACTAGTTCTCGCAACCGGGGGGAGAAAAAGCGAGATGCCCGAAAATGCCCTCACTGGAGCAGGTTTCGCCAAGCTGGACGACACGAGTGCGTCCGCCTACCGGTACGCGGTCCTGCGCGGCCGCTACGAGCGGGCGGACGTCGCCGAGGAACTGGAGGTGAGCACCGACCACGCCCTGCTGATGGAGCAGACCCTGCGGCAGCTGCACCTGCTGCGCCCGATGCCGGGGGAGCCCGACGTACTGGTGCCCATCAGCCCGGGCGCCGCCGTGGTGGATCTGGTGGCCCCCGCGGAGAACGAGATCCGCGAACTGCAGCAGTCCGTCAGCGAGGTGCGGACGGACATGCTCGCGCTGCTGCCCGCGTACTTCGAGAGCCGCCGCCGGCGCAACGAGGCCGAGGCCTTCGATGTCATCCCCGACATCAAGGCCCTACAGGCCATGCTCGACGACTACGGCTCGCGCTGCCGCTTCGAGATCCTGACGGCGCAGCCCGGCGGCCCGCGCAGTCCCGAGATGCTGGAGCAGGCCCTTCCGCAGTCCCTGGGACGGCTGGAGAAGGGGCTGCGGCTCAAGCAGCTCTACCAGCACACGGTCCGCAGCGACCTGGCCACCACTTCCTACGTCCGGTCCGTCACCACCGCGGGCGCCGAGGTGCGCACCACGGACCAGATGGTCGACCGCATGGTCATCTACGACCGCGAGATCGTCTTCCTGCCCGAACAGCACGTCCAGGGCCGGGTACCGGGCGCCGTGGTGGTCCGCGAACCCACCCTGGTCGCCTTCCTCTGCAAGGTGTACGACCACCTGTGGGCCGGAGCCGCCCCCTTCATCCCCGGCCTGGAGGAGCTCACCGCCATCAACGACGAGCTCAAGCTGTCGATCGTCAAACTGATGGCGGAGGGCCACAAGGACGAGCTCGTCGCGCGGCGCCTGGGCATGTCGGTGCGCACCGCCCGGCGCCACATCTCCCAGATCATGGCCGAGGTGGAGTCCACCAGCCGGTTCCAGGCGGGGTTCAACGTGGCCATGTCCGGCATGCTCGACGAGTCGGTCGGCGCCGAGCCCGGCCGCACCGGCGCCCCGCACCCGGGCCCCAGGTACGACCAGTACTAGCTGACACACAGCAAGCTGCCATCGCCGTCCGCTGGCCGCACCTCCCGCCCCCCGGCAGTCTGAATCACCGGGAGCCTCAACGGGAGGCGGCCGGGACGGGGGTGGGTCAGCGTGAGCAGTACCGCACTCGCCGGCTGGGAGGCACCGGCCGGCCGGCCCTCGGCCGCCGACTGGGACATACCCGCGGACCCGGGCCCGTCCGCCCGCCGGTCCGCCCCCGGCGCCACCACCCGGCACCTGGTCCACCGCCCCCGCACCTGGGAGCACCACGGACTGTCCCCGGTGGAGGACGCCTCCGAGGAGTTCGCGCTCGCCGCCGACCTCCCCCGCGACCACCCGCTCCTCAACGACGGCCCCGGACGCTTCCACGACATCCAGGCGGCCTCCGAGATGGTCCGCGAGGTGGGCGAGTTCATCGGCCAGAGCCACTTCGGCGTCCCGGCCGACCGCACCGGCATCTTCTACCGGTTCGGCATCGACGTCCCCGACCTCGCCGCCTGGCGGACCCGTCCCGACCCGGCACGGCTGACCGCGACGCTGGTGGTGACCCCCGACAAGCTGATCGGCGGGGTGCCGCGCGCCCTGGACTTCCGCACCGCCCTGGAGATCGACGACGTCCGGTGCGGAACCGGCTCGGCCAACGTGGTCTTCCTGCCGCCCGTGCTGCGCCGCAGCCACCGCGAGCAGAGCCGCGCCACGGCCTTCGCCGCCGCGTCCGGCCGGCTCGACGACGGCCCGGGCTCCCCGGTGGACCCCGCCGACGTGGGGCGCGCCGACCCGGCCAACGTCATGCTCCACGACGCCTCGCGACCCTCGCACGGCAGGCTCTCGGTGGGCGTGTCCGTACCCCCGCTGTGGCCCTCGGCCCAGGGGGCGGGAGACGGCCACGTCACCGCCCTGGTCCTGCTGGAGACGCTGCGTCAGGCCTCGCTCCTCGCGGCCCTGGGCACCCATCAGCTGACGCCGGCGCGCTGTGCGCTCGCTTCCCTGCGGGTCCACTTCCGCGGCTACGCGGAAAGGGACCTGGCGATGCGCTGCGCGGCGGTGTCGGGAGTACTGGAGCACGACGGCCGGGGCCGGCGCCTGGTCCCGGTCACCCTCACCCTGACCCAGGCCGGCCGCACCGTGCTGGAGGCCGTCACCAAGGTGGTGGAGGACCACTGACCGGCCCGCAGTCCGCGCGGGTCACGCGGCCGCCTCGGCGAGGGCCTCGTGGATCGCCTCGACCGCCTCGGCGTCCAGCATGGAGGTGACCTCGGTGTCCGGCGTGCTGCCGAAACCGGCGTCGTACACGGCGGCGCTCACGGTGAAGTCCACGCCCCCGCTGTCGAGGGCGTAGGTGCGGAAGGACCACTCGTCCCCCTCCCCCGGCGTCCCGTCCGGGCTCAGCACCCGGGTCCGCCCGCCGTCGGGGCCGAAGCCGAACTCGGTGAAGCGGAACTGCATGCCCTGCCCGATCGCCTTGCTGTACGCCTCCTTGAGCGTCCACAGGCGCACCAGGGTCGCGTTGCGGTCCGCCTCGGCGATGGCCGCGAGGTCCCTGCGCTCCTGCGGGGTGCAGATGCGCCGGTCCAGGCCCGGCCGGTAGAGCCGGCGGCCGGCCGGTTCGGCGTCCACGCCGATCAGCCCGCGGCTGGTCAGCGCGACGACGAGCAGTTCGTCGGTGTGGCTGAGGCTGATGTCGATCTGGTCGCAGCCGCGCAGGTACGGGCGCCCGGTGGGGCCGTAGGCGAGCTCCAGATCGGCCGCGTCGGCGGACAGCGCGGCGCCGGCCGCGTGCTTGAGCAGCAGCCGGGAGGCCGCGTACCGGCTGCGCATGTCGGGGTGCTCGATGTCCTGGAAGCGCGCCCAGTCCCGGCCCAGTACGGCGCGCAGCGCGGGCGCCCGTTCGTCGTCGGGGCGCCAGTCGGCGAGGCGGCCGTGCACCAGGGCGCTGCCGTGCCGGTGCAGTTCGGCGCGCACCCGCGCCCAGTCGCCGCGGTCGCCCGGGCCGGCGACGGCGATGGGCTCGCCCAGTGCCGGAGCGGTCATCCGACCTCGTACCCGCCCACCTCGACGACCGCCGCGGGCCGCGCACCGCGCGCGGCGAGGTGCACCACCAGGTCGTGGACGGTGGAGTGGTCCCAGACCCAGGCGGGTTCGAGGGGGATCGCGAAATCGTCCTCCACGTCACCGCACAGGCTCAGCGCGCCGACGGAGTCCAGCCCGTACTCGGCCAGCGGCACCGACGCGTCGATGCTGTCGGGGTGCCGGCCGAGGTAGACGGAGAGCCGCTCGATCAGCCATCCGTACAGCGGCGCCGCGTTGCGCGGCGATACGGGGAGGGTCATGCCGGTACTCCTTTATGTGGTTCGGGGTTCAGGGTTCGGGTTCGGTACGGCCGGGCGCCGCGGAGGCCCTCAGCCCGGCACCGGCGAGTCGTACAGGTCGTAGCTGCGCCCCCCGGCGAACCGGGCCAGCACCTCCTGGTGGACCCGGGCCGCGCAGCTCGCGGGCGGCTCCGCGGGAGACAGGCCCAGTCTTCGGGCGACGCGGTGCAGGGCGGCCGCGGCCCAGGAGGGATCCCCGAGGAAGGGGTCCCCGGCGGCGCGGCCGTGCCACCACACCCCGAGGACGGCGGCGCCGGCCAGCACCAGCGCGTAGCGGTCGCACAGCGCGAACCAGGCGGGGCTGGTGGGGCGGTCCGCGCCCAGCTCGGGCAGGGCGAGCACCCGCCCGCGCAGGTCGCGCAGTTCACCGACGAGCAGGTCGGCCAGCGCGCGCAGGGCGCGTTCCTCGCGGGTGGCCGCGGGCACGACGGCGGCGAAGGCGAGCAGGGAGGCGCTGAGGCTGTCGCGTCCCCCGGCCAGCACGAGGGCCTCGTAGCGGAAGGCGGGCAGCGGGCCCGCCGGGCGGAACAGCGCGGCGGGCGCCTCCTCCCCCGTGAACCAGGCACCCCGGGCCAGGCGGCCCAGCTGCGGGACGATCGTGGCCTGGCAGGCCGCGGTCCCGGCGTGCCCGAGGCCGGCCACGGGCACGTCGCGCAGGTGCTTCTGGAAGATCCCGACGGCGCCCTCGCGGGTGTAGAGCTGCGATCCGAGCACCGTGGACAGGTCGTACATCGTCTCGCTGAGCACCTTCGGCAGCAGCGATTTCACCGCCGCCGCATACAGGCTGGTCTCGCCGGGCAGCAGGTGCAGGGCGCGGGTGGCCACGACGGCGAGGCTGTCGTAGAGCAGCAGGTCGGCGAAGGCCCCGGTGACGGTGTGGGCGGCCCGGCGCGGGTCGGCCGCCGCCGGTCCGCCGCCCGGGCCCTTGGCGCGGTCGACGCGCACGGCGGTGCGCAGCCCGGTGTCCACGGCCGCCACCACCAGCGAGGCCGTCAGGGTGCGGCTGATCTGGAAGTGGCGCAGGGCGGTGCGCAGCCCGCTGCCGGGCGCGCCCAGCAGCGCGCCCTCGGGAACCGGGCAGTGGGCGAACTCCACGCCCGTACGGAAGTACCCGCGCAGCCCGACCGACGGCGGCCGCCCGGTGATCCGGTGGCGGGCCGCGGGGAACTCGCGCGGGTCCAGCAGCAGGGCGCTGTGGCTGGCGCTGCCGCGTTCGTCGCCGGTGCGGCAGAACAGCACCAGGGCGTCCGCGCGCTGCATGTTGTTGACGACCGGTTTGGCGCCGGTCAGGGCGAGCCGGCCGCCGGACCGGGCGTCGACCCGGATGCCGCTCTTGACGAAGTCGTTGGTGTGCGCGGTCTCGTGCTCGGCGACGGCGGCCTTGGAGCCCGCCAGCAGGAGGGCGGCGAGGCCGGTGCGCTGGGCCGCGCTGCCCGTCATCCACACGTCGGAGGCGGCCGTGAAGGTGGTCGTCCCGTGGCCCATGCCGAGGGCGACGTCCCGGCGGAAGACCGGGCGCATGACCCGCAGGAGGGATTCCGCCGAGTCGAAGCGGCCGCCCAGTTCGCGCGGTACGAACTCCTCGTTCATGCCGTAGTCGTCGAGTACGGACTCGGCCTCGGGGGAGTGCGTCGCGGCCCGGTCCGCACGCAGCAGCGCCCCGTGCCCGGTCGGGTTGCCCGGCCGGCCAGGGTCGCCGAGCAGCCGCTCCAGGGCGGCGACCCGATCCCGTACGGGCACGGCCGTGCCGGCGCCGGCGCCCGTGCCCGTGCCGGCGCCCGCGCCCGCGCCCGTGCCCGTGGAGCCGCGCACGCCCGCCGGGGCCGTCCGCGGCGGCGCCCCGCTCACCACACGGTCCCCTGCGCCGTGCCGCCGGCGGGCTGCAGCAGGTCGTTGCCCAGCAGCGTGTTCCACGGACGGATCAGGCCCCGCACCGCCGGGTCGAGCACCTCGTACACACCGGCGAGCTCCCCGGCGAGGAACAGCTTGCGCATCAGGGTGCGCTGGATCTTGCCGCTGGTGGTGCGGCGCACGGTGCCCGGCCGTACGAGCAGCACGTTGCCCGCCGGCACCTCGAAGTCCTGCCCGATGAGGGTCTGGATCCGGCGGGCCAGCACCCGCAGCTGCTCCCAGTCGGTGTCCTGGGCGCGCACCTCCTGCAGGACGACGAGCTGCTCCCGCTCGGCGTCCACGGTGAACACGGCGCCGTTGCCCGCGGCGAAGGCCGGGGACATCTCGCGGACGGCCCATTCCACGTCCTGCGGGTAGAGGTTGCGCCCGCTCAGGACCGCGACCTCCTTCAGCCGCCCGGTGATGTACAGCTCCCCGTCGTCCAGGACGCCGAGGTCCCCGGTGCGCAGGAAGCCGCCCGGCACGGCGCCGAAAGCCTGCTCGCTCTCCTCGCGGTCGCGCCAGTAGCCGCCCGCCACGCTGTCGCCGCGCAGTTCGATCTCCCCCACCCGGCCCGGGGGCAGTTCGCGCCCGTCGGGCCCGGTGACGCGCAGCTCGTGCCCGCGCACCCGGCCGCTGCTCACGAGCGTGCGTACGGGCTCCCCGGCACGGGCCGGACGCAGCTCGTCGCGCTCCAGGGCCGCCGCGTCCACCGTGCGCCGGACGCCGGCGGTGCCCGGCACCGCGCCGGACACGAAGAGGGTGGCCTCGGCCAGACCGTAGGCGGGGCACAGGCTCCCGCGGCGGAACCCGGCGGCGGCGAACCGGTCCGCGAAGGCGTCCAGGGTCCGGTGGCGCACCGGTTCGGCCCCGTTGAGCGCCACGCGCCAGCGGGACAGGTCCAGCCCGGCGAGCTGCTCGTCGGTGACCCGCCGTACGCACAGGTCGTACGCGAAGTCGGGCGCCGAGCTGACGGTCACCCCGTAGGTGTCGATGGCCCGCAGCCAGCGCGCCGGCCGCCGGACGAAGGAGGCGGCCGACATCTGCACCGAGGTGGCGCCCAGCCACAGCGGATGCAGCAGCTGCCCGATCAGCCCCAGGTCGTGGTAGTGCGGCAGCCAGCTGGCGAAGCGGTCGTCCGGGGTGGTCCCGAAGGCCTGCCGGAAGGCCTCCTGGTTGGCCAGCAGGTTGCGGTGGCTGACCATCACCCCGCGCGGCCTCGAGGTCGAGCCGGAGGTGTACTGGAGGAAGGCGAGATCGTCCGGGCCGGTGCCCGGATCCTCGTACGCGTCGGGGCCGGGACCGGTGCCCGCGGCGCTCACGTCGGTGGCCAGGCACACCACCTCGCCGCGGCCCGCCATCGCCAGCCACAGCGACACCTCGGCCGCGTTGGCGGCGTCGGTCAGCACCAGGCGCGCCCCGGTGTCCCGGAGGATCCCGGACACCCGCTGGAGCCGTTCGCCCCGGTCGCCGGGCAGGGGGGCGGGCACGGCCACCGCACCCGCGTACAGGCAGCCGGTGAAGGACCGCAGGAACTCGGCGCCCGGCGGGTAGAGCAGCAGGACCGGCTCGCCCTGGGCGCCGAGGGCGCGCAGGCGTACGGCGAGGGCGCGGGCCGCGGTGTCCAGGGCGGTGTAGCTCACGTGCTCGGCGGTGCCGTCGTCGTGGAGGAAGACGTGCGCGTCCGCCCCGCCGCGTTCCCCGGCGCGCTCCCGCACCACCTCGGTGAAGGTGGAATAACTGGTCAAGGTCTGCCCCCTCGCGCCGCACTCGGGACACCAACGGGGCGCCGGAGGCCCCTTCTCCCAGAGTCCGCATCCTCCACGCGGGGGCTAAAGCAGCTCTTGCGGCCACCGCGCCGGCTGACCGGAAATAGGGGGGTGCCTGTCCGAAGTCCGGGGGTGCGCCCGACCTAGAGTGGGTGGACCAAGTGAGCGGGGGGGTTCATATGCGTTTTCGGGTTCTTGGTCCCATGGAAGTGCGCTCGGCCGGCCCGGACGTGCGGGTACTGACCCCGCGCGCCGCGAAGGTGCGCGTGGTGCTGGCGACGTTGCTGGTCCGCGTCAACGAGGTCGTCTCCGTCGACAGCCTCATCGACGAGCTGTGGGGGGAGCAGCCGCCGCGCACCGCGATGACCACGCTGCAGGTGTACATCTCCCAGCTGCGCAAGATGCTGCGGGACGCCGATCCGGAGCAGGGCGGCGAACTCCTGCAGACGCGCTCACCCGGCTACCTGTTCCGCCTCGACCCCGGGCAGCTGGACCTCACGGTCTTCGAGGACCTGCACGCACGGGGCCGCGAGGCACTGGCGGCCGGCGACCACACCGGCGCCGCCGACCTGCAGCGCCGGGCCCTGGCGCTGTGGCGCGGCCCGCTGCTGTCGGACACCCCGCACGGCTCGCTGCTGGACAGCATGGCCGTACGGCTCACCGAGGTGCGCACGGCCGCGCTGGAGCAGCGGGTGCGCGCCGAACTCCATCTGGGACGCCACCAGGAACTGCTGGGCGAGCTGCGGGCGCTGACCGCCGAGCTGCCGATGCACGAGGAGTTCCACGCGCATCTGATGGTCGCCCTCTACCGCACCGGCCGGCAGGCCGACGCCCTGGGGACCTTCGCCACGCTGCGCCGCACCCTCGTCGACGACCTGGCCATCGAACCGGGCCGGCAGATCCAGCAGCTGCACAGCCGCATCCTGACCGGCGACCCGGCACTGCTGCGCCCCTCGGCCACCTCAGGGGCCCGGACGGCCGCCCCGGCCAAGGGGCCCGGCCTGCCGGACTTCCCGGTGACCGAACTCCCGCAGCCCGACCCGCTGTTCACCGGCCGAGAGGCGGAGCTCGCCGAGCTGGCCGCCCGGCTGGAGGGCGCACCGGCCGGCGGCTGCGTGATGGTCAGCGGCCCCGCCGGCGCGGGCAAGACGGCCCTGGCCGCCGCCGCGGCGCACCGGGCCGCCACCGCCTTCCCCGACGGCCGGGTCCTGGTGCGGCTGCGCACCGGGGCGGGCGGGCGGCCTGCCGGAGCCGAGGCCCTGGCCGCGGTACTGCGGGCCTTCGGCACCACGGGCACGCTCCCCACCGCCGAGGACGAACTCGGCGCACTGCTGCACCGCCTGACGGAGGGCCGGCGGATCCTGCTGGTCCTGGACGACGTGGCCTCGGCCGCGCAGCTGCGCCCGCTGCTCGCCGCCGTACCGGGCTGCGTGGTCCTGGCCACCTGCCGCGGGCTGCCGCGCGGCATGGCCGCCCTGGGCGTACAGGCCCTGCCGCTCGGCCCGCTCGGGCCCGCCGCGGGCCGGTCCCTGCTCGCGGACGACGAGGCGAGCGGCGAGCTGACCGAACTGTGCGGCGGGCTGCCGCTGGCCCTGCGGGCGGTCGCCGCGCAACTGGCCTCGCACCCGCGCTGGACCACCGCCACCCTGGCCGACCGGCTGCGGGCGCCGGACACCAGGCTCTCGGAGCTGCGCGCGGCGGACGAGGAGTGCTACGGAGTACTGCGCGCGGCCTACGCGGAGGGCGCCGAGGCCGACCGGGCCGCGTTCCGGCTCCTGGGCACCGTGCCCGCCGGCCCGTTCGGGGCGGACACCGCGGCCGCGGCCCTGGGGTCGGCGGCGGCCCGGGCCGAGGACTCCCTGGAATCCCTGGTCGAGGCGGGCCTGCTGGTGGCCCTGCCCGAGGGCGGCTACCGGCTGCCGGAACTGCTCAGGCTGCTGGCCGTCGAACGGCTCGCCGAGGAGGAGCCGGCCACGGTCGCGCACGAGGCGACGGCCCGGCTGTGCGAGGCGCTGGCCGCCGAGCTGGAGGCGGCGCACCGAGCCCGGCACCTGGACGGGCTGCACCCCCTGGAGTGGTTCGAGCGGCGCGGCCCCGAGCTGGCGGACGCCCTCGTACGGGCACACCGCGCCGGGCTGTGGCCGCAGACGGTCCGGCTGGCGGACGGCATGTCCCCCTTCCTGGAGGCGCTGGCCGCCTGGGAGGTCTGGGAGCGCTGCCACACGGCGGCCCTGGACGCGGCCCGGCGGCTCGGCGACGACGCGGCCGAGGCGCGGATGCTGCGCTCGCTCGGCGACCTGGCCTGGCAGCGCCGCCGTCTGGCGGAGGCCGGGGACCACTACCGGCAGGCGTTGCGCGCCGTGGAGACCGCCGGTCCCGCAGCGTCCGCCGAGACCGCCCCCGAACGGGTGCGGGCCCTGGCCGGCCTGGTGGACCTGCGGCTGGACGAGGGCGCGCTGGCCGGCGCCGCCCAGCTGCTGGACCCGATGCTCGACGAGGTGCCGCAGGACATCCGGGGCCGCTGGGAACTGAGCCGCGTGCAGGGCCTGCTGGCCGTGGAGGCCCAGGTCCCGGGCGCGGCCGAGACCCACTTCCGGCAGTGCCTGACCCTGGCCTCGGCCCTGGGCGACCGGCGTCTGGAGTCCTACGCCCGGCGCTGGCTGAACCGGCTGGGCGGCGGCGAGCACCGCGCGGACTGGTCGGAGGTCCGCCCCGGGGTCTGGCGGGCCCGGGCCACGACGGGCTGAGGCGCACGGAGCAGCAAGGAAGGCGTTGCCGTCGGAGCCCGCCCCCCTGACCGAGGGGGGCGGGCTCCGGTGACAACGCCTTCGCCGCACCCCCGCGGAGCACTGGGCCGCGCGGCCGGATCCCGTATCAGCCCGCCTTCGCCGACTCGTGCTCCTCCGCCTGCAGGTCCATCTGCAGGTCCATCGGGAGCTCCTGACGGCGGGTGATGTTCAGCTTCTTGTACGCGCGGGTCAGGTGCTGCTCCACCGTGCTCATGGTGATGTACAGCTTCCCCGAGATCTCCCGGTTCGTGTAGCCGTACGCGGCAAGCGCCGCCACCCTCCGCTCCGACTCGCTGAGCCGGCTCGCGTCCGCCACCGGCGCGCGGTCCTCGGACCCGGACCCCGGCACGACGCGGGTCTGCCCCGGCAGGATCTGCTCGCACAGCGGACCGGCCCCGCAGTCCGCGGCGAGCTGCCAGGCCCGCCGGGTGACCATCCCGGCCCGGGTTCCCTCGCCGACCAGCTGCAGGGAGCGGCCCAGATCGGCCAGGGCCCGTGCCAGTTCGAGGCGGTCCCCGGAGCCGCGCAGCTCCTCCACCGCGCGGCCCAGCACCTTGGGCCGCTGGGCGGGCTCGCCCACCGCGGCGCGCAGTCGCAGCGAGATCCCGTGCACGCGCGCGCTGCGGACCTCCGCCATCGACAGCTGCTCGGCCACGAACCGCTCGGCCTGCCGGTGCTCGCCGAGCTGCAGCAGGGCCTCGGCGGCATCGGTGCGCCACGGGGCGAACCGGGGCCGGTCCAGGTTCCACCGGCGGGCCAGGCGGCCCGCGTCGAGGAACTCCCCGACCGCGGCCTGCGGGCGGTGGGTGGCCAGGTAGTAGTGGCCGCGCGCCCGCAGGTAGCCGATGGCGTGCACGCTGGCGAACAGCTCTGTCGGCACCGGCAGTTCGAGACGCCGCGCGGCGTCGTCGTAGCGGCCCATGGCGGTGAGCGCCAGCACCTCGGCGGCCAGGGGCGCGAAGAGGAACACCGACCCGCGTCCGGCGACGGCGGTCACGGCCGCCGCCGCCTCCCGCGCGGCGCCCTCCAGATCGCCCGTGCGCAGCAGCGCCTCGGCGTACAGGTGCCCGAACGCCGCGTACCAGCCAGGGGTGTTCACCGGATCGGTCTGCGCCTGGAGCTTCTGGCACCACACCGCGGCCCGGTCCGCCTGGTCGGCGTGGAGCAGGGTGCGGACGGCCTGCGTGAGCGGGTCGAAGGTCGTGTGTGCGAGCGGAGTGGCCTTCAACAGGCGTTCCACTGCTGCGAGTTCACCACCCGTGCCGCCCGGGTGCGCCCACAGCGCGGCGCAGTCGCGCATCCTGCCGGGGGCGGCCGCGGCGGCCTGGTCCCGGCCGCCGGCCGGCGGCAGCGCGTACAGCTGGCGCAGCGGATCCTCCCGGGGCACCGGCGGCGGCTGCTCCCCCTCGGTGTGCGGGGCGGCGGTCCGCTCCAGGGTCTCGGCGGCGCTTTCGATCCGGCCCTGCGACACGAGCAGCCGGGCGAGCAGGCCCGCCGGAGCGGCCGCGAGCGTCCCCTCGCGCATCGCGGCCAGCGGAACGGCCAGGTGCGCCTCGGCGGCGGCCGGGTTGCCGCGCCAGGTGACGGCGGCGAGCTGCAGGTCGATGTCCAGGCGCAGGGACTCCTCCTCGCACAGCTCGCGGGCTCGGCCGAGGCAGGAGGCGGCGTACGACCAGTCGTCGTCGAGCAGTGCCTGCCGGGCCGCCTCGCGCAGCGCGGGCACCGCCCAGCCGGCGGCCGCCTCAAGGGATCCGGGCACGTCGACGGCGGCGAGCAGGTGCCCGGCCACCACACCGGCGCGGGCCTGCCCGTCGTGCAGGACGCGGGCCGCCTGCCAGTGCAGGCGGGCGCGTTCGGCCGGATCCGTGTCGTCCAGTACGGTCGCGGCGGCGGCCGGGTGCCGCAGCCGGTACCCGTCGGTGAGCCCGGTGCCGTCCAGGACGGACAGGGCGCCGCGGGCCGCGTGGAGCGTCATGCCGGCGAGCCCGCGGGCGAGGCCGGCGGTGGCGTCCTCGCCGAGCACGGCGATGGCCGCCGCCAGCAGCCGCGCCTCGGTACCGCTGCGCCGCAGGCAGACCGCCACGGCCTCGGCGAACGGTCCGCCGGGCAGCGGCGCGGGCCACCTGCGGGCCCCGCGCACCGGTACGGGGTACTCGGTGAGCAGCGCCTTGAGCAGCAGCGGGTTGCCCCCGGTGATCCGGTGCAGGTGCGCGGCGAAGGTGTCGGAGACCGGCGCGCCGGTGTGCCGGGCCAGGATCTCGGCGGTGGCGCCGAGGTCGAGGCAGCCGAGCCGGATCCAGCCGAAGCCGGGGTGGCGCAGGAACTCCGTACGCGCCCGGGAGGTCTCCGCGGCGCCCTGGCCGGGCGACTGCGCGAGGACCAGCAGCAGGGGAACGCCCCGCAGCGACCGGGCCAGGTGCAGCAGGTGATCGAGCGAGGACGCGTCCGCGTGGTGGAGGTCGTCGACGCAGACCATGACGGTCCCCCGGCCGGCGAGCTCCCGCAGCGCCTCCTCGAACGCGTGGACCGACGGGACCGCGCCGTCCCGCGGCAGCGTGCCGGGCGGCAGCCCCGCGACGAGCCGGCGCAGCACCGCGTGCTCCACGCCCTGCTCGCCGGGCGTCCCGGCGGCCCGCAGGACCGTGACCCCGCCCCGCAGGGCGAGTTCCGCGAACTCCTGCACCAGCTCGGACTTCCCGCACCCGGCGGGCCCCTCGACGAGCGCGACGCCCGCCCCGCCCGACTCGCACGCCTTCAGCATCATGTCCAACCGCGCGAACGCGTCGTCCTGGTGCCAGAACACCACAGCAGCCTCCCCCGATCCGACCCGCACTGCCGACTGGTCCACGTTAGGAACCGCCGCGGCGGAGCGTCAGGGGAAACCGCTGGCCACAACCTGCGCGGCAGCAACTACCCCTCCGCGGCCAAGGCCACCACCGCGGTGGTCGGCGCGGGCTCGACCGTTCGGCTGATGCGCTTCGGCTGTCCCTCCCGTTACGGTCTTCACCAGACGTTGGTCGCTGATTCCGTTCCGTCGGGTGCCGCGGCGCGTTCGGCTGCAGGGAGGTACTCGTGTCCTCATCGTCCACGCCCCCCGGTCACGTTTCCTGGCTCCGGCGTGCCGCCCGGCGGCTGAACGGCTGGCTGAGCTCGCCGTCCCGGGCAGTCCTGCTGGAGTCCGACGCCCTCCTGGTCGCGGAGCCGGAAGAGGGCGCGAGGTGGCCGGTCGGCAGCCGGCAGTACGTACGGTGGTACACCGTGGGCCCTTCGGCCACCGTCCTTCCAGGCACAGGACGAGAGGCGCCTACCAGCAGCCGCACGACTGGGCGGCATCAAGCTAGGACCGGCCTCGCCATAGCGGCGACCACTTACGGTCACCCCGGAGTAGCGGCACCCATCCGGCGACGGAGTCCGGAGCCGACAGGGCCATGTTCAGGACCGCCTCGCTCGGCTCCACGGGAGCCAGCCCCGATGTGATGATGAGCAGCACTCCGCCTTGTCGTTTGATCAAGCGCTTCATGTCACGCGAGACCTCGGACGACCACTCCTCAAGGCCCAGTTTCACGGCCAGTTGTCCCCGAACCACGGTCGCAGCCCCGGAAACGGCCAGACGCTCCTCCATGCTCCCGCTGACCGCTGCCACCTGGAGTCCCCCACGGCCGGGATCCGCCCGGACGACGCGCCAGTCCGGCAGGAGCAAAGGCATCCGCTGCGGCGCCTTGCCCCACCACGACTCAGTCGCATCCGCATCACCTTCCAGGGCCAGTACGGTTCATGGCGGTCCCGTCCCCCTTCCGGGCAAGCACCCGCGTCCTGTAGAGACCCGCTCCTGGAACCCGGCTGGGGTCGAAGCAGTGCAGGACCTCGGCGGCCCGGTCGTTGCAGAGCCAGGCAGCGATCAAGGCCCTGAAGAGGTGGTTCTGGCGGCGACGATTCCCGGGGCCGGCGGCGGCAGACGGTGGCCTTGCCGACACCGCTGAGACGGGCGGTCCCGGTGAGGTCGAGTACGTCGAAGTCGTCAGTGGGCAGCGGCTTCCCCGTCACACAGAAACAAGCCGGATCCGGTCGCCGCACAGCTTGGCCATGTCGTCGATGTCCGAGGTCAGCATCACCACGGGACGCTGCTGCCTCAGGGCAGCCTCGGCCACAGCAGCGTCGATGGCGTACTTGTGACCGTGCAGTCCAGCGGCCATCAGCAGCGCCGATGCCGCCTTCGCCTCTTCATCGCCCACCGGAACGGCACGCAGTCCGGACAGCACCCAGTTCAGCCGAGCTTTGTTCGTACGCGCCTGAACGGCCTCGATGATGGTGAGCGCGGAGATCGCCACTTCCATGCCACG
The DNA here is from genome assembly GCF_018614195.1 of Streptomyces sp. ISL-43. GTDB lineage: Bacteria > Actinomycetota > Actinomycetes > Streptomycetales > Streptomycetaceae > Streptomyces. The sequence goes on from NZ_JAGGOT010000008.1 coordinate 227,110, forward strand.
AGAACGGGCCTCCGCGATCAGAGCCACCACAGTCTCGTCATCGCCGAGCAGTTTGGAGAGCCCTTCGCTGTCGAGGACAAGCGCTCCCTCGTGGCTCAGCTTGCGGCGGGCCACTGCTCCTCCTCGGCGAATACCTCGTCAAAGATCTGCCGCGCCCGCTGCCTGGCCGACTCGGAGACCGGACCCTGGCGGCTCTCATAGTCGGCCAGGTACTCATCCAGCACTTGGCCACGCAACTCACGCTCCACGGCAGCGGCAACGAACGCGGAGAACTCCCGCTTACCGACCCGGGCACGGATCGCCTCCGCCGTCCCCTCCGGCAAGGAGAGGCTGACCCGAGTGGCAGGCCCCTCACCGATGCTGTACGTCATCTCGGACATACCTCCAGCGTATCAAACGAGTAGGAAATCTGAACTCCCGAGACACCACCCCACATCAGGGAACTCGAACATGCCCCCGCTCCACAGAAGCCGACTGCGGCAGGCGGCAGCCGGTTGAACGGACGACTGGGGGCTGGACCGGAAGGCGTGACGACGCAGTACAGGGCGCGCCGCGCGATCCGTGGGCTCTCGCGCAGCAACCACTCGACCTCGGTACGGGAGTAGACCGCGCGGCCGACAGCGGGGGCGCACCACCGAACGCACCCGAAAAACCTCTACCCAAAGCCGAGGAGATCTCCAGGAGAGCAGAAGCTCTCACGATCCCCGGAAATCAAGGCCCTACCACTCTCCCCGTCAGCACCACCGTGCTGACATGTCAGCACGGAAAATCGGGACAAAAAGACCCCCCTGCCTGCATTTTCGCAGGTCAGCGATCCAGCGCACCTTCGGTGCGCGCCGGGGGCGTGGTAAATGGCATGCCAGGCCCCGAATCCCTTGATCAACACCGCAGGGCGGGAGGTCGGGTCTGCTACCTGCAACGACGCCCTCCCACGCTGGTATTTACGCGTCAGATGGGTATGAATGCGTGGAGCCTAGGAGATTCGAACCCGAAACGGGCGGCGCTCCGACCTGTTATTTTACCAAGTCTTTGCGAGAGAATCGGACTTTCCCACCCGTTTCCATCCCGCTCCATCCTGCTCGATCCCGCTGCCCCGACTCGATGTGCCCACCGATGGGCACACCCTGAACATCGGTTGCACAAGCAACCCCACGACGCGCACGAACCGCCTCAGCACTGCACTGACATCTTCCGTGCGCTGTTCGCGCAAACTCTCACTCGCCCCTTTACTCACGATAGATCGGAGCGGGATCGCGGTAGCCCACCACTGTGCCCGTTCCCCGCCTAAGCTTGAGGCCAGGAGGTGCCCAGTGACGGTCATGGAACATCGGCCGCAGATGGCGGCCGAGGAGTTCGAGCGCATCGCCGCAGCTGCCGAGCGCGAGGGCGTCCGTATGGAGTTCATCCACGGCAGGCTGGGGGTCAAGGCCGTGCCCGACGGCGACCACGACGAGATCATCCGCTGGCTCATGCAGCGCTGCATGCAGCATCGTCCCGACCTGTGGCTCTACCCCGAACGCGGTCTGAAGATCCAGACCTACCGCAACGGCAACGCCAAGCCCGACGGCACCCTCGCCCCCGAAGGCACCTTCGCCGGCCAGGGCGAATGGGCCAACCCCGACCAGGTCCAGATGATCGTCGAAGTCACCTCCTACGACACCGACACCGACAAGCGCGACCGGGAGGAAAAGCCCGCCGCCTACGCCGAGACCGGCATCCCGGTATATCTGCTCATCGACCGCGACACGTGCGAGACCCTCGTCTACAGCGAGCCCGATGCCGGCTCCTACACCAAGATTCTGCGCCGCCCCTTCGGCAAGACCATCGAACTGCCCACCCCCGTCGGCTTCACCCTGGATACCGAACCCCTCAAGGACTGGGTGCACTGACACCAGCGAGCGGCAGGGCCCGCATTACGGCCAAGGCGGGGGCGCAGCGGGACGGCGGTGGTCATCACGGCCCGGCCTGCGTCAGCAGGGCCAGGGCGGTGGCGAAGCGTGTGTGCGGGGCGTGGGCCGCCACCGCCTGTGCGTCGGCGGCGGTGTCGATGTCACGCAGCACCGGCAGGTCCCGCACCTTCAGCCCGGCCTCGGTCAGCCGCTGGCGTTGTCGGGCGCCGGTGTCAGGGACGTCCATCGGTACCCCGCGCAGCAGCGCGGGATCGGGTTCGGCGAGGCCCAGGGCCCAGAAGCCGCCGTCCAGTGCCGGGCCGAACCATGCGTCGCAGCCCTGCCAGGCGTCCTCGGCCAGCGCGGGCGCGAGGACGGCGGGGGTGACCTGCGGGGTGTCCATGCCGATGAGCACGGCCGGACCGGTACAGAGTCCGAAGGCCGCGGCCAGCCGTTCGTCCAGCCCTCCCTGCCCTTGTGGCAGGACCTCGATGCCGGGCGGCAGCCAGGTACCCGGCGAACCGTCGAGGACCAGCACACGCCGCTCGGCGGGGGCCGCGAGCATGGCTTCCAGGGAGTCAGTGAGCATCGCCTGGGCCAGGAGCGCCGCCTCCTGGGGCGTGTACGGAGGGGTGAGCCGGGTCTTCACTCGCCCGGGCACCGGTTCCTTGGCAAGGATGAGCATCGTGGTCACCGCGCACCCGCTCCACCGGGTGCCGGGACCGGCAGCTCCGAGAGCACTGAACGCATGTCGTGCACCGCCTGCCAGGTGCCCCGCCAGGTCCCGGTCACTTTCGACTTCCCGGCCCGCGGACGATAGGGGACATCGACTTCGCTGACACGCCAACCCGCGTCGGCCGCGCGCACGACCATCTGGAGCGGGTAGCCGCTGCGCCGGTCGGTGAGGCCAAGGCCCAGCATCGGCTCACGCCGGCAGGCGCGCATGGGCCCCAGATCGTGCAGCCGTAGTCCGGTGCGCCGACGCACCATCCGGGACAGGGCCAGATTCCCGGCCCGCGCATGAACGGGCCAGGCCCCGCGTCCCTGCGGGCGACGCCGCCCCAGCACCAGGTCTGTCCTTCCGTCCGCCACTTCCTGCACGAACGAGGGAAGCATCCCGGGATCCAGAGAGGCGTCACAGTCGCAGAAGCAGACGAACTCAGCCTCCGCCGCCAGCAGCCCCGCATGGCACGCGGCGCCGAACCCACGCTCCGGCTGGTACACGACCGTGGCGCCGAGCGCAGAGGCGACGGCGCCAGAGGCGTCGCTGGAGCCGTTGTCGACGACGATCGCCCGCCAGGTCGGCGGGATGCGTTCCAGTACCCAGGGCAGGGCGCGGGCCTCGTCCAAACAGGGGAGGACGACGTCCACCGTCGTCGTAGTCGGGTCGGTCACGCCCTCACCGTATCCACCAGAACCAGACATTCGAGACGCAGTGTGAGATGGGACGTCCAAGGAGAGCCGTCTGGCCGCCGGCGGCTTGCCGTGCCCGTCCTGGCGTGAGTGGATGGACGTACGGCAGATGATTCCTCAAGTTCGTGAGCCTGATCAGAGGTCGTTCCGCATGGCCGCCACCAACCGGTCCTCGCCCCCCGCCCTGGAGCCACTGAACTCGTCCCGCCTCTCCCGTGTGCTCCTTGCCGTGTGCCGGGTCGCGGTCGGTCTGCTGTGGATCCAGAACCTTTCCTGGAAGCACCCGCCGGGCTTCGGGTACGAGAGCGACCCCCCACGTGACCTGTACGACTGGACACTCAAAGGGGTCGACAACGAGGTTTTCGCCCCGTGGGCGTGGCTGGTCGAGCATGTGATCATTCCGAATTTCGCGGTGTTCGCCTGGGGCGCCTTCGCGATCGAGGCATGCCTGGGCGCGTTCTTGCTGGTGGGCCTGGCCACCCGCTTCTGGGCGCTGGTCGGGCTGGTCCAGACGACCGCCATCACGTTCTCCGTGCTGAACACCCCGAACGAGTGGTTCTGGTCGTACTTCCTCATGTACGCCGTGCACCTGGCGCTGCTGGCCACCGCGGCGGGACGCGCCTACGGCGTGGACGGCGCCCTGCGCCCTCTGTGGCGGCAGCGGGGCGGCCGGCTGTCGCGGATCCTGCTCGCAGCGTCGTGAACCAAGGAAGGGATTCCCATGCAGACTCCGCGATCCGCCATCGGCCGGACGGCCGCCGGCCTGGGCGTGGGAGCGGCGGCGAGCAGCGTCCTAGCCTTCGCCGACGGCCCGCCGTGGGGGATCGTAAAGCTGGGCGGGACAGGGACGCTGGTACTGCTGCTCCTGGCCGCCGCCGCCGTGACGGCGGGGCTTGTGGGGGCGCGTCCGCTGATCGTCCTGGCCGGGGCGGGTTTCCTGGCGGCCGCAGTCCTGCAGCTGGTGCAGATCGGCTGGACCGGTGCGAACCTGCTCGGGGGCGACGGTTCCACCGTGGCCCTGCTGCTCGGTTTCGCCGCGGGCCTGCTCGCCCTCGGCCTCACCACAGCACCCGACGACCGTGATGCCCCGACTTCCGCCACGGGAAGGCGCGATCCCGCATGAACGTCGACAGTCTGTTGCAGCCAGTCCTGACCACCGCCACGGAACACGCGCCGACCGTTGACACGGACGGCCGGTTCCCCGAAGAAGCGGTAGCAGCTCTGGCCGCGTCCGGCCTGCTGGGTCTGACACTGCCCGAGCCAGACGGCGGGCTGGGAGCCAGCCCGGAAGAGTTCGTCCACGTCACCGCCGAGCTGGCGGGCGTCTGCGGATCGACGGCCATGGTCTACCTGATGCACATCAGCGGTGCCATGACGGTACTGGCAGCGCCCCCGCCAGGAATGCCGGACCTGACGGGCGACCTCGCCACGGGCAGGGCGCTGGCCACGCTGGCGTTCAGCGAACCCGGCTCCCGCTCGCACTTCTGGGCGCCGATCTCCCAGGCGAAACGCAATGGCGGCCAGGAGGCGCGTTTCACCGCCGACAAGAGCTGGGTGACCTCCGCCGGACACGCGCAGATGTACATCACCTCCGTGCTCTCCGCCGACGAACCGGGCACCGTCGACCTGTACGCCATCGAAGCAGACGCCCCGGGTGTGGCCGTCACCGGTTCGTTCCACGGTCTGGGCCTGCGCGGCAACGCCTCCGCGCCGATGCGATTCGACATGACAGTCCCCGACACCCTGCGCCTCGGAGCTTCCGGCAGCGGGCTCACCCTGATGACCGAGACGGTCATGCCCTGGTTCAACCTGGGCAACGCCGCCGTCTCCCTGGGCGTGGCACGGGCCGCCCTGAACGCCGCCGTGCGGCACACCAGCGGCGCAACCCTCCAGCACCTCGGCCAGACCCTCGCCGAGCTGCCCACCATCCGCGCCCGCCTGGCCCGCATGTCGCTCCAGCTGGAAGCCGCACACGCCTACCTGCGTGCTGCGGCGGCCAGCATCGCCGCACCCGACGAACAGACCCCGCTGTACGTCCTCGGGGTCAAGGCACTGGCCAACGACACCGCCCTGACCGTCACCGACGACGCCATGCGAGTGTGCGGCGGAGCCGCGTTCTCCCAGCACCTGGCCATCGAACGCTTCTTCCGCGACGCCCGCGCCGGCCACGTCATGGCCCCCACCGCCGACGTCTTGTACGACTTCTACGGCAAGGCCATCACCGGCCAGCCGGTATTCGGCTGAACCGGACGCCCACCCGGCGCACCCCGGCAAGGAGGCACCTCATGGAACCGCTGGTCGTCGGCGCGGTGGCCTACACCCCCAACGTGGTGCCCATCTGGGAAGGCATCCGCGACTACTACCGCACCGCCCCCGTCGAGATGGACTTCGTCCTCTTCTCCAACTACGGCCGCCAGGTCGACGCGCTCCTCTCCGGAACCATCGACATCGCCTGGAACACCAACCTTGCCTGGGTCCGCACCGTCCTCCAGTCCGGCGACCGCGCCCGGGCGCTGGCCATGCGCGACACCGACCTCACCTTCCGCAGCCACCTCGTCTGCCGGGCCGGGGCCGGCCTGAGCGGCCCCGTCGACCTCAAGGGCCGACGCCTCGCCCTGGGCAGCCGCGACTCCGCACAGGCCGCGATCCTGCCCCTGCACTACCTGCGCCGCGAAGGCATCACCGACGGGGACGTCCAACTCCTGCGCATCGATACCGACCTCGGAAAACACGGCGACACCGGACGCAGCGAACTGGACGCCATCCGGGCCGTCCTCGACGGCGACGCCGACGCCGCCGCGATCGGCATCACCACCTGGGAATCCATCGGACGGGACGAACTGATGCCCGACGCCCTGGAAATGTTCTGGACCAGCCCCGCCTACTGCCACTGCAACTTCACCGCACTCGACACCCTCGACACGGCCCGCGCCGACGCCTGGACCACCCACCTCCTCGCCATGGACTGGAACAACCCCGAACACCGCAGAATCCTGGAACTGGAAGGCCTCACACGCTGGGTACGCCCCCAGCTCGACGGCTACACCGACCTCTTCCAAGCGGTCAAGGAACAGGAGATCGCACCCCGATGGCTGTGATCCTCGACCTCGTCGAGAAGCTCTCCGCCACGGCGGAAGGCGACACCATCACGCTCCCCATCACCACACCAGGCCAAGCCGCACTCGCCGCCTCCTGGTGCCAACGCACCGGCAACACCCTCATCACCGCCGACGCAACCAGCATCACCGTCCGCCGAGGCCGCCCACCGGACCCGATCACCGACCTGCCCCCGGCCCGCCGCCCCGGAGCACGTCTGTGGCTCTACACCAACTTCGACTGCAACCTCGCCTGCGACTACTGCTGCGCCCGATCCTCACCACAAACAGCCAGGCGAGCCCTGGGCGTGGACAGGGTGAAAGAGATCGCGAAAGCAGCCCCGGCAGCCGGAGTCCTCGAGATCCTGCTGACCGGCGGTGAACCGTTCATACTGCCCGACCTCGACCAGATCGTCACCGCATGCACCGCCGCGCTGCCCACCACCCTCCTCACCAACGGCATGCTCTTCCGCGGACACCGGCTTCAGATACTCCAGGCCATGCCCCGCGACCGACTCACCCTGCAGATCAGCCTCGACTCCGCCACCCCCGACCTGCACGACTCCCACCGCGGCAAAGGCACCTGGACGAAAGCAGTCGCCGGCATCCGCACCGCCCTCGGGGAGGGCTTCACCGTGCGGGTGGCCGCCACCCTCACCACCGACGGCCAGCACGAGGAGAGGGAACTGCGGTCCTTCCTCGATTCGCTCGGCATCACCCGCGAGAACCAGGTGGTCCGCCCCCTCGCCCACCAGGGCGCCGCCGACGAAGGTGTGGAACTCACGGTCCAAACCCTGATCCCGGAAGTAACCATCACCGCCGACGGCGTCTACTGGCACCCCGTCGGAGCCGACAACGCCGAACAGCTCGTCACCCGCGACATCTTCCCCCTCGACGCCGCCATCGAGCTCATACGCGAGCAGTACCGCTCCCACCGGAACACGGCGGACTCCGCTGCCCGCGCCTTCCCCTGCGCATGAACCAACAAGTCCACCCGATGGACGCAGCACCACCCGGCCGCCCCGTCCCGGGCCGAGCGCACGCCACAAGTGGCTCACCGCTTCCCTGGCCCACCCGCCCGAGCGCGTGATCGCCGCCGCGTTCGACCGGGCCGCCGCCCGCGACCGGGAGCACCTACGCGACTGGGTGGTCCTGGTCGACGGCGCCCGCCACCAGCTCGGCCTGATCCAGGCCGTAGCCGACCGGCGCGAGATCGAGGTACACGTCCTGCTCGACTTCGTGCACGTGGCACGAGTACGTGTGCGGCGCGGCCCACTGCTTCCACAAGCCCGTCGACCGGGCGGCCGAAGCCTGTCCTCACTGATCCGGAGCCAAAAGCGGTCCGGCGGGGCGAGATCCTGCCAGGACTGCAGCAGACACCCCACAGATCCTGCCGACAGAACGGCCTCCCCGCCCACGGCGATCATGTGCGCGACCAAGGCAAGGTCCTGCCCCGCAGGGCCCCGGGCTCTCCGAACCTAGGAGAGCTGGGGGAGAGACCAAGTCGAGCAAACCCGTTGGGGGCCAAGGGCTGTACCACGACCAGCATGCGCGGACGCGCCCACCGATGGGCACAAAAAACGCCCCCTGAAACTGCATTTCCGCAGGTCAGAGGGCATTTGCGGGGTGGAGCCTAGGAGATTCGAACTCCTGACATCTGCCTTGCAAAGGCAGCGCTCTACCAACTGAGCTAAGGCCCCGGATCCGGGCACGGCCGTCCCCCGGGAGGGAGTGACCGTTCCGCAGGACAGAGTACCGGGTGTACCCCCTCATCCCGCAAAATGATAGGGACTCCCGCCCCGCGACCACTCTCCGTAAGATGCACGCGAGGTTCGCACCAGCGAAGGGGAGTAGTAAGAGTGGACGCAGTACAGCAAGAGGCTACGGCCAGAGCCAGAGAACTTCAGCGCAGTTGGTACGGGGAGCCGCTCGGCGCGCTCTTTCGCCGGCTCATAGATGACCTCGGCTTGAACCAGGCCCGTCTCGCTGCCGTCCTCGGGCTGTCGGCTCCGATGCTGTCCCAGCTGATGAGCGGACAGCGGGCCAAGATCGGCAACCCCGCAGTGGTCCAGCGGGTGCAGGCTCTCCAGGATCTGGCCGGCCAGGTGGCCGACGGGAGCGTCAGCGCGGCGGAGGCGACCGAGCGGATGGACGAGATCAAGAAGACCCAGGGAGGTTCCGTCCTCAGCAACGGCAGCAGCCAGACCGCCACCGGTTCCGGCGCCCCCACCGTCAAGCGCGTGGTGCGCGAGATCCAGTCGCTTCTGCGCTCGGTCTCGGCGGCCGGCGACATCATCGAAGCGGCGGACACCCTCGCCCCCAGCCACCCGGAACTGGCAGAGTTCCTCCGGGTGTACGGAGCGGGCCGCACCTCCGACGCGGTCGCCCACTACGAGGCGCACCAGAACTGACACGCGACGGACGCGGCTGACGACGGGGGACGGGCGCAGCAATGGGTGAGATCTTCGCCGGCCGGTACGAACTGATCGACCCGATCGGACGTGGCGGCGCCGGCGCCGTATGGCGTGCCTGGGACCACCGGCGCCGCCGGTACGTCGCAGCGAAGGTCCTCCTGCAGAGCGATGCCCACACCCTGCTGCGGTTCATTCGCGAGCAGGCGCTGCGGATCGATCACCCGCACGTACTGGCCCCGGCCAGCTGGGCGGCGGACGACGACAAGGTCCTGTTCACGATGGACCTCGTCGCCGGCGGTTCCCTCGCCCACGTGATCGGGGACTACGGGGCCCTGCCGCCCCGGTTCGTGTGCACGCTGCTCGACCAGCTCCTGTCGGGGCTGGCGGCGGTGCATGCGGAGGGTGTCGTCCACCGCGACATCAAACCGGCCAACATCCTGATGGAGGCCACCGGAACCGGGCGGCCGCACCTGCGGCTGTCCGACTTCGGCATCGCCATGCGCAAGGGCGAGCCCCGGCTGACCGAGACCGCCTTCGTGGTCGGCACGCCCGGCTATCTCGCGCCCGAACAACTCCTCGGGGCCGAGCCCGACTTCACCGCCGACCTGTTCGCCGTCGGACTGGTCGGCCTCTACCTCCTCAAGGGCTCCAAGCCCGACTCCCAGGCCCTCGTGGAGCACTTCCTCAGCCACGGCACCCCCGGCGCCCCGGAGGGCGTCCCCGCGCCGCTGTGGGACGTCCTGGCCGCGCTGCTCCAGCCCGACCCCCAGAGCAGGTTCAAGACGGCCACAGGGGCGCGCAAGGCCCTTGCCGGGGCCGTGGAGCTGCTGCCCCCGCCCGCCCCGGACGAGGTGCCGGTGGAGGTCTTCGACCAACTGGGCCCGGTCCCGGCCGGTTTCACCCCCCGGACCCCGCAGGACGCACCGCGCGAAGCCCCGTACGAGGCACCGGGCGACGCACCGGGCGAGGCTCAGTACGAGGCCACGCGCACGGCCGTACCCACCGCGCCCGCGCGGCCCGCGAGCGCCCCCGCCGCTGCCCTCGCAGGGGTCTTCGGGCCCTCGGAGACGGGCAGCTTCCACCTCCCGCCGCCCGTGGCCGCCGCCGCCCAGGGCGCGCCGACCGCCCCGTCCCCGTACGGCCGGCCGCCCGCGCCGACCCGTACGGGCTCCTTCGCGCCGCCGACCACGAAGGTCACCGCCGGCTTCGTCCTCGCCGCGCTGCTCTGCTTCGCCGTCGGGGTCTGGGCCCTGACCCGGATGTAGCCGAGCCTGCTGCCGTCAGGCCCGCCGCCGGGCCAGCAGGATCCAGCCGCCGAGCACGAGCAGCAGCAGCGTCCCGGCGCCGAACCCGGCGCCAGCGACCACCCGCATCACCGACCGGTTCTCGGCGGCGGCGTCGGCTTCCACGGCCGTGGTGCCCTCCTTGGCGGCGGCCCGGTCCTCGGCCCCGACCCCGAATCCGGCGGCCGAGAGGCTCTCCGCGTAGCCGGGGGGCTTGCCCGCCCCACCGATGACCTCCAGGCGCAGGGTCAGCGGCACGGGCACCGCGTCCTCGGTGAACTCCCCGACCTTCGTGGCCATGGTCACGGTCACGTAGTACCAGCCGGCCACCCGGACCGGCTCCACGTTCCGGTCCGAGGAGAAGCGGTTCTCGTACGCCACCGGCGGCGTCCTCGGCAGGCTGACGCTCGCCTGCTTGCCGTCGTAGGTGGCGCCGTTGGATTCGACCAGGCCCCGGTACGGGCTGTACAGCGAGACGGTGAGCCCGGAGGAGGCCGAGCCGGACGGCTTCGTCGGCTTGGCTGCGGACAGTTCGGCCCCGAGGCCGAGCTGCTGACCCCAGTCGAGCGGCACCCGGTAGTAGCGGGTCTGGCCCGGCCGCAGGTCGTCGCTCCACACCCCGCCGCCCACGGCCCGCGCGTCGTTGAAGCCGGTCCCGCCGGCCCGCGGCGCCGCATCCGTGCCCGGCAGGGTCGGGGACGCCGACGGCCAGACGCTGGGCGCGGTGGTGGGCGCACTGCCGCCGCCGAGCCCCGGTTCGCGCTGGACGCGCAGCTCCAGGGGCCAGGAGGCCGGGTCGGCACCCTTCGCCGCCGTGCGGGTGACCTTGACGTAGTAAGTGCCCGGCTGCTGGCAGCCCGAGTCCTCCCGCAGCATCCGCACGCCCACGGCGCTGAGGGGGACGGCGTCGTACCCGAAGTTCGCCCGGCCGGGATTGCCCGGGCAGTAGCGGTTCTCGGTGTTCAGGACCTCCACCTCGACGCCGTCGCCGGAGCCGACCTTGGTCCCCGCGGGAGGCTGCAGCACCGCGGAGACGTAGACGGTGGAGCGGTCGTCGAGGTAGAGCCGGTAGTAGCGCTCCCCCGGCGCGATCGAGTCCTTGTAGAGCGATCCGGGCTCCAGCAGCGGGGAACCCGCCGTCGAGGGCTTCCCCTCGACGGCCTTCGCCCCGTCCGCGCCCCGGTACGAGGGCACCGGCTGCGGCTGCGGGCCCCCCGCAGCGCCGGCGGCCCCCGGCAGTGCGGCCAGCAGCCCCAGGGCCGCCACCGCCACGGCCACGGTCGTCCCCACTCTGCGCCGGCCCCGCCGACGTACCCGCTCCATCACGCCCATCCACCCCGAATTTGCCAGCGCAAGCCAAAACTTTGCATACCGCAATTTTTCGTCACAGAGCAGCACAAAGCCCCGACCGCAGCGGCAGTCGGGGCTCTGGGATCAACCTTGGGTCTCACACACCGGAACCAGAAGGCACGGAGTCAGTTGCCTCCGTCCACAGGTCCTGCTCGGCGCGGTCCGCCTGGATCTGGCGGTACACGAGGAGCCCGCCGATGGCGGCCAGTGCGACCAGGAGCAGCTTCTTCACCGCGCGACCTCGTCTTTCGTTGACGTAGGAGACTTCTGGCGCCCAACAATACACACCGACCGATACCGATCGGTGACCTGCCGGGAACCCAACCGGGCCTACGACAAAGACCCCCAGGCCATGGGCCTGGGGGTCTTCGACACTGTGGGGCTAACAGGATTTGAACCTGTGGCCTCATCCTTATCAGGGATGCGCTCTAACCAACTGAGCTATAGCCCCATCCGCGCTGCGCGCTGACTTCTGAAGGTTAGCGCACAGACCCGGTGACTCCAAAATTGGTTGCCGCGACCCGTCTGCGCAGGTCATCAGCCCCCTCTCCGGAGGGCCTACTCGTCCTCGGCGAGCGTCAGCTCCACACCGCCGACGAATCCCGCCGACAGGTTGTAGATGAACGAGCCCAGGGTCGCCAGCGCCGTCATGAGCACCACGTCGATGACCGAGATCACCGAGGTGAAGATCAGAACGCGCGGCAGCGACAGGAAGCTCTGCAGGTCGAAGCCGTTGCTCTCGTTCGAACCGGTCGCCTCACTGATCGTGCCGCCCACGCTGGAGAAGATGCCCATGGCGTCCATGACCATCCACAGCACCACCGACGCGACGACCGTGCACACGCCCAGCGCGATCGACAGCAGGAAGCTGACCTTCATCACCGACCACGGGTCGGCCTTGGCCACCCGGAGCCGCGCCTTGCGCGTCCTGGGCGCCGTACGGGCCCCCGTGCGCGGCTTGCGCTGCGCCCCCGGGTCCCCGCCGCCGCGCGGCGCCCCGGGGCCCGAGGGCACCGAGTACGCCTGCGGCGGGTGGTAGGGCTGCTGGGGACCGGCCGGCGGCTGGTTCGGCTGCGGCGGCTGCGATCCTCGGGTGTCCGTCACGGTTCCCCCCTGGGAGTCCGCGGCGGGGCCACGGGCACCGTTCGCTCCAGTGTTGGCCGGTCCGGCGCCCGTGGCTCCGCTCACGCTTACTCCTCGTGCTCCCCAGCCGAGGGCTCCGTGCCCTCGGCGGCCTCCGCGGCCTGTCCTTCGACAGCCGCGTCGGTCCCGATCTCGTTCTCGCTGTCGTCGACCTCGTCAGCTTCCTGACCGGCCTCCGCGTTGCGGGCGATACCGACGACGGCATCCCGCTTGCCCAGGTTGATCAGCTGGACGCCCATGGTGTCACGGCCGGTCTCCCGTACTTCGTTGACGCGCGTACGAATCACACCACCGCTGAGCGTGATGGCGAGAATCTCGTCCGTTTCGTCCACCACGAGCGCTCCGACGAGCGACCCGCGGTCCTCCACGATCTTCGCGGCCTTGATGCCCAGGCCGCCGCGGCCCTGGACGCGGTACTCGTCCACCGGCGTCCGCTTGGCGTAGCCGCCGTCGGTCGCGGTGAAGACGAACGTACCGGGCCGGACCACGCTCATGGAGAGTAGTTCGTCCCCACCTCGGAAACTCATGCCCTTCACGCCCGAGGTGGCGCGGCCCATCGGGCGCAGCGCGTCGTCGGTCGCCGTGAAGCGGATCGACTGCGCCTTCTTGCTGATCAGGAGCAGGTCGTCCTCGGCGGACACCAGCTCGGCGCCGATCAGCTCGTCATCGCTGCCGTCCTCGGTCTCCCGGAGGTTGATCGCGATGACGCCACCCGAACGGGGCGAGTCGTAGTCCTTGAGCGCCGTCTTCTTCACCAGGCCGCCCTTGGTGGCCAGGATCAGGTACGGGGCGGCCTCGTAGTCGCGGATCGCGAGGATCTGGGCGATCTTCTCGTCCGGCTGGAAGGCCAGCAGGTTCGCCACGTGCTGCCCGCGCGCGTCACGGCCGGCGTCCGGGAGCTCGTACGCCTTGGACCGGTAGACACGGCCCTTGTTCGTGAAGAACAGCAGCCAGTGGTGCGTGGTGGACACGAAGAAGTGGTCGACGAGGTCGTCCTGCTTCAGCTTCGTGCCGCGCACGCCCTTGCCGCCGCGCTTCTGCGAGCGGTAGTCCTCGGTCTTGGTGCGCTTGACGTAGCCGCCGTGGGTGATCGTGACGACGATGTCCTCTTCGGCGATCAGGTCCTCCATGGACATGTCGCCGTCGAAGGGCACCAGCTTGGAACGACGGTCGTCGCCGAACTTCTCGACGATGGCCGCCAGTTCCTCGCTGACGATGGAGCGCTGGCGCTCCTCCGAGGCCAGGATCGCGTTGTACTCGTTGATCTTGGCCTGGAGCTCGTCGTGCTCGGCGACGATCTTCTGCCGCTCCAGGGCCGCCAGGCGGCGCAGCTGCATCTCCAGGATCGCGTTCGCCTGGATCTCGTCGATCGACAGCAGGCCCATCAGGCCCTCGCGGGCGATCTCGACCGTGTTGCTGCGCCGGATCAGCGCGATGACCTCGTCGATCGCGTCCAGCGCCTTGAGCAGGCCGCGCAGGATGTGCGCCCGCTCCTCCGCCTTGCGCAGGCGGAAGCGCGTGCGCCGGACGATGACCTCGATCTGGTGCGTCACCCAGTGGCGGATGAACGCGTCGATCGACAGCGTGCGCGGCACGCCGTCCACCAGCGCCAGCATGTTCGCGCCGAAGTTCGTCTGCAGGTCGGTGTGCTTGTACAGGTTGTTCAGCACGACCTTGGCGACGGCGTCGCGCTTGAGGACGATCACCAGGCGCTGGCCGGTCCGCGAGGAGGTCTCGTCGCGGACGTCGGCGATGCCGCCGACCTTGCCGTCCTTCACCAGGTCGGCGATCTTCTGCGCCAGGTTGTCGGGGTTGGTCTGGTACGGGAGCTCCGTGACCACCAGGCACTGGCGGTTCTGGATCTCCTCGACCTCGACCACCGCGCGCATCGTGATGGAGCCGCGACCGGTCCGGTACGCCTCCTCGATGCCCTTGCGGCCCACGACCAGGGCGCCCGACGGGAAGTCCGGGCCCTTGATCCGCTCGATGAGCGCGTCCTGGAGCTCCTCGTGCGAGGCCTCCGGGTGCTCCAGCGCCCACTGGGCGCCGGCCGCGACCTCGCGCAGGTTGTGCGGCGGGATGTTGGTGGCCATGCCGACCGCGATGCCGGCGGAGCCGTTGACGAGCAGGTTCGGGAAGCGCGCCGGCAGGACCGTCGGCTCCTGGTTGCGGCCGTCGTAGTTGTCCGTGAAGTCGACGGTCTCCTCGTCGATGTCCCGGAGCATCTCCATGGCCAGCGGCATGAGCTTGCACTCGGTGTAGCGCATCGCGGCCGCCGGGTCGTTGCCCGGGGAGCCGAAGTTGCCGTTGGAGTCCACCAGCGGCATGCGCAGCGACCACGGCTGGGCCAGGCGGACCAGGGCGTCGTAGATCGAGGAGTCGCCGTGCGGGTGGTAGGTGCCCATGACGTCGCCGACGACGCGGGCGCACTTGTAGAAGCCCTTCTCGGGCCGGTAACCGCCGTCGTACATCGCGTACAGCACGCGACGGTGGACCGGCTTGAGGCCGTCCCGTACGTCGGGCAGGGCGCGCGAGACGATGACGGACATCGCGTAGTCGAGGTAGGAGCGCTGCATCTCCGTCTCGAGCCCGACGGGCTCGATCCGCATGACGGGCTCTTCCTCGGTGTTCTCGGCGGTGGGGGTGGTTTCGTCGGCCATTGCTGGTCAGAAGTCCTTTCAGGCGGTCAGCTGAGCCGACTCAGATGTCGAGGAACCGAACGTCCTTGGCGTTGCGCTGGATGAAGGAGCGCCGTGCCTCGACGTCCTCACCCATCAGCACCGAGAACAGGTCGTCGGCCTGCGCGGCGTCGTCCAGGGTGACCTGGCCGAGCACGCGGTGGTCGACGTCCATGGTGGTGATGCGCAGTTCCTCGGCGTTCATCTCGCCCAGACCCTTGAAGCGCTGGATCGAGTCTTCCCTGATCCGCTTGCCGTTCTGCTTGCCGAGCTCCACCAGCGCGTCGCGCTCGCGGTCGGAGTACGCGTACTCGAAGTCGTCCCGGCCCCACTTGATCTTGTACAGCGGGGGGCGCGACAGGTACACGTGACCGGCCTCGACCAGCGGCCGCATGAAGCGGAACAGGAAGGTCAGCAGCAGGGTGTTGATGTGCTGGCCGTCGACGTCGGCGTCCGCCATCAGGATGATCTTGTGATAGCGGAGCTTCTGGATGTCGAAGTCCTCGTGCACACCGGTACCGAAGGCGCTGATCAGCGCCTGGACCTCGGTGTTCTGGAGGATCTTGTCGATCCGCGCCTTCTCGACGTTCAGGATCTTGCCGCGGATGGGCAGGATCGCCTGGTACATGGGGTTGCGGCCGGACTTCGCGGAGCCGCCGGCCGAGTCTCCCTCGACGATGAAGATCTCGCACTTGGTCGGGTCGTTCGACTGGCAGTCGGACAGCTTGCCCGGCAGCGAGGCGCTCTCCAGCAGACCCTTGCGGCGGGTGAGGTCGCGGGCCTTGCGGGCCGCGACGCGCGCCGTGGCCGCCTGGATCGACTTGCGGATGATGTCCGCGGCCTCGTTCGGGTTCCGGTCGAACCAGTCGTTGAGGTGCTCGTGCACGACCTTCTGCACGAAGGTCTTCGCCTCCGTGTTGCCCAGCTTGGTCTTCGTCTGGCCCTCGAACTGCGGCTCGCCGAGCTTGATCGAGATGATCGCGGTCAGACCCTCGCGGATGTCCTCGCCGGCGAGGTTGTCGTCCTTCTCGCGGAGGAACTTCTTCTCGCGCGCGTAGCGGTTGACGAGACCCGTCATCGCCGCGCGGAAGCCCTCTTCGTGGGTGCCGCCCTCGTGCGTGTGGATCGTGTTCGCGAAGGAGTAGACGCCCTCCGTGTACTGCGAGTTCCACTGCATCGCGATCTCGACCGAGAGCATGCGCTCCTTGTCCTCGGCCTCGACGTCGATGATGGTCGGGTGGATCAGCTCGCCCTTGCGCGAGTTGAGGTACTTCACGAAGTCGACGATGCCGCCCTCGTAGTAGTACTTCACCGTGCGCGCCTGGTTGTCGTCGGCCTCTTCCGCCGAGTCCGCGCCCATCGTCGCCTTCGCGGACTCGCGCTCGTCCGTCAGGGAGAGGGTCAGGCCCTTGTTGAGGAAGGCCATCTCCTGGAAGCGGCGCGAGAGCGTCTCGAAGGAGTACTCGGTCGTCTCGAAGATGTCGCCGTCGGACCAGAAGGTGACCGAGGTGCCCGTCTCGGACGTCTCCTCGTTCTTGGCGAGAGCGGCCGTCGGGGCGCCCAGCTTGTAGTCCTGGGTCCAGCGGTAGCCGTCACGCCGGACCTCGACCGCGACCTTCGTCGACAGGGCGTTCACCACGGAGACGCCGACGCCGTGCAGACCGCCGGAGACGGCGTAGCCGCCGCCGCCGAACTTGCCGCCCGCGTGCAGGACGGTCAGGACGACCTCTACGGCCGGCTTGCCCTCGGAGGGCACGATGTCGACCGGGATGCCGCGGCCGTTGTCGATGACGCGCACGCCGCCGTCCGGCAGGATCGTGACGTCGATGGTGTCCGCGTGGCCGGCGAGGGCCTCGTCGACGGAGTTGTCGACGACCTCGTAGACGAGGTGGTGCAGGCCCCGCTCGCCGGTGGAGCCGATGTACATGCCGGGCCGCTTGCGGACCGCGTCCAGGCCTTCCAGGACCTGGATCTGGCTGCCGGTGTACTCAACGGGTGCAGCGGGGTCGCCGCCGTTCTGGCCGGCTGTGGACTGGTTGTCGTTGGGGTTGCCGGAATCGGCCACGAAGCGCCCTTTCTGGCACAGCACAGGCCGTACTCCGGGCCGGCAGGCATGCAAGCGGGAGCGGCTGCGTCGATCTGCGTTTGTCAGCGGTGGTCAGCTTTACTCGACTGGATCCCGCGCGTGCGCGGGATTCTCGTTCAGTCTACCGGTATCACCCACATGAATGGGCGTTTGCCGGTACCTGAGTCCTCATGTGCCGCCCTGAAACATCACTCTCCGACTCCCCATATCCAGGGAGGGGCCCAAAGAGGCTCACACGGGCATTGAGCGCTTCGGGCTGTCAACCTCCCGCTACCGTGAGGGACACCACCCGCGCAGCCGTTCGCACCGGGCGTACACCGGGTCTCGGGCCGCTCGTACGGCCACTCGCGCGGGCAGCGCGGCCAGGGCCCGCCGGGGCCGCCACGAGGGCCCGCCCGGGACCGTTACGAGGCCTCGCGCGGGCACCCGCAGGTCAGCCCGCGAGGCACCCGCAGGTCAGCCCGCAGGTCACCCGTAGGTGTCGCCCGGTCCCGTGCTGCCCGGCGCCCGCAGCGGGCCGTACCGCTTCGGCCCGCCGCCCGGCCCGTGCACCTTGAGCAGCCGGACCGTGCCCTGCCCCAGGTCCGCGTTGAGCCGCGCCACCAGCTGAGGGGCCAGCAGCTTCAGCTGGGCCGCCCACGCCGAGGAGTCACAGCGCACCACCAGCTCGCGGTCCTCGTACCGGTCCGGCACGCAGTGCGCCGCGATGTCCGGGCCGACGATCTCCGGCCAGCGCTCCATCACGCCCGCCACCGCCATCGGCATCTCCCAGCCGCGCTCCGTGCGCAGCCGGTCCAGCGCCGCCATCAGCGGCATCGGGTCCCGGCCGTCCGCGCGGGCGCCCGAGCGCAGGCCCGGCTGCTGCTGGCGCTTCCTGCCCGTCGCCGCGTTGCCCCGGGCGCGCGCCTGCTCCCGCGCGGCCGCCAGCGCCTGGCGCGCCAGGTCCACGCCCGAGGGCTCGGGAGCCCTGCGCACCGGATCCTGGCCGTGCTGTGTCCTGTCGGCCCTGTCGCCCTTGCCGGTCTTGTCGGCCTTGTCGTTCACAGCCTGGTCACCTCGCCTCCGGACACCGCGTACCGCGTCCCCGCCAGCACCGCCGGGACGTCGTCGTCGACCGCCGCCGTCACCAGTACCTGCTCGCCCCGCGCCACCAGCTCCGCCAGCCGCTCCCGGCGCCGCGCGTCCAGCTCCGCGAACACGTCGTCGAGGATCAGCACCGGCTCGCTGCCCTCGGAGCGCAGCAGCTCGTAGGAGGCCAGCCGCAGCGCCAGCGCGTACGACCAGGACTCGCCGTGGCTCGCGTACCCCTTGGCCGGCAGCTCGCCCAGGCGCAGCACCAGGTCGTCGCGGTGCGGGCCCACCAGGGTCACGCCGCGCTCGATCTCCTGCTTGCGGACCTCGCCCAGCGCGGCGAGCAGCACCTCGTACAGCGCCTCGCGGGTGCGCGCCTCGCCCCGGTCCACGGCCTCGCCCGCCGAGGCCTTGTACGCCAGGCCCAGCGGGCCGCCGCCGGGCGCGAGCTGCTCGTACGCCTTGTCCGCCAGCGGCAGCAGCGTCGCGATCAGGTCGAGGCGCTGGGCCAGCAGCTCGGCGCCCACGCGCGCCAGGTGCTGGTCCCACACGTCGAGGGTGGACAGGTCCATCGAGCGGCCGCCGTGCCGGCGGGCCATCGCCGCCGACTTCAGCAGGGTGTTGCGCTGCTTGAGCACCCGCTCGTAGTCCGAGCGCACCGCCGCCATGCGCGGGGAGCGCGCCGTCACGAGCTCGTCGAGGAAGCGCCGCCGCTCCCCCGGGTCGCCCTTCACCAGGGCCAGGTCCTCGGGCGCGAACAGCACCGTCCGGACGATGCCCAGCACGTCCCGGGGCCTGACCTGCGAGGACCTGTTGATACGAGCCCGGTTCGCCCGGCCCGGATTCAGCTCCAGCTCCACCAGCTGCCGGCGCTCGCCCTGGGTGACGGCGGCCCGGATCACGGCCCGCTCCGCGCCCATGCGCACGAGCGGCGCGTCAGCCGAGACGCGGTGGCTGCCGAGGGTCGCGAGGTAGCCGATGGCCTCGACGAGGTTGGTCTTGCCCTGGCCGTTGGGGCCCACGAAAGCCGTGACGCCCGGGTCGAGGGGAACCTCGGCCCGGGCGTACGAGCGGAAGTCGGCCAACGAGAGATGCGAAACGTGCATACGGCGCCGACCTCCCCCGGCTTCCTGCTGCTCTGCTCTG
The DNA here is from genome assembly GCF_018614195.1 of Streptomyces sp. ISL-43. Lineage (GTDB taxonomy): Bacteria > Actinomycetota > Actinomycetes > Streptomycetales > Streptomycetaceae > Streptomyces. Next base: position 246,678 of record NZ_JAGGOT010000008.1, read on the forward strand.
TGGAGCTGTGGTGCGACCTGTGGATCAGCGGACCCACAGGTCACGGCCGGTGCCGTGGATCCACAGGCTGTGGATCCACGGGGACCGGTTGTGGATTTCCTCGGCTGTTGTGGACTACTTCTTCTCGACCGCGTGGCCGCCGAACTGGTTGCGCAGCGCCGCGATCATCTTCATCTGCGGGGAGTCGTCCTGGCGGGACGCGAAGCGCGCGAAGAGCGAGGCGGTGATCGCCGGCAGCGGGACGGCGTTGTCGATGGCGGCCTCGACCGTCCAGCGGCCCTCGCCCGAGTCCTGCGCGAAGCCGCGCAGCTGCTGCAGGTGCTCGTCCTCGTCCAGCGCGTTCACGGCCAGGTCCAGCAGCCAGGAACGGATGACCGTCCCCTCCTGCCAGGACCGGAACACCTCGCGGACGTCGGTGACCGAGTCGACCTTCTCCAGGAGCTCCCAGCCCTCGGCGTAGGCCTGCATCATGGCGTACTCGATGCCGTTGTGGACCATCTTCGCGAAGTGGCCGGCGCCGACCTTGCCGGCGTGCACGGCGCCGAAGTCACCCTCGGGCTTGAGGGCGTCGAAGACCGGCTGGACGGCCGCGACGTGCTCCTTGTCGCCGCCGTACATCAGCGCGTAGCCGTTCTCCAGGCCCCAGACGCCGCCGGAGACTCCGCAGTCCACGAAGCCGATGCCCTTGGCAGCCAGCTCCTCGGCGTGCTTCTCGTCGTCGGTCCAGCGCGAGTTGCCGCCGTCGACGACGATGTCGCCGGGCGAGAGCAGTTCGCCGAGCTCGTCGACGGTGGACTGGGTCGCCGCGCCCGCCGGGACCATCACCCACACCACGCGGGGGGCCTGCAGGCTGTCCACAAGCTCCGACAGGCTGTGGACGTCCGCGAGGTCCGGGTCGCGGTCGTATCCGATGACGGTGTGGCCGGCGCGGCGGATGCGCTCGCGCATGTTGCCGCCCATCTTGCCGAGACCGACGAGACCAAGCTCCATCAGGTGGTTCCTTAAGCGTTGTGGCCGTCTGTGCCGGGGTTCCCCCGCTGCCGGGGACATCCCTGGGCCGAGCCTACGCCGGGCCGCGGGCCCCGGCCCCACGGGCACTCCGGGCGGCTGCGCGAGGCGGCGTACGAGGCCTCGTACGGGCGCTGTGGACGCCGTCGGGCCCGGCCCCGCGGGAGCGGAGACCGGGCCCGACGGGATGCGCTCAGCCGGAGAGGCGGACCGGCATGATCAGGTACTTGTAGGCCTCGTCGGCCTCGGCGTCGACCGCCGGGCGGCCGCTGAGCAGCGCCGGCTTGGTGGACGTCGTGAAGCTCAGCTGGGCGGCGGGCGAGTCGATCGCGCTCAGGCCGTCCAGCAGGAAGGTCGGGTTGAAGGCGATCGAGATGTCGTCGCCCTCCAGCTTCGCGTCGACGCGCTCCACAGCCTGTGCGTCGTCGGAGGAGCCGGCCTCCAGGATCAGCACGCCCTGCTCGAAGCTCAGGCGGACCGGCGTGTTGCGCTCGGCGACGAGGGCCACGCGCTTGACGGCCTCGACGAACGGGGCGGTCTCGATCACGGCGACGGAGTTGAACTCGGTCGGGAAGAGCGTGCGGTACTTCGGCAGGTCGCCCTCGAGCAGGCGGGTGGTGGTGCGGCGGCCGGCGCCCTCGAAGCCGATGAGGCCCTCGCCCTTGCCGGAACCCGACAGCGCGATGGTGACCGTGTCACCGCTGGTGAGGGACTTGGCGGTGTCCAGGAGCGTCTTGGCGGGCACCAGGGCCACGGCGGAGGCGGCCGGGTCCTCGGGCTTCCACAGGAACTCGCGGACCGCGAAGCGGTAGCGGTCGGTGGAGGCGAGGGTGACGCGGTCGCCCTCGATCTCGATGCGGACACCGGTCAGCACGGGCAGCGTGTCGTCGCGGCCGGCGGCGATGGCCACCTGGGCGGCGGCGGAGGCGAAGACCTCGCCGGGCACGGTGCCGGTCGCCGTGGGCATCACCGGCAGTGCCGGGTATTCCTCCACAGGCAGGGTGTGGAGTGTGAATCGCGAGGAGCCGCAGACCACGGTCGCCCGTACACCGTCTGTGGAAATCTCCACCGGGCGGTTGGGGAGGGCGCGGCAGATGTCGGCGAGCAGTCGGCCGGAGACCAGGACGGTGCCGTCCTCCTCGACGTCCGCCTCGACGGAGACGCGGGCCGAGACCTCGTAGTCGAAGCCGGAGAGGGACAGCTTGCCCTCTTCGGCCTTCAGCAGCAGGCCCGCGAGAACGGGCACCGGCGGCCGGGCCGGGAGGCTACGGGCAGCCCAGGCCACCGCCTCCGCGAGTACGTCGCGCTCCACCCGGATCTTCACCGGAAACCGCCTCCTGCTGTTGCTCGCTCGTCTGCCGGCCTTCGTCGTCGGCTCGTCGATGCCTCGACCGATGCCGGGGACCAGTCTGACGTACGGCGCCGACAGTCGTCGCTGTCGGCGGTCAAGTCGGGAGCGAGGTGTCGGGGAGGGCGATCCACCGAGTTGTGCACAGGACCTGCTTGAAAACCGAAACCGGGCTAACTCTCTATGGGGGTAGTAGTAGGGCCTGTGGAAACGGTGGATAAGCCCGTTCTCGCAGGTCAGCCCGCGTTTTTTATCCCCACACCCTGTGGGTGGCACCGGTGGACAACCGGGGGTATCTGTGGAGAACGAAAAGTTCTGCACAGGCCGTCCCCAGATGACCCCGACTACTCCACAGGTGTGTCCCCAGGTTTCCCCGAGTACTCCACAGCCCAAACGTCGACTTCGGTGTGACCGCTTTCACTCGGGGCGGTGAGAGCGGCCTCCTCGTTGCCGAACAGTGGACAACGATGTGGGGAAGTCTTCCCATCCTGTGCACAGGTCGCGGGAAGCTGTGGATCGCCGGTGGACAACGCGGTGGAGGAGCCTGTGGACGAAAATTCTGTCCACAGGCTGTGGACAGTCGTTGCTCACAAATCCACAGGGGGGTGACCAGCCCCGATGGTGCCTCACGGCCGGGGCCTGTGGACAGTCTTGTGGGTGGGGCGAGCCGTCCCCAGCCTGTGGACGGAAGAAAGTCGCCCAATCTGTGGATGAGTTGCTCCATTGGGGGCGTATTCGAACAGGTTGGGGGCGCGCACATGACGAAGGGCGCCCCCGAAGTGACCCGGGAGCGCCCTCTAAAAGCGTTTGGCGAGGCCTCGGCGACGCCCGTACGGCCCTCGCACCGCGTCCGCGTCAGCCGTTCTTGATGCGGTTGGTGAGCTCCGTTACCTGGTTGTAGATGGACCGGCGTTCCGCCATCAGAGCGCGGATCTTGCGGTCCGCGTGCATGACGGTGGTGTGGTCGCGGCCGCCGAACTGCGCCCCGATCTTCGGCAGCGAGAGGTCCGTGAGCTCCCGGCACAGGTACATGGCGATCTGCCGGGCGGTGACCAGTACGCGGCTGCGCGAGGAGCCGCACAGGTCGTCCACGGTGAGCCCGAAGTAGTCCGCGGTGGCGGCCATGATGTCCGTCGCGGTGATCTCGGGCGCGCTGTCCTCGCCGCCGGGGATCAGGTTCTTCAGGACGTCCTCGGTCAGGCCCAGGTCGACCGGCTGCCGGTTCAGGCTCGCGAAGGCCGTGACCCGGATCAGCGCCCCCTCCAGCTCGCGGATGTTGCGCGAGATGCGGGAGGCGATGAACTCCAGTACCTCCGGCGGGGCGTTGAGCTGCTCCTGGACGGCCTTCTTGCGCAGGATCGCGATGCGGGTCTCCAGCTCGGGCGGCTGGACGTCGGTGATCAGGCCCCACTCGAAGCGGTTGCGGAGCCGGTCCTCCAGGGTGACGAGCTGCTTGGGCGGCCGGTCGGAGGAGAGCACGATCTGCTTGTTGGCGTTGTGGAGCGTGTTGAAGGTGTGGAAGAACTCCTCCTGCGTCGACTCCTTGCTCGCCAGGAACTGGATGTCGTCGACGAGCAGGATGTCCATCTCGCGGTAGCGCTTGCGGAACGCGTCGCCCTTGCCGTCGCGGATCGAGTTGATGAACTCGTTGGTGAACTCCTCGGAGCTCACGTACCGCACCCGGGTGCCGGGGTAGAGGCTCCGGGCGTAGTGCCCGATGGCGTGCAGCAGGTGCGTCTTGCCCAGGCCCGACTCCCCGTAGATGAAGAGGGGGTTGTACGCCTTCGCCGGCGCCTCGGCGACGGCCACCGCGGCGGCGTGCGCGAAGCGGTTGGAGGCGCCGATGACGAAGGTGTCGAAGAGGTACTTGGGGTTCAGCCGGGCGGTCGGCTCCAGCGGGCCCGAGGTGGACCCGCCGGACGGGGCCGAGGGCGCGGGCCGGCTGGGTGCCTGGCGCGCGGGCTGCTGCTCGTACTGCTGCTGCTCGTACTGGCGGGACTGGCGCTGCTGCTGGCCGTCGTAACCCTGCTGCTCGTACTTCTGCTGTTCGTAGGAGCCCTGGTCGTAGGAGGAGGGCTCGGACTGCTGCAGGTAGCCCGGCTGCGGGGAGGCGTACGGATCGCGCTCGGGGAAGCCGCCGAGGCGGGGCTGCTGCCAGCCGTAGTCGTCCTGCTGGCCGCCGCGGGGCCAGGCGCCGGGCTCGGGGCGCGGCTGTTGGTAGTCCGGGTAGGCGGGGCGGGCGTTCGGCAGCTGGTCGTCGGCGGGGCCCGTGTGGCCGGTGTGGCCCCCGGGCCCGGTGTGACCGCCGGGACGCTGGCCGCCGTAGGGCTCGTAGGCGTCGCGCGCGGAGGGTGCGGACGGGGCCTGGGGCGCGGGCTCGCCTGCGGAGTCGTCGACGGTGATGGCGATCCGGATGGGCCGGCCGCACTCGCGGCTGAGGGCGTCGCTGATGAGCGGGGCGAGGCGGCCTTCGAGGACGCGCTTGCCGTATTCGTTGGGGACGGCGAGCAGAGCGGTGTCGGCGACGAGGGCGAGCGGCTGGCAGCGCTCGACCCACTGCTTGTCCTTGGGCTCGATGCTGTTCTGTCCCTCCCCGAGGAGCTTTTCGAGCACCCTTGGCCACACTGCGGCAAGATCGGCAGGTACGTCAGCCACAGAGCACGCTCTCTCAGAGGGGTCCCACGAATGTGTGGTTCTTTGGGACGGTCGGGACAAAAAATCCAGGGTCAAGCAACGGTAGTCAGGCCGACGGGTACGGTTCAAGTCGTTGTCCACAGCCTGTGCACAGTGTGGGGCCTCGTCGGCTCGGTTTGACCGGATGGCGTAGCCGCGCGTACCGTAACGAGGTCGAGTTGTCGATGGCTGCTGCCGCCTGCCTACCGATGGGCGAAGGTCACTGTTTGGTGATCGTTTAGCGGTGCCACTCGGGCGAACACGCGAGTATTCCTCCTCGTGGGCGCACGGTGACAGCCAGGCGATGTCCCGCCACAACGATTTATTCTCTGGAGCCCCCGAGTGAGCAAGCGCACCTTCCAGCCGAACAACCGCCGTCGTGCCAAGACCCACGGCTTCCGTCTCCGGATGCGTACCCGTGCCGGTCGCGCGATCCTCGCGAACCGTCGTGGCAAGGGCCGCGCCGCCCTTTCCGCGTAACTGACGGGCGGATCGTGACGTCGTGCTGTCTCCCGAAAATCGGCTGAGGCGGCGCGAGGACTTCGCGAGCGCGGTACGTCGAGGTCGTCGGGCTGGTCGCCCGCTCCTCGTCGTCCACCTACGTACAAGCGGTGCAACGGACCCGCACGAGCCGGGGGAGATCGATCCCTCGACGCGTGCGGGTTTCGTCGTCAGCAAGGCTGTCGGCGGCGCCGTCGTACGCACCCGGGTCAAGCGCCGGCTGCGCCATCTCGTTCGCGAGCGACTGTCTCAGTTGCCCGAAGGTAGCCTGGTAGTGGTACGGGCTCTGCCCGGAGCGGGTGATGCCGGTTACGACGACCTGGCCCGGGACCTCGATGCCGCACTGCTGCGGCTCGTGGGAGGCGAGGCTCGATGAAGTACCCGCTGCTCGCATTGATCAAGCTGTACCAGTGGACCATCAGTCCGCTGCTCGGGCCGGTGTGCCGCTACTACCCCTCGTGCTCGCACTACGGGTTCACGGCCATCGACCGGCATGGTGCGGTGAAGGGGACGGTTCTGACCGCCTGGCGGATCCTGCGGTGCAATCCGTGGTCTCCGGGCGGTGTGGATCATGTCCCACCTCGGAAACGCCCGCGTTGGCACGAGCAGCTGCGCAGTGCGTTGCGTAGATCTCGCAATGCTCAAGGAGCCTGATTAGTGGACACGATTGCCAGTCTGTTCAGCTTTATTACCACGCCCGTCTCGTGGATCATCGTTCAGTTCCACAAGCTGTACGGCGCCATGTTCGGCGCGGACAGCGGATGGGCCTGGGGCCTGTCCATCGTGTCCCTGGTGATCTTGATCCGTATCTGTCTGATCCCGCTCTTCGTGAAGCAGATCAAGGCGACGCGGGGCATGCAGGCGATCCAGCCGAAGATGAAGGCGATCCAGGAGCGCTACAAGAACGACAAGCAGCGCCAGTCCGAAGAGATGATGAAGCTGTACAAGGAGACGGGTACCAACCCGCTCTCCTCGTGCCTTCCCATCCTGGCGCAGTCCCCGTTCTTCTTCGCGCTCTACCACGTGCTCGCCGGCATCGCGAACGGCAAGCCGATCGGCGAGATCGACGGCCCGCTGCTGGAGAGCGCGCGTAACGCGCACATCTTCGGTGCTCCGCTGGCTTCCAAGTTCACGGACAGCGCCGACAAGGTCGCCGCTCTGGGCGCCTCGATCACCGATGTGCGTGTCGTCACCGCCATCATGATCGTCCTGATGTCGCTGTCGCAGTTCTACACCCAGCGTCAGCTGATGCAGAAGAACGTCGACCTCTCGGTCAAGACGCCGTTCATGCAGCAGCAGAAGATGCTGATGTACGTCTTCCCCCTGATCTTCGCGGTCATGGGCATCAACTTCCCCGTCGGCGTCCTCGTCTACTGGATGACCACGAACCTGTGGACCATGGGTCAGCAGATGTACGTGATCAACCAGAACCCGACCCCGGGCAGCAAGGCCCAGGACCAGTACCTGACGCGGCTGCTGAAGCAGGTCTCCTCGCACGGTGCCATCAAGGGCCGGAGCAAGAAGAAGATCGTCGCGGCGATCGTGGCCAAGGGCCCGGACCGCAACGACAACGAGCGCAAGTTCATCACCGCTCTGAGCAAGCAGGGCATGGCAGCGCAGGAGGACGGCTCCGTGATGAAGAGTGTCGAGGCGACCGTCGACGCCGACGCGGCCGGCAGCGGTGCCCAGAAGCGGCAGCAGCCCAAGCGGCAGTCGAAGTCGCAGCGTCAGACGCCCCCCAGCAAGCCCTCCAAGAAGTAAGAAGGAGTCCCTCCCGTGACGGAAGGCACCACCACCGCCGCTGCTGAGAGTGGCGACACCCTGACCCGCCTCGAGCAGGAGGGTGAGATCGCGGCCGACTACCTTGAGGGTCTGCTGGACATCGCCGACCTGGACGGCGACATCGACATGGACGTCGAGGCGGACCGTGCCTCGGTCTCCATCGTCAGCGAGTCCGCGCGCGACCTGCAGAAGCTCGTGGGCCGCGACGGAGAGGTGCTGGAGGCTCTGCAGGAGCTGACCCGCCTCGCCGTGCACCGCGAGACCGGGGACCGCAGCCGGCTGATGCTGGACATCGGCGGGTTCCGGGCGAAGAAGCGCGAGGAGCTGACGGCGCTCGGCGCCCAGGCCGCCGTGGACGTGAAGACGTCCGGCGAGCCCCTGAAGCTGGCCCCGATGACCCCGTTCGAGCGGAAGGTCGTCCACGACGCCGTGGCGGCCGCCGGTCTGCGGAGCGAGTCGGAGGGCGAGGAGCCGCAGCGCTTCGTCGTCGTGCTCCCGGCCTGACCGGAAGCTTGAGTGTTCGGCCCCGTCTGTATCGCAGGCGGGGCCGATGTTTGTCAGCCTGGCAGTGACGACCGTGGTTTTTCACAACCATGCGGTACGGAAGGACGGTCCCCGTGACGGAGGCAGCTGAGCTTCCCCCGACGCCTGAAGAAGCGCCCCCGGCACCCGAAGAGGCGCGCGCGGTGTTCGGTGAGTTTTTCCCGGAAGCTGTGCGGTACGTGGAGCTGCTGGCGGACGCGGGCGTGAAGCGGGGCCTGATCGGGCCGCGTGAAGTGCCGCGGCTGTGGGAGAGGCACCTCCTGAACTGCGCCGTGCTCTCGGAGGTGGTGCCCGAGGGCGTCACCGTGTGCGACGTGGGCTCGGGCGCCGGTCTTCCCGGCATCCCGCTGGCCCTGGTGCGCCGTGACCTGAAGATCACGCTGCTGGAGCCGCTGCTGCGCCGCACGAACTTCCTCCAGGAAGTCGTGGAGCTGCTGGGGCTCGACCACGTGACGGTGGTGCGCGGGCGGGCCGAGGAAGTCCTCGGCAAGCTGCAGCCGGTGCACGTGGTGACGGCGCGTGCCGTGGCACCGCTGGAACGGCTCGCCGGATGGGGCGTGCCCCTGCTGCGGCCGTACGGCGAGATGCTGGCGCTGAAGGGGGACACCGCCGAGGAGGAGCTGGTGGCGGCGAAGGCCGCGCTGACCAAGCTCGGTGTGGTGAAGACCTCGGTGCTGCATGTCGGCGAGGGCGTCGTGGACCCGCTGTCCACGGTGGTCCGGGTCGAGGTGGGCGAGAGCCCCGGTGGTGTGAGGTTCGCGGCGAAGCGGGCCAAGGCCGCCCGGGTGAGCCGTACCCGCCGGCGCCGCTGATCCCGGCCTTCCCTGGTTCTCCGCTGGTTCCTCCCGGTTCCGGCGGAGTTTTGGGATGTGTTGAGCCCTATAGGTATGGATTTCGGAGTGTCGTAGCGGTCGGATGACTCCGTCCGGGCATCGTGTTTCACGTGAAACGTCGCTCTCTGCTGCACGGAATCATCAGCCGCGGTCGTGCGGCTGCGTCCCCCCGTCACCGCAAGCCCGAAGGGGGGACGGAGTTGTCCACATCGGTGGATTCATCCACAGGAGTACGGGCCCCGCTGGTTCGCGACCCCGGTGACATGGCAGGCTCTGTTCATCGCGAGCCTGATGCCGAGGAGAGTGACACCGTGCGGTCAGACGCCAACCTCGCGGGGCCGATGGCCGATCCGGTCCCCGGTCCCCGCTCTGAATCGCCGGGTGAGGATGTTTCACGTGAAACATCGGCCCCGCCGCTTGTAGACAACGAAGACACGCCCATCGGCCGAGCCGCGCAGATCGCGGTCGAGGCCCTGGGCCGTGCGGGTGAAGGCCTGCCCAGGCCCGCACAGACCCGGATCATGGTGGTGGCCAACCAGAAGGGCGGCGTGGGCAAGACCACGTCGACCGTGAACCTGGCCGCCTCCCTGGCCCTGCACGGTGCGCGCGTCCTGGTGGTCGACCTCGACCCGCAGGGCAACGCCTCCACGGCGCTGGGCATCGACCACCACGCGGACGTGCCGTCCATCTACGACGTGCTCGTGGACAGCCGCCCGCTGATGGAGGTCGTCCAGCCGGTGGCCGATGTGGAGGGGCTGTTCTGTGCTCCGGCCACGATCGACCTGGCGGGCGCGGAGATCGAGCTGGTCTCCCTCGTGGCGCGGGAGAGCCGCCTCCAGCGGGCCATCCAGGCGTACGAGCAGCCGCTCGACTACATCCTGATCGACTGCCCGCCCTCGCTGGGCCTGCTGACGGTGAACGCCCTGGTCGCGGGCGCGGAGGTGCTGATCCCGATCCAGTGCGAGTACTACGCGCTGGAGGGGCTCGGGCAGCTGCTGCGCAATGTGGACCTGGTGCGGGCCCACCTGAATCCGACGCTGCACGTGTCCACGATCCTGCTGACGATGTACGACGGCAGGACCCGGCTGGCCTCGCAGGTGGCGGAGGAGGTGCGCACCCACTTCGGCAAGGAGGTGCTGCGCACGAGCATCCCGCGGTCGGTCCGCATCTCGGAGGCTCCGAGCTACGGGCAGACGGTGCTGACCTACGACCCGGGCTCCAGCGGTTCCCTCTCCTACCTGGAGGCGGCGCGGGAGATCGCGCTGCGCGGGGCCGGAATCCAGTACGACGCCCAGCACCCTCATCTGAGTGCGGGCCTGAACAACACGCAGAGCATGGCGGAGGGGATCCAGTGAGTGAGCGACGTAGGGGTCTGGGGCGAGGGCTCGGCGCGCTGATTCCGGCGGCTCCGCAGGAGCAGACGCCGCCGGTGATCGGCGCCGGGTCGACGTCTCCGTCGGCGGTGCCGGTGCTGCCTTCGGAGCGGGGGATCGCGGCGGCGAGGCTGGCCGCGCTGGCGCAGGCGGATGTTTCACGTGAAACATCGGCGGCGATCGCGGCGGCGAGAGTGCCGGAGCCGGTCGCGGCCCCGGTGGCCGGCGAGGTGGCGGGTGCGACGTTCGCGGAGCTCCCGATGGACTCGATCACGCCGAACCCGCGGCAGCCGCGCGAGGTGTTCGACGAGGACGCGCTGGCGGAGCTGGTGACCTCCATCCAGGAGGTGGGCCTGCTCCAGCCGGTGGTGGTGCGGCAGTCGGCCCCGGGCCGCTACGAGCTCATCATGGGCGAGCGGCGCTGGCGGGCGTGCCGGGAGGCGGGCCTGGAGCGGATTCCGGCCATCATCCGGGCCACGGACGACGAGAAGCTGCTGCTGGACGCGCTGTTGGAGAACCTGCACCGGGCTCAGCTGAACCCGCTGGAGGAGGCCGCCGCGTACGACCAGCTGCTCCAGGACTTCAACTGCACGCACGACCAGCTGGCGGACCGGATCGGGCGCTCGCGTCCGCAGGTCTCGAACACGCTGCGCCTGCTGAAGCTGTCGCCGCCCGTGCAGCGCCGGGTGGCGGCGGGAGTGCTGTCGGCGGGCCACGCCCGGGCCCTGCTCTCGGTGGACAACTCCGAGGAGCAGGACCGGCTGGCGCACCGGATCGTGGCCGAGGGGCTCTCGGTGCGCGCGGTCGAGGAGATCGTGTCGCTGATGGGGTCCGAGACTCCGGGCGCCGTGAAGCCGAAGGGTCCGCGCGCCGGGGCCCGGGTCGCTCCCGCGCTGAGCGAGCTGGCGACGCGGCTGTCGGACCGGTTCGAGACGCGGGTGAAGGTGGACCTCGGCCAGAAGAGGGGCAAGATCACCGTCGAGTTCGCGTCGATGGAGGACCTGGAGCGGATTCTGGGGACGCTGGCGCCGGGCGAGGGCCGGGTGCTGGAGCAGGGACTCTCCGGGGAGTAGTCCACAGCCTGGGGGCGGGTCGTGCCGGTGGGAACCGGCGCGGCCCGCCCCTTTGCCTTGTTGCGGTTTCGGGTGATTCGAGCTGTGGATACCATGCGGTCATGGGTCGTCGGCTGGTACCGCTCACGCTGGACAACCTTCAGGACCTGCCCCGGCGTTGCCGGTCCTGTGTCTTCTGGGAGCTCGACCCCGTCAGCGGCGAGGCCGCCGTGAAGGCGGGTACTCCTGCCCAGGAGAAGGAGGCGTGGATCTCCGCCGTCCTGCTGGAATGGGGTTCGTGCGGCCGGGTGGTCTACGTGGACGAGGTGCCCGTCGGGTTCGTCCTGTACGCACCGCCGGCCTATGTGGCGCGCGCGACCGCCTTCCCGACCAGCCCGGTGTCGCCGGACGCCGTACAGCTCATCACGGCGTGGATCAGTCCGGGGTATCAGGGGCAGGGCCTGGGGCGGGTGATGGTCCAGACGGTGGCGAAGGACCTGCTGTGCAGGGGGTTCCGGGCGATCGAGGCCTTCGGCGACGCCCGGTGGGAGCGGCCGGCCTGTCTCCTGCCGGCGGACCACCTGCTGGCCGTCGGCTTCAAGACGGTACGGCCGCATCCGCTCCACCCCCGGCTGCGGCTGGAGTTGCGGTCCACGCTGTCGTGGAAGGAAGACGTGGAGCTGGCCCTGGACCGCCTGTTGGGCGCGGCCCGGAAGGAGCCGGCGCTGCGTCCGCTCTGAGGCGGATGCGCGAACGGGGCCGCCCCCTGTCGGGAGCGGACCCGTTTCACGTCACCGCGACGGACCCGGAGGGGTCAGGCGACGGGCTTGATCGTGATGAAGTCGTCCAAGTCACGCAGGATGGCGGCCTTCGGCTTGGCACCGACGATGGTCTTGGCGACCTCGCCGCCCTGGTAGACGTTCAGCGTCGGGATGGACATGACGCCGTACTTGGCGGCCGTGGCCGGGTTCTCGTCGATGTTGAGCTTGACGATCTCGATCTCGTCGCCGTACTCGGCGGCGATGGCCTCCAGGGACGGCGCGATCTGACGGCACGGACCGCACCACGCGGCCCAGAAGTCCACCAGGACGGGCTTGTCGCTCTTGAGGACCTTGGCGTCGAAGTCAGCGTCGGTCACGTTAGTGAGGGTGCCGGCCACAGCGGCCTCCTTCTTTTCCTGCGGGGAGTGGGGTGTGGTGGTGCTTGAGGGTGTCAGACCGTCGCGTGCGCCTTCTCGGCGTCCGCGAGGGCGGCGAGGAAGCGCTCGGCGTCGAGGGCGGCGGAGCAGCCGGTGCCCGCGGCGGTGATGGCCTGACGGTAGGTGTGGTCGACGACGTCGCCCGCGCCGAACACACCGGTGAGGCTGGTGCGGGTGGAGGGGGCGTCGACCTCGAGGTAGCCCTCGGAGTCCAGGTCCAGCTGGTCCTTGAACAGCTCGGTGCGCGGGTCGTGGCCGACGGCGATGAAGAGGCCGGTCACGGGCAGCTCGGAGGTCTCACCGGTCTTCGTGTTGCGCAGGGTGAGTCCCGTGAGCTTCTGGTCGCCGTGGATCTCGGCGACCTCGCTGTCCCAGGCGAACTTGATCTTCGGGTCGGCGAAGGCGCGGTCCTGCATGGCCTTGGAGGCGCGCAGGGAGTCGCGGCGGTGGACGATCGTGACGGACTTGGCGAACCGGGAGAGGAAGGTGGCTTCCTCGATCGCGGTGTCGCCGCCGCCGACCACGACGATGTCGTGGTCCTTGAAGAAGAAGCCGTCGCAGGTGGCGCACCAGGAGACGCCGCGGCCGGAGAGGGCGTCCTCGTTCGGCAGGCCGAGCTTGCGGTGCTGGGAGCCGGTGGTCACGATCACGGCCTTGGCGCGGTGCACGGTGCCGGCGGTGTCGGTGACGGTCTTGATCTCACCGGTGAGGTCCACGGCCACGATGTCGTCCGGAACCAGCTCGGCGCCGAAGCGCTCGGCCTGGCCGCGCATGTTGTCCATGAGGTCGGGCCCCATGATGCCGTCCTGGAAGCCGGGGAAGTTCTCGACCTCGGTGGTGTTCATGAGCGCGCCACCCGCGGTGACGGCACCTTCGAAGACCAGGGGCTTGAGCGAAGCACGTGCGGTGTACAGGGCGGCGGTGTAACCGGCCGGCCCGGAGCCGATGATGATCACGTTTCGTACGTCGCTCACGGGTTGCTTCCTCGTCTCTGCGGACTGCCTGCTGCCTACCGGGGGTGGGCCGGTGTGAACTCTCACCCCACCCAACGGATCCTACGGCGCATGCATTCCCGCGCTGTCCCCCCGGGCCCCGCGGCGTCTCAGCTCCGGGGGTAAGTGCCGTTCAGCAACGGCTTTTCGGGAGCGGCCGAGGGGGTGGTGACGCAGCCGGAGCCGACGAGGTAGGCGTCCACGGAGGCGGGGTCGCCGGGATGCGGCAGGACGAGGAGGAAGACGTCGGTCCCCTCGTAGGTGCCGCGCTCGAAACTCAGGGGGCTCTCCGAGCGGCCGGTGGCCTCCTGGACGCAGGCCGGGACCCGGGGCGCCTCGCCGTCGCCCGGAGCGAGGCCCGGGGCGGCCGGGGAGTTGTTCTCCACCCCGTAGGTCTTGTTCTGCTCCCCCGGGTCGCTCTTCGCCCGGTCCCCGGTGGCGAGGAGCTCGCGGACCTGGTCCCGGAGTCCCTGCGCGGTGTAGTCGTGCGTGTCGGACCGGGACCGGGCGGTGGCGGCGTCGCCTCCGGCGGCCGTGTCCTGCGAGGACGGGAGGCCGGAGAACAGGTTGAACAGCAGGACACCGGCGGCGCAGGCGGCGAGCAGGCCGCCCGCGAGGGCGATCCGGCGGCGGGCGCGACGCCGGCCGGGGCCGGTTGGGCCGGCCGGGTGACCGGAGGGCCGCAGGGCGCCGGTTTCCGCGAGCGGGGTGGGCGATGTTTCACGTGAAACATCGGGGCCGGACCTGGCGGAGGACGCGGGCCGCGGGGTGGGACCGGCCTCCTCGTGCGGGGTGGTGGCGTCGAGGAGCGCTTCGGCGGCGAGGGCCGCGTCGATCCGGCCGGAGATGTCGGCGGGCATGCGGGCGGGCCCGGGAAGGGTGCCGAGCAGGGACCTGATCTCCTCCAGGGAGGCGCGTACGTCCGCGCACAGGGCGCAGTCGCCGAGATGGCTGCGGACTTCCGCCGTGCGGGACGGGGAGAGGAGGCCCTCCGTCAGCTCGGAGATCTCCGAGACGTCGGGGTGCCGGACCGTGCCGGTCGTGGTGCTCACGCTCGTCCACCTCCGCCCTTCACTGCGTTGGGATCCGGGGCGCTCTGCCCGCGGTCTGCCGCTGGTGGGACGGTTGTCCCCGGTGTCCGGTTCCTTCCCCGCTCGGTGTCGGTGTTATCCCCGCCGGACGTGCGCAGATGAGTGAGGAGCGGGACGAGCCTGGCCCGGCCGCGTGCGCAGCGGCTCTTCACGGTGCCGACGGGGACGTCGAGCAGCCGGGCGGCCTCGGCGACGGGGTAGCCCTGCATGTCGACGAGGACGAGCGCGGCGCGCTGCTCGGCCGGCAGGGTGCCCAGAGCGGCCAGGAGCTGGCGATGGAGGTCCTGGCGCTCCGCGGGGGCCTCGGCGGACTCGTGGGGCTCCAGGAGGCGCTCCAGGCGGTCCGTGTCGTCGAGGGGGGAGGTTCTGCGGGAGGCGGCCTTGCGGGCCCGGTCCAGGCAGGCGTTCACGGTGATGCGGTGGAGCCAGGTGGTGACGGCGGACTCGCCGCGGAAGGTGTGCGCCGCGCGGTAGGCGGAGACCAGGGCGTCCTGCACGGCGTCGGCGGCTTCCTCCCGGTCGCCGAGGGTGCGCAGGGCCACCGCCCACAGCCGGTCGCGGTGGCGCCGTACGAGCTCACCGAAGGCATCGGGGTCTCCGGCGGCGTGCAGGGCCAGGAGTTCCTGGTCGCTGCTGCCACCGGGTGTCGGGTCGTCCAACGGTGAGCCCCTCCCCCTGTCGTACGTCAGCCCTTGAACGTCACGTCGGTGACGCCCTGCTTGTAGCCGGGATCGCTGTACTCGTCACCGGGGGCCTGCGGGAGCGCGGTGATCCACAGGAGCACGTAGCGCGTCTTGACCGGCTCCACGGGCGTCAGTTTCACGGCGGTACCCGAGGTGGTCGTGTCGGCGATCTTCTTCATGGAGCCGACGGATCCCTTGGGGGACGAGGAGTCGGTCTTGTAGAGGGCGAGGGTGGTGTGGTCACCGGCGAACCTCAGCGCTATCGAAGCCTCGCTCACCTCGTACTCCGCGCCGAGGTCGTAGACGATGCCGACGCCGTCCTTGATCTTGATCTGGGGGCCCTCGTAGAAGCTCTTGGTGCGCCAGAAGGTGGAGGCGTCCCCGTCGTGGGTCTTGGCGACCTCGGTGGCGTTCTGCGGCGTGCCGTCCGGGTAGTACTCCTGAGCCCCGGTGATGGGGAGCTGCGCGGGCTCCTTCTTGTCCTCGGCGTCGTTGGTGTTGGGCTGGGAGGGGTTGGGGCCGCTGTCGCCCTGGGTGCCGCGGTAGTCCAGCAGGGTGTCGGCGAGCTGCCAGCTGCCCAGGCCGAGGGCGGCGATCAGCAGGGCGGCGACGCCCCACTTGAGGGCCCGGCCGGTACGGCTCTGCAGGGGCGGAGGCGGGGGCACGACGGCGAGCGGCTGCGCGGTGGTCATGCCGGAAGGCGTGGGCCTGCCGTAGCTGCCCTGCTGGTAGGTGGTGTGCTGGTACTCCGGAGGCGCGGTGAAGGTGGGCTCCGGCGGCCGGATGCGGGGCATCGCGGCGACGGCCTTCGACAGCTCTTCCGGGGTGGTGCAGGCGGGTTCCTGACGGGAGGCGGTGGCCCCGTCGTTGGCGAGGGCGCGCATGGCGAGCTCGCCCAGGCCCCGGTGCACGCCGGCGCGGACCTGGTCGGGGGCGATCAGGCCGACGCCCTTGGGCAGGCCGGTGAGGCCGTAGGCGTCGGTCTCGTAGGGCCAGCGCTGGGTCAGGGCGGCGTACAGGAGGGCGCCGATGGCCTCGGTGTCCGCGCGCTGCGGGGTTTCGCTGGTGATGCCGCGCAGGGCGGCGTTCACGGCGAGGCCCCGGATGCGGTACTGGCCCGTGGAGGTGCGCAGTATCGCGCTGGGGGTCAGGCGCAGGTGTGCCAGGCCCTCGCGGTGCGCCGCGGCCATGGCCTGGGAGATCTGGCTGACGAGCTGGTAGGCCTCGTGCGGCTCCAGGGGGCCCGCCGCGAGGACCGCGGTGAGCTCCGTGGCGTCGGGCAGCCACTCGTGGACGACGTAGACGAGGTCGTTCTCTTCCACGGCGTCGAGGACCTGGACGAATCGGGGGTCGCCGAGCAGGGCGGAGGAGCGGGCGGCGGCCAGGACCGCCCGGGCCCGGGCGTGGTCGGCGGGCAGCAGGTGGACGCCCACGGCCCTGCGCAGTTTCTCGTCCATCGCGCGCCAGCTGCTGAATCCGTCCACACGGGTGACGCACTCTTCGAGGCGGTAGCGTCTGGCCAGCTTGTGGCCGCTGTGGAGTTCGGGCGCGGCCGCAGGTGCCGCGTTCCTGCGCTCGCCGTCCTTTTCGAGCATGGGTCCGTCCGCGGCTCGTCCGTTCTGGGTGTCCACCCCGTCGGCCGTGGCCTTGGCCGCCTCAGCGGCCGGCGGCTCGTCGCCGCCGTTGTCGGCCACGTCGACGGCAGCCGTGCTACGTTCCGCCACCGTCGTCCCTGCCTCCCCATCCGTTACGCGCTGTCGGCCAATCTGCGAAGCCATGCCAATTGTGCCCACAGTCCGGCGCTCTGCACGACACGCTAGAGAAGGGGATGGTTGTACGCATCAGCGCCCCAGGCGTCCGCGGACCATTCCGACCATCGCGTTGAGTTCTTCGATGCGCATCCGCTTCGCCGCGATGAGGAACACCGCCGCCAGGGCGATGCCGCCGGCCACCAGCGCGGTGACGGAACCGAGGGCTCCGCTGCCCAGGAAGTGCAGGACCGCGAAGGCGACCGCGCCGGCCACGGCGGCGGCGGGGACGCAGGCGCCGATGAGGCGGGTGTAGGTGCGCCTCACGTGCGCCCCGTCGAGGTCGCCGCCGAGGCGGGCGCGCAGTCGGCGCCAGGCGACGCCGACGCCCACCGCGTAGCCGAGGCCGTACGCGGCGGCCATGCCGACGACGGCCCAGCGGGCCGGGAGTACGAAGAAGGCGACGGCGGAGATGCCCGCGTTGACGGCGGCGACGATGACCGTGTTGTAGAAGGGCGTCCGGGTGTCCTCGTAGGCGTAGAAGCCGCGCAGGACGACGTACTGGACGGAGTACGGGATCAGTCCGAGGCCGAAGGCCATCAGGATGAAGCCGATGTTCTGGGCGCTCTCCGTGCCGGAACCGGCGTAGAGCAGGCCGGCCATCGGGACGCCCAGCGCGAGGAAGGCGAAGGCACAGGGCACGATCGCGACGGCCGAGGTGCGCAGGCCGTAGGAGATGTCGTCGCGGACGGCGGCGGCGTCGCCGTCGTGGGCGGAGCGGGAGATGCGCGGCAGGACGGCCGTCATGACGGAGACGGTGATGATGGCCTGCGGCATCTGCCAGAGCAGCAGGGCGTAGTTGTAGCCGGTGATGCCGGTACCGCCGTGGCCCTGCTTGTCGGCGACCTCGCCCGCCCAGGTGGCGAGCTGCGTGACGACGATCAGGCCGAGCTGGTTGGCGAGGACGAAGAAGAACGTCCACTTCGCCAGACCGGCGGCCTTGCCGAGGCCGTGGCCCTTCCAGTCGAACCGCAGGCGCGGCTTGAAGCCGGCGTCGCGCAGGTAGGGGACCATCGCCAGGGACTGGACGACCAGGCCGAGCAGGGTGCCCAGGCCCAGCAGCCGGACGCCGTCGGGTGTGATGCCGGCTTCGGTGACGCCGGTGGTGGTGAAGCCGCCGAAGGCCCAGATGAAGGCGCCGAAGGTGGCGATGACGACGATGTTGTTGAGGACCGGGGTCCACATCATCGCCCCGAACCGGCCGCGGGCGTTGAGGATCTGACCGAGGACCACGTGCACGCCCATGAAGAACATGGTGGGCAGGCAGTAGTGGGCGAAGGCGACGGCGACGTCCAGCCGCTGCGGATCGCCGGCGATCTTCTGCGACATCATGCCGATGAACAGCGGGGCCGCGAGGACGCAGATGGTGGTGACGGCGCCCAGCAGGACCATGACGAGGGTGAGCAGCCGGTTGGCGTAGGCCTCTCCCCCGTCCTCGTCGTTCTTCATCGCGCGCACCAGCTGCGGGATGAAGACCGCGTTGAGGGCGCCGCCGCCGACCAGCACGTAGATCATCGTCGGCAGGGTGTTGGCGACCTGGTAGCTGTCGTTGAGGGTGGCCACGCCGATCGCTCCGGCGATCACCAGGGTCCGCATGAAGCCGGTGATGCGGGAGACGATCGTGCCGGCGGCCATCAGGGCGCTGGATTTCAGCAGGCTGGAGGCGCGTCCGGCGGGCTTGCTCGGCGCCGGGGCGGCGACGGGCGCTTCCTCGGCGGGGGTGCGGGGCGCGGCCTCCTGGTCCCGGTAGAGGTGCGCGAAGGCGTCGGGCCGGGGCTTCTCGTCGGCGGCCTCGGTGACGAGGGAGTCCACACCGACGAACTGCGTCGTGGTGGCCTGGTCGCCGTAGGGCAGGTGCCGGGAGGGGCCGTCCGGCTCGGGCGGCGGGGTCTGGGCCCAGACCCGCGGGTCCGGGGCGTAGGCGGGGGCCTGCGGAGCCGCGTAGAGCGGGCCGGGCTCCTGGAAGGTGCCGGGCGGCGGCGGTGGGTGCGAGGCCCGGTCGTAGAGGACCTCGGCCACCGGGTCCTGAGCGGACAGGTCCTGCGACCGGTACGGGTCGTAGGCGTAGGCGTCCTGGACATAAGGGTCGTGGTCCGGCGCGGGCGCGGGTGCGGGAACCTGCCCCGGCACCTGGGCGCCGGGGGCGGTGCCCTGGGAGGGCGCGGGCCCGCCAGTGCCCTGCGCGCGGTCACCTTCGTACGGCGCGTTCATCGAAACCCCACCTCATCGTCCCCAGGCCGACCGGCCACGGCATCGCTCAACGGTCCACTGTCTCACCCGTGCCGGACGGGTCCGCGCTTTGCGGTCCGGTGTCCGGGGACTCGTCACTCTGCTGCGTGTTCTCCCCCTCCGCGGCGGCCCGTGCCGCGACGCGCTTGCGGCTGGCGTACATCTTGATGCCGGCCAGGACGAGGAGGAGTACGCCGCCGGCGATGACGAGCATGACGGTGGGCGTGACTTCGGTGGCCTCGACGGTGAACTTGCGGGCCTTGCCGTACGGGACGCCGTCGATGGTGAAGAGCTGCGCGGTCACCTCGACAGGTCCGCTCGCGGTGGCGTTGGCGGTGAACTTCACGGTCTGGCTGTGCCCGCCCTGGACCGCGACCTCCTGCTGGTCCTCACCGCTGTCGCCGATCATCAGGCGGGTCGGGTTGGCGGACCGCACGCGCAGGACCAGGTTGTGGGTGTCCTGGACGAGGCTGTTCTGGACGCTGACGGGGATCGTCGCGCTGTGTCCGGAGAGCGTGGCGTCGGACTTGGGGATGACCTTGACCTTCTCGGTGAGGCCGATCAGGTACTTCTGCACCTGGTCCCGGTATTCCAGGGCCGGTTCGGGGCGGCCGCGCCAGGACGCGGACATCTCCCGGTTGGTGGTGTTGCCGAAGGGGATCTCGACGCGGTCGGGCGCGGTCAGGATCACCTTGAAGTGGTCGAGGGTGTTCTCCGTGCCGCGGATCTTCTCGAAGGCGGCGACCGGCAGTTCCTGCTTGCTCAGCGCCTCGGGGTACTGGCCCGCTCCCGGGACCTGGGTGGCGGCGCGCGGGTCGGGCGTCGCGGCGGCGGCCGCCTCCAGCTCGGCGGGCTGGGTCCAGCGGCCCGGCAGCAGACCCCGTATGGCGGCCGCCATCGTCTGCGCCTGGCTCGCGGTCGGCATCCGCTGCGGAGTCACGACGAAGCTGCGCTGGCTGTCGGTCTTCTGCAGGTTCAGGGCGAGGGTGTGGGCGAGGAACCGCTGGATCGCGAGGGCGGAGTTCCCGGCATTGAGCATGTCGCCCTGGAAAGCCGTGGAGAGCTCGGCGTCGGCGACGACCGCCGTGGTGCCCGCGCCGATGGGGCGGGCGGCCGTGGGGGTGTAGCCGAGGGCGCCGGTCTCCTGGAGGCTGTCGCTGCGGGTGAGGACGTTGTGGGCGCCGGCGGAGGTCGCGACGTTGACGATCGACGGGTCGATCGCCCCGTCCACGGGCCAGGAGAAATCGGTGGTCGCGGGGACGTGCAGGACCGTCTCGACGGCTTGCTTCGCCTTGTCGGTGGCCGGGCGCAGCTGGCCCAGAGTTCCGGAGACGTCCTTGCCGCGGTGGGCGAGCGAGGCGATGTCGGGGTCCGCGAAGGGCAGGGCGACGACCTTCTTGCCCTGGACGGCGCTCTCCAGCGTGCTCAGCCACTGCTCGGCGACGGCCTTGTTCTTGCCCTGGACGGTCCGGCCGTCGGCGGTGCGGATCCGATAGCCCTTGGTCATGGCGTCGACCGTGTAGAGCAGGTCCGGATCGATGACCCAGGTGATGGGCAGGTCCTTGCCGAGCGCGACCATCTGCTCCAGGCGGCCGCCGGGCCGCAGCTCCTCGGCCAGGCTGTCGTCGAGGAAGACGGGGGTCTGCACCTCGTCCGAGCCGGTCTCCGCCGTCAGGTGCGTGGTGGAGATCAGCGGCCACACGTACGAGAGCTGGGAGCGCTTGGCCGCGGCCTCCGGCTGCCAGGGGAGGAAGGTCCGCTGGATGCCGAGGACCCGCTCGTACTGGCGGCTCTCGGTCTCCCCGGACAAGGAGACGCCCAGCTGGTAGACGCCGTCCTTGTCGAGCCCCAGCTTGTCCACCGGAACCTTGAGGGTGAAGGTCTGGGCGATCTTCGAGGGCAGCGAATCGATCTTGACGGTGAATTCGGCGCCGACCTCCGCGGGGTCGACCCCCGCCTGGAAGACGCCGCGCTCGGCGACCTCGTCGATGGAACTGCGGTCCCCCAGCGCCGGGCCGACCCGCAGGCCCACGTGCGCGTCGGTGATCTTCTCGCGGCTGTTGTTGACCACGGTGCCGGAGATGGTGAGGGTGTCGCCCTTGACCGGAGCGGCGGGCGCCAGGCCGTCGAGCTGGACGTCGACGGCGGCGGCCGCCTCGGCGGCCTGGGCCTCGGGGGCGGGCGAGTAGACCAGGGCGGCGAGTACCGGGGTTCCGGCGAGCAGGACGACCGCGCGCCGCAACCAGCGCTTGCGGGCAGGAGCGGGGGGCACCCCTTGGATGTCTGCCGCCTCGGCCACGCGCTCCCCCGGTCCCTCGAAGTGTCAGTGGTCGTCGTTTGTGCGTCCACGCATGGTAACGAGGCCCGCTGTGCGCGAGTGCCGCGCCTTGCTCCACATGATCGGGTCCGGCCCGGAGCCGCCGTGGGCCGGGGTGGCCGCAAACGGGGGAGCTCCGGGCGGGCCGGGCACGTACCCTTTTCTGTTGTGCCGAACCCCAACGAAGACAATGCCAGTGTCCTGAGCCAGGGGCAGGCCCGCGCGGTGAGTGAACTGCTGCGGGTCGCCCCCGTCGCCGACGAGCTCGGCCGCCGTTTCCAGGAGGCCGGTTTCCGCCTCGCCCTGGTCGGCGGGTCGGTCCGCGACGCGCTGCTCGGGCGCCTGGGCAACGACCTCGACTTCACCACCGACGCCCGCCCCGAGGACGTTCTCAAGATCGTCAGGCCGTGGGCCGACTCGGTCTGGGACGTCGGCATCGCCTTCGGCACGGTGGGTGCGCAGAAGACGGCCCGTGTCGCAGGAACTGATCGAAGCTGGCAGATCGAGGTCACCACCTACCGCTCGGAGTCCTACGACCGGACCTCGCGCAAGCCGGAGGTCTCCTACGGCGACTCGATCGAGGAAGACCTCGTCCGCCGTGACTTCACGGTGAACGCGATGGCCGTCGCGCTCCCCGAGAAGGAGTTCGTGGACCCGCACGGCGGCCTGGAGGACCTCGGCGCCGGCGTGCTGCGCACCCCGGGCACCCCGGAGGATTCCTTCTCCGACGACCCGCTGCGCATGCTGCGGGCGGCCCGGTTCGCCGCTCAGCTCGACTTCGAGGTCGCTCCCGACGTGGTGGCGGCGATGACGGAGATGTCCGGCCGCATCGAGATCGTCTCGGCGGAGCGGGTGCAGGGCGAGCTGAACAAGCTGCTGCTCTCCGCGTACCCGCGCAAGGGCCTCGGCCTCCTCGCGGACACCGGGCTGGCCGACCACGTGCTGCCCGAGCTGCCGGCGCTGCGCCTGGAGAGTGACGAGCACCACCGCCACAAGGACGTCTACGACCACTCGCTGATCGTGCTGGAGCAGGCGATCGCGCTGGAGGAGGACGGCCCGGACCTGGTGCTGCGGCTCGCTGCCCTGCTGCACGACATCGGCAAGCCCCGCACGCGCCGGTTCGAGAGCGACGGGCGGGTCTCCTTCCACCACCACGAGGTGGTGGGCGCGAAGATGACCAAGAAGCGCATGACCGCGCTGAAGTACTCCAACGACATGGTCAAGGACGTGTCCCGGCTGGTCGAGCTGCACCTGCGGTTCCACGGCTACGGGGACGGGGAGTGGACCGACTCGGCGGTGCGCCGCTACGTCCGCGACGCCGGCCCGCTGCTGGAGCGGCTGCACAAGCTGACCCGCTCCGACTGCACCACGCGCAACAAGCGCAAGGCGAACGCGCTCTCCCGCACCTACGACGGGCTGGAGGAGCGCATCGCGCAGCTGCAGGAGAGGGAGGAGCTGGACGCGATCCGCCCCGACCTGGACGGCAACGAGATCATGCAGGTGCTGGACGTCGGCCCTGGCCCGGTGATCGGCAAGGCCTACGCGTTCCTGCTGGAGCTGCGGCTGGAGAACGGTCCGATGGGGCGCGACGAGGCGGTCGTCGCCCTCAAGGAGTGGTGGGCGGCGCAGGAGGCCTGAGGAGGCCTTCCGCCGTAGGTGCCCGTGGGCGTCCGTCGATGTTTCACGTGAAACATCGACGGACGGCGTCGGTCAGGGCGATGTTTCACGTGAAACATCGCCCTGCCGCATGAGGAAGGCCGCGGTCGCGGCGTAGAGCGCGGCCACGCCGAGGATCAGCGGGACGGACCGCCCGTCGAGGGGCAGCACGAGCGCGGCCACCGCGGCGGCGCCGACGAAGGCGACGTTGAAGAGCACGTCGTAGACGGAGAAGACGCGGCCGCGGAAGTCGTCGTCCACCCGGGACTGCACGACGGTGTCGGTGGAGATCTTGGCGCCCTGGGTGGCGAGGCCGAGCACGAAGGCGGCGGCCAGCATCGGTCCGGGGGCGAAGAACAGCCCGAGTGCGGGTACCAGGACGGCGGCCCCGGCCGCGCAGGCGGTGATCCAGCCGCGGGTGCCCAGCCGGCCCACGAGCCAGGGGGTGACGACGGCCGCGGCGAAGAACCCGGCCCCCGAGACCCCTACCGCGACACCCAGCAGGGCGAGGCCGTCGGCCTCGTTGTCCGACCAGGAGTAGCGGCAGAGCATCAGCAGGGTGACGGTCAGCGCCCCGTAGCAGAACCGCATCAGGGTCATGGCGGTGAGCGCCTGGGCGGCCGCCCGCCGGGCCGCCAGGTGCCGGAGGCCCTCGGCCATGCCACGGACGCCGATGGCGATGGCCTCCCCGACCGTCGGGTTGACCCGGTCGGGAGGGTGGTCGGGCCCGAGGAGGCCGACGGCCAGCCGCAGGGAGGCCAGGGCGGCGCACAGGTAGAGGCCGGCTCCGAGGAGCACGACGAGGGCGTCGGAGCCGGCGGCCGCTGCCCGGACGAGGAAGGCCAGTCCCCCGCCGGCGACGGCCGCGAGCGTTCCGGCGGTGGGCGAGAGCGCGTTCGCGGTGACCAGCTGGCCGGGGCCGACGACATGGGGCAGGGAGGCGGCGAGTCCGGCGAGGACGAAGCGGTTGACGGCCGTCACGGACAGCGCCGAGGCGTAGAAGAGCCAGTCGGGGACGTGCGCGACGATCAGCATCCCGGTGACGCAGGCGAGGAAGGCCCGCAGCAGGTTGCCGTAGAGGAAGACCTGGCGGCGGGGCCAGCGGTCCAGCAGCACCCCGGCGAAGGGCCCGATCAGCGAATAGGGCAACAGGAGCACCGCCATGGCGGAGGCGATGGCCGCGGGCGAGGCCTGCTTCTCCGGGGAGAAGACGACGTAGGTGGCCAGTGCGACCTGATAGACGCCGTCCGCCGCCTGCGAGAGCAGCCGCACGGCGAGCAGGTTGCGGAAGTCCCGCAGACGCAGGAGTACGCGCAGATCACGTACGACAGCCATGAGGGCAAGGGTCACATACGCGGAAGGTCCCCGGGCACATTGCCCGGGGACCCTCCGCGGAAGATCAGCCGAAGTCCAGGTGTCGTCGAGGACCCTTGGGATTCGGCCGGAGCGCGACTTAGCGCTCGACCTCGCCCTTGATGAACTTCTCGACGTTCGCGTACGCCTCGTCGTCGAAGTACTGAACCGGCGGGGACTTCATGAAGTAGCTCGAAGCCGACAGGATCGGGCCACCGATACCGCGGTCCTTGGCGATCTTCGCGGCGCGCAGGGCGTCGATGATGACACCGGCGGAGTTCGGGGAGTCCCACACCTCGAGCTTGTACTCGAGGTTCAGGGGGACGTCACCGAAGGCGCGACCCTCGAGGCGGACGTAGGCCCACTTGCGGTCGTCGAGCCACGCGACGTAGTCGGACGGGCCGATGTGGACGTTCTTCTCGCCGAGCTCACGGTCGGGGATCTGCGAGGTGACGGCCTGCGTCTTGGAGATCTTCTTCGACTCGAGGCGGTCGCGCTCGAGCATGTTCTTGAAGTCCATGTTGCCGCCGACGTTGAGCTGCATGGTGCGCTCAAGACGGACACCGCGGTCCTCGAACAGCTTCGCCATCACGCGGTGCGTGATGGTGGCGCCGACCTGCGACTTGATGTCGTCGCCGACGATCGGGACACCGGCCTCGGTGAACTTGTCCGCCCACTCCTTGGTGCCGGCGATGAAGACCGGGAGGGCGTTGACGAAGCCGACCTTGGCGTCGATGGCGCACTGGGCGTAGAACTTCGCCGCAGCCTCGGAACCGACGGGCAGGTAGCAGATCAGCACGTCGACCTGGCGGTCCTTGAGGATCTGCACGATGTCGACGGGAGCCTCGGCGGACTCCTCGATCGTCATGCGGTAGTACTTGCCCAGGCCGTCCAGGGTGTGGCCGCGCTGAACGGTCACGCCCGTGTTCGGGACGTCGCAGATCTTGATGGTGTTGTTCTCGCTGGCGCCGATGGCGTCCGAAAGGTCGAGGCCGACCTTCTTCGCGTCGACGTCGAACGCGGCGACGAACTCGATGTCACTCACGTGATAGTCGCCGAACTGGACGTGCATCAGACCGGGGACCTTGGCCGCCGGGTCGGCGTCCTTGTAGTACTCGACGCCCTGCACCAGCGAGGCGGCGCAGTTTCCTACGCCGACGATGGCTACGCGAACCGAACCCATTCCGGTTGCTCCCTGTTTGTTCTCGGACGAGGCCTGCGAGATGCAGGTCTCACTTTGCAGTTTCGTCGGACGGACCGGGCTTTCTCTGGTCCCGTCCCGCCCGCTCACTTTCGATGAGCTCGTTCAGCCAGCGCACTTCGCGCTCCACGGATTCCATGCCGTGTCGCTGCAGCTCGAGCGTGTAGTCGTCGAGCCGCTCACGTGTGCGGGCGATCGAGGCGCTCATCTTCTCCAGGCGCTCCTCGAGCCGGCTGCGACGGCCTTCCAGCACCCGCATGCGTACTTCCCGTTCGGTCTGGCCGAAGAAAGCGAAGCGGGCGGCGAAGGACTCGTCCTCCCAGGCATCGGGGCCCGTGTGGGAGAGGAGCTCTTCGAAGTGTTCCTTGCCTGCTGCCGTCAACCGGTAGACGATCTTGGCGCGGCGCCCTGCGAGTGAAGCGGCGAGAGCGTCTTCCGGGGCATTGCCCGGCTCTTCGATCAACCAACCGTTGGTGACGAGCGTCTTGAGGCAGGGGTAGAGCGTTCCGTAGCTGAACGCTCTGAACACCCCCAGCGAGGTGTTGAGCCGCTTGCGCAGCTCGTAGCCGTGCATGGGGGATTCGCGAAGCAGGCCCAAGACGGCGAACTCGAGGATGCCTGAGCGCCTGCTCATCCGCCTGCCCTTCCTCCGCCTCGGAGTCATTGTGTCGAGCTGATGTATCGGCTCGATACATCCAGACGATAGATCGCGTTGTCTCCGGCTACAAGTGGCGACACGGTGACCGGTGTCACATCACCAATTCGTGCGAGGCAAGTTGCCTGTTTTGGGGTGAACTTCGGCACTGATTAGCTTTTGGGCGTGCGTAGTCTGTGGGCCATGACACCGGGGGGACCGGAACTCAACTGCCGCTTCCAGGCCACTCGCCTGCCCGAGGAGTAGTCGTTCGATGAGCGAGCACCGCCGCAAACCGCAGCAGCCCCAGGGTGAGGGCCGCGCCGCGGCCCGCCGGGCTGCCCAGCAGCGCCCCGGCAGGGGCGCCGGGTCCGGACGCGACGTTCCCACCGCGTCACCCAGCGGACCGTACGGGGAGTCGTCGGAGCACGGCAGCCGTGCGGACGCCCGGAGATCCGCCGGCCGAGGCTCGACGGGACGGGGCAGAGATGCCGCCAAGGCCGGACGCGGCACGGGCCGCCCGGACAAGCGGTTCATCAACTACCCGCGCTCGGACAAGGACGGCTGGAAGCGCTTCGTCCCATCCTGGAAGCTGGTGGGCGGCACCGCCCTGGGCTTCTTCGCGATCCTCACGGCGGGCGCAGGCATCGGCATCGCCTCGGTGAACACTCCCGACGCGAACAAGACGGCCGAAGCGCAGAACAACGTCTTCTACTGGGCCGACGACACCCAGATGGTCGCGACCGGCGGGTCCGTCAACCGCCAGATCGTTCCCATCGGGAAGATCCCCCGGTCCATGCAGAACGCCGTGATCGCGGCGGAGAACGAGTCCTTCGAGTCGGACAAGGGCGTCGACCCCATGGGTATCGGCCGGGCCGTGTGGAACATGGCCAAGGGCGGATCCACCCAGGGCGGCTCGACGATCACCCAGCAGTACGTGAAGAACACGTACCTGGACTCCGACCAGACGCTCAAGCGCAAGGTCACCGAGCTCTTCATCTCGATAAAACTGGGTGTGACCGCGGAGAAGAACACGATCCTCGCGGGCTACCTGAACACCGCCTACTACGGGCGTGACGCCTACGGCATCCAGGCGGCCTCCCGGGCCTACTTCGGCAAGGACTGCACGGAGCTGACCCCGTCCGAGGGCGCTTTCCTGGCCGCCGTGCTCAAGGGCCCCAACCTCTACAACCCGGACGGCGGCATCGGCTCGGCGGCCACTCCCGAGCTGAACAACGCGCGGGCCCACGAGCGCTGGGCCTGGGTCCTGGACCGCGAGGTCACGGTCGGCCGCATGCAGAAGTCCGAGCGGGACCAGTACAAGGACTTCCCCACGCTCGTCGAATCCGCGCAGGCCAAGGGCATGTCCGGGCAGATCGGCTACATGGTCGACACGGCCAAGGCGTACGCGATGAAGGCCGGGAGCATCACGGTCGACGAACTCGCCAAGGGCGGCTACCAGATCCACACCACCTTCGAGAAGCCGAGGGTGGACGCGCTGGTCAAGTCCGTCGAGGAGACCCGCGACCGGTTGATCGACGAGAAGAAGCGGCCCGACACCGACACCTTCGTCCAGTTCGGCGCGGCTTCGGTGGACGTGAAGACCGGAGCCCTCGTCGCCCTGTACGGCGGTCCCGGCATGGACAAGAAGCACTTCAACAACAACGCCAACACCTCGGGTGTCCAGGTGGGCTCGACCTGGAAGCCCTTCGTACTGGCGGCGGCCATGCAGTACGGCACCCAGAACTCCAACGGCGCGGGCATCTCGGCCGACAGCAAGTACATGGCCAACGACCTCACCGTGATCAACAACCGTGAGGGCAAGCCGCTGCGCGGCAAGGACGGCAAGCCGTTCAAGCAGAAGAACGAGAGCCCGACCGCCTACGGCTACGTCACCCTGAACGAGGCGATGGAGAAGTCCATCAACGTCCCGTTCGCCCAGCTCGTCTTCGACGTCGGCCACAGCAAGGTCAGGGAAGTCGCCAAGGCCGCGGGCATCCTCGACGAGTCGATGGACCCGAACCCCAACGCCTCCTTCGCGCTCGGCACCTCGACCCCCAGCGCCATCCGGATGGCCGACTCGTACGCCACCTTCGCCGCCTCCGGCACCCACCACGATCCGTTCTCGGTCCGCAGCGTCCAGAAGGACGGCAGGGACCTGCCCGGCTTCGAGGCCCCCAAGGCGCAGCAGGCCATGGACAACTCCATCGCGGACAACATCACCAAGGTCCTGCAGAACGTCGTCGAGAACGGCACCGGCAAGAAGGCCAAGGGGCTGGGCCGGCCCGCCGCGGGCAAGACCGGTACCACCGACGAGAACATGTCGGCCTGGTTCGTCGGCTACACGCCCGAGCTGTCCACCTCGGTGACCCTCTTCCGCTCGGACCCCGCCGCGGAGAAGAAGGAACTGATCTCCATGAAGGGCGTGGGCGGCATCCCGTCGCTCCACGGTGGTGACATCCCGGCCGAGATCTGGACGAAGTACATGAAGGACGCGCTGAACGGCGTCCCGGAGAAGGACTTCCCGGAGCCCGACAAGATCGGCGTCACCGCGGACGCCTCCGGGGCCCCCTCCCCCAGCCCCTCGATGTCCCCGACCCCCTCGATGTCGCAGTCGATCGCGCCGTCGATCTCGGAGTCCCCGGTCGCCCCGTCCCCGTCGAAGGGCGGCAAGCCCTCCTGCCGGCCGTGGGAGATCTGCGACCCGGACCCCAGCCCCGGCGCCTCCACCTCGCCGTCGCCCTCGCCCAGCAAGTCGGGCGGCAGACCGGGCGGGGTGTCGAACGGCGGCACCGGGACCTTCCCGATAGGGGGCTCGACGGGAGGCTGACCGCCGGCCCCACGACACGGCGGGAGAGGGTCGTCGCACTTGGTGCGACGGCCCTCTCCCATGTCCGGCGCCGTACGGCAGGATGTGCGCATGACGAAGGTGCACGAGGACGACCTCGTACTGCCCACCCAGCAGGACGAGGTGGCCGCCGCCGGGAGCGAGCTCATCGGCGGCCCACTGGGCCGCTACGCGCGGCTGGGCGGCCACTGGCTGACCCCGGTGCGCGTCGTGGTGCTCGTCGCCCTGGGGATGTTCGCGCTCGGCATGGTGCAGAAGCTGCCCTGCTACGACTGGGCGTGGTTCCGCGGGGCCGGCTCCCAGTACACCCACGCCTGCTACTCCGATATCCCGCACCTCTACGTCCTACGCGGCTTCGCCGACGGCCTCACGCCGTACTTCGACCGGCTCCCCGGAGACATGCAGTTCCTGGAGTACCCGGTGCTCACCGGGCTCTTCATGGAGATCGCCTCCTGGATGACCCCCGGCAGCGGCTCCATGCAGCACCGGGAGCAGATGTACTGGATGGTCAACGCGGGCATGCTGATGGCCTGCGCCGCCGTGATCGCCGTGTGCGTCGCCCGTACCCACCGCCACCGCCCGTGGGACGCGCTGCTCTTCGCCCTCGCGCCCGCCTTCGCGCTGACCGCGACCATCAACTGGGACCTGCTGGCCATCGCCCTGACCGCCGCCGCGATGCTCATGTGGTCGCGGGGCCGGGCGCTGTCCTTCGGCATCCTGATCGGCCTGGCCACCGCGGCCAAGCTCTACCCCGTACTGCTCCTGGGAGCCGTGTTCGTGCTCTGCTGGCGGGCCGGGAAGTGGCGCGCGTTCGGTGCGGCGGCCGGTGGCGCCGCCGCCTCCTGGCTCGTGGTGAACCTGCCCGTCATGCTCTTCGCCTGGGAGGGCTGGACGAAGTTCTACACCTTCAGCCAGGAGCGGCCGATCGACTTCGGCTCCGTGTGGCTGCTGATCTCGCAGCGCTCCGGGAATCCGCTGGAGGGCGCCAACACCTACGCGACGGGTCTGACGCTGCTGCTGTGCGCGGGCATCGGCCTGCTCACGCTGACTGCGCCCCGACGCCCCCGCTTCGCGCAGCTGGCCTTCCTGCTGGTGGCCGCCTTCATCCTGGTCAACAAGGTCTACTCGCCGCAGTACGTGCTGTGGCTCATCCCGCTCGCGGCGCTGGCCCGGCCGCGCTGGCGGGACGTCCTGATCTGGCAGGCCGGCGAGGTCGTCTACTTCCTGGGGATCTGGTTCTACCTCGCCTACACGACCAGCGGGGACAAGCACCAGGGCCTGCCCCTGGAGGGCTACCAGCTCGCGATCACCGCCCACCTGCTGTGCACGCTCTACCTGTGCGCCGTCGTCGTACGCGACATCCTGATGCCCGAGCGGGACGTGGTGCGCCGCGACGGTTCGGACGACCCCTCGGGAGGCGTCCTGGACGGCGCCGAGGACGTCTTCACGCTGTCGCAGACGGCGAAGGCGCCGCAGGAAGCGGCGCCTTCGCAGGGACAGCGGGTCGACTGGGGCGCGGGCCCCAGGGACTGACTCAGGCGTCGAGCGCCCGGTCGAACTGCGTGGTGGTGTGGCGCAGGTGCGCCACCAGCTCGTCGCCGACCTTCGGCTCGGGAGAGTCCGAGGGCACGAACAGGATCGACACCTGCATGTGCGGCGGTTCGGCGAACCACCGCTGCTTGCCCGCCCACACGAAGGGCGACAGGTTCCGGTTGACCGTGGCCAGCCCGGCCCGGGCGACGCCCTTGGCCCGCGGCATGACCCCGTGCAGAGCCTTGGGCGCCTCCAGGCCCACCCCGTGCGAGGTGCCGCCGGCGACGACGACGAGCCAGCCGTCGGAGGCGGCCTTCTGCTGGCGGTAGCCGAAGCGGTCGCCCTTGGCGACGCGGGTGACGTCGAGGACCGCGCCGCGGTACTCGGTCGCCTCGTGGTCGCCCAGCCACAGTCGGGTGCCGATGCGGGCCCGGAAGCGGGTCTGCGGGAACTGCTGGCGCAGCCGCGCCAGCTCCTCGGCCTTCAGGTGGCTGACGAACATGGTGTGCAGCGGCAGCCGGGCCGCGCGCAGCCGGTCCATCCAGCCGATGACCTCCTCGACGGCGTCCGAGCCGTCCGGGCGGTCCAGCGGCAGGTGCAGGGCGAAACCCTCCAGCCGGACGTCCTCGATCGCCGCGTGCAGCAGACCGAGGTCCTGCTCGGAGATGCCGTGGCGGCGCATCGAGCTCATGCACTCGATGACCACGCGGGCGCCGACCAGGCCGCGGACCCCGTCCACCGAGGACACCGAGCGGATGACCCGGTCCGGCAGCGGCACCGGCTCCTCACCGCGCCGGAACGGGGTGAGGACGAGCAGGTCGCCGCCGAAGAAGTCCTTGATGCTGGCGGCCTCGTACGTCGTGCCGACGGCCAGGACATCGGCGCCCATCCGGGTCGCCTCCTCGCAGAGGCGCTCGTGACCGAAGCCGTAGCCGTTGCCCTTGCAGACCGGGATCATCCCGGGGAACTGGTCCTGGACCTGCTTCTGGTGCGCACGCCAGCGCGCGGTGTCGACGTAGAGCGTGAGCGCCATGCCCGTCCGGAGCCTCTCTCGAAAAGCTGCGTGGTGCAGCGGTGCGGTGTGTGGGGATGGGGTGGGATCAGCGGCGCGACATATACATGTCGAGCGCCTTGTGCAGCAGCTTGTTGAGCGGGAAGTCCCACTCGCCGACGTACTCGACGGCCTCGCCGCCCGTGCCGACCTTGAACTGGATCAGCCCGAACAGGTGGTCGTTCTCGTCCAGGGTGTCACTGATGCCGCGCAGGTCGTAGACGCTTGCGCCGAGCGCGTAGGAATCGCGCAGCATGCGCCACTGCATCGCGTTCGAGGGGCGGACCTCGCGCTTGTGGTTGGCGGAGGCGCCGTAGGAGTACCAGACGTGCTGGCCGACGGTGAGCATCGTGGCGGCGGCCAGCGGCTCCCCCTCGTGCTTGGCGATGTACAGCCGCATCCGGTTGGGGTCCTCGGAGTTGAGGGCCGTCCACTGGCGCTGGAAGTAGCTGAGCGGGCGCGGGCGGAACTTGTCGCGCTCGGCCGTGATCTCGTACAGGTGCTGCCAGGTCGGCAGGTCGTCGTAGCCGCCCTGGACGACCTCTACGCCGGCCTTCTCGGCCTTCTTGATGTTGCGGCGCCACAGCTGGTTGAAGCCCTTGAGGACGTCGTCCAGCGAGCGGTTGGCCAGCGGCACCTGGAAGACGTAGCGGGGCTGGACGTCGCCGAAGCCGGCGCCCCCGTCCTCGGCCTGCTGCCAGCCCATGCGGCGCAGCTTGTCGGAGACCTCGAAGGCGCGGGGCTCGATGGCCGAGGCCTCCACGTCGCGCAGGCGCTTGACCTCCGGGTCCTGGATTCCGGCCTTGATGGCGGTGGAGTTCCAGCGGCGGATGACGACGGGCGGGCCCATCTTCACGGTGAAGGCGCCCTGCTGCTTGAGGTGCGCCAGCATCGGCTGGAGCCACTCGTCGAGGTTGGGGGCGTACCAGTTGATGACCGGGCCCTCGGGGAGGTACGCGAGGTACCGCTTCACCTTGGGCAGCTGGCGGTACAACACGAGGGCGGCGCCGACGAGTTCGCCGGACTTGTCGAACCATCCGAGGTTCTCGGAACGCCACTCGTTCTTCACGTCGGCCCACGCCGGGACCTGGCAGTGGCTAGCCGAGGGCAGACTCTGGAGGTAGCCCAGATGCTGCTCTCGGCTGATGGTCCTCAGGGACAGGCTCATACGGGGCGTCTCCTCCGGCGGCTTCGCTGGCTATGGCGCGAAGCCTACTGCGACAAGGGCGCCACCCATCTGGGGGACAGGCCGTGCCTGGGGCCGGTGGAGGCCGGCGCCCCGTCGCGGAGGTACCCGGTCAGCCCAGCCAGCCCCCGAAGAGACCGCCGTGCGCCATGCCGAGGAAGAAGCCGATGGCGGAGGCGCCGAGGCCGATGATCAACGCGAAGCGCTCGCGTGTCGTCACCGAGATGAACTGCCCGTAGGCGCCGGTCAGGATCCCGATCAGCCCGGTCCACGAGCTGAGCAGGTGCAGATGGTCGAAGAAGCCCGTGACGAACGCCACGGCGCCGAGGATCAGGGTGACCGCCATCAGGGTGTCCTGGAGCGGATGGGGCTTGCCATCGGTCGCGAGGAGCGAGATGGGGGACTGGCGTCGCATTGCCTGTGCCATCGGAAAGGCACCTCCTGGCTGCAGCAGAGCGGTGCTGCGGGGCCGCCTCCGGCAGGGGCCGGGGGCATAGCACCGAGCACACCCGATGGATACAGATTGTGGCCTCCTGGTGCCGGATTTCAACCGGAAGGAGTCGACCAGGTAGTCTGTACGGTCTGCGCGGTGTCTGCTCTGCGGATGCCGTGCGTACGCATCACGACCCTCCTGCCACGGAACGACCGTGGCCGCTGAGTCCAAAGGAGGTGGGTTCCACATGCGTCACTACGAAGTGATGGTCATCCTCGACCCCGATCTCGAGGAGCGCG
This sequence comes from Streptomyces sp. ISL-43, assembly GCF_018614195.1. Lineage (GTDB taxonomy): Bacteria > Actinomycetota > Actinomycetes > Streptomycetales > Streptomycetaceae > Streptomyces. The sequence goes on from NZ_JAGGOT010000008.1 coordinate 280,303, forward strand.
CTGTCTCCCCGCTGATCGAGAACTTCCTTTCTGTCGTCCGTGAGGGCAACGGAAAGGTCGAGAAGGTCGACACCTGGGGCCGTCGTCGTCTCGCTTACGAGATCAAGAAGAAGCCCGAGGGCATCTACTCGGTCATCGACCTCCAGGCCGAGCCTGCGGTCGTCAAGGAGCTTGACCGACAGATGAACCTGAACGAGTCGGTTCTCCGGACCAAGGTCCTTCGCCCCGAGACCCACTGAACTTCGGTTCAGCGGTAATCGGGACCGAGTAGCACAGCAGCCCAGCAGCAATCCCCGCCGAGAGGTTCATCCATGGCAGGCGAGACCGTCATCACGGTCGTCGGCAATCTCGTCGACGACCCCGAGCTGCGCTTCACCCCCTCGGGTGCGGCGGTCGCGAAGTTCCGTGTCGCGTCCACTCCCCGCACCTTCGACAAGCAGACCAATGAGTGGAAGGACGGCGAAAGCCTGTTCCTGACCTGCTCGGTCTGGCGTCAGGCGGCGGAGAACGTCGCCGAGTCCCTTCAGCGGGGCATGCGCGTCATCGTGCAGGGCCGGCTGAAGCAGCGGTCCTACGAGGACCGTGAGGGTGTCAAGCGCACGGTCTACGAGCTGGACGTCGAGGAAGTCGGCCCCAGCTTGAAGAACGCCACGGCCAAGGTCGCCAAGACCACCGGTCGCGGTGGCCAGGGTGGATACGGCGGCGGCGGTGGCGGCGGTCAGCAGCAGGGCGGCGGCGGTGGCAACTGGGGCGGAGCCCCGGGTGGCGCCGCTCCCCAGGGCGGCGGAGCTCCCTCCGACGACCCGTGGGCGTCCAGTGCGCCGGCCGGCGGCCAGCAGCAGCAGGGCGGCGGCGGTGGCGGTTGGGGCGGAAGCTCCGGCGGCTCCGGCGGTGGCTACTCGGACGAGCCTCCCTTCTAGGGAAGCTCGCACCCCCACTTCTTGATTTCACAGGAGAGACACAATGGCGAAGCCGCCTGTGCGCAAGCCTAAGAAGAAGGTCTGCGCGTTCTGCAAGGACAAGACCGTGTACGTGGACTACAAGGACACGAACATGCTGCGGAAGTTCATTTCCGACCGTGGCAAGATCCGTGCCCGCCGCGTCACCGGCAACTGCACGCAGCACCAGCGTGACGTCGCCACGGCTGTGAAGAACAGCCGTGAGATGGCACTGCTGCCCTACACGTCCACCGCGCGATAAGGAAAGGGTGACCGAATAATGAAGATCATCCTGACCCACGAGGTCTCTGGCCTCGGCACCGCCGGCGACGTCGTAGACGTCAAGGACGGCTACGCTCGCAACTACCTGGTCCCGCGTGGTTTCGCGATCCGCTGGACCAAGGGCGGCGAGAAGGACGTGGCGCAGATCCGCCGCGCCCGCAAGATCCACGAGATCGCGACCATCGAGCAGGCCAACGAGTTCAAGGCCAAGCTCGAGGCCGTCAAGGTCCGTCTGGCCACCCGCGCGGGTGACGCCGGTCGTCTCTTCGGTTCCGTCACGCCTTCCGACATCGCCACGGCGATCGAGGCGTCCGGTGGCCCGAAGGTCGACAAGCGCCGCGTCGAGCTGGGCTCCCCGATCAAGACCCTCGGTTCGTACCAGGTCTCCGTGCGTCTGCACGCCGACGTGGCCGCGAACGTGGGCATCGAGGTCGTCGCCGCCTAAGGGCTGCGCATGAAGGGCCGCACCCCCTGGGGTGCGGCCCTTCGTCGTTCCCGGCACGGTGCGCGCGGTGCGCGGGCTCGGCGTGAGTTCTGCGCGGCCGATGTTTCACGTGAAACAGGCGGATGTTCCACGTGAAACATCGGCCTGTTTCACGTGAAACATCGGGTGGTCTAGCGGGTCGCCCCGGCGACCAGCCAGCGGCCCGAGCGCGCGCGCAGCTGGAGGGTGGCCATCCGGACCAGCATCATCAGGGTCATGGCGCACCAGAGGGCCGTCAGGCCGCCTCCCAGGGCCGGTACGAGCAGTGCGGCCGGGGCGAAGACGGCGAGGGTCACCAGCATGGCCCAGGCCAGGTAGGGGCCGTCGCCGGCGCCCATCAGGACGCCGTCGAGGATGAAGACGATGCCGCAGACGGGCTGGGAGACGGCCACCACGAGCAGGGCGGGCAGCAGGGCGCTCTCGACGGCGGGGTCGCTGGTGAAGAGCGGGATGAAGACGGGGCGCGCGACGATCACCAGGGCGCCGAGCACGATGCCGGACACGATCCCCCACTGCACCATGCGACGGCAGACGGCCTTGGCGCCCTCGGTGTCTCCCGCGCCCAGGTAGCGGCCGATGATGGCCTGCCCGGCGATGGCGATCGCGTCCAGGGCGAAGGCGAGCAGGCTCCACAGCGAGAGCAGGATCTGGTGGGCGGCGATGTCGGCGTCCCCGAGGCGGGCGGCCACGCCGGTCGCGATCATCAGGACGCCGCGCAGGGACAGGGTGCGGACCAGCAGCGGTGCGCCGGCCTGTGCGCAGGCCCGGATCCCCGCGGCGTCGGGGCGCAGCGAGGCGCCGTGCCGGCGGGCGCCGCGGACGACCACGAAGAGGTACGCGGCGGCCATGGCGCACTGGGCGATCACCGTGCCCCAGGCGGAGCCGGCGATGCCGAGGCCGGCGCCGTAGACGAGCACGACGTTCAGGGCCGCGTTGAGGGCGAAGCCGCCGATGGCGACGTAGAGCGGGGTGCGGGTGTCCTGGAGGCCGCGGATGACTCCAGTGGCGGCGAGCACCACGAGCATCGCGGGGATGCCTAGGGCGGAGATCCGCAGGTAGGTGACCGCGTACTGGGACACGGCGTCGGAGGCTCCGAAGAGGGAGACCAGGGAGGGTGCCGTGGGCAGCAGGACGGCGATGACGGCGGCGCCGAGCAGCAGGGCGAGCCAGATGCCGTCCATGCCCTGCCGGATGGCTGCCTGGAGGTCGCCGGCACCGACGCGGCGGGACACGGCCGCGGTGGTGGCGTAGGCGAGGAAGATGAAGACGCTGACGCCGGTGCTGAGGAGTGCGGCGGCGATGCCGAGACCGGCCAGCTGGGGTGTGCCGAGGTGCCCCACGATGGCGCTGTCGGCCATGACGAAGAGGGGTTCGGCGACGAGTGCGCCGAAGGCGGGGACCGCGAGCGCGAGGATCTCGCGGTCGTGTCGTCTCGGGGCAGCCTTCGGTGCTGCGGTGGCCTGTCTCATGTGCTCAATCTAATCTTCCACAGGTAATAGACACAAGGTCTTTTCGATCCTTACGGATCCGTCGATTCGCGCGTTCGTCCCACCTCGTTGGGGGCGATCTCGAGACAGTGGCCAAGATTTTTCCCCCGCTCGTCCTGCGGAGAAGGAAATCGCAGGTCAAGTGGGGTGACAGGGTGCGTCGGGTGATTTTGTCCACAGTGTCGTCCCCCGGTCCGTGCACAGCTTCCGGGGACTTACCCACAGCATTGGCGCCGTCATCCACACCTCATCCACACAGCCTGTGGATAACAAGATTGGCTGACGTCGCTCGCGGCTCTACCGTGGTTCGTTGCCCGACTCGCCGAAAGCCGATTCGGGTGCCCCAAATGTCAGAGCTGTGTCGTACAAAGAGTGGCACGGCGAGGTCCGCGTTGCGGACGGGAGGAGGCGGCCCGGTGAGCATGCCCGAGCCCATGGACGACCCTTGGGCCGACAGCGGTCCAGGTGACCGTCTGCCCGCCCGTTCGCGCCGTAGCGGAGAAGGCCGCGGCCGCGGGGACGAACAGCAGGACCGGGGCCGCGAGGGGGGCTCCTGGGACGGTGGCGGCGGCTTCGAGCGGGTCCCGCCCCAGGACCTCGACGCCGAGCAGTCCGTCCTGGGCGGCATGCTGCTGTCCAAGGACGCCATCGCCGACGTGGTCGAGGTGCTCAAGGGCCACGACTTCTACCGCCCGTCGCACGAGACGATCTACCAGGCCATCCTCGACCTGTACGCCAAGGGCGAGCCGGCCGACCCGATCACCGTCAGTGCCGAGCTGACCCGTCGCGGCGAGATCAGCAAGGTCGGCGGCGCCCCGTACCTGCACACGCTGGTCCAGTCGGTCCCGACGGCGGCGAACGCCGAGTACTACGCGGAGATCGTCCACGAGCGGGCGGTCCTGCGCCGGCTCGTCGCCGCCGGCACGAAGATCACGCAGATGGGCTATGCCGCCGACGGGGACGTCGACGAGATCGTCAACAGCGCCCAGGCCGAGATCTACGCCGTCACCGAGCAGCGGACCTCCGAGGACTACCTGCCGCTGGGCGACATCATGGAAGGCGCCCTCGACGAGATCGAGGCGATCGGCTCGCGCAGCGGCCAGATGTCGGGCGTCCCGACCGGCTTCACGGACCTGGACTCCCTGACCAACGGGCTGCACCCGGGCCAGATGATCGTCATCGCGGCCCGTCCCGCCATGGGTAAGTCCACCCTCGCGCTGGACTTCGCCCGCGCCTGCTCCATCAAGGCCAACCTGCCCAGCGTCATCTTCTCCCTCGAAATGGGGCGCAACGAGATCGCGATGCGCCTGCTCTCGGCGGAGGCCCGCGTGGCGCTGCACCACATGCGCTCCGGCACGATGACGGACGACGACTGGACCCGGCTGGCCCGCCGGATGCCGGACGTCTCCGCGGCCCCGCTCTACATCGACGACTCACCGAACCTGTCGATGATGGAGATCCGGGCGAAGTGCCGCCGCCTCAAGCAGCGCAACGACCTGTCCCTCGTCGTCATCGACTACCTCCAGCTGATGCAGTCGGGCGGCTCGCGCCGGCCCGAGAGCCGCCAGCAGGAGGTCTCGGACATGTCGCGAAACCTCAAGCTCCTGGCGAAGGAACTGGAGGTCCCGGTGATCGCGCTGTCCCAGCTGAACCGTGGTCCCGAGCAGCGCACCGACAAGAAGCCGATGGTCTCCGACCTGCGTGAGTCCGGCTCGATCGAGCAGGACGCCGACATGGTGATCCTGCTGCACCGCGAGGACGCCTACGAGAAGGAGTCCCCGCGCGCGGGCGAGGCGGACCTGATCGTCGCGAAGCACCGTAACGGCCCGACGGCGACCATCACCGTGGCCTTCCAGGGTCACTATTCACGCTTCGTGGACATGGCCAACACGTAGCATCCGTCCCATGGATGCCGCATTCGAAGATCTTGTACTCCTTCCCTCGACCCGGCGCGCGCTCACCCACCGGATCGCGCTCGCGCAGCGCGAAGGCCGGACGCCGTCCCTGGTGGCGGCCGTGGTGCGGGGCGGAGAGGTGGTCTGGGAAGGATCCCGGACCATGGTCGAGGGCCACGGTCCCGACGGGAACGTGCAATACCGGATCGGGTCGATCACCAAGACCTTCACCGCCGTTCTGGTGATGCGTCTGCGGGACGAGGGGCTGCTGCGGCTCGATGACCCGGTGGAGAAGTTCCTGCCGGGTACGGGCGTCGGCGAGGTGACCGTCGGCCAGTTGCTCTCCCACATGGGCGGGTTGGCGGCCGAGACGCCCGGCGAGTGGTGGGAGCGCACCGCCGGCACACTGCGCCCGGAGCTCTCGGACGTCCTGGGCGAGCGGCCCTTCCGCTTCGAGCCCGGACTGCGCCACCACTACTCCAACCCGGGCTACACGCTGCTGGGTTCGCTCGTCGAGGCGGTGCGCGAAAGGCCGTGGGAAGAGGTGCTCCGGACCGAGGTGCTGGAGCCGCTGGGGCTGGAGCGCACGACCGCGCAGCCTTCGGCCCCGCACGCGGGCGGCTGGGCGGTGCACCCGTGGGCGGACGTGATGATGCCGGAACCGCTGGAGGACCTCGGACTCATGGCCCCGGCCGGGCAGTTGTGGTCCACCACCGGAGACCTGGCGAAGTTCGCCGCTTTCCTCCTGTGGGGCGACGAGCGCGTGTTGAGCGCCGAGTCCGTACGGGAGATGCGGACGTCGGCCACTCCCCCGGAGCCGGGCTTCGCCGACCTCGGGTACGGACTCGGGGTGCAGCTGACGCAGAGCGGCGGGCGCCGGCTCGCGGGCCACACCGGCTCGCTGCCGGGGTTCGTCGCGGGGCTGTGGCTGAGCGAGGCGGACGACGTGGCCGCGGTGGTGCTGTCCAACTGCACCTCGGGGCTGCCCGCTTCGACGCTGGCGGCCGACCTGGTGGCGATCGTCGCGGAGGCCGAGCCGCGCATGCCCGAGCCGTGGCGGCCGCTGCGGGAGGCCGATCCGGTCGCGCTGGACCTGTGCGGCCCCTGGTACTGGGGCACGTCGGGCCAGGCCGTACGGCTGACCTACGACGGGTTCCTGGAACTGGGGCCCGTGGGCGGGACCGGCCGGTCCGCCCGCTTCCGGCCGGAACCGGACGGCAGTTGGACGGGCTTGAACGGCTACTACGCGGGAGAATCCCTGCGGGCCGTGCGGCGGCCGGACGGCTCGGTGAGCCACCTCGACCTCGGCTCGTTCGTGTTCACCCGCGAGCCGTACGACCCCGGGGCCCCGGTGCCCGGCGGGGTCGACGAGCAGGGCTGGCGGGGCATCGGCTAGGTCCCGCTCCTGCTCCCGATCGTGGGCCGGGCCGCCGACAGCGCCCCGGCCCACGATCGGTGGCTCAGAGCTGGAGTTTGAAGCCGACGTGGGACGCCGTGAAGCCGAGCCGCTCGTAGAAGCGGTGGGCGTCGGTGCGGGTCACGTCCGAGGTGAGCTGCACGATCTGGCAGCCCTCCGCGCGGGACCGCTCGACCGCCCAGTCGATGAACCGGGTGCCGAGGCCGCTGCCCCGCTCGTCGGCGTGGACGCGCACGCCCTCGATGATCGAACGCGCGCTCCCCTTGCGGGAGAGGCCGGGGACGATCGTCAGCTGGAGGGTGCCGACGACGCGGCCCGCGCGGACGGCGACGACCACGTGCTGGTGGGGGTCGTCGACCAGCCGCTTGAGCGCCTGCGCGTAGGGCGTGAGGTCGTCCGGGGACTCGCGGGTGGCACCCAGCGGGTCATCGGCGAGCATCTCGACGATCGCGGGCAGATCCGCCTCGACGGCCGGACGGATGAGCAGGTCGGGGGTGTTGTCGGTCATGGTCTGGTACTCCTCGCTCAGCCGGCGGCCACGGTCAGGGGAGCCCAGCGGCGGGTCCAGTCACCGGGCAGTCCGGGGATGTCCCGCGTCATGACGGCGTTGAAAAAGACGGAGTCCAGGCCCCGGTCCTTGAGCCAGTGGAGCAGCCCCTCGTGGCGGACGTCGACATCGGTGCGCAGGGGCCGTTCGGTGGTCGCGGCGAGGGCGGTCACCAGGGCCTGGGCCGAGGCGGTGTCCCGGGCGACCAGCGGTCCGACCACATGGGTGTCCATGTTGGGCCAGATGGCGCCGTAGCCGGTCAGCTCGCCGGCCGAGTCCTCGGCGACGAACAGCCGGTCCGTGAAGGCGGGCAGCCGGGTGATCAGATGCGTCCGGTCGGCGCCGAAGACCTCGGCGTCCAGCCGGAGGATCCCCGGGATGTCCTCGGCGGTGGCCGGCCGGACCGAGCCGGAGCCCGGCACGGTCGAGGGGGTGGCCCCGTCCGGACGGAAGACCCCCCGGAGCATCTCGGCGCGGCCGGTGGTCTCGAACCCGAGCTCTTCGTAGAGGGGGCGGCCGTAGGGAGTGGCGTGCAGCGCGAGGGGGACGCCCTTGAGGACGTCGTCGCAGATGTAGGCCATCAGGTACCGGCCCAAGCCCTGGCGGGAGTACCGGTCCGCGACGAGGACCATGCCGATGGCGGCGAGTTCGGGGTCCGCCCCGGGAGGCCCGTACCGGGTGACCACGCAGCCCGCGGCGAGTCCCTGGCCGTCGGGGGCGTCGATGCCGTAGCCGCGCCCGGCGGTCAGCAGCAGTCCCCACTTGTGTTCCTCGCGGAGCCAGCCGCGGTCTTCGGAGAGATCGGCGCAGTGGCGGAGATCGTCCACGGTCAGTGCGCGGATCGGGAGGGTGGTGAGGTGTGGTGGTGTCACGGCCCCAGCCTGGTTCATCGGATGGGCCCGGTCCAGGGAATTTGGGGTGGATGTTTCACGTGAAACATCCACCCCGCCCCTCGGGTGCTCCGGCCTCGGCGCTCCGGTCGATGTTTCACGTGAAACATGCCGTCTGCGGGGAAACGGACGCACTAGCCTCGGTGGCTATGACCCTCCTGCACCTGTTCGACCTCGACGGGACCCTGATGTACGGCACGGCGGCGCCGGTCGAGATCTCCCGGCAGCTCGGGCTGACCGTCGAGATCGCCGAGCTCGAGCGGAGCTTCGCCGCCCAGGAGATCGGACCGCACCAGTTCGCGCTGGCGGTCCAGAAGCTCTGGACGGGACTGACTCCGGCGCACGTCCGGGCGGCGTTCGACGGCGCGCCGTGGCTCATGGGGATCCGGGAGGTCTGGCAGGAGATCCGGGAGCGCGGGGATTACTGCGCGGTGGTCTCGCTGTCGCCCTCCTTCTTCGTGGAGCTCCTGCTGGAGTGGGGCGCGCACGCCGCGCACGGCTCGGTGTTCCCGGAGGTCCCCTTCACACGGCCCGTGGAGGTGGCGGGGATCCTGACGCCCGAGGGCAAGGTGACGATCGCCGACCGGCTGTGCGAGCGGTTCGGTGTGAGCCGGGCCGACTGTGTCGCCTACGGGGACTCCAGCACCGATGTGGCGCTCTTCGACGTCGTGCCGCTCTCGGTCGCGGTGAACGCCCGGCCGTTCCTGGCGGAGCGTGCGACGCACGTCTACGAGGGCCGGGACCTGCGGGAGGCGTACCAGCTGGCAGGGGTGGCGCGCACGGGAGTTGAGGCATCTTAAGGGGAAAGTGGGTTCGAAACGCGGAATTCCCGCATTTCCCCGCAAGCTCTGGGGCGGGCTGGCACGCTGTGGAACCCGGAACCACGGATTCGAAGGCCGTGGCGTGTGCAGACCTACCGAGATGTTCGAAGCGAGGCACCGCATGGACGCTCCGCCCACCAGATCGGCAAGACGGGGGGCAGCCCGGATACCGTCCGGGGACGGTGCGCCCGAGCCCTCCCCCGATGCCGTGCTCATCCGCCGGACCCTCGCGGAGATCGCGCCCGTCGCCGACAAGGTGACCTCCTATTTCTACGCCCTGGTGTTCACGGGGCACCCGGAGCTTCGGGGGATGTTCCCCGCGGCGATGGACGTACAGCGCGACCGGCTGCTGAAGGCCCTGCTGACGGCCGCCGAGCACATCGACGACGCGGAGGCGCTCACCGCCTACCTGCGCCGGCTGGGCACCGGGCACCGCAAGTACGGCACCCAGCCAGGGCACTACCCGCCGGTGGGCGAGGCCCTGATCGGCGCGCTGGCCCGGTACGCGGAAGCCACCTGGGGGCCGGAGACCGAGGCCGCGTGGGTGCGGGCGTACACCGCCATCTCCCAGATCATGATCGACGCGGCGGCCGAGGCCGAGACCAAGGCGCCGCCGTGGTGGCACGCCGAAGTGGTCTCGCACGATCTGCGCACCTCCGACATCGCGGTGCTCACCGTCCGCCCCGACCAGCCGTACCCCTTCCTCGCAGGCCAGTACACGAGCCTGGAGACCCCGTGGTGGCCGAGGGTGTGGCGGCACTACTCCTTCGCCTCGGCCCCGCGCGCGGACGGTCTGCTGTCCTTCCACGTCAAGGCCGTTCCGGCGGGATGGGTCTCCAACGCGCTGGTACGGCACGCCCGGCCGGGCGACGTACTGCGGCTCGGGCCGCCGGCCGGATCGATGGTGGTCGACCACAGCACCGACAACGGCATGCTGTGCCTGGGCGGCGGTACCGGCATCGCCCCGATCAAGGCACTGATCGAGGACGTGGCCGAGCACGGCGAACGCCGTCCGGTCGAGGTGTTCTTCGGGGCGCGCAGCGACAACGACCTGTACGACAAGGACACCTTGCTCGGGCTGCAGCGCTCGCACCCCTGGCTGTCGGTGCGCCCGGTGGTCTGCGCCGAGGGGCTGGCCGGACAGCTGCCGCAGGCCGTCGGCACCAACGGGCCCTGGAGCTCCTACGACGCGTTCATCTCGGGACCGGCCGCGATGATCCGCAGCGGGGTGGACGCGCTGAAGCGGATCGGGATCCCCGAGGAGCGCATCCGGCACGACGCCGTGGAGGAGCTGGCGGGCGTCGCCGGCTGATTCCGGCAGGCGCCCGCGGTCGGTAGGGGTCAGCCCAGGTCAGGGGCGTGCATCGCGCGCACGCCCTCGATGTTGCCGTCGAGGTAGTGGCGAAGGGACAGCGGGACGAGGTGGACCGCGGCGATGCCGACGCGGCTGAAGGGCACGCGGACGATCTCGTACTCGCCCTCCGGCTCGTCGATCTCCGGGCCGTGCCGCTGGCTGGGGTCCATGGATTCGAGGTGGCAGACGAAGAAGTGCTGGACCTTGACGCCGGTCACCCCTCGGTCGGCGATGTGCTCGACGGTGTCGACGAAGCAGGGCACGACATCGGTGATCTTCGCGCCGAGCTCCTCGTGGAGTTCTCGGTGGAGGGCGTCGACGACGGTCAGGTCCGAGGGTTCCACGCCTCCGCCGGGGGTGAGCCAGTAAGGATCGACGCCGGGCTTGGTGCGCTTGATGAGGATCAGGTCGTCACCGTCGAGCAGGATCGCGCGGGCGGTGCGTTTGACCACTGGACGTTCGGTCATGGGAGAAGAGTGGCCCAGACTTCCGCTTCTGAAACGCGTGCCCTCGAAACCCGCGCGCGCACGGGTCCCGCGGGGCCGGGAGCCGGGGGGTCCGAGCCGCCGGGCGGGAGGCTCGGACCGCCGTGCGGACGGCTGTTCAGGTCTGCGCGCCCGCCGCGTCGAGGGCCCGCAGCACGTCTGCGACCAGGTCCTGCGTGTCCTCGGCCCCGGCGGAGAAGCGGATGAACCCTTCCGGCACGTCGTCGCCGCCCCACCGCCTGCGCCGCTCGGCGGTGGACCGTACCCCGCCGAAACTGGTGGCGTCCTCGACGAGGCGCAGCGCGGCCATGAACCGTTCCGCGTGCGCGCGGTCGGCCAGGGTGAAGGAGACGACCGAGCCGAAGCCCCGCATCTGACGCGCCGCCGTCTTGTGGGAGGGGTCCGAGGGCAGGCCGGGGTAGCGCAGGCCGGTGACGTCGGCGCGGTCGGCGAGGGCTTCGGCGACGGCGAGCGCGTTGGCCCACTGCCGCTGCGCGCGCAGCTGGATGGTGGACAGGGAGCGGTGGGCGAGCCAGGCCTCCATGGGGCCCGGGATCGCGCCGACCACCTTGCGCCAGCGGCGGATGCCCGCGGCGAGCTCCGCGTCGCGGCAGACGACGTAGCCGAGCAGCAGGTCGCCGTGGCCGGTGAGGCCCTTGGTGCCGCTGGCCACCGAGAAGTCGGCTCCCAGTTCGAGGGGGCGCTGGCCGAGCGGTGTCGCGAGGGTGTTGTCGACGGCGACCAGGGTTCCGCCGGCGTGCGCCGCGTCCACGAGGCGCCGTACGTCGCAGACGTCGAGCCCGGGGTTGGAGGGGGTCTCCAGCCACAGCAGCCGGGCTCCGTCGAGGACGGAGAGCTGGGCGTCCTCGCCGGTGGGGGCGGTGCGCACGTGGACCCCGTACGCCTTCAGCTGCTCCCGGACGAGCGGCAGGACCTGGTAGCCGTCGTCGGGCAGGACGACGGTGTCGCCGGCGCGTGCCTGGGAGAGCAGGACGGCGGAGACGGCGGCCATGCCGGAGGCGAAGACGACGGTGTCCACGCCGTCCGTGCCGGGGGCCTCCAGTTCCCCGATGGCCCGCTCGAGCAGGGTCCAGGTGGGGTTGGTATCGCGGCCGTAGGTGTAGGGGCCGTCCACGTCGCCGGGGAGGTGGAAGTGGGCGGCGAAGACGGGGCCGGGCAGCGGCGGTTCGTTCTTGACGGGCTCGGGCAGTCCGGCGCGGACGGCCAAGGTGCCGTCGCCGAGCCCCTGGGCGCGCGGGGGCGAGCTGTCGGATGCGCTCATCGGGTGTGCTCCTTCACGGCTTCGCGTACGGCGTCCAGCAGGCCGGGGCTCGCCGCCTCGACCAGGTCCAGGCACTCCTGGAATCCGGCGGGGGGACCGTAGTAGGGATCGGGTACGTCGCCCTGCGCGGCCGGGGCCGCCGGGTCGTAGGACCGCAGCAGCCGGACCTTGGCGGCGTCCTGCGGGGAGGGGGCGAGCGCCCGCAGGTCGCGCAGGTGCCCGGCGTCGAGCGCTATGACGAGATCGAGGCCGGCGAACCAGGAGGCCCGGAACTGCCGGGCCCGGTGGTCCTGCTCGTACCCGGCGGCCTCCAGGACGGCCACGGTGCGCGGGTCGGCACCGTCCCCCTCGTGCCAGCCGCCGGTGCCGGCGCTGTCGACCGCGACCAGGCCCGCGAGCCCGGCGTCGGCCACGTGGGAGCGGAAGACGGCCTCGGCCATGGGTGAGCGGCAGATGTTGCCGGTGCAGACGAAGCACACGCGGTACACGGGCGGCCGCTTCAGTTCTTGTCGGGCAGGACCGTGTTCGCGGCCCAGGAGACGATGGAGATGATCAGGGCGCCGATGACCGCGGTCCAGAAGTTGTCGACGTGGAAGCTGAGGTCGAACTGCTTGGCCAGCCAGGAGGTCAGCATCAGCATCGCCGCGTTCACCACGAGGGTGAACAGTCCGAGGGTGAGGATGAAGAGCGGCAGCGAGAACAGCTTCACCACGGGCTTGACGATGAAGTTGACCAGGCCGAAGATCAGCGCGACCAGGATCAGGGTGAGCGTGCGGCGGCCCAGGCTGCTGCCGTCGTCCAGCGTGATACCCGCGAGGAGCCAGATGGCGACGGCAAGGGCCGCGGCGTTGGCGAGGGTCTTGACTACGAAATTCGTCATGTGTCTGATCGTTGCAGAGTTGGTCCCGGTGGAACATCAGCTGATCTGCGGATGCTTGCGGCACGAGAGAGTACAAGGGGTACAAAGACGATGAAGGCCTTCAGGCTGACCGAGCTCGAGGCCGAGCGCGCCGCGAACGAGGGTGCCTACCTGCAGTTCCTGCGCGAGCGGAACATGTCGGTCGGGCTCTACGCGCTGGACGCCGGGCAGAGCGATCCCCAGCAGCCGCACGGCCAGGACGAGGTGTACTTCGTCGTGAGCGGCCGGGCCTCGATCACCGTCGGGGAGGAGACGACGACCGTGGCGAACGGGAGCGTGGTCTACGTCCCGGCCGGAGTGCCGCACAAGTTCCACCACATCACCGAGAACCTCAAGGTGATGGTGGTCTTCTCGCCGCCGGAAGGGTGAACCGGCCGGGCGGCTGAGGGTTCGGGGCCCGGTCCCCCTAGGGGGCGGATCAGGGGACTCCGGGGGCTCGCGGGCCCCCGCCGGCAGCCGTGGCCTCCTAGCATCGAAAGCAGGAAGTCACGGACAAGGAAGAGGTTGGGACATGGAAGGCATCCGAGGGATGTTCGAAGGCACGCCCTGGTGGGTCAAGTGGGTCGCCGTTCCGCTGCTTGTGGTCTTCGTTTTCGGCGGTGTGATCACCAGCGTCCTGAGCGCGCTGATCGGCTTCCTCTTCAAGGCGCTCCTCCTCGTGGCCCTCGTCGGCGGACTGATCTTCGTCGTAAAGAAGTTCACCGGCGGCGGCTCCAAGTCCTCCGCCGGTGAGTGGTAGAAACGGCGCGACCCGGGCGGCTTCGGGATTAACCCAGGTGAGGGAACGTGAAGCACTAAACCGCTCACAGGCCGGGAATCGGCGGATAGAGTGGCAATCTGTGCCGTTTCCTGGGCACCGAAAGCCGGTACTGCCGCCCTGACCTGCGGTCCTTTCAGCCGCCGAGCACGACCCCCAGGAGTCACGGCACACGCGGGGGCGGCCCCCGCAGGGCGGGCCCCCGCGGCCTGCCGCCACGCCTGGGGGTGAGCTTTGTCTTCGGTTCACAACGCCGGTGTGCCGACCCTGATCGGTTCGGTGCAGAGGGCGCTGAGGCTGCTCGAAGCGGTGGGCTCCCATAGCGAGGGAGCCCCGGCGAAACAGTTGGCGCGCGAGGCCGGGCTCCCGCTTCCCACCGCGTACCACCTGCTGCGCACCCTGACACACGAGGGCTATCTGCGCCGGGAGAGCGGCGTCTTCGTCCTGGGAGACGCCGCGGGCCGGCTGGCGGGCGGCGGGCTCCAGCAGAAACGTCGCAGCATGATCCTCGACTCCCTCGCGCACTTCCGCGACGCGGTCGGGGCCCCCGTCTACTTCGCGGTCTACCGCGAGGGTGAAATCGAAGTCGTCGGCGTATCGGACACCGCGGCCAACCCGGCCTGCGAGGAGTGGGCCGATTTCCGCGAGACCGGCCACGCGCACGCCGTCGGACAGTGCCTGCTCGGCCAGCTCGACGAGAAGGCGCGCAAGGACTACTACGACCGCCACCCGGTCGAGGCCCTCACCGCCTACACCGTGAGGGACGTCCACGCCCTCGAGCAGCGCATCAGCTCCATGGAGCGGATGCAGCCGGTGACCGAGCGGCAGGAATACTCCCTCGGGACGGTGTGCGCGGCCATCCCCATCACGGCCGGCGACACCGCCGCGACCATGGCGATTTCCCTCCCTCTGCACCACGAGGACCGATTGCTGTATGCGGTCGATCGGCTACGGAGTGAAGTAGGCGCGCTGTTGAGCACCCTCTCGTTCTCTATCAGTATCTGAAAACTCACTCCTTGTGATCTGCAAGCGCTTACACCACTCTTGTCAAGAGGGCCCTGGGGGATCATTCCTGGCCACTTCCACTAAAGCGGGGTAGGCAATGCGCGAGTCGGTACAGGCAGAGGTCATGATGAGCTTCCTCGTTTCCGAGGAGCTCTCGTTCCGGATCCCGGTGGAGCTCCGGTACGAGGCTCGGGACCCCTACGCGGTCCGCCTGACGTTCCACCTTCCCGGAGACGCGCCCGTGACGTGGGCGTTCGGCCGGGAGCTTCTTCTCGACGGCATCAACAAGCCGTGCGGCGACGGCGACGTCCACATCGCTCCCACCGACCCGGAGGACCTGTCCGATGTCCACATCCGGCTGCAGGTGGGCGCGGACCGGGCTCTCTTCCGGGCGAGTGCGGCGCCGCTCGTGGCGTTCCTCGACCGCACCGACCGAATCGTTCCGCTCGGCCAGGAGCGCAACCTCGGAGACTTCGAGGAGAACCTCGACGATGCGCTCGACAAGATCCTGGCCGGATCCCGGCAGAACGAGCAGAACGCGGGCTGACGCCAGGCGTCACCGTGCGTAAGCATCACCGCACGTAAGCAGTGCGCAAAGCACCGCACGTAAGCAGCACCGCAGCACCGCAGCACCGCAGCACGGCTCAGCGTGCCGACGCGCTGAGTGCTCCGCATTGCCGTTCCTCGCGACCGGCCGTGTGCGCGACCTGACCAGCCGCGCCCGCCGGTCCGCCTTTCAGCGCTTGCGCCGCCGGCCCCTGCCGCCGCGCAGCGGCCCCGAGGCCGCCGCGGTCGCCGGGTCCGGCGCGCGGTCGGCCGATACCACCAGCGCGGCCAGGGCCGTGGTCACGGGTACCGAGGCGACCAGTCCGATCGAGCCCACGAGGGTTCGTACGATCTCCTCCGCGACCAGCTCGCTGTTGGCCACCGCGCCCATGCTGCTGTTCGCGATCGAGAACAGCAGCAGCAGGGGCAACGCCGCGCCCGCGTATGCCAGTACCAAGGTGTTGACCACGGAGGCGATGTGGTCGCGACCGATGCGGATGCCCGCCCGGTACAGGCCGCGCGGCCCCATCTTCGGGTCGGCCTGGTGGAGTTCCCAGACCGCCGACGTCTGGGTGACCGTCACATCGTCGAGTACGCCGAGCGATCCGATGATGACGCCCGCGAGCAGCAGACCGCTCATGTCGATGTCGGGGTAGAGCCCGTGGATCAGCCCGGTGTTGTCATCTGTGTTGCCGCTGAGGAACGCCCAGTCGATGAACAGCGAGCCCAGCAGGCCGATCAGCAGCAGTGAGACGAGCGTGCCGAGGACCGCGACCGAGGTGCGGGCGGTCAGGCCGTGGCACATGTAGAGCGCGATCAGCATGATCGCGCTGGCCCCTACCACCGCCACGACCAGCGGGTTCGAGCCCTGCAGGATCGCAGGGAGGATGAAGAGGGTCAGTACGGCGAAGCTGACGGCGAGGGCGATGAGCGCGAACAGCCCGCGCATCCGCCCGACGAGGACGACGGCGAGGGCGAAGATGCCGGCCAGCAGGGCGATCGGGAACTTGCGGTTCACGTCGATCACGGAGTACTGGAGATCCCGCGGCGCGTCGGGCGCGTAGGCGACCACCACTTCCTGACCGTCTCTCAACTGCCGTGGTGCGCCGGGCTGGACGATCTCGAAGAACTCGCGGCCCTTGTCCGGGCCGGTGCCGACCTCGACGGTGGCCTTCTTGCACTCGCCGTTCTGCGAGGCCACGGCCTCGCGTCCCTCGGGGGTGGAGGTGTCGCCCGTGGCGGGCACCTGCGCCGCGTTCACGGACTTGCAGTCGACCCGCGCCAGCGAGACGACCTTGCCCTGCTGGGTCTGCCGGTCGAAGCCCACCCCGGTGCGCTCGTGGCCCGGGGCGCCGCCCGGCCACAGCACCGCCATGCCGATCACCACGGCGGTGGCGAAGGGGATCAGTACGGCCGCGATCACCTTTCGCAGGTGCTTCGACACGGGAGCCGCCGGTCCGTGGCTGTGGGAATGGCCGTGGGAGTGCCCGGGCTCAGGGTGCGCGTGGCCGGTGTGATCGGTGGGGTCAGAGGGCTCGGTGGGGGGATGCGGCGAGGACGTCACCGGCTGATCATCGCAAGAGATGAGGGGGCCCACTGTTCAGCACGCCACACATGACGCTAGCGTGGGGGCTACTTTGCACAACGCGGGAGCTCGGAGCACCGGGCTGAGAGGGCGCTGATCACCGTACGCGCGTCAGATTGCGTACGGGAAGAGGCTGCGTCGACCGCCGAACCTGTTACCGGGTAATGCCGGCGTAGGGAGATCAGGTCTCATGACCATTCAGGACGCACGCACGCCTGCCGTCGGCCAGGACGCCGATGGCCAGACCGAGCGCCAGCCCGGCTGGCACAAGGGTTACCTGGCGGGCTCCCGGCCCGACATCCGGGTGCCGGTCCGCCAGGTCCATCTCACCACCGGCAAGGACGTGACGCTCTACGACACGTCCGGGCCGTACACCGACCCGCAGATCGAGACCGACGTGCGCCGCGGCCTGCCGCCGCTGCGCGAGAACTGGATCATCGGCCGCGGCGACACCGAGGAGTACGCGGGCCGTCCCGTGCGCCCCGAGGACGACGGCATCAAGCACACCTCGCCGCGCGGTGGCCTCAAGAACCTCGACGCGGTCTTCCCGGGCCGTTCGCGCCAGCCCCGCCGGGGCCGTGGCGGCGCCGCCGTCACGCAGCTCGCGTACGCCCGCCGGGGCGAGATCACCCCGGAGATGGAGTACGTCGCGATCCGCGAGAACGTCTCCCCCGAGGTCGTCCGCGAGGAGATCGCCGCAGGTCGCGCGGTCATGCCCGTGAACGTGAACCACCCCGAGATCGAGCCGATGATCATCGGCAAGCGGTTCCTGGTGAAGGTCAACGCCAACATCGGCAACTCCGCGGTCACCTCCTCGATCGAGGAGGAGGTCGACAAGATGACCTGGGCGACCAAGTGGGGCGCCGACACGGTCATGGACCTCTCGACCGGCCGCAACATCCACACCACCCGCGAGTGGGTGCTGCGCAACTCTCCCGTGCCGATCGGCACCGTGCCGCTGTACCAGGCGCTGGAGAAGGTCGACGGCCGTGCCGAGGACCTGACCTGGGAGATCTACAAGGACACGGTCATCGAGCAGGCCGAGCAGGGCGTCGACTACATGACGGTCCACGCCGGCGTGCTGCTGTCGTACGTGCCGCTCACCGCGCGCCGCAAGACCGGCATCGTCTCGCGCGGCGGCTCGATCATGGCCGCGTGGTGCCTGGCGCACCACAAGGAGAACTTCCTCTACACGAACTTCGAAGAGCTCTGCGAGATCCTCGCGACGTACGACGTCACGTACTCGCTGGGTGACGGCCTGCGCCCCGGTTCCATTGCGGACGCCAACGACGCGGCGCAGTTCGCGGAGCTGAAGACGCTGGGCGAGCTGAACACGATCGCCAAGCGGTACAACGTGCAGACGATGATCGAGGGCCCCGGGCACGTCCCGATGCACAAGATCAAGGAGAACATCGACCTTCAGCAGGAGATCTGCGAGGAGGCGCCGTTCTACACGCTCGGCCCGCTGACCACGGACGTCGCGCCCGCCTATGACCACATCACCTCCGGCATCGGCGCCGCGATGATCGCCTGGTGGGGCACCGCGATGCTCTGCTACGTCACGCCCAAGGAGCACCTGGGCCTGCCGAACCGCGACGACGTGAAGACCGGCGTCATCACGTACAAGATCGCGGCGCACGCGGCGGACCTGGCCAAGGGCCACCCGGGCGCCCAGGAGTGGGACGACGCCCTGTCGGACGCGCGGTTCGAGTTCCGCTGGGAGGACCAGTTCAACCTGGCCCTCGACCCGGACACGGCCCGCGAGTTCCACGACGAGACCCTCCCGGCCGAACCGGCGAAGACCGCGCACTTCTGCTCCATGTGCGGTCCGAAGTTCTGCTCGATGAAGATCTCCCAGGACATCCGCCGCCAGCACGGCGGCGACCTGAAGGCCGATGAGATCCAGGCGGGCATGGCGGAGAAGTCCGCCGAGTTCGCGGCGGCGGGCAACCGCGTGTACCTCCCGCTGGCCGACTGACCCCGCTCCGGCGCACACGGGCAGGCCCGCGACCCAGAGGGGGAGTCGCGGGCCTGCCCGTCGTGCAGGACGTGTGCGCCGGGTGCGGCGGTCAGGCGTGGACCGGGGCTGCCGCACCCAGTTTGCGCTGGGCGAATTCGAGGTTCGCGAGGATCCGGTCGTGCTCTTTCCGGGGAAGCTTGCCTTCGTGGAGGAGGCGTTCGCAGCACTCCATCGACTCCTGGTACTCGCCCACCCAGTAGGAAGCCACCGCGAGTTCGTCGAGCGCGCGCCAGTCGTGCCACGCGAACTCGACGAACAGGATGTCGTCCGGGTACGGCATCCGCACTGCCTGCCGGGCGAACATGTAGGCGAGGGGCCAGCGGCCTTCGAGGCGGCAGAGGCGGGAGAGCTCGCCGAGGGCCTCGGCGCGTGAGGGACGGCTCTCGTGTGCGCGGAGATAGCGGTCGACCACCTCGGCCGACGGCCTCTCGAGGGTGGCCGCCAGCCGCGCGGCGTAGAGCTGCGCGCAGTAGATCTCCTCGGCCCAGCCGCCCATGGCCGCCCGGCGGTCGTAGGTGGCGAGAGACTTCTCCGGCTCTCCCGCGTCGCGCCAGCTCTGGGCCAGGTAGAACGCGTACCGGGTGTTGTCGGGTTCCTTTGCGAGGCCCTCGGTGAGGACTTCCGCGTCGCGCAGGTACTTCGCCCGGTGGCCTTCTTCCCGGAGGCGGCCCCCACCGCCGACGGAGAGGATGTTGAATCCCTCGATCACACCGCGGCTGTACTCGGTGTCGCATTCGATGTACTCGTGGAGTACGCCCACGTACCGCCAGGGCAGCCGGTTGGAGACCAGCGCGGGCCGCCAGTGGACGATCGGGCCGTCGTGCAGCGCGATCTGGTACGCGTCGAGGGTCAGGTCCGGCATGCGGAACCCGGGACGTACCTGCATCTCGTCGTCGCCGTCGATGAACAGCAGATAGTCGGCGCTGGAGCGCGCGAGTTCGATCGCCTCGGTGCGGCTGCCGTCGAAACCTTTCCACGGCCGGTCGTGCAGAGTGCCGGGCAGATCGCTGAAGCAGTCCCGGATGACGTCCTGGGTGCCGTCGGTGGAGCCGGTGTCCACGATCACCCAGGTGTCGATCAGGGGGCGCACCGACTCCAGGCACTTCCGGATCGTCGGCGCCTCGTTCTTGACGATCATGTTCAGACAGATGGTCGGCTTCACCGCAACACCCTCTCTTCGGACGGATCGCGGGCGACGTTAGGGAGTGCGACTGCCGATGGTGTGGCGGCACGCCGATGGCACTGCCAGAGGGTGGCCGTCGACGAGCCCGTTAGTGGGTATCCGATAGGCCGATTCATTGATTTACACACCTGGCGGCTCAAGGTGCCGGACTCGTCTTCCGTAGCTCCCCAAGGAAGTTCGAACTCGCGGCTGGGGCGTCACCCGTTCAGGCTCGCATTCTGTTCCGAAGGAGCGCTGCAAATGAGTCGTGAGCAGCGGACCAGGCCGCAACTCGGTCCCATCCCCCGCAACCGGGCCTGGATCGCGGGAGGTGCCCTGGCCTCGCTCTCCTCGTGCTCGTGGGCATGGGCAGTCCTGTCGTCGCGGCGGTCAAGCCGGCCGTCACGGCCGTGAGAGCCGCCGCCCCGTCGGGCGGCGGAGGCGACGACTGCGAGCCGCACGACTGGTCGCCGGGCGGCGACAAGAACCGGATCGGCGGGGACGAGGGCTGGGGCGACGACGACGGGCGCGGTCCCCACGATGGGCACCACGACGGCCACGACGAAGAGTGCCGGCCCTCCGGTCCGACGGGTCCCACGGGTCCGCGAGGTCCGAAGGGTTAAAAAGGGCGCAACGGGTGCTACGGGCGCCACCGGTGCGACTGGTCCGGCCGGTGAGGCCGGTGAGGCCGGTGAGGCCGGTGAGGCCGGTGCGACGGGTCCGGCTGGTGCGACGGGTCCGGCCGGTGAGCCCGGTGCGACCGGTGCGACGGGTCTGGCTGGTGAGCCCGGTGCGACCGGTGCGACCGGTGCGACAGGTCCGGCTGGTGAGCCCGGTGCGACGGGTCCGGCCGGCGCCACCGGTGCGACCGGTGCCGCGGGTGCTACGGGTGCGACCGGCCCTGCCGGGGCGTGCAACGCCATCGCCAACTACAAGCCCAGCGGATCCCGCGAGATCAAGGCGGTGATGATCAACGGGATCGCGTACGTCGGAATCCGGGGTATCGGGACCCCCCCGACGAACTTCGACTGGCACAACCTGACCAACCCCGCGCGCAACCCGAACTACCCGTCCGGAGTGGCGTGCGGAATCGCCGTCGACGAGCACTCCAACGGGGCCAACATCGAGGTGTCGACCACCACCGGGCAGGTCTGGGAGACCTTCTGTGAGGTCGATAACCCCACACCGTCTCTGAACTGCGGGACAGCGGTGATGGGGCAACAGCACCCGTGGGTTCTGATCACCCCCGGCCCCATGACCGCTCCCATGCTGAACATGGCCGCCAAGAACCAGCCCTTCAAGAGCCCGCCCGCCAAGAAGCCTGCCGTCAAGAACCAGGCTGCCAAGAAGCCGGCCGCCAACCACACGGTGAACAAGGGCAACAAGCAGCGCCCCTAGCACCCGAACGGGTGACCCCGGCGGTAGCACCAACACCATGACCCAACAGTGAACCAAGCGGCCCGGAGTGCCGCCGGACCTCAGTCCGGCCGGTGCTCCGGGCTGCCGACGTCCGGGCTGCCGAAGTCGCCATGACCTGATGCTCGCGGATCGGGGGCTTGCGTTGGAGTGCGCTCCAACTTTTACAGTGCGGCCCATGAGCATGCGATACCGAATTCTGGGTGGGACCGGCATCGAGGTCAGCGCGCACTGCCTCGGCACGATGATGTTCGGGGCGGTGGGCAATCCGGATCACGAGGAGTGCGCGCGGATCATCCACGCCGCGCTCGACCACGGGATCAACTTCGTGGACACCGCGGACATGTATTCCGCCGGGGAGTCCGAGACGATCGTGGGCAAGGCCCTCAGGGGCCGGCGGGACGATGTCGTGCTCGCGACCAAGGTGCACTTCCAGATGGGCGAGGGCCGCAACCGCAGCGGGAACTCGCGGCGTTGGATCGTGCGCGCTGTCGAGGACAGCCTGCGGCGGCTGGACACCGACTGGATCGACCTCTACCAGGTGCACCGGCCCGATCACGGGACGGACGTCGAGGAGACCCTGTCGGTTCTCGGCGATCTGGTGCGGGCCGGCAAGATACGGGCCTTCGGCTGCTCCACCTTCCCGGCCGAGGAGATCGTCGAGGCGCATCACGTCGCCGAACGGCGGGCCCTGCCGAGGTTCCGGACCGAGCAGCCGCCGTACTCGATCCTCGCGCGGGGGATCGAGAGCAGCGTGCTGCCGGTGGCCCGGCGGTACGGGATGGGCGTCCTGACCTGGAGCCCGCTCGCGTCAGGGTTCCTGAGCGGGAAGTACCGGCTCGGCGGTGCCATCGACCTGACCTCGGGGCGTGCGGCGCTGACTCCCGCCCGCTTCGACCCCGCGATTCCGGGCAATGTCGCGAAGCTGGAGGCCGTGGAGCAGCTGGTGGAGCTCGCCGACTCCATCGGCTGCACGCTTGCCGAGCTGGCCGTGGCCTTCCCGCTGGCGCATCCCGCCGTCACCTCGGTGATCATCGGCCCGCGGACCATGGAGCAGCTGGAGTCACTGGTGAAGGGTTCCGGGCTGGTCCTCGACGACGCGACCCTCGACCGGATCGACGAGATCGTGGAGCCGGGCCGGAATCTGTACCACCCGGACGGGGCCTGGCGCCTGCCGGCGCTGGCGGATGTCGCGCAGCGGAGGCGGGCGCTGGGAGACCGGTCCGCCGGTTAGACGGGCGGGCACTCGGGAGTTTCACGTGAACAGGGACGGATGTTTCACGTGAAGCATCCGCTCGGCACGGCGGTGCGCGGACCCGAGTGGCCGTGTGGCGGGCCGCCGAGTGGCGGTGTGCGCTGCGCCGTTCCGCTGACGGATGGGCGCGCCGGTCGGACTCGCGAGGGCGCGGTCTTCAGGATGGCCCGCGGAGCCCGGTCTTATTTCCGGACTTCTGAGTTCCATTCGATCCCGTGTGCGCGAGGAGCGGTAGATGAGTTCTGAGAACAAGGCCCGTACGTACCTGGGGCCGGTGCCCCGTCGGGCCGGCTGGCTGACGGGAGGCACGCTCGCCTCGGTGGCGCTGGTGCTGGCGGGGATGGCATCCCCGGCGGTCGCGCTGGCCCCGGTGCCGGGGAGTCCGGAGTACTGCAAGTCCGAGCATCGCAGTGCGGACGCCACCGGGGCCCAGGGGGCGGCGGTCGAGACCGCTCCGATTGTTCACGACGACGACGACGACGAGTGCAACGTGGGCCCGACGGGCCCACGGGGCCCGCGTGGACACAAGGGGGCGACGGGTCCGACCGGGCCGCAGGGCTACCCCGGCGCCACCGGCGCCACGGGTCCGACCGGCGCCACGGGTTCCACCGGTGCGACGGGTCCCACGGGTCCGACGGGGCCGGTGGGTGCCACCGGGCCGTGCAGTGACATCGACAGCTTCGCGCCCTCGGACAACGAGGACTTCCACGCCGCGCTCACCGGCGGTCACACCTTCGCGGGCCGGGCCAGCACCGTGGGTGGCGTACCCGCCTGGATCGACGTCTCCGGCCTTCCCGGCTACCCCAACAGCACGGAAACCGGAGTCGCCTGTGGAGTCTCCATCGATGGACAGGCCACTGCCGCGTACATCAAGGTGCTGACGACCACCGGCCGGGTGTTCCAGCTGCACATCGCGGTCACCGGGCAGACCTTCGTCCCCGACGCCGCCGGCTGGCAGGAGCAGACGCCGGCGCCCGTCCCCGTCGTCCGTGCCAAGGGCGTCTCCAAGGGAGAAGTCGAATGGAAGGGAGACCTCGGCTACGCGGGTCCGTCGAACGGCCTTCGCACCGAGTAGCCCTCACTCCGGCTCGGTCTCCGGGCCGCCGAAGTCCGGGCTCGTGAAGTCCGGTGACGCGTAACCGGGACGGGACCCCTGCGCAGGGGCCCCCGGGCTGGTGAAGTGGGGCCGGGTGTATCCCAGGTTGGGGATGCGCCCGGCCCCCGGCGTACGGGGGGTCGGATACGACGCCCCCGAGCTCGGATCGGCCAGCGCGTCCCGCAGGAACGGCATGATGCCGCGCTCCAGCAGGGCGTTGCGCCAGGCCTCCCGGGCCCGTGCCACCTCGTCGGGTACCGCCTCGGTCTCGTCCGCCACCACCTCGGTGGAACTGTTGCGGACGGCCGTCACCAGCAGCCCGACCACGGCGAAGAGCAGCGCGGCGGCGGTGAGCCCGCCGAAGAGCCAGCCCGCCGTCAGCATCGTGTCGGCGAAGGCGGGTTCGGGCTCGATCATCTTCAGGATGTAGCCCACCATCAGGAAGATCAGCATGGCGGTGCCGGCCAGGACCGGCGCGAGGACCGCGACCACGGCGCTGACGCCCGCGCCGCCGCCCGCGCCCTGTCCGCCGCCCTCCTCCCCCGTCGTTCCGGGGGTGGACAGGATCTCGTCCTGCCGCTCTTTGCGGATCTTCACGTAGTGGTCGTACTCGGCCGCGGCCGCGGCCGTCAGCAGTGCGGTGGCCGCCATGGCCATGGTGCGCAGCTGTTCGGCGTTCAGCCGTTCGCCGATGGTGGCGAGCTCGGGCCGGTCGTTCGCGGTGCGCAGCGCCTCGTCGAGGAGCCGATCGAACTCCGGTCGGTCTTCGGTGAGCAGGTGCGGAGCGCTGGTCATGTGCATCCCCCGATGCTCCGTAGAAGCCGGTATGCCCGCGTAGACCCGGGCGCCGGCACAAACGGAGGAGAGCCTGCTACGGATAGAGCGATGGTAGAGCGCCCACGCCGTACGTTGACAGGGGCTTTCCGGAAATACCCAGCTCCGGGAAGCCCTAGTGCTGCTCCGCACAA
>NZ_JAGGOT010000089.1 GCF_018614195.1 Streptomyces sp. ISL-43
CAAGTTAAAACACGGCCTAGGTGACCGCATCCCCGGTGGCCATGAACGGCCTTATCTACTGCGGAAGTTGGGACAACCACCTGCATGCGGCGGATGCCGCCACAGGAGAGGTGCGCTGGAAATTCCCCACCGGCGGGGCGGCGGCATCCACTGCGGTCGTGGTCGATGGCCTGGTCTACGTCGGCAGCCGGGACTTCAGCCTGTACGCGGTGGACGCAGCCACCGGCGAACTGCATTGGAAGTTTGCCACCACTGACTGGGTGAATTCTCCAGCGGTCATGGACGGACTGGCCTACATCGGCACCCGGGACGGCCACCTCTACGCCCCGCAGTCCCCGGCCCTTCCGCCACCGAGCGCCACGACCTGAGGGCGTCGGGTGACGAGAACCGCCAAGCTTTTGGGGTTCAAGTGAAAGCTGGACCTGACGGAACCCGACCTCGGGGTGCCTGGTGGTGCCGTCCTCCTCGAGCAGCTCCTCGCCGATCGCAGTCTGCCCGTCTCACTCCGGGGCTCACGTGCGCGGAGTTTGCTGCGTGCGGGCCGGGGACGGTGGTGCGGTGCCGTCGGTGCCGGCTGGCGAGTCCGGCCTGCCGATGCGTGAGCACCCCGGGGCAGAGGCATCTGCCGCGACCGGCCAACACATACACCACCGCCATCAAAGAAACGGCCCCGCAAGCCGGCGAAGGGCAACTCCTCGGCTCGGTGCGCCCACCCCGATGCCCGCACCGACGGACTTGGGTCAGGCGAGATCGAGGATGAGGAACAGCAAGTCGAGGGCAACGACTTCGGCGACGAGATTGAGGAGCAGATCCCAGGGGCCATACATCCCGAAGGTTGCTCCTACAAGGGCGGCGGCCGCCATCGCTCTGATCCCAGTCTCAAGGCTCGGGCTGACTGCCTGCCGCCGCACCGAGATGCGGTGCGGCCGTGGGCAGCGCACGATGAACGAGGACGTCTGAGCACGAGCGTGGAACAAGCTCGGTAGCGGCGACCGGCCGGCGCCGTGGGGCGGGCCGGCCGCGCGTAAGGGCGTCCTCCTCCAGATCGTGCACGGCTGCGGCGCGGGGAATTCCGGCACGCCCTGATGGCCGGCCGCAGGCGCCCAGGCGCCCTGGTGCCGCATGCGCCCAAGTGCGAGGAGATGGGGAGAATCATGAGGAAATCCCTGGTGGCCGCACTTGCCACTGCAATTTCCGCGACGGCCGTCCTGCTGGCCGGTCCGGTGACACCCGCGACCGCTGCTTCGCCGTACTGCAACGCGACGACGCCGAGCACCTCGATCCTGTTCTACAAGGCTGGCAGCGGCGAAGCCGGCACCGGCACCCTTTCCGCCGGCCGTTGGCAGTACAAGTCGGCGTTCAATCTCCCGGCCGGCTACACGCACGCCGCAGCGAGCCGCGACTCGCTGGTGCTGTACAACAAGAACACCGGGGCCGGGGAGGTCGGCACCTTCAAAGGCGGAAAGTATACCCGCACCCAGACCTTCGACAACTTCTCCACGGGCTGGACTTTTGTCGAGGCGTCCGGCGACTCCGTGATTTTCTACAATGGGAACACCGGCCACGGCGTCACAGGCACCCTCAAGAACGGCGTCTACCGACAGGTGCGCGTGTACGACAACTTCAGCACGGGCTGGGGGACCATGGCAGCATCGTGCGACACGTTGGTCTCGGCGGCCAGGCACGGGTCGGCCGACTTCCCTTGGAGCAACGTGGGCTACGGGACCCTCAAGGGTGGCGTCTACACGGACACGGGCAGCATCCCGAGAGACGATTTCCTGGGGGACTTGACCGCGACCAAGGATTCCCTGCTGTCTTGGGCGAGGGCCGGTGGCGAACTCGAGTTCCGAGTGTCCGAGGCGACCGACGGCTCGGGCATCGACTTCCGCAAGATAGGCACCTCCGGCATCTGGGACAAGGTGGGCCGGACCTCGGACAGCCTGTTCTTCTACAAGAACGACGGGACCGCTTGGACCTCGACGCTCGTCAACGGCAACTACGCCAACGTCGGCTCGCTCGCCCAGGTCTCCTCGGGCTGGTCGCTCATCGAGGGTGGTGTGTGACCACCGGAACCGCCAGGGCCACCGGCCTCAGCGGCCACGTGCACCCGTACGCACCGCGCTCGCCGTGACGCCTGCCGCCGGCCACGGCGTTGGTCCGCGCATGGGAGGCGGGCCTCCGAATGCTCTTCACCTTCCCGCTTCCGACCAGCTGCTCCTGCGCTAGCCTCGTTGCAGCATCTATTACTTGGAGGCCGTGATGCGGATTGTCTTCGACCCGGCCGAGCAGGAAGCCCTGCGGACCGACGCGCGGGAAATGGCCGACAGCGACCCGCAGATCGCCTACGTGTTGGAGCGGCTGGCCGGCGAAGGTGTCGACCTGGACCGCGTCACCGCCTGGGAAGACCTGCGCGAGAACCTGGGTCAGCCCCCACTCGACGACTCCGCTCCGACCTCGAACGTCGCCTGATGGGGCAGCACGGTCCGAAGCGCGCCCGCATCGTCTTCTACGACGTGGCGCAGGAACAGGTCGAGAAGATGACCCCTGCCGAGCGCCTGCGGCTTGACCCCGTACTCGTGGCCGTCTCCAGGAATCCCGAACTCGGCATCCTGTCGAAGCACGGTGCGGTCCGCGAACACCGCGAGGACGGCGTCCGGGTCCTGTACGTGCCCACGGCCCTGGGCACCCTGGTCCTGGTCGCCTACGTCGAGACGGACTGACCGCGCCCCTCCACTCCGAGTCTGCTTTCCGAGCAGCACCAGCCACACGGTAGAGCCCCGGACCCAGAGGTCCGGGGCTCTACCCGTGAAACCTGAGCCTCCCCGGCGCAGCCTCCGGCCACCCGCCGAGCCCGTCTCGCCGCCGAGCCGGCCGAGGCCCCCGCTCAGGCCGCCCGAGGCCCCCGCTCGGGCGGCCCGAGGAACCCGCCGTACGCTCCGCGGCCGCATCCGGGCGCCGCCGCCTGGGCCCCGGCGCCGAAACAGCAGGGTACTGACCGCCCGTCACCACGCCACCCACCCACACGCATCCACGCGACGTTCGACTACGCAGGCTTGGCGCCACCAGCATGGCCCTCTTCATCGGCGTCCTTGTGCGGCACACACCGGCACGCCAACACGCCGGCAACAGTCGGATATCAGCCGGTTTGGGTAGACTTCACTGTGGAGGAGCGGCTCGTTGGGCCAGCCGCATCCCTCCCAGCCTCGGCAAGTGGTTTCGGTGCTGCGGTGACGGCTCCGAGCGATCCTGATGCGATTTCCCGGCGTGAGAGTGGTGGCTGATTGATGGAGGCACGCCGAGGTTTCCTGGAAGGTAGAGAGATTGCGGGCTACCAGCTGGAGCGCGAGATCGGCCGTGGGGCAACGTCCGTCGTCTACCGCGCCAAGGACCTGCGCCTGGACCGTACGGTCGCGCTCAAGCTGATCGCCCCCGAACGCACCCGTGACGGCACCTTCCTACGCCGCTTCACCCACGAATCGCGGGTTGCCGCGTCGATCGACCACCCGCACATCCTGCCGATCTTCGAAGCCGGTGAGAGCGACGGCGTCCTGTACATCGCCATGCTGTACGTCCCCGGTCCGAACCTGCGGGTCTTGCTGGACCAAGAGGGCCCGCTCCCCGTTCCGACCGCCCTCCGCATCGCCGCCCAGGTGGCATCCGCACTCGACGCGGCCCATGCGCACGATCTGGTCCACCGCGACGTCAAGCCCGGCAACATCCTGGTCGCCGCCGGCACCGACAGCGACCACCCCGAGCACGTCTACCTCACGAACTTCGGACTGACGAGGAAATCGCTGTCGCTCAACGGGTTCACCACCGCGGGCGAGTTCGTCGGCACGCTCGACTACATGGCGCCGGAACAGATCTCAGGCCGGCCGCTGGACGGCAGGTGCGACCTCTACAGCCTCGCCTGTGTCGTCTACGAAACCATCGCCGGCGGGCCGCCATTCGAGCGCGACAGCGACATGGCGCTGCTGCGGGCACACATGTACGATCCGCCCCCTGCCCTCTCCGAGAGGCGTCCGGAGATCGCGCCTGATGTCGACGCTGTGATGGCAAAGGCGCTGGCCAAGCGTCCTGAGGATCGTTACGCCTCGTGCCTGGAGTTCGTTGCCGAGTTGCGCTCGGCCGAGTCGCCCTCTGCCGCGTCGATGCCATACCCGGCCCCCGCGTCGACCTCACCCCCGCCTGATGGGTCAGCCGAGAGCACACCGCCCGGACCACCCTTCGATGACGATGACGACGAGTGGTGACGCGTGGGTGACATCGCCAAAAGCGCCCTCGGCGGAGCGTGGACGGTGCTGGTGGGGTGGCTTTTGCCGACCGCGTTGAACGTGAGCCTGTTCCTCGTGGCCGTCTGGCCGAGCCTGCGGCGCACCGGCTGGTCCGCGAAGCTGTGGTCGTCGGGTGTCACGCCCCTGTCCGTCGGAGTGTTGGCCGTCTCGGTACTCCTCGGGCTGGCGCTCAGCGCCCTGCAGAACCCTCTCTACAGCGTACTGGAGGGATACGCCCTCTGGCCGAGCGCGCTCGCCGCGTATGGGTGCGCTCGCCGGCGGCAGGCCAAGCAGGATCTGCAGGACCGCATCACGCTGCTTCGGCTGCGGCGCCAGGAGCAAGAGGGCCTCCTGGCGGCGGATGGCACGGCCCAGTTGGCCACGTTGTGCGCCAACCGGCGGATCGCCCGGGCCGCCCGTAAGGACCGGCGGCGTACGGCTGTGCAGCGCGCGCTGCTCCGCGAACGACTCGCTCGCTTTCCTGTCGACGACGCGCAGTTGGCACCGACGACGCTGGGCAATGCGATCCGGCGCCTCGAGGAGTACGGCTACGACCGGTTCCGCCTCGACACCCAGGTGATATGGAACGAACTGACCGGTAGCGCTCCGGAGCAGGTCCGCCGCCAGGTCGATCTCGCGCGCGCGAACGTCGACTTCTTCGTCGCCTTGCTCTACGGCCACTGCGCAGTCGTCCTCTGCGCGGCGGTAGCCCTGACAGCGGCCCGTCCCGATGTCCCGCTGCTGCTCACGGCCATGGCCGTGCCAGGCTTCCTGATTCCGGTGTGGTACCGCGCGGCGGTGTCGGCAACCGACGAATGGTCCGCGGCCGTACGGGCACTAGTGAACACAGGACGCAAACCGCTCGCCGAATCCCTCGGCCTCCTCCTACCAGGCGACCTGGCGGCCGAACGCAATATGTGGGCGCTGGTCTCCAAGATGTCGCGGTTGCCGCATCACGAACGTGCCGCAGGACTGGACCCCTTCCGAGTAAAACGGCCCGAAAGCTCACGGGAGCTGACTGGGGACAGCGGCGCCAGCCAGAACGGGTCGTAGCCCGCACCACCACCGCGGGATCGGCGGGTCAGGACGTCGGCAGTGGTCCCCTCGGTCAGCGGTTGTCGGGGCTCAGCAGCGTGGCGGCCGCAGCGACGAAGGCCACGGACGCTTCCTTGGCCATGCCGCCGGGCGTCCAGCTCGGTGCGGCCGGTGGCCTTGCGCAGCGCGTACACGGCATCTGCGGCCTGCCGGGCGGGGCCGGCCAGTTCGGGGACCAGAACCTGAAGGCGGATGTGGGGCGCGGTAATCGCCGCCCGGGTGTCGTGGGACCTCGTCTGGGCCTCCAGCTGGTACTCGGTGCCCGTCTCTGTCAGGGCCAGACGCTCGCGATGGAACATCGCCGAGCGATGCGCGTCCAGAGCGGCCGCGAAGTCGGTGACGGCACCGAGCTGGTCCTGGCGGTGGCTGTCGGTGCGCTGCTCGGCGCGTGCGGTGCGTGCGGTGCGTGCCGAACGGTGCTGGAGGAGTCCGGCGGTCAGGGCGCCGGCGAGGGTGCCGAGTACGGCAACGATCGAAGGCCATATTGGACATCAGTCTGAGGTCCTTTCGGGTAGTCGGGTTCGGTGGTCCGGTCGGCGGACAGCTAGGTGAGCGGCGGCGACTTCGGTGGCCGGGTACGGCCCGTGGCGCTCCGGACCTACCCCTGCGGCGAGTCCTTCGCGGCTTGGGTCAGAGATATGGGTCCGGGCCCATGATCACCTGCACCGAGCCGGCCGACACACGAGACGGCCAGAAGCAGGCACCGGCACGCTTCCAGAACTCAGCAACACGTTTCTTGTCCTGGCGGACCGCTCCCAGCGGTGAGCAACAAACGTTGCCGGCTCCCGGCGACAAAACCACGCACGCGTTCACGCCGGTCTGCTGTGGCTCTCGGCGCACGACACGGAGCCTCTCCTTCCCGGCGTCCAGGCAGAGCTGTTCACCTGCCGGCGCATGAACGGGCGGCTTGCGTCCCTGGTCTTGCCGCGCCTCGCGCCGGCAGGGCTCCAACCATGCGCTGACAGAGACCCTCTTCGCTGCATCGTTGGTGCTGCGAAGAGCTCGAATGGGGGGCGCGGGATGTGGTCTGTGGTGTCGTCGGACGGGGTGCCCGCAGGGGAGCGGTTCGGCTGGTACGCCGACATCATCTCGCGTGTGGTGATGCCCGCCGCGCTCGGCAGACGACCACGTGCGGGTCAGGGCTCATCCCTCCACCCTGGCGCGCCGGCCGGTCACTCCAGCACCCCCAGGGCGGTGTCCGGGCGACAACGGATGCAGGCCGCGACGCCCTCGGCGAGCAGGCCGCGTATCTGCTCCGGGGTGGCGCAAGCGCACCGCTTACCGGTGTCCCAGCAGCCACCGACATGGAAGCGGACCGGGGGCGGCCGGTGCCGATCCCGCGCTCCACCAGCCAGGCGGGCGGCTCTATGGGTGCGCGCCGCCGCGCTGCGGCGGCCTCGCGCTCCTGCGCCTCGGTCAGTGCGGGCTCCGCGCGGCCCAGCTCGCCGCGCAGATACGTGGCCGGCGTCTGTAGGCGCGGCAGGTCAGGCGGCAGTACGGACACGCGACTCAGCCCCCGTACCGCGCCTGCCGCAACGGCTATCAAGCCCCGGCCGCGGTCCGTCGCATGGGCACCGCCCGGCTGACCCGATGGATCCGCGACTGCCGTCGTCGCGAGCTCCTCTGGGCTGGGGACGCCTCGGGGACGTGCAGGTCGTTGTACCCGTCGTCGAACGTTCCCTTCCCCAACTGCTCCACGAGCCGCTCGTAGTCGCTGGGCAACGGCATCCGAGACGTTCCCCGGCAGCCGCCCAGTCAACCTGGAGTACCTGCCGCGTAGCCCAACCGGCAGCGTTCACAAGAGACCGTGACCAGTCGTCACCAGCAGATTCTGTAGTCATGACCCGGTTCCGCCTGATCAAATCGAACCCTTCGGTAGGCGTGGGGATGCGCTGCCACAGCTTGACTTCTCCATTGGGAAGCCACTGAGCGCGGTGCCTGGCCGCATTGGCCGGGTACCGCGCTCAGATCTTGTGAGGGCCAGATGCGCAGGTGGGGGGCCTCCGGCGCCGACGGGGTGGCTTTCTACGCGAGGATGCGTTCCGGCTCAATCGCCTGCCCGATCTCCGTGGCGACCTCCGGGTGGGCGAGGTACTCGTCGATGTTGTGCGCGCGGTCGCTCGCGTTCACCACGGCCAGGTCCGTCAGCTTGCCCCAGAGGCCGTCCAGCGGGCATCCGATGGCCACCGCATCGGTCGGGCACCAGGCGTTGACCCAGTTCAGGACGTTCGCAGGCCGGCTGTGGCCCGGCTGGATCAGCCGACCGTGGACCGTGTCCATCCCCAGCGGGCTGCCGGCGGTGACGAGGAGGGAGACTTTCATCCCGGCGGGGAGCCGGTTGGCGACGAGGTCCATGCCGACCACGGTGCCGAGGCTGTGGGTCACCAGGACGAGCTCGCTGTCGGCCGGGAGCGTCTTGAGCGTCTCGGTCACGCAGTTCAGGACGTCCTTGCGGACCTCCGGATTGCTCAGGTAGGCGTCGACGTCGCGGTAGATGGTCGCGATGGCCAACGCGTCCATGTCGGTCTTGGCGGCCAGCCAGCTCAGTGCCCGCTGAAAGGATCCGACCAGCGTGCTCCCGAGGCTCTCCGTGGCCGTCTGGCCGTCCTGCGGCATGCCCGCCCGGACCGCCGCCTCCATGAGGAGCTGCTCGTACGTCCCCGCCTCGGACTCGGCGGCGAACGCCTCCGCGGCCGACATCGCGGGCGCGTCGAACGAGCCGGGAACGGACTCGTGCTGCCCCATGGATGCGACGAGCAGGTCACCGTAGAAGGGGAACCAGACGTTTACGGGGTCGATGGTGGGACGCCCCGCGCGGGTGAGTCCGTGGTTCAGTCCCCCGGTCCAGTCGCGGCGGAGCGCGACGGGGTCGTGTCGCTGCTGGCCCCGGCCGTGCAGGAAGACCAGGTGCCGCCGACCGCCGAACGCATCCTTCGCGGCGCGCAGACCGATGCCGGAGCCGGTGGACTCGCGCACGTCACCGATGACCGCGGGGCGCGGGACCGTGACGACCGCGACGGCCTCCTGCGGGGCCGGGGCGACGGTCGACGCGACCGGTGTCCCGACCGGTCCGGCGACGATGTCCTGCCGGAGCCCGGATTCGGGGCCCATCTCCGCCAGCAGCGCACGCCGCGCGGGGTCCAGCGGCACCGTGGCGAGATGCTTGAGGATCGAGCTGGTGCGGGCGCCTTCGTTCGATACGTAGTCGATGGTGTCGTCGCTGTCGATGCCCCTCCGCCAGATCTGCCCGTCCTTGCGCAGGATGCGGCCCTGGGTGTCCGTGTTCGGCACGCCCATGTGGTGCAGCGCCACGACCTCCCACTGGTCGTTGAAGACCGGGGACCCCGAGTTGCCGGGCTCGGTGTCGGTCCGGTAGTGGAGGAAGTCGTCCAGCCTCTGTACGAGGGAGTTGTCGCGGAGCGCAATCTCCTTCAGGCGGCCCATCGGGTGGCCGATGACGTTCACCGGTTCGTTCACGACCACTTTGCCCAGCTGAAGGCTGAGCTGGTTCCATCCGAATGAGGCGCCTGCGAGGCTGCCGTCGGCGGCGGGAGTGACCGCCACCAGTGCGTAGTCGAGATGCTTGTCCGCGGTGAAGAACGTGTCGGGGTCGAATGCGAACCGGAAGGCGGCGTCGGGTGCGTTGTCGATGGTGACCTGGGCATTGAACTCCAGGAAACAGCGCCGTGCGGTCTCCGGGGTCGGAAGTACGTGGTGGTTGGTGAGCATCAGCCGGGGGGAGACCAGGAAGCCGGTGCCGAGCGGCCGCTCGAGACCACTGCCGAGGATCGAGATCCGGGCGACGGTGGCGGCCGCGCGGGCGCCCCGTGGCAGGAAGCTCCACGGCTGGAGATCCATGGTGAGTCCGATGACCCGCTCCAGGGTTTCGGGCACGTCCATCGCCTCAGCGCGGACGCTCTCCACTGCGGCCACGGGTGGGACCCCGCCCCGGTCGAGCAGCCGATTGGCCCGGGAAGCGATCGCCTCCCGGGAATCCGGGTACTTCACCCCGGCTTCCAGCTTCGCCTCGATCGCGTGCCGACCCGCGGTCGCGTCGCGATACCGCTGGGCTGCCGCGGCCTGCTGTTCCTGCTCTTCTCGGGATTCATCGGATGGGAGCATGTCACTCACCGTTCTCTTCCAGAGGATTTGCCGGCTCCTTCCAGAAGGCGGACATGTGCCTCGATGCCGCAACAAGAACGGGTGCGGCCACGGCGCCGGCACGCAGAGCGAACCGCCCGCACCACTCCTGGTCCCTGGGCCGATGCCCGGCTGGAGAAATTCCGGACCGCTGCGCCGGGCGGGTGGCGACGTGCGGCGTAGCACGGTGCTGCTCCATCGCCCCGGATCCTTGGGCCGGTGGACCTCGGCCACGCTCTCGCAGCGCGCGTGCGCCGGAGGCCGCCATAGGCGCCGAGACCAGGAGCGTCGCCCAGCCCAGACGGCCACGGGCGCCGGGGTCGAAGGGCCATCAGCACGAGCACCAGCACGATGCCCGTGGCCGTCACCCACGAGAGGTACGGGGATCTGCGCGTCCGCATTACCAGCAGGTGCGGTGCCGCGCGCTCCAAGCGGCGCCGCAGCACCAGATGGGCGACGACGAGGTCCGGCTCAGCGGACGTCTGCCTGGCCTGCCCAGGCATCGCCCGCGCCCGCGAGATCGCGCATCGGTTCACCGCCCTGGTCCACGAACGCACAGGTCACCTGTTGCCCGATTGGATCAGCGAAGTGGAGCGTGACGCGCCCCAGCCGATCCGCGGATTCGCCCGGTTCGTGAAGTTCGACATCGACGCCGTCACCGCGGGCCTAAGCCAGGCCTAAGCCTGCAATACAGCTCCAGCGTCGAGAAGGCCACGTCAACCGCATCAAAACGAACAAGCGGCAATGTATGGCCGAGCCTCGTTCCACGTACTGAGGGCCCGAGGCTGCGCTTCGCGCTGTGTCTGCCGCGCCCGCTCGTCTAGGAGGCCCCGCTGCCGGCCTTCGTGCCCTGCACGCAGTAGGCGGCGGACTTCCGCCTCAGTCGGCGTTGTACCGGATCACCGTACGGGCCAGCCGGGCGCGGGCCGGAGCCAGTTCGGCCGCGATCGACTGCGCCCGGGAGGCGTCGCAGACCACCCGGGCCGGCTGTGGGTCGGCCGAGGCCAGGCAGCGGCGGCGCAGGTGAGTCGGTGGGTGGGTGTCGTCGACGCTGTGCCCGCGCCGGGCCGAGACCCGGCGCAGCCGCTCGTACTCGCTCGCGGGTATCGAGCCGATCCGCGGGGCCAGTCCTTCCCACAGTTCCCGCTCGATGGCTTCGCGCGCCTCGCGGCCGTGGGGGCCACTGTCGGCCCGTGTCGCCGCCATCGACTTGCGCCGCAGGTGGGCCTCTACCGCGTCGCCGATCAGCAGCCGGTCCAGCAGGGTGACGGCCGCCGCGGTCGAACCGGCTCGGGCCGCGCCCGCGTCCGCCAAATACTCGGCCCGCTGCGAAGCCCGCATCGTCAGGCCGTCGAGCAGGACGATCAGCCCGTGGACCGCCCAGCGCGGCAGGAACACCAGGGTGTTCACGCATAGGTCCAGGAGACTCCCCACGGGGTGCGGGACCAGGAAGTAGTACCAGTGGGCCAGGGTCCGCAGCGCTCCGTGCGTCACGAACGAGGAGCGGACGTCGCCGTTCGCGAAATGCCCGAGCTCGTGGCCCAGCAGGGCCACGCGTTCCTGGGGCGAGAGGACCTCCCACAGCCCGGCGCCCAGGCACATCACCCGCCGGTTGCGGATCCCGTAGGTGCGGACCCAGGCGTTGTGCGCGGTGTCCAGCACTACCGCGTGCACCCCGGTCGTACCCACGGCCGCCCCTACCTCGTCGATCAGCTCGAAGAGCCGGGGCGCGTCAGCGCGGTACAGCACCGGCGCGTGCTGCGGCAGCCGACCCGGTCGGGGCAGCAGCGTCGCCACGACTACCAGGAGCACGACGCCGAGGACCGGCAGGATGCCGGTGTGCCACCCGCCGATGATCAGCAGCCCCGCAGCCAGCAGCAGGCCCCCGGAGACCGAGTGCACCAGCAGGGAGACGCCGAAAGCCAGGACGGTCGACCTGTCCGGCCCGACCTGGCCGGCCTCCTGCCCGCTCCGCTCTATCTCCTCCGCGAGCTGCTGCCCGTAGCGCCTGGCCAGGCGCTGCCGGAACGCCGCGAGGCGCCCCCGGTCCGGATCCGGTGCGCCCGGATCCACGTTCCAGTCGCAAGCCGCGCACCAGCTCACGAACCGCGCGTGCACGGAGACGGTGGCCCCGCACTCCGGGCACTGCCGCACCTGCGGTGCGTCCACCTCGTCGACTGTTTCCATGCCTGTTGATCCCCTCCCCGCCGTGGACCTGTTGTGATCCCCGGTTCGCGCAGGATAGGGGCGGCTGATGAGGGCCCCGCGGCCGCCCCGGGGTGGACGATTTTGGTCGGGAAGGTGCGCCTTGTGATGCCACGGGGTGAATGTGAACGACTTGTTCCACCAGGTGGTTTCGTTCACTTCCGAGGACAGCGTTTGTCGGTGAGTTTGTTGGGCGGCAGTTGGCCGGCAGGAAGGGTGTGCAGTTGTTCGTGAGATTTGAGCGGCGCCTGGCTGCCAGTCAGTTCGACGAGTGCCACTGAACCCAAGTCCTTCGGCCGCTGAGGCGGCGTTGGTGGCAGCCCTTAGAGCTGAAGCTCAGGCGGGAAGCCGGTCCAACGAAGGTTTATGGGGAGATGCCCCATGTCGTTGTAGAAGAGCACGGAAGCTGGCCGGCCGGGTGCGTATCGGATGACGGTCAGGGCAGCGTTGGCGTGGTTGAGGCCCATCCAGCGCCACTTCGGGGAGTCGAGGGCAGCCCGGACGAGCCAGGCGATGAGGAAGTTGTGGGTGACGATCAGCTCATGGCGAGGTTGGTCACCGTCGGCGGGGCGGGCGAAACGGGCGAGAGCTGCCTGAGCCAGCTCGGGACCGGGCTCGCGCTCTTCGGCCGGGAACTGAGACAGGTGGGCAAGCATGGCGTCGGCTGAAACCGGCGGCAGTTCTTCTCGCTTTGGCAGGTAGGGGATGTAGTCCCCAGCCAGTTTCGATTGCTGCAAGGGAACGTTGTCGAGCTGGTCGCGGATCAGCCGTGCCGTCTGTTCTGCTCGGGGAAGCGGGCCATGGTAGATGGCGGAGAGAGGACTGCCCTCAAGCCGCTTACCAAGGAGCACGGCCTGCTGGCGCCCGGTGTCCGTCAGCTCGCTCTCATCGGTTGACGCCTCGCCGTGCCGCGCGAGGTAGAGGTAGCGGGTGGCTTTTGCAGTCATGGGCGAGTCCTCTGTCAGCGTTTGTGATCTTGCAGATGCCTGGATGGACGCTGACTTGTGCTTCGCGGTTTCACCACCGACGGACGCCTTGCCCAGAGAGCCCGTCGGCGGCGAATGCAGCTCAGCTGGCGTTTGGCGTGTTCGGCGGCTCGTGCGCGGGTGCTGGCGAGGCGGTAGGAGTCGGCGCAGGTTTCGATGATGGTGCCGTTGAAGGTGAGGCGGTCGACGATGGCTGCGCAGAGGCGGGGGTCGGTGAAGGTTTTGGTCCAGCCATCTGGGGCTGGCACTTGTTCCCTCGCACGGGTTACCGCTGCCACCTGGCTGTATCCGGTCCCTGGGGTCCCCGTTGGTTCTCGTGGTAGCAACCTGCGTTTCGAGGTGCTGACGAGTCCGGCGGCCCCCTGCACCGCGGAAGCAGCGGCCGGGCTTCCGTAGCTGACTGCCTCGTGCTGTTGGGCCGAGGGTTGCCAGGGCCCACAGGGCTCGGCCGCCTCGTAGAGCTCGCCGGGGACGCCCTGGAGGGCGGCCAGATAGATCAGGGTCGGGCCGCTGCCAAGGCTCGCGGCGAGGCGGGCGGCGCCGGGCAGTGCGAGCGGTGGGCGGCCCTCGCCCCGGACCTCGCCGGCCACCTCGCGGCGGTCGGCTACGACGCGGAGCGCGCGACGCTCCCAGGCCGGCGCACGGACGAACGTCGGACGGTAGCCGCCAGGGGAACCGCGGAGAAGCGGTAGGTCAGCGGGGCGGGTACGCAGGGCGGGGCCGACGCCGAACCAGCGGCCGAGTCGGTGGTCGGCTTCAAGCGGGGCCAGCCATACATGGACCAGGCGGTGTCGATGAGGCGCCGGAGCCGGAGGCCGCCGGCCGCCGGGGAGCGCGACTGGCAGCGGTTCCGCGCAGTGCGGGACTGTGGGCGGGAGGGAGCAGCCTGTGTGGGCCCAGACTGCCCCCTCGTCGTGCCGTCAGTGCAGGCCGCCGTATGCGGCCATCACGATCTCCATGCCGCGGTCGTCCTCCTGCCGGTCCCGGTCGATCATCTGGTTCATGACATAAGCCACCGTCATGCGTGAACCGGGATCGCTCACGACCAACGAGCCACCCCAGCCGCCCCAGCCGAAGGTGTTGCCGAACTTGCCGAAGCCCACCGTCCAGGACATCGGCGTCCCCAGCACGCGGTCGTCACCGCGGAACTCTTCCTGCCACGCGGGCTCGCAACCCTGGGGGGACAGCAGTCGCACACCGCCGACCGAACCCTGGTTCGCCAATACCGACTGGACAAGGGCGACAGAGCGAGCGTTGCCGAAACCGTTCACCGCAGGGATCTGCGCACGGCGCCAGGCCATGGAGTTGGCGTCCTTGACCCGGATCGCGGCACCGGTGTTCTCCCGGCGTGTGCCATCTGGTCCTGGCGGTGCGCTGGCCGCGTACTCGTCGGTCAGTGACGGCGGCGGGATGAGCGGTGCGACGCGGTGGTCATGCTCGGTGGAGAGCCCGATGTGGAAGTCCGCGCCCAGCGGTTTGGCCACCTCTTCGGCGAAGAACTCGCCAAGACTGCGGCCGGTGATGCGGCGGACGATCTCACCCACAAGGAAGCCGAAGGTGAGCGCGTGATAGCCGGCGGTCGTTCCTGGCTCCCATTCGGGCGCCTGCGCGGCCAGCCCTGCCGTCACGCTCTCCCAGTCGTAGAGCTCCTCGACCGCCGTCAGCCCGGACAGGTCCGGCAGCCCCGCGGTGTGCGACAGCACGTGCCGTACCAGCACGTTCTCCTTGCCGGCTGCGGCGAACTCGGGCCAGTAGGCGGCGACCGGCGCGGACAGATCGAGCTCGCCCCGGTCGGCCAGAATCAGCGCGCACAGGGCGGTCATGTTCTTGGTCGTTGAGTTCACGCCGGTGAGGGTGTCGCGCTCCCAGCTGACGGAGCGCTCCGCATCGGCGTACCCGCCCCAGATGTCGACCACCTGCTCGCCGTCGATGTAGACGGCCGCCGAGGCACCCACGTCGTCCTTGCCGAGCAAAGCTGCAAGGGCCGCACGGACTGCGGCAAACCGAGGCTCACAAAATCCCCTAATATCAGTCATGGGCGTAAGCCTCAGGTAACGCCAGGGCTTCCTGCCCAACAATTCCCGTACTGGTTTTGTCGGGCGGGGCGCGATCAAGTCTTCTCTACTCCAGCAAGGCGGCCCGACGGCCGCGCGGTCGGCCCATCGGCCCATCGGCCCATCGGTCGACCGCTCCTGTCTCCGCCCCGCGGTCGGCCGATGGCCCGGCCGGCGCCCGAGACCACAGCGCCGATGAACGCCAGGGCGCCGTGCGCGGCGAGTGACTCCGGCTTGGCTCGGGTGCCGGCCGCTGCGGCTCCTGCGGCTGCAGCTCGTTGGCAGGGTGGGCGTTCCTACGGTGGAGACACAGGAAGGAAGGACGGATACGCGTGCTGGAGCGGCTGAATCAGGCACTGGACCACCTGGAGGCCTGCCTCGACCGGGAGGTCGACATGGCTGAGGTGGCCCGGATCGCCGCGGTGTCGGAGTACCACTTCCGGCGGCTGTTCTCCGCGCTCGCCGGGATGCCGCTCCCGGTCTACGTGCGGCGCCGGCGGATGACGCTCGCCGGGGCCGATGTGCTGGCCGGGGAGCTGACGCTGCTCGATGTCGCGGTGCGGTACGGGTACGGCTCGGGCGAGGCGTTCGCCCGGGCCTTCCGGTCGCTGCACGGCATCGGGCCGGGCGAGGCCCGGCGCACGGGTGCGGTGCTCACGGCACAGCCGCGCATGTCCTTCCGCGTCGTCGTCGAAGGGAGTACGACCATGCGGTACCGGATCGTGGAGAAGGAGTCGTTTCGGGTCGTCGGCAGAAGGGCCCGGGTCCCGCTCGTGCACGAGGGGGTCAACGCGGCCGCCGCGGCGCACGTGGAAAGCCTGGACGAGCAGGCGATCGTCCGGATGAAGGAGCTGGTCGGCCGGGAGCCGGAGGGGATCCTGTCGGCGGCGGTGCACATGACCGACAGCCGGGAAGAGGGCGCCGAGGTGGACTACTGGATCGGCGTGGTGACCGGTCCCGAGGCGGCCGCCGAGGAGCTCGACGCCCTCGACGTGCCGGCCGGGACCTGGGCGGTCTTCGACAACCGCGGGCCCTATCCGAGCGCGCTCCAGGAGCTGTGGCGAGACGTGTTCATGCAGTGGTTCCCCTCGAACCCGTACGCGAGCCGGCCAGGTCCGGAGCTCCTGCGGACGCAGCCGGTGGAGATCGGCGCGGAGACCGACTCCCAGCTGTGGATCCCGGTCGAGCGGGGCAGCGGGAGCGCCGGGGCGTGAACACCGGTACGTGTCCCAAGAGTCCTAGCTCAGACACCAGCGCGACCTGAAGGAGGCGCGGGAACTCCGTGACCGCGTCCAGCAACGAGGCGCCCGCGCGGTCCGGATGCGCCAGCAGATGCGCATGCGCACATTCCGCTGGTAGCAGGGCTTCGAACTTCCAGTGGCTGCGGATCAGCCGGGCGAGCTCGGCGGGTGTGGCCTGTTCCGCAGTGAGGCTGGTGACCGCGTAGACGGTCCTGATGCTGACCTTGCCGGTCTTGCGGTCCACTCGGCGGCGCTTGAGCTGGACGGCCTGGCGGGCGCCGGGAAAGAGCAGGCTGTTCACCGTGCACACCTTGATGCGGCGGATCTCGCCGCGGCCGTGGCCGGTGTCGCGGGAGCGGTCCTGCAGCGGGATCTGCTTCCAGGGAAGGGACTTGAGCTGCTTGTGGAGCTTCTTCTGGTTCCCTTTCACGATCACGATGTAGGGCGCGTCTCGGCCGAGCAGGTAGCCGGCGTGCTCGCGCCGGGTGTGGATGGCGTCGCTGGTTACGACCGCGCCCGCCAGGTCGGCGATGGTCTCCAGCAGAGGCTGGAAGCAGGTGATCTCGTTGGTCTTCTCGCCTACGTCGAGTTGGGACCGGACCAGGCCGGTGAGGTGGTCGCAGGCGGAGCAGATGAATCTTGCGGCCCGTGGTCCTGGCCGCTCCGCGCAGGGCCTTGCCTCGACCGCCACTGCGTGCGGCTGACCGTCGGCCCCAGCGCGCCGGTCGGCCGGCCAGCGGCCCACCGCTCGGTCCAACGCATCGCCGTCGATTCGGCCCAGCAACCGTCACCTCCGCCGGCAGGCACCGTTTCGGGGACAGCGGATCGGGCCGAACGCCAAGGCGCTCCAGGACGGACGGCGGGGCGCCGGTGATCCACTCACCCACCGCCGGCAGGGAGGTCGCTCCGGCCGGAACCGCGCACGCGGTCAGCGCGAGCACGACGACCAGAGCGTGCCGCACGCCGCGCGGATCGCGGGGGTCGGGCACCTCGGCCAGCCGCTCCAGCAGGCCCGGGATCTCCTCGGGCACGCCCCCGGGATGCTCGCGGAGTTGATCAAAATCAGGTGGGATCGGCGATGATGCGTCGGCAGGCACGGTCTTCCACTCGGATCACGGGGCGTCCAGAACTCCATGATCTTGGAAGCGCGTGCCAGTCACGTTCCCAGAACCCCGTCGAACGGGCAGTCACCGCGGCGGTAACCATGGGGCTGCTACGGGGCCCCCGAGGTGGCCGCCTATGTCAGCTCCGAGGACAAGGCCAAGGTGGCGGAGGAGCTGACTCGCGATGAAGCTCGCGATAGAGGTCACCACCGGCTTGCTGCGCAAGCCGGTGGTCGCGTTCAAGGCAGTGTCCGAGGACACCGCCGTCATCAGATCATCACGCGCAGGTCGAGCGAGGCC
Source organism: Streptomyces sp. ISL-43 (assembly GCF_018614195.1). Lineage (GTDB taxonomy): Bacteria > Actinomycetota > Actinomycetes > Streptomycetales > Streptomycetaceae > Streptomyces. The sequence continues at coordinate 17,399 of NZ_JAGGOT010000089.1, forward strand.
GGCAGGCCACGAGCCTTTCCGAGCGTGCGAAAGGGGCATCTGACGTGCAGTGACGTCTCAGACGGCTTCGTCCGGCCCCAACTGGGCGGGTCGGCCGGCTACTGGACGCCGCCGTACTCGGCCTCGGCCACCGCTTGGGCACGCTGGGCGCGGAAGTTCGCCACGTAGGCGTTGAACACGTCTGAGTTCGCGCTCTTGTCCTCGTACTTCAGCAGCGTTTCGTCGTTGTCGGTCAGAGCCATCCCCGTGAAGGTGTGGCTGCCCGTGAAGACGATCTTCTGGTCCTTCTTGGCCTTGTAGGAGCCGTCGATGGCCATGTACTTGGTGTGGGAGGTGCTACCGGAGACCGGAGCGGTACCGTCGGTCTTCGTCGGACCGGGCAGGCCCTCGTTGTCCAGGCGGTGCAGGGAGATCTTGCCGAGCTTGGTCGACCTGGTGAGCCAGTAGGCCGTCTCGCGGTGCTCTCCCGCCGCCTCGTAGTCGGCGAGCTTGCCGTAGACGACATCGATGTAGCAGCCGTCCTCGGCCATCTCCCAGAGCTTCTTGGCCACGGCCGGGCGCGAGATGTGGCCGTTGGCGATCCGGATCACGGTGCGCCCGTCGGCGGTACCGTGCCCCGCACTGTTCCCGGAGCACCCGGGGTATTTTCCATCCTTGGGAGCTTCGCCTTCCACCCCCGTGCCGACCGTGTTCAGGATGTTGATGACGACGTCCGTCGAGGCCCGCGGGAAGAAGTAGGCCTTGGCATCGCCGGCCTCCACATCGACCGGGTAGTCCTTGACTCGTGACTTGTCCGCCTGCGCCTTGGCCATCCTGTCGAAGTAGGTCGTGTAGCCGGCGTGCAGAGCCTGGTTGCCCACGATGGTCATCGCGTCGTTCCAGAGGGAGCTGAGGTCCTGCCCGGTGAGGTTGCCCGAGGACTGGACGACGACGTTGTCCACCGGAACCCCGGTGTTCGGCGAACCACTGCCGGTCGTGCGGGAGAAGAGGAAGAACTTGTTGTGGTTGACACCCCCGATCGCGCTGTCGGCCAGGCACGGCTTGTTGTACTCGCACACCCTGAACCAGGACGTCCCATACGTGGTGCCCGAGGGCGGAACCTCCGCGAAGGTCGTATTGAGCTTGTCCCGGACCGTCTTACCGGATTGCCCCATCCAGGCTTCACTGATGGTGTCGTCATCCACGAGGACCTGTACGTTCACGCCCCGGCGATGAGCTTCCGCGAGCCGGTCCGCGGTCCAGCTGGACCCGAACGCGTACAGCGATATCTTGATCGTCGAACCAGGCGTGGCACCGCCAATGAGCCGGCCGATGTGTCCGAGGATCGCGTTCTGTTCGGCCTGCGGGCCCTTGGGGTTGTTGAAGACGGGGCCCGTGGACACGTATGTCGTCGTCTCGGCCGAGGCAGACGGAGCCGTCATCGCCAGAAGACCCCCGATGACGAGGGCCGGAAGCAATCTCTTCTTGATCATGAACACACCCTACGAACGCCCCCGACCTGCGAATTCGGCGCCCTCAACAGGTACCCGGTTTTGCCGCGGAAGGGCAGGAAAATTATGGTTTTATCGTGGGTGCCTGATTTGCGAACCGGACCTACCGCTTCACTGTGTCTCGGCTGATGAGGCTCTGGAGGTAAGCCTGCGTCTCGGGATCTATGGAGTACAAGCGGGTGCCCTTGGAGCCGCGGCTTGCGAGCACGCGGTAGGCATTCAACGCATAGGTGAGGCAGCGATGGGCCGGGAGCACCTTCAGGGGCTTGCCGTGGCTGGCGTCGGGGTCGGCGATCCAGTGGTCGCCGCGGCGGACGATGTCGTTGCCCATGATCACGAAGTTGTAGTCGTACTCCATGCTCTGGGCGGTGTAGACGCAGCCGACTTGCTTGTGTCCACCGACGTCGGTGGCCCAGTAGGGGCGTCCTGGAACGTCTGGGATGTCCGTGCCGGTCTCGTCCGCGCGTGTGTTCTACGGGCGGGACCAGGTGTGAGGGCCGTCGGGCCCTGTCCAGGAGATGCTGACCTCTGGCTGGAGGGGGGCGGGTTGGAGGGTGAGTCCCAGGGCCGGCAGAAGTCGGCGGTGATGCGTGCGCTCCTGCCTGCGGCAATGTGTTCCGTGACCCAGTTCTCGAAGTCGCGCGGGTTCTGGGCGGCGCCGAGGTCGTCGTCGGTGCCGATCCATGCGGGCGGGGGACCAGCGGGCTGGAGGAACTGGTTGACCCAGTCGAGGTAGGCGCGTGAGCCGTTGCACCGGAACTGGGTGGTGAGGTTGATGTGCCAGAACGTGTGTCCGTTGCTGTTGGCGTACTGGCGTACTGGCGGAGTTCGTGGAGTGTGACACCTTCGGAGGGTCGTACGATCTGCTGCTCGTCCAGGAACAGGACGCTCACCCCGGCGCGGTCGATGATCTGGCCCAGAACCGTGGGGAAGGGTCGCGGCGGTAGTCGGGGGTAGGTCCGTGCCCGGTGTGCTTCGTCGAGGAGCACAACACTGTCGGCCTGCAAGCCTGCGGGAACCCTGTCCACCAGGGTGGTGATGAGAACACGCGACGCAGGCCCCACGGTGCGCTGGAGCTGCCGGGTCAGGGTGCCGCTGGGGGTGGCCAGGCGGGGGTTCGCCTGGGGCTGCGCGCACAGGTCGCCGAGGAGCCGGCAGGCGATGACCGTCTTTCCTGTTCCGGGTCCGCCACCCCGCGATGTAGGCATCGAGCATCACCAGGTCGACGCCTGCCCGCTCAGCCGTGTTGAGCCGGGCAGGCCACGTCTCGTTCCGGAGCCCCTGCTCCGATGGGCCCTGGTCTTCGGCGCGCTCGTCCGATCGTCACATCTGCCCCGGTGGCAGGTGCTGGTACGCGAGCGACAGCACCGGCACGCTGTCTCCGTTGAAGTGCCACAGCGCACTCGTGTACCAGAGGACCACCACCACGACCACCAGCGCGCCCCCGGCCAGTGGCAGGGCCCAGCCCGGCAGGCGCCGGCTCTGCACCAGCAGGACTTTGGCGGCGAACGCCCCGTAGAAGAAGCAGCCCGCGATCGAGTGCACTGCCACACGCGAGCCGGACAGCTGCACGCCATACGCCTGGACGCAGTGCACCGCGATCGGGACTGTGAGGGCGAACAGCACCACACCGGCGATCCGGTGGGTGATCGGCACCGGGCCCGGGACCCGGCGCACCCCGGGCAGCCGCCGGTACATCCACAGCGCCAGCAGCAGCTGGACAGCGGCCATCCCCAGGACGCCGGTGGCGAGCTGTGCCTTGAGACGCACGGCATCGGCGCCCGCCTGGCCGAACAGTGTCGCGGTGTAGTCCGGCGTGTTCGCCCGGCCGAACACGAACACGGCGACGAAGACGGCGGCGGCAGCCACGAGCGCCAGTGCGAGAGCGAGCCTGGCTTCCGGGCGGCGCAGAGCGGGCCGGGCGTGCGACATGGTGCTCCTCGTCTCGGAACGATACGGGTTGGCGGTTTGCCATCCCTTGTACTCGCCTGGTGCGGCAGATGGCGGCCGACACGGCCGTAGCGACCTCGACTCCTCAAGGGCGCGGCCGAAGCACGCGGCGTGGGCGGCGTCGATCTCGACGAACGCCAACTGTCCCCGCCAGGCATCAGGGGTGGGAGTTGTGGGGGCATCTGGACCCGAAGTCATGCGAGAGCCGAGCGACCTTCGAGTGCACCGCCCGCGTCCCCGCGTGGATCACGCGCGTCCGGCACCTCCGTGCGCCGTTCCAGTAGGCCCGCTATCTCCTCACGTCGGGGCTCGAGCTGCTGGCTGACGGTGGATGCGGTGAGCCTCGGCATCACGGACACCGGGGGTGTCGACGGGCGTAGGCCCGTGCTGGTCTCTCTCATGGGGCCCGGTATCGGCGACGAGGCGCATCTTCGAGGCCGAACACGCTGACGAAGTCGACCAGGAACCCCTCATCGGCTACACCCCGACCTACTACCGCTTGCGCAACAGCCTGAAGCCGGCGCGGCCGAGTTCGGGGCGCGCACCCGGCGAAGAGCCCCGGCCTGTCGGCCTGTCGGCCTGCCGTGCCGATTCCGCGGGTGTGGGCCGACGGGTACCGCCGTTGACCGCCTTGTCGAGCATGAGCACGCCGCTGGTGGCGCGGGCCTTGCCTGCTGCCTCGCCGGGCCAGACCTCCAGCGTCTCGTCCATACCGGGAACAACGCCGGGCTGCTCGTCGCGTCCCACGGGCCGGCCCGGCGCGGCCTCCGCTTCCTTCCGCGCGCTCCGAACGCGGGGTAGTGGTGGGCCACCGCCTACGGCCCGTGAAGGGCCGGGTGGACTGGTTTGTCAAGTCCCGACTTTCCGTGCCGTGACCGCAGGCCCGTGGGTGGGGCGCAATGGAGTGACGGTTGACGCCGAAAGACGGCGGACGGGCAAGCGGCCCACCGAATTCCACGACCTCTCCTGAGGTGAGGAGCCTTTCCCCATGACCGCCACCCGGACCCGACGTGTCGTACCCCTCCTGATCGCCACCCTTTTGGCCGGCAGAGGCGCCTCGCTCTCCTCCACGGCTTTCGCCTCTCCCGCCACGACAACCGCAAGTGTCACCACCGACACCGAACATCCGAGGGGGCCAGGCATGTCGAACGCAAGATCAAAAATATCCAGGGCGTCAAGCTCAGCGGACAGAACCCTCCTCCGTCTGTATCTAGCGATTTACATGACAGCGACCGGAGTGCTTGTTCTTGTTGCAGTTACTGCCGCCTTGATGGCGATCGTCAATTTGCAGCCTTGGATCTTCGGGCCCATCGCGGCAGTGGCGGGCTTTACCCTTTTTCTCGGATACCATAAACGGCAACGAGAATTCCGCCTGCGGCAACACATGCCGGGCCCGAAGCCCGCCTTCTTCATGGGCAATCTAGCAGATCTTTTGACGTTCGGGCAGGGGCACCGGGATCTAGCTCTGAGGGAATTGCACGAAAAATATGGGCCGATCGTTCGCATTCACCTAGGGTGGGGCTCCCGCCCTTATGTTTCAGCTAATAGGACATCTAAGAACCTCCACAACAGATCTTTCGACTCCAATCGGCAAGCAGATAGAACCGTTCTCCCCGTCAGCATGATGGGGATGCCCGGCGGGGAAGAACTGCAAAGCCACCGACGCTCGATCGGTAACCTTCTCAACAGGAACGCGCTAGGTCATTTCAAGCGCGAGGCAGACGCATTCGCCGTTCAGTTCACCGAGAGAAACGGAGCGGACGGGGCAGGGGGTCCCGAAAGCCCAGCGGCCCTCCTCCGTGAAGTGCAAAGCTGGAGTGCCAACTCTCTGGGAAGTCTACTTTTTGGGACATCCTGGCGTACTCCTGATCTTCCCAGGTACCTGGATTGCCTCGGGCGAATCGAAGAAGAGATCGGCCATCGCGCTTTCCATCCACCCTTCCGCCGCTTCATCTTCCTGCACCGCACCCTTCAGACTCGATCCGCGTACAGATATCTGGCTTCAACCCTAAGTGCGATGTTGGATAATCGAGGGTGCCCTGTCGCCACTAAAGTCACTGGAGAAGATCGCACGACTGTCGCTGAACGAATAAGAAAGGAGAGTGGCTGGAGGCGGCGGCAGCAAATCGAAGAAATGATGTCGCTAGTACTTGGTGGTACCGACGCCATGACGTACGCCATCACTCAAGCTCTTATCGAACTATCGCACAATCCGCAAATTCAGTGCAAGGTGCAGGCCTCCTGGGCTCCTGCAGGGGATGGGGAACCCGGTAAAAACAAGGAGGCGTCAGAGATTGTGCGGGCGGTGTTCTATGAGACGCTGAGACTTCACCCCCCGGTTCCGTTCAGCTCCAAGCGTTCAGATCGCCTAGACGTCGAAGTGGGCGGGATCTTCATACCAGCCGGAACGAATATCCTTTGGGCGAAACCGGAGATTGGCGTCAACCCCGAGATATTCGAGGAACCGCTCCGATTTGATCCGGGCAGGTTCGAGGAGGGGGCTAGCTTGGCAGATTTCTTGCCATTCGGTGCCGGTCCCCGCCATTGCATCGGTAGTCAGGCTGCAGAACAACTCTGCATTGCGCTCTTGTCCCGCATTCTCAGGGCATTTTCTGTGGAACCGGTTAATGACGCAGTCATGACCCTCACTGCGAAAGTTGCCGTTGTTCCTTCATGTATTCCCGTGAGACTCCAGCCGCTAAAACCTCGCGCTTTCACGAAGCGAGCCGTCCGGCAGGTGGTCAGAACAGCGGGATGTGCCTCTGACCAGCGAGAATGAGGATTGTTGAGTCCCTTGTTCCCGCCCTCGTCGGAGGCGCTTTCCAGGTGAAGAAGCGTATTGGGCTCCTATCCGCGTGTCCGTCCTGAGGGCCGGCGGTCGGGCGGTCTGCGAGCGAGGACATCTTCACCTGGGAGGGTTCTTTGGTGAACAGGGCCGATATCGAGGCGGAGGACACTTCCAGGCCGGCCCTTCTCGGCGAGGAGACGCCGCAGTTGGGCGCCGGTCCAGACTTCGCGCTGGGCGGCGGCCATCCGCAGCTTCCACTTGATGTTCACGGCGCGGGTTCCTCTCCGGTGAGCTCGCCGAGCGTGGTGGCCACGGCGCGTCGATAGGCGTCCTCGATGAACGTGGCAGAGGGCCGGACGTATCTCATCGTCGAGCTGACTGTCCAGTGACCGAGTAGTTGCTGGATGGCCACCAGGTCGACGCCACGTTCGTAGTCCTCGGGCGTGACATCACATGCTGGCCGGCCCAGGGACTTCAACGTCCGCTCCAGCAGGCCGATGTCGTTGTCGACGGTCACCGGGCTGAACCCCCGGGCTCGCCAAGAGGCCACGAATGCCTCCACGCCACGGCGCCTGGAACTCCCACGGATCCCAGGCAACAGGCACCTCGGGCACAGTCCAACCCTCGATCACCCGCAGACGCGACTCCACCATCCGGCACACCATCCGGCACACCTTCCTCACACCTGACAAACGAAGGTGGCGCCTACAAAACCCCGCTGTCAGCGAGACATTCAAAGAGGTACCCAGGACCCCAATACGGCCAGGTCGCAGGACGGATGCGCCGCAGCGAACAAGTGCCAGCCCCAGTTGAATGGGGGCAGGTGTTCGGCGACGAGGTCCTGGCCACCGCTATCCTCGACCGGCTTCTCCATCACTGCGGCATAGTCTCCATCAACGGCCCCAGCTACCGGCTCAAGAACGGACTCGCTGCCATCGAAGGGGACAACACCGCGGCTTGATCAACACCGATCTCGTCAGAACCCAGGCTTGAGCTGCTGGTCTGGGATGTCGAGGCGGGCCGCTTGAACTTCGAGGGGTTGCAGCGGCGGGCCGCCGCCCGCAGTCGCGGCGCGGCCGCCCTCGAGGCCGCTCTGCCGGCCTACTTCGTGGTCTTCGACATGTTGCAGCAGGACGGCGAGGAGTTGCTCCGCCTGCCGTATCGGAAGCGCAGACGGCGACTGGAGGTGCTGTTCTCCGCGCGCGCTCCGAGCGCCCCGTGGACGCTGTGTCCGATGGCCACGGATATGGCCGAGGCGGGGGAGTGGCTGGAGTCCTGGACGGACGTGTCCGGCGTCGAGGGCCTGGTCGTCAAGAACATGACCCAGCCCCACCGCCCCGCCGCCAGAGGCTGGACCAAGATCCGCCGCAGAGACACCACCGAAGCCATCCCAAGCTGCGGCCGTGCACGACCCCGACGCCCTGATCATCGCCTGCAACACCGCCACCGTGCACGCGCTACCCGCCGTCAAGACCATGCTCGAACCGGCCGTCCCCGTCATCGGCAATGGTGGCGCGCCCTGCGCGGCGCCCCCTAGCGGGCCCTGCTGCTGCCTGACGCGATCTGCATGGGTACCTAGCGGCACGCCTAGGGCCTTGGTTTCATCACCATCCGCCCGCGGCACGGCAGCGTCACCTGCGCCCACCTGCGCCCACCTGCATCCGCCGTCACCGTTCGCCCACATCTCCGTGAGCAGTCTGCAGGACGTGCAGTGGCCGCGGCCGTGCGGGCGGCCGTGTCGGGCACCGACGGCTGAGGTCCGTACCAACCACTCCGGTTACTCGCGAGGAAATAGAGCCTTTGGCTATGGTGAGCGCCCTGCGATCGAGAGCCCTTCGAATCCTGCCATCAAAGACGGGTTCGCCAGGTTGATCGAAGGAAGTCCTGCCACTCCAGGACACATTTGCATGCAGAGCGACGCGCTGTCGGAACACCGCCCGGCGTCGGCTCAGTGCGAGCCGGCCTGCCCTCGTCCTGTCACCCGGGGCTGGAGGGCGGCGGTCTTCTCATTCACCTACCTCGCGAAGGCAAGGCAGAGATGTCCCCTAGACCCTCCTCCCGACACACGACGCACCCTGTCGACGAATTGCTCCCGATCCCCAGACTCGCCCTGTACGGCTTCCAACACGTGCTTGCCTTCTACGCCGCGGCCGTCATCGTCCCGGTCCTGCTCGGCAACGCGCTCGGACTCAGCCCCCAAGAGCTCGTCCACCTCATCAACGCCGACCTCCTGACCTGCGGCGTGGCCTCGATCATCCAGGCCGTCGGCGTCTGGAAGGTCGGCGCCAGGCTGCCCCTGGTCCAAGGCGTCACCTTCACCGCCGTCTCACCCATGATCGCCATAGGCCTGGGAGCCGGCGGCGGCACCGCGGGCCTGCTCGTCGTCTACGGAGCGGTGATCACGGCGGGCATTGCCACGTTCGCGTTCGCGCCGCTCTTCAGCAAGCTGGTCAAGTACTTCCCGCCGGTCGTCATCGGCACGATCCTCACCATCATCGGCATCACGCTCATGCCGGTGGCCCTGCAGGACGCCGCCGGCGGCGCGCACCTCATCGGCACACCCGCGTACGGATCCCCGAAGAACCTCGCGTACGCACTAGGCACCCTGCTCTTCATCCTGGCCCTCGTCAGGGTCGGCAAGCCGTTCCTCAGCAGCCTCGCCGTGCTGCTTGGGCTCGTGGCCGGCACGACGGTCGCGTGGCTCTTCGGGGACGTCGACTTCGGCGCGGTGGGTCAGGCCGACTGGTTCGGGGTCACCACGCCCTTCCACTACGGCATGCCGCGCTTCGAACTGCTCCCGATCGCCGCGATGCTCGTCGTCATGCTGATCACCATGGTGGAGACCACCGGGGACGTCTACGCCATCGGCGAGATCACCCGCAAGAAGGTCGACGCCGACACGGTCGCGCGGGCCCTGCGCGCCGACGGCGTGGCGACGGTACTCGGCGGCGTCCTCAACTCCTTCCCGTACGTGGCGTTCGCGGAGAACATCGGCCTCGTGCGCATGTCCAAGGTCATGAGCCGGTACGTCGTCGTCGCGGCGGGCGCCTTCATGGTCGTGCTGGGGCTGCTGCCGAAGGCGGGCAGCCTGGCCGCTTCGGTCCCCCACCCGGTGCTGGGTGGGGCGGCGGTGTCGATGTTCGGCATCGTCGCGGCGGTCGGCGTCCAGATCCTCGGGAAGGCCGATCTGCGCGAGGAGCGCAACACCCTGATCCTGGCGGTGAGTCTCGGCGCGGCGCTGCTGCCGACCACGGTCACGCCGTTCTTCGACCGGATGCCCGACAACGTCCGGGCCGTGCTGAACAGTGGGATCACTCTGGGGGCGCTCACGGCCATCGCCCTGAACCTGCTCTTCAACGTCTTCACCAGCCGCAGCGCGATGGAGATCGACTGGGCCGAGGTCGATGACGGCGACGGCATCGGAGCGGTCGCCCACTGACCACCCCCTGACGCGCCTGTCACGGCGGCGGGCCGGGAGGGGCCCCGATCCCCTTCCCGGCCCGCGTCGGTGTGCCGCGTTGCCCGGCGTCAGCCGCCTGCCATGGGGTACAGGGACGCCTCGCCTTTGTCGCCCATCAGCTCCCAGAAGTGGTCGACGAGGCGGCGTAGATACACCGCACGCTCCGTCGCGATCTCCTTGAGCCTGGCGTCGGCGTTGCGGGCGACCAGGTGCCCCATGTACCGCTCGGAGAATCCGGCGAACTCCGTGTGCATCGTGCGCAGCGCGTCGCCCACGCTCGTCGGGTCCACCGCGACGATCTCCGCCACGGGATCGACGTAGGTCTTCCAGCGCCCCGCGATGGCCGAACGCAGGTGCTCCTCCAACTCCCCGACCCGGCCCATGATGCCGATCAGCGTACGCAAGGACAGGCCCAGGGCCTCCACCAGGACCCTGGTCTGCCGGGCGTCACCGTGCCATCGCTGCGCCGACTCCGCGGTGCGGTACTCGGTCGGGTCCATGCCCAGCCGGTACGCGAGCCGCTCCACGCTGAGCCGGCGGGCCAGCCGGAACTCGGTGAGCGTGCGTGGCGCGGTGCCCATGAGGGTGGCGGTGTCGCACCACAGCACATCGGCGAGCGCGAAGAGGTGCTGGTCGGAGGGCACATGGGAGCCCTGCTCCCATGCCGCGACCCAATCGGGATGGACCGGGGTCCCGCAGGCGGCCATGGAGTCGGCCACCTGAGTCACGGTCAAGCCCATGCGGGCTCGGGCGGATCTGGCCTCGTCGGGGGAAAACGGAGTGCTGTACACGTACAAGACACCTCGCAACAGCCTTCGAGCGCACCGCGCTCAAAGGGAAACGGAATGATCGATGAACACAAGGCGCGGGCACACTAACAGATGTTCAGAAGGTTCCAACCGCCTCGGTTCCTTCAATTCCAAGGGATTGGGAGGGTGTAGTTCGGTGATCAAAAACTCCGGCGGTCAGAGCCGGCGCCCGCCGATTCCCCCTGGGACGGGCGGACGGCAGCTCGTGTCACCCGGGCACCCGTACCCCGTACCGTCACCTGCGGAGTACCGGCCGATCGGTAGTGCGTCCGACGCGCACGATCGATGGCGGCGGCCCTCGGACCCGCTCCGGTGGCCTTGGCCGACGGATCTTCCTCATGCCGTATCTCCCCGCGGGTGCACGCTTGCGCAGTGAGAACCGCCGTGGCAGCCGGGGGGCCCGTCGCGATCTGGGCCACTCCTGCGACCACCGGCAGCAGCTATCAGAACGCCCTGATCCGCGCGCACGCAGCCGGAGTCCACGTCACGGAGATCGCCTGCCCCGGACTCGCGGACGCAGTCCAACACGCTGATCCGTCAGCCATCGACGAAGCGGTGGCCGACGCCTCCCGGCGAACCGCTGCGCCCGGACGCCGCCCTGCAGGCCGCCGACACCTGGCCCCCGCAGATCCCGGGCCCCGGTGGGAGGGGGCGTTTCGCCTCGTCGTGGGGGAGCCGTGACGGTCTGGACGTGGTGTTGGTCCGCCCCGAGCTGGTGGCGGAGGTCAGCGCGGACCGGGCCGTGGACTGGGGTGGGGTCTTCCGGCATCCGCGGTGTTTCAAGAGGGTGCGACTGGACGTGACCGTGGGGGACGTTCCCGGGTTCGGTCAGGGGCCGGCTGAGCCGGCGGAGCGCTGCCCGCCAGCTGCCCGCCCTGACCTCCGAGGCGGCCGACCTACTTGCGGCCTTCGCCGCGACGCGAGCCGCCAGCGCGCGGCCGGGCGCGGACGCCAGCCGCCCCATTCGTGTGCTGCGCATCCTGCTGGCCTGGCTCGGTGCGCAGGAACCGATCAGGGAACGTGACATCGTCGCCCTCACCCCCTTCTACCGCGACTTCGGCGCCAGCCGGATCATCCGCTTCCTGGACAGCCAGGGGCTCCTGCTCCCCGATGAAACCCAGGCACGGGCACCGCTAAACCATCCGGCCCTCTCGGTGCCCGCCGCCGCGAATCCCCGAATCCCGAGGTTGGAGGTCGAACGCCGCGATCGCCACCACGAGCGGGCCATCGCGGCGAAACTCGACGCTCTGCCATCTGAGATGGCCGAGCACATGCTGACCTGGGTCCAGGTCATGCGCGGTGAAGGCCGCCGTCGGCACCACGCCGTCGACTACTCCCGCATCCGACGCAACCTCCGCATCGTCATGCCCGTCCTGCACGCCTGGGCTGCCGCCGGCCTGAGCCTGCGCGCGGTCACCAGCGACCACGTAAACAGCGAGCTGACAAGCCGCCATGGTCACCAGGCCCGCGGTGTCGACCACGTCCTGCTCAGCGTGTTCCGCGCGCTCAAGCAGCAACGGATCATTTTCCACAATCCCATGGCCGGCCTCTCGCTGACCACGCCCGTCCGGCTTCCCACCCCGCTGCCCAGCGACCGACTCCAAGGAGCCCTCGATCGAGTCGAAGGCTCCCGCGGCAAGCTCGTCGTCGCCCTCGTGGCCGTGCACGCGCTCAAAGCCAGCGAAGTATGAACCGTTCCGGGTTCGGTG
>NZ_JAGGOT010000090.1 GCF_018614195.1 Streptomyces sp. ISL-43
TATGGCGGGGAGGAGTCACCTCTCCAACTCGGCGTCCCTGCTCCTGCCCGTGTCGAACCTGACGAACCTGCTGGCCTTCACCGCCAGCGGGCTCACCTTCACCCGCTTCGCGCTGCTGATGACGCTGCCCTGGCTGGCCGCGATCGCCGTCGAGTACGCCGTCTTCCGCCGCTTCTTCGCCGCCGACCTGAACGCGCCGACCGCGGAGACCGAGACCGCCGAGCCGCCGGAGATGCCGCTGTTCGCCCTGGTGACCGTGGCCGCCACGCTCGCCGGGTTCGCGGTGGCTTCCGCCGTCGGCGTCGCCCCGGCCTGGGCCGCGGCGGCCGGGCGCTGGTGATGGCCGTACGGGCGCTCGCCCGCCGACACACCACACCGGTCGCCATCATCCGTTCCGCCTCGGTGCCGTTCCTGGCCTTCGTACTGGCCCTGGGCATCGTGGTCCGCGCGGTCGTCGACAACGGCCTCGGCCACGCCCTCGGCCAGGTCCTGCCCGACGGTGCCTCTCTGCCCGCCCTGCTCGGCATCGCAGCGGTGGCCGCGGTCCTCGCCAATCTGATCAACAACCTGCCCGCCGTACTTGCCCTGGTCCCGCTGGCCGCACCATCCGGCCCCGGCGCCGTCCTAGCCGTACTCCTCGGCGTGAACATCGGGCAGGGCTCCGGCGGGAGGCGACCCATGAGACGACGCCATCACTTCCACATCGCCATGCGGGGCACTCGGTCAGCGCCCACCGTCCAGACGGGGCACCCCGTCGTGGTGGAGGTCCTCGTCGACGGCAAGGAGACCGGGCACGCCACCACGCAGGACGATCGCCCCGCCACCGTGCACGTCGTACCGCGCTGCCTCTTCCAAGCGCCCGGCACCGAGCCCCAGGTCATGTCGCCGCGCCCCTACTGACCCGCGGGAGCTGTCTTACTCGTCCTACCCGCTGATCAGTCACGTCCCGTTCATGCTCTACGGGTAGGGTCACGCCGGCCGGAATCAGTCCGGCGAGACGAAAGAGGGATGCGTGAGCGGGGCGGACGAGTCCGTGGGACAGCAGGTGGGCTTGTGGACGATCGCCCGTGAATGGGGCCGGATCGGCACCATCGGCTTCGGTGGCCCTCCTACGCACATCGCGCTGCTGCGCAAGCTCTGTGTGGAACGCCGCAAGTGGATCACGGCAGCCGAGTTCGAGGACGGCATCGCGGCCACGAACCTGCTGCCCGGTCCCGCCTCCACCCAGCTGGCGATCTTCACGGCGTGGCGGCTGCGCGGGATACCCGGCGCGCTGATCGGCGGCCTGTGCTTCATCGTGCCCGGCCTGGTCCTGATCCTGGCGCTGGCCGTCCTCTTCCTCACCGGCAACCCTCCGCTGTGGGTACAGGGCGCAGCAGCAGGCGCCGGTGCGGCGGTCGCGGCAGTCGCCGTCCAGGCCGCCACCGCCCTCATCCCGGCCAGCTGGAAGAGAGCCGGGCAACAGCGCGCCGCCCGTACCCGATGGATCGGCTACGCCCTCGCCGGCGGCGCGGCCGCAGCCCTCATAGGCCCGTGGATGGTCCTCGTCCTCATCACCGCGGGAGCCATCGAGGTCGCCGTACGCGTGCGACCCGCCCGTTCGGCCTCCCGGCCAGCCGCGTGGCCGCTGCCCCTCGCCCTCGCGGCACCGGCGGCAGGCGGTCTGCTCGCGCTGGCCTGGGTGGCGTTCAAGGTAGGCGCCCTCTCCTACGGGGGCGGGTTCGTCATCATCCCCCTCATGCAGGCTGACGCCGTCCACCACTACCACTGGATGAGCGACGGGCAGTTCCTCAACGCCGTCGCCCTCGGGCAGATCACCCCCGGCCCCGTCGTACAGACGGTCGCCGTGGTCGGCTACGCGGCAGCCGGCATCCCCGGCGGACTCTTGGCCGCCACCGTGGCCTTCGCCCCTTCCTTCCTCCTCGTCATCTGCGGCGGCCCCCGCTTTGACCGGCTACGAGCCAACCCCGGCGTGCAGGCCTTCTTCACCGGCGCCGGACCCGCCGTCATCGGCGCCATCATGGGCTCCGCGATCCCCCTCGCCCTGGCCCTGCACCACGCGTGGCAGTACGCAGTACTCGCGGCCGCCGCACTATGGCTCCTCGCCGCCCGCCGCGGAGTCGTCAGCGCCCTCCTCGTCGCCGCAGCCCTCGGCATCGCCGCAGCCCTGACGGGCTGGCCGACCGGCTGACACCGTGCTGTCTCCTGGCCCGTAGGCCAGCAGGGATTGCGCCGACACGGATTCACCGCTGAACGGCACGGTGGCTGCGGACAACCCGCACGCCGTCGCCCAGCAGCTGTCCATGCCAGAGCTCCGTCCTGCTCAACCAGGGTGATGAGCCTTGAAGTTGGGCGTCTGGGCGGAGGCAGCGTGCACGTTCCGACGCGGGATGCGGACGGGCGTCGGCAAGAGACCGGCGGGCTGGGGTCCGTGGACACGGCCCCAGCCCGTTCGGGAGTCAGAGAGCCGCAGTGACCAGCTGGTCCTGGCTGCGCTGGGCTGCGAGGTACCGCTCGGCGTCCAGGGCAGCGGCGCAGCCGGTACCGGCCGCGGTGATGGCCTGGCGGTAGATGTGGTCGACGACGTCTCCGGCGGCGAAGACGCCGGAGACGCTCGTGCGGGTCGAAGGGGCCTGGACCTTGATGTAACCCTCGTCGTCCAGGTCGAGCTGGCCGGTGAAGAGTTCGGTGCGCGGATCGTGACCTATGGCGATGAACAGGCCGGTGACATCGAGGGTGCGGGTCTTGCCGGTGAAGGTGTCGCGCAGGACGACGCCGGAGAGCTTGGTGTCGCTCTCCTTGATCTCGGCGATTTCACTGTCGAAGGCGAAGGCGATCTTGTCGTCGGAGAAGGCCCGGTCCTGCATGACCTTCGACGCCCGCAGCGTGCTGCGGCGGTGTACGACGGTGACGGAGCGGGCGAAGCGGGTGAGGAAGGTCGCTTCCTCCATGGCGGTGTCGCCGCCGCCGACCACGACGATGTCTCGGTCGCGGAAGAAGAATCCGTCGCACGTCGCACACCACGAGACGCCGCGGCCGGAGAGCTCCTCCTCGCCCGGCAGTCCGAGCTTGCGGTATCCGGAGCCGGTCGCGATGATCACGGACTTCGCTCGGTGCACGGTCCCGGCGGAGTCGGTGACTTCCTTGATGCCGCCGGTGAGATTCACGGAGACGATGTCGTCGTCGATCATCTCGGCACCGAACCGCTCGGCCTGGGCCCGCATGTTGTCCATGAGGTCCGGGCCGTCTACGCCGTCGGGAAAGCCGGGGAAGTTCTCGACCTCGGTGGTCGTGGTCAGAGATCCGCCGACGAAGATGGAGCTGCCGAACAGCAGCGGCTTCAGCTGGGCGCGGGCTGCGTAGAGGGCGGCGGTGTATCCGGCGGGGCCGGAGCCTATGACGATGACGTTGCGCACGTCGTCGGTCTGCGTCATCGCGGGTTACGCCTCCTGCTTCGCGTCGATCTCGGCGATCAGGCCCTCGATCAGGCCCTTGATCTCGTCGCGGATGGGGCGGACGGCCTCGACGCCCTGGCCGGCCGGGTCTTCGAGCTGCCAGTCGAGGTAGGTCTTGCCGGGGAAGTACGGGCAGGCGTCGCCGCAGCCCATGGTGATGATGTAGTCGGATGCCTGGGCGGCCTCGGGGGTGAGGACCTTGGGCTTCTGGTCGGAGATGTCGATGCCCAGTTCGGCCATCGCGGCGACGGCGGAGGGGTTGACCTTGTCGCCGGGGACGGAGCCGGCGGAGCGGACCTCTACGCGGTCGCCCGCGAGGTGGCGCAGGAAACCAGCCGCCATCTGCGAACGGCCGGCGTTGTGGACGCAGACGAACAGGACGGAGGCGGCAGGAGTGGAGGACATCGTTCTTCCTTAAGGGGATCGTTCAACTACAGGGGACGAAGCGGTGGATCAGGAGAGGTCGGCCAGCAGCGCGGTGATGTGCGCGTCGATCTCGTCGCGGATCGCACGGACGACCGCGATCGGCGCACCGTCGGGGTCCGCGACCGGCCAGTCCAGGCACACGAACAGCACCCGCGGCCGGCCGCCGTCCGGCGGGCTCTGTGTCTTCGCGAGCGCGTCCAGTCGTTCCGTGGCCAGGCGCTCCGCGAGCACGACCAGGTGGGTGCGGACGTGCGCGGTGGCGGCCAGGCGCGTGTAGGAGTCGGCCAGCAGCCGCTGCACCGTCTCCGGGGAGAACCTGCCCTCGTGGCGTGCCGCGAGGCGGCCCACTGTGGCGAAGAGCCGCTGATCGGGTACGGCGGCGGGGGTAGGGGGCGAGGACATGAGAACCCTCCACGGGCTCCAAGAGGTCAGCCGGGGCTGGTATCAGGGCCCGGTGATGTGACAGTATCAGCACATGATGACGTCAGTCGACACTGATCTGATCCGGGTTCTGGCCGACCCGCTCAGGCTCCGGATCGTGACCCTCCTTGCCCAGGAGACGCTCTGCACCACCCACCTCGTGGAGGAGACGGGTGCGAAGCAGACCAACCTCTCCAACCACCTGAAGGTGCTTCGGGAAGCTGGGGTCGTGGAGACCGAGCCATGCGGGAGGTTCATCTACTACCGGCTGCGCCCGGAAGTCATCGCACAGCTTGCCGGTCAATTCGCCGACCTCGCCCAGACCGCGCGCGCCACCGCCGAAGCGAACCTCAAGCGGTCTTGCCCATAGCTTTCCCCGCTTTGCCTCACCTGCCCGAGGAGAACCCGTCTTGACCGCCACCGAGCCCGTCGCCGCCCCCGCAGCGGAGATTGTCATAGCCGCCGAGGTGCCCCAGCCCGCACCCGGCGCCACCCCGCCGCGTACGCCTCTGATCGCCCGCGCCGCCGCCGAGTTGGTCGGCACCGCGGCCCTGGTCGCGGTCGTGGTCGGCTCCGGAATCCAGGCCACCAAGCTCACCGACGACGTGGCCCTCCAGCTGCTGGCCAACTCCACCGCCACCGTCTTCGGGCTCGGCGTCCTGATCGCGCTTCTCGGCCCGGTCTCCGGCGCCCACTTCAACCCGGCCGTCACGCTGGCCGAGTGGTGGACGGCCCGCCGCGGCGGCGCCGGCGTCACGGTCCGGGAGCTGGCCGTCTACGTTCCGTCGCAGATCGTCGGCGCCATCGCGGGCGCGATCCTGGCGGACGCGATGTTCGGCGAACCGCTGGTCAAGTGGTCCACCCACGACCGATCCGCCGGGAACCTCCTCCTCGGTGAGGTCGTCGCCACCGCCGGTTTGATCCTGTTGATCTTCGGGCTGGCGCGCACCGACCGGCTTCGCTTTGCGCCCGTCGCGGTGGCCTCGTACATCGGCGCCGCGTACTGGTTCACCTCCTCCACCTCCTTCGCCAACCCGGCTGTGACGATCGGTCGCGCCTTCAGCGACACCTTCGCGGGCATCGCCCCCGCCTCGGTCCCGGCATTCGTCGGGGTGCAGCTGCTGGGCGCGGTCGTGGGCCTGGCGCTGGTCGCGGTCATCTTCATGCGCGGCAAGACCGACTCGGAGACGCCCGCCGCATGACGCAGCGCACGGACGTGGTGGTGATCGGCGGCGGGCAGTCCGGGCTCGCCGCCGGCTACCACCTGCGCCGCCTGGGCATCGAGTTCGTCATCCTCGACGCCCAGACGGCGCCCGGCGGAGCCTGGCAGCATGCCTGGGACTCCCTGCACCTGTTCTCCCCGGCGGCGTACTCCTCCCTGCCCGGGCGGCTCATGCCCCCGCAGGAGGGCGAGGTCTACCCCGACGCCGAGCACGTCGTCTCGTACCTCGCCGACTACGAGAAGCGGTACGAACTCCCGGTCCAGCGCGGTGCCCGGGTCGAGGGCGTCCACCGCGACGGTGCGCACCTGCGGGTGGAGACCGACTCGGGCACCTGGCGGGCCCGCGCGGTCATCAGCGCCACCGGCACTTGGTGGCGCCCCTTCATCCCCGCGATTTCCGGCCGGGCCGACTTCACCGGTATCCAGCTGCACACCGCGAACTACCGCAGCCCCCGTGAGTTCGCGGGCCGGCGCGTGATCGTGGTCGGAGGCGGAAACTCCGGCGCCCAGATTGCCGCCGACCTCGCCCACACCGTCGACCTGACCTGGGTCACCCAGCGTGAGGCCCGCTTCCTCCCCGACGACATCGACGGCCGCGCCCTCTTCGACGCGGCCACCGCCCGCCGCCAGGCTCTCGACGCGGGTCGCGCGGACACCGGCGGCGTGGCCTCCCTCGGGGACATCGTCGCCGTGCCACCCGTGCGCGAAGCCCGCGACGCCGGCCTCCTCAAGGCCCAGCCGATGTTCACCCGTCTCACCCCTGACGGCGTCGAGTGGGCCGACGGCAGCCGCGTCGAAGCCGACGCGGTCATCTGGTGCACCGGCTTCCGCCCGGCCCTCTCCCACCTCGCCCCCCTCGGGCTCAGGGGAGTACGCGGCCACATCCCGACCGCAGGCACCCGGGCCGTGGACGAGCCCCGCCTGCACCTGATCGGCTACGGCGACTGGACCGGCCCCGCCTCCGCCACCCTCATCGGAGTGGGCCGCCCGGCGCGCGACGCGGCCCGAGAGATCGCCGACTCGCTATGTTGAAGGCGGCGTCAGCGAGAAACCGGTGGATTGATGGCGGACGAGCTGTTGGACCGGCGGGCTGTCCATGACGAGCTGGAGCGGGCCCGGACGACGTTCCACCACCTGCTCGACGGAGCCAGCGAAACCGACCTCGCCAGGCCCACGCGCGGAACGCGCTGGAACAACGAGCAGCTGCTGTTCCACATGATCTTCGGCTACATGGTCGTCCTGGCGCTCCTGCTTTTGGTGCGCTTGTTCGGTCGCCTTCCCCGTGGGATCAGCCGGGCCTTCGCCGCGCTGTTGAACGCGGCGACCAGGCTGTTCGATGTCATCAATTACCTCGGGCCGCTCGGGGCGGTCAAGGTCTACGGGCGACGTCGGATGGGTGTGAAGTTCGATCGTGTCATCGAGACCCTGCACCGCCGCCTGGATGCCGAGTCCGAAGCAGACCTCGCGCGCGGCATGCACTACCCCGTCCGCTGGGATCCCTTCTTCAAGGACTTCATGACCGTGGCGGACATTTACCGCTACCCGGCCAGGCACTTCGACTTCCACCGCGAACAGCTCACCCTCACCAGCCAGGGCTGAGCGGCGGGCCGATCAAGGGCCACGTGACTACGCTGGATGCGGGAGCGGCGATGCAGGCCCATGGCCGGAGGCGACCTCATGAGACGACGTCATCACTTCCACATCGACCACGTGGGGCACTCGGTCAGCGTCATGGTCCAGACCGGCCGTACCGTCGAGGTGGAAGTCCTCGTCGACGGCAAAGAGACCGGGTACGCCACCACGCATGGCGATCACGCCGTCACCGTGCACGTCGAGCTGCCGACGGAACCGCCGACGCAGGTCGCGGTACGCGCGACACCCGGCCCCGGTGTCCCCCGCTGCTTCTTGGAAGCGACCGGCGCCGAGCCGCATGTCATGTCGCCGCGCCCCTACTGACTCCCGCCACGAGCCGCCCTCGTCAGGCTATGGCCGGGCTCCGGCGCTCAAGCAGGACGACGTCGCGCCAGGCGCCGTGGTGGCGACCGACGCGCTCGCGGGTGCCGATGATCCGGAAGCCGGCGCGCTGGTGGAGGGCGAGGCTCGCGCCGTTCTCGGGGAAGATGCCGGACTGGATCGTCCAGATCCTCGCCGCCTCCGTGGACGCGATCAGTTCATCCAGCAGCGCTCGGGCGACACCCCTCCCGCGAGCGCCCGGGTGGACGTAGACGGAATGCTCCACTACGCCGACGTACGCGCACCGGTCGGAGACCCGGCTGGCGGCGACCCAGCCCAGCACCTTGCCGTCCTCGCCGAGGGCGGTGAAGCGGTGCTCGGGCAGCTTGGCGGCGTCGAAGGCCGTCCACGCCGGTGCGGTGGTCTCGAAGGTGGCGTTGCCCTCGTCGATCCCGGCCTGGTAGATCGCCAGGACCTCGTCCGCGTGTTCCGGGAGCAGCGGAGCGATGCGCATCTCCGTCAGGCCGCCTTCGTCGCGGCGGTGGTCAGCAGGGCGCCCATTGCTGCCAGGACGGCAGGCTCGACCCGGTAGTACACCCAGGTCCCGCGCCGCTCGGAGGACAGCAGGCCTGCGTCCTTGAGCTTCTTCAGGTGGTGGGAGACGGTCGGCTGCGAGACGCCGACGTCGGAGATGTCGCACACGCAGGCCTCGCCACCCGCGTGGGAGGCGACGAGGGAGAACAGCCGCAGCCGCACCGGGTCACCCAGCGCCTTGAACATCTTCGACGTCCGCTCCGCCTCCTCCGCGCTCAGCGGGCGTTCGTTCAGCGGCGGGCAGCACGGCGCGGCCGGCTCGCTGAGGACCGGCAGCTCGACCACACTCGGATTCGACATGTGTCGATATTGACATCGGTCGATGCTGTGGTGCAAGCTCCAGGTGTC
This sequence comes from Streptomyces sp. ISL-43, assembly GCF_018614195.1. Taxonomy (GTDB): domain Bacteria; phylum Actinomycetota; class Actinomycetes; order Streptomycetales; family Streptomycetaceae; genus Streptomyces. The sequence goes on from NZ_JAGGOT010000090.1 coordinate 8,419, forward strand.
GGCCATATCGACAAACGTCGAATCAGAAGATCGACGGAAGCCTGCCAATGGAGCCCAGGATGAGCGACAACACCACCCCCGCCACCTTGCCGACCGTGGTCATCGGCGCCGGCCCCGTCGGCCTGGCCGCCGCCGCCCACCTCGTCGAACGCGGCCTGACGCCCCTGGTCCTGGAGGCCGGCCCGAGCGCGGGCACCGCGACCCGCGACTGGTCCCACGTACGGCTGTTCTCCACCTGGGCCGAGGTCACCGACCCGGCCGCGGAGAAGCTCCTCGCCCCGACCGGCTGGGTCAAGCCCGACGGCGCCACGTACCCGACCGGCGGCGACTGGGCGGAGCAGTACCTGCAGCCCCTGGCCGACGTACTGGGCGAGCAGATCCGCTACAACGCGACGGTCACCGGCGTCTCCCGGGCCGGCCGAGACCGCGTCGTGGACGCCGACCGCGACGCCCAGCCCTTCACCGTCCACCTCACCACCCCCGACGGCCGCGAGGAGCGGATCTTCGCCGCCGCAGTCATCGACGCCTCCGGCACCTGGTCGACCCCGAGCCCCATCGGCGGCGACGGCCTCCCCGCCCTCGGCGAGCGGACGGCGTCAGACCGCATCTCGTACCGCGTGCCCGACCTCAAGGACCCGGCCCAGCGTGCCCGGTACGAGGGCAAGCGCACTGCCGTCATCGGCTCCGGCGCCTCCGCGTTCACAGCCCTCGCCTACCTGGCCGACCTCGCCAAGGACGAGCCCGGCACCCACGCCGTGTGGATCCTGCGGCGCGGCATCAGCGGATCCACCTTCGGCGGCGGAACCGCGGACCAGCTCCCCGCCCGCGGCGCCCTCGGCCTCGCCGCCAAGGCCGCCGTCGACAACGGCTACGCGGACGCGGTCACCGGCTTCCGCACCCAGGGAGTCGAGCAGGACGCCGACGGCCGCCTGGTCCTCGTCGGCGACGACGGCCACCGGCTCGACCCGGTCGACGAGGTCATCGGCCTGACCGGCTTCCGCCCCGACCTGGCCTTCCTCTCCGAGCTCCGCCTCGGCCTCGACGAGCGCCTGCAGGCACCCACCGAGCTGGCCCCGCTGATCGACCCCAACCAGCACTCCTGCGGAACCGTCTACCCGCACGGCGTGAACGAGCTTTCGCACCCGGAGAAGGGCGTCTACCTGGTCGGGATGAAGTCCTACGGCCGGGCCCCGACCTTCCTCGCCATGACCGGCTACGAGCAGGTCCGCTCCATCGCCGCAGCCCTCGCCGGCGACCACGAAGCCGCCGAACGCGTCGAACTCACCCTCCCCGAAACCGGCGTCTGCGGCGGCGTCGGCCTCTTCGACCAGCCCGAGGCCGCCGAGGAGACGGGTGGCGGCTGCTGCGCGACTCCCGCCGCGACCACACTGCAGATCGGCGTCGCCGCCCCGGCTTCGGCGGGTGGCTGCTGACCGCCATGCCGCGAAGCCAGCAGAGCGGCCGCGACCGGATCGGGGGACCGGTCGCGGCCGCGCGGTGCTTCCCGCCCTGTGCGCGACGCAGATCACCAGTTGGGGCGTCGTCTGCGGCCCTTCCCGGCTCTGACGGGGGATCCATTTGCCGGAGTCCGGCAGTGAGCAGGCCGCGAATGCGGGCATCAACGTCCTGTCAATGACACGTCAAGAACGTATAAGGTCGGTTGCGGTGTGCCGGGAAGCCTGGTCGGCGAACAAGGGACAAGTCTCTTTTTCGATCAGGGGGCGTTCGCCATGGTGCTTGTCGCGGTATTCGGAGTGGCGCTGCTGGTGGCGGTGTTGCTGTCCGGGCTGGCCGCCCGGACGGTCCTGTCGACCTCCTTTCTCTTCCTCGTCGGCGGGGCGTTGGTCAGTGACGGGTTGCTCGGGCTGATCCACATCACCCCCGACAGCGGCATCGTCGCTGTCACCGCTGATCTCGCCCTGTTCGCGGTGCTGTTCACCGACGGCATGCACGTCTCCTTCCCCGCCCTGCGCAGCGCCTGGAAGAACCCGGCCCGCGCCCTGGGCCTGGGCATGCCGCTCGCGTTCGTGTTCATGGCGCTGGTCACCCACTACCTGGTGGGCCTGGACTGGACGACCTCCTTCCTGGTCGGCGCGGTCCTCGCGCCGACCGACCCGGTGTTCGCCTCGGCGATCGTGGGCCGCAAGGAGGTCCCGGCCCGTCTGCGGCAGCTGCTGAACGTGGAGAGCGGCATCAACGACGGCCTGGCCCTGCCCGTGGTCCTGCTGCTGATCGCTGCGGCCGGTCCCGCCGCTGGCTCGGCCGAAGCCTCAGGGGCGAAGATCGTCTTGGAGCTGGCTCTCGGGCTGGTGTTCGGTGTGGTGCTGCCGCTGCTGGTGAGCGGCCTCGTACGGTTTCGCCTGCTGGGCGCGGAGCCGAAGCTGCAGCCGCTGCTGCCGCTGGCGACCGGTGTGATCCTGTACGCGGCCTGCCACCTCACCCACGCCAACCCGTACCTCGCCGCGTTCTCCGCCGGCGCGGTCCTGGCCTCCGTATCGCCCGAGTCCAAGCTCGCGTTCGAGCCGCTCGGGGAATCCCTCGCCGAGCTGGCCAAGTTCGCGGCCCTGCTCGTTTTCGGAGCACTGCTCACCCCGCAGCTGTTCGGAGACCTGCCGTGGGGCGGGTATGTGGCGGTGGTGCTGGCGATCGTGCTGATCCGGCCGGCGTCGCTGCTGCTGTCGCTCATCGGGACGCATTTCGACCGCCGGGAGAAGCTGGCCGCGGCCTGGTTCGGCCCGAAAGGATTCGCCTCGGTGGTATACGGGTTGCTGGTGCTCCAGTCCGGGATCCCGCAGGCCGAACAGGCCTACACGCTGATCGCTGTCTGTATCGCGTTCTCGATCATCGCGCACAGCAGCACCGACGTTCCGGTGGCTCGTATGTTCCGCGTCAATGAGCTGGTCGGCATCCCGGACGCGGACCAGGCTGTGCACCACACCACCCCCGAGGCGAACGGAACCGTCCATGCGCGCACGTGACCTGGCCATCCAGTACGAGACCGTCACCACCGAAACCGACGCCCTCGCGGCGGCCCGCCTGATGGCCGAACACCGTCTGCCCGGGCTGCTGGTCCTGGACGGCCGCGGCGTCCCGAGGGCGATCCTGCCCGCCTCCCAGATGATCAAGATGCTGGTACCGGAGTACGTCCTGGAGGACCCCACCCTCGCCGCGGTCATCGACGAGAAGCACGCCGACCGGCTGTGCGCGGCCCTGCGCGGCCGGACGGTCGGCGACTGCCTCTCCAGCAAGGCCACGCCGCCCCCGATCGCGAGCCCCGACGACACCGCACTGGAGGTGGCGGCACTCATGGCGCAACAGCGAAGCCCCCTGGTCGCCGTCGTCGAACAGAACCCGGGCGGCGCCCGCCTGCTCGGGGTGATCACCGCCGCCCACCTCCTCGACCGGCTCCTCGACGTCACCCCGCCGACACCCTGACCCCTTCCGACTGGAGACCCGTGAGCGACTGGCACAGCTGGGCGGCGATCGCCGTCTTCATCGGCACCTACGCCCTGATCATCAGCGAGAAGATCCACCGGGTCGCCGCCGCCCTCGGCGGCGCCGGCCTGATGCTCGCGATCGGGGCCACCGACGACGTCTCGGCGTTCTACTCCGAGGACTCCGGCATCGACTGGAACGTCATCTTCCTACTCCTGGGCATGATGATGATCGTCGGCGTACTGAAGAAGACCGGCATGTTCGAATACCTGGCCATCTGGTCGGTCAAGAAGGCCAAGGCCCGCCCCTTCCGGGTCATGGTCATGCTCATCGTCATCACCGCTACGGCATCGGCCCTACTCGACAACGTCACCACCGTGCTGCTCGTCGCACCGGTGACCCTGCTGGTCTGCGAACGCCTGAACCTGCCCGCGGCCCCGTTCCTGATCGCGGAGGTACTGGCCTCCAATATCGGCGGCGCCTCCACCCTGGTCGGGGACCCGCCGAACATCATCATCGCCAGCCGCGCCGGGCTGACCTTCAACGACTTCCTCGTTCACCTCGCACCGCTCTGCATCGTGCTGGTGGCCGTCCTGGTCGGCCTGTGCCGCTGGATGTTCCGCAAGACCTTCGTCTACGACGAGGACCGCGCCGCCGAGATCATGGCCCTGGAGGAGAAGGAGGCCATCAAGAACCCGCGCCTGCTCGTCCAAGGCCTGGCCGTCCTCGCCCTGGTCGTCGCCGGGTTCGTCCTGCACCCCGTACTGCACTACGAGCCGAGCATCGTGGCCCTCCTCGGTGCGGGCCTCCTCGTCGCGATCTCATCGGTGGAGACCAGTGACGTTCTGGGCGAAGTCGAGTGGCCCACCCTGGCCTTCTTCGCCGGCCTGTTCATCATGATCGGCGGCCTCATCGACACCGGCGTCGTGAAAGTGGTGTCCGACGCCCTCGCGAACGCCATCGGCGGCCGGGAACTCGGCGGCTCGATGCTGATGCTCGGCGCCTCCACCGTGCTCTCCGGCGTCGTCGACAACATCCCCTACGTCGCCACCATGGCCCCCATCACCAGCGACCTCGTCCAGTCCATGGGCGGCGACAGCGACCACGTCATGTGGTGGGCCCTCGCGCTCGGCGCGGACCTCGGCGGCAACGCCACCGCCATCGGCGCCTCCGCCAACGTCGTCGTCCTCGGCATCGCCGAACGCAACCGCCAGCCCATCACCTTCTGGCAGTTCACCAAATACGGCCTGATCGTCACCGCCGTCACCACCGCGATCGCAGCCCTCTACATCTGGCTCCGCTACTTCGCCCTCGCGTAGGACCGTCCGATGGAAGGAGCCAGCCATGCCGTACGACGACGAACCGGTCTTCAAACGCGGCAAGTGGGGAACCAACCGCTACACCTACAACCCCAACAACCCGATCGGGCTGGCCTTGATCATCGTCAGTCTGGTATTCGTCGGGACGATGATGCTCCTGATGGCCAACCGGGCCGGCCCCTTCAAACCCGCGCCCGCCCCCAGACCCTGGAATCCGCCGGCCTACGACTACCAGTGGCCGCCGCCGTCCAGCACACCCACGCCTTGAAGGGACGGCGCGGCGTTTCTACCGGTTCACGGTTTCCGAGGTGGACAGCTCCCGCGTACTTCGGTGGCCGGCCGGCCTCGGAGCCGGCCATCGCCAGCCCGGTGATCAAAAACGCCAGGCCGACGACCAACTCCGGGAAGCCCGGCCCGGATACGGCATAGAAGACACCTCCCACCGCCGTGATAGGCGCGCCCAGAAGGATCAGAGCGCCGCCGAACCGGAATTCCGACACGTTCGCCGGTACCAGGAAACGATCCTTGTGTGCAGGAAGGTCTTCATCGGTGGGCCGTTCCGGACAGGCGGCGGCTAGCGCGGAAAAGCAGGACCGCGGCTGCTGCGACGAAGGCGACGCCTGCGGCACTGCAGCCGGTCACGACAGCCGTAGGGGCGTCGGCCATGCGTGGGATCGCGTTGAGCGGTGCAAGGGCGTAGAAGCACAGGAGGGCCCACGCGTATGCGCGAACCGCCGCGCGGTCACGCCGCTGGGCGGTGCCAGATCGGATTGCCGTTCATCGGGACATCGGGACCTCTCCGCTGAGAACGCCCACGATAGAGGGTGAGAACCTGACCGGTTCATGCCGTAATCCGGCACCCTCCAACGTGCGGGGCTGCCGTCGGTACCCCGGCAGCGAAGGTGCCGCACCGGCTGCCGTGAGGACGGCACCGAAGGCAATGAGGCCGGGCGGCACCCGGCCCACGCAAGGCCTGGCCGAGGCAGCAGCGCGTTCAAGCCCGGCCGGCGATGGGTACGACCACGTGGCGGGATCGGTCGGTGAGTTCGGCGCGTAGTGCCTCGTTGTCGTGGTGGAGGGTGGCGACCGCGGTCGCGGCGGCCTTCGGCTTCATCGCCAGCTGCGTACATCGGGGGCTTCCTCCAATGCGGGGTGGTTAACGTTCTCGGGCCCCGTGCAAGGGGTGTGACGGGTCATCGAGACAGGGGAGAGCGCGGTAACGGAGCCCTGTTGGAACAGGTAGTCGACCAAGACGTCCTGTTTCCGAGGAGCTCCGTTGTCCGGCCATTGTGCCCTGTCGCCCGCTCTGGCGACCGTCTCTCGCGTGATCACCGTCTCCTCCTCCGCGTACCCGGGAAACCGTCGACGAGGAGATCAGGCAGTCCGCTGACGGTCGGTCGCAGATCCAGGCGCTGGACCGGACCCAGCCGGTGCCGCCGGTGGCCTTCGCCGCCACCGAGAAGCGCACCCACGACCACGTACGCGACGGCACCACGAACCTGTTCGCCACCCTGAATGTCCGCACCGGCGAAGTACTCGGCGAGTGCAAGCCGAATCAAAACGGCGCGAACTTCCTGGCATTCTTGAGGAAGGCGGTGAAGTCCATACCGGCAAGGGGACGTCGCCTTCCGCGCCGGACCTTCGACATCTGCTTTGTAAGTGCGCCCAGCCGTGCACAGGGCCTCGGAAACGGCCGCCCATCCCTTTGGTGGGGGCACCCCCACGGTCAGTACGGATCTGTCGGCGTCCGTTGGTGTTGCCGTCAAGGGTTGCCGTCAGAAACGCGGCCAAAGATCCACGCAACCCGGCGGGCATCCGCGTGGGGGACGTCTACGAGGACTGCTTCTTCCACCCAGTCCTCCGCACGGAGATCGACGATGATGGTTGGGTGGTGCTCAGCGGGGTCTCGCTCATCGACGGCAGCTTCCCTCGCTCGTGCGACGCCCAGCACTGCGGGCCCATCCGCATCCCAGTCGAGGAAGTCATGGCCATCAAGCAAGACCTCGAAGAGTACGCACACCGGCGGAAGGCTGAGCTGAGCGCCAGCAACAGCACCTGATCCGTAGCTCTAGCCAGACCGGTCAGCAACGGTCATTCTGGGCGCCGCACCGACCGCACTGAGCGAAGTCGGGGCTGGGGCAACCCCTGTCAGTCGATGGGCTCGCCGTCGTGTTCGCCGCCGATGCACGTCCACAGGCCCGTTGCGGAGTTGTACTCCACAGTGCCCTTGCCGGCTTGACATGTGGGCGCATCGACAGCGGGCGCGGCGGCTTGTGCGGCAGGGCTCATGAAGCCGAGAACGGCCAGGATGACGGCGGCGGCGAAGCCGAGAAGTCGTGTATGCATGGGGACCTCCTGTGAGGGCGGGTCATGGGTCATGACGCTACTCCGATCGGGTGCGGGCGCACTCCAGAGGCGTTCACCGGCATACGGCGGCAGACTGTTGTCATGGCAAGCACATCCGTGGTGGCCGTAGATCGCCCGAATGGCCTCGGCTGGCGGCACGTCACCGTCGACGGCAAGGACGCGGGGAATGTCCGCTCCATCAAGGAGCTGGGAAGACTCATAGACCGCGCCGGCCTGGAATCCGGATACGACATCCATTGGATCGGCGGGGACTGCACGGTCTGGCCGGACAACCCGTGGTACCGGTATACCGTCGGCGGTCTGATGGCACTCGGCCTCTTGGCGACAGCGAGCATGCTCTCAGTGATCGGCGTGAGGGACATCTTCGGCGCCCTTACCTACTCCGGACGCATCACAGGAATAATCTTCCTTCTTGCCGCCGCGCTGGAAATCGTTGCCGCACTGGCCGCTGTCGACTATTGGCACAAGCGCAAAGTGGCCCACTCCGGGATGATCGCTTTGATCGGCGCGTTGGGCTCTATTGCCGTCGGCTCGTTCATGCTGCTCATGCAGTTGATCGACAGAGGGACGTACACGTGGTACGTGCCGCTTTGGGTATTTTTTACCTTGCTGTCCGTGTGGGCACTGATCACACTCGTCCACGACCGGGTATGGAAGGCGGTTCCCCATCCGAAGCGCATCGTGGTTGGGGTGGCCATCTCCAGCCTCCTTGCCATCCCCAACGTGACGTATACGCAAATATATCTCCCCTACGCGACATCTCCGGTCGTGAACAGTGCAGCCACCTTCGGGAAACCGAGTCTGAACGAGGGGGAGACGAAGATGTATCTGCCGGTTCATCTGTCGGTGAAGAACGCAGGCCAGATTCCCCTCTACATCCTCGGCAGTATCTACTGGGTCCACGGCTGGATCCCGGCCAAGAAGAAGCCGCACTTCGAACTGATCCACTACGGTGAGTTCATCATGCCGCCGGGGCGGACATTGAATCCGGGTGAGGAATTCTCGGAGGACGAGATCGCCGAGATCGCGGTCAATAACTCGGATGAGTCGAAAGAATACGAGAAAGTCAAGGTCGAGGCCGAGCTGTACGCGATCAGGAAGGACCGGATGACGATAGTTGGCGACTATGAGCGCTCCGGCAAGAATCTGAGGCAGCTCATAGAGGAAGGTAAGGACAAAGATCCTCGGGGGCCGGACCAGGCGGACCAGCCAAACCAGAAGGATCAGCACTACTTCAGATATCAGACCGATATCTCGAACAGCAATGAGATCCTCAATGCGATTCGAGGCCGTCAGCGTATAACTCTGTGGTATGTGCACAAAAAGGACTGGCCGTACATTTATGTGGTTGTGGAGCCGCCTGGCTTGAAGGTTGATTTTGACCTGTTGGACCCTAATCGAAACAAGAAAGCCATTGATCGGTACGGCCTGCAACAGGTGCGCGGCTCAATGCAGCAGAAACCCCTCGCGGAACTTATGGACATGGCCAAGCACGAGCCCTCCGCCGATGAATCGCCCACGCCGACGAAGCGATGAAACGTCCTAGTGTCTCGTGATCCCGT
>NZ_JAGGOT010000091.1 GCF_018614195.1 Streptomyces sp. ISL-43
CCGCTCCCCCTCCGCTACGTGTCCCCCCGCGCGCCCCGTTCCCCACTTTCCCCCGCTGCGCGTGGGGCGGGGCGGGGACCGCCTGCGCAGGGCCGTGCGGCGCCGGCGGCGCGGCGCCGCGGCCGGGCTGGCCGTCGCGGCGGCCGTACTGGCGGTGGGCGGGACCGAGGCACAGGCCTCGCGGGGCTCCGCGCCGCCCGAGACGCGGGACTCGCGGGGAGCGGCGCCCCCGGCGGCGGTGCGGCTGGTGTCGGCGCCGGTGCGCATTGCGGACGCGGCGACGGTGCGCCTGCTGCGGCCCGGCGACCGGGTGGACGTGGTCGCGGCGGAGCGCGGCGGGCCGCCCCGGGTGGTGGCGGCGGGGGCCCTGGTTGCCGAAGTGCCGGAGCCGGAGAAGGGTGTCGGGGACGGCGGGGCCCTGGTGGTCCTGTCCGTGCCCCGGGAAACCGCGCGGTCTCTCGTGGGGGCGGGCACGGTATCCCGACTGGCGGTGACGTTGTGTTGAATCGCAGAGACGCGCAGTCAAGTCACCGCGAGGTGGGGGGCGATTGGACACTCCTGGCCCGGACTGCCGTAGCTTTCGGAACCGTTGGCTCCATGTTCGGTAGATACGAAGAAAGGCTCGGTAGTGAGCAAGCAGAAGAAGGAGAGCGTTCTGGCGGGCTTCAAGGCCTTCCTGATGCGCGGCAACGTGGTCGACCTGGCGGTCGCCGTGGTGATCGGTGCCGCGTTCACGAACATCGTGAACTCCGTGGTGAAGGGCATCATCGGCCCGCTGGTCGGCGCCATCGGGACGAAGAACCTGGACGTCTACTCCTCGTGCCTGAAGGACCCTTGCGGCATCGACGCGAAGGGCGAGCCCACCGGCGTCAACATCATGTGGGGCTCGGTGTTGAACGCGACGCTCAGCTTCCTGATCACCGCCGCGGTCGTCTACTTCCTGATGGTCCTGCCGATGGCCAAGTACCTGGCCAAGATGGAGCAGCGCCGCAGGGCGAAGGAAGGCGTCCAGGAGACCATGGAGATCACCGAGCTGGTAGTCCTCAAGGAGATCCGCGACGAGCTGATCGCCCAGCGCGGCGCGGGAGGCAACGGCGTGAACTCCGGCGCCTCAGGGCCCCGGCTCTAGCCGGTCCCCCGGCTCAGACGTGGTGCGGCGGCTTCTCGTCGAGGAAGCGGGCCAGGTCGGCCGCGCTTCCGCCGGCGGGCGGCCGTTCGCCCCAGCCCCGGTCGGTGTCGTCCGAGGACTGCTGGTCCAGCGGGTCGTCGAAGACCAGCCGCGGCTTCGGCCTGGGCCGCGCGGCGGGCTTCGCGGCCTGCGGACCCCGCGGGTCCTGTGCGTCCTTCGGGTCCTGCGGATCGGTGGCGGGGGCGTCGCTCATGCCTCCAGGGTACGGCCGCCCCCGCCACCGGCCCCGATCAGCTGGGAGCCTCGGCGCCCTTGCGGGCGTAGAACCACCAGCACACCACCAGGCAGGTGGCGTAGAAGCCGATGAACATCCACAGCGCGTTGGTGACGGCCATGGCCGCGAACATCGCGGGGATGAAGAAGAAGCCGTAGGCCGCGATGGCCGAGGAGAAGCCGGTGACGGCTCCCGCCTCCATCTCCGACTGCTTCAGCGCCGCGGCCTGCGCCTCGGGACCCCTGCCCTCGGCCTCCTTCATGTGCTGGTCCCGGAAGATCACCGGAATCTGCCGGAAGGTCGAGCCGTTGCCCAGGCCGGAGAAGGCGAAGGCGACCAGGAAGCCGATGAAGAAGGCCCAGAAGCTGCCGCTGTCGCCGCTGTGGGGCAGCGCGAAGATCACCACGACCAGGGCGGCGGCCATGCCGACGAAGGACAGCATCGTGACCCTGGCCCCGCCGATCTTGTCGGAGAGCCAGCCGCCTCCCCAGCGCATGATCGCGCCGACGAAGGGGCCCATCCAGGCATAGGTGGTGGCCTGGTAGCCCTGCGCCTCGAAGTTGTTCTTGATCAGCAGCGGCAGGCCGGCGGCGAACCCGATGAAGGACCCGAAGGTGCCGACGTAGAGCCAGGTCATCAGCCAGTTGTGCTTGCGCTTGAAGATGATCTTCTGCTGACTGAAGGGGGCCGCGGCCACCTTGAGGTCGTTCATCAAGAACCACGCGAGCAGGGCCATGATGACCAGCAGCGGCACCCACAGGAAGGCGCCGTTCTGCAGCCAGATGTCGGTGTTCTCCTTCGCGTCGTGCTGCGGGCCGCCCGCCGGAGCGCCCAGCACGGCCGCCGTGACGACCAGCGGGGCGATCAGCTGGACCACGCTCACGCCGAGGTTGCCGAGGCCGCCGTTGAGGCCGTTGGCACTGCCCTTCTCCCGCTTCGGGAAGAAGAAGCCGATGTTGGCCATGGAGGAGGCGAAGTTCGCGCCGCCGATGCCGCAGACGGCCGCGATCAGCGCCAGCTCCCAGTACGGGGTGCCGGTGTCCTGGAGCGCGAAGCCCAGCCACAGCATCGGCGCGATCAGGATGATCGTGCTGAAAGCGGTGAACTTCCGCTCGCCGAAGATCGGCCCGATGAAGGTGTACAGGATCCGGAAGGTGCCGCCGGTGATCCCAGGGATGGCGGTCAGCCAGAACAGCTGCGACTTCGAGAAGCCGAAGCCGACGTCGTTGAGCTTGACCACGGTCACCGACCAGACCTGCCAGACCACGAAGCCGAGCATCAGGGCGGGGATCGAGACCCAGAGGTTGCGCTGGGCGACACGGCGGCCGGTGGCCTGCCAGAAACTCTCGTCCTCGGGCCGCCAGTCGGCGATGGTGGCGCCGGGCTTGTAGGTCTCCGCCCGGTGACTGCGGGGCACCGACGGAGTCGGCGTGGGTATCGACATGGTCATCGGTCCTTCGGGTCGAGGAGCCACAGTCCGATCACGGCGAGGAAGGAGAGGATCAGGAATCCCGCTCCCCACCAGGCCGTGCCGGTGTTTCCCTTCATCCACTCGTTGACGGTCACGGTGAGCGCCCAGAGCTGGCCGATCACGACCGTGAGCGCCAGGGCCAGCCGCGCGTTGAGCCTCGAGGAGCGCTCGGGCTCCTGCTCGGTGCCGGCTCCGGGACCCGGGCCCGTGTGCCGGATCCGGGGGTCCCCGTACCCGCTGGTGGAGCGGATCTGGGGGTACCGCTCGCGCACCGGGCGGTTGAGCCGGGGCTCGGCACTGCCCGGGTGGTACTCCGGGCGGGGGGGCAGCGGCGTCTCACTCACGTGGGCCTCCGTTCGGGGGCTGCGGGGCGGCCCGTACCGGGGCAGCCCACGCTGGCGGCCTCCTCCGGGTGGGTGTCGCTGAACTGCCGGCAGAGCGCTTCCTTGGCCGGCTCTCCCGACCGGGCGGTGGCGACGGCCCAGACGCTGCCGTCGGCCTGCTCGGTCAGGAAGATCCTGGGCAGCGGGCGCGGCGGGGGGCCGGCCGTCACCTCGCCGGTGCGGGCGTCGAAGACCCCCTCGTGGCAGGGGCAGTACAGCTCGCCGTCGGCCCCCCGGTCCTCGCGCCACAGGACACCGCAGGCCAGGTGGGTGCAGACGGCGGAGTAGCCCACGAGGGAGCCGTCCGCGAGCCGCACGGCCAGGGCCCGGTCGTCCTCGCCGGGGAAGCGGAAGGCGACGGACCGGCCGGGTACGAGCTCGTCGGCGACCTTCTTGGGCGCCGGCAGGGCCTCGCTGTCGCCGTGCCGGTGCAGGATGCCGGCGGCGACTCCGACACCGCCGATGGCCAGGCCGCCGGAGACGGTGGCGACGATCCGGAGGTAGTCGCGCCGGGTGGTGAGGGAGTCGGCGCTGATCCGGTCGCGCAGCTGCTCGACGGCGGCGTCGTCGGCCGCGCCGTCGTCCGGGCCCGGGCCCGGGTGCGGAGGAGGCTGTTCGGTGACGCTCATCGGACATCCACTCCGTTGATCTCGACGACGGGCAGGCCGCCCGGGACGGGCCACTGGACCTTGTCGGCGGGGACGACCATGGCCACGCCGGTCTGGACGACGACGTCGCCGAAGACGAAGGAGTCGGCGACCTGAACTCCGGGGCGCTCCGCCTGGAGCTCTTCGAGGGTTCCGTAGAAGAGGGCGCCGGTCGGGCAGACGGTCGCGCACATGGGGGCGAGGCCATAGGCGGTGCGGTCGTAGCAGAGGTTGCACTTCATCTGCAGCTTCGCCTGGAGGTCGATCTTCGGGACGCCGAAGGGGCAGGCGTTGACGCAGTTGGAACACCCGATGCAGCGGGTGGTGTCGGCCTGCTGGACCACTCCGTCGGCGGTCACCAGGATCGCGTCGGCGGGACAGACCTCGGCGCAGGGCGCGACCGGGTCCTCGCAGTGCATGCAGACGCTCGGCAGGGAGGCGACGGACATGCCGGGGTCGGTGTAGTCCAGGTGGATCATCGATTTGCCGCGGTGCGAGTCGCACTCGCGGCAGGCCGAGACACAGGCCTGGCAGCCGATGCAGCGACCCGGGTCGATGAAGATCGTGCGGCCCATCATGGCGGGTCAGCTCCTCTCCGACGTGCCACGGCCCTGCGGGGACGTGGGGGGCAGGGGGTCGGTGCGGGAGACCTGGGTCTCCGGATAGGCCTCGCGGCCCGGTGCGGTGGGCGGCGCCGGGACCTCGTCGACCCGCTCGGCGGCCTCGATCCGGGCCGCGCAGACCTTGTACTCGGGGATCTTCGAGCGGGGGTCGAGCGCGTCGATGGTCAGGGCGTTCGCAGCCGTCGGGACGGGCCAGTGGTACGGGATGAAGACGGTGTCCGGGCGGATGGCCTCGGTGACCAACGCCGGGAACACCTCGCTGCCCCGGCGGGTGACCACCCGCACCGGATCACCGTTGCGGAAGCCGTGCGAGGGGTGGACCTCCACCCAGGGCCGGGGGGTCTGCTCGACGAGCGCGCCCAGACGGCGGGTCTGGTTGCCGGAGAGGAAGTGCGCGACGGTGCGGCCGGTGGTGAGGGAGAGGGGGTACTCCTCGGAGTACGGGTCCATCGGCGCGTGCCACTCGACGACCTGCATGTGGACCTTCCCGTCGGGGTGGAAGGTCCGGCCGCCCTCGAACAGGCGGGGTGTGCCCGGGTGGTCGGTGGAGGGGCACGGCCACATGATGCCGCCGGTCTCCTCCAGGCGTTCGTAGGTGATGCCGTAGTAGTCGTTGACCGTGCCGGCGGAGGCGACGCGCAGTTCCTCGAACACCTCCCGGGAGCCGGCGAAGTCGAACTTGTCGCCGACGCCGAGGCGGCGGGCGAGCTCGCACATCACCCAGGTGTCGGTGCGGACCCCGGCGGGCGGCTCCTGCGCCTTGTTGTGCTTGACGACGCGGGCCTCCGTGTTGGCCATGACGCCCTCGTCCTCGGCCCAGACGGTGACGGGGAAGACCACGTGCGCGTTGTTCGCGGTCTCGGAGAGGAAGAAGTCGAACTGCGCGTGGAACTCTAGGGTGTCGTAGCCCTCTTTGACCGCCCCGTAGTTGGGGAGCGAGACGAAGGGGTTGTTGCAGATGCCGATCAGGCCGCGGATCTCACTGCGCTGCATCTGCCAGACCATCTCCATCATGGAGGTGCCGGCGGGCGGGAGTTCGGACTCCTCGATACCCCAGATCCGGCAGATCTGGCGGCGGTGCTCCTCGTTCATGATGGAGCGGCCACCGGGCAGGAGGTCGGCCTTCTGACCGTGCTCGCGGCCGCCCTGCCCGTTGCCCTGGCCGGTGATGGTGCCGTAGCCGGCGCCGGGCTTGCCGAGATTTCCGGTGGCCACGCACATGTTGATGATGGACAGGCAGTTCTCGACGCCCTGCGAGTGGTGCTCGACCCCGCGCGCGTGGAAGGCCATGGCCTTGTCCGCGCCGGCGAACATCCGGGCGACCTGGACGATCTGCGAGGCGGGGACGCCGCAGATCTCCGCGGACCGGGCGGGCGGATAGTCCTTGACGGTCTTCTTGACCTCGTCCCAGCCGGTGGTGTGGGCGGCGAGGTACGCCTCGTCGGTCAGGCCCTCGTCGACGATCACGTGGAGCACGGCGTTGAAGAAGGCGGAGTCGGTGCCCGGCTTGAGGGCGACGTGGACGTCGGCGGTGCGCGCGATGGCTGTCTCGCGCGGGTCGATCACGATCAGCGAGGCCCCCCGGTCCCGGGCGCCCCAGACGTACTGGGTCATCACGGGGAAGCACTCCCCCACGTTCGACCCGGCGATCAGCAGGCAGTCGGTGAGGAGGATGTCGGAGAAGGGGTTGGCGGCCCGGTCGATGCCGAAGGCGAGCTTGTTGGCGCCGGCGGCGCTGACCATGCACAGGCGGCCGTTGTAGTCGACGTGCCGGGTCTTGAGGGCGACCCGGCCGAACTTGCCCACCAGGTAGGTCTTCTCGGAGTAGAGGCTGGCCCCGCCGAGCAGCCCGAAGGCGTCGTTGCCGTGGGCATCCTGGATGCGGCGTACCTCGGCGACGGTGTGGTCGAGGGCCTCGTCCCAGGAGACCTCCTTGAACTCCTCGTCGCGCGAGCGCCGCATCAGCGGCGCGGTCAGCCGGTCGGGGTGGTTGACCTGCTGGTAGGCGTTGATGCCCTTGGGGCACAGCCGCATCCGGTTGATGTCGTGGTTGCGCGGCTCGACGCCGAAGACCTTGCCGCCCTTGTCGACGCGCAGGTACATCCCGCACTGCACGCCGCAGAAGCAGCAGTGGGTGGGGACGAGGGTCTCGCCGTTCTGGTCGGCGTGCCATTTGTCGGCGGGGATGCCGCCGGCGTCGCGGAAGTTGCGGGTGCCGGGCGGGGCGATGGAGGGGTCGATGGATACGGCTACGGGCCGCGACGCGGCCTTGGCGGGGTCCGTCGCGGTCACTTGAAGCCCTTCTTGACGTGGGTCAGGTAGGCGCTGCCTCGCAGGACGCGCTTGCAGCGCGGGCAGTACTCGGCCCAGGCGTCGAAGTCGAGCTTCAGGTCCTTCATCGTGCCGCGCAGGTTCTCCACGTAGGGGGCGGTGTCGATGGGTTCGGCGCAGCGCTTGCAGACGAAGATCTGGTCGTCCTGGCGGGCCGTGTACTTGAAGAGCTGCATGCCGACGGCGGCCGGGCGCTGGACGATGTGGAAGAACTTCCCGAACGGGATGTAGATGAGGGTGAACACCACCGACACCATGTGCAGGATCGCGAGGAACTCGTATCCGCCGCCGTGCAGGAAGATCGAGGAGAAGGTCAGCAGCAGACCGGTCACCGAGATCACGATCAGGCAGATCAGCGGCAGCAGATCGTAGGCGAAGCGCTGGCCGGTCATGGCCCCGCGGTCCTTCATCCGCCGCCACAGGAAGTACGAGGCGCCTGGGATGACGAGCACGGCGGCGATGTCCAGGCCGTGGAACATCAGCCAGCCCAGGATGTTGAGGGAGTCGAAGCCGAGGACCTTGATGCCCCAGATCCGCATCTCGTATCCGGGCCCGGTCGCACTGTCCCCGGTGAAGGTGAACCAGCCCCAGGTCAGCGGGAAGGTGATCGCCGCGGCGAGGATGCAGCCCCAGAAGATGAGCTGGTGGGCGATCCAGCGGGAGCGGGAGCGGGCGCCGAGGAACTTCTGGAAGCCGAGGTAGGTGGCGATCATCTTCGGCAGGGCGGTGGGTGCCTTGCGGAAGTTGTCGGCCGAGAAGAAGCTGCCGAAGCCCTTCTTGAAGAGGCGGCGCGCGCCGGGGGCCGAGACCCACACCGTGTAGCGGTAGGCCACGCCGAACGCCAGGAAGACGGTGGCGACGGCGTACGGCAGCAGGGCGGAGTCGAAGTCCCGCAGCAGCCGGCTGCCGAGCACGATCGCGATGATGAGGAGGAGCGAGACGACGGTGCCGGCCAGGGTGGCCCGTGCGGTGACGGACCGCCCGGCCGGCGGCGAGGTCTCGGGCGCCGGTGGAGGCGGCGCGGCGTCGATGACATCTGAGGGCTCGGACACAGCACCACGCTAGGTGGTCTGTACCGATTCGGCCCGTTACGCCTAGTTCATCGGTGCGCCGTACGGGTGACGGCCCGAGCGGCCCCGAGCGGCCCCGAGCGGCCCCGACGGCTCAACCGGCGCCGGCAGCCCCGGCGGCTCAGACCGCGTTCAGCCCCTGCGCGGCGAACACCGCCTTCGCCTCCTCGACCTGCGCGGCGGTCGGCGACGGCGTGTCGTGGAGGGTGAACTTCATGTCGAGCGCCTCCCACTTGCTCTCACCCAGCTTGTGGAAGGGCAGTACGTCGACCCGCGAGACGTTGCCGAGGGTTCCCGCGAAGGCGGCGACGCCCTCGACGTTCTCCCTGGCGTCGGTCAGCCCGGGCACCAGCACGAAGCGCAGGTGCACCTCCTTGCCGAGGCCGGCGAGGCGGCGGGCGAAGTCCAGGGTCGGCTGGAGCGGGCGGCCGGTCACCTTCTTGTACGTATCGCGGTCCCAGGACTTGATGTCCAGCAGCACCAGGTCCACATCGCGCAGCAGCGCGTCGGTGGCGCGGGCCCCGAGGAAGCCGGAGGTGTCCAGGGCGGTGTGCAGCCCGAGGTCGTTCTTCATCCGGTGCAGCAGCTCGCCCGCGAAGACGGGCTGGAGCAGCGGCTCGCCTCCGGAGATGGTGGCCCCGCCCCCGGAGGCGGAGATGAACTTGGTGTACTTGCGGGCCTCGGCGATGACGTCGTCCGCCGAGGTGCGCTTGCCGTTGCGCATCCGCATGGTGTCGGGGTTGTGGCAGTAGAGGCAGGTCAGCGGGCAGCCGGACAGGAAGGTGACGAACCGGGTCCCGGGGCCGTCGACCCCGGTGGACAGGTCCCAGGAATGCACCGTGCCCTCGCTCGGCCGCTGGGTCGCGGCGGCGGCGGGCGTCCGGCCGGCGCTGACGCTGATCGCGTTGGCGTGGCCGACGGGAAGGCTCGTACCGAAGAGGACGGTCATGGCGGGCGCTCCAGCTTCCGGATTCCGCGGGCTGATCTGGTGACGCGCGGTCCCGGGGCCGGGTGAGGGCCGGCCCCGGGCCGCGCGGTTCGTGGGTCTCTCCGAAGGGGTCAGAGAGAGCCGTGGAAGGTGCGGTTCAGCACGTCGAGCTGTTGGGCGCGCGTGAGGCGGACGAAGTTCACCGCGTAACCGCTGACGCGGATGGTCAGCTGCGGGTACTTCTCCGGGTGCTCCATGGCGTCCATGAGCGTGTCGCGGTTGAGCACGTTCACGTTCATGTGGAAGCCGTCGACCGCCATGTAGCCGTCGAGGACGCCCGCCAGGTTCTTGATCCGCTCCTCGGAGGTGCGGCCCAGGCCGTCGGGGGTGACGGTGTTGGTCAGCGAGATGCCGTCCTCGGCGTCCTCGTACGGGAGCTTCGCGACCGACAGCGCCGAGGTGACGTAGCCGTGGGTGTCGCGGCCGTTCATCGGGTTGGCGCCCGGGGAGAACGGCTCGCCGGCGCGGCGGCCGTCCGGCGTGTTGCCGGTCTTCTTGCCGTAGACGACGTTGGAGGTGATGGTCAGCACCGACTGGGTGTGCTCGGCGTCGCGGTAGGTCGGGTGCTTGCGCACCTTCCTCATGAACTCCTCGACGAGCCAGACGGCGATCGAGTCGACCCGGTCGTCGTTGTTGCCGAAGGCCGGGTAGTCGCCCTCGATGGTGTAGTCGGTGACGAGGCCGGTCTCGTCGCGCACGGCGGTGACCTTGGCGTACTTGATGGCGGACAGCGAGTCGGCTGCGACCGAGAGGCCGGCGATGCCGCAGGCCATGGTGCGGCGCACGTCGCGGTCGTGGAGCGCCATCTCGATGCGCTCGTAGGCGTACTTGTCGTGCATGTAGTGGATGACGTTCAGGGCGTGGACGTAGGTGTCGGCGAGCCACTCCATCTGCTCGTCGAACTTGGCCATGACCTCGTCGTAGTCGAGCACCTCGGAGGTGATCGCACCGGTGGACGGGCCGACCTGGGCGCCGGACTTCTCATCACGGCCGCCGTTGATCCCGTAGAGCAGGGTCTTGGCGACGTTCACCCGGGCGCCGAAGTACTGCATCTGCTTGCCGACCGGCATCGCCGAGACGCAGCAGGCGATGGCGGTGTCGTCGCCGAAGCGCGGGCGCATCAGCTCGTCCGACTCGTACTGCACGGAGGAGGTGTCGATCGAGACCCGGGCACAGAACTCCTTGAAGCCCTGCGGCAGCTGCGGCGACCAGAAGACCGTCATGTTCGGCTCGGGGGCGGGGCCGAGGTTGTAGAGGGTGTGGAGGTAGCGGAAGGAGGTCTTGGTGACCAGCGGACGGCCGTCCTCGCCCATGCCCGCGATCGACTCGGTGACCCAGGTGGGGTCGCCCGAGAAGAGCTCGTCGTACTCCGGGGTGCGCAGGAAGCGGACGATGCGGAGCTTGATGATGAAGTCGTCGACCAGCTCCTGAGCCTGCTCCTCGGTGAGGAGGCCGGCCTCGATGTCGCGCTGGAGGTAGACGTCGATGAAGGTGGAGGTGCGGCCGAGCGACATGGCCGCGCCGTTCTGCTCCTTCACGGCGGCCAGGTACGCGAAGTACAGCCACTGGATGGCCTCCCGCCCAGTCTCGGCCGGGCCGGAGATGTCGTGCCCGTAGGAGGCGGCCATCGCCTTGAGCTCGGCGAGGGCGCGGATCTGCTCGGAGAGCTCCTCGCGCAGGCGGATCGTCTCCTCCAGTGAACGCCTTCCCGCGGGCAGGGAGTTGATCTCCTCCTTCTCCTCCTTCTTGAAGGCGATGAGGCGGTCGACGCCGTAGAGAGCCACGCGGCGGTAGTCGCCGATGATGCGGCCGCGGCCGTACGCGTCGGGCAGGCCGGTCACGATGCCGGCCTTGCGGGCGGCGCGGATGTCGGGGGTGTAGGCGTCGAAGACACCGGCGTTGTGGGTCTTGCGGTACTCCGTGAAGACCTTCTCCAGGTCGTCGGAGACCGGGTAGCCGTAGGTCTCCAGGGCGCCGGCGACCATGCGCCAGCCGCCGTAGGGCATGATCGCGCGCTTGAGCGGGGCGTCCGTCTGGAGGCCGACGATCAGGTCCTTGTCGCGGTCGATGTAACCGGGGGCGTGGGCGGTGATCGACGACGGGATGTCGTACGCGACGTCGTAGACACCCTTCTCGCGCTCCTCGGGGAACTTGTCCGTGATCGCCTTCCACACGGCCGTGGTGCGCTCGGTGGGACCGGCGAGGAAGGCGTCGTCACCCTCGTACGGCGTGTAGTTCTGCTGGATGAAGTCGCGGACGTCGATGGCATCACGCCACAGACCGCCCTTGAAGCCCTTCCGGGCCTCGCCGTTCTTCGTGGTTTCCGCAGGGGTGGCAGTCATCGCCCGCACCTTCCGAGTCGCCTCATTGCTTGTATCCATTGCACGCCTTTTGATCGATCATTTGGCGCCGCGTTGGTCCTGAGCTGGGGCCCGAAAGTCCCATGGCCGCCGGCCCCAAGGGTCACCCACCCCCACTGACTTGGTATTTCGAGCAGGTCAGAGGTCCATCGTGCGCTTGTGAAGACATTCACAAGATTCGCCCGGAGCTACCGGCTAGCTGGGCGCCTCGGCGCCGGGGCGGGCGTAGAACCACCAGGCCACGACGACGCAGCTGGCGTAGAAGGCGACGAAGCCCCACATCGCGCTGGTCACGGCGAAGTTGGCGAACATCGCCGGGATGAAGAAGAAGCCGTAGGCGGCGATGGCCGCGGTGAAGCCGGTCACCGCGCCCGACTCGATCTCGGCCTGCTTGAGCGCCTTCGCGTACTGCGGGGTGCCCTCCGTCAGGCCCGTGAGGTGCCGGCCGCGGAAGATGACCGGGATCTGGCGGAAGGTCGAGCCGTTGCCGATGCCCGAGAAGAAGAACGCCGACAGGAAGCAGAAGAAGAAGCCGTAGAAGGAGCCGGTGTCGGAGCCGGCCGGCAGGAAGGTGATCACGCCGATGATCGACGCGCCCATGCCCACGAAGGACAGGATCGTCACCCGCGCACCGCCGAACTTGTCGGCGATCCAGCCGCCGGCCCAGCGGGCCAGCGCGCCGAGCGCCGGGCCCATCCAGGCGTAGGTGGCCACGGAGTACGCCGGAAAGGTGGTCTTGATCAGCAGCGGCAGCGCCGCGGCGAAGCCGATGAAGGAGCCGAAGGTGCCGACGTAGAGCCAGGTCATCACCCAGTTGTGCTTGCGCTTGAAGATGACCTTCTGCTGGCTGAAGGGGGTGGAGGCGACCTTCAGGTCGTTCTGGCCGAACCAGGCGACGGCCGCGAGCACGATCAGGACCGGGACCCAGACGAAGGCGGCGTTCTGGAGGTAGATCTCCGAGCCGTTCGCCTTCTGCCGGCCCGCGCCGATCGCCAGGACCGAGGAGGTGATCAGGATCGGCGTGAGGAGCTGGACCACCGAGACGCCCAGGTTGCCCAGGCCGCCGTTGATGCCGGTCGCGGAGCCCTTCTCCTGCTTCGGGTAGAAGAAGCCGATGTTGGCCAGCGAGGAGGAGAAGTTCGCGCCGCCGATGCCACAGAGCGCGGCGATGGCGATCATCGTGCCGTAGGGGGTGTCCGGGTTCTGCACCGCGAAGCCCAGCCACAGCAGCGGCACGATCAGCACGACGGTGGAGATCGCCGTGAAGCGGCGCTGGCCGATCATCGGGCCGATGAAGGTGTAGAGGATGCGGGCTGTGCCGCCCGTGATGCCGGGGACGGCCGTCAGCCAGAACAGCTGCGACTGGGAGAAGTCGAAACCGACGTCCTTGAGGTTGGTCGCCGTGATGCTCCAGACCTGCCAGACCACGAAGGCCACCAGCAGGGCCGGCACCGCGATCCACAGGTTGCGGGTGGCGACCTTCTTGCCGGTGGACTGCCAGAAGGACGGGTCCTCCGGCGTCCACTCCGTGATCGTGCGGCCCGGGCGGTATTGCGCCGGATCGGGCGCCTGTACGCGCCCGCTTGGCGGGCGCACGTCCTGCTTGGCGGAACTCATGGCGTGTCCTGAACGTTGGGATCTTCTGCTGATGCTCCTGACCTCTTCAGGTTCCGCTTCCGTCGCCCCGCAGGTCAGAGGCCAACGCACTGTGGGCGACGGGACAAGGTCCCGTCGCCCACAGTGCGTTGGAAATGCGCCCGGAGGGCCCTACGGCCGGAGCTCCACCAGCGGCAGGGACACCTCGGGGTCGTCCAGGCAGACGCCGGTGCGCAGGTCGAACTCCTGCTTGTGCATCGGCGAGGCCACGACGGGCACCCCGGCGCGCGAGCCCATGATGCCGTTGGCGATGACGTCGGCGCCCGAGAAGGGATCCCGGTTGCCGACGGCGTAGACCTCGCCCGCGCGGTCCTTGAAGACCGCGGCCCGCGTGCCGTCCGCGAGCACCGCCGTACGCCCGCGGCCCGGCTCCAGCGCGTCCGCCGCCGCCCGCGACGCCGTCCCGAGGTCCACGGTGCCGAAGTCCACGGTCCCGAAGTCCACGGTCCCGAAGCGTTCCAGCGCCACCGGGTCCTCCAGGACCGCGGCCCACTCGTCCTCGTAGGCGCTCACGTGGCGTTCCATCTGCGCCTCCAGCTCCGCGCAGATGCCGAGCGAGTCCTCGATCAGGACCTCCCTGAGGTGCTCCGGCCCGGCCGTGCTCCCGCCGAGCCGCTCCATCCAGGCCGACGTGCGCTCCAGGCGCTCACCGGTGCGGATGTAGTACATGAGGAACCGGTCGGTCAGCGCGAAGAGTTCGGCCGTGCTCAGGTCCGAGGCCAGCAGGTCGGCGTGGCGCGGGGTCGCGCCGCCGTTGCCGCTGACGTACAGAGTCCAGCCGTTGGCGGTGGCGATGACGCCGATGTCCTTGCCCCGCGCCTCCGCGCACTCGCGCAGGCACCCGGAGACCCCACCCTTGAACTTGTGCGGGGTGCGCAGACCCCGGTAGCGCAGCTCCAGGTCCATGGCGAGCTGGATCGAGTCGCCCTGGCCGAAGCGGCAGAAGCGGGCGCCCACACAGGACTTCACCGCGCGCAGGGACTTCCCGTACGCCTGCCCGGACTCGAATCCGGCGCCGCCGAGCCGCCGCCAGATGTCGGGCAGCTGTTCCTTGCGGACGCCGAAGAGCCCGATCCGCTGCGCACCGGTGATCTTCGTGTAGAGGCCGTAGTCCCGGGCCGCCTCGCCGAGCGCGATGACCTGCTCGGCCGTGATCTCGCCGCCCGCGACGCGCGGGACGACCGAATAGGTGCCGTCCTTCTGGAGGTTGGCGAGGAAGAGGTCGTTGGAGTCCTGCAGGGCCGCCTGCTCGCCGGCCAGGATGTGCCCGATGCCGAGGTCGGGGGCGAGGGTGCCGAGCACGTTCGCGACGACGGGCCTGCAGACGGCGCAGCCCTCGCCGCCCTCGCCGTAAGCCTCCAGCAGCTCGCTGAAGCCGCGGATGCGCTCGGTGCGGATCTTCTCGTAGATCTCCGCCCGGGTCAGGGCGAAGTGCTCGCACAGCCCGCGCGGCTTCTCGATGCCCGCCGCGGCCAGTTCGGCGTCGAGCACCGCGGCACGAAGGGGTTTCAACTGCTGGCCCTCGAAGTCGGGTCCCCCTGGGGACGGGGACGGCGACCTCTTCGCCACAGGACCTCCGACCTGCGGCGCAGGCCCTTGCCGGGGTCCGCGCGGCCACCGCCGCGCCTAGCGTGGGAGGGGGCACCCGGGTGGGATCAGGGAGGCAGGCCACATGCTCGTACTCGCCGTCCACGGAAGCGCCGCACCGGCCGCCGCCGCGACCACCGACCGCCTGACCGCCGCGATCGAGGCCCTCAGCGGGGTGCACGCGCTCGTCGGCCACCTCGACGTGCAGCGCCCCTCGCTGGCCGAGGCCGTACGGGAACACCCTCGTTCGGTGGTCGTCCCGCTGCTCCTGGGCGACGGCTACCACCGCCGCGTCGACATCCCCGCCGTCCTGGAGGGCACCGGCTGCGTGCTCACCGAAGGCCTCAGCGGCGAGCGCGACGTCGCGCTCGCCCTGCTCGGCCGCCTGCGCGAGGCCGAGCGCAGCCGCGGCCCCCACACCCGGGCCGACGCGGTGATCGTGGCCGGCGCGGGCTCCTCCCGCCCCGGCGGGAACGCCGGCACCCGGGCCTGCGCCTCCCAGCTGGCCGCCCTGCTGGAGTACGACGGCCCCGACCCCGTCCCGGTGGTCCCCGCCTACCTCACCTCGGCCGGTCCGACCGTCCCCGAGGCGCTGGCCTCCCTCCGGGCCGCCGGGTACCGCCGGATCGCGGTGGCCGCGCACCTGCTGGCCCCGGGACGCTTCACGCACGCCCTGAACGGTTCGGCCGCCTGGACGGTCTCGGAGCCGCTGGCCGACCATCCGCTCCTGGCCCGGCTCGTCCTTCGGCGGTACGAGTCCGCCCGGGGCACACGGGCACTGAGGGCCGCGCGCCTCGCCTGTTGAAGCCCGTAGGACTGCTGTCCTGGACGGCATGGCTCTGGCTTACGTACCCATGTCCGCCCGCAGCCGGGACGAGGGCCACCGCGCCGCGACCCCGCTGGAGCTCTTCTTCGACCTCTGCTTCGTCGTCGCGGTGGCGCAGGCCGGGGCGCGCCTCGTGCACGCGCTCGCCGAGGGCCATCCCCTCACGGGTGTGATCGGCTACTTCTTCGTCTTCTTCGGCGTGTGGTGGGCGTGGATGAACTTCACGTGGTTCGCCTCCGCCTACGACGTCGACGACGTGCCGTACCGGATCGCCACGCTCATCCAGATCTCCGGCGTACTCGTCTACGCGGCGGGCGTGAGCCAGGCCTTCGACGAGAACGACTGGACGGTGGCCGTCATCGGCTACCTGATCATGCGCGTGGCGCTCACCGCCCAGTGGCTGCGGGCGGCCGCCGGCGAGAGCGGTGAGGCCCGCGCAGCGGCGCTGAAGTACGCGGTGGGACTGGTCCTGTGCCAGGCCGGCTGGGTGGCGCTGCTGTTCGCGCCGGACGGCTCCAAGCGCTGGCTGTTCCTGCTCGTGGCCATGGCGGAACTGCTGGTCCCGGTGCTGGCCGAGCGCGGGCACCAGACGCCGTGGCACGCCCACCACATCGTGGAGCGGTACGGCCTGTTCACGATCATCGTGCTGGGCGAGACGATCGCGGCTAGCACGGTGGCCGTGAAGTCGGCGATCGACGAGCACGAGGCCCTGGGCGAGCTGCTGCCCATCGCCGCCGGCGGGCTGCTGATCGTCTTCGCCGCGTGGTGGATCTACTTCGCGGCGCCGATGCACGAGCGGCTGACCTCCAACCGGGAGGCGATCCCCTGGGGTTACGGGCACCTGCTGATCTTCGCCTCGGGGGCGGCGATCGGCGCGGGCATCGAGGTCTCGGTCGAGCACGCGGTCGGCAAGGCACACATCTCACAGGTCGCCGCGAACGCCGCCGTCACCGTCCCGGCCGCGCTCTTCCTGCTGATGGTCTGGCTGCTGCACTCCCGCCACTTCAAGCGGGGTCTCGCCCAGCAGCTGACCCTGCCGGTCTCCGCCCTCGCGGTGCTCGCCTGCACCTGGGCGGGCCCGTACGCCGTCCTGTACGCGGGCCTGCTCGCGGCGGCGACCGTCGCGGTCGGCATCACCCTGTCGGTACGCGGCCGCCCCGCCGAATGACCCGGCCCGCCGCACATTCCGACCCCGCCGGCGTTTGAGGCGCGGGGTCCGGGGCGGAGCCCCGGCAACGGCGCCGCGCCGAACCGTCACTCCCGCGCCGCCCCCACCGTTCTCCAACACAGGACGACGCGTCGCAACTGGAGGCAGGCCATGACACTCCCGGCACAACGGCACGGCACGGGCGCCGACCCCGGCAAGGAACTCGCCGACCCGGCCTTCTGGCAAGCGCCCCCCGCCCACCGCCTGGCCGCGTTCGCCCGCCTGCGGGCCCTCGACTCCCCCGTGTTCGTCCCCGAAGGGACCGGGCACTGGGCCCTCGTACGGCACGCGGACGTGCAGGAGGCGAGCCGGCTCCCCAAGGTGTTCGCCAGCGCGCCCGGGGTGACCACGCCCGAGCCGGCCGGGTGGGTGCGGGCGCTGTTCGGGGACTCGATGGTCAACCTGGACGGGGCGGACCACGCCCAGCTGCGCAAGATCGTGCAGCGGGCCTTCACGCCCCGCCTGCTGGCGGCGGCGGAGGCGGACATCCACGCGGTGGCGGCCCGCATCGTGGACGACGTACTGGCGGAGCGGCCGGACGAGTTCGTCTCGGCGGTTGCCTCCCGGCTGCCCCTGGAGGTCATCTGCAACATGATGGGGATCCCGGAGCGCTACCGCGCCGAGATCGCCGACCGCGTCAACCACGCCTCCGAGAACATCGGCGTGGAGCGGCGCCTGACGGCCCGGCTGCGGATGCCCGGGCGCGGACTGCGGGCCCTGGCCCGGATGCAGCGGATGGTGGCGGGCATCGGACGGGAGCGGCGCAAGAACCCCACCGACGACCTGATCTCGGCGCTGGTCTGCGCGAACGTGGACGGCCAGGCGCTCGGAGCCAGACAACTCGGCGCCTTCTTCTCCCTGTTGATGGTGGCGGGGGTGGAGACGACCCGCAACGCCATCACGCACGGCCTGACCCTGCTCACCGACAACCCCGACCAACGCGACCTGCTGCTCGGGGACTTCGAGGCGCACGCGGACGGGGCGGTCGACGAGATGATCCGCCACTCCACGCCGATCATCCAGTTCCGCCGGACGGTCGTCGCCGAACACACCTTGGGCGGGCACCTGTTCACCCCCGGCGACAAGGTGGTGCTGTACTACGCCTCCGCCAACCGCGACGAGGCGCTCTTCCCCGACCCGGACGCCTTCGACATCACCCGCTCCCCCAATCCCCACCTAGGGTTCGGCGGCGGCGGACCGCACTTCTGCCTGGGCGCGCACCTGGCCCGGGTGGAGATGAAGGCGCTCTTCCGCGAGCTGCTGACCCGCCCGGTCGGCCTGCGCGCGGTCGGCCTGCCCGATCTCGCGGGGTCCAGCTTCGACAACCGGGTCCGCTCGCTGCGCTTCGCCTTCGAACGGCCCGCGTAGCCCGCCCGCAGGACGGCGCCGCGGAACGGCTCGCAGGCGCGGTCTTCCGGCACGGTCCCGAAAGACCGCGCCGGAAGGCGGACCGGCCACCGGGCAGGCTGGGAGCCCGGCGGCCGGCGCGGGGCCCCCTGTACGCGGACGGGGGGCGCGGACGCGGGCGCTACTTCTGCAGGCGCCGCACCGCGAGGACGGCGTGGGCGCTGCCGGTGAGCACCGACTCGTCGCCCGCGAACGCCTGCAGCGTCTCCGGCGCGACGGGCAGGCCGGGGGCCGCCTCGGGCCAGGCGCGCGTGGCGAAGAGGAAGTACGCCTGGCCGCTGTCGTCCGCCGCCTTGACCCACTCCGGCGGGGCGATGCACTTCGCGTTCATGCCCGGCAGGGTCAGCGCGATCTGGTTGCCCTCCAGGAGGATCTGCACCGGGAAGGCGGCCGGGTTGCGAACGCCGTCCATCACCACGTCGCCGATGGGCAGCCCGATCTCCTCCAGCAGCCCGCGGGCCGCCGCCTCGCTCGCCGCCGGTCCGTCGGGGCCGTCCCCGAGGATGTAGGCGAGGAGGTAGGGAATGTCGTGCGCCTCTTCGGGGTCGCCGATCCACGCGAGCACCGAAAGGGTACCGAGCTTGGAGCGGTCGATTTCGGCTTGGGTAGAAGTCATGCGCCGCACCTTAGTGGTCCGACCCCCGGCTCCTTGACGGCGTTTCACCCAGCTGGGCTAGACCGCCCAGAATCCACCTCCGGAATTCGCCTGCATGTTCGCGTCCTGGTACTGGAGCCGCACGATGCGGGTGTTTTCCGGAATTTCGAACACCACCCATCCTTCGGCCCGCTCACCGACCGCGAGCGAATCGAAGACGAGCGGTTTGCCGGTCGTGAGCTCACCGGTGGGCACCACCGCGTGGCGCTGCCCCGCGCCGTCGAGCGCCCACATGCGCCCGAGGGCCCCGTACGAGGCCCCGCCGACGTTGACGAACGACATCGAGGCGGCCACCCAGCGCTTGCCGGCCGCCGGGGCGAAGTTCTTCTCCACGGAGACCGCGGGGTCGACGTAGGCATTGAGGACCACCTGGAGGTGGCGGCCGAACTCCCGGCCCTTGACCCGTACGGAGTCACCCACATGGGCATCCTTCGACGCCGTCCGCCCCACCCCCTCCCGCTCCGGCCCTGGATCGTCCCCAGCGCCCGGCGCGCCGTCGTCCACCGGTACGGCGGGCACCGCGGCGGGGGCGAGCGCGGCCCCCTCAGGGGCGCCGGAACAGGCCGTGGCACCGAACAGCAGGAGCGGGAGGACGACGGCGGCGGCGAGTGCGGAAGCGGGTGCGGAGCGACGCATGCGGGATCCCTTCGGGGATCTTCGGGGACGTATTCCGGCCAGTCTCACGCGCCCGAGCGGGCAATTGCACACACCGACACGAGCGCACGGAACGCATTGCCCCCCATATGCCAGCACAATGCGTTCCGGCGGTTCCCGCCAACCGGATCCATCTGGAGGAAGAATGCGCACGCCCGCCCGCCGAATGGCACTGGCAATCCTCTCCGCACTGGCCGCCACCGCGGTATTCACCGTCCCGGCCGGGGCCACCGTTTTCGACCAAGGCATTTCCGTGAATGAAGACGCTCACATCGCCGAGGACGGCGCCGTCACCCTCTCCGGCACCTACCACTGCGAGCAGGCGTCACCCATGGGGGCGATGCAGATCAAGGCGACCGTCGTACAGGACGGCACCCACCTCAGCATCGGCGCGGAGGAGGTCGTCTGCGACGGCACGGAGCGCCGGTGGGTGGCCCACGCGCCGGGCTTCCTCGCGGGCGTGCACCCGGGCCGCGCGACGGTCACCGGGGAGCTCCAGGAGATTCACCTCTCGGGGAACCTGATGCCGCGGTCGGTGGACACCGTCGCCCAGGACACGCAGGACGTCGAGGTCCACGGGGAGCGCTGAGCGACAACGGTCCCGTGTCACGCGCCCGCCCGTCCGGTAGCCGCCGCTACCGGGACCGGGCGCTCGGGGCCGGCCACCGCCCGGGCCTCGGCGCCGGACAGCACGCCGGCACCCGCACCCGCACCCGCACCCGGAGCACGGTCAGCGGCACTCGGGTGCCACGGCCGTCATCGACATGAAGGCCACCGTCCGGCACCCCGGGTCCGAGTGGGGGCGCCCGGTCGTCCAGTCCACCGCCTTGGGCACCCCGGCGGCGAACAGCAGCAGCGCCAGGACACCCGTCACCGCACGCTTGCTCAGGCGGCGCACGGCGAAATCCGCGAAGTCCGTTTCATGGCCGCATCATCGCCCCGTGCCGGGAGTCCCACAACTCGACGTGACGCACCGGTCACGGTGCGTTCCGTGCCGCGCTGCCCGCCGCGTCGAACTCGCACCACACCGCCTTGCCGTCGCCCCGGGACTCCACCCCCCAGTGCGTGGCCAGCGCGTCCACCAGCAGCAGGCCGCGCCCGGTCGTCGCCGACTCCCCCGGGGTGCGCCTGCGCGGCCACACGCTGGAGCGGTCCTTGACCCAGAGCCGGATCCGCCGGACCGGCTCCGGCAGCACCTCCATCGTCAGCACCGCCCCGCCGTCCGTGTGCAGCAGGGCGTTGACCAGCAGTTCTCCCGCCGCCAGCTCCACGTCGTCGGCGAGCTCCGGCATGCCCCAGTCGCGCAGCGCCTGCCGCAGGGCGTAGCGGGCCTCCGAGAGCCCCTCGGGGTCCGCCTGGTGGACGTACTGGTGGATGCGCGGGGCCCGGTGGGTGCCCGGGTCGGGGGCCCGGCGCAGGACCAGCAGGGCCACGTCGTCGCCGGAGCCCCAGCGCTCCCACAGCCGGTCGGAGAGGTGGTCGGCGAGCGCCCCGGCCTCCTGCGGGCCGCTGCGGACCGCGTGGGCGAGGGCCTCCATGCCCTGGGTGATGGCGGTGCCGGGCTCCTCCACCAGGCCGTCGGTGCACAGCACGAGCGTCTCCCCGGGGACCAGGTCGAGGCGGGTCTCGGGGAACTCCTCCCGCTCGAAGAGCGTGGCCAGCCCGAGCGGCAGGCCGCCGCGCACGTTGGGCCAGCCCGTTCGCCCGTCCGTGTGCCGGATCAGCGGGCCGAGGTGGCCCGCGCGGACCGCCCGTACCCCGCCGGTCTCCAGGTCCACTTGCGCGTA
Organism: Streptomyces sp. ISL-43; assembly: GCF_018614195.1. Taxonomy (GTDB): domain Bacteria; phylum Actinomycetota; class Actinomycetes; order Streptomycetales; family Streptomycetaceae; genus Streptomyces. The sequence continues at coordinate 21,056 of NZ_JAGGOT010000091.1, forward strand.
CATGCAGGTCGCGAACCGTTCGGTGTCCAGCTCGGCGAGGAAGCGCGAGGCGCGCGCCAGGACGGTCGACGGCGAATGTCCCTCGCCCGCGTACGCCCGCAGCGCGATGCGGAGCTGGCCCATGATGGCGGCCGCGTGCGTGTCGTGGCCCTGTACGTCGCCCACCACGATGCCGACGCGGTCGCGGGGCAGCGCGATCACGTCGTACCAGTCGCCGCCGACCTCGCGCCCGCTCCAGGCGGAGTGGTAGCGCACGGCGATCTCCCCGCCGGTGATCTCGGGGATGCGGCGCGGCAGCATCATCGCCTGCAGGCCGGTGGCGAACTCCCGCTCCTGGTCGAAGAGGAGCGCCCGCTGCAGCGACTGGGCGACGATGCCGGCCAGGCCGAGGCACAGGTTCTGCTCCTCGGGGCTGAACTCGGTGCGCCGCCGGTAGAACAGCACGAGCCCGCCGATGGCCTTGGCCTGCGCGATCAGCGGCAGGTAGGCGGCCGCGTCATAGCGGATGTGGTTCAGGTAGTCGGAGAGGAGCGGGAACTCCTCCGAGAGCTCGGCGAGCGAGGTGACGAAACGTGCCTTCCTGGTGATCACCGCACGCGACAGCGGCAGCGAGCCGTCCAGCCGGGTGAACTTGCGCTCGCTGAGTATCTCCAGGGACTCCCCGCTCAGCGCGATGATCTTGATGGTGCCGCCCTCGACCAGGCCGAGGGCCAGGCCCTCCGCGCCGAGCCGCTCCAGCGCGCCCGCGCCCGTCAGGGCGGCCGTCACGTCGTCGACCGTCACCGCCCGCGACAGGGCCTCGGTGGTCCGCTGGACGATGGTGGCCTGCTGGGCGCGCGCCGACTCCAGCTTCCGCAGCACCGTGAGGTGGGCGAGCTCGGCCGTCGCGTCCCGGACGATGCCGAGGATCCGTACGGGCTGCCCCTCCCCGTCCCGGACCACCCGGCCCTGGGTGTGCGTCCACTGGTCGCGGCCGTCGCGCCGCCGCACCGTGAAGTACTGGCCGTACGTCTCCTGCCCGCCCTCCAGCGCCGCCAGGACGGCGTCCGCGAGCCGCGCGCTGTCGTCGGCCGGGATCCGCAGCCCCAGCCCCTCGGGGGTCTGGTCGAATCCTTCCGGATCCAGGTCGAATACCGTCATCCCGGCCTCGTCCAGCACCAGCGTCCCGGCGGTGAGGTCCCACTCGAAGCTGCCCATGCCGTTGAGCGCGAGCCGCTCACCGGGTCCGGTGAGAGGGCTCGCGGGGCTCTCCGGCCTCTTGTCGCGTCGCTCCGCCGCTGCCACGAGACTCACACCACCTAACGGCCGGGCCAGCACGGCTGGGAAATGAGCCGCTCCCACTCCTCGTCAGGATGCCCCGGAAGAGTGCGACCGGCCTCCCGCCAGCGTTTGACGAGCGAGAGGTAGATCGTCGAGGGGTCGTACGGGGCGTTCGGGTACGAGTCCTGCGGGTACGGAGCCTGCGGGTACGGAGCCTGCGGGAACGAGCCCTGCGGGAACGAGCCCTGCGGGAACGAGTCCTGCGGGTACGGGGCGCTCGGATGCGCGGGCGCCGCCCTCGCCGTGGCGGGCTGTTCCGCACGGCTGGCGGGAATCCTCACCCAGCCGCGCCCGCCCTGTGCTCGCTCAGCGCTCATCGCGGACCCCTCTCACGCTCTGTGCCCGGCCGCCGGAGCCCGGTCGGCCCGCGACGCACGGGGGGAACCCGACCGCGGGCCGGCGGCGCCCAGCCGCTTGCGGACGCCTGAGACCAGTCTCCCCGCCGTGAAGCCGGCGCCGTGTACGAATCGCATGGAAGGGCCGAATGAGGGAGCCGTCAACAGCCCCGCGAAGAACAGCCCGGGCCACGAGGACTCGAATCCGGAACTCAGCTCCGGCGTCGAGCCCTCTCCCACGGTGACCAGCGCGGCCCGCAGCCCCGCGTCGAGCAGCTCCAGCCGGGCCAGGTCCGGGGTGAACCCGGTCGCCGCGATCACGTGCGCGGTGTCCAGTACGACGGACTCCCCGGCGGCGGTGCTCAGCCCGAGCCGGGTCCGCTCACCGGCCGCGGCCGCCCGGTGCAGCCGGTGCCCGAGCAGGACCGGGACCCGCCGCTCGAAGCGCTCCCGCAGCCACCAGGCTCCGGCCGGGCCCAGCGCGGTCGCCGCGATCCGCTCCCGAGTCGGCGCGGGCAGCCGGCGCACCGCCCAGGGCAGCTCCGACCAGGCCCAGCTGCGCCAGCCGGTACCCAGGCCACTGTGCGGGTCGCGCAGGGCCCGCAGCGGGGGCCGCCGCAGCGGCTGCGGCACGCTGTTCCAGTTCAGCCGGGCGCGCCGGGCGACGAGGCAGGGCCGGGCCCCGTTCTCCGCGAGCAGGGCGGCGGTCTCCAGGGCCGCCTGCCCGGCGCCGAGCACGGCGACCTCGCGGCCGGCGAAGCGGGTCAGGTCGCGGTGGCCGCTGCTGTGCGAGTAGTGGGCCGCGGGCAGCTCCCGAAGCGCGTCGGGGTACCGGACGAACGGCATGACGCCCACGGCCAGCGCGACGGTCCGGGCGAGCAGGGGTGGCCCCTCGGCTGTGCGGATCCTGAATCCCTCGCCCTGCGGCGTGACTTCGGTGACGGTCGCCTCCTCCACGGGGGGTGCGGCGTGCCGGGCGAACCAGAGCCCGTAGGAGCTGAACGTCCCGATGGGCAGCGGAGTTCCGTGTTCGGCGGCGATGCCGCGGTCCGCGCAGTACTCGGCCAGCGTGTACCGCCCGCCGGGCGCGGACAGGTTGGAGGACCACGGCTCCGACTTCAGGTACATGCCGTCGGGCATGTGATCCCGCCACGAGGCCATGGGCCGCCCGAGCACCCGTACCCCGAGTCCCGCACCGGCCGCGTGGGCGGCGATCGAGAGCCCGTACGGCCCCGCTCCGACCACCACGAGATCGTCCATCCGCGTCACGCTGTCCTTCCAGTCCCATGGTTCGTCCACCAACGCCCGCGTCCCGGGCCCGTCACCGGGTCAGGAGCTCACCGGGTCACCAATTCGTCCGGCTCGGCCGGCGCCTCCGGCGGGGCGGGCCGGGAGGCGGGCGCCGCGGGCAGGTCGCGGCTGCGCTGGCGCGGGGCGCGGACCACCGCGCGCGCCCTGCGGCGGCCGTGTTCGGGGACACCGCGCAGCATCCGCCCGGCCTTCCCCGCTCCCCGGACCAGGAACGCGGCGAGCATCGCCAGGAAGGGCAGCGGGTCGTCGGCGGCGAACCAGGCCGCCTCCACGCGACCCCGCTCCACCCGCGGTGCCACCCGTACGGGCCCCGGGACCTCGGCGCGCACCGGCCCGGGCCCGGCTTCCGCCTTGCGTCCCCCGGGTACGACCGGCCGCGCGGCCCCGGCGGGGCCGCCGCGTCCGGCCGGCAGCACCGGCCGGCCTGCAGCCGCCGGGCCGCCGACCTGCCGGCGGGCGGCCTCCCGAGGCGCCGGGGGCACGGTGGGGGCGGTGGGGGCGGTGGGCGCGGCCGGCGCGGTCTCGGCGGACCGCCGCCGAAGCCGCCATCCGCCGCGCAGCGCCGCGAGGAGGGCGTAGTTCTCCGCCACGAAGACCCGGCCCGGGCCGCCGGACGGCTCCGGGACCCGTTGGCCCGTCAGGTCCAGGTACATCGCCCGGACCACGTCCAGGCCGCCCGCGTCCGTGAAGAGCCGGAACTGCGCCCCCGGCCGGGGGTTGAAGTCCACCAGCCGGAAGACGCCCCGCTCGTCCCGGCGGAAGTCCAGGTCCAGGATCCCCTGGTAGCCGAGCCGTTCGGCGAGGCGCAGCCCGGCCTCCTCCACCGCCGGGTCCGGCAGCCACCGCCCGACCGCCGTCAGTCCCGTCCGGACCGGCCAGGACAGCTCCTTGCGCCCCGAACCGGTGATCAGCGGGTGACCGCCCCGGGCGAACGCTCCGTGGAAGAACCAGTCGGTGTCCGGCCCGGCCGGCAGGAACCGCTGGAGCAGCAGCCGGCTCCCCGCCTCCGCCGAGCGCTCGTACAGCCGCCGCGCTTCGGTGGCCGCGTGGACCAGAGTGGTGCTGCGCAGGCCCGAGCCGGAAGGCAGCAGCCACGGCCGGCTCCACTTGGCGATCACCGGCAGGCCCAGCCGCCAGGCGACCTCCGCCGCCTCGGCCCCGCTCGCCGGGATCACGGTCTCCGGATGCGGGACGTCCCACCGGGCGCACAGCCGGGACAGCTCGGCCTTGTCCGCGACCCGCGCGGGCAGGTTGTCGGGCTGATGGGGAATCCGGAAACGGTCCGTCAGCATCGGCGCGACCCGCGACACCGCGATCGCGCTCAGATCGTCCATCGCGATGAGCACCGCCGGGCGCCCGATCCGCTCGGAGACCCCGGTCAGGCACTCCAGCAGCGCTTCGGGCGCCTCGGGGTCGAGCCCGCCGGACGGCCCGGGATGCACGGCACGCAAATAGCGCGAACGCCCCATGGGACCTCCCCCGGCCTCGACGACGGCATGGACCTCCACGCCCTCCCGCCCAAGGGATCTGACGGCGCCGAGGGTTCCGTGGTGGAACGGATTCCGATCGAGTCTGAGCAGAACTGCGGGCACTTGGCTGGGATGCGCGTACATGGAAGCGGTGTCTTTCACCTAGTCGGACCAAGCAAGGAGTGTGCGCACCTGCGAATGGCCTAGGAGGAGATCCCCGGACAGGCCATTCGTCAGATCTGATGTCTAACGTCTTTGGTAAGCACACCGATTCAGGAAAGCTCGGGAGACGCCATGCCCAGACCACGCCGCCGACTGGCGAGCACCTGCATCGGCACGGTGACGGCCGGACTGCTCGCCACCGGCGCCGCCCTCGCGGCCCCTGAGGAGGAGGCCGCCGACATCGCCGTGGGCGCCTATCTCGACTACGGGCCGCGGGGAGTGGCCCGGATCCCGTTCCTGTCGCGCTGGCTGGGCGGCAAGGAGATCCGGGTCGGGCACACCTATCTGCCGGGTGACCAGTGGGCCGGCATCGAGGGCAAGGTCGACTTCCTGCAGGACTGGGCCGAATGGCGCCAGGAGCGGGACGACCGGCTGTTCGTCCTCAACGTGCCCATGCAGGAGCGCAACGAGGCCCGCGTCCCCGACTACCAGGTGGCCCGGCTCATCCGGGCGGGCGCGGACGGCGAGTACGACGGGCACTTCAAGAAGCTCGCCGAGCGACTCGTGGCACTGGGCGTCCCGGACACGGTGATCGTGCTCGGCTGGGAGATGAACGGCGTCACGTACACCCACCGCTGCGGGCCCGACCCGGAGAACTGGAAGGTGTACTGGAGGCGCGTCGTCAACACGATGCGCTCCGTCCCCGGCCAGGAGTTCAAGTTCGATTTCACGCCGAACCGCGGCACGGACGCGATCGGCTGGACCAAGTGCTACCCGGGCGACGACGTGGTCGACATCGTCGGGATGGATTCGTACGACCAGGCTCCCGGCCGGACCTTCGACGACCAGATCTCCCAGCCGTACGGGCTCCAGCAGCACGTCGACTTCGCGAAGGCACACGGCAAGGAGATCTCGTACCCGGAGTGGGGCCTGTTCCGCAACGGGGACAACCCGGAGTACGTGCGGCGCATGCTGAAGTGGATCGAGCAGCAGAAGCCGCTCTACCACACCATCACCGACTACTGCCCGCACGGCGTGTGGCAGTGCAAGCAGAACCCGGAGTCGGCGAGGGTCTTCCGCGACGCGCTGACGCCGCAGAAGCCCGGCCCGGTGATCCCGACTCCGGTGATCCCGACTCCGGTGATCCCGACGCCCGTGGTGCCCACGCCGGTGGTGCCCACGCCGGTGGTCCCGACCCCGCAGATCCCCACACCGGAGATCCCGACGCCGGTCGTCACGCCGCCGCCGGTCGTCACACCGAGCCCGCTGGTCCCGAGCCCGGAAGTCCCGAGCCCGGAAGTCCCGAGCCCCGACGTCCCGACACCCTCCGTCCCCAGCCCGGAGGCCCCGGACCCGGACCCGGTCGTCCCGAGCCCCAGCCCGCTGGTGCCGAGCCCCGAGGCCCCGCTCCCCGTCGAGCCGAGCCCGCTGGTCCCGGCCCCCGAGGTCAGCCCGGTCGTCCCGGAGGTCCCGGCGAGCCCGAGCCCGAGTCCCCTGGTTCCCAAGCCCGACCCGGTGGTCCCGTCCCCGGAACCGTCGCCGGTCGTGCCGAAGCCCGAGCCGTCCCCGCCGCCCAAGCCGACCCCGGCGCCCGTCAACAGCATCGAGTGGTGCGTGCCGCTCAACTTCGGCGAGTGGCTCTCCACGCTGGTCGGCAAGCAGGCGGTCTGCATCAAGATCGACTGGGGCATGGACTCCGGCTTCTGGCCCTTCTAGACGGGGCGGTCGGGTCATCGGACCCGCAGTTCGTTGAGCCGCGCCCGCCAGTCCCTGGCGGCCGGCAACGCCTCCCGCAGTACGTCCACCGCCCGCTCGCGCCCCGTCACCTGCGACTCGTGCAGTCGCAGCAGGGGCGCGAGCGCGCTCCTGGCCAGCAGGAACCGCTGGTTGACGACCGTCTCGGGCCGCCAGTGGTTCTTGTACGGTTCGTTGCCGCGCAGGAAGCTCACCACCGGGCGGCCTTCGGCGAGCGCGCGGCTGGTCTCGTAGCGCAGCAGCAGTGTCGCCACGTCGACCTTGCGGTCGCGCAGGTCCGGGTCGGCCCCGTAGAGGTAGCCGCCGCTGAGCGCGCCCGACAGCAGCGTGAGGTTGGCGGCCACCACCTTCCCGTCGAGCCGGAACTCGGCCAGCCGCCCCTCCCCGGCCCGCACCATCCGCCGGGTGGCCCGCGTCAGGTGCTCTGCGAAGCGCGGCTTGAGGTGCTCGGGGGTCACCCCGCGGCCGCGCCACTGCTTCTCGTGCAGCCGCAGCAGCGTCCGTACCGCCCGCGGCACTTCCTGCTCGGTGACCTCGTGCTCCTCGATCCCGGCCGCGTCGGTCTTGCGGAGCTTGGCCCGCACCCGCTGCCCGCCCGAGGCCGGCATCCGCTTGACCAGCTCGTCGAACGGCAGGACGGGCAGCTCCATGCAGGTGGAGTCGGTCAGCTTGCTGCCGATCCCGGGCCACGCCGCGTACACCGCCTCGGCGGCGGCGCCGGGCCGTACCTCGCGCAGGTCGACGACCGCGCCCCGGGCGGCCCGGTGCAGGCCGCGGGCCAGCGCCGGGACGACCGCTGCGGCGTGGTCGGCCGCGACCAGGACGTCGAAGTAGTCGGTGATGCCCCCGCCGAGCGGTACGAGCAGCGGCAGCGGCCGGTGTACGAGCATCAGCGCGGCGGCGCCGACCAGTTCCTCCCCGCGCCGCACGAGGACGATCCGCAGCCGGCCTTCCTTGCCGTAGGACAGCCACCAGGAGTGCAGCCACGCGTGGCTCTGGAACGGGGTGGCGGTGGGACAGTCGCGGACGAGCCGGTTCCACGGCTCCTCCAGCGCGGCGAACTGCCGGGGGTCGCGGCACAGCGTGACCGACAGGGCAGCCCCGGCGGAGCCCGACGTCATCGCACGGACTCCTTCTCCTTGGTCTCGCTGTGGTCGCCCTGCGCGGGGAGCGAGGCGAACTCGCCGACGACGACGGTGCCGGAGTCCTCGCCGCCGCCCTCGCCCTCGTTCTTGCGCCGCGCGGGCCGGGCCAGCATCCACAGCCCGCCCAGCAGCCCGCCGGCGCACAGGCCGACGGCCCCGCTGAGCTTGGGCGAGGCCGAGGCGGGGTCCGAGGGTGCGACGGCCTGGTTGAACAGGAGCAGCTGCACGCCGGTGTTCTTGGCGGCCTGGTTGCTGCTCAGCGACAGGGCGTCGGCGACCGCGTTCGCGATGTCGGCGGCCTCGCCCGCGCTCTTCGCGGTCCCGGTGATGGCGATCATCGGGGACTCGGGGGAGGTCTCGGCGCGGACCTGCGTGCGCAGCTGCTGTACGCCGACGCCCGCGCGGGGCTGGGCGTACGCGAGGGTGGAGCTGCTGGTGGCGATACGGGCGTAGGCCTGGGCGAAGCCCAGCGCGGTGGCCGGCTCGGTGGTGTCGTCGGGTACCGCGACGACGTAGCTGGTGGCGGCGTACTCGGGTGCCTTGAGCACCCCGTACGCCCCGCCGGCGGCCAGCCCCAGCAGCGCGGCGGCGGGCAGCGGCCACCACACGGGGGGCGGCAGCAGCCGTACCCGGCGCCGGTGGGTGGACTTCTTCTGATCGGCGGTGTCAGCCATGTGCGTGCCTCTTTCCTGGTGGAGGGGTGGTTGGTGCGGTCCCCGTACGAGGACCCCTGCAGGGGGACGGATCAGCCGGTCTCGCCGTCCGGCGGGCCGTCGCCGGCCCGACCCGCGGCGCTCGTCGCCGGCGCGGCCCCTTCGGGCTCCCGTCCGGCGGCAGCCGGGAAGGCCTCGGGGCCCGCGTCCAGCCCCGCCCGGGGGCCCTTCCCGGCGGTGGCCGGGGGAGTCGGGGGCGCGGGTGTCCGGGGGCCGGCCCCCGGCAACGGCGCCGCGGCGTCCGGCACCGCCCCCGCCCTGCGGTCCCGGGCCGACGAAGTGGTCATCGCCAGGTCGTAGACGGCACGCAGCTGCGCCGCGCTCCGCGCGATGTCGTAGCGCCGCACCACCGAGGGCGGCGGCAGCCGGCGGGCGCCCGCCTCCATGTGCCCCCGCAGCGCGGCGACCAGTTCCTCCGTGCCCGTGCCGATCCGCCGCGCCCCCGGCGCCTGCGCCGCCGGCAGGTCGTCGATCGCCGGGCACGTCACGTGCAGCACCGGCAGCCCGGCGGCGAGGGCCTCGACCACCGCCAGCCCGAAGGCCTCCTCTCGCGACGGGGACACGAAGACGTCCATAGCGGCGAGCAGCGCCGGGATCCCGGGCGTCCGGCCGTCCGTGCTGTCGCCCAGCGAGTCCCGCTCGCCCAGCAGGTGGATCCGGCTCTGCGCCCCCAGCTCCGCGGCGAGCAGCCGCAGCGACGCCCGCTCGGGGCCGTCCCCGGCCAGCAGCAGGTGCGCCCCGGGCAGGGCCGCCACCGCCCGGACCAGCGCGTCGAACCGCTTGCCCGGTACGAGCCGCCCGACGCCGCCGACCACGAAGGCCCGCTCCGGCAGCCCGGTCCGGGCCCGCGTGACCCGCCGTACGCCTTCGTCGAAGCGGAACCGCACGGCTTCGATCCCGTTCGGCACCACGTGCACCCGCCCGGCCGGCACCCCCCAGGCCTCCAGCCGGGCCGCCACCGTGTCCGAGACCGCCACCGTCGCCGCGCCGAGCCGCTCGCTCGCCAGGTACAGCGCCCGTACTCCGCCGGACAGCGGCCGGCCCTCGATCTCGCCGTTTCCCAGGGAGTGTTCGGTGGCCACGCTCACGCCCACGCCCGCCATCCGGGCCGCGATGCGCCCGTACACGCAGGCCCGGTACAGGTGCGTGTGGACCAGGTCGTACCGGCCGCGCCGGATGAACTTGACCATCCTCGGCAGCGCACCCAGGTCCCGGTTGCCGCGCATCCCGAGGTGCACGACCCGGACCCCGTCCGCCCGCAGCCCCTCGGCCACCGGCCCGGGGTTGGTCAGCGTCAGCACGTCGCACCGCATCGGCATGTGCCGTAGCAGCAGTCGCAGTTGCTGCTCGGCGCCGCCGACGCCCAGGCCCGTGATGATGTGCAGCACCTTGTCCGCGCTCACAAGTGCACCACCCGTCGCAGCTCCCGCACCTGGTGGCGCAGCTGCTTGATCCGCAGTCGCGGCCCGCCGTCGGCCTGGCTGATGTGCGTACGGGGCATCGCGTGCGGCCCGGCGAGGTGCCCGGGGTCGATGGCGCAGGCGTAGCCGTACCCGGCGTCCCGGGTCGCGGCGACGACCCGGGCGTCGAGGTGCCCGTACGGGTAGCAGAACCCGGCGGGCAGCGACCCGGTCAGCTCCCGGATCAGCTCGCGGCTGCCCCGCAGCTCCTGCTGCAGTACGTCGTCGGGGGCCGCGGTGAGGTCCTGGTGGAGCAGCCCGTGCGAGCCGATCTCCTGGCCGGCGGCGGCGACTTCGCGGATCCCCTCGGCGGTGAGCAGGGCCTTGCGGGGGCCGAGCGGGTCCCAGACGTTGTCGACGCCGAGCCGCCCGGGGAGCACGAAGAGCGTGGCGGTGCAGTCGTAGCGGCGCAGCAGCGGCAGGGCGCGGGTCAGGAAGTCGGCGTACCCGTCGTCGAAGGTCAGGCCGACCAGCCCGGCGCCCTGCCCGGCGGCGCGGGCCCGCAGCAGCTCGCCGACGGACACCCCGCGCAGGCGCCGGGAGCGCAGCCACAGCAGCTGGGCCTCCAGCGCGTTCGGGGTGACGGTGATGCCGTACGGGTCCTCGGCGGGATCGGTGAACTCGGCGACGGAGTGGTACATCAGGACCCACGGCGATGTGGTGCGGCGGGCGGGGAGCACCGCGGCGGGGGGAGCCGTGTCGGTGTCAGCGGGCATTGCGGAACCTCTGGGTGAGCTGGGAGGTGAGGTGAGCGGTGAGCTGGGCGATCTGGGCGGGCAGGGCGGTGATCTCCAGTGCCCGTATGGCCATGCCGGTTGCCCCGAACATGGCCGGGACGAGCAGGCAGCCGAGTGCGGCGCTGACCGTCGGGTCGGGGATCATCGGCCCGGCGATCCAGCCGGTGGCGCAGGCAGCGACGGCTGCGACCGAGAGCCGGCCGATGCTGACGGCGACCCGCCGGACCTGGATGGCGATGATCCGCGAGCCGAGTCCGGTGAGCAGCAGCCCGGCGGTGGTGGAGATGCCGGCGGCGTTGGCCGCGGCGATCCCGTAGGTGCCCCACCAGCCGACGGCGAAGGCTCCGGCCACGATGTTGACGAGGAGCCCGGCGCCCATCGCGAGCGCCGGGAACCAGATGGGCCGGGCGGTCGAGAAGAAGGGCCGGGACAGCGCCCCGACGAGGCAGTGGCCGAGCAGGCCGAGGCCGTAGACCCGCATGACGGAGGCGGTGGCCTCGGTGTCCTGGTGGGTGAACGCCCCGCGTTCGAAGAGCACTTGGATGATCTGGGGCGCGTACCCGATGACGAGTGCGGTGCCCATGAGGACGGCGAGGGAAGCGAGCGCGAGGTCCTGTTCGACGCGCCGCCGGGCCTTCTCCCGTTCGCCGCCGGCCATGGCCTGGGCGACGACGGGGAAGGTGACGGTGCAGATCATCAGGGACAGCACCATCGGCATCTGGGCGACTTTTTGCGCGTAGTTGAGGTGCGAGATGGCGCCGGGAGGCAGGGATGCGGCGAGGAACCGCTCGACCAGGACCTGCGACTGGCGGAAGACCGCGAAGAAGATGACCGGCGCGATGACCCCGAAGGCGATCAGCGTCGGCCGGTCCCGGTCCCGCTGGCTGCGCGGGGCGCCCTTGGCGCGGGTCGGGCCGAAGCCCACGTTGCGGATGAAGGCGGGCAGTTGGACCAGAGCCATCAGCACTCCGCCGATGGCGACCCCGGCGGCGGCGGCCCGCACCCCCCACAGGGCGTGCAGGGCCACCATGGTCCCGATGATGCCCACGTTGTACGAGACGTAGATGGCGGCGGGCGGCACGAAGGAGCGGTGCGCTCTGAGCGCGGCGCTGAAGTAGCCGGCGATCCCGAAGGACAGCACGGTCAGTGCGGTCAGCCGGGTGCATTCGACGGCGAGTCCGGGGTCGGGCAGCCCGGGCGCGAGCACGCCCACGACGAGCGGCGCGGCGACGATGAGCACGGACGCGACGGCGGCCAGGAACACCGCGAGCCGGGGCAGCGTCGCCCCCACCAGCAGCCGTACGGGATCCTGCGCGCGGGCCTCCTTGCGGGTGAGCCCGGCCCTGCTGGCGGCCCGGCGGGCCAGTGCGTGGCTGAACGCGGGCACCATCAGCAGCGCCATGGCGTCCTCGATCAGCAGCGTCGAGGCCATCTCGGGGACGGTCCAGGAGATGAGGAAGGCGTCGCTGTCGTGGCCCGCGCCGAAGAGGTGCGCGATGGTCTGGTCCCGGACCAGCCCGAAGACCGCCCCGGCGGCGGTCAGCCCGGCGGTCACGGCGGCGGCCTTGGCGAGGCCGCTCCCGGCGCTGCCGCTCGCCAGGCGGGCGCTCCCGTCCGACGGCGCTCGCGGGGGGCGCCGGCCCGGCGCCTTGCCCCTGCCGGGTCCGGCCGCCCGGCCGGCGGCGGAGCCGGACGTCGCGGCAGGCACGGCGGGGGCGGCGGCGGAGCCGTCGGCCGGGTGTGGCGGACGGCCCGCAGTCGCGGCGACCTCGGTCGCCGCGACTGCGGGCCGCCGCCAGGGCGTGGTATCCGTCACCGGCCGGCCGCACCCTCAGGGGCCGCAGCCCCGGCCGCCGGCCCCGGCCGGCCGCCGGAGGGCAGCGCCCACCAGCCGGCCAGGCCGATGATCACCCCGGTCAGGACGGTGGAAGGGCCGCCGATGTCCGCGTAGAGGAAGTCGGTCAGCTGCCAGACGAGCAGCCCGATCGCGACCAGTCCGCAGTCGCGCAGCGCGGCGCCCCCGACGAGGCACCTGCGCAGGCCCGCCACCAGCAGCGCCAGCCAGCCGCCCGCCAGCGCGATCAGCCCGATCAGCCCCTGCTCGCTGAGCACCAGCAGGTACATGTTGTGCGGGGACAGCAACGGCTGGCGGATGTACGCCTGTCCCGCGCCGGCGGTGTCGCTGCCCGAGGACAGGGCCAGCCCGGAGTGCGAGTCCCGGTTGGCCGGGAAGCCCTTGAGCCCCACGCCCACCGCGGGCCGCTCGCGCCACATCGACCCGGCGGCGGCCCACATCGTGTAGCGGTCGGTCACCGACTGGTCGGGGGCGTCCGAGACCTGCGTGATCGAGGTCAGCCGCTCCGCCACCATCGCGGAGCCGACGCCGAACCCGCCCACGAGCACCACTCCCACGGCGGCCAGGGCGACCAGCACCTTCAGGGCCCGCCGGATCCCGGCCAGCGCCATCACCAGCCCGGCGGCGCCGAAGGTCGCGATCCACGCGCCCCGGCTGAAGGACAGCACCAGCGGGACCATCAGGACCAGCGCCGCCGCGCCCGAGGCCCGCCGGACCCGCGCCGGCAGTCCCGGCGCGAGCGCCGCGGCCGTCGCGACGACCAGCCCGTAGGCGACGACCGTGGCCATGCCCATGACGTCGCCGGGTCCGAAGGTGCCCACGGCGCGGATGTCCTCGCCCTGGTAGGAGGCCCCCGTGTGGGTGGCGAACTGCACCACGCCCACCGCGCCTTGGACCAGCGCCAGCACCACGAAGCAGCCGGCGGCCAGCCGGAACTCCCCGGCGTCGCGCACCAGCAGCACGATCGCCGCCGGTACCAGCACGAAGACCTGGAGGTAGCGCACGAAGCCGGGCAGGGCCGCGTACGGGTCCCCCGCGGTCACGGTCGAGACGGCGAGCCCGACGGCGGGCAGGCCGAGGACGAGCACCGCCAGCGGGGTCAGGGTCCGCACCCGGCCCCGAAGGGCCTGGATCCCGCAGACGAAGACGAGCAGCAGCGAGGCTGCGTCGGCGGGGCCGACCTTCCCGGAGGCGGTCGCGTCACCCGCCGGCAGCGGGGCGAGGAGGGCCAGTACGGTCGCGGCGAGCGGCAGCATCGGCCAGTGCCGGCGCAGCAGATCGGCGGTGTCCGGGCGGGCCCAGGACGTCGGTGCGGCAAGGCTCATGCTCAGCTGCCCCCCAGCCGGAAGCGGAAGAAGGAGGCCGCGGTGCGGGCCAGGATCCACAGGTCCTGCCACAGCGACCAGGTGTCGATGTAGTGGTTGTCGAAGCGGGCCCGGTCCTCGATGGAGGTGTCCCCGCGCAGGCCGTTGATCTGTGCGAGGCCGGTGATGCCGACCGGCATCCGGTGGCGGGCCTCGTAGCCCGGGTGGACGCTGCTGAACTTGGCGACGAAGAAGGGCCGTTCGGGGCGCGGACCGACCAGGCTCATGTCACCCCGTACTACGTTCCACAGCTGCGGCAGCTCGTCCAGCGAGGACTTGCGCAGGAAGGAGCCGATCGGGCTCATCCGGCAGTCGCCGGCCACCGTCCACCGGGTGGCGGACTCGTGGGCGTCGGCGCGCAGGGTGCGGAACTTCAGCAGGGTGAAGGGGCGCCCGTACAGGCCGACCCGCTCCTGGCGGAAGATCACCCCCGGCCCGTCGGAGACGCGTACGGCGAGCGCGCAGGCGCCCATCACCGGCGCGGCCGCGAGCAGCGCGAGCGAGGCCAGCAGGGAGTCGATGGCGCGCTTCGCGTACCGCTCCAGCGGGCGGGCCGGGCGCGGCAGCAGCGGCTGGACGGCGTAGCCCCACAGCTGGTCGGCGGGCTCGGCGACGCGCATGCCGGTGACCTTGGCGGTGCCCGCCGGGTCTGCGAGCCACAGCCGGCAGCCGTGGTCGTGGAAGAGCCGCACCAGGGAGGCGGTGCGCTCGTCGGCCTCGGGCGGGCGGGTGAAGACCGCGTGCCGGACCGAGTTCTGGATGACGGCCCGCCGGATGTCCTCGTGGGTGGCGAGTACGGGTACCCCCGCGGACCCGTCCGCGCCGGACCCGGTGTCGGCGAGCCCGACGGGGCGCAGCCCGTACTCGGGACGCCCGTGCAGGGCGGCGGCGACCGCGCTCGCCCCGGCGCCGGGTCCGACGACGAGGGCGGAGGCGGGCCGGCGGGCGCGGGTGCGGCGGCGGAGCTGGTTGACGAACCCGCGGCCCGCGCAGGCCAGTACGACCTGCAGGCAGACGGCGCTCAGCAGGACGCCCCAGCTCAGGGCCTCACGCGGGGCGACGGCGGCCGTGACGGCGGCGGTCCCGCACCACAGGACCGCGCCCCGCCCGGCCAGTGCGGGCAGTTCGAGGAGCGCGGAGGGGGCGAGCCGCGGCCGGTACAGCCCGGCCTGCGCGTGCAGCCCGGCCAGGAGTACGGCCAGGGGCGCGGCCACCTGGCCCGCCGGCTCCAGTCCGGGCAGGGCCGCGGTCGTCACCACGACGGCCAGGGCGTCCGCGGTCAGCAGCGGGGCGACCCCGTCCCGGCGGCGGACCCGGCGCGGCCGGGCGGCCGGGCGGGCCTGGGCCTTGGGCCCGCGCGGCGGGTGGATGGCGGTCACGGAACGGCGGACGGCGGTGGTGCCGGTAGTGGCGGTGCCGGTACTCGTGCCGGTACTCGTGCCGGTGGCGGCGGTACTGCCGCCGGCGGGCCCCGTGCCGCCCTGCCCGGTGTGCCGGGCGGGTGCGCTGTCCATCGTCATCGGCTGATGCGCTCCTGGTTCAAGGGCCGGGGCCTGCCCAGCAGTTCGTGGTACAGACCGGTGACCGCGTCCGTGGTCCGCCGCACGTCGAAGTCCATCCGCGCGTGCCGCTGGGCCTGCTCACCGAGTTGGGCGAGCAGCCGCGGCTCGGCGAGCAGCCGTCCCAGGGCCTTGGCCAGCGCCCTCGGGTCCTCCGGCTCCACCAGGCACAGCCGTCCCTGGCCGGGCGGCAGGCTCTCCCTGGCACCGCTGACGTCGGAGACCAGGACCGGGCGGCCACAGGCCATGGCTTCGAGCGGGGCGAGCGCCATGCCTTCCCAACGCGACGGCAGTACAACGAGATCGGCGGCCCGAAGCCACGGTCGGATGTCGCGGGCGGCCCCGGCGAAGTGCACCGCGGCCGGGGCCGTACGACGCAGCCGTTCCGTGTCGGGGCCGTCGCCGACCAGCGCGAGGCGGGCGCCGGGGACGGCTCCGAGCAGCTCCGGCCAGGCCCGCAGCAGGATGTCCTGCCCCTTCTGCTGGCAGATCCGGCCTACGCAGACGGCGAGCGGCCCGTCGCCCAGGAAGGCGGCGGGCAGCGACAGTTCGGCGCGCGCCCGGGCCTTGTCCATGGCGGGGTCCGGGTCGCCGGGGCGGAAGTGGTCGAGGTCGACGCCGTTGCGGATGACCGACCAACGGGCGGCGATCCCCTCGGACTCGCCGGTCCGGCGTTCGGCCTCGCTGACGCAGAGCACCCGGTCGGCCCAACGGGCCCCGAAGCGCTCCCAGCGCAGCGCGAGCGCGGCGGTGGCCCCGCCGACGGCGTCGAAGGACCAGGCGTGGGGCTGGAAGACGGTCGGGACGGCGCCGCGCACGGCGAGCCGCCCGGCCAGCCCCGCCTTGGCGCTGTGGGCGTGCAGGATGTCGGGCCGGACGCGGCCGATCAGGCGGCGCGCGCCCAGCACTTCGGCGGCGAGCCCCGGTCCGGGGGCCCGTCCGGCACGCCAGGTGAGCACCTCGGCCCCGGCGGCGCGGGCGGCTTCGGCGAGCTGTCCGCCGCGCGGGCAGCCGACGACGGTCCGCAGTCCGGCGGCGGATTGGGCCCGGACGAGGTCGACGACGACGCGCGCGACACCGCCGTCGACGGGCTGCACGAGGTGGAGGACGGCCGGCGGCCGGCCGGGCGGGGAGGCGGACGGCGAGGAGGGCGAGGGCGTGGGGGAGGAAGGCTGTGTCGACACGTGGAGCGGTCTCCTGCGTTCAGCGGCGCGCGTCTGTCTGAACGAAGAGCACACCGAGGAATTGACCCTGACTTTCGCCCGTGAACCCGAAGGTCAGGCTGCGGGCGCCACCGGACAGGGCGGGGCTCAGATCGAACACGTCCGCGTCATATCCGAGATTATTCAAATGTTCGGGCTGTCGCACGAACGAGTGATGCCCGAATTCCGTGATCGTGGAATTCATAACATCATTAAAAGGATTTTCTCCGTCACTGAGACTGATCCGGCGACCACTGTCGGCGGTCACCGTGAGTGAGTCCCCGAGCGTCCCGCGGTCCCCGTCGTAGGCGACGAACCCGGCCCGCCCCGACGCCCCCGGCCCCGCGTCCAGACCGGTGATCTCCACCGTCTCGCCCGCCGCCTCGCCGGCCCCCTCGGCCAGCCCTTCGAAGCCGTCCCAGATCGAGACCCGGCGCACCGGCTCCTGCGGGTGCTCGTAGGCCACCACCAGCGTCCAGCCGCCCCAGGCACCCATGTCCGAGTGCCCCATGGCGATGTTCAGCTGTGCCACCGTCCACATCCCGGCGCCGCCCTTGCGGACCAGCGGCGTCACGTCGGCGGAGGCCTGGTAGGCGTCACCGGCAGCGTCACTGCGATGCCCGATCACCGTGTCGGCCAGCACTTCCTTGTACGCGCCGCCCGGCTCGGCGACCAGCACCCGACCGTTGTCCTCCGGCGGCTTCTGCTCGCCGACCCGCAGGTTCCCGCCCCAGTACAGCCGGGCGTACGAGACCTTCGCCGCCTGCGGGACCTTGAGCTCGGCCCGGGTGGAGTTGTAGGTGTCCGGGTCCTTGTCGACCTCGTCGTAGAACATCTCGTAGTCGCTGTTGGCCCCTGCGGCGCCCTTGTTGACGGCGGCGCACGGCTCGGCCTGCGAGGACTCCTCCTTGCGGCAGCCGATCGAAGAGTTCGAGGCCCGGACCAGGCCGCCGTGCTGCACGGCCTGGTAACGCTGAGTGAAGGGAACTCGCGGCGCCTCCTTGCCGGCGGGGGGCGCGGCGCCCGCCACGGGCACGTTCGCCGAAAGTGCGAGGCAGGACAGCAGACCGAGCGTGCCGAGGATTCTGCGGGAGGAACCCATGACCCTGTCTCCTAATTTCGATCAAGGGGATAAAACAGGAGTGAACTTTGTCAGAACTCAGGCCGGAAATCACGCCGGACTCGCCCGTACGGCCTTTTGGGCGATAGCACGCACCCTCGGACCGGGCGGGTCGTTATGGGCTTGCGAGATCGTTCGAACCGAAAGGAAAAACGGAGATGAAGAAGAGGCTGGTGCGCGGCACCACCATGGCGGTCGCGAGCGCCGCGATGCTGATGGGCGGCGCGGGCCTCGCCTCCGCGCACGGCGGCGACGGCGCGACGGCGAACGGCTTCACGGGCGAGTCCCCCGGCGTCCTGAGCGGCAACCTGCTCCAGGTCCCCGTCGACGTCCCGGTGAACGTCTGCGGCAACACCGTGAACGTGATCGCCCTGCTGAACCCGACATTCGGCAACACCTGCGTCAACGCCTGACGTCAACCGTGCGGCCCGAAACTTCGGCATCCGAGTGAAGACTCGCAACCCAAACCGCGGTTGGGCCGTTGATCCGGGTGCTTGAGTACCGGGCAATCCTGCAAAAAAGGGACCATCATGATCAAGAAGTTTGCGGCCGGCGCAGCGGTTGCCGCCTCGTTCGTCGGACTCGGTGCCGCCATGGCCCCGCAGGCCATGGCCATCGGCAACGACAACGGCATCAACACCGTGAACGGCAACGGGGCGTCGCAGATCTATGGCAACCAGGCCACCTACGGCAACATGAGCCCGCAGATGGCGCTCATCCAGGGCTCCTTCAACAAGCCCTGCATCGCCCTGCCGGCCAAGGCCAACGTCCAGTCCATCCTGGCCCTGGTCAACGTCGGCGTCCAGGACATCCCGGTCCTGTCCAGCCCGCAGAACCAGCAGTGCACCGAGAACTCCACCCAGGCCAAGGGCGACGAGGCTCTCTCGCACATCCTCAGCAACATCCCGGTCCTGTCGGGCAACGTCTCCTCCGGCAGCTGACAGCAGCCCGCACACCGCGCCAACGAGGCCGCCGCACCTTCGGGTCGCGGCGGCCTCGCCGCATGTCGGGCCCCGGAAAAGACCCGGCGAAATCCGGCCGGAATTCAGGCGGCACGAGCATCTGAGTGAATTGGTGAGCGGCCCGGAAAAATCCCCGGTTTCTTTTCCCCGACCCGCTCGTTGTTATTTCTGCAGCGGATAGACCTCTGCGGGAAGGAATCGAAGAAAAATGACGTACAAGAAGGCAGTGGTGCTGGCCGCCGGCATTCTGATGGCCGCCGGTGCCGCCTCCCCCGCCATGGCCGACTCTGTGGCCGAGGGCAAGGCCGTGGGCTCGCCCGGCGTCCTGTCCGGCAACGTGCTCCAGGTCCCGGTGCACATCCCGGTCAACGTCTGCGGCAACACCGTCAACGTGATCGCGCTGCTGAACCCCGCGTTCGGCAACACCTGCGTCAACGCCTGACGAAGCGCTCTTGCCCGCAAGGGCAGACCTCCTCGGGGTGGCCTCGGAGTGCACGGCGGTGCACTCCGAGGCCACCTTCGATTCAGCACCGGCCGCAGCGCCGGTAGACAGGGAAGGACCCATGCGACAGGTACTGAGCCGACAGGTACTGGGCAAGGGGGTGCTCACCGCGGCCGCGGCGTCGAGCCTGCTGTCGATCGCGGCGGGCGCGGCCTACGCGCACCCCGGGGCCATGGCCGAGGCCTCGCATTCACCGGGTGTGCTGGCCGGCAACAGCGTCTCGGCACCGATCACCTTCGCCCCGAACGTGTGCGGCAACACCGCGGACGCCGGAGCGGCCCTCAACCCCGCGATGGGCAACAACTGCGCCACCACGACCGGCTCCCACGCCGACGCCGGGTACGACTACGAGCGCTACCTGAGCCCCGAGCACGCGGAGGAGTTCGAGCGCTACCTCAACGAGCACGCCGAACGTGAGGAGCGCGCCGGACGCGAGGAGCGGCACGAGGAGCACGGCGACGGCGGTTACGGGGAAGCCCCGCACCACGGCGGTTTCGGGGAGTCCGGCGACTCCGGCGAGGAGGAGTGCGACGACCACCCGGCTCCGGAGAAGCCCGAGCCGAGGCCGCAGCACCAGCCCGAGCCGCACGCCGAGCATCCTCCGGCCCCGGCCCCGGCTCCGCACCACGCGCCCCCGGCCCCGGAGCCCGAGCCGCAGCCGCAGCCCGAGGCGGAGCACCCGGCGCCGGAGCCGCAGCCCGTACCCGTACACGAAGCCCCCGTACAGGAGGCGCCCGCGCCGGAGCCCCTCCCGGCACCGGTTCCGGCCCCGGAGCCCGTGCCGGCTCCGGTCGAGGAGGCACCCGAGCCGCTCCCGGCCCCGGGGCCCGCCCCCGTACCGGAGGAGGCGCCGCACACGCTCCCCGCCCCGGCGCCCGTGGTGGAAGAGGCTCCCGCTCCGATGCCGCCGCGCGGCAGCCAGTTCGTGGAGCACCCGGCGGCGCCCGCTCCCGCGCCGGCCGACCAGCCCCCGGCGGCCCCGGCCGGTGACCTTCCGGTCCACCTGACCCCGGCTCCGCCGTCCGCCCCGGCCCCGGCTCCCGCTCCCGTAGCGGCGCCGGTTCCGGCCCCCGCGCAGGCGACCGCGCCGCAGCTCGCGGCGACCGGCGCCGGATCGCCCGGCGCCGCGGCGGCTCTCGCCTCGGCCCTGGTCCTGGGCGGCGCAATTCTGTACCGCAGGTCCCGTATCGCCTGACGGCAATACCGGTAATCGGAAGAAATATCGGCCGGAGAATCCCTTGTCGGATTCTCCGGCCGTTGCCGTGTTCGGTTCCGCGTTTCCGTAGCGGCGGGGAATCGTTAGCCAGGACGAAAGCGGCGCGACGGTCGCTGCTGGCCACCTCTTGGAAAAGGACTTGATAATGAAGCTCTCGAAGGTCGCCGCTGTCGTCGTCGGCTCCGTCGCCGCCCTCGGCGCCGCCACTCCCGCGTTCGCCGCCGAGGCGCCGGCCGTCCCCATGAGCCTGACGAGCGGGCTCACCGAGACCCTGGGCGCCGTGAACCCCGTCTCGGAGGCGCTCCCGCAGACGGTGGGCAACGGACTGGCCGAGCAGGGCGAGAGCGTCCAGAAGGTCGTGACCACCGTCCGGAAGGTCAACGAGGTCCGCAACGATGCGCCGGGCGAGGTAATGAAGCTGGCGAACGGGGCCACGCAGGCGTCCCCGCTGCTCGGCGGAGTGAAGCTCAACGGCGGCGCCAACTGACGGGAACGCCCCGTACTCCTGCCGACATGACTGTGGGCGCCACCGGCAAGGCCGGGGCGCCCACAGTCGGTTGGTGCGTCCGACGTCAGTCGTTGACGCAGGTGTTGCCGAACGCCGGGTTCAGGGCGCCGATCACGTTGACGGAGTTGCCGCAGACGTTGATCGGGATGTGGACCGGGACCTGGGCCAGGTTGCCCGAGAGGACACCGGGGGAACCCACGGCCGCGCCCTCTGCCGTCGAGTCGGCGGCGGCGGAGCCGACGGCACCGGCCGCGGCGAGACCAGCGGTGGCCAGGACCAGGGCGGCCTTCTTGGCAGTGTTCATGGGAAGTGCACCTTCTCTTCGACGTTCTGCCCCGATTCCGAGGCTCACATCGAGCGAAACGCTCCACCCTCCCAGACGACACGGTTCCGCACGCGATCAGACCTGTTCGGCCCAATGGTCGTCACCACGTGCGGATCCGGGTCCGCTACGGAAGGAGGTCCGGGATCTCGGGGACCATGTCCGCCGGCGGCAGGAGCGGGACCGCCGGCGCGGCCGGCACCGCCGGTACGCCCGGTACCGCTCCCGCGGGTGGGGCCGCAGGAACGGAGACGGGGAGCCCCGGGATCCCGACCGGGAGATCGGGGATCCCGACCGGGAGCCCCGGGATCCCGACCGGGAGATCGGGGATCTCGGGGATCTCGGGGATCTCGGGGATCTCGGGGATCTCCGGAATGCCCGGGAGCGGCAGTTTGGGGATCTCCGGGATCGCGGGCAGGGCCGGGAGCGTCGGCAGCTTGATCTCGGGGATCGTGACCCCCGGCAGCAGGGTGCCCAGGCTCTTGGTCAGGTCCGCCAGGATCTTGGAGACCTGCGCGAGGATGTCTTCGACGGGGCCCGCCGCCGCCACCCTCTCGTCGATCTGCTCCTGGGCGGCCGCCACGCGGGACGCGGCGCGGCCGGCACCTTCGGCGGCGCCTTCCGCGGCGCCCGCGGGGGCGACCGCGCCGGCGAATATGGCGACCGCCAGGGCCGACGGGACGAGGACGCGGACGCGGGAGGCCTTGGTGCGGTGCATGAGTGTTCCTTCTGGTGGTCGCGCACGAAAACGGACCCGAGCGATCCGCCTCCTTACCCACCGTGCGAACACGTTCTACGGAACGCAACAGGATCTTGGAGCCCCCCACCCCCGCTACGGGCTGCGTACGGGCTTCGCGCACGCGTCCGGGGGCGGCTCACCCCACCCGGGGAAAACCCGCCCGCCGGCAGGCCGTTTGAGTGAAGCAGCAGAACCAACCCTCCTTGCGGGCAGTTGATCAGGGCGCTCCACTAGCGGGCACTCGTGCGACAAAAGGATCACAATGCTCAAGAAGATCATGACTGCTGCCGCGGTCACCGCCGCCGCCGTCGGCGCGGGCGCTGCTGTTGCGTCCCCGGCCATGGCCATCGGCAACGACAACGGGATCAACACCGTCAACGGAAACGGTGCCCAGCAGATCTACGGCAACCAGAAGACGACCGGTGCGATGAGCCCGCAGCTCAGCGTCGTCCAGGGCACCCTGAACAAGCCCTGCATCGGCCTGCCGGCCAAGGTCAACGCCCAGTCGCTGGTCGCGCTGCTCAACATCGGTGTCCAGGACATCAACGTCCTGTCCAACCCGCAGAACCAGCAGTGCACCGAGAACTCCACCCAGGCCAAGGGCGACGAGCCGCTCTCGCACATCCTGGACAACATCCCGGTCCTGTCGGGCAACGGCTCCGTCGGCAGCTGATCTCCGCCCCCCCCATACCGTCCGGGCACCTTGCGCCCGTGGAGCGACGAACGAGGGCCCCGGCAGCTTCCAGCCGCCGGGGCCCTCGCGTGCCGTCCGGGACCCTCAGCCGGTCCAGAAGTCCCACCAGCGGGTCAGGATCAGCATCCCGATCACACCGGTGTGCAGGACGGGCGGGGCCCAGCCGAACTCGGCGAAGAAGCCCCGCACGGGTGCGGGCGCGGGGAGGACCCCCGTACGGACCGTGTACGCGGTGACCGCCCAGAACATCACGAGGGTGGCCACCCAGGTCAGGCAGCACCACAGGCAGAGCGCGTTGATCTCGTACAGCGACTGGGCCATGAGCCAGGAGCAGAATCCGACGCCGAAGACCATGCCGGCGTTCAGGCCGAGCCAGAACCAGCCGCGGTGGCGGGCGCCGGCCAGCAGGCCCGCGCCGACGCACACGACCGCCCCGTAGGCGACCAGCCCCAGCATCGGGTTCGGGAAGCCGAAGGCCGCCGCCTGCTCGCTCTGCATCACGCTGCCGCAGGAGACGACGGGGTTGAGACTGCAGGCGGGCTTGAAGTCCGGATCCTCCAGCAGCAGGAACTTGTCGAGGGTGATGACCCAGGCGGCCAGCACTCCCGCGGCCCCGGTGAGCACCAGCAGCCAGCCGAGCGCGCGGGGGGCGGCGGGCGGCCTTGCTTCGTCGTGGTTGCGCGCATGCCCTTGCTGGCGGGGCACGCCCACGGTATTCGTTGCCATACGGCTCATCGTCCCGCCCCTGTGGCCGATACCCGATCCAACCATGCGCATGTGCAAGGAGGTTGACCTGAAGGGGTGGCGGGAACCCCCGATGGTTCCCGGACGTTTTACCGAACCCCGGACGTGATGTCAGACCCAGGGGCTACGTTGAGCTTCCGCGAAGTGACAAGCTGCGACGGCCTGGAGACCCACCTTGAGCGATCCGTACGAGACAACCGAGGCGCACCTCGAGCGACTCCTGGGCCGCGCCCTCAACTCCTTCGACCTGCCGGACCGTTTGGTCGAGCGCCTGGGTACGGCGCTCGCCCACAGTTCTTCGCTCTACACCACCCGCCACAATCCGGCGGCGGGAATGTGGCGGGAGACCCGCCGGCACACCTACCTGCTGGCCGACGGCGGCTCGGTGGCCCTGTGGGAGCTGGCGCACCGCCGGGAGGACGACCGCTCCATACGGTACGAGGTCTTCGCCGGCAGGGCGGAGATCTGCCTCGCGGTGGCCCGGCTGTCCGGTGAGACGCCCTCGGAAGTGGCGCGGGACCTGACGGAGGCGATGGCCGAGGAGGAGCCGGCGAGCGACATCGCGGTGCTGAGCGCGCTGTTCGCGAACCCGACCCCGGCCCAGCGGCACCGCGAGTACACGGTGGAGGAGTCCGCTGACCACGCCCGCCGGGTGCTGCGCCGCGCGGAGAACGAGGACCGGCCGGGCGAGGGGGTGGCGTTGCTGCTGCGCTCGGCGTACGCGCACCAGATCACGCAGGCGTTCGGCACCCGGCAGTGCCTGTCGGACGGGCGGGACGCCGGATTCAGCCTGTACGAGCACTCCTTCGTCCTGCTGGACGGGAGCGAGTACAGCCTGTGGGAGGTCGAGCACACGGCCACGCCGGACGGGCGGCACATGTGCGAGGTGTACGAGACCGAAACAGCCGCGCGCGGAGCCATGGAGCTCCGCGCGCGGGTGAGGTGAGCGGGCCGCTCAGGCGGCGACGGTGACCTTCGCGGGCGCGGCGTCGGCGGTCTCGGCCGTCGGCGCCTGCGCGGACCGCGGGGTCTCGTCCTGCTTGCGCATGCCCTTGAGGAGGACGACCAGAGCGGCGGTGGTGGCCGTACCGGCCGCGATGGCGATCAGGTAGAGCAGCGGATTGCCGATCAGCGGGATCACGAAGATGCCGCCGTGCGGGGCCCGCAGGGTGCACTCGAAGGCCATGGAGAGCGCCCCGGTGACCGCGCCGCCGGCCATGGAGGCCGGGATCACGCGAATGGGGTCTCCCCGCCGAAGGTAGGGGAAGGGTCGGCCGCGGCGAACGGGATGGCGCCCTCGCTGATGAAAGAGGCGCCGAGGGACGTGGTGGCCTTGCCCTTCAGGCTGCCCTCGTTGGGAGGGGCGAGACCGCCGATGGCGAAAGCGAACCCGCGATCTGGACTGAGCGGCGTCCAGCCGGCGACCTCAGTCCGGATGAAAGACAACCAAGGAGACCATGTAGCTGAAAAACTATTGCCATCAAGACACTTGCCCTGTCCGAGAGGTTAGTAGTCGTGAAGGCATCGTCCAAGTGGTTCATTCATCCCGACCTGCATCAGGCACTCGCCGACGGTCGGAACTTTGAGGAGTGGCTGAACGGCCGCACGCCGTGCTGTTCGTACGCGCGCATCACCAACGACAATCGCGATGCCGCAGGCGTCGCCCGGCAGCACCGCAACAACGACGAGTTCGCCGCCCAAATCGGATGCGTCATCGTCTACCGGTACACGGACAACCACATCACGGCGGCTGACCCTGACATCGAGCGACCAGCCTTTCTGCGTCTCGTCCGGGATCTCCGGGCCCGTCGCGTCGAGGAGGGGCACCCGATTCGAGGGGTGTTCGTCGTCGAAGAGGAGCGCGTGGTGCGTCTACCCGAGGACTATCTGAAGCTGCACCGGGCCCTCACTGTGGACAAGCATGGGCTTTACGCAGTCGCCGACACGAAGACCGTTCTCAACGTGGACAGTGACGCCGAGACGCTTCGGGGCCTCCTCACCTCCGCCATGGGTGAGCGTGAGGTCGTCCGGGTCAAGCGGCGTGTGAAGCGCAACGTCCGGGACCTGGCATTGGAGGGCAGGCCGACAGGCCCGCGCCGGTTCGGGTGGCTCGGTGCCGACGTTCGTACGGGCCGCAAGGTCAACGAAAAGCTGGACCCCAAAGAGTGCAAGGTTCTTCGGGACGCTGTCGAGCTTGCACTCCTCGGGAAGCACTGGGCAACCATCGTCACGTTCCTGGACGACAGCGGATACCTGACCCTCAGAGGCAACAAGTGGGCAACCACTCCGGTTCAGTACATGCTCACGAACCCGGCTCTATGCGGGTACCGAATGATCCACGGCGAGTTGGTGACCGACCCGAACACCGGAGAGCCCGTCGTCGGGAAGTGGGAAACCGTCTGCACGCCCGAGGAGTGGCTCAAGCTCGTCAACCGC
Source organism: Streptomyces sp. ISL-43 (assembly GCF_018614195.1). GTDB lineage: Bacteria > Actinomycetota > Actinomycetes > Streptomycetales > Streptomycetaceae > Streptomyces. Next base: position 46,686 of record NZ_JAGGOT010000091.1, read on the forward strand.
TGCAGCGTGTGGTTCAACCCTGGAGGAGAGACAGCTTCCAGCCGCTTCCGGGAGAAGGTCCAGCGCGAGGGCAAGAAGGACTTCCGGGAGATAGCTGAAGCCACCCGCCGGTTCTTCCTGGCCAACATCGCCCGATGCGGGCACGTGGATGAGGCAGGCAACATGTGCCTGGCCAAGATGAAAGGCAACGGCCCAAGCGGCTCGAACAAGCAGGACCGGTACCGGTGCGGCGATCCCCGGTGCAACAAGGTCAGCCGCCGAGCCGACTTCACAGACAAGGCCATAGAGGCCCTTGTCGTGAAAGTACTCAAGGACCAGTTCGCGGCCATACAGCCCGCCGAGAAGAAGTGGTATGGGGAGGAGACCTTGAAGGGGCTCCTGGCCAAGCGGGCGGAGATCAAACAGAACTACAAGTCCGGCGTGTTTGATCTCGCCGAGTACCTGGACTTCAAGGACGACAACGACCGGCAGATCACCGAGTCCCAGGAAGACCGGAACAACTTCTACGCCGAGCAGGTCTCCCTGAACTTCCTTGCCGGGTTCAGCGAGGAGAAGTGGGCCGGCTTCGACATGCGGCAGAGACGGAAGGCCGCAACCACGGTGCTGCGCACAGTGATCGTGCATCCGATCCCGAAGGGCCGACCCCGGAGCGGGGAGTTCGATCCCGACCTTCTGGAGCCGGTGTTCCGGACGGCTCACTGAAGAAGTCGTCGTGAATCAGACGTGAACCGCCTCGCAGAGAGGCCCCGACTGTGGGTGAAGACACCCCGCCCATCTCCCTCTCGAGTAAGCGCGCATCAGACCGTGGCGGGTTCGGACAGGGGGAGGTCCAGGGGCAGGTCCTGGGTGATGTGGACCGCTTCGGGGCGCAGGTCGGAAGGTGCCGGCATGGCGCTGCCGGGGAGCTGGACCGCGGCCGCGCCGTGGGCCAGGGCCGAGGCGAGGGCCGCAGGCCCCGTACCGCCCGCGATCAGGAAGCCGGCGAGGGAGGCGTCGCCCGCGCCGACGTTGCTGCGGACCGTGGCGACGGGGGCCGTGCCGTAGTAGGTGCCCTCTTCGGAGACCAGGAGCTGGCCGTCCGCGCCGAGGGAGGCCAGGACCGCGCCCGCGCCCAGCGAGCGCAGTTCCTCGGCCGCCTTGACCACGTCGCCGAGGGTGGACAGCGGCCGGCCGACCGCCGCCGCGAGCTCCGAGGCGTTCGGCTTGATGACGTCCGGGCCGGCCGGGAGCGCGGCGAGCAGCGCCGGGCCGGAGGTGTCGAGGGCGATGCGGGCGCCCGCGTCGTGGGCGCGGGCGACGATCTCGGCGTACCACTCGGGCCGCAGGCCGCGCGGGAGGCTGCCGCAGCAGGCGATCCAGGTGGCGCCGCCCGAGCAGGTGCGGACCGTCTCCAGGAGGAGCGCCGATTCGCCGTCGGTCAGTTCGGGGCCGGACGCGTTGATCTTGGTGAGGGTGCCGTCCGGTTCCGCGAGGGAGATGTTGGAGCGGGTCTGGCCGGCGATGGACACCACCGTGACGTCCACGCCCTGGGCGCCGAGGAGTTCGGCGATCAGCGTGCCCGGTGCGCCCCCGAGCGGAAGGACCGCGGTCGTACGGAAGCCCGCGGCGGCCACCGCGCGGGAGACGTTCACGCCCTTGCCCCCGGGGTCTACCCGGTCGCCGGTGGCGCGCAGTACCTCACCGCGGTCCAGCGAGGGGACTTCGTACGTCCGGTCGAGGGAGGGGTTGGGGGTGACCGTGAGGATCATACGAGTACAACTTCCGTACCGGCGGCCTCGATCGCCGCCTTGTGAGCGGGGTCGAGCCCCGAGTCCGTGATGAGCAGGTCGACGTCGGCGAAGGAGCCGAAGCACGCGAAGTGCTCCTGGCCCGCCTTCGCGGAGTCGGCGAGGAGGACGACGCGGCGGGCGGCGGCCATCGCGGCCCGTTTGACGGCGGCCTCGGCGAGGTCGGGGGTGGTCAGACCGCCGTCCGCGCTGAACCCGTTCGTCGCGACGAAGGCGACGTCGGCGCGGATCTCGGCGTACGCGCGCAGCGCCCACGCGTCGACGGCGGCCCGGGTGCGGTGGCGGACCCGGCCGCCGACGAGGTGGAGGTCGATGCCGGTGTGGTCGGCGAGCCGGGCGGCGACGGGCAGCGCGTGGGTGACGACGGTGAGCGCGATGTCGAGGGGGACGGCGGCCGCGAGGCGGGCCACGGTGCTGCCGGCGTCGAGGACGATGCTGCCGCCGTCGGGGAGCTCGCCGAGGGCGGCGGCCGCGATGCGGTCCTTCTCGTCGGCGGCGGTGGCCTCGCGCTCGGTGAGGTCGGGCTCGAAGTCGAGGCGGCCGGCCGGTATGGCACCGCCGTGCACCCGGCGCAGGAGGCCGGCCCGGTCCAGGGCCTTGAGGTCGCGGCGCACGGTCTCGGCGGTGACCTGGAACTGGTCGGCGAGGGACAGGACGTCGACCCGGCCCGCCTCGCGGGCGAGGCGGATGATCTCCTGCTGGCGCTCCGGTGCGTACATGGGTTCGGCATGTCCGTTCAGGTCCGTTCGAGCCGGACTGATGCCCGACTCTGTGGGTTCTCTCCTACCGTACGCCCGTTCCAGTGGGAAACCAAAACAAACGGGCATGCCCGCCAACAGAAGCGGACATGCCCGTCAGAGGAGAGGACCCTGCGTTAGCCGGCCGGAACCTTCTCCGGGGCCGGCTCGCCGGTGTACTCCGAACCGCCTTCACGCTGCTCCATCGGGAGCGTCTTGCGCGGCAGCATGAACATCACGGCGAAGATCACGACCAGGACGGCCACGACCCACCACAGCGCGTGGTGGAAGGCGTCGACGTACGGCGCGCCGAAGACCAGGTCGTCGTCGATCACCCCGAAGAAGACCACGGAGGTCAGACCGAGACCGAGCGCGTTGCCCATCTGGCCGGTGGTGTTGATCAGGCCCGACGCCGAGCCGGCGTGCTCGCGCGGCACCTCGGACAGCACCACGTCGGTCAGCGGCGCGATGATCAGGCCCATGCCCAGGCCCATGACGATCAGCGGGGCGGCCATCTGCCAGGAGGCGATCTCCATGCCGTAGCGGTCCGACTCCCAGATGTAGAGGAGCAGGCCCGAGGCCATGACCAGGGCGCCGCCCTGGAGCACCTTGCGGCCGAAGCGCGGTACGAGCTTCTGTACGGACATGCCCGCGGCGGCCGAGACGGCCAGTGAGAACGGGATGCCGGTGGAACCGGCCTTCAGGGCGCTCCAGCCGAGGCCCATCTGCATGTAGAGCGTCCACACCAGGAAGAAGATGCCGGTCGCGATGCCGAAGGTCAGCTGGACGGCGATGCCGCCCGCGAAGCTCTTGACCTTGAAGAGGGAGAGCTCGACCAGCGGGGAGCCGTCCTTGCGGATCTTGTACTTCTCGTAGCCGATGAAGAGGCCGAAGACCACGGGCGAGGCGATCATGCAGACGGAGCCCCAGAGCGGCCAGTCGTTCTCACGCCCGTGGGTGAGCGGGAAGATCAGCATGACCAGGGCGAGGGTGGCGAGCACGACGCCGACCAGGTCCAGGCGCAGCGCGCGGGGGGCCTTGGACTCGGAGATGAACTTGCGGCCCATGAGCACGCCGGCGATGCCGACGGGCAAATTGATCAGGAAGATCGGGCGCCATTCGAGGCCGAGGATGTTCCACTCGGTGAGCAGCGCGCCCAGCATCGGACCGGAGACGGCGCCGAGGCCGACGACCGCGCCGAACATGCCGAAGACCTTGCCGCGCTCGTGCGGCGGGAAGGTGACGTGGATGATCGCGAGCACCTGCGGGACCATCATGGCCGCCATGGCGCCCTGGAGGATGCGGGCGGCGACGAGCACGTCGGGGGTGGGCGCGATGCCGCAGAGCAGCGAGGCGGCGGTGAAGCCGGAGATGCCGATGAGGAAGAGGCGCTTGCGGCCGTAGATGTCACCGAGACGGCCGCCGGTGATCAGGCCGGCGGCGAAGGCGAGGGCGTAGCCGGCGGTGATCCACTGGATGGCGCTGGTGGAGGCGCCGAGGTCCTCGCGCATCCGGGGTATCGCGATGTTGACGATCGTGACGTCGACCAGGTCCATGAAGGCCGCGGTCATCACGATGGCGAGCGCCAGCCAACGGCGGCGGTCCACGTGGGCGCCGGCCGGATCGGCCGGGCTGGTCGAGCTGGTCTCTGCGGGGGTCTCGGTCCGCTCTTCTTGTACGGGCCCGTTCTTTCCTTCGGGCGATGACTGGGTCGTCTCGGTGCTCATGAGGAGAAACCTAGACGGCATGTAGGTCAGGCGGTGTCCTATTTGGCTGGCAATCTTGAAACCATGACCGACACCCCGGCCCGGCTGCTCACCCTGCTCTCTTTGCTCCAGACCCCGCGCGAATGGCCGGGCAGCGAGCTGGCGGGTCGGCTGCGGGTGAGCGCCCGGACCATCCGGCGCGATATCGACCGGTTGCGGGAGCTGGGGTACCCGGTGGAGGCCACGCTCGGCGCGGAGGGCGGCTACCGGCTGGTGGCGGGCGCGGCCATGCCCCCGCTCGTTCTGGACGACGAGGAGGCCGTCGCGATCGCGGTGGGACTGCGGGCGGGGGCCGGGCACGCGATCGAGGGCGTCGAGGAGGCCTCCGTACGAGCCCTCGCGAAGCTGGAGCAGGTCCTGCCGGGGCGGCTGCGGCACCGGGTGAACGCGCTGCAGTCGGCGACGGTCGCGGTGACCCGGGGGGACGGGGGGAGCGTGGACCCGCGGACGCTGACGGTGATCGCGTCGGCGGTGGCGGGCCCGGAGCGGCTGCGGTTCTCGTACCGCGCGCGGGACGGGGCGGCCTCGCGGCGGCTGGTGGAGCCGTACCGGCTGGTCAGCACCGTGAGCCGGTGGTACCTCGTGGCCTACGACATGGAGCGCGAGGACTGGCGGACCTTCAGGGTGGACCGGGTGAGCGAGCCGAGCGCGACGGGGGCGCGGTTCTCGGGGCGCGAACTGCCCATGGACGCGGTGGAGTTCGTGCGGCGGGGGCTGCGGGGCGGGGAGACGTACGCGGTGGACGTCACCTTCGCGGAGGCCTGCGGGGAGTTGCCGGGGTGGTTGCGGGAGCACGCGGAGCCTTCGCCGGGGGCGGGGCCCGGGTCCGGGGTCCGGGTGCGGTTCGAGTCCTCGGACGCACCGGAGTGGCTGGCGGCGCGGCTGGCGCTGACGGGGGTGGCGTTCACCGTGAACGGGCCGGTCTTCCTGGCGGACGCCGCGCGGGCGCTGGCCTCCCGGCTGACGGAGGCGGCGGGGCCGCAAGGGGGAGCCCCCGGCGCCTGGGGGGGATAGGCACCGGGGGCTCGTATGGGGGCTTCGCGGGGCCGGTCAGGCCACCGCGTCGAAGCCGGTGTCGCGCGCCATCCGCTTCAGTTCCAGCAGGGCGTGCTTCTCGATCTGGCGGATCCGCTCACGGGTCAGGCCGTGCTGCTTGCCCACCTCAGTCAGCGTACGCTCACGGCCGTCGTCGATGCCGTAGCGCATCTTGATGATCGAGGCCGTGCGCTGGTCCAGCTTGCCCAGCAGGTCATCCAGCTCCTCGCTGCGCAGCAGCGAGAGCACGGACTGCTCGGGAGAGATCGCCGAGGTGTCCTCCAGCAGGTCGCCGAACTGGGTGTCGCCGTCCTCGTCGACGCCCATGTTCAGGCTGACCGGGTCGCGCGCCCAGTCCAGGACGTCGCCGACGCGCTTCTCGGTCGTCTCCAGCTCGGCGGCGATCTCCGCGTGCTCCGGGTCGCGGCCCTTCTCCCGGTTGAACTCGCGCTGGACCCGGCGGATCCGGCCGAGCTCCTCCACGAGGTGGACGGGGAGGCGGATGGTGCGGGACTGGTCGGCGATGGAACGGGTGATGGCCTGGCGGATCCACCACGTGGCGTACGTGGAGAACTTGAAGCCCTTGGCGTAGTCGAACTTCTCGACCGCGCGCACCAGGCCGGCATTGCCTTCCTGGATGAGGTCGAGGAGCGGCAGACCGCTGCGCGGGTAGCGGCGGGCGACGGCGACGACCAGGCGGAGGTTGGAGCGGATGAAGACTTCCTTGGCCCGCTCGCCTTCGGCGGCCAGGGCCTCCAGCTCCTCCTGGGAGGGCGTCTCGCCCTTGCGCTCTATCGCACCGTCGAGGATCTGCTGGGCGTACACGCCCGCCTCGATGATCTGCGAGAGCTCCACTTCCTTGGCGGCGTCGAGCAGCGGGGTACGCGCGATCTCGTCCAGGTACATGCCGACCAGGTCGCGGTCTGCGATCTCCCCGCTCCCAGCACGAGCGCTGCTCGTGGACTGACGACGGGCGACGGCGCGGGTTGCCATGCGTGCTCCCTTGCGATGATTCGGTCGCGGCGGTGCGGCTGCCTGGACACTCTCCCGAGTGCCCGCTTCCGAAGGAAACAACGACTGGAATCGGGACAGAATTCCCACGCCGCTCCCTCTTTTTCGAGATCTTGCAGTATCCTGCCCCGCCATCCCCCGATCGGGGTGGATCAGCGATGCCGTCAGAGCTCGAAGAGGTGCAGGTCAGGCCCGGGATGGAGGCCGATCCGGAGGCCTTCACGGATCCGCGTGACCACTACGCCCGTGAGACCGCCGTCACATTCGACATGGTCGTTTCCACTCCGGAACAGCGCCGCCCATGGCTGCACTCCCACCCCGACAGACGGTCCCCGGCGGCTTCTGGTTGCCTGGACTGGCGATCGAATCGCCGGATACCCCACAAGAAGTACGTTCCACCACAAAGCAGCGGAGGTCACCGGGGCGGAGCGGGACGGGTGGCGACCGAGGGGCAGGCGCGGCAGGCCGGGGGGCCCGACTGGGTCCACCACTTGCAGGACGGGCGCAGGTGGCAGCCGGGGAGGGGGGTCACGGCCGGTGGCGGCGGGGCGGCCGTCAGGCGGGTGGCCAGGGTGCAGGTGTCGCCCGCGCGGTTGAGGCAGTGCGGAACGCAGTGGGAGGCCAGGCGCAGCAGGCGGCGCGGCTCGGTGCCGGGCGGGAGCCCGGCCAGGGCTTCGGCCGCCGGGCGCGGGGCGGGGAGGTAGGCCGGGGGGCCGTCGGGCCCGTCGCGGACCGCCAGGACCACCGACTCCGCCGCGTACGCGGAGCCGCTGGGGCACCAGAGGAGCCCCGGCCCGCCCGGGCCCTCGTCGTGGCTAGCCAAACTGCAGGGACCGCTTCGAGAGGCCCATCCAGAAGCCCGAGACGGGGGTGGAGGCCGTGGAGAGCTCGGATTCGGCGGCGCCCAGGGTGACGAACAGCGGTGCGAAGTGCTCCGTGCGCGGATGGGCCAGGCGGCCGGCCGGGGACTTGGCCTCGAAGTCCAGCAGGGAGTCGACGTCGCCGGCGGCCAGTGCCTCGTGACCCCACGCGTCGAACTCCGCGGACCAGCCGGGGACGCCCGGGCCGGTGTGCCGCAGGGCGGCGAGGTTGTGGGTGAAGAAGCCGCTGCCCACGATCAGGACGCCTTCGTCGCGCAGCGGGGCCAGCTTGCGGCCGATGTCCATCAGGCGGCGCGGGTCCAGGGTCGGCATGGATATCTGGAGCACCGGGATGTCCGCCTGCGGGTACATCTCCACGAGCGGGACGTAGGCGCCGTGGTCCAGGCCCCGGTCGGGGATGTCCTGGACCGGGGTGCCCGGGGCCTTCAGGAGCTTTCGGACCGCCGCGGCCAGCTCGGGGGCGCCCGGAGCCTCGTAGCGGACCTGGTAGTAGTGCTCGGGGAAGCCCCAGAAGTCGTAGACGAGCGGGACGGGCTCCGTGGCGCCGAGGGCGAGCGGGGCCTCCTCCCAGTGGGCGGAGACCATCAGGATCGCCCGGGGGCGGGGCAGGTCCGCGGACCAGGCGGCCAGTTCGCCCGGCCAGAGCGGGTCGTCGGCCAGGGGCGGGGCTCCGTGGCTCAGGTACAGCGCCGGCATCCGCGTCGGGTCGGAGGTCGTCATCGGGACTCCAGAGGTGTTCGGGCGGGCCGCTGAAGAAAAGACTAACCCCGCATCGTTCAAATTTGAACGATGCGGGGTCATCAGTCATTCCCGCACCCCGGAGCCGGGGCCCGGCCGGGTCAGTGGGCGATCACCGGGACCTTCATGCCGGCGTCGGCGTCCTCGCCCTCGGCGACCGGGCCGCCTGCGCCCGGACGGCCCGTGTTGATCAGGGTCAGGGCGATGAGCGAGCTGACGACCAGGATGCCGACCGCCCACCAGATCGCCGAGGAGTAGCCCTCCACCATGGCCTTGGCCTGCACGAGCTGCGCCACCGGGCCGCCCGCCGCGGCCTCGGCCGCATGGTCGGTCAGGTACGCGGTCGTCGCCGAGGCGGCGATCGTGTTCAGCAGGGCGGTGCCGATCGCGCCGCCCACCTGCTGCGAGGTGTTGACCATGGCGGAGGCGACGCCGGCGTCGGCCGGGTTCACCCCGTACGTGGCCAGGGACATGGCGGGCATGAACGCCGTACCCATGCCGAGGCCCAGCAGCAGCTGCGCCGGCAGGATCAGCGCCGGGTAGGAGGAGTCGACCTCCAGCTGCGTCAGCAGCAGCATGCCGCTCGCGGCGACCATGAAGCCGGGGCCCATCAGCAGGCGCGGCGGGACCCGCGTCATCAGGCGGGCGCCGATCTGGGTGGAGCCGGCGATCATGCCGACGATCATCGGGAGGAAGGCGAAGCCGGTCTTGACGGGCGAGAAGCCCTTCACGACCTGCAGGTAGTAGGTGAGGAAGAGGAACAGGCCGAACATCGAGATGACGGCGAGGCCCAGCGAGAGGTAGACACCGCCGCGGTTGCGCTCCAGCAGGACGCGCAGCGGCAGCAGCGGGGAGGCGGTGCGGGACTCGACCAGGACGAACGAGGCGAGCAGCACCACGGAGGCGACGAACATGCCCACGGTCAGGCTGTCCGACCAGCCGGCCGACTCGGCGCGGGTGAAGCCGTAGACCAGCGCGACCAGGCCGGTCGTGGACAGGAGCACGCCGGGGATGTCGAGCGGCGCGCGGTTACGGCTGCCGGCCGGCTCGCGGATGATCATCCATGCGCCGACGGCGGCGACGATCGCGAACGGGATGTTGACGAAGAACGTCCAGCGCCAGTTGAGGTACTCGGTGAGGAAGCCGCCGAGGATCAGGCCGACGGCGCCACCGCCACCGGCGATCGCACCGTAGATGCCGAAGGCCTTGGCGCGCTCCTTGGCGTCGGTGAACATGACGGCCAGCAGCGAGAGCGCGGCGGGCGCGAGCAGTGCTCCGAAGGCACCCTGGAGGGCGCGGGCGCCCAGCATCATGGCCTCGCCCTGGGCGGCGCCGCCCAGCGCGGAGGCCAGGGCGAAGCCGGCGAGGCCGACGACGAAGGCGTTCTTGCGGCCCCATTTGTCGGCGATGCGGCCGCCGAAGAGGAGCAGTCCGCCGAAGGCCAGCGCGTACGCGGTGATGACCCACTGGCGGTTGCCGTCCGAGATGCCGAGGTCGGTCTGGGCGGACGGCAGGGCGATGTTCACGATGGTGGCGTCGAGGACGACCATCAGCTGCGCCAGGGCTATGAAGACGAGCGCCTTCCAGCGACTGGGGTCGGCGGTGGCGGACAGCGGCGGATTCGCGGCTGTTTTTGACATGGGGGTACCCACTTCGCGGTGCGTGATGACTGAAATGAGACGAGAAAGAACGTTTAGGCGGTTTACGACGCTAACGGGTGCAAACCCGGGGCGTCACATGGTTTTCCGCCTCAGGTCCTCCAACGTGGTCGGCGCGCCCGGCAGTTCGGAGCGGGCCGGAGCCCTCAAACCGTCCAGGAACAGCTGGAGGTGGCGGTGGACGAAGACGTCCGCGTCGAAGCAGGCGCTGCCCGGGAGGGGGCGGCTCAGCTGGGACAGGGCGATCATCAGGTCACCGACCCCGATGTCCGGGCGCAGCAGCCCGCAGGCCTGGCCGGCGCCCAGCAGGGTCTCGACGGCCTCTTCCAAGGCCGTCCGGGCGGCGAGCAGTTCGGGGTGGTCCCGGTCGAAGTCGCCGGAGAGCATGGGACACAGGGCGCCGATCCGCTCGTCCGCCGCACCGTGCGTGAAGCGGCACAGGGCGGCGAAGGCGTCCGGCTCCTGGGCCAGGCCGTCCTCGGCGAGCGCCGTCACCCGGTCCATCACGAAGAGCACGACGTGGTGGATGAGCGTGGGCCGGTCGGGGAAGTGCCGGTAGAGCGTGGCGTTGCCGACTCCCGCCCGGCGGGCGATCTCGTCGAGGGGGGCGGCGGGACCGAACTCCACCAGCACCTCGCGCGCCGCGGTCAGGATGCGCTCCCGGTTGCGGACGGCGTCGGCCCGCGGGCGCGGCACCTTGGCCGGCGCCGCGAGGTCGAGGGCGACGTCCGGGCCCGGGACGGGCAGGGCCGCCGGAGCCGTGGCGGTGGGGTGCTTCATTCCGGGGCCTCCCTGGCGCGGTGACACGTACGTCCGCTCGAAACGGGGAGCGGGCCCCCGGTTCTGCGGGGACTCTCCTTCAAACGGGGAGACGGTCCCCGGTTATTTCACCCTTCCGTGTGACCTGGGTCACATCACCGCAGTCCCTCTGATCCCGTTTGGCCTCTCCCGGCGCGCGAGTACGCCCGCACCGTCGGAGGGTGATCGCACAGAGCGCAGTCCGGACCCCGGCCGGCTGCCGCGGACCCGAAGGCCGATCTCCATGCCGCAGACGCGCCACCGGATACGCACGCCACGCCGCACCAGCGCCTACATCGGCATCACCGCGCTGGCCCTCGGCGTCACCGCGACCGCGAGCGCCGAGATATCCAGCCGCGGCCACTCTGCGGCCGGCCCCGTGGCCGCGACCACCGCCGAGTCGATGCTCGCGCCCTGCCGGATCTCCGGAGCGATGGGCGTGCAGATGTCCGAGGGGCTGCCGACCTCGCCCGGGTACTCGCGCTCGACCGGCGAGGTCCGGGCACTGAACCTGATGATCGACTTCCCCGACGCCAAGGGCGAGGGCGCGGCGACCGACCGTCTGGCGGAATTCTTCCCGCAGACCTCCGACTGGTTCCGCGTCAGCTCCTACGGACGGCTCAGCTACCGGGCCGAGGCGCCGATACGCAACTGGCTGCGGATGCCGATGCCGTTCGCGGCGTACGGGATCGAGCGGGGCTCCGCATACGAGCCCGGCTACCGCCAGCTCGTGGAACACATCGTCAAAGCCACCGACTCCGAGATCGATTTCTCCCGGTATGACCTGATCAACATTCTGGTCACGCCGAACGCCGGCCCCTCCGCCCTCGACACCGTCCTGTCCGTCACCTTCTCCGGCAACAGCGAGGCCCCGATCGCCGACGGCGTCCCGCTCGCCAACACGTCCTTCGTCTACAGCCGGCAGGACGACGGCTCCGGCGCCTACCGGAAGACCGGCTACCGCGTGCTCCCCCACGAGAACGGACACGTCTTCGGCCTGCCCGACCTCTACACCGCCGACGGCGGCGGCACGGTCGGACACTGGGACATCATGAGCGAGGACTGGGGCGCCAACAACGACCTGCTCGGCTGGCACAAGTGGAAGCTCGGCTGGCTCGACGGCTCCCAGATCAGCTGCGCCGGGAAGTCCGGGAGCAGCGATCACGTCCTGACCCCGCTCGCCGTCGAAGGCGGCACCAAGCTGGCCTTCGTCCCGGTGTCGGAGAGCGCCGGATACGCGGTGGAGGTGCGCACCCGGGCCGGGAACGACGAGGCCGTCTGCAAGCCCGGGGTCCTCATCTACAAGGTGGACTCCGAGGTGGACACCGGCCGCGGGCCCGTCACCGTCTCCGACAGCTCCAGCGCGAGCGGCGGCTGCACCCGGCGGCCCAACGTGCACGCGGAGCTCTCGGACGCGCCGTTCAAGCCGGGCGAGACCTTCACGGACGAGAAGGCGGGCATCAGCGTCTCGGTCGTGGGCGAACTGCGCAACGGCAGCTACCAGGTACGGGTCATCCGGCCGTGACCCGGCGACCGCGCCGGCCGTCCGGGCCGGCCGAAGGGACCTGGCCGGTGCGAGGGCCCCGTCCGGCGCAGGGGCCGGCTGAAGGGTCCCGTCCGACCGAAGGGCCCGGGCCGGGCAGGCCCTCGTGCCCGGCCGGGCGGTGCGACGGCCCGCCCGAAACGGCATCAGGTCGAGTCGCTCGGCCCGCCGGTTCGCGACCTCCGGCCCCCTGCCGGAGCGGATCCGGTCGCCGATGGTTGAGTGGACCAGCCGTGTCACACCGTAGGGAGACCCCTTGAAGGCCTTCGCGCTGCGCCGGACCGGCGAACCGCCCACCGTGGTGGACCGGCCCGCCCCCCGGCCCCGGGCGGGCGAAGTCCTCGTACGCACCACGGCCGCGCTCATCTGCGCCTGGGACGGGCACACCGCCGCCGGAGCACCCACCGGGCTCGGCCACGAGGCCGGCGGCGTCGTCGAGGCCGGGCCGCCGCCGGGCGGGAGCGTCGTGGTCTTCGGGCAGGGCGCCGTCGGCCTCGGCGCCACCATCGCGGCCGGCCGGCTGTGCGGCGCCCGCGTCATCGCCGTCGAGCCGGAGATGAAACGGCAGCGCCTCGCCCTGCGGTTCGGGGCGGACGTGGTGATCGATCCGGCCTACGAGGACTCCGCCGAGCGGATCACGGAGCTGACCGGCGGCGCCGGCGCCGACCGCGCGATCATGGCGACGGCCGCGCCCGCCGCCGCGGCCGCGGCCCACGAGGGGCTCGCCGAGGGCGGCAGGATCACCTATGCCCGCTGTCGGCCGCCGCAGAGCAGCGGAGCGCGGCTCGCGCGCGCACTGCGGCTGATCGACGGGGGGCTGGTGGACCCGACGGTCATCACGACCCACGAATTCCCCTTCCACCGTGTCGAGGAGGCCTTCGCCCGCCTCGTCGCCCGGGAGCCCGGCATGATCAAACCGGTCATCCTCTTCCCCCGCCCGACCCGGCCCGCGGCCTGATCCGCGATCCGGTCCGCGACCCGATCCGACCTGCGACCTGCGACCTGCGACCCGTGACCCGTGACCCGATCCGCCGACCGGAGCCCCGCTCCGCGAAGGGACCCGCCATGCCCAGCACCCCCGAAGAGCGCCTCGCCGCCGCCGGCCTGAAGCTCCCGCCGACCCCCTTGCCCGTCGCCGTGTACGTACCCGCCGTCCAGAGCGGCCACTACGTCTACACCTCCGGCCAGCTCCCCATGGTCGACGGCGCCCTCCCGCTGACCGGCAAGGTCGGCGCCGAGGTCACCCCGGAGCAGGCCAAGGAGCTGGCACAGCAGTGCGCTCTGAACGCGCTGGCCGCCGTCGCCTCCGTCGCCGGGGACCTGTCCGCCGTCAAGCGCGTGGTCAAGGTGGTCGGCTTCGTCGCCAGCGATCCGCACTTCACCGGCCAGCCGGGCGTGGTCAACGGAGCCAGCGAGCTGCTGGGCACCGCCTTCGGCGACGCGGGCATCCACGCCCGCAGCGCTGTCGGCGTGTCCGTGCTGCCGCTGGACGCCCCCGTCGAGGTCGAGCTCACCGTGGAACTGCACGCTCCGATGGGCGTGTAGGACGCACCTCCCGGCCGCCCGAAGGCCCGCGCCGCCCGCGCCGCCCCCGCCGGGTCAGGATCCCGTGATGTGCTCCGGCCGGACCGGGACCCGGCGCAGGGCCAGGCCGGTGGCGGCGCGGATCGCCGAGGCGATCGCCGGGGTCGGGGACAGCGTCGGCGCCTCGCCGATGCCGCGCAGCCCGTACGGGGCGTGCGTGTCGGCCAGTTCGAGGACGTCGACCGGGATGCTCGGGGTGTCGAGGATCGTCGGGATCAGGTAGTCCGTGAAGGAGGGATTGCGCACCTTCGCGGTCACCGGGTCGACGATGATCTCCTCCATCACCGCGAGGCCGAGTCCCTGGGTGGTGCCGCCCTGGATCTGGCCGATGACGGAGAGCGGGTTCAGCGCCTTGCCCACGTCCTGGGCCACCGCCAGCTCGATCACCTTGACCAGGCCCAGCTCGGTGTCGACCTCGACCACGGCCCGGTGCGCGGCGAAGGAGTACTGGACGTGCCCGTCGCCCTGGCCGGTCTCCCGGTCGAAGGGGTGGGTGGGGCGGTGGCGCCATTGGAGTTCGAGGTCGATCGCGTCCTCGCCCTCCAGCAGCTCGGCCAGGTCCGTGAGGACCTCACCGCCGTCGGTGACCACCTTGCCGCCTTCCAGGAGGAGTTCGGCGGTGGCCCAGGCCGGGTGGTACGAGCCGAACTTGCGGCGGCCGATCGCCAGGGCCTTGTCCCGGACGGCCTCGCAGGCGTTCTTCACCGCGCCGCCGGTCACGTACGTCTGGCGGGAGGCGGAGGTGGAGCCGGCGTTGCCGACCCGGGTGTCGGCGGGCTGGATGGTGACCTGGGTGACGCCCAGCTCGGTACGGGCGATCTGCGCGTGCACGGTGACACCGCCCTGGCCGACCTCGGCCATCGCCGTGTGGACGGTGGCGACGGCCTCGCCGTTCACGGCCTCCAGCCGGACGCGGGCGGTGGAGTAGTCGTCGTAGCCCTCGGAGAAGCCGACGTTCTTGATGCCGACCGCGTAGCCGACGCCCCGGACGACGCCCTCGCCGTGGGTGGTGTTGGACAGGCCGCCCGGCAGGTGGCGTACGTCGGCGCCCTCGCCGGCGGTCTCCCACTGGAGCTCGGGCGGCAGCGGCATCGCCTTGACCCGGCGCAGCAGTTCGGCCACCGGGGCGGGCGAGTCGACCAGCTGGCCGGTGGGCATCCGGGTGCCCTGCTCCATCGCGTTGAGCTGGCGGAACTCGACGGGGTCCATGCCGATTTCGGCGGCGACCCGGTCCATCTGGGACTCGTAGGCGAAGCAGGCCTGGACGGCGCCGAAGCCGCGCATCGCACCGCAGGGCGGGTTGTTCGTGTAGAGCCCGACCGCCTCGATCTCGACGTTCTCCACGTCGTACGGGCCGAGGCCGAGGGAGGCCGCGTTGCCGACGACGGCCGGCGTGGAGGAGGCGTACGCGCCGCCGTCCAGCACGATGCGGGCCGTGACGTGGGTGAGCTTCCCGTCGAACGTCGCGCCGTGCTCGTAGGTCAGCTTGGCGGGGTGGCGGTGGACGTGCCCGAAGAAGGACTCGTACCGGTTGTAGACGATCTTCACGGGCTTGCCGGTGCGCTGCGCGAGCAGGCAGGCGTGGGCCTGCATCGACAGGTCCTCGCGGCCGCCGAAGGCCCCGCCGACGCCGGAGAGGGTGAGCCGCACCTTCTCCTCGGGCAGGCCGAGGACGGGGGCGATCTGCTTCTGGTCCACGTGCAGCCACTGGGTGGAGACGTAGAGGTCCACGCCGCCGTCCTCGGCGGGCACGGCGAGGCCGGACTCGGGCCCGAGGAAGGCCTGGTCCTGGATGCCGACCTCGTACTCCTCGCGCACGATGACGTCGGCGCGCTCACGGGCCCCGGCCACGTCGCCGCGGACGACCGGCTGGCGGTGGACGATGTTGGGGTGCGGGGTGTGGGGCGCGTGGTGGTCGTCGCGGTCCGGGTGCAGGACCGGCGCGCCGGGCGCCGTGGCGCTCGCCTCGTCCGTGACGGGCGCCAGGACCTCGTACTCGACCAGGATCTTGGCGGCGGCCCGGCGGGCGGTCTCCGGATGGTCGGCGGCGACGAGGGCGACCGGCTCGCCGTGGAAGCGGACGCGTCCGTCGCACAGGACGGGCTGGTCGACGAACTCCAGGCCGTACTTCCTGGCCGCGGGAAGGTCCGCGTACGTCATGACCGCGTACACCCCGGGGAGTTTCAGCGCCTCGGAGACGTCGAGTCGGGTGATGAGCGCGTGGGCGTGCGGGGCGCGCAGGGTCTGGCCCCAGAGCATGTCCTCGTGCCAGAGGTCCGAGGCGTACGCGAACTCGCCGGTGACCTTGAGGGTGCCGTCGGGGCGCAGCGTGGACTCGCCGATGCCGCCGCTCGTCTGCGAGCGCTGCGTCAGGCCGGTGGGGATGCGGGATGCGCCGGTCATGGCTAGCGGGCCCCTTCCTGGCGGGCGGCCGCGAGGCGGACCGCGTCGAGGATCTTCTCGTAGCCCGTGCAGCGGCAGAGGTTGCCGGACAGGGCCTCACGGATGTCCTGGTCGGACGGGGAGGGGTTCTCCTCCAGCAGCGCGTCCGCCTGGACCAGCAGACCCGGGGTGCAGAAACCGCACTGGACCGCTCCGGCGTCGATGAAGGCCTGCTGGATGGTGGAGAGCGGGGCGCCTTCGCCGGTCTGCGAGTCGCCGGGCTTGGCCTGCCACTGCTTGGCCGCGTCCAGGGAGACGCCGCCCTTGCTGCCGCAGCCGCCGCCGGCTCCGGTGCCGGTGCCGGCTCCGGTGCCGGTGCCGGCTCCGGTGCCGGTGCCGGTGCCGCAGGGGCCGCCGTGGCCGTGCCGCTCGCGCTGGTTGGCGTACGCGGCCAGGCCCTCGACGGTCACGACCTCGCGGCCCTCGACCTGACCGGCCGCGACCAGACAGGAACAGACCGGCACGCCGTCGAGGCGGACGGTGCAGGAACCGCATTCGCCCTGCTCACAGGCGTTCTTGGAGCCCGGCAGGCCGAGGCGCTCGCGCAGGACGTAGAGGAGGGACTCGCCCTCCCAGACGTCGTCGGCTTCCTGCTGACGGCCGTTGACGGTGAAATTGACGCGCATGATCAGGCGGCCCCTTCGAGCGGGCGGCCGTTTCGGGGGCCGCGGTACTGCTCCCACGTCCAGACGAGCTGGCGGCGAGCCATGACTCCGACCGCGTGACGGCGGTACTTCGCCGTGCCGCGGACGTCGTCGATCGGGTTCGTCGCGCCGGAGGCGAGGTCACCGAACTGCTTGGCGATCGACGGGATGATGACCTTGCCGGACTCCCAGAAGCCGCCCTCTTCGAGCGCGGCGTTCAAGAACTCCTCGGCGGCCTTCGCCCGGATCGGGGTCGGCGCGGCCGAACCGATGCCGGTACGGACCGTGTGGGTCCCGGGGTGCAGTGCCAGACCGAACGCGCAGACCGCGATGACCATCGCGTTGCGGGTGCCGACCTTCGAGTACTGCTGGGGGCCGTCGGCCTTGGTGACGTGGATGGCCCGGATCAGCTCGTCCGGAGCGAGCGCGTTGCGCTTGACGCCCGTGTAGAACTCGTCGATCGGGATCAGCCGGGAGCCCCGTACGGACTCGGCTTCCACCTGCGCGCCGGCCGCGAGGAGCGCGGGGTGCGCGTCACCGGCGGGCGAGGCACAGCCGAGGTTGCCGCCGACGCTGCCGCGGTTGCGGATCTGCGGGGAGGCGACGGTGTGCGAGGCGAGCGCGAGTCCCGGAAGCTCCGTGCGGAGGTTCTCCATGATCTGCGTGTACGGGACGGAGGCGCCCAGCCGGACCACGTCCTCGCCGACCTCCCACTCCAGCAGCGGAGCGATGCGGTTGAGATCGAGGAGGTACTCGGGCCGGCGGTGGTCGAAGTTGATCTCGACCATCACGTCGGTGCCGCCCGCGATCGGGACAGCCGTGGGGTACGCGGCCTTGGCGGCGAGCGCCTCCTCCCAGCTGGCGGGGCGAAGGAAGTCCATGTGGGGGCTCTCATTCGTCGTGCGTTTGGGGCAAGTACAGCCCTCGGGCGGGGTGTTCGGCAGTCACCGATCCCATGAACCGTGGTGATCGGACTCAAACCGATTTCCGTGGAATTACCCCAACGTAAAGTCCTGACCTGCGGTTCTGTGGGAAGCCGAACGGATCGGCCGGGTGACGGCGCATGGCAGGGTGGGGGCATGAGGCTGCGTGATCTGCTGCTGTCGTCCGAGGCGCTGCCCGGGGTTTCCGGGTTTCCGGCGGTGCCTGAGGCGTCCGAGGTGCGCGAGATGTCCGAGGTGCGCGAAGTCCCGGGGCTTCCCCAGCTGCCCGAGCTCCGGCTGCTCGGCGGCGAGCAGCACCTCGATCGGCCCGTGCTCGGCACCGTGACCATCGACCTGCCCGACCCGGGGCGCTTCGTGTCCCCCGGGGACCTGGTGCTGTCCGGGCTGGTCTGGCGCCGCCAGGACCCCGGGGCCGCCCAGTCCGACGCGTTCGTACGCGTCCTCGTGGAGGCGGGCGCCGCCGCGCTGGGCGCGGGCGAGGCGGAGTTCGGCCACGTGCCCGCCGATCTGGTGGAGGCCTGCGACCGGCACGGGCTGCCGCTGCTCGCGGTGGGCGTGGAGGTGCCCTTCACCGCCGTCGCCGAGTACGTGGCGCGCAGCCGGGCCGGGGCGCGGGTCGGCAACCTCGCCGCGCTCGTCGACCGGCACCGGCGCTTCACCGCCGACCGGCAGGCGGGGGCCGGGGCCGACGCCCTCCTCGAACTGATGCTGGCCGAGCTGGACCTGCGCGCGTACATCCTCTCCCCCACCGGCCGGCAGATCGCGGGCGCGCGGCCCCCGCTGCCGGAGAAGACGGCCGCCGCGCTGGCCGGTCGGTTCCTGGCCGCGGAGCGGTCGGGCGGGCGCGCCCCGCACCGTACGGTCGCCCGCGCCACGGCGTACTCACTGTTCCCGGTGCGTTCCGGGCCGGGCGCCGGGGCCGCGCCGACCGACTGGCTGATCGCGGTCGAGGCCGACTGCGGCGACTGGGGCGGCGAGCGCATCGACCTCGTGGAGAGGCTCGCGCGGCTGGTCGCGGTGGAGCGCGGTGGCCGCGACACCGACCGCACGGCGCGCCGGCTCACCGCCGGACGGCTGCTGGCCCTGCTGGAGTCGGCCGCCGGCGGCGGGGGCGGGCGGGCCCTGTTCGAGGACGCGGCGGCCCGCCTCGCGACCGGGGCCGGCGGGCTGGAGGGCTCCGCGCGCTGGCAGACGGTGTCGGCCCGGCTGGACGCGCGGACCGCGCCGGGATTCCCCGTGGGGACGGCCGTACGGGACCTGCTGGAGGAGGTGCTCCTGCATCCGCACTGCCTGGGACCCGACGCCGGGCAGCGGATCGCCGTCACGCCGGCCGGGGACGGGGCGCGGGACGGGGATCCGGCCGGGGCGCGGGATGGGGGCGGGGATCCGGCGCGGGACGGGGGCGGGGCTGGGGCTCGCGATCGGGCTCGGGACCGGGCCGGCTCTCCGGTCGGGGCGGAAGCCGTCGCCTTCGTCCTCGTCGGGGCGGACGGGCACCTGACCCCCGAGGCGGTCGGCAAGGCCGCCGGCGGCTCCCTGCCGCGCGGACTGCGGGCCGGGGAGCGGCTGAGCTTCGGCGTCAGCACCCCGGTGGGCGAGGCCGCGGACCTGCACCACGCGCTCGCGGAGGCCCGTAACGCCCGGCGGGTCGCGGCCTCTTCGGACACGGTCGCCGCGTGCGGGCCCGACGACCTGGCCGCGCACGTCATGTCGCTGCTGCCGCTGATCCCGGCCGAGGTCCGGCGGACCTTCAGCCGGCGGCTGCTGGCCCCGCTCCAGGAGTACGACCGGCGCTACCGCTCCGACCTGGTACCCACGCTGCGGTCCTTCCTGGAGCACGACGGGTCCTGGGCCCGGTGCGGCGAGGCGCTGCACCTGCACGTGAACTCGCTGCGCTACCGGATCGGCCGTATCGAGGCGCTGACCGGCCGGAGTCTGACGCGGCTGGAGGACAAGATGGACTTCGCGGCGGCCCTGCGCATGCAGGGAGACGGAGGGGCCTGAGGCGGAGCCCGGGTCCGCCCAGGGAGGGTCAGCCCGGCAGCGGCGGTGGCGGTGGCGGCCAGGGTCTGGGCGTAGCCGTGCAGCACGCCGTTCATCCGGAACCGGTCGGGTCCGGCCGGCTCCAGCAGTCCGGCGGTGTGGAGCCCGCGCAGGGTCCCGGGCGCGAGGTCGTCGAGGAAGGCGGCGGGGAACTCCGAGGTGGGGTGCAGCCCGAGGAGCCATGGACGGCGAACGACCGCCGCGCGGACGGGCGTAGCCGGGATCGCGGAATGATCACCGCCACGCCGAACGTTCAGTACTCCAGACCCCAGAACTCCATCACTTCGACATCGCTTCGGCAGCAAGGGGAGACATGACCACGACCACCACCCGCCACATCGAGTTCGAGCGGCTGCACAACTTCCGTGACCTCGGCGGCTACCGCACGGCCGACGGCGCCACCGTCGCGTGGGGAGCCCTCTACCGCGCGGACTCGCTCGGCAAGCTGAGCGGCGCCGACTGGGACCGCTTCCTGGAGCTCGGCGTCCGCACGGTCATCGACCTGCGCTACCCGTGGGAGATCGAGGCCAAGGGCCGGATACCCGAGCCCGAGAGGTTCACGTACGCCAACCTCAGCATCGAACACCGGCCCTACGACCAGGCCGAGATCGACCCGGACCTCGACCCGTGGCGCTTCCTCGCGGACCGCTTCGCGGAGGTCGCCGAAGACGGCGCCGAGGAGATCCGCCAGGCCATCGAACTGCTCGCCGAGGGCCCGGGCCCGGCCGTCTTCCACTGCACCTCGGGCAAGGACCGCACCGGCCTGATCGCCGCGCTCGTCCTGACCCTCCTCGGCGTCGACGACGAGCAGATCCTCGCGGACTTCGCCCTGACGGAACTGGCGACGGACCGCTTGACGGCCGACTGGCACACCGCCAACCCGGGGCGCACCATGCGCTGGCCGGCGTACGGCCGCGCCCCCGCCGAAATCCTCCGCCTGACCCTCGCGGACCTCACCACCCGCCACGGCTCGCCCGAGGGCTACCTCACGGACGCGGTAGGCATCACCCCATCCACGAAGACCCGCCTCCGCACCCGCTTCCTGACCGGCTGACCCTTGCAGCGCGGGCCGGCCGCCCGGCTGTTCATCTCCGACCACCATGTGGAGTACGGCCGCCAGTGGCTGTGCAGAATCCTGCGGGTTTCCCGTTCGGGCTTTTACCGCTGGCGCCTGGCAGAGCCGCCCCGTCGGGGGCCGGGCGGAGGCCGAGGCGGCCCTCACCGAGCAGATCCGGGCGATTCACGGCACTACGCGGGGCGCCTGCGGGGCGCCTACGAAGTGCCGCGGATTACCCCTCTGCCCGGCTCAGCTCACACAACTCGCCGAACTCGGCATCATCTGGGCCGCATAACCGGGCAAGCCACCCGTAGGTCAGCTTGCCCGGCGTGTCGATCGTCCGACGTCTCTACCGAACCCAGAACGGTTCACCGTCGGTTTCTCGGTCGGTCCTGGTCAGGGAGTAAGCGTCGCCTCGACACGGGCGAACCTGTCGCTGAAGGAGCACACCTCATCGAAGTCGATCGAGACGCAGAGGGACGAACCATCCTTAAGTACGCTGAGATCGATCACGCAGTCACCTTGGGGGATATCATTGAAGGTGACTCCGATGGTATCCCCCGACCTCGCATCCGGAGACATGGCCACCAAGCCTCCGGGGCTTCCTTCGTCCACATAGAATCCCCATTTCCCGCGCGCTGAGCTATTCGGACAGCCCGGAGCAAGTGAGGGATCAAGGTGCAGCGCCTCGGAAGTGAACGCATGGTCCGCCCCGAAGACCAGGCGAGTCCCGGATCCTGTGGTCCACTCGCCGACGATGCTTTCCATCTCGACCGTGCTTCGTTCTCCCTCACCGCCACATGCCGAAAGCAGCAGGACGGCTACCAGGACGAATATTCGACGACCGCGCATCTCATCTCTCCAGACTCATGGGAGGTGGGGCGAAGACACCATCCTGCCCCACCTTGGACCAACGGCCGGTCTATTTGACCCAGCATCCGCAGCTATTCAGCGGGAGCCTCCGATGAACCGACCAGTGGTTGAACCGGCAGGGCGCCTCTCATTTACTCGGATCCAACGGCCGAAGAATGACGAGGATGAGATCATCACCTTCACCGAACCGTTCCCGCAGCTTCTTCGCGGTCTCGACCTCACTGGGACCCGGATTCGGCTCGGCGAGATAATCGCGGAGGAGCGTGAAGGTGGCCACTCCATTCAGGCGGGAATTATCGGCACTGAAGTTGGCCGGCCCCTCCTCATCGACATCCCAACCGAGCGACCGCATCCGATCCGTCTGTTGTCGGACTCCTTGCCCAGAGGGCACGCCGACATCCAGAACTATATAACTGATCTCGTAGACAGGCTGCCCAGCAGGGTTGGTGGTGTCTATTTCCTGCATCACCTTGACCCCGGATACCACTTGCCCACGGGCCTCCTTACCCACCTCCGACGTCCCGGGCAGCGTCCGCCACACGACGAAGGCGATCCCCCCAATCACGAGCAGGATCAAGCCCACAGCAAAATGACGCAGCTTCATTTTCAGTCCCCCCCAGAACGCATTTCCTTGAGCCAACCTCTTACCGTACTCAACTTCGCGGGGAAACATCAGCGGAGCCCTACGCCTATTCCCTGCCAGCCACTGCCGAATCTCCCCCTCGTCACCCGCATACGCTACATATATCTGAGCATCGGTGATCGAATAACCGTCTTTTAGGTCACGCATGTTGGCTGCGGCCAGTTGGATTCCGGTGGTATCACTGATGGCAGGTTTGACCCTTACCTCCCCTTTGCTCATCTTTATGCCGTAGTACTTCTGCGCCAGTGTCGCCGCCAGATCCGGGCTTCGTCCATGGACGGACGGGGCCGCTGTCCCTGTCCAAGCCAACCCGGGGGGTAGAGCTGGCCGCCTGACAGTCCCCACGGGTTCGGCTTGCACGCGAACAAGGCTGTCCAGCAGTTCCTCACTTGGGAAGTGACGGTTCCGTTGCCGCCGCTCCTGTCGCCGCTGCTGCCGTCCGGCGCCTTGCCGCCCGGGGTGAGCGGGTTGGTGGGGGAGCTGCCGTCGGCCTTTTCGCCGTGGCCGGTGCCGTCATCCAGTTTCAGGCCGGTGGGGTCCGAATTGGTGAGGGGACTGTTGTTGGCGTACTGGCAGGCGTTGTGCCGGCGGGGGTGGTCGACCATCATCAGCGGGTCTACCGACAGGAAGCGGCCCTGGCTCGAATCGTATTCGCCGGCTCCGAGGTGGGTGAGGCCGGTGGTCTTGTCCTGGGTGCCGCCTACGAAGCCGCATTCGCCGGGGCGGCCTGGTCCTGCTTGCCGATCTGCCCGCTTAGGAGTCTGCCGCAGGAAGGCGACGGGGGCCCGAAGGTCCCCGCCGCCTTCTCCTCGTTTCCAAACTGCTACTCGAGGTGGAGCCGTTCCGTTGCCTGCTGACCGGCGACCTCGAAAGTAACGTCGAGATCACCCGTGGGAGCGTCGGGCAACGGTACGTAGTACACGTCCCGTCCCGTCGACCCAGGTGCCAGCGTCCTGACGAGCTTCCAATCCACCTCTGCGTCTCTGAACCGGACGGATGCCACCCGGTGCGAGTGCTCAACGAAGAGGACGACCATCCAGCCCTCGGGAGCCGTCCCCGGTCCGAACACCGGCGTCACGACCGAGCCAGGCTTCGGCAAAGCTCCGGTCGGATCGCCACACATGCGCACATCAGACGCACCGGAATCAGGTGCCTGGGCTAGGCAGAGATGACCCCTGGGCGTTTCCCAAAGAAATGTCATATACCCCTGGCCATAGAGGACTTCGGAGACACCTGCCTCGGTTGGAGCCTCTCCCACAGCCGTGGCCTTGGCAAGGATGCTGGCCTTCACTTCGGCTTTCCGGTCCACCGTAGGGCGGACTGAGGCCGCAACCCTCGGGGAGGACCCGGCAGGAACCCGAGCTGGTTCCTTGACGCTGCATCCGAGGAGGAATCCCAACGCAATGGGCACCGAGGCGAGGGGGACAAGCCTCCGCATCATGAGACTGATCCCCCTACCTTCATCGGCGTTGCGTTGAGCGCGATCCTGTTCGACGGAATCTCCGCGTAGGTCACAGGCTTCCACATAGTCACGTTGAACGTCCCCCACGTTTTGGTCGTGAGGCGACCGTCGCCGTGACGATAAGTCGTGTGATACATCGTCATCACACCGGCCGGGGACAAGCCCGTGCGGTCACCCTTTTTAACGTTCCACGAGGTCTGGATGGCCTGAGTGTCGGATTTCATCTCCATTGTACTGTCGGTCCAGGCCCACGAGCCATTGAGTCCGACCGTGACGTCGATTTTACCCTCAGCGAGTCGAGGAAACTTCGCCTTGAATCCAGTAGTCACACTGATGTTGGCACCGTAGGTCTTGGCATATTGATCTGTCGTCGTGAACTGGGAACCGAGGGTGTACGTATACGTGAGAGAGTAAGGCTCATTGTAGCTACCAAAGGTGTAGAGCGCACTGGTATCCAGGTCTTCGTAGTCGCTCTCATAAAGCGTCACCGTCTCGGACCACCTGATGTCCTTCCCACCGTCGGGAACTGCAACACCCTTGGGAAGCTGCGGCAGCGGTGAGGTGCAACCATCGCAGTAGAGTCTGCTCCCGTCTGACGAGAGATCACCCTTGAGCGCACCGCCACGATGTCCACCGCGAGTGCCACCGCCGTTGCCGCCGCTCCTGTCGCCGCTGCTGCCGTCCGGCGCCTTGCCGCCCGGGGTGAGCGGGTTGGTGGGGGAGCTGCCGTCGGCCTTTTCGCCGTGGCCGGTGCCGTCGTCCAGTTTGAGGCCGGTGGGGTCCGAATTGGTGAGGGGGCTGTTGTTGGCGTACTGGTAGGCGTTGTGCTGGCGGGGGTCGTCGACCACCATCAGCGGGTCTACCGACAGGAAGCGGCCTTGGCTCGGATCGTATTCGCGGGCTCCGAGGTGGGTGAGGCCGGTGGTCTTGTCCTGGGTGCCGCCGACGAAGCCTCGTTCGCCGGGCCATGCGGCCGGCTTGGTGCCGCGGTCCTCGCCGAACGGCTTGGTAGCGCGCCGCTGGGTCAGGAGAGTGGCCGCGTCGATGGCGGTGGTGCCGGTGTTGTGGTGGTCGGCAGCTACGTAGGAGACCTTGCCGGTCGAGGTCCGGATGATCGTGGTGCCGCCCGGCGTCGCGTAGTAGCGGGTGCCGGTGACCTTGTCGGTTGCCGTGTCGCGGGTGAGCTCGGCCGAACCGATGTACAGCGTGGTCTTCCCCGGGTCCCTGCGGGCCAGCCTGTTGCCCGCAGCGTCGTAGACGTAGGTGGAGGTGCCCGCCGTGGTGGTGGCCGAGGCGAGCTTGCCTTCGGACGTCCACGTCAGGGTCTGGGTAGCTCCGGCGGTGTCGGGGCGGGTCAAGGTGTTGCCGGTGTTGTCGTAAGTGAGGTTCTTGGAGACGGGCGTGCCGGTGCCGGTCTGCTTCGTCGTGGACGTCGGGGTGTGGGGGCGCGGGGAGCCCGGCGCCGGGTAAGTGTTGGTGGTGGTGCTGGTTTTGGCCGCGTCCCCTGCGGGGTCGTGTTCGGTCAGGGTCTTGCGGTTGCCGGTGATGTCGTAGGTGAACGACTGCCAGTAGGGAGCCGAGCCGCCGATCTTGCCGGTTTGAGGGGTGGTGCTGGTGCAGCCTCCGATACCGGGCACGCTCGGGCCGGGCTTGGTCGTGGTGGTGCCGGTGTCGGTCCAGGCTTCGGTCAGGCGACCCAAGTAGTCGTAGGCGAAGCACTGGGTGTCGCGGGCGGCGCCCTGGGTGCTGGTGACCGAGGTGACGTCGCCGGCCGGTGAGTAGGTGTAGCTGGTGGTGTCGACCGGGGTGCTTTGGTCCTGCTTGCCTAGCTCGGTGCTCAGGAGCCGCCCGGTGGCCGGGTCCTGGATGTTGGTGGCGACGACTTGCTTCGGGTCGTCGCCGAAGGTCGTGCGCTGGACCTGACCGTACTCGTTGTAGTTGGTCCAGTTGACGTAGTCAGTGGTGCTCGAACCGTAGGAGAGCGGAAGGCCGTTGACGTTGCGGCCAGTGGAGAGACTCTCTGCGGGCAGACCGCCGGCCGCCGGTACCTCGGTGGTGGTCTCGGCCCCGCTGATCGGGTCGAAATCCGTGGACGAGGAGTAGGTGCCGGTGAGGGCTCCTTCACCCGCGGGTACGGTCAGCTTGGTCCCGGTGGACCGGTAGCCGATGTCGTAGCCGGTGGTCTCCTGACGCCAGGCCTTGCCGTCCACCCAGCTGGTGGTAGCGGTCGGCTGGCCGGGCAGGAGGGTGTCGTAGTCGTAGGTGGCCAGCTTGGTGCCGTCCACCGCGTTCAGGTTGCGGGAAATCGGGCGGCCGAGGATGTCGTAGCTGGTGAAGACCAGGGTGCCACGAGCGTCCACCGTGGACACGGGGCGGTCTGCAGCGTCGTAGGTGACCGTCGACGTGCCCTTGTCCGGGTCCACCGCCTTGATCTGACGGCCGTGAAGGTCGTAGTCGTACGTCCAGGCATTGCCGGCCGGATCAGTAATCCGCTGCAGCTTGCCGTTGGTGTTGTAGGCATAGCCGGTGGCGTCGAACGCACCCTGAGGCGTGCCGCCCTTGTACTGGCGCTGCTCGACCTTGCGTCCGCGGGTGTCGGTGACGTCGCTGGACGCTGTGCCGCCCTGGGGCGGGGTGGTGTCGACGC
>NZ_JAGGOT010000092.1 GCF_018614195.1 Streptomyces sp. ISL-43
GGCTCGGGCGGCGGTGGGGGCGGCGGCGGGGCGGGGGCCGGCTCGGGCGGCGGCGGTGTCGTCGGTGGCGGAGTGGGCTTCGGCGTGGGCTTGGGGCTCGGATCGGGGGTCGGCTTCGGTGGGCACGGCGGGGGCGGAGGCGGCGGGCAGGGGTGGTCGCCGTGATGGCCCCCGCCGTGGTGGCCCCCGTGGCCCCCGTGATGGTCGTGGCCGCCGCCGTGGCCGTTCCCGCGGCCGCCCCGGCGGTCGATTTCGGCGCTTCGAGCGCCTCGATCGCCTTGGGCGCCGTGATGTCCGCCACCCCGGCCGCTCCCGGCCGCGGCGGCGACGGCGGTCGCGACCAGCCTGACGGCGCTCGCGCCGTCGTCGGAGTCGGTCGTCGCGGGGGTGCGGCTATCGGCCATGACGGGTGTCGCGGACAGTGCGGCCCACAGCAGGATCGGGACCGTCAGCAGGCGCCTGGAAGAGGCTCTTTTCACCCGGGGATCATGGGTTCACGCGCGCCCGCGCGCGGGAGGGTTGCCTACGGTTCGCCTGAACGGGTGAGGCTTTGGCTATGGAGGTTTGAGCCAGATCCTGAACGAGCGCGATCGAACACCGGCCCTTTCTCAAAAGGTATTTGTCGGTTTCGCTCATTCCGCGACAGCGTCGTGCCCACGCCTTTGGCGTGTGACGAAGAACGGATCGGCAATTTCCGCTTTCGCTCGCTCCGTTGGGCAATGATCAGTAGATTCGGCTCGGACAGGAGTCCGACCCCGTCCGGACCGCTGCAGGACTACGGCTTGGAGACCCCGATGGAGCGCCCCGCCTGGGCCCCGCCAGGCATCGACATATCGGTGCCGAGTGTGTCCCGCATCTACGATTACTACCTGGGCGGCTCCCACAATTTCGAGGTCGACAGGCAGGCGGCCCGTCGTGCCATGGAATTCATGCCGGGCCTACCCAAGATCATGCAGGCCAACCGGGCATTCATGCGCCGCGCCGTCCGCTACGCCGTCGCCGAGGGCGTCACCCAGTTCCTCGACATCGGCTCCGGTATCCCGACCTTCGGCAACGTCCACGAGATCGCCCAGGCCGCCAGCCCCGAGGCGCGCGTGGTCTACGTCGACCACGACCCCGTGGCCGTCGCCCACAGCCAGGCCGTCCTGGCCGGCACCGAGCGGACCGGTGTCGTCGCCGCCGACCTGCGTAAGCCGCAGGAGATCCTGACCGCCGCCGAGGTCGGCCGCGTGCTCGACCTGAGCCGCCCCGTGGCCCTGTTGCTGGTCGCCGTCCTGCACTTCCTGGAGGACGCGGACGACCCCCACGCCGCCGTCGCCGAGCTGCGCGACGCGCTGGCCCCCGGCAGCCTCCTGATCCTCACCCACGCCTCGTACGAGGGGATCCCGCTCTCGCAGGAGGTCGCGGAGGGCACCGTCAGCGTCTACCGGGACATCCGCAACCCGCTCGTCATGCGCGACGCGCAGGAGATCGGGCGCTTCTTCGAGGGCTTCGGCCTGATCGAGCCCGGTCTGGTGGCCATGCCCAACTGGCGGCCCGACGGTCCCGAGGGGCCCGAGGGCGACACCCCGGACGAAGACCCCTACGCCTTCTCGGGCTTCGCCGGCGTGGGACGCAAGGCGTGAGACTGCCGGCACAGCAGACGGCGGACGACCCGGGCGCCCCGCAGGGCGCCCTGGAGGACCGCATCGGCCGGTTCGCGACCATCTGGGGACGGGCGATCTTCCCCGTCACGGCGACCTCGCTCACCCGCGCCGAGTTCGAGCGGCACCTCGTACCGCTCACCCGCGCCCTCGTCGAGGCCCTGCGGGCCCGCCCCTTCGACGCCGCCGCCGGCCAGCGGGTCGGGGCGGAGCTCGTCGCCGTGCACTGCACCGACCCGGAGGCCCTCGCCGGCACCCTCGGCGTGGTCGAGTCGTACCTGGTGCTGTACTGCGGGCCCGAGGGGCCCGACGCCGACGGAGTCGAGGGCACCGAGGAGTACCGGTCCCGCTGCGCCCGCCTCCAGCACGGGATCGCGGCCGGATTCGCCCGCGCCCTGCGCGAGCGCACCCTCAAGGAGCAGGAGGCCATCGCCCGCTCCGCGCTGACCGCCCGCATCGACGCCCAACAGGCCCTGCACGCCAGCGAGGCCCGCTTCCGGGCTGTCTTCGAGGGCGCGGCCCTCGGGATCGGCATCGCCGACCTGGAGGGCAACGTCCTGGAGGTCAACGACGCGCTGCTGCAGATGTTCGGCGGCATGGACGGGCACGTCCGGGGCCGCAACGTCAGCGAGTGGGGCCACCCCGACGACATGCCGCACGTCTGGCGGATGTACGGCGAGCTGGTACGCGGCGAACGCGAGAGCTACCGCGTCGAGAAGCCGTACTACCGGCACGACGGGACGGTCCTGTGGACCAACCTGACGGTCTCGCTGCTGCGCGACGCCGAGGGCGTCCCGCAGTACCAGCTGGCCCTGATGGAGGACACCACCGAGCGCCGGCTGCTCAACCTGCGCCTGCGCTACGAGGCCACCCACGACGCGCTGACCGGCCTGCCCAACCGGACGCTGTTCTTCGAGCGGCTGGAGAAGGCGCTCAGCGGAGCCGGCGGCGCCCGCTTCGGCCTGTGCTACCTCGACCTCGACGGCTTCAAGGCGGTCAACGACAGCCTCGGCCACTCGGCGGGGGACCGGCTGCTGGTGGAGGTCGCCGACCGGCTGCAGAGCTGCGCGACCGGCCCCGGCGAGGTGGTCGCCCGGCTCGGCGGCGACGAGTTCGTGGCGCTGACCACCGGGCCCGAAACCGAGGAGAAGGCCACCGAGCTCGCCGTCCGGATCCTCTCCGCCCTCTCGGTCCCGATCCGGCTGGAGGGGCGGGAGCTGACGGTCCGGGGCAGCATCGGCATCGTCGAGGGAGCGGCGCGCGAGCGCACCCCGGCCGAGGTGCTGCGCAGCGCCGACATCACCATGTACCGGGCCAAGGCGGCGGGCGGCAACCGCTTCGAGTTCGCCGACGCGGAGGCCGACGCGCGCGCCATCACCCGGCACGGGCTGACCAACGCCCTGCCGGCGGCGCTGGAACGCGGCGAGTTCTTCATCGAGTACCAGCCGCTCGTGCACATGCACGACGGCAGCGTGCACGGCGCGGAGGCGCTGGTGCGCTGGTCGCATCCGCAGCACGGCGTGCTCGGCCCGGATCGTTTCATCCCGCTCGCCGAACGCACCGGGCTGATCGTGCCGCTCGGCCGCTGGGTGCTGGAGGAGTCCGTGCGCCAGGCCCGCAACTGGCAGCACCAGCGTGGCGGCGCCACCCTGCGGATCAACGTCAACCTGTCGCCCACCCAGCTGCACCACCCCGGCCTGGTCGCCGACACGATCCGCGTCCTGGAGTCCTCGGGCCTGGCCCCGGGCACGCTGTGCCTGGAGGTCACCGAGTCGGCCCTGATCGGCGCCGACGACGAACTCCTCGAACCGCTGCGCCGGCTCGCCGCCCTGGGCGTGGACATCGCCCTGGACGACTTCGGCACGGGGTACTCGAACCTCGCCAATCTGCGCCGGCTACCCGTCAGCGTCCTCAAGCTGGATCGTTCCTTCACCAAGGGGATGCAGCAGGAGCCGGCCAACCCGGTCGACGTCAAGATCGTGGAGGGCATCGTCGCCCTGGCCCACAGCCTCGAACTCGCCGTCACGGTCGAGGGCGTGGAAACCGGCGCCCAGGCCGCCCAGCTACGCGCTCTGGGCTGCGACACGGCCCAGGGCTGGTACTACGCCCGCCCCGGAGCCCCCGACCGCATCCACACCCTGTCCCTCTCCGACGCGGTACCGACGGGCACCTGACGGCCGGGGCCCCCGGGCGGGGCCGTCAGCCCAGGCCCGCCTCCGTCCCGCGCCCCGGCGTGCGCACGGCCGCCAGGACCCGGTCGTGCCGCTGTGCGGTGTCCGCCAGCACCGCGGCGGCCGCGGGCAGCCGCTCGGCCTCGTAGGCGTCGAGGACATCGTCCCCGGCCGACCCGGTCAGGGCGGCGGCCAGTGTCCGGGCGAGGGCGACGGCGTCCTCGACGCCGGTGTTCATCCCCAGCCCGCCGGCTATCGGGTGGACGTGCGCGGCGTCCCCGGCGAGGAAGACCCGGCCCTCGCGCATCCGGTCGGCCATACGGACGTTGACCCGCCAGAACGAGAGCCAGCCGGCCTCCGCGAGCCGGATCCCGGGCATCCGCGCGTGGCGGTCGAAGAGCCGCTGGAAGCTCTCCACCGACGGCGGCAGGGGCTCGCCGCGCTCGTCCGGCTCGGGCGGGGCCTGGAGCTGGAAGGTGTCCGTCCCCGGCATCGGGCACAGCAGGATCCCGCCGCCGTCCGAGGTGAACCACTGGTGCCAGAAGTCCCGGCTCAGCCCTGGCGCCCGCACGTCCCCGAGCACCATCGCCTGCTCCGGCGCGGTGTACCCCTCGAAGCGGATCCCGAGCAGCCCGCGGGTCGTGCTGCGCCCGCCGTCGCACCCCG
Source organism: Streptomyces sp. ISL-43 (assembly GCF_018614195.1). Taxonomy (GTDB): domain Bacteria; phylum Actinomycetota; class Actinomycetes; order Streptomycetales; family Streptomycetaceae; genus Streptomyces. Next base: position 4,481 of record NZ_JAGGOT010000092.1, read on the forward strand.
CGAGATGGCGGGCCCGGATGACGGTGCCGTCCGCCAGCTCCGCGTCGACCCCGGTGCCGTCCTGGGCGAGGGCGGTGAGCGGGGCCCCGTACTCGACCCGTACGCCCAGTTCGGCGAGGCGGTCGCGCAGCGCCTCCTCGACCTGCCACTGCCCTATGAGCAGTCCGTCGCTCACGGCGGTGTCGCTGACGTGCGCTCCGTCGAAGTACTTGCGCAGGACGGTCTCCCGCCGGCCGACGGCCGTCAGGCGCTCGGCGGCGCCGAGTTCCCCGAAGGTCTTCAGGCTGCCCGGGGTGAGCCCCTTGCCGCGGGATTCGCGGTGCGGTGCCGCCCGCTCCTCGATGACCCGCACGCCGATGCCGCGGCGGGCCAGGTCACAGGCGAGCGTCAGTCCGGTGGGGCCGGATCCGGCGATCAGTACGTCGGTCATCGGAAGTCCTCTCGTCGTCGGTGTCTCAAGGAAAGCGCCTCGGACGAGAAAATGCAACCCGGTCACGAAATTAACCGAGTCATTAATTCGTGCTAGGCTGTGCGCCATGGACAACACGACGGGTCTGCGCGAGAGCAAGAAGCTGCGTACGCGTCGCCAGCTGGCGGCCACGGCGCTGGAGCTGTTCCTCGAGCGGGGCTTCGATGCCGTGTCGGTGGCGGACGTCGCCGCCGCGGCGGAGGTCTCGAAGCCCACGCTCTTCCGCTACTTCCCGAGCAAGGAGGACCTCGTCCTCGACCGCTTCGCCGACCATCAGGACGAGGCGGCGCGCATCGTGCGCGAGCGGCCCGCCGGGCAGGGTCCGGTGGGGGCGCTCCGCGCGCACTTCCTGGCGGCCCTCGATGAGCGCGATCCGATCACCGGGCTGTGCGACCACCCGAACGTGCTGGCCTTCCAGCGGCTGCTGTACACGACGGCGAGCCTCGAATCGCGAATGCTGCACTACACCGCCCGCGAGGTGGAGCTGCTCGCCGCCGTGCTGGAGGCCGAGGCGGTACCGCCGCTGTCCGCACGGCTCGCCGCCGCGCACCTGGTGACGGTCCGGCACGAGCTGGGCCGGGAGAACTGGCGGCGGATGGACTGCGGCCAGAGCGCGGACGAGGCCCTCCCGTCCGCGGTGGCCGACGCCGGGCAGGCCTTCGCGATGCTGGCCGACGGCCTCGACAGGGCCCTGCCCATACGCCCGTCCTGACGGGTGGCCGGATGTGAGGATGTCCGGGCGCGCGGCCTGCGCGACGGCCGCGCGCCCGCGGCGGCCGGCCCGGCAGAACGTCGAGGCCGTCATCAGCTCATGCTGCCGGCCCGTCACCACGATGTAGTCCCGGCCCGCAGCGGTCGCGGCCTGGGCCTTCTTCGTTGTCCGGACTTCTCAGAGGCGGCGCGGGAGGGTCTCTCGCCCCGCCGCTGGCCCCGTCGCCCTGTCTCATGGCATCACCGCAGGTCAGGAGCATGTTCCAGCAGGCGGATCAGATCTCCTTCGCCAGGGCCGGCGGTGAGGATCTGTATGGCCCAGGTGATCAGGTCGGCGGCGGTGCGGGTGTCGGCGGGTGGCTCGTCGCTGACGTGGACCGAGCGGGTGTGCGGGTCCGTGCTCCAGGCCAGGGACGGCTTGCGCTCGGGAGTGTGGGCGGGTGGGAGCAGGTCGAGGTGCGGCGAGGCGGGCCAGGTCTGTGCTGGGGCGGGCCAGGTGCCGCGGGCGCCGGCCGGGCGGAGCGGCGCCCTCCCCGGGCCGACCAGGGCTCCGACGTGCGAGGATTCGGGCGGGCCCGGCAGTGGGTCGGCCCGATGAAAGGTACCGCGACATGGCAGCAGGATTTTCGGACTGGAAAGTCAACCGGCAGTACGCGGAGAACGACCGCGTCTCCTACCAGGGGAAGCAGTACCGCTGCCTGGCGGCGAACAAGTCCAACTCCGCGTCCAACCCGAAGACGGCCGTGAAGCTGTGGCAGCAGTACTCGGTGTGACCGGTCAGCTGCCCGGGGCCAGCAGGTCGAAGCCGATCTCCTCGGGCGAGCGGGCGCCCACGAGGGCCATGGCCTCGGCCGGTTCGGTCCGGTAGGAGTCGAACAGGCTCCGTACGCCCTCGCGGCCCCGGACGGTCAGCGCCCACAGGACCGGCCGCCCGGTCAGGACCGCGTCGGCGCCGAGGGCCAGAGCCGTCAGTACGTCCGTACCGGTGCGGATGCCTCCGTCGACGAGAACGGGGATGTCTCCGGCGCCAGTACCTGCCCCGGCCGACTGACCACCACCTTGCCCCAGCCCGTCTCTACCGCGGCCGCCGCGCGGACAGCGCGTCGAGCCCCGCAACCACCTGACGGCGCCACCCCGTCACCACCACGTACCGCCACCCCGCGGCGGCCGCCGCCACCGCGGACGCGGCGAACTTCACGGCATCCCGATCCTTGATCAGATGACCCGGCCGGACATCGATGAGGATCGCCGTCCCCGGCAGGACCGCCAGGAAGTCCGGCGTGTGCTCCATCCGGCCGCCGTCGACGGAGAAGCGCAGTTTGAACGGTTGAGACAACACCTCCTCCACCCCACCGGTGAAGTCCAAGGCCAGGAGAACTCGTCGCGGCGAGACTCTCGAAGCCGTGCGCACGCCCCGTGGCCTGCACGTACTGCAGTCCGGGACGGTGCCGCTGCCCGGCACGCCAGGTGCGCTCAGCCCAGGAGCATGCGCTTGAGCTCGCGGGCCGCCCGCGGGGGCGCGACGTCCGTGCGGTGGGCCAGGGCGACCGTGCGGCGCAGGGGGGAGCCCGCCAACGGAGTGGCGCGCAGGCCCGGGCCCGCGTGGTCGACCACCATCGCCGGGACCACCGCGATGCCCAGACCCGCGCGGACGAAGCCCAGGACCGCGTCCATCTCGCCGCCCTCCACGGTGAACACCGGCTCGAAGCCCTCCGCCCGGCACGCCGCCACCGTGAGGTCCCGCAGGTCGTAGCCGTGCCGGAACATCACCATCGGCTCGTCGCGCAGCGCCCGTACGGTGAGCGGGCCGCCGCCCGCCGGGGGTGGCAGGGCCGCGGAGGAGACCACCACCAGGTCCTCCGTCAGCAGCTCCACCGTGGTCAGCGCCGGAGCCGAGGGCGGCAGCGGCAGGGCGATCAGCGCGAGGTCCAGGGCCCCGCGCGCGAGTTCCCGTACGAGGTCCAGCGAGCCGCTCTCCTCGATCAGCAGCTCGATCCCGGGATGCGCGGCGTGGAAGGCGCGCAGCACGTCCGGCAGCAGGCCCGTGCACACGCTCGGCGTGGCCCCCAGCCGGATCCTGCCGCGCCGCAACTGCGCCAGCTCCTGTACCTCCAGCCGCGCGGTGTCGGCGTCCGCGAGGATCCGGCGGGCCAGCGGCAGCAGGGTCTCGCCGGCGTCGGTGAGCGTGATGTTCCCCCGCGCCCGGCTGAACAGCTCGGCGCCCAGCTCCCGCTCCAGCGCCTTGATCTGCTGGGACAAGGAGGGCTGGGCCACGTGCTCACGCTCGGCGGCGCGGGTGAAATGGCGGGTCTCGGCGACGGCGACGAAATAGACGAGCTGCTGGAACTGCATCGTCCCAGCGTAGCGACGTACATAGAATGTGCCTATCGACTTGAGCTCCACCATGTCTTGGACCTTTAGGGACCTTCGTCCCTACGGTCTGTGTCATGGCTCTGGCAACGCGGACGGGTCGACGGCCGTCCACCACGCGAACGCTCTGGGACTCCTCCGTCGGCAAGAAGTCCGTCATGGCCGTCTCCGGCCTGATCATGCTCGGTTACCTCGTCGCGCACATGCTCGGCAACCTCAAGATCTTCTTCGGGGCGGAGGAGTTCAACGGCTACGCCCACTGGCTGCGCACCCTCGGCGCCCCCGTCCTCCACCACGAGTGGGCCCTGTGGATCGTCCGCGCGGCCCTGGTCGCAGCCGTCCTCGCGCACGGGATCTGCGCCTACCAGCTCAGCCGCCGCGACATCAAGGCTCGCCCGGTGAAGTACGCCCGTAAGCGCCGCCGGGCGAGCTACTCCACCCGCACCATGCGCTGGGGCGGCGTCATCCTCGCCCTCTTCATCGTCTGGCACCTGCTCGACCTCACCACGCTCACCGTCAACGAGCGCGCCTGGGCCGGGCATCCGTACGAGAACGTCCTGGCCACCTTCTCCACCTGGTACGGCAACACCATCTACCTGGTGGCGATGGCCGCCCTGGGCCTCCACGTCCGCCACGGCTTCTGGAGCGCCGCCCAGACCCTGGGCGCGGGCAACGCCCGGCGCGAGCGGACCCTGAAGTTCCTGGCCAACGCCCTCGCCCTCGTCCTCTTCTCGGGCTTCGTGTCCGTACCCGTCGCCGTCATGACCGGAGTGGTGAGCTGACCATGAGCGAGAACACGAACGCGAGCGAGAACACGGGCGCGAGCCTGAACGCGGACACGGGGGAGGGCACGGACACGGCCGAGGACGCGGGCGTCTCCTACGCCGACTACACCACCGGCGAGCCGGTCGCCGACACCAAGGCCCCCGAAGGCCCCATCGCCGAGCGCTGGGACCGCCGCCGCTTCGAGGCCAAGCTCGTCAACCCGGCCAACCGGCGCGGACACACCGTCATCGTCGTCGGCACCGGCCTGGCCGGAGGCGCGGCCGGCGCCACCCTCGCCGAACAGGGCTACCACGTGGTCCAGTTCTGCTTCTCCGACTCCCCCCGGCGCGCCCACTCCATCGCCGCCCAGGGCGGCATCAACGCCGCCAAGAACTACCGCAACGACGGCGACTCCGTACACCGCCTCTTCTACGACACCGTCAAGGGCGGCGACTTCCGCGCCCGCGAGTCCAACGTCCACCGCCTCGCCCAGATATCCGTCGAGATCATCGACCAGTGCGTGGCCCAGGGCGTCCCCTTCGCCCGCGAGTACGGCGGCCTCCTCGACACCCGCTCCTTCGGCGGCGTCCAGGTCTCCCGCACCTTCTACGCCCGCGGCCAGACCGGACAGCAGCTGCTGCTCGGCGCCTACCAGGCGCTCTCGCGCCAGATCGCCGCCGGCAACGTGGAGATGCACGCCCGCACCGAGATGCTCGACCTGATCACCGTCGACGGCGTGGCCCGCGGCATCGTCGCCCGCGACCTGGTCACCGGCGAGATCGACACGTACTACGCGGACGCGGTCGTCCTCGCGAGCGGCGGCTACGGCAACGTCTTCTACCTCTCCACCAACGCCATGAACTCCAACGCGACCGCCGTCTGGCGGGCGCACCGGCGCGGCGCCTACTTCGCCAACCCCTGCTTCACCCAGATCCACCCCACCTGCATCCCGCGCACGGGCGACCACCAGTCCAAGCTGACGCTGATGAGCGAGTCGCTGCGCAACGACGGCCGCATCTGGGTCCCCAAGGCCAAGGGCGACACCCGCCCCGCCGCCGACATCCCCGAGGCGGAGCGCGACTACTACCTGGAGCGGATCTACCCCTCCTTCGGCAACCTCGTGCCCCGCGACATCGCCTCCCGCGCCGCCAAGAACGTATGCGACGAGGGCCGCGGCGTCGGCCCCGGCGGCGAGGGCGTCTACCTGGACTTCGCCGACGCCATCCGCCGCATGGGCAAGGAGAGGGTCGCCGAGAAGTACGGCAACCTCTTCGACATGTACGAGCGGATCACCGCGGAGGACCCGTACGAGGTCCCCATGCGGATCTACCCCGCCGTGCACTACACGATGGGCGGACTGTGGGTCGACTACGACCTCCAGACCACCGTCCCGGGCCTGTTCGCGATCGGCGAGGCCAACTTCTCCGACCACGGCGCCAACCGCCTCGGCGCCTCCGCCCTGATGCAGGGCCTCGGCGACGGGTACTTCGTCCTCCCCTCCACCATCAACGACTACCTGGCCCGCCACCCGCACCGGGAGCCGGTCGACGACACCCACCCCGAGGCCGCGGCCGCCGTCCGCGAGACCCGCGACTGCCTCGCGAAGCTGCTCGCCGTCGACGGAGACCGCACCCCCGACTCCTTCCACCGGGAGATCGGCGAACTGATGTGGGAGTACTGCGGGATGGCCCGGACCGAGGAAGGGCTGCGCAAGGCCCTCGCCCGGATCCCCGAGATCCGCGAGGAGTTCTGGAAGCGGATCAAGGTCCCGGGCAGCGGCGAGGAGTTCAACCAGTCGCTCGAGAAGGCCAACCGCATCGTCGACTACCTGGAGCTCGCCGAGCTGATGTGCCTCGACGCCCTCCACCGCGCCGAGTCCTGCGGCGGCCACTTCCGCGAGGAGTCACAGACCCCGGACGGCGAAGCCGCCCGCCGCGACGAGGAGTTCGGGTACGCCGCCGCCTGGCAGTACACCGGAACCGGTGCCGCCCCCGTCCTGCACAAGGAAGACCTCGTCTTCGAGTACGTCCACCCCACCCAGCGGAGCTACGCATGAAGCTCACCCTGCGCGTCTGGCGCCAGCAGAACGCCGACGCCCCCGGCGCGATGGCCTCGTACGAGGTCGACGGCATCTCCACGGACATGTCGTTCCTCGAAATGCTCGACACCCTCAACGAGGACCTGATCCTGCGCGGCGAGGACCCGGTCGCCTTCGACCACGACTGCCGCGAGGGCATCTGCGGCGCGTGCAGCCTCGTCATCAACGGAGACGCGCACGGGCCGGAGCGCACCACCACCTGCCAACTCCACATGCGCTCCTTCGCCGACGGCGACACGATCGACGTCGAACCGTGGAGGGCCTCCGCCTTCCCCGTCGTCAAGGACCTCGTGGTCGACCGGGGCGCCTTCGACCGGATCATCCAGGCCGGCGGCTACATCACCGCGCCGACCGGCGCCGCCCCCGAGGCGCACGCCACCGCCGTACCCAAGCCGGTCGCCGACCAGGCCTTCGAGCACGCGGAGTGCATCGGCTGCGGGGCGTGCGTGGCGGCCTGCCCCAACGGCTCCGCGATGCTCTTCACCTCCGCCAAGGTCAACCACCTCAACGTGCTGCCGCAGGGCTCGCCGGAGCGAGAGACCCGGGTGCTGGACATGGTGGCCACCATGGACGCGGAGGGCTTCGGCGGCTGCACCCTGGCGGGCGAATGCGCGACCGCCTGCCCCAAGGGGATCCCGCTGCCGTCGATCGCGGCCATGAACAGGGAGTGGCTGCGAGCGGTGCGTCAGGGGCCGCGCTGACCTGTGGTTCTCATATGAATGAGCTCCGGGGGAGGACCCGCAGTGGCGCCGCCCCGGCGTGGGCGGTCCGGCAGGCCGGGCCGGCCAGTCAGCTCGGGGCGGCCACGCGGCGTCCGCCGATCGGATGATAGGGGCGGTACCCGTCGTGCCGTGACCGGCCGCCCTCCCGGGCATGGGCGACAGTGGGCCCCATGCCCCCAGCCCCCGCAGGCTTCGGCCCGCGCCGCCGCACCGTGCTGGCCGCCGCCCTCACCCCGCTGGTGGCGGCCGGCTGCGTCGGGGAGGAGCGCCCGAGCGCCCCGCGCCCCGGCCCCGAGGCCGCCAAGGACGCCCTGGTCATGCTGATCCGGCACGCCGAGAAGCCCTACGCCGGGGACACCGGCGAGGACGACGAGGGCAACGAGGACCCCGGCTTCCTCGCGGTCCGCGGATGGCGCCGGGCCCAGGAGCTGCCGGCGCTCTTCCCGCACGCCCGGGGCGCCGGTCTGCCCCGCCCCGAGGTGATCTTCGCGGCCGGCGGCAAGGAAGGAGCGCCCGCGCGCTGCCGCCAGACCGTGGAGACGCTGGCCACGGCGCTCCGTACGCCCGTCCGCGCCGAATTCGGCCTCGGAGCCGAGCCGGCCCTGGCGCGCGCGGTGCTGGCGGCCCGGATGCCGGTGCTCGTCTGCTGGGAGCACACCGGTATGCCCCGCCTGATCCGGGCCCTGGGGGCGCAGGGCGTCCTCGGGCTGCCCGCCGCCTGGCCCGACCGCTACGACCTGGTGTGGACGTTCACCCGCAGGCAGGGCGTGTGGAGCTTCCGCGAGCTGCCGCAGCACCTGCTCGCGGGGGACGCGTAGCCGCCGCGAGTCCCGCGCCGTACGGGCGTACGCTGAGAAGTGGACTCGGGGCAGTCGTGTGCCGGGAGGTCGACGATCATGTCTGGAATCGTGCGAAAGGGTTTCGATTCCGCCGATGAGACACGTCAGTTCGAAGGCGGCAAGGGCAGGCTCGACCTGGTCAACACCGACCACGGGCCCGTCGGGCGGGCCGTGTTCGAGCCCGGATGGAAGTGGTCGGAGCACGTCAAGCCCATTGCGCAGACCGACAGTTGCGAGGCCGCACACGTGGGCTACATCATCAGCGGCAAGATGAAGGTCGTCATGGACGACGGCGAGAGCATCGAGGTGCAGTCCGGGGACTTCATCCAGGTCGACCCCGGCCACGACGCCTGGGTGCTCGGCGACGAGCAGTGCGTCGTCCTCGACTGGCAGGGCTACGGAAACTTCGCCAAGCCGGCCGGCTCCTGAACTACCCCCGCGCGGCGAGTGCCCGTGCCAGATGGGGCGCCGTGCGGCTGCCGGTGGCGCGGGCCACGTCGGCGGGCGTGCCCGCGGCCACGACCCTGCCTCCCTCCGCGCCGCCGCCCGGCCCCAGGTCGATGACCCAGTCCGCGCCCGCCACGACCTCCATGTCGTGCTCCACGACCACCACCGAATGCCCGGCGTCCACCAGGCCGTGCAACTGGCGCAGCAGCACCTGCGCGTCGGCCGGGTGGAGCCCGGTCGTGGGCTCGTCCAGCAGGTACAGCGTGTGGTCGCGGCGCAGCCGCTGGAGCTCGGTCGCCAGCTTGATGCGCTGTGCCTCGCCGCCCGACAGCTCCGTGGCAGGCTGCCCGAGCCGCAGGTACCCCAGGCCGATGTCCGACAGGGCCGCAAGGCTCCGCTCCGCCGCCGGAACCCCGGTGAAGAAGGCGGCCGCCGACTCCACCGTCAGGGCGAGCACCTCCGCGATGTTCAGCCCCGAGTAACGGACCTCCAGGGTCTCGGTGTTGTACCGGGCGCCGGCGCATTCGGGACACGGGGCGTAGGTACTGGGCAGGAACAGCAGCTCCACCGAGACGAAGCCCTCGCCCTGGCAGGACTCGCACCGGCCGCCCGGCACGTTGAAGGAGAAGCGGCCCGCCTTCCAGTGACGCGCCTTCGCCTGAGCCGTCGCCGTGAAGAGGCGGCGGACCACGTCGAACAGCCCCGTGTACGTGGCCAGGTTGGAGCGCGGCGTGCGGCCGATCGGCTTCTGGTCCACCTCCACCAGCCGCCGCACCGGGAACCGCGGATCCGCCAGCCGCTCACCGACCTCCCGTGCGAGCGCCTGGCCCACCAGCGTGGACTTCCCGGAGCCCGACACCCCGGTCACGGCCGTGAACACCCCGAGTGGGAACTCGGCCGCCACATCACGCAGGTTGTGCCGGTACACACCGTTGAGCCGGACGGCCCCGGACGCCTCCCGCGGAGCCCGCCGGCCGGGCCCGTCCTGCCGCGGGTCCCGGAACAGGTAGCGGGCCGTCGCGGAGTCCGCCACCTCGGCCAGCCCCTGCGGCGGCCCGCTGTACAGCACCTGCCCGCCGTGCTCCCCGGCCAGCGGCCCGACGTCCACCAGCCAGTCCGCGTGCCGCACCACGTCCAGGTGGTGCTCCACCACGAACACGGTGTTCCCGGCCTCCTTGAGCCGGTCCAGTACACCGAGCAGCGCCTCGGTGTCGGCCGGATGGAGACCCGCCGACGGCTCGTCCAGTACATACACCACCCCGAACAGGCCCGACCGCAACTGCGTGGCCAGCCGCAGCCGTTGCAGCTCACCCGCCGACAGGGTCGGGGCGGCGCGGTCCAGGCTCAGGTAGCCCAGCCCGAGCTCGGTGACGGGGCCGATCCGGGAGCGCAGGTCCTCCGTCAGCACCCGGGCCGCTTCGCCGCCCCCGCGCGCGGAGGCCAGTACGCTGTCCAGGTCGCTCAGCGCCAGTGCCGCCAGCTCCGCGATGGTGCGGCCGGCGAAGGTCACGGCCAGCGCCTCCGGGCGTAGCCGCCGGCCCTCGCACACCGGACAGGGGGAGTCCGACAGGAACTTCTCGGCACGGGCCCGCAGGGTGTCGCTCTTGCTGTCGGAGAACGTCCGCATCACATAGCGGTGCGCGCTCATGTACGTGCCCTGGTAGGGCCGTTGGATCCGGTCCGCCTCCCGCACGGGATGCACGGTGACCACCGGCTGCTCCTCGGTGAACAGGATCCACTCGCGGTCCTTCGCCGAGAGCTCCCGCCACGGCGCGTCCACGTCGTGCCCCAGGGCCTCCAGGATGTCGCGCAGGTTCTTGCCCTGCCAGGCGCCGGGCCAGGCGGCGATGGCACCTTGACGGATCGACAGATCCCGGTCGGGGACGAGGAGTTCCTCGCTGGTGCGGTGCACCCGGCCGAGGCCCTGGCAGGAAGGGCAGGCGCCGGCGGCGGTGTTGGGGGAGAAGGAGTCGGAGTCGAGGCGCTCGGCGCCCGGCGGGTAGGAGCCGGTCCGCGAGAACAGCATCCGCAGGGAGTTCGACAGGGTGGTCACCGTCCCGACCGAGGACCGCGACCCCGGGGAGGAGCGCCGCTGCTCCAGCGAGACGGCCGGCGGCAGCCCGGTGACAGAGTCGACCTTCGGCGCGCCGATCTGGTGGATCAGGCGGCGGGCGTAGGGGGCCACTGACTCGAAGTAACGGCGCTGAGCCTCGGCGAAGACCGTGCCGAACGCCAGCGAGCTCTTCCCGGAGCCGGAGACACCGGTGAAGACGGTCAGCGCGTCGCGCGGGATGTCCACGTCGACCCCGCGCAGGTTGTGCTCCCGGGCGCCGCGGACGCGGACGTAGGGATCGTGGGCGTGAGGGACGGCGGACGGGTGCATTCGCCCTAGTTTAGTGCCCGGGGTCCGTAGGCAGGCCCGCGAGGTCTGTGAGGCCTGCGAGGCCCGCGAGCCTCGTGAAGGAGTCCAGCAGCGCCACCCGGTCGTAGGTGGAGGTCGTGACCAGGAGCTCGTCCGCCCCGGTCAGCTCCGCGACCTCGGACAGCTCCGCCGCGACCTGCTCCGGCGTGCCGTGGACGTGCCCGGCCAGGGCGCCCTCGTACAGCTCGCGCTCCTTGGGGCCCATGGCGAGGGCTTCGACCTCCCCGGCCGGGCGGAGCGGCGGGAAGCTGCCCCGGGTGCGGGAGTGCGTGAGCGCCCACGCCTCCGGGACCAGGATCCGGCGGGCGGCCTCGGCGGTCCCGGCGACCGCGACCGTCCCGGAGACCACGACGTACGGCCGAGCAGCCCAGACGGAGGGCCGGAACTCCTTGCGGTACCCCTCGATGATCTCCACGACCCGGGCGCGGGCCCGCAGGTCTCCGACCACCAGCGGCAGCCCGGCGCGGGCCGCGATACCGGCCCCCTCGCCGGTGGCCAGCACGTAGGGCGGGATCCGCAGCCCCTCCGCCGGGCGGGCGTGCACCTCCGGATGCGCGCTCTGGGAGCCGTCGAGCCAGCCCAGGAGCTCCGCGAGCTGCTCCTCGAACCGGTCGGCGTCCCCGGTGTCCCGGCCGAGCGCGCGCCGGATCCCGCCCGTGAAGCCGACGGAGCGGCCCAGCCCCATGTCGATCCGGCCGGGGAAGAGCGATTCCAGGACCCCGAACTGCTCCGCGACGACCAGCGGCTGGTGGTTGGGCAGCATCACGCCGCCGGTGCCGACGCGGATCCGGCCGGTCACCGCCGCCACGGCCGCGGCCAGCACGGTGGGCGCGGATCCGGCGACTCCGGGCACGCTGTGGTGCTCGGAGACCCAGAACCGGTGGTAACCGAGCCGCTCGGCGGCGCGCGCGAGGTCTACGGTGTCCCGCAGGGCCTGCGCGGCGGGGTGCCCCTCGCGGGTGCGGGACCGGTCGAGTATCGAGAGTTTCCGGATCACACAGTCCTCAACGTCCGGGGGCCGCCAGGATTCCCGGTCCGCCGCCCACGCCGGAGGAGGCCGGCGGCGCGTGTTTACGCTGGCGGGGTGACCGAGACTCAGAACCGCAGGCCCCTGGCCGTCTTCGACATCGACAACACCCTGGCCGACACCGACCACCGCCAGCACTTCCTGGAGCGCCGGCCCCGCGACTGGAGCGGCTTCTTCGCAGCGGCCCCGGCCGATCCGCCGCTCGCCCGCGGGATCGCGCTCGCCGTGGAGAGCGCGGCCGACTGCGAGGTCGCGTACCTGACCGGACGCCCGGAGCGGTGCCGCGCGGACACCGTCGAGTGGCTCACCCGGCACGGACTGCCCGAGGGGCGGCTGTGGATGCGCGGGAACCAGGACCGGCGGCCCGCCCGGACGACCAAGCTGGAGGTGCTGCGGCGGATCTCGCGGGGCCGGGACGTGCGGATGCTCGTCGACGACGACGAGCTGGTGTGCGAGGCGGCGCGTGCGGCGGGTTTCCGGGTGGTCCTGGCCGACTGGGCGGCGGACGCGCCGGAGCTCAAGGACGCGCAGGAGGGCGAGGGCCGGACCTGAGCCCCGCCTGCCCGAGCCGCGCCCCGGCACCTTGCCCGAGCTCTGCCCGGGCCTGGCCCGAGCCCTGCCGGGAGGTCCGGGTTCCCCGGGCCCCCCGGGGCCTCAGGCCTCTCCGTCGAGCCGGAAACCGACCTTGAGCCCCACCTGGTAGTGCGCGATCTGCCCGTCCTCGATGTGGCCCCTGATCTGCGTCACCTCGAGCCAGTCCAGGTTGTGCAGGGTCTCGCCCGCGCGGGCGATCGCGTTGCGGATGGCCTGGTCGATGCCCTCGTGGGACGTGCCGACGATCTCGGTCACCCGGTACGTGTGATTGGACATGGCGGTCTCCCGACACTGGGTGGCTGTTGCCTTGTTCTACGGTGCCCCACTAAGTCCCTCTCCGCGAACTTTGTGAGAACGATCCGGAGCGAAAGGCCCTTGACCCGCCCATTGGTCCATGCCAATTTCAAGCCATCTGAGATCCATCCCCAGAAGGTGACCTTCGTGAAGATGCGCTTCCTTGCCGTGTCCACCGCTCTCGCGGCGGCGACCGCCCTCACCGGCTGCAGCCTGGCCGGATCGGCGGGAGATCCGCAGAAGGTGACGCTCTGGCTCATGAAGGGCAGCGCGTCGGACGACTTCATAGCGCAGTTCACCAGCAGTTTCGAGAAGGACCACCCCGGCGTCGACCTCGACGTCAGGATCCAGGAGTGGACGGGCATCGGCGACAAGGTCAACTCCGTGCTGTCCGGCAGGAGCGCGGAGAGCGCCGACGTCATCGAGGTCGGCAACACCCAGGTCGCCCAGTACGTCGAGACAGGTGGCGTCTCCGAGCTCACCCTCGAAGCCCTGCGCCTGTGGGACGGCAAGGACTGGCTGAAGGGCCTCTCCGACCCCGGCAGCGTCAACGGCGCCCAGTTCGGCGTCCCTTGGTACGCGGCCAACCGCGTGGTGATCTACAACAAGGACCTCTTCGCGAACGCCGGCATCAAGACCCCGATCAAGACCCGCCAGGAGTGGATCCAGGCCACCCAGAAGCTCGACAAGGGAAGTCAGCAGGGCATCTACCTCGCCGGCCAGAACTGGTACGTCCTCGCCGGCTTCGTCTGGGACGAGGGCGGCGAGCTCGCCGTCGAGGGCGGCGGCCAATGGCTCGGCACCCTCGACGACGAGAAGGCCCTGGCGGGCATGGAGTTCTACAAGCAGCTCCAGGACCTCGGCGACGGGCCCAAGGACGCGGACGAGGAAACGCCCCCGCAGTCCGAGGTGTTCGCCCGGGGCGGGATCGCGCAGATCATCGCCCCGCCCGGCCAGGCCGCCGCCATCGAGGCGGCCAACCCCGCGCTGAAGGGCAAGCTCGGCTTCTTCCCCATCCCCGGAAAGGCCGCCGACAAGGTGGGCGCCGTCTTCACCGGCGGCTCGGACCTGATCATCCCGGAGAAGACGAGACAGCGTAAGAACGCCGTCGACGTCATCACCGCCCTGGTCAGCGAGAGATGGCAGACCGAGCTCGCCCGCACGATGAGCTACGTCCCCAACAAGACCACCCTCGCGCATGTCGTCGAGGGCAACGAGGGCGCCACCGCGATGGCCCCCGGCGCCGCCCAGGGCCGTGCCACACCGAAGTCCGCCCGCTGGGCCGAGGTCGAGGCCAAGAACCCGATCAAGCCGTTCATGACGGCCGTCCTCACCGGCCAGGACCCCAAGGAAGCCGCGAAGACGGCCTCCGACAGCATCAGCAAGGTCCTCAGCTCCGACCGCTGACCCCGGGAGGGCCGGGGCCCCGACCTCCGAGTTCAGCGTTCGCACATCCGAGGGCCGCGAAGCGGTCATGTCGAATCCAGCCGGTCACGGAAGAAGTAAAGGAGCCAGGCCGCACACCTGCCGGCCTGGCTCCCGTGCCCGGACCAGGAGCCGCCATGACCATCGCACCCCTGTCCCCGTCCGCCCTTTCCCCCACCGCTGCCCCGGCGCCGACCTCCATTCCCGCCATCCCCGTACCCGCCCCCGCGCACCTCGTCCCCGCTCCCGGCGTCCCCGCTCCCCGCTACGCCGTACGCCTCGCCCGCCACGAGGACGAGGTGCGCGCCGCCCAGCGGCTGCGCCACCAGGTCTTCGCCGGCGAGCTCGGCGCCCGCCTCGACGGCCCCGAGCCGGGCCTCGACTCCGACTCCTTCGACGCCTTCTGCGACCACCTCCTCGTCGTGGACGAGGAGACCGAACAGGTCGTCGGCACCTACCGGATCCTGCCTCCCGAGCGCGCCGCCGTCGTCGGACGCCTCTACTCCGAGGGCGAGTTCGACCTCTCCGCCCTCGCCCCCATCCGCCCCGACCTCGTCGAAGTCGGCCGCTCCTGCGTCCACCCCGACCACCGCAACGGCGCCGTCATCGCCCTCATCTGGGCCGGACTCGCCCGGTACATGGACCGCTCCGGGCACAACTGGCTCGCCGGCTGCTGCTCGATACCTCTCGCCGACGGCGGAGTCCTCGCCGCCGCCACCCGCGAGAACGTCCTCACCCGCAGCCTCGCCCCCGCGGAGTACCGGGTCACCCCGCACCTCCCGTGGAGCCCCGAGGGCATCACCTTCCCCGGCCGCACGGAACTGCCCCCGCTGCTGCGCGGCTACCTGCGCCTGGGTGCCTGGGTCTGCGGAGAGCCCGCCCTCGACGCCGAGTTCGGCTGCGCCGACCTCTACGTCCTGCTCTCCCTGCGCCGCACCAACCCGCGCTACCTCAAGCACTTCCTCTCGCTCGCCCCGGGCGCATGAGCGCCTGGCTCCCCACCTCGCCCTGCACCCCGGCGGCCTGCGCCGAACACGAGGGCCGCGCCGCGAGCGTGCCGCACGCCGCCCTGCGGCTCACCGCCGCCGTAGCCCTGATCCTGCTCGGGATCCTGGGCGCCCCGCCGCTGCGCCTGCTGCCGGAACGGCCCCGGCACGCGGCGGTACGGGCCTGGGCGGCCGCGCTGCTGCGCGCCTTCGGCCTGCGCGTCACCGTGCACGGCAGCCCCGGTCCGGGCGGCGGCCGCCTGATCGTCGCCAACCACATCTCCTGGCTCGACATCCCGCTCGTCGCCGCCGTCCTGCCCTCCCGGATGCTCGCCAAGAGCGACATCCGGGACTGGCCCGTACTCGGCCCGCTCTCCCGGCAGGCCGGGACCCTGTTCATCGAACGGGATCGGATCCGCGCCCTGCCCACCACCGTCGAAAGCGTCGCCCGCGCCCTGCTCGCCGGCGACCGCGTCACCGTCTACCCCGAGGGATCCACCTGGTGCGGGCGCGCCCGAGGCCCCTTCCGGCGGGCCGCGTTCCAGGCCGCGCTGGACGCGCGGGTGCCCGTGCAGCCCGTACGGATCGCCTACCTGCGGGAGGACGGGAGCCCGGCCGGGGCACCCGCCTTCGTCGGGGACGATCCGCTGACCGCCTCGCTGTGGCGGATCGCGCGGGCCCGCGGGGTGCGGGCCGAGGTACGGCTGCTGCCGCGGATCCCGCCGGGCCGGTACGCGGACCGGCGGGACCTCGCGGCAGCGGCTCAGGCCGCCGTGCTCGCGTCGCCGGCCGAGTCGGGGCCGGAGCCGGATCCTGAGCCGGATCCGGCGTGGCGCCCGGCGGGGCCGCCGCCGACCGGCGTGCCCTCCCAGCCGTCCGCACCCCGCCGCCCGTCCGTACCGATGCCGTCGGCCACCGACAGCGACAGGGCGAAGCGGCCCGCCACATCCGTCCACCAGTGCGTCAGCTCAAGTCCCGCGGACGCCAGCTCCCCCCGGAGCCCGTCCTGACGGAACTTCGCGGAGATCTCCGTCAAGATCTCCTCGCCCGCCTCGAAGGGAACCTCGAGATCCAGTGCCCGGACCTTCACCAGCACCTGCGTCCGAGCCCGCAGCCGCATCTCGATCCACTCGTGCTCCCGATTCCACACCGCCACGTGGGCGAAGTCGGCGGTGTGGAAATCCCCGCCCAACTCCCGGTCGATCACGGCCAGTACGTTCTTGTTGAACTCGGCCGTCACCCCCTGCGCGTCGTCGTAGGCCGCCACCAGCACGGCCTCGTCCTTCACCAGGTCCGTCCCCATCAGCAGCGCGTCCCCGGGCGACAGCATCGCCCGTACGTCCGCCAGGAACACCGCGCGCTCCGCGGGCAGCAGATTCCCGATCGTGCCGCCCAAGAACACCACCAGCCGCGGTCCGGGGGAGTCCGGCAGCCGCAACGGCTTCGTGAAATCGGCCAGCAACGCGTGCACCCGCAGCCCCGGATGCTCGGCGAGCAGCACCTCGGCCGCCCCGGTCAACGCGCTCTCGCTCACGTCCACCGGTACGTACGTGTCCAGCGCGGGCAGCGTCTCGATCAGGTGCCGGGTCTTCTCCGAAGAGCCGGATCCCAGCTCCACCAGGGTGCGGGCACCACTCACCGAGGCGATCTCCTGGGCCCGCTCGAGCAGGATCTCCCGCTCGGCACGCGTCGGGTAGTACTCGGGCAACCGGGTTATCTCCTCGAAGAGTTCACTGCCGCGAGCGTCGTAGAACCACTTGGGCGGCAGCATCTTCGGGGACCGGGTCAATCCCTGGAGCACATCCGCGCGCAGCGCCGTGTCGGCGGCGTGCTCGTCGAGCGTGCGTGTCAGCCGGAAGTCGTTCACTGGGCTTCGTCTCCTTGCTGCGGGGCTCCTCGGTACGGGGCGCCGGTGGGGGTCTCCTTCAGGGAGACGAGGTAGATCCGGGTCCGCGTGGCGGTCAACAGGGTCCCGTCGGGCACCTCGCACCAGCGCGGGTCGTCGTCGTAGGGCTCCGACGCGACCACCACGCGCGGCACGGCGGGATCGGCCAGATACCAGAGGGAATCCCCCCAGGCCGTCGCCGCGATCGCCCGGCCGTCCGTCAACAGCAGGTTCAGCCGGGAGCCGGGCGCGGACTCGAGCAGCCCCCGCACCGACCTGGCGAGCGCCTCACCGAGGGAGTCCCCCTCGCGCAGCCGCCGCAGGACCAGGGCCCAGATGAGGGCCGAGTCCGTGCGGGCGGCCAGCGAGAGCAGTTCCCGGGGCGACAGAGAGGCGGCGATCGGGGCCGCCGCGTCCGGCCAGTCCCGGAGCATTCCGTTGTGGCTGAACAGCCACGGACCGTCCGCGAACGGCGCGGCCGCCGCCTCCCCGTCCGCGCCGGCGCGCGTGGCGTCCCGCAGCGCGGCCAGTACGGCCCCGCTGCGCACCACCCGGGCGAGGTCCGTGAAGCCCAGGTCTCCCCAGATCGGCACGGCCCGGCGGTAACGGGCGGGCACCGGATCACCCTCCGCGTACCAGCCGATGCCGAAGCCGTCGGCGTTGACCGTGCCGTTCCGCTGGCGGCGCGGCTCCCAGGACTGGCGCACGAGGGAGTGCTCGGGCTCGCTGAGCAGCCGTCCGAGGCTCACGGACGGCCCCAGATAGGCGATGTGGCGGCACATCAGCGATCCCCCGCTGCCCGGGCGTCGCGCGCGGTCCGGAAACCGGAGAAGATCTGCCGGCGCACCGGCAGGTCCCAGTTGCGGAAGGTGCCCCGGCAGGCCACCGGGTCCACGGCGAAGGAGCCGCCGCGCAACACCTTGTGCTCCGGCCCGAAGAACACCTCCGAGTACTCGCGGTACGGGAACGCCCGGAAGCCCGGGTAGGGGAGGAAGTCCGAGGACGTCCACTCCCACACGTCACCGATCAGCTGGCGCACACCGAGCGGAGAGGCTCCGGCCGGATAGCTGCCCGCACGGGCCGGCCGCAGGTGGCGCTGGCCGAGGTTGGCGTGCGCCGGCGTGGGGTCCGCGTCGCCCCACGGGTAGCGGGTGGAACGGCCCGTCGCCGGATCGTGCCGGGCGGCCTTCTCCCACTCCGCCTCGGACGGCAGCCTGCGCCCCGCCCACCGGGCGTAGGCGTCGGCCTCGTACCAGCTGACGTGCAGCACCGGCTCGTCCCCGGGCACCTCCTCGGCGGCGCCGAACCGGCGGCGCACCCACGTGCCGCCCTCGCGGTGCCAGAACAGCGGGGCCTCGATCCCGTGCCGCCGGATCTCCTCCCAGCCCGCCGCCGCCCACCACCGCTCCTCGCGGTAGCCGCCGTCCGCCATGAACTCCTGGTACGCGGCATTGGTCACCGGCGCCGTGTCGATCCAGAACGCCTCCGTGTCCCGGACGTGCGCGGGCCGCTCGTTGTCCAGCGACCAGGGCTCGGCCGAGGTCCCCATCGTGAACGGCCCGCCGGGTACGAGGACTTCGGCCGCGGCGGGCGGCGGACCCTGCGGGGGATCCGGCTCGGGCGCCGTCAGCACCGGAGCGCCCTGCCGCAGCTGATGGGTGATCAGCATCGTCTCGTCGTGCTGCTGCTCGTGCTGCGCGGTCATCCCGAAGACGTAGCCGCCGTCCAGCAGGGCCGTGCCCTCCAGGGGGGTGCGCTCCAGCAGGTCGAAGACCCGCCCGCGCACCTCGGCCGCGTACCGGCGGGCCTCGTCGGGGCCCAGCAACGGCAACTTCGGGCGCTCCGAACGGGGATGCTCGAAGGCGTCATAGAGCGGGTCTATCTCGGGGTGCATGGACTCGCGGCCGGCCACGTTGCGCAGCAGCCAGAGCTCCTCCATGTTCCCGATGTGCGCCAGGTCCCAGACCAGCGGTGACATCAAAGGGGAGTGCTGGGCGGTCAGATCCCCGTCGGACACGGCGTCGGTGAGCCCGGCCGTGCGCACCCGCGCCGCGGTCAGCGCGGCGGCGGCCCGCTCGCGCAGGCGTTCCGGGTCGGCGGTCATGGACGTGCCTCCTCTCCGGTCGGCTGCGGGCTCTGCTGCTGCACGGCCCGGTCATCGGCGGGGCAGCGGCCGCGCTTGACGTAGCGGTCGGTGAACTCGGACACCGTGTCCCGGACGTGAGTGCCGGCGCCCAGCCGGGGCAGCGCCTCGGCCGCGGCCCGGAAGCACGCCCGGGCGGCGGCCCGCAGCTCCGGATCGGACAGGCCCTGCCGCGCGGCGGTCCGCCACAGCCGGTTGCGGGGCGCGGGCTGCGCCCCGTAGGAGTCGGCCAGCCCCTTCGCAACCCGGTACGCGGTCTCCGCGGCTTCCGGGTCGTCGAACAGCGCGTGCACGACGGCCACCGGGACCAGCCAGCCGTCGTCGCCGGGCTGGGCGTCGATCATCCGCAGCTCCAGATGGCCGCGGGGCCGTACCGGCGGGAAGAGCGTGGTCAGGTGGTAGTCCAGATCCTCGGCGGTCGGCGGCCGCGGGCCGCCCCCGGAGCGCAGCCAGTCGCGGAACGTCAGCCCGCGCGGCACCGCCCAGGGCGCGCCTTCCCCGTGCGCCCGTACGCACATCACCTCGGTGTCCAGCGCCTGCCGGGTCCACGCGCCGCGCGGCTCCCCGTCCAGCGGCGGGGCAAGGGACCGGCGGGTGTCGAGGTCGCTCCAGATCCCCTGGCGGGCGCACCGCCAACCGGCGTACGGCCCTTCGTGCGCGGGGGAGTTGGCGAAGGCGGCCACCAGTACGGCACCGAGGAGATGGGCCAGGCGCCACCGGCGGCCGTGGCCGAGCGGGCCCGGCTCCTCGTGCCCGGCGTCCACGCACAACTGCACGGACGCGGAGGTGCACATCATGGCGCGCCCGGCGGGCCCGGTGCGGTCGAAGTAGGTCTCCATCGCGTCGTAGCGCGGGCTGGTGAGCATCCGGCGCTGCGGCCGGCGAGGGTCCTGGCCGAGGCCCCGCAACACCAGGCCCTGGTCGCGCAGGGCGCCCCGTACGGCGGCCAGATCGGCCTGGAGGCCGTCCAGGCACCCGGTGAGGGAGGTGGCGGGGGCCGAGCTCAGCTCCAGCTGGCCGCCCGGCTCGACGGTGATGCCGGAACCCAGGGGCAGTGCGCGGGCCGCGTCGTGCGCGGCGGCCAGCCGCTCGTGGGACACGGGCAGAGCGGGGCGCTCGGCGTCGAAGAGGAGCCATTCGAGCTCCGCCCCGAGCAGGCGGGGCGGGCCGGTCTTGAAGCAGATGCCGTGGACCAGATCCTCGGCGGCGGCCTCGGTCAGGCGGGGTGGGTCATGGGGCATGACGGGGCCCTCGTCTCGCGTCGTCGACTGTGACATCACCCGTGCCTACCCGTCCTTTGGGGCACAAATCCCTTGCCGCCGCTTGCGTGGAGCGCCGAAGATCACAGCATGAGCAGCAGGTTGCGCGAGATCGCGCGGGAGAACGCGGAGATCGTGGCGGCCGGTGGGTACCGGACGCGATCGGGGCGGCAGGTGGCGCTCGCCGCCGCCGTGGCGGAGGCCAAGGCAGGAACCAGAATATATGGACCAAACCGAGTCATTCCAGGCGAACCCGTCCCGGTGGGGACCGGCGGAACCGTCGTGGAGGTCACGGGCGAGAGCAGTACGGACGCGGCCCGCAGGCTCGCGGCGGACCACCCCGGGACCGCGGCGGTGGCCGTCCTGAACTTCGCTTCGGCCCGCAATCCCGGGGGCGGGTACGTCCGCGGGGCGAAGGCGCAGGAGGAGGCGCTCTGCCGGGCCTCGGCCCTGTACGAGACCCTCTTGGAGGCCCCGGAGTACTACGAGGTCCACCGCGCCGAGGTCAGCACCTTCTACACCGACCGGGTGATTCACTCACCCGGGGTCCCCGTCTTCCGCGACGACCGCGGCAACCTGCTGGACACCCCCTTCCGCGCCGGATTCCTCACCTCCCCGGCCCCCAACGCGGGCACGATCCGCCGCCAGGAACCGGAACGCGTGCCCGAAATCCCCGCCGCCCTCGTACGGCGCGCGGAGCTGGTGCTGGAGGTGGCGGCCCTGCACGGGTACCGGGGGCTGGTGCTGGGCGCGTGGGGCTGCGGGGTCTTCCAGAACGACCCTGCCCAGGTGGCGCAGGCCTTCCGGGGACTGCTGGCCGGCCGGTTCGAGGGAGTGTTCGAACGGGTGGTGTTCGGCATCCTGGACCGCAAGCCGGAGACGCGGGAGGCGTTCGAGCGGGTGCTGACGGACCTGGTGTGACGGTGGGGGCGCCGGGGCGGCGAGATGCCCGGATGCCCGGATGCCTGCGTGCCGGGACGGCGCGAGGGGCGTACAGAGGGGCGCGGGTCGTGCGCGGCCGGCCCCACCACGCCCCCGCTCCCCGCATTCGGGTGACGGCCGCGGCAAGACCTGGGGCACACCCCCGGTGAACTCGACACTGGTTGTGACCGGACCTGACCGCCGGTGACATCGAGGGGAAGTCGTATGCGGGCGATGAAGTACGTGGTGAAGAGCGCGGTACGGACGACCGTGACGCTCGGCGCGGCCCTGGCCCTGTTCACGGGGCTGTCCGCCAGTGCCCACGCGGCCGGGGGCGAGTTCGGATACGTCAACGTGAACGAGGACGACTTCACCCTGGAGAACCCGGTGAACGGGGAGTGCTTCCTCCTGCTGAGCGGTGCGCGGAAGGTGGAGAACGCCACCAACGCGCGAGCCTCGCTCTTCGCGGAACGCGACTGCGAAGGGCCGTCCGCGCGGGTCATGCGGCCCGGCGAATCCGCACACTTCGGGTCGGCGGCCCCGCACAGCGTGCGCTTCGGCTGAAGGACGGTGGACCGGGCGCGGCCCTGGCGGCCGCGCCTGGTCCAGGCCGGCTACCGCCAGCCGTACCGCTCGCGCAGCCGGTCCACCACCAACTGGAACCGACCCCGGTCCAGGGCACAGGCTTCGCGCCGCATGCCGGCCTCGTGTACGCGCAGCACCCGGTCCACATCCACCCAGGACTCCCGGCCGGCGCTGTCCCAGGGCCCGGTCCCGATGGGAACCCACTCCCGGTCGTGATCGTGCCGCTTGCTGGACAACTGCACGGCCAGGAGCGTGCCGCCCTCCTCGCGCGCCACGACGAGCACGGGGCGGTCCTTGCCCCGGCCGTCGTTCTCCTCGTAGGGGACCCAGGTCCACACGATTTCACCGGGATCCGGATCCCCGTCGCGATCGGGGGCGTACGAGGTCTGCACCGGCCCGATGACATGCGGATCGGCCTCGGCGGTCGCGGCGTCCCCGTCGCGGCCGGGCTGCTCGATGGAACCATTGCTGTGGTGGGAAAGTGCCGTCATTCGGGCGAGGTTACCGGGTAGCGGTGCCGGGGAGAGGCGATCGCGGCGGGCCGGACGGGGTGGGATTCGGGGGCTGCGGGGTGGGGGCCTGTGCTGCGGGCGGGTCGGGGGCTTTGACGGTTGGGCGGGGGTGTCGGGCTGGCCGGGCACCGAGTCGGGTGGGGCTTTGATGGGTGCCCGTGGGCGTCCCGGTAGTCCAGTGTCCTTCCGTGCCGGGCCGGTCCCTCAAGGGCGCTCCTTCGTCGCGTCGCTTCGCGATGGCCTTCGGCCCCCCTTGACCGACCGTCCCGTCCCGGAACAACACAAGACTTCCGGGATCCCCCCGGGGGATGGCCGGGGGGATGGACGTGGAGGGGCGGCCTTGTTGGTGTGGCCCGTCTGGGGCTTTGAGGCGCGTCAGATCGCTACACAGTTCCTCTCGGCTTAGCGTCCGGCCCCCGTCTGTGGCCGTTGCCGGATACAAGCCGCCCAGGGGCAGTATTTTGCCTCTGTCGCGACGCGACTGCGGCCTGCCTGTGGCCGTTGCCGGATATGGGCCGCCTATGACCTCTATTTGCCCCTGTGGCGACGCGACTGCGGGCCGGATCCCTCCACGACCATCAGATAGTCCCTTTTGTTCCGGTTTGGCGACCATCTGAGGGTCAAAGGATCAGTTCTCCGTCGCTATGGACGAAGGGATCGTCGCTGGGCGACATCAGGTGCCCTCCGGGCCGTGTGCGGCTTATGTCCAGCCCCAGACGGCCGCCGGACGCTATGCCGAGAGCGACTGTGTAGCGATCTGACGCGCCTCAACGCCCCGGATGGGGATCTGGTCGTCCATTGATGGGTGTTGGGCGGGCGGAGCACTGGAAAGGGGCGCGGCGGCCCCGGCTGGATGGCTGGCTCGCCCCGGGCGTGGCCTCTGACCGTCAACTCGCTCCCGACCGTCAGAACTCTGGCTGACCGGCGGAACGG
The DNA here is from genome assembly GCF_018614195.1 of Streptomyces sp. ISL-43. Lineage (GTDB taxonomy): Bacteria > Actinomycetota > Actinomycetes > Streptomycetales > Streptomycetaceae > Streptomyces. The sequence goes on from NZ_JAGGOT010000092.1 coordinate 27,888, forward strand.
TGCTCGATGGGCCCCTGATCCGGCCGTCCCTCCACGTCCATCCCCCCGGCCATCC
>NZ_JAGGOT010000093.1 GCF_018614195.1 Streptomyces sp. ISL-43
CGGACGTTAAAGACCAAGCTAAGGGCTGTCGTCAAAGTGGAGCGGGCCAGGCGCCACTTCGCCTAGGGCCGTGACCGGCACCACCCGGCACCGCACCTGACCAGCGCCGCACGGGCGCCGGGTCGCCCGTTCGGACGGCCCGGCTGGCCGACGGGTCCGGGAGCGGATGCCCTTGACTCATGCCCGGACCCGCGCCCCGCCTCGCCGCCCTCCTCTGGGCACTGTTCATCGCGCTCGCCCCGGCCGCCACGGCCTGGGCCAGACCGGTCGGCACGGCGGACGGGCCGGCCGACGTGGCCCTGGCCATCGGGGTCACCACCACCGCGGCCGCAGCCACCGGCCTGTGGCTGCGCTCCCGCTACCGCCGCGACGACGCGCAGGCCGCCGAGGGCACCGACGGCGGCGACCCGTGACCCCGCGCTCCCGCCCGGCGGCGGTGCGGCTGTGCTTCGGGGGCGCCGCGCTGTGCCTGCTGGCGGCCGTGGTCCTGTCCGTGTGGAACTCCTACGCCGTCGGCTGACGGTCCGGCACGCTCCGGCGCGGCAGGCGGCGTACCGCTGTCCGGCCGCGCCGGACGGCCGGGTACCGCGCCGTCAGGCGGCGAGGTCGCTCTCGTGGCCGCGCACCGCCGGCGGGGCCTGCGCGAGGTCCACCGGCCGGGGCAGCGCGCGCCCTCCGGCCCGGACCAGTACGCCCAGCCGCGGGGACCGGGCGACCGCCCGCACCACCGGGGTCAGCAGCGCCATCGCGAGCGGGGCGAGCAGCAGCACCACCGCCGTGCCCAGCGCGAGTCCGCCGATGACGTCGGTCGGGTAGTGGATGCCCGTGTAGACCCGGGTGAAGCCCTCCAGCAGGGCCAGCCCGATCCCGACGAAGCCGAGCTTGCGGTGGGCGATGAACAGGCCGACGCCCAGCGCCATCGCGAGGGTGGTGTGGTCGCTGACGAAGGAGAAGGGGCTGTGTCCGATCCCGGCGCCGGGATCCAGCACCTCGACCCCGCCGTGCTGCTGGGCCGGCCGCGGCCGGGCCACGAACTCCCGCAGCGGGATGTTCAGGAGCAGCGCGGCCCCGGCGGCGAGCGGAGCCCACACGAGCGCGGCGAAGGACTCGACGGCCGCGGCCTCGTCCTGCCGGCGCGCTCCGCGCCAGCACCACAGCACCAGGAGCACGAGGGCGAGCAGGATCCCGTACTCGCCGATGACGGAGACCGCCCGGTCCAGCCAGCCCGGGGTGTGCCGGGTCAGGCCGTTGATCCCGTACAGCAGGCTTACATCCACGTTCGGCCCACCAGTTGTGAGTCCAGCCATGGTGATGCGGCCCCTTGCCCTTGCCTTGGTACCCCGCGGACGCACTCCTGCGTGCGTCCCTGCTCCCCCCGGTGATCAGTCCGGTGCTTCTGTCCCCGTGCCCATGGAACGCCCGTTCTGGCGACTACGTTCCACTCTCCACCGAATGATCACCTCAACGTTATCGAAGAGTGACTCATCGTTGCAGCTCAGGGCCCTTGGTTCACGTTGTGTTACCGGCGGTTTCGCGCCTCGGCAGCGCCTCCGCGCCATCCTTGGTCACGCGGGTCGCGCCGAAGTAGTCGGGCGTGTCGATCTTGTCGAAGCGGATCACGGCGCCGGTGAACGGGGCGTTGATCATGTATCCGCCGCCCACGTAGAGCCCGACGTGCCGGATCTCCCGCGAGTTCGTCAGATCATCGGAGAAGAACACCAGGTCGCCCGGCAGCAGTTCGGCCCGCGAGGGATGCGGCCCCGCGTTGTACTGGTCGTTCGCCACCCGGGGCAGGTCGATCCCCACCGACTCGTACGCGGCCTTGGTCAGCCCCGAGCAGTCGAACCGCCCGTCCTGGTCGGGCGTCCCGTTCCCGCCCCACAGGTACGGCGTCCCCAACTGCTTCTGCGCGAAGTAGATGGCCCCGGCGGCCTGCTGCGAGGGCGCGACCCTCCCGACCGGCGCCTCGAAGCTCTTGGCCAGGGTCGTGATGGTCTTCACGTAGCCCTGCGTCTCCCGGAATGGCGGGACGCCCTGATACTGCGTCACCGCGCCGGGACCGGCGTTGTAGGCGGCCAGCATGTTCTTGACGGCATCCCCGGGCACCTTGCCCACGTACCGCGCCAACTCGCAGTCGTACGAGGCCGCGGACGGGATCGCGTCGTTGGGATCCCAGATGTCGCGGTCCCCGTCGCCGTCACCGTCGATGCCGTGCGTCGCCCAGGTGCCCGGGATGAACTGCGCGATGCCCCGCGCGTCGGCCGGGCTCACCGCACCCGGATTCCAGCCGCTCTCCGAGTAGAGCTGGGCCGCCAGCACCGCCGGGGTGAGCGTCGGGCAGAGATTGCCCCACTTCTGCACGAGGGACTGGTACTTCCCCGGCACGGCCCCCTTCGCGAGTCCCACGGCACGGCCGCCGCCGCTCGCGATGCCCGCGGCCGCCGAGTACGTACCGACCACCAGCAGGGCGAGAAAGCACAGGCACGCCCCGAAGCTGATTCCACCGACCACCCAGAGTCTGCGCACCCGCCAACCTTCCCCCATCGAACGGCTTTTCCAAGGACTCCCGCCACCCCGTGTCGAATCATCCCGTTCCGGGGCCGCCGTAGAAACCCGTACGCGCAGGGCTCCCGTGCGCTCCGGTGCGCCGCCCCGGGGGGCTTCCGCGCCACGGGAGCACGCGCCGCCCGCCCGGATCCCGTACGGACCAAGGCCCCGGGGCGAACGCGCCCCCGACCGCCCCCGACCCCCGGCCCGGCCGGACGGGCTAGCCCCGGGGCGCCACGAAGAGGCTCTGCGCGCTCCGCCCGATCGGGCCCTTCTCGTCGTGCAGGCGGGCATCGGCGAGTCCGATGCCGCCCCCGTCCACGCTCGTACGGGCCTCCACGCACACCCACTCGCCCACCGGATGGCGGTGCAGGTGGACGGTGAGGTCGCCGTTGACGAAGACGTAGCGCCCGAAGTCCATGACGGAACTGATGCCGTTGCCCGAGTCCGCGGCGACCAGCACGCGGTCCAGCGGCCGGGTCTCCTCCCCGGCCACGAGCGGCACCTTCATCCGCATCCAGCAGGTTCCCGGCCCCAGTTCGACGAAGGCGCCCTCGGTGAAGCGCGTCTCCACCGCCGCGTGGTAGCCCCTCTCCCACGGCACCGGGAAGAACGGGGTCACCCCCACCTCCCCGGGCGGCGGCAGCTCCGGCCCGGGCACCACGGCCGGTACGGGCTCCTGCGCCACCCGGATCCGCAGGGCGCGCGCCAGCATCACGGGCGCGGCCCCGGCCGGGGCGAGCGCGGCCTCGACGACCTCGGTGCTCCGGCCGGCCCGGAGCACACTGGTCGTCAGCTCCAGCGGGCCGATCGGCACCGGGCGCAGGATCTCGTAGGTGATCCGGGCGATCCGCATGTCCTCTCGCGCGCCCGGCCGTTCCTCGATCGCCCGCCCGAGCAGCGCCGCCGGCGGACCGGCGTGCTGCGAGCCGGGGTCCCACGGCCCGCGCGTATGGGCGGTGGACCGGAACCGCCCGGCGTCGACCCGCTCGTAGAACCCCTCGACATCACTCTCGGCAGCACTCTCGGCACCCATACCGGCCACGCTACCGACAGGTAACCCCGCTGCGCCAGACCCTCCGCCCCCACTCAGCGCGCGAAGCCCAGCCCCACCCCGAGACCCACCAGCACCGAGCCGATGGCCCGGTTCAGCGCCTTCTGCGCCTTCAGCATCCGGTCGCGCAGGCGGGAGTTGGAGAAGAACAGCGCCACGGCGGCGAACCAGCCCAGGTGCGCCGCCGACATGAACAGCCCGTACCCGGCCTGCTGCCACACCGCGGTCTCCGGCCCGACCACCTGGGTGAAGGTGGACACGACGAACAGCGTGGTCTTCGGATTGAGCACATTGGTCAGGAATCCGGTCCGCAACGCCCCGAGGGGCGTCAGCCCGGCCTTCGTCTCCAGGTCCACCGTCAGCTCGGCCCGCGCCCGGAAGGTCCGGACCCCGACCCACACCAGGTACGCGGCTCCCGCGAGCTTGATCACCGTGAACAGCTCGGCGGAGGAGGCGATCAGCAGACCGACCCCGAGCATCGTGTACGAGACGTGCACCAGCACGCCGGCCGCGACCCCGGCGGCCGCGAACAAGCCGGTGGGCCGCCCGTAGAGGTAGCTGTTGCGGACGACCATGGCGAAGTCCGCGCCCGGACTGATGACGGCGAGGAAGGTGATGACGGCCACTGCGATCACTTCGGTCATACCCCGAATGCTTGCCGCCCCCCGCTCCGCGATCAAGGCCTTTCCCGCATCCCGGTACTCCGCCGGCAGCCCGCCGGCAGCCCGCCGGCAGCCCGCCGGCAGCCCGCCGGCACTCCGCGGGCACTCCCCGGCCACCCCATCCCACCCACCGGGGGACAATGTCGACGTGCCCGATCCTTCCCCCGCCCCGCTCCCCGCCCCGCTCCCCGTCCTGCAGGCGGACTGCGCGAACTGCTTCGCCCTCTGCTGCGTCGCCCTGCCCTTCGCCAAGTCCACCGACTTCGCCGCGAACAAGCCCGCCGGCACCCCCTGCAAGAACCTCCGGCAGGACTTCCGCTGCGGCATCCACACCCGCCTGCGCGACTCCGGCTTCCAGGGCTGCACCGTCTTCGACTGCTTCGGCGCGGGCCAGCAGGTCTCCCAGGTCACCTTCGGCGGCCGCGACTGGCGCGCCCACCCCGACACGGCCGGCGCCATGTTCGAGGTCTTCCCGGTGATGCGGCAGCTGCACGAGCTGCTCTTCTACCTCGCCGAGGCCCTCACCCTCCCCGCCGCCCGCCCGCTCCACGCGGACCTGCGCACCGCGCTGAGCGACACCACCCGGTGGACCGAGGCGACCCCGCAGGCCCTCGCGGGCTTCGACATCGCCCCCCTGCGCCAGGAGGCCAACACCCTCCTGCTGAAGGCCAGCGAGCTCGTACGGGCCAAGGTGGCGGGCCGCAAGAAGAACCACCGCGGCGCCGACCTCATGGGCGCCCGCCTCTCCGGCGCGGACCTGCGCGGCGCGAACCTCCGCGGCGCCTACCTGATCGCCGCCGACCTCAGCGGCGCCGACCTGCGCACGGCCGACCTGATCGGCGCGGACTTCCGCGACGCCGACCTGCGGGGCGCCGACCTGCAGGGCGCCCTCTTCCTCACCCAGCCCCAGCTCAACGCGGCCCGGGGCAACGCCGCGACGCGCCTCCCGGCCTCCCTCACCCGCCCCGCGCACTGGCTCCCGTAGAGCCCGCGCGGGGCTCCGTACCGGCCGGACGGCGCTCGCCGGACACATGTGCGCCCCTCGCGCATCCACACGCCCCTCTACGGGCGTGACGCTCGGCGATTGAGCCAATACGGTGAGCCACGCAACCGGAAGATGATCGTCATCGGCCGGTCCCACTGGAGGTTTCCCACCATGCGACGACTGACCACGACCCTCGGCACCCTCGCGGCCGCCGCCACACTGTTCCTCGGCATCGGCGGCTCCGCGTACGCGTCCTCAGGCGAACTGGTCATCAACGGCTCCCCGATCCACGAGCCGGCCGGCTGCATCACGCACAACGGCCCCGCCGCGGTCGCGAACCACACCGGCAACCCCGTCTTCATCACCGGCGGCCGCTGGTGCACCGGGCCGATCGTCGGCGTCATCCACCCCGGCGACACCCGGTTCGCCCCGTTCACCTCGAACATCTACGTCCCGTAACCCCCTCACCCGACATCCGAGCCCGGACAGCCGGACAGCCGGACAGGCCGAACACCCTGGCGGCCGCGGCCGAGCGGGCGGACGACACCCGCGGCCGAATAGTCGCAGAAGATCTCGGAGACGTCACCGCCCGCCGTCAGCACCTTCACGTACACCCGGAAGCCGGTGTAGGTGACGGAAACCCCGCAAGCATCCTGGGGAAACCGGATGCGCCCGCGTGGTGAGGTCCTTCCAGGTACGCGCCGACCGCCGCCCCGTTCACGGTCCGCCGGCCGATGTACGCCCGCCCCTCGCTCAGGGCGGCACTGAGCTCCTGGCCGCCCTGGGCCTTGACCGAGTCCAAGTCGACGCACGGACCGGCCGGCCCGCGGTCGCCCTTCGACTCCCGGTCACCCTTCGGCCCGCGCGGCCCCGAACACCCGCCCCCGGCCGCCGGCGCCGCCCGCCGCCCGGCCCCGGTGAAGCAACCCATCCGCAGCCCCCTCCTCGCGCACCCGTACCCGTACCCGGACCGAACGAGGAGGAGCATCCCGCGCAACAACGCACCGGGATGGAACGACTGACGGAACGTCGGACACATGTCATCGGGATGGTCGAACGACACGCACACCCGTTGCGCCGAACGGCGGCCCCTCGCCGGGCGCCCCGTACGGCGAGACGGCAATCATTGCCCGCGGTCACCCCTCGTGATACACAGAGTGACCATACGTTCTTTCCCCCACACGCCGCCCGACCCCAGGTCAGGGCATACGAGCGGAACCAGGTGCGACAGATCGGGTAAAGAGACCCGTCAAGTCGACATACGACGGCGATTTCATCAGCGAAGATAGTGCGTGACCCCTGCCGTCCGGGCACGGGCTACCGGAACTACCCATACACGGGCGGTGAGTTACATGATCCTGGCAGCCGAAAAAGGCGACATCACCACCATCATCGGCGGAATCGCCCCAAACTGGGGGCCGTTCGGCAGTCTCGGCAACGAAGCGAAGATCATGGTCGAGGTGGTCATGGCCGTCGCGATCCTGCTCTGCCTGGGCATCGCCATCTGGGGCGCGGCCAAACAGCGCATCGGCGCCACCGCACTGCGCGACACCTTCAGCGCGGAACAGGGCAAGGGCCTCATCGTCGCCGGCCTGACGGGCGTCTTCATCATCGGCTCCCTCGGCACCCTCTTCACCATCGTGTACGGAATGGCCGTCTAGCCAGAGCCCTGATGAGGAACCACCACGCCGCGCCTGCGCGGATACCAGCGCTACCGTCGTACGACGCGGAGGGGGCGAACACCGAATGAGCAGCGACGACCAATACGGTGGCGGCGGCGCGGGCCACGGCGAGGTCGGCGGCACGGGCCAGACCCGTACCCGCTTCCCGGAATCCGCCTCGGACCCGTACGGAACCCCCCGCCGCACCCCCCGCGCCTCACGCGGCCTGATCACGGTCGTCGGCGTGGTGGTCCTCCTGATCGCGGCGATCGCCTTCGCGAACCAGTCCCACTCCCCCACCCCTCCAGCCTCGGACAAACCCCCGACAACCAACCCCACCACGGTTACGGGCGTATCCCCGGTGGACGGAAAGTCCTCGGGCATCCCGAAGGGCTTCGCGCAGACCGAACAGGGCGCCCAGTCGGCGGCATCGAACTACGCGGTGGCACTGGGTTCTGACGGCATGTTCAATCCCGCGCGCAGACACGCCATCGTCGATGCCGTCTCTGACGAGAGCACGCGGACCAAGCTCCAGAGCGGGTTCGACGCCGACTACTCCGCCGGGATGCTCTCCCAGATCGGTCTGACCAAGGACGGCGTCGCGCCGGCGGGATCCACGTTCGTCAGCCGGACCGTGCCGGCCGGTGCCAAGGTCAAGAACTTCTCCAGCGCGGCCGCCACCGTCGACGTCTGGTGCATCGGCATGTTCGGCCTGACCGGCGAGAAGTCCACCCGCCCTGTGACCAGCGGCTGGTTCACCATCTCGCTGACGCTCAAGTGGAACGGGTCCGACTGGAAGGTCGTCGAAACGGCTCAGATGGACGGCCCCACCCCGGTCACGGGCGACAACCCGGTCTCCACCTCCGACGAGATCGGCCGCGCCGTCACCGAATTCGGAGGCTTCACCTATGCCCGGTAGCCGCAGGCTCTCGCTCCGCGGCATCGGTGCCGCCGCGGCGGCCGTTCAGACCACGGTCATCCTCCTCGCCGCCCGCGCGGCAGCCGCGCCGACACCGACACCGACGCCGTCGCCGAGTGCGAGCAAGGACCCCTGCGCGCTGATCGCAGGGCCGGCCCGGGACTACTGCGAGCGCGGCGAAGGCGCCAACCAAACGCCCCGCACGGGCCTCGCCCCCAGCGACCCCACAGACGCCCTCAACCCCCTCTCCTCCCTCGCCAAGGGCTGCGCCGACGCCGCAGCCTGGATCGTCGGCGAGCTCAGCAAGGCGGTCAACGGCACCGCCAACGTCGACTTCACCAACGGCACGTTCCTCAAGCAGTACGCCATCGTCTTCGCCGCCTCCACCATCCTCACCCTCGTCCTCTGGCTCTTCGCCGTCGCCAAACGAGCCATCCGCGGCGTCCCCTTCGCCACCGCCATGTCCGAAGCCATCGGCTTCCTCTGGCTCACCGTCCTCGCCTCCGCCTTCACCCCCCTCGTCCTCTACACGGTCGTCTCCGCCACCGACGGCGTCACCGAGGTCATCGCCTCCGCCACCGGCGGCCAGACCGACGTGTTCTTCGGCTCCTTCGCCGAAGCCCTCAAGAAGGGCGACGACATCGGCGGCGGCCCGATCATGCTGATCGTCGTCGCCCTGGTCACTGTCGTCGCCGCCGGCATCCTCTGCCTCGAGCTCGTGATCCGCGCCGCGCTCCTCTACGTCGGCGCCCTGCTCGGCACCGTCGTCTACGCCGGCCTCGTCGACCGCAACCTCTGGGGCCACGTCCGCCGCTGGGCGGGCATCATGATCGCGGTGATCCTCGTGAAGCCGGTCATCGTCATAGTCCTCGGCCTCGCCGGGGCTCTGGCGGGCGAAAAGGGACCCAATGCCTTCTCCGCCGTAGTCTCCGGCCTCGCCATCATCCTCCTGGCGATCTTCGCCTCCGCGATGATCTACCGCTTCGTACCCGGCTTCGGCGACGAGATCGCCTCCGCCCGCACCAGCCGCAGCAAGGCCACCGACGGCGCCCAGGCGGCCGCCGTCATCAGCTCCCCGGCCTCCCTCGTCTCCCAGGGCATCAAGACCCACAGCAGCCGCGGCGGCGGTGGCGGCGCCCACCGCGCGAGCGGCGGCGGTGGCGGCGACGCCAACCAGATCTCCGGAGGCATGGCCGCGCACAGCAGCCGCGGCTCCGGCGGCGGAAACGGCGGCGCCGGCCCGGCCGCCGCACCCCCGCCCCGTACGGGCTCCAGCACGAGGAACACAGGAGGTGACGGGCGGTGACGACCCAGTCCCACCAGCTCCACCCGGTCGCGCCCCGCCGCACTTATCTCATCGGCCGGGCCCGGCCGAACGCGATCGTCGGCAAGAACCGCGAGACCGGCGAGATCGCCCTGATCATCGCCGGCGCGTTCCTCGGCATGATGAGCGGACTGCTCGTCCCCTCCCTCATCCTGCGCATCGTCACCCTCGCCGGCTTCCCCATGCTCGCCCTCGCCGCCGTCTACGTCCCCTACCGCGGCCGCACCTTCTACCGCTGGTTCGAGATCAACCGCAGCTACAAGCGCACCCTGCGCCGCGGTACGACGTTCCGCTCGGGCGCCATGGAAGCCGGCATCCGCGCCGCCGACGGCCGCGAGGTCGAGGTCGGCCCGCCCCCGGGCATCGGCCGCATCAACTGGCTCGCCGCCCCCTTCGGCCCCGACGAGATCGCCGTCCTGCTCCACGCGGACCGCAGAACCGTCACCGCCGCCATCGAGATCGAGGGCCCCGGCGTCGGCCTGCGCGACAGCGAGGACCAAGAGGCCCTCGTGGACCGCTTCGGCACCCTCCTCAAGCACGTCGCCAACGGCGACGGCTTCGTCACCCGCCTGCAGATGCTCGTACGCACGCTGCCCGCCGACCCGGAAGCGCACGACAAGGACGTCGCCCTGCGCGGCGACACCAACGCCCCCGTCTGGCTGCGCGATTCGTACGACCAGCTCCAGTCGATGGTGTCCACCTCTTCCGAGCAGCACCGCGCGTACCTCGTCGCCTGCATCCACTTCACCCGCGAACTCGCCGCCGAGGCCCACACCATCGCCCGCGCGGCCACCCCGCACAAGGGCAGGAAGCTCGACCGCGACGCCGGTCTCGCCATCGTCATGGCCCGCGAACTCACCGACATCTGCGCCCGCCTCGCCGAGGCCGACATCCGCGTCCGCCAGCCCCTGGGCCAAGGCCGGCTGTCCTCCCTCGTCCACTCCATGTACGACCCGGACCACCCCATCGACCACATCCAGGCCATGACCAAGCGCAACGCCTGGCCCGCCGAACTCGACGCGGTGGAACCGACCTACCTCCAGGCCAAGACCCGCGAGTCCTCCACCCGCGCCCCCTGGTGCCACGCCACGGCCTGGGTCAAGGAGTGGCCGATGACCCCCGTCGGCGTCAACTTCCTCGCCCCGCTCCTCGTCCACACCCCCGACGTGATCCGCACCGTCGCCGTCACCATGGACCTGGAGCCCACCGAGATCGCCATCGAGCGCATGCTCACCGAGAAGACCAACGACGAGGCCGACGCCAGCCGCGCCGCGAAAATGAACCGCACCGTCGACCCCCGCGACATCGCCGCCCACGGCCGGCTCGACCAGCGGGGTGAAGATCTCGCGAGCGGTGCGGCCGGAGTCAACCTGGTCGGGTACATCACGGTGTCCTCGCGTTCACCCGAAGCCCTCGCCCGCGACAAGCGGACCATCCGCGCCTCCGCCGGCAAGTCCTACCTGAAGCTCGAGTGGTGCGACCGCGAGCACCACCGCGCCTTCGTCAACACCTTGCCGTTCGCCACCGGCATCCGACGCTAGCTGGAGGGAATGGCCGCCCATGCGAGATCCCATGTCCGCCCTGACGGACGCCTTCACCAGCTTCCTGTTCGGCAAGGTCGAGACCACCAGACTCCCCGTACGCACCTCCACCGGCCAGGCCCAGGCCGTCTACCTGCCCACCGCCGCCCCCGGACTCGGCGACTCCGGCGTCATCATCGGCCGTGAGGTCTACAGCGGCAAGGGCTACATCTACGACCCCTTCCAGCTGTACGGCCAGCAGCTCCCGGCCCCGCACTGGCTGGTCCTGGGAGAATCCGGCAACGGCAAGTCGGCTCTCGAGAAGACCTACGTCCTACGCCAGCTCCGCTTCCGGGACCGCCAGGTCGTCGTCCTGGACGCCCAGGGCGAGGACGGCGTCGGCGAGTGGAACCTCATCGCCCAGCAGCTGGGAATAACCCCCATCCGCCTGGACCCGATCGCCGCCAACGACGACGGGATCCGCCTCAACCCCCTCGACCCGGCGATCACCACGACCGGCCAGCTCGCGCTGCTCCGGACCATCATCGAAGTCGCCATGGGCCACGGCCTCGACGAGCGCTCGGGCTTCGCGCTGAAGGTCGCGCACGCCTACGTCGTCGAGAGCATCACCGACCGCCAGCCGGTCCTGACCGACATCGTGGAACAACTGCGCCACCCCGAGCCCGAATCCGCTCTCGCGATGAACGTGGACATAGACGACGTCCGGGCGTGGGGCCTCGACGTGGCGCTCGTCATCGACCGCCTCGTCGACGGCGACCTCCGCGGCATGTTCGACGGCCCGACCACCGTCGGCATCGACCTCGACGCCCCCCTGATCGTCTTCGACCTCTCCCACATCGACCGCAACTCCATCGCGATGCCGATCCTGATGGCGATCGTCGGCGTATGGCTGGAACACACCTGGATCCGCCCGGACCGAAAGAAGCGCATCTTCCTCGTCGAAGAGGCCTGGCACATCATCAACAGCCCGTTCGTGGCCCAGCTGTTCCAACGGCTCCTCAAATTCGGCCGCCGCCTGGGCCTGTCCTTCGTCGCCGTGGTCCACCACCTCTCCGACGTGGTCGACGGCGCGGCCGCACGCGAAGCCGCGGCCATCCTCAAGATGGCCTCCACCCGGACGATCTACGCCCAGAAAGCCGACGAGGCCCGCGCCACCGGCCGCGTCCTGGGCCTGCCCCGCTGGGCGGTGGAAATCATCCCGACCCTCACCCCCGGCATCGCGGTCTGGGACGTCAACGGCAACGTCCAGGTCGTCAAACACCTGATCACCGAAGCCGAACGCCCCCTCGTCTACACGGACCGCGCCATGACCGAGTCCTCGGCCCAGCACCGGCTCCCCGACGACCTCCTCGCCGCCGAACTGGAGGCGGAGGAACGGGCCCTCCTGATGGAACGTCACCGCAACGGCGGTGGCTCGGCGACAACGGTGGCCTGAAGATGCCCGAGCGCACGGACCGCACTCAAGGTGGAACCCAGGGCGGCATCCCGGACGGCCTGCTGGTCGGCCTCCTCGCCTTCCTCCTCGGCCTGGCCGTCCTCATCTGGACGGCCACCGGCCTGGCGGCCTTCTTCACCAAGGGCTCCTGGCCGGACACTGTCACCTTCACCCGCACCCCGACCGCGGTCCGCTCGCTGACAGCTCACCCTCACGACATCCCGGCGGCCTGGCCGGACACCGCCCCCACGGCCCTCTCGGGCTGGGGCCTGTTCTGGGGCCTCTTCATCAGCCAGCTCCTCATCGTGCTGGTCCTGACGGTCTTCACCCTGGGCACCATCGCCCGCGCCAGATCCCGCCGCAGACACCCCGGCCCCCCAGCCGCCCCACAGCACCCGGCCCCACCGGAGTTCGAGGCGCGGGAGCCCGGGGGCCGGCCCCCGGCTACGGCCCCGCACCCACCCACGGTCCCCGCCCCCCACCACCCCGACCCGGCCCGGCCGATCTCAGCCCCGCCGGCGTTCGAAGCGCGGGGGCCCGGGGGCAGAGCCCCCGGCAACGGCGCCGCACCATCCCCCACGGACGAGGCGTACCGCTACGGCTTCGGCTACGCCCCCACGGATAAGCCCGGCCCGCGGGGCCCAGACCTCACCCCACCCCGCCGCATGGCATACGCACCCCCAGAGGCCCGCCACAAGACCTCCACGGAAGCCATCGCGGCAGCGACCGGCGCCGTCCTCGTCATCACCTCCTCCCCCACCCTCTGGTCGCAGACCAAAGACGCCCGCGCCAAACTCGGCCCCGTCCTCCTCTACGACCCCTCCCACCTCTGCGACACCCCGGCCCGCATCCACTGGAGCCCCACTGAAGGTTGCGCGGACCGCGCCACCGCCGCCGCCCGCGCCACCGCGCTGCTCGCCCCGGTCCGCCCCCAGGCCCGCATGGACACCGCGATCGCGGAGACCGCGGAAACCCTCCTGCGCAGCTGGCTCCAGGCGGCCGCCCTGGACGACCGACCGTTCAAGCAGCTCCACCGCTGGGCCCAAGGCACGAACGCCCAGGAACCGGTCCGCATCCTCCGCACCCACCCCCGGGCGGCGACAGACGCCCCCGGCGCGGCCGGCGAGCTGGAGAGCGCCCTGACCGCCCACCCGGAACGCCGTGAGCTCGCCCAGCACCTCACGGCCCGCACCCTGAGCGCCCTCTCCTCGATCCACATCCGCGAGTCCTGCACCCCGAACCGAAACGATTCGCTCGCCCTCGCATCGTTCGTGTCCGAAGGGGGCACCCTCTACGTGGTGGGTGAACCCCTGGAAGATCCCCGTACCCACCCGGGTGCGATGCCGTTGCTGACCGCACTCGCCTCCAGCGTGGTCGAGCACGGCCGCCGCATGGCCGCACGGTCATCCCGCGGTCGGCTCGACCCACCACTGGCACTCGTCTTCGAAGACATCGCGGCCGTAGCCCCGATCCCCCAGCTCCCGCAGCTGCTCCAGGACGACACCCTCCCCCTCCTCGCCCTGTGCCGCAGCCGCGAACAGGCACGCTCCCGCTGGCCGGAAGCCGACCTCCCCGTCACCACCCACTAGCGCATACGCCTCCGCCCGCTGCCCGGAACACAGGACAGCGGGCGGGCGGCGGCTCGGACCGGCTCGGGCCGCTAAGGCCGCGCGAACACGTACTCCAGCTCCTTCGCGGACGGGTCGGTCGGCATCGGCACGATCGTCCCGCTCGCCTGGAACCCGAAGCGCCGGTAGAAGGCCGCGGCCCTCGTGTTGTCCTCGTGCACGAAGAGCCGTACGCGCTCCAGCGCCGGCTCGTCCAGCGACCACGCCCACTCCAGCGCGGCCGCGAACAGCGCTTCGGTGAGCCCCGTCCCACGCTGCCCGGGCCGTACGAATACGCCCACGAGGTGTCCCTGCGTCTGCTCGATCGCCCCGTCGAAGATGTCGGACGTGCCGGCCTCCTCGATGAGGACGGTCACCGACCCGTTCCACTCCCCGCCGGGTGCCTCGGCGACGAACTGCCGGACCGTTCGCCCTACCGAGGCTCTCGCGGTCCGCTCCTGCCAGAACTCATCGCTCCTGCCCTCGGCCTGCTCGACGGTTTCGAGGAAGGCCACGGACGCGGCCGGGTCCCTCAGGGCCGCGATCCGCAGCGCCTTCACCTTCGCCCACTCGTCGGCTCGTACCGGACGTATCACGTGCTCGTTCATACCTCGGGATCCTAGCCAGCAGACCAGGCAGCCTTCATCTGCGTTTTCCCACCGCCAAAGGCCCCAGAACGCAGAAAAGCCCC
>NZ_JAGGOT010000094.1 GCF_018614195.1 Streptomyces sp. ISL-43
GTCCGCCAGCTCATCGAATCGGTCAACGACACCCTCAAAGGCCAGCTTGACCTCGAACAACACGGTGGACGCACCCCTGAAGGCGTCGGGGTCCGAGTCGCGCAGCGCATCCTCGCGATGACCGCGGCCATCTGGCACAACCATCAGACCGGACAGGCGGTCAGCCGTTCACTGACCGCCTACGACCACTGACCGTATTCGGAAAGACTCGTCTAGCGGAAGGTGCACCAAGCTCGTGGAGGCGTGCCAGGGCCACTCCCGCTCGCTAGTCATGACCACATCCAGGTCGAAGGCATGCAGGAGGTCCAGGCACTTGGCGTGCGAGTCGTCGTCGACACCGGCGAACGCCTCGTCCAGAGTGACGAGGCGTGGTGCATCCGGGCTGCTCGCGCTCGCGCAATGCGACGAGGCGGCGGCGAACAGAGGCACGGAGACGGCCAGGACGCCCTAACCTCCTGAAGCCGGGACCGTGGCGGGTACCCAGCGGCCGTGTGTGAAGGGACCGGCCGGTGTTGCGGTCGAACCACTCGCGCAGGCCGGAGGCGTGCCGCCGGCAGGCAGCAGCGGATGTTCAGCAGAACGCGGGCAGCCTTGCGCAGTTCCGCGGCATGCGCCCGTCCAGCATTTCGGCCAGCAGGGTGCTCATCGTCCGCCGCCCTCCTTCCACTCCGTCCGCCAGGTCGAGGATCTCGATGGTGGTCGGGGCCGCGGAGGATACCGCCCGGCGTGCGGACCTCAGCCGCGGATCCATCAGCCAAAGCAGTGATCCGGATCTCAGGCTGCCAGCCCGGCCCACCGACCGGCCCACCGCTCGTACGCCGCCTGCTCCGCGTAAGCAGCCTCCTGCGGGGTGGCATCCGCGGCCTCACGGGCGGCAGCGGCGTGCAGCACTCCAGGATCAGCCGGGCGATGCGCCCGCCGAGGGTGATCAGGTCCTGGATGAACCGCTCCAGGTACTGGATGAGCTGGACCTTGTAGGCGAGGAGGACCTCCTCCCCCACGTCGTGAAGGTCGATGGTGCGCTGGAGGGAGCCCATGAAGGCCCGCGCGTTGTCGGCGAGCGCGGCGAAGCGGCTGGCGAGCCCGTCCAGCGCGAGATGCGTCGTGGCCGGATCCGGCTCCTCCTCGGCTGCCAGCACAAGAAGGGCACGCAGCTGGGTGACGATGTCGTGCAGCGCGACGGCCTGCAGCGCACCCCGCCGCCCGAGCGCCTCGTCGTACGCGGACGGGGCCTCCTCGGCCGCCTCGCCATCCCGCGTGAGCTGGTAGATGAACCGCTGGCGGTAGAAGTCCTCGACGGCCGTGACCGTCCGGTGTCCGGGTCAGCCCGGCAAATCCCCCGCCTACCAGGCTATCGAACGCCTTGGCCACGGCATCGAGCTCGCCCGGCCGGATCCCGGCGGGCAGCCCTGCGTACGTCCTCGGGCCCGCAGATGCACGGCGAACCGCTCCTTGGCGACCAGGAACGCCCGAATCACTGAGCGGTAAGGCAGTACGTTCGGGGCGGTGAGATGCGCGAACGGCCCGTACCCGTCCGACCGGCTCTGTGGCCGGGAAGCAGTCAAGTCCATCACCCGCCACTTTCCCAGCCTCTCGTCTCTGAGCGGCAGAGACGAAAGTACTTGACCGATTCCCACCGTCGGTGACCGCGCCCGCCCCCACACGTGACACCGAGCGCACGGCCGCTGAGGTCCGGACGAGCACGCTTCGAGACGGACCCGCCGGAGCGCCTTCGCCGTACGGACCCGGGGACACCCGGCTACGTGAGCCACGCCCTGCCCTAGGATGGCGAGGATCATCTCAGCGGCCCGACGGGCTTCCGTTCCACTTCGTGGAATAGAAGGACATGCCCCCACCCGCACGAGCTACTTCGTGCTGCCTGGGGGCACTTTCTTGCTGTTCCGTGAGTCCGCGGCGTCGTTGGCGAACCGCACCCACCTTGAAGGACGGCTGGCAGAGCTCCTGGCCGAGAACTTTCTTCACAAGCACGGTCACCGGCCCCATGCGTCGGAGGTGCGCTCCTGGGAGCGCAGCATCCCTGCACTCACCCATGCGCTGGTCGAAGCCGGGCTCGGCGAGGTCGAGATGCTTCTGGAGTACGGACTGCCTCTGACCAGCAAGCGCGCGGACGTGATACTGGCCGGCGTGCATCCGGCCGGCGGCGGGCCGTCGTACGTGGTCGTGGAACTCAAGCAATGGAGTAGCGCCTACCCGGAGGACGGCGACCCGCTGCGGTGCCGCATCGACGCGTACCCGGCGCCCGTCCTTAACCCGATCGAGCAGGTCCGGGGCTACTGCGACTACCTGGTGTCGTTCAACGGGGCACTGGAACAGGCCCCGGAGTCGGTAGCCGGGGTGGCATACCTGCACAACGCGACCGAGTTCGGGGTCGCGGGGCTGCGCGGCGTCGCAGAAGACCATCGGGGCCGGATGTTCACCGGTGAGCAGCGGGGCGCCTTCCTGAACTACTTGCGCTCGGTGCTGGCACCAAAGCCTGGCGCCCACGCGGCCGACGCGCTCCTTCAAGGCAAGGTGCGGCCGTCCCGGCAATTGATGGCCGTCGCCGCTGAAGAGGTCCGCAATCGGGAACAGTTCGTGCTGCTGGACGAGCAGCGGCTCGCCTACGAAACGGTGATGTCCGCGGTCCGGAAGGCACGGCGCTCCAACCACAAGCAAGTGGTCGTGGTGGCCGGTGGCCCGGGCTCCGGCAAGAGCGTGATCGCCCTGTCCCTGCTGGGTGATCTGTACCGGCGCGGGGTGCCCGCTCTCCATGCCACCGGTTCACAGTCGTTCACCAAGACGATGCGCAGGGTTGCAGGAGCCCGGAAGCCGGAAGTCCAGCGACTCTTCCGCTACTTCAACAGCTTCATGGAGTCAGAGCCCAACGATCTGGACGTGCTCGTCTGCGACGAGGCGCACCGGCTCCGCAGGACCTCCGCCAACCGGTACACCAAGGCCGCGCTGCGTACCAGCCGCCCGCAGGTGGCGGAGCTGATCGACGCGGCCCGGGTTCCGGTGTTCCTTCTGGACCAGCATCAGGTGGTGCGTCCGGGGGAGATGGGGACGGTGGAGCAGATCCGGCAAGCCGCAGCCGAGCAGGGGCTGGAGTGCACGGTGGTGGAACTGGACAGCCAGTTCCGGTGCGGCGGCAGCGACGCATACCTGCGGTGGGTCACCAGCCTGCTGGGACTGGAGGGCGATGGGCCCACAGTGTGGGAGCCGGACGGCAAGGTCCGGTTGCTGACCGCGGACAGCCCTCAGGAGATGGAGGACTTCCTGACCGCGCGGCGGGCCCAGGACTTCGGGGCTCGGATGTCTGCGGGCTACTGCTGGAAGTGGACGACGAAGATTACTCCGGGCATGGCGGCACTCCCCGCCGACGTGGCCATCGGGGAGTGGGCAAGGCCGTGGAACCTCTACGGGGACCGCTCCCTGCTCGGTGCGCCGCCGGCACCGCTGTGGGCAACCGATCCCGCGGGCTTCGGTCAGATCGGGTGCGTGTACACCGCACAGGGCTTCGAGTACGACTGGTCGGGCGTGATCATGGGCCCGGACCTCGTCTGGCGCACGGACCGCTGGAGGGTGGACCGCACCGCGTCCAAGGACCCTTCCTTCACCAAGGCAACAACGGACGAGGACATTGAGCGACTTGTCCGCAACACCTACAAGGTCCTGTTGACCCGAGGCATGATCGGAACGGTCATCTATTCGACGGACCGGGAGACGCGCGAGAAGCTCCGCGCACTGATCCCCCCAGCCGCGGACGTGCCGAACCCCGAGTGACCGCACGCCCTACGCGATCCGATCCCCGCGCAGACCCCGCCGAACAGACGGACGCTCCGTTTCGACAGGGTCTGCCGGCCGTGCGGTTCGGATTGCGATGCGGTTGCTTATCCGACTATCCGACGTAGTCGCGCAGCAGGGCGGTGAAGGCGGTCAGCTCCCTCATCGACTCGTGCGGAAGCGGTTCCGCGTCGAAATGGGCGATGCGGTTCCGAATCTCCTGCACCCGCTGCAGATGACGGATGAATTGACCTCGATCCAGCGAGTCGCACTGGAGTTCGCCCCAGTTCAGGTCCGCCTGCTGGGCTATGGCCTGCTTCTTCTGCTCACCGTTGATCAGATACACGTAGTCGCCGAACATCAGGTCCTCGACCTTGCCGGAACGGTGCTCCGGCTTTCTGTTCGTCTGAACCGCCTTGATCGCGTCCTCGGCGAGCTTCGCGCCCAGCCACCGGCGCAGGAGGGACTCGATCTCGCCGAGCAGGAAGAAGGGGCGCGCCGCGCTCTCGAACCGGTCGACGACGTGGGCCTGCGTCACGATCCCCGACAGACTTCCGTCCTCTCCTCGCACCAGCAGATAGCCGTTCTCCGTGAGCATCGACAGGCAGGCGAAGAACTCCTGTCGCACGTCGGCCACCGGCAGGGAGTCCTGCTCCATGGCGTTCTCCAGGCTGGGCTCCTTGCCCCGCTCGTACATGAGGGCCAGGGAACGCCAGGTGAGAACGCCGTGGAGAGTCGTCATGCCCGTGGTGACGGGTATCTGCGCATATCCCCGGTGGCGCATCAGGTAGGTGGCCTGGGAAAGCGCCGTGGTGGCGGCGACGCACCTCACCCCACCGCGCGCAGACGGTAGGTCGCCGATCCGGAGACGCTGCGGAAGCGCGGCCGACGGGAGCGAGTCCCCTCCTGCCGCGTCGCCTTCGTCGGGGCCGGGCGTGAGCGGCGTCGTCGTGGCAAGGGCGACGATCTGGACGCGGTCGCCCGGTGCGCAGTTGGCGAAGTCCGGGAGAGTGGCGAGCCCGGCATCGGTCAGCGCCTGTGCGATGTCGTGCACGTTCCACGGCCGACGCACCCGCACACCGAAGAGCTCCAGGAAGTCCCCGATGGGCATCTCCGTGCCCTTGCGCGCGAGAAGCTCCTCCGTGCTGGGTCGTTGTTTCACCGGCCCGCCTTGCCGTCGGTCATGTCCCGCAGGATCGTCCGCTTGCCCATGGCCGCGTACACCATGTCCTCGAGTTCCTTGGCCCGTGCCGCGTAGAAGGCCTCGTAGTCGTTGGTCCGCAGGTGGTACGGATCAATCAGATGGGTGCCGATGACGTCGTCGAACCATTCTCGGCGCATGTCGGAGGCCACGGCCAGGGAGTCGAGATAGGTCCCCGGTGCTCCGGTGAGAGCCTGAGCCGCGCGCAGCGAGAGCGGTGTCTTGTTGACGATGGAGTTGGCGGGGCGGTTCTTGACTCCGCCCTGGTACCGGCGCACCCAGCTCCGGGGAAAGATCTGGCGCACGTCTACCCCGTACTCATCCACCAGCGCCGGTTTCAGTGGGGCGTCCGTGTAGTGCCAGTCCACGGCTCCCTGCTTGATGAGCAGCGCGTAGATCCCCTTGTACGCCGCGCTGTTCCGGGTGGTGAGTGTGTCCAGCCGCTCTGGGAAGAAGTAGGCGTCGGTGACAGTCTCTGGGGCCGATCCCCCGTCCCGGACCCATGCCACTAGCTGTTCGACATCTCTGGTGAATCGCGTTTCGGTGGAGCCGCCGTACATCTCGCCCAGTACGCCGCACCAGTACCACTGCGTGATCTTGTCTTCCGCGCCGAGGGTGTCGGTTTGCTCCCCGAGAATGGCCCTGACTGCGGCGAGCGGCACCAACTGGGTGCGGTAGGGGAGATCTGCAGCACGCACGATGCACTGCCGCTCAAGGAAGGCACCCACCCACTCGAGTGCCTTCGCGAGCCGTGGAGCCAGCGACTCGAAGTCTGCGAGGGGGAGTTCGAGGAGGTCCCGGCGTTTGCAGGACACGCCGACGCCCTGGCCGTCCTGCTTCCGCAACCACGTGCGCACCAGTGCGACGGCTTGAAGGAAGTCGCTGCTACTCAGTCCATCGTCGATGCCCGCCTCAAGTCGGCCGAACACCCGGTAGCGGCCGGCCAGCTCCTCCTTGAGCTCGCGCCAGACCTGCGGCAGTTGGTAGTAGTCCCCCGTCTGCTCGCGGTAGGCGCGGTCACCGGCATAGGTGGCTGTCAGGAGCTCGAAGACATTGAGAGGTATGCCGCCCGTGTTGACTCGCTCGAAGACGGCGCACACCGCATCCATGGAGGTGGAGGCGGCCAGCTTGATCATCGGAACTTGGAAGGAGCGCACGGACTCGAGAACTTGTTCCTCGAAGCGGCTCCATCGATCGAAATGACCGTCATCCAGTTTCTCGTACGCCCGTCGCCACGCATTCACCTTCGCGGTGTCGAACACGATGCGCAGCGGAAACAGTCCAGCGGCACACTCACCGCTGGTGGTCGTCAGGTCGTGTACGACGTCACGAGCGAAGTTGGCCCTCAGTACCTTGTCCTCCGGCACGGACACGATGGCTTCGTCGCGGTCCGCGGGCGATCCGATGGCTTTCTCGATGTCCACGTAGTACCAGCGCCCGACGGGGTTGCCCCGTGTGTCGGTGGTTTCGACGGGAGATTCCTGGAACAGAGCCTGGAACAGGGAGGTCAGGCGCTGCTGTCCGTCGAGGAGCAGCAGGCTGGGCGTCACGGCTTCGGACACCTGCGACGCGCCGGTGAGGGCGCGGGCACGGAAGGGCGAGTCGCCACCCGATTCCAGGGTCATGACAACGCCCAGCGGATAGTCGAGCGTCACTGTCGCCACAATGGCGCGAATTCGATCGTCATCCCACTTCCAGTCTCGCTGGAAGTCGGGTAGTTGAAGGGTTCCCGTTGCCACATCCGACAGGAGAGCCTTGAGTTTCACATTGTCGAGTCCCGCCACGTGCCTGTTCCCCACCCTCGCCGTTCTACGTGCTGTCCACGCGGTCAGTGATTAGACCAATCGGCCGGCACGACAGTCAACGCAGTGTGCCGAGTTGCTCACTGCCTTCAGCCGTCACAGGACGTCACCTCGATGGGACCCGGTCGGCGAGGTACGGGGCGGCGTTGCCCGCACGCAGGGCGCTCCGATGTTGGTGGGACGGCGTCCCGAGTGCGGCGGGGGCGCGGCGCCGAACCCGTCGGCTCCGCGCGAACCGCTGGCCGGGGTGCCCGGCTCCCGGGCGCCGGAAGGTCGAGCGGCTGCCCGGCACCGTAAAGATCTCCAGCTGATCGCCGCCACCGGGCACCTGCCAGAGGTCGAGTACGGTCCAGCTACCTGCGAGCACTGACGGCATCGACAGCCGCACGAACACTGCCCGCCCTCCAGGAGCCATGCGATCCGGATTGCCTTTCCCCGCCATCGGCCTTCATGATCAGTCCCGACGTCGGCGTCACGGCAAGGGGGAACCGTGGGAATCGGTGCGCAGAGCGGGACGGTCAAGAGGCGGATCACGAGGCGCGCAACGAGCATCTCCACTAGCACCGGCCGGGACAGGGGCGTCGGGCCTCAGTACGCCGGACAAGGGTGCCCGGTCTCCTTCGCCACTGCCGTCCGCGCTGTCAGAGGCCGCCGGTAGGATTTCCCCAGCACATTTCCCGTCCATCGAAGTATTCCGGACCGGAAATCTGCCGGGCCGCGCACAAGGAATCGAGAATCGGGGACAGCGCATGCGGGAAGGCCGGTGGACCACGGTCACCGAGTCCGAGTTCGACCATGAGCACCGCGGGCTGGAGGCCATCCGCGAGCCGCTGCCCGACTCCGACCCCTGGCGGGCCTGGTCGAACTTCACCTTTACCGCGAACACCGGGCACGTCCGCGAGGTCGATCTCCTCGTGGTCGCCCCCGGCGGCGTGTTCATGATCGAGCTCAAGGACTGGCACGGCTCGGTCACCAGCGAGAACGGCACCTGGGTACAGACCACCCCCAGCGGTCACCGCCGCCCGCACGGCAACCCGCTGCACCTGGTCAACAAGAAGGCCAAGGAACTGGCCGGACTGCTCGGCCAGAACGGAAAGCGCGTATGGGTCGGCGAAGCCGTCTGCTTCACGGACGACGCGCTGCGCGTACGGCTCCCTGCCCACGATCAGAACGGCGTCCACACCGTCGCCGAGCTGCTCGACTTGCTCCGGCAGCCGCCCCGGGACGAGCGGCGCCGCATCAACGCCGTCGACTCGCGGGAGGTCAAGGCCGCCCTGGAGCGGATCGGCATCCGCCGCAGTGACGCGGAGTACAAGGTCGGCCCGTACCAGCTGAAGCGGAAGTCCTTCGACTCGGGACCGACCTGGGCCGACTACCTGGCCGAGCACAGCGAACTGCCCGAGGCCGCCCGCGTCCGTATCTACCTGCGCGAACGCGGCTCGGACGCTACGATCCGGCAGTCCGTGGAGAACGCCGCCCGCCGCGAGGCCGCGGTACTGCGGCGCTTCCGCCACCCCGGTGCCGTCCAGCTCAAGACGTACGATCCGTCCGGGCACTCTGCCGGCCCCGCGCTGATCTTCGACTACCACCCGCAGACCCTGCGCCTGGACGAGTACCTGCTCCAGTACGGAGACAAGCTCGACATCCTCGGCCGCATGGCCCTCGTGCGACAACTGGCCGAGACCATGCGGTCCGCGCACTCCGGCCGTATCCACCACCGGGCACTCGCCGCCCGCTCCGTGCACGTCATCCCCCGCAACCGCGGCCGCCAGGGGCAGACCGTCGGCGAAGAGGCCGGCTGGCTGGCCCCTCACCTGCAGATCTCCGACTGGCAGATCGCGACCCAGCGCAGCGGCAGCGGCGGCTCCGCTCCGGGAGCCACCCGGTTCGCGCCAACCGCGCTGTCGGCGATGCACCTGTCGGAGGGCTCGGACCCCTACCTGGCGCCCGAGCTGACCGCGCTCAATGCCGACCCGGTGTATCTGGACGTCTACGGTCTCGGCGTTCTCACCTATCTCCTGGTCACCGGAAAGCCGCCGGCCGCGAGCCAGGCCGAGCTGCTGGCCCGGCTGGAGGCAGGCGAGGGCCTGCGCCCCAGCGCGCTGGTGGACGGCCTGTCCGAGGACATCGACGACCTGGTGCAGGCCGCCACGGCGTACCGTCCCGAGCAGCGGCTGTCTACCGTGGACGAGTTCCTGGAGATGCTGGAGCTCGTCGAGGACGCGCTCACCACCCCGGCCGCGGCCCCGGCGCCCGAAGCTCCCGAGAAAGATCCCCTGGAAGCCGTCGCGGGCGACGTACTCGGAGGCCGCTGGGAGGTCCGCCGGCGCCTCGGTACGGGCTCGACCAGTCGCGCGTTCCTCGTACGCGACCTTGAGGCCGAGGCCCGCAAGACGCGCCCGCTGGCCGTACTCAAGGTGGCCCTGTCCGACAGCCGGGGCGAGATCCTCGTCCACGAGGCCGGAGTCATGGGACGCCTGCGCCCCGATTCCCGGGTGATCCGGCTCGTCGAGCCGGAGCCCCTGCGCATCGCCGACCGCACCGTCCTCGCTCTGGAGTACGTGGGTGACGAGCGCGAGGATTCCGGTGAGGGCACCGAGTCCGGCGGATCGCGTACGCGCCGCCGTGAGGAGACGGTCGCCCGCCAGCTGCGCGACGCGGGCCGCCTTCCGATCGACCAGCTGGAGGCGTACGGCGACTATCTGTTCGGCGCCGTCGACTTCCTGGAAGGCGAGAGCGTCTGGCACCGCGACATCAAGCCGGACAACATCGCCATCCGCATCCGCCCGAACCGCACCCGCGAGCTCGTCCTCATCGACTTCTCGCTGGCCGGCTATCCCGCGAAGGACCACGAGGCCGGTACGGACGGGTACCTCGACCCCTTCATCGGGACGCTGACCCGTACCGCCTACGACTCGCACGCCGAGCGGTACGCGGTCGCGGTCACCCTGCACGAAATGGCCTCGGGCGAGCTCCCGAAGTGGGGCGACGGCTCGGTCCTGCCCCGGATGACGGACCAGAAGGAGGCTCCGCACGCGACCATCGCGGCCGATGCCTTCGAGCCCGCCGTACGGGACGGCCTGGTCGCCTTCTTCCAGAAGGCCCTGAACCGGGACGTCGCGAAGCGTCACCCCGAGCTGAAGCCGATGCGCGACGCCTGGAAGAAGATCTTCCTGGACGCCTCGCAGACCGTCCCTTCCAGCCACCGCTCCCGCCACCCCGAGGCGACCCAACCGCAGTCCCCCGACCATGTCGCCATCGCGGACGCCGAGCCGCTCACCGCGGAGCAGCAGCGCGAGCAGCTGGCCGCCGGGGTCACCCGCGACACCCACCTGTCGGCCTCCGGCCTGACCCCGGCCGCCGAGTCCGTCCTGTACGGCCTGGGCATCACCACCGTCGGCGAGCTCCTCGAGTACAGCAGCCGCAGCCTCATCAACTCTCCGGGACTGGGTGCCAAGACCCGTGGCGAGGTCCAGCGCCGCCAGCGCGAGTGGGGCAAGCGGCTGCGCGAGGCGCCGCTGTCGCCGCTGACCGCGCGGGGCCGGGCCGAGGCCAAGGAGGAGCTCGCCCAGCTGACCGCCGCCGAATCGGCGCTGGCCGGCGAGCTCGCCACGACCGACGCATCGGCCGGCCTCTCCCCCTCCGCGCTGCGCTCGGTCAGCCTGGACACTCTCGCCACGATCTTCGTCCCGGAGCTGAACAACAACCGCGCTAACCGCAACAAGGTCGACATGGTCGGCCTGCTCCTGCGCCTGCCGGACGAGCACGGCGAGCTTCCGGCGATCGGAGTCTGGCCGAAGCAGAAGGACGTCGCGGACGCACTCAACCTGACGCCGGGCCGTATCCCCCAGATACTCAAGGAGGAACGCAAGCGCTGGCAGAAGGACCCGGCGGTCGCGGAGCTCCGGGCGGAGATCCTGGAGCTGCTGGCCAGCATGGGCCGCGTCGCCTCGGCCGTCGAGATCGCCGACGCGCTCGCGGTACGCCGCGGCACCCAGCTCGCCGAACGGGAACAGCGGCGCGCGCTCGCGTTGGCGGCCGTCCGAGCCGTGGTCGAGGTAGAACAACTCGACCCGGAAACCGCCGAGTTCCGGCACCAGCCGAACCGCAAGGCCACGGAAGAGGCTTTGGGAGCGGGCCTGCTCGCGCTGGACGTCCGCGAAGCCACCGAGGACGAGGCCGGCGACCCGCCGGACACCCCGACGGCCCCCGCCCTGCTCGACTACGCGACGCGGCTGGGCCGGGTTGCCGACCGGCTGGCCAAGCTGGACACGCTGCCGACCGCGACCACGGTCCTGGGCGAACTGGCCGCGCTCACCCCGCCCCCGGGCGCGGTGGACTGGGACGAGCGACGCATGGTGGAACTGGCGGCTGCGGCCTCGGTCAACGCGGCGGCCACGCCGCGCCTGGAGATCTACCCGCGCGACCTGCCCCTGGTGCGGGCGCTCCGCCTAACCCAGGCCGGCCTGGTCCGGCTGATCCCGGGTGTGCCGGAGGCCCGGCAGCCTGGCGTGACCGGCGAAGACGTGCACGAGCGGGTACGGTCACGGTTCCCCGAGCTGGTCATCCCCGACGGCCGCGGCGGGGGGTCGCACGACCTGCCGACCGGCGGGCCGCTGACCAAGGCACTGCGCGATGCGGGCTTCGACCTCACGCTGTCCATGCGCGAGGACACGCGGACCCAGCGCTACCTGCCCACCCGGATGGACAGCGCGACGAGCTACCTGACGACCGGCGCCTGGCGCCAGACCACCGATGCGGGTACGGCGACCCGGTACTCGGACGACCCTGCGCTCGCGGGAGCGATCCGCGCGAAGGAACGACTCAAGGACTCGGCCCGACGCGACGGATACCGGGTGCTGACGGTACGGCAGGGTCTGGTGCCGAAGGCGGTACGGGGGCTGGAGTCGGCGGGGGTTGGCGCCCGGGTGGTGTCAGTGACCGGACTCTTCCTGGAGGCCATGCACGCGCTGGTCCCGGAGGGTACGAGGCCAACATGGGAGACCCTGCTGAGGGCCGATGTCGCGGAGGCCGGGTCCAAGGGTGCGATGAAGTTCGCGGAGTACGCACGAACGGCGTGGGGGGCGGTGGAGCCCCGGGTCCGCGCGCTGCTGGAAGCGAGGGCAGGCTCGGGCCCGGTCCTCCTGACTGAAGCGACGGTCTTCGCCCGGTACGACGCGATGGGCGTCCTGGACCGACTCGCGGATGCCGCCCGGCAGGGCGGACGCGGGCTGTGGCTGCTCGTTCCGCAGGGCGACCCGGCGCGGGAGCCGAAGCTGGGGCAGGTCGCGGTGGCGTACCAGGCCGGACTGGGCGAGTGGATTGAACTTCCGGACTCGTGGGTGGATGAGGTCCACCGGTCGTCCGGCAAGAAGCGTACGAATGACGCTGTAGCAACTGATGGAACCGAGGGAGACGTCGAGTGATCGACCGTAAGGCACTGTTGAACGACCTGAAGCAGCAGGTCAAAGCGGTCGAGGCTGATCTTTCGAAGCAGGTGAAGGCCGTCACGGACGTGGGCACCCGCCTGCGCGCCGAGTACGACCAGGCACGCAAGCTGGGCCGCACGGCGGCGACGTGGAACTCCTGGCTTGACGAGCGGGTCACCCAGGTCGGCGTGGCCTGGGTCCTCGGCACGGTCTTCGTCCGCTTCTGCGAGGACAACCACCTGATCCCGGAGCCGTACCTGACCGCCCCCGATGACGACCGCCGGGACCTAGCGCTGGCGCGGTATGAGGACTACGTCGCCAAGGACACCGACCCGACGTTCCGAGGCTGGCTGGAGCGCGCGTTCGCCGAGCTGGGCACCGGCCAGGCCGGCCGCCTGCTGTTCGACCACAAGCACAACCCGCTGTTCCAGGTCCCGCTGTCGCATGACGGCGCGCGTGACCTGATCGACTTCTGGCGAGAGCGCGACGAAGCAGGCGTCCTGGTCCACGACTTCACGGACGAGCTGAACGAGGACGGCACGGAGGGCTGGGACACCCGGTTCCTGGGCGACCTGTACCAGGACCTGAGCGAGGCAGCCCGGAAGACGTACGCGCTGCTCCAGACCCCGGAGTTCGTGGAGGAGTTCATCCTCGACCGGACGATGGACCCGGCGGTTCGGGAGTTCGGGTACGAGGGCTTGAAGATGATCGACCCCACGTGCGGGTCGGGGCACTTCGTGCTGGGCGCCTTCCGGCGGCTGGTCAGGCTGTGGGGCGAGGGACAGCCGGCAAAGGACGTGCACGAGCGGGTACGGGCTGCGCTGGATTCGGTGCATGGGGTGGACCTGAACCCGTTTGCCGTGGCTGTGGCGCGGTTCCGGTTGCTGGTCACAGCGATGGCGGCGAGTGGCGTGCGGACCATGGCGGAGGCCGCGAAGTATGAGTGGCCGGTGCACTTGGCTGTCGGTGACTCGCTGATCAAGGCGCGGCAGTTGGAACTGACGCTGGGCGGGAACGAGGATGGCGAGGACGACCCGCTGGCGTCGTTCTCGTATGCCACCGAGGATGTGCACGAGCACCCTGGGATTTTGCAGCAGGGGCGGTATCACCTAGTGGTGGGGAACCCTCCCTACATCACAGTGAAAGACAAGAAGCTCAACGCCCTGTATAGGGATCTGTACGACGCCTGCGCCGGAAAGTACGCGCTGTCGGTTCCGTTCGCACAGCGGTTCTTCGAGCTGGCGCAAACAGGGGATGCCGAAGGACGTGGCTACGGCATGGTAGGCCAGATCACGGCGAACTCCTTCATGAAGCGCGAGTTCGGCACGCGACTCATCGAGACGTATTTCGGTCACGAGGTGGAGCTGACCGAGGTCATCGATACCTCGGGAGCTTATATCCCTGGGCACGGGACTCCTACGGTAATCCTCGTGGGCAAGCGACGTGGACGTAACGGCCGTTCGGAGACCATTCGCACGGTGCGCAGCATCCAAGGAGAGCCCAGCGCGCCAGAAAAAGGCGAAGAGGGCAAGGTCTGGAGGGCGATTGTCGATCAGATCGACTCCCCAGGATCTGCAGGCCAATGGGTCTCGGTCGACGGCCTCGACCGGAAACGCTATTTCGGAAGCCAGCCGTGGGTACTGGCAGATGGTGGTCTCGAGATGCTGGAGAGGATCAACGAAGCTAAGCAGGGGGTGCTGAAACGGGACATTTCACGTATCGGCTTCTACGGCATCATGGGCGCCGATGACGCGATGACCGCTGCCCCTCGCACCTTCAGCAGGATCGATGCAGAGGCAGCGTACGTCAGGCGTCTCACAGTTGGCGACGAGATTCGGGATTTCGAATTCCTCAATGGGGACAGCGCTTTCCACCCCTACGACGCCAAGCGCAGTCTGCAGCAACTCGCTTCGCTCCCCCGGCTGAGCCGTTGGATTTGGCCTTTTCGTACGGAGCTGGGAAACCGGGCCACCTTCTCCGGGAGTACCTACTTCAGAGATGCTCGCCCTTGGTGGGAATGGCATCAGCTCCCTAAGGATCCCAAAGCACACGCGTGGTCCATCCCGTTCGCGTTTGTTGCAACGCACAACCACTTCTCGCTAGACCGGCATGGGAGAGTGTTCAAACAATCCGCACCGATGATCAAGCTGCAAGAAGGGGCGAGCGAAGAAGAGCACCTGCGGCTGGTCGCGCTTCTCAATAGCTCCACAGCCGGATTCTGGCTCAAGATGGTGAGCCACAATAAAGGCAGCACTGTGGACGCGAAGGGAGCACGGCAGTCCACCATCCCGTTCGAGGACTTCTATGAATTCACCGGCACCAAGCTCCAAGATTTCCCTCTTCCTCCCGCCTATCCCACAGCCCTCGGCACCACCCTGGACATACTCGCCCAGCAGCTCTCCACCACAAGCCCCTCCATCCTCACCCTCGAGACGACCCCGACCCTCCCAGCTCTCCGCACAGTTCGCGGCACCTGGGAGTCCACCCGCGCCCGGATGATCGCCCTCCAGGAAGAGCTGGACTGGCAGGTCTACTCGCTCTACAACCTGCATCCTGAGGACCTCCGCCTCTCCGAGGACGCCGATTCAACCGACATCCCCGAGCTCTCCCTCGGCGAGCGTGCCTTCGAAATTGTTCTCGCACGCCGGGTCGCCGCAGGCCAGGCCAGCGGCGAGTGGTTCAGGCGGCACGAGTCCACGCCCATCACCGAGATCCCCGTCCACTGGCCCGCCCCCTACCGAGAAGTCGTCCAGAAGCGGATCGACGCCATTGAGTCGTCCCGTGCAATCGGCATGGTCGAGCGGCCCGAGTACAAGCGGCGGTGGGCCACCGAAGGGTGGGACGCCCTTCAGGAGAAGGCTCTCAAGTCCTGGCTGCTGGCCCGGGTCGAGGATCGTGCGCACTGGTTCGACGAGAACGGGATGCCCACTGTCACGACGCTCTCCCGGCTCACCGACGCGCTCTCGCGTGACGAGGACTTCGTCTCCGTCGTCAAGATCTACGCGCCCCGCAAGGAACTGCCCGCCGTCGTCGCCGAGTTGATGGCGGACGAGCACGTCCCGTTCCTCTCCGCTCTGCGCTACAAGCCCTCCGGGCTGAAGAAGCGCGAGGACTGGGAACACGTCTGGGATCTCCAGCGGCAGGAGGACGCTGCCGAGGACGAGCCCGCCAAGCGGAAGATCCGCGACAGCATCCCTGTACCGCCCAAGTACACCTCCGCCGACTTCCTCCGCTCCTCCTACTGGAGGGCGCGTGGAAAGCTGGACGTGCCGAAGGAGCGGTTCGTGTCGTACGGGCAGACCAACGCGGCCACGCCCGACCTGTACGGCTGGGCCGGCTGGGATCACCGGGAGCAGGCGTACGCCCTCGACGCGTACATCGCCTCTCACGAGGCGCTGACCCCCGAGGAGCTGACGCCGTTCCTAGCCGGCCTGCTGGAGCTTCAGCCGTGGCTGGACCAGTGGCATGACGAGTTCGACGCAACCTTCGGTGCGTCCCCGGCCGCGTTCTTCCGGGGCGACCGGCAGATGGTGCAGGGCGAACACGGGCTGACCGACGACGACCTGCGCGCCTGGCGCCCGGCCGCCGCAACCCGTGGACGGCGTACCACCAAGAAGTAGCCCCACCGGAGACTCCGACGGCTCCCGTGATCAACAGGACTCAGGTCCTGTACGGGGGCCGTTCGGGTGGCGCGGTTCAGGCGGTCAACTGCCCGCCCTTGATGGCGGAAACGAAGGACGCACAGTCGCCCGCAGGGAACACGAGCAGCGGCCCGTGCGGGACCTTGCTGTCACATACGGGGGCAACGGCCGGGAAGTCGTCGGAGACCTCGACGCACTCACCGCCGTCCTGATTGCTGTAACTGCCCTTCCGCCAATTTGCGGAACTCAGGTTGATGGATCGCACGGGACTTCCAACCTCCGCAGGACGAACTTCCGCGACTCAGCCGGGAAAGAGCCAGGTCGCGCACCACATCGTACGCGAGCTGCAAGCCCTCAACCGGACCGTTTCCTCGATGAGTTCGCCCCTAAACGGTCTCCGTGTACGCCACGGTACGCCCTTCTGGCAGCCGCAGAAACATCAAGGCAGCACCCATCAGGCCATGCGTGCCAGCACTCTGCGGCAGCACATGAACCGTGACGCCGGGCCGCTCAGCCATCTCCCCCAAGTACTCCAGCTGCTCCCGCCACTCCCCCGCGTCCCGCAACGGCGTCCACAACACCGCCTCGGACAGGATCGTCCGGAACGGGGGAGCCACTTCCCTTTCCAGCAGCTCCCGCCGCCCCCTCCGCGCCTCGACCTGCTTCGTCAGCTCGTCTCCCTTGAACCCACCCGCAGAAAGCAGCTCCCGCGCATACCCCGGCGTCTGAAGCAACCCCGGCAGCACGCTCACCGCGAAGTGCCACAGGCTCGCCGCCTCCGCCTCCAGCGCCATGTACCTCCGGTACCGCACCTTGAACTGCGTATGGTCCCCGGCCGCCAGCAGCCACAACGCGAGCAGCAGCCCGGGAGTCCCGTAATGCTGGTCCAAGGCCTGGGCGACTTCCGGGCCGCCCAGGGTCTCGCCCTTCTCCATCTTCCCGAACAGCGACCAGTCCCAGCCCAGCCGCTCGCCGATCTGCCGCAGGCTGTCGCCGCTCTGCGTCCGCAGTGACCGCAGCTCCTATGCGAACCATTGGCGTGGCTCCTGGCTGCGGCCCGTGATCACTCGCCTCGGCGGCATGGCGGCTCCCCTTCGCGCGCCTCCGTGGAAGGTGTGAAACAACCGCCGTACACCGGGGAAGCACATCCCGCCGGCGGTGTCTGCGTCCTTCTCCGGATACATGCTCGTAGTGCCCTGAATGCGCAGAGTAATTCAATCGATATGGCCGGGGCAGGGAAATAGCGGAACCACCGAGGAAGCGAACCCATGACAACGCAGCGACGCACGAACAGCGACACAACCGGTCACCACACCACCCCCTCCAAGGCCGACAGGACCACCGAGGCCGCCCGCTGGGCCACGATCAAGGAGGCCTCCGACGCCCATGATGCCCTCGCCGAGGCCCTGCGCCGGGCCGGCATTCAGCTCCCGGCCATGGACCGCGTACTCCCTGGGAGGACGAAGCCCTCTACGCCCTCGTGCACCTCGGGGTGTGCTCCGCGCCCGTGGCCCACCTGCTGGCCACCGTGATCACCAAGGGCGCCGCACGGTGACGGGCACCACCGGCCTCCCCTGCATCGGGACGACCGTCCGCGACACCGCCCTCGACCGCGTCGGCCTGGTCATGGGCCACGAAGGGCCGTACCTCCAGCTCCGCCCCCGCGGCGGCGGCCGCGAGTGGGACGCGGACCCGGACCACATCGCGCCCATCGGCCCGGCGGAGCTGCTGCGCGCCCGCCTCGCCGAGGTGAACGCGCGCAGCCGGCAGGAGGCGGTCCGAGCAGGGCCCGGCTGACGGCCACCAAGCCGGGCACTGCAACCCATCTCCACCGGCATTCGGCATCGGCCCGGCCATTGTCAGTGGCAGGTGGCACGCTGTGGGACGGGATAGGGCGACAGAGCCGCGCCAGACCAGGAGAGAATGTCCAGAAAGCCACAGCTCAGACAGCCGAGCGCCGCGCCACCAAATCGCCCCGCACAGAGAACCGGGAACTTGAACGCATGACGACCGACCTCGCTGACCTCCTGGGTACGCAGGAGACGGAATGCCTGGAGTTCAAGCGCAACGCCAAGAAGCCTGAAGCCGTGCGAAGGGCCGTCTGTGCTCTGGCCAACGACCTGGCCGGGCGCGGCGGTGGGGACCTGCTGATCGGCGTCACGGACGGCGGGGAGCCGGCGGAGGATGTCGACACCAGTGACCGGGCCCTGCTCGCGCTAACCGACATGCGTGATGACGGCCTGATCCTGGACCGACCATCGATGACCGTCTCCGTCGCCCCGTACAAGGGCAAACCCGTGGTGCGGATCCGAGTGGAGGCATCGGCGACCCCGCCCGTACGGTTCGACGGGTTCGTCTGGGTGCGTCCGGGACCGACGACCCGCAAGGCGACCCGGGACGACGAGCGGGTGCTGACCGAGCGGCGCCGGGTGGGTGACGGCCCCTTCGACAGCCGTCCCGTCTTCGGTTCCGGTGTACGGGATCTGGATCTCGGACTGTTCCAGTCGACCTATCTGCCGGCGGTCGTCGGCCCCGAGGTGCTGGAGGAGGACGGCCGTCCCGTAGAGCAGCAGCTCGCCTCTCTGCGCCTCGCGACCCTGGACGGGATGGCGACTCCGACGGGGCTGCTGGTCGCTGGATACGACCCCAGCACCTTCGTTCCCGGTGCGTACGTCCAGTTCGTCCGGTATCAGGGCAGTGATCTGGATGCGCCGATCGCGGATGAGCAGGAGCTGCGGCACAACGTGGTGTCGGCGGCCGACCGCCTGGAGACACTGCTGCGTGGCCATCTGCACACCAGGCTGATCGAAACGGGCGGCTTCCGGGAGGAGCAGCGTCCGGACTACCCCTTCGACGCCCTCCGGGAACTGTGCATGAACGCGATCATGCACCGTAACTACGAGACCTCATACGCGCCGGTCCGGGTCGCCTGGTTCGACGACCGGATCGAGGTGACCAATCCAGGTGGTCCCTACGGCCAGGTCCGCAGCGACAATTTCGACCGGGTCAACGACTACCGCAATCCGTCCCTGGCCGCGGCCATGAAGTCGCTCGGCTACGTGAACCGATTCGGCCGGGGGATCGGGCGGGTCCGCGCGGCGCTCGAACGCAACGGGAATCCGCCCGCCGAGTACCTAGTCGACGACTCGTCCTGGTCCGTGACCCTGAGGAGCGCGCAGTGATCTCCATCGCCCTGTTCAACAACAAGGGGGGCGTGGGCAAGACCACCCTGGCCTACCACCTGGCGCACATGCTGCAGCGGCAGGGCTCGCGGGTCCTGGCCGTGGACCTCGACCCGCAGTCCAACCTCACCGCGGCCATCCTGGACGAGGACGAGCTGGAACAGCTATGGGGGAAGGACTCCGAGCTCTTCGCACAGAACGGCTACCCGGAGCAGCGGAAGCTCTTCACGCGGACGGAGAGCCAACGCACGATCGCCGACGCGGTGCGCCCCATCCTCGAAGGTACCGGCGACATCCAGCCCGTCAGCCCTGTGACGGTGACCGAGGGGCTGTGGCTGCTGCCGGGCAATCTCGAGCTCAGCAAGTTCGAGGACAAGCTGTCCGCCGCATGGCTCCAGGGCTACGGCGGCGACCAGGCGGCGATCCGGACGACCACGGCCTTCCACCGCATCATCGAGCAAGCCGCGGCCGAGGTCGATGCCGATCTCGTCCTCATCGACGTGGGGCCGAACCTCGGCGCCATCAACCGGGCCGCGCTGCTCGCCGCGGATACCGTGCTCACGCCGATGGCCGCGGACCTCTTCTCACTCAAGGGACTCCTCAACCTCGGGCCCACCCTGCGGGATTGGCGTAGGCAGTGGCAGAACCTGGTGCAACCGCATATCCCGGCGACGATCTCCTCACCCGTTGCGGCCATGGAACCGCTCGGCTACGTGATCATGCAGCCGGAGATGCGGCTCGACCGGCCAGTGCGGGCCTACGAGCGCTGGCTGGCGCGTATGCCCTGGGTGTACGGCACCGCGGTGCTCGGCCATGTCGCATGGCCCGATGACGACCGCTCGTACGAGATCGCCACGCTGCGCAACTACCGCAGCCTGATGCCGCTGGCCCACGACGCCCGCAAGCCGATGTTCGACCTCCGTGCCGCTGACGGCGCGCTGGGAAGCACCCAGAAGTACGTGCAGACGTGTTACCAGGAGTTCCGCTCGCTGGCCGAGAAGGTCCAGGACCGCGCAGAAGCAGTGCTGGACCGAAAGACAATGGACTGAAAAGCGGCTCATTCGCCCGCTGCCCAGCCGCCTACGATCATCACCCATCCCAGGTAACAGGAGACGAGACCACCTATGGCCCAGCAGCCGCCCCTGCTCCGCGATGTCATCGACATCAAGGAGTCCATCTCCACCTCGGACTTCGTCCTCCAGCTCTCAGAGGCGACGACCCCGGAGGGGGCCGAGCACGCGCTCCGGGACTACGTGGTCACCGAGCGGCTGCTGGAGAACTTCGACGAGGCCCTCGGCCTGATCAGGTCCGCGCTCGACGGACACACGTCGAAGGCGGCCTATCTGCACGGGTCGTTCGGTTCCGGTAAGTCGCACTTCATGGCCGTACTGCACGCGCTGCTCAGCGGCAGCCCGGCCGCCCGTAGCCGCGACTCCTTCGACCCCGTGCTGACCAAGCACGAATGGCTCGGCACGGACGGGAAGAGGTTCCTGCTCGTGCCGTACCACATGCTCGGCGCCAAGGCACTGGAGCAGCGTGTCCTCGGTGGGTACGTCACCCACGTCAAGAAGCTGCACCCCGAGGCACCGACGCCGCAGGTGTACCGGACCGATGCACTCTTCGAGGACATCCGGTCCATGCGGGCCCGCATGGGCGACACCGCCGTCATCGGCGGCCTCGCGTCCACCGACGCCTCCGGCGATGACGACGACGAGTGGGGCGAGTCCTTCGCCTGGACCCCTGAGCTCCTCGACACCGCCATCGCCGCCGAGGAAGTGCATGAGGCCGGCCAGGCCCTCAACCTCGTCAGCCCCTCCACCCCGGCCGAGCTCCGCGCGCGCCTGGTCCAGGACGCGAGCACGAATCTGCTGCCGGGCTTCGCGAAGAACGCGATCGAGGACGAGCACGGGTTCATCTCGCTCGACGCCGGCCTGTCCGTGATCGCCGCGCACGCCAAGTCGATCGGCTACGACGGCCTGATCCTCTTCCTCGACGAGCTGATCCTGTGGCTCGCCACCCTCATCCACGACCAGAAGTTCGTGGGCCGCGAGGCCGGCAAGATCACAAACTTCGTGGAGGGCGCCGACGCACGCCGGGCCATCCCCATCGTGTCGTTCATCGCCCGCCAGCGTGACCTGCGGGAACTGGTCGGCGAGGAGCTGTCCGGAGCGGCCGAGTCCTCCATCCAGGACACCCTGAACCAGGCGTCCGGCCGCTTCGACAAGATCACACTCGAAGACCGCAACCTCCCGCAGGTCGCGCACGCCCGCCTCCTCAAGCCGAAGGACGCGGAGGCGACCGTCCTCGTCAACGCCGAGTTCGAGAAGACGCGCAAGGTCCGCCAGGAGGTGTGGGACACCCTCCTCGGCTCCGACCGCGGTGCCGACGGCGTCGGCGCCGACGAGGCGAGCTTCCGGCTCACCTATCCGTTCTCGCCGGCCTTCATGGACACCCTGGTCCACGTGTCCTCCGCGCTGCAGCGCAACCGGACCGGCATGAAGCTGATGGGCCAGCTGCTCGCCGACCACCGCGACGAGCTGCGCCTGGGCGACCTGATCCCGGTCGGGGATCTGTACCCGCTGATCACGGCGGGCGGCGACAAGCCGTTCACCGACAGTCTGAAGGTCGTCTTCGAGGCCGCCGACAAGCTGTACCGGACCAAGCTGCGCCCGTACCTGCTCGCCACGTACAACGTGTCGGAGGAGGACATCGAGCAGTACAAGCACCACCCGGACAGCATGACCGACCAGGCTGTCCGCGGCCGGGTGAAGACCTTCGTCGGCGACAACCGGATCATCGGCACCCTGCTGCTGTCCGCGCTCGCCCCCAGCGTGCCCGCCCTCGCCGACCTGACCATCCGCCGGCTCTCCGCGCTCAACTACGGCTCGGTCGTCGCCCCGATCCCCGGCCGCGAGTACGGCATCCTGAAGAACAAGGTCGCCGAGTGGGCCGGCCGCTTCCCGGAGATCAAGGAGACCGGCACCGACGCGAACCCCGGCGTCCGCCTCGAACTCTCCGGCGTCGACGTCGACTCCGTCATCGCCAATGCCAACGTCAACGACAACCCGGGCAACCGGCAGGCACTCGCCAAGCGGCTCCTCGCCGAAGAACTGGGTGTCGAGCAGGGCCAGCTGATCGACGAGTTGAACTTCGTGTGGCGCGGCACGGACCGCAGTGTCGAGGTGATCTTCGGGAATGTTGCGGACGAGGACGAGCTGCCCGACCACGACCTGATGCCCCGCGAGGAAGGCCGCTGGCGGATCGCCCTCGACCTGCCGTTCGACGACGGGGAGTACGGGCCCGTCGAGGACGCCAACCGGATCCGGCGGCTGCGCGAGAAGCAGCAGGCCGAGCGGTCGCGGACCCTCGCCTGGCTACCCACCCACCTCTCCTCCCAGCGGTACCTGGACTTCCGCCGGCTCGTCGTGATCGACAAGGCGCTCGCCGACGAACAGCGCTTCGACAGCCAGTACGCGGGCCACCTCAACGCCGACAACCGCGCCCGCGCCAAGGGCCTCTTGGAAACCCAGCGGGAGACCCTACTCAAGAACGTCAAGGCCGCTTTCAAGCAGGCGTACGGTCTCGCCGCCAAGAAGCCCGCTGACGTAGAGCTCGGCTTCGACGACCACCTGGAATCGCTGCGCGAGGTCGACGGGCTCACCCTTTCCTTCGGGCAGTCCCTGCGGGACGGCATCAGGCACATCGCGGGCAAGCTGCTCGCCTCCCAGTACCCGGACCATCCGAACCTCGACCCCGACGACACCGGGATCACGGTCAAGGCAGCCGACGCGCGCAAGGCGTTCGCCCACGTCCGGGCGGCGGCCGAGGCCCGCGACCGGCGCACCGAAGTCCCGGCCGGCGACCGGAAGCTGATGCAGCGGCTGGCCGGGCCGCTGCGCCTCGGACAGCAGAAGGAGGCGTACTTCGAGCTGTCGCTGTTCTGGGCCGACCACTTCCGTCAGCTCGCCCAGAACCAGGGAGTGACGGGCGACCTGTCCTTGATCGCACTCACCGACTGGACCGACAAGCCCGGACCGCGCGGCCTGCCCGACTTCCTCGCCAAGCTCGTCGTGGCGTCGTTCGCGGAAATGGACGACCGGGTGTGGGTACGCGGCGGCATGCCGCTCGACCCTGCTCCCGAGCTGTCGCAGATCAAGGACCACGACGCGCTGCGCAGCCAGCCGCTGCCCTCCGAGGAGGACTGGGAGGCGGCTCGGCAGCGCTTCGAGACGGTCTTCGGAGCGAAGGCCCCGACGTTGCGGCGCGGACGTATGGTCAACCATTTCGCCCGCCAGATCACCGAGCAGGCGCGCTCCTACCAGGATCCGGCCGCCGACCTCGTGGGCGAGCTGGAGAAGCACACCGGATTCCTCCAGCTGGACGAGACGGACGACTCAGGCCGCCTTGCCCTCGCCCGGAGGGCCGTCGACTTGCTGAAGGTACTCACCCAGGCGGCCGGCCAGGGCGCGGCCGGCGCGAAGAAGACGGTGGAAGCACTCGCCGCCTTCGATCTCGGTCCGGTCAGCGCCGACCGCTACGGGACCTCGGTCAAGCAGGCACGCGCAGTGGCGCAGGCGCTGACCTCAGCCTCCTGGACCACCCTTGAACTGGCCGCAGCCGAGGGGCCGGAGGGGCAGGCCCTGCTCGACTCGCTGCGCAATGTGGCACGTGGCGATCAGCGGACCGGGGACCTCCGGGACGCCCTGGACCGCACGCAGCGCGAGGTGCTGGCGCTGGTGAAGCGCAACCGGGCAGCGACGGTCACACCGCCGTCCCCGCCTGCGCCGACTCCCGCCGCGCAGACCGCGGGGGCCGTTCCGCTGAACACCGCCACCAGCCACCCGCCGGTTCCCGAGACCGGGTCCACGGCACCCACCCCTGGTGCCGGCCGAGTGCGGCGCTCCGGTGGAGGCCGCACCACTGCGGCCCGCGCCGTAGCCGAGCTGCAAGCAGAACTGGCCGAACTGGCCGCACAGGAGCCCGGTGCCACCATCGAAATCACCTGGCAGGTCGTCGAGTCATGAGCGCCCCCGTCTCCACGGTCGCCGTACGCCTGAACCTCGCGACCATCACCCAGTACCTGTCGTCCCAGTCCTCACTCGCCGCCTCCCTCACCGGCGGCGGCAAGCGCCGGGCCGTCCTGCTGCGCTCCGCGCCGCAATGGGACGGGCCCGGCGAACCCGAGTGGGACGACGGACGCATCGCCCGCATCGCGGCCGCGCCCTCTCCGCTCGCGGTCCACGAGCTGCTCCTCGATCACCTCGCGGACGCGGCAACGGGACCCTGCGTCCTCGTCGTCCTGACCGATCGCGAGCAGAACGAACTCGACCCGGCCATCCTGGCCCGCGCCCACAAGAAGCGCATCGAGGCCGTCGACAGCTGGGATGTGGTCCGCGAGGCTTTCGGGGCCGAACAGATCGACCCCCGGCTCAAGGACGTCAACTGGGCCGCGGAAGCGCTGCTGGACGCCACCCCACCGGGCGGCTGGCCGGCACTCGCGGGCGGCATCCTGTCGCGCCGCACGGCCCTGTCCTCCCTAGCGCTGCGTCGGCTGCGCCTGGGACGGTACGACACCGAATCGGGCCGATCGCACGGCGTACCCGCGGGCGACAGCCTCGACACCCACGCCCTGCTCGGGTGGTCCCAGACTCCCGGAGCCCCCGAGCGGTTCCTGGAACTGCGCGGTCGCGAACGGGACGAGCTGGCCGCGTTCCTCAGCGAGGAAGACCAGGCGGGTCTCGCCGGACGAGCCCTCCTCGCCCTGGTCAACGCCGAGCACGGCGGCGACGCGGTCGCATTCGGCCTCGTGTGTGCGGCGCTGTCGCTGCACAGCGAACCGAGCGCGGCCGCTTACAAGGCACGGGGCCGTGCCGAGCACTGGTTCGGGGACCAGCCGAACTCGACCGTCGATGACCGCGACGCCCTGGTCTCCGTCTTCGGGCGGGCCTCGGAAAAGTACGTCATCTCGCTGCTGACTGCTGCGAAACGCATCGGCACGGGCAGCGGCGCCGATGAAGCCCGCGAGGCCCGGCGGCTCAGCGACACCATCCTGGACCGGGCATCCACGCTGGTGCGCCAGTTCGGTGCCGAGTCGGCCGCCGAAGCCAGCCCGGTGCTGGCAGCCGGGCTCGAAGCCAGGTTCGCCGCGGCTGGACGTGCCCTGGCTGCTGCCGATCCCCACACGATCGAGGCCGCGGTCAGCGCCCTGAGCGCACACGAGCGGGCCGACGGCCCGGAAGCACGCATCCGTATCGAGCGGGCCCGCATGGGACAGCGGCTCGCCCAGTGGCTGGCCGGCGACCCCGTAGTCGAGTCGGACGCCGTGGCCGGCGCCATAGAGCGCCACATCACCGAAACGGGCTGGGTGGACCGGGCACTGGAGCACATCGAGGCGGGTGGAGACCCCGACCCGGTGCTGAAGTCCGCGTACGACACGCTCGGGGCTCGGGTACGCGCGCGGCGTCGTGCGATCGACCGCGCCTTCGCGCAGATGCTCGCGAGCTGGACGGCCGCGGGCACTCCTCCCAGATCGATGCTCACCGTGGAAACGTTCCTCGACCGGGTGGTGAAACCGGTCGTGCGCGACGGGGGCGGTCGGCGCGTGCTACTGCTCGTCCTCGACGGGATGAGCGCTGCCATCGCCGCCGAACTCGGCGAGGAACTCCACGCTTCCTGGGCCGAGTTCGACCCGGTGAAGGAGGGTCTGCCGCGCCGCCGTGCGATGGCGGCCGCTCTGCCCACCCTGACCACGGTCTCCCGTACCTCCTTGTTCGCCGGCAAACTCATGACGGGATCGCAGGCCCACGAGAAGCGGCTGTTCCCCACCCATGCGTTCTGGGACGCGCCCGCCGCCGTCTTCCACAAGGACGACCTGCGGACCGAGACCGCCGGCGCCACGTTCAGCCCGGCGCTCACTGAGGCGCTCCACGACGAGCGGACTCATGTCGCTGTCGTCCTGAACACCATCGACGACAGGCTCGCCAAGGACCAGAAGCTCGGCGACGGGGCCTGGCGCGTCAACGAGATAAGCGGATTGCGCGATCTCCTGCGGGTTGCCGCGGCCCAGGGCATGGCGGTGATCCTGACCAGCGATCACGGCCACGTCGTGGACCGGCACGGAGTCAAGGTGGATGCCGGTTCCCCGGAGTCTGCCCGCCACCGCGCCCCCGGCGGGACCCTGGCCGAGGCCGAGGTCGCACTCTCCGGTCCCCGCGTGGTGTGGCCCGATCCCGGGGGATCGATCGTCGCCCTGTGGGACGCGGACTCCCGCTACACCGCGCTCAAGGCGGGCTACCACGGAGGTGCGGCGCTCGCCGAGTTCACCATCCCGGTTCTGGCGTTCCTCCCCTTCGGAGCAACTCCGCCCGCCCCGTGGCGGGAACTGGGCAACCAGCAGCCGCTCTGGTGGTCGCCAGAGGGGCAGCCCGCGTCTTCCAACCCCACGCAGACCGAGGCAGCTCCGGCGCCCAAGAAGGCTGCCCGGCAGGCGCCTACAAAGGCGCAGGCCGAGCTGGCCAAGCTGGCCGAGACACACGACTCCCTGTTCGACGTCGCGCAGGTACCGGCGGGCGAAGAGTCAGAGACCCTGGTCGTCCCAGCCCCGGTTTATCCGGACGAAGCCCTGATCTCCGCCCTCTTTGCCACCCAGGCGTACAAGGACCAGGTCTCCCTCCTGGCCCGCCCGCAGCGCGAGGAAAAGATCGCCAAGGCGATCCGTGCTCTGCTCGACGCAGGGGGAACCCTCCCGGTGACCGCCGTAGCACAGCGCGTCGGCCACCCGGCCACCCGAGCCGATGGATTCGCCGCTGTCCTGCGCCAGCTCCTCAACTACGACGGAGTGCAGGTCCTGGAGACACTCCAGGACGGCAGGACCCTGCGCCTGCGCACAGGGCTGCTGAAGGAACAGTTCGGACTCGGCTGATCGCGACGGATGGGAGACTGAACGGGTGAGCACAACCAGCCCGAATCCGGCCTCCCCCGTCTCCGCCGCCCGCAGGCGCACTGTCATCGATGCTCTGCGGCGCGGCGCCGTCCCCGAAAGCGGTCTCGATCTGCTGGCCACCGGCCTGGACCGGTTCGAAGCAGCACTCAGCGCCGAGCTGGACGCGGTGGCCTCAGGGGCCTCGGTGTTCAAAGCGGTACGGGGTGAGTACGGGTCGGGCAAGACGTTCTTCACCCGGTGGCTGGGCGAGCGGGCCAAGCGGCTGGGGTTCGCCGTGGCCGAGATCCAGATCTCGGAGACCGAGACGCCCCTGCACAAGCTGGAGACGGTCTACCGGCGCCTCACCGAGCGGCTGGCCACGCCGAGCTTCCCTCCTAGTGCCCTCAGGCCCATCGTGGATGCCTGGTTCTATGCCCTTGAGGAGGACGCCCTCGCAGCCGGTGCGAGCGAGGACGATCTTGCTGCCGAGGTGGAGACGCTGCTGAGCGCACGGCTCGGCGAGGTGTCCCGACATGCCCCGTCCTTCGCGACGGCTCTGCGCGGCTACCGCTCCGCGCTCGCCGAAGGCGACGAGGCGACGGCGTCCGCCGTCCTGGCCTGGCTCGGCGGACAGCCCCATGTGGCCGCGGCCGCCCGGCGCTCCGCCGGGGTGCGCGGCGACCTCGACCACTTCGGGGCCTTCGGCTTCCTGCAGGGACTCCTGACCGTGCTGCGCGATTCGGGGCACCGGGGACTGTTCGTCGTCCTGGACGAGGTGGAGACCCTCCAGCGCGTACGGTCGGATGCCCGCGACAAGGCACTCAACGCGCTGCGACAGCTCATCGACGAGGTCCATTCGGGGCGCTTCCCCGGCCTGTATCTGGTGATCACTGGCACGCCCGCGTTCTACGACGGCCAGCAGGGTGTACAGCGGCTGGCACCCCTTGCCCAGCGCCTTGCCACCGACTTCACCACCGATCCTCGGTTCGACAACCCTCGCGCGGTGCAGGTACGACTGCCCGGCTTCACCGCTGAGTCCC
Source organism: Streptomyces sp. ISL-43 (assembly GCF_018614195.1). GTDB lineage: Bacteria > Actinomycetota > Actinomycetes > Streptomycetales > Streptomycetaceae > Streptomyces. Next base: position 28,000 of record NZ_JAGGOT010000094.1, read on the forward strand.
TGGTGAGCCTCGGGGTGACCATCCGCGACCTGTATGCGGCGGGGGCCGCGGCACCCGAGCGGATCAAGGCGCTCGCGGATGATGCCTACGTCGCCGACCTCGCCCGGGCCGTCGGTGGAGCGCTCGGCGGGAAGGTCGGCGTGGCGCCGCGGCTGTTCCTGAAGAAGCTCGTCGGCGATGTCCTCGACCGGATTGACCAGTTCGAGGACTTCGACCCCCGGCAGCACTACCGTCTGACGGTGGCGGACAACGAACTCACCGATGTGGAACGGAACCTGGCCGCCGCGGTATCAGCCGATGACATCGAACTGGACGTGTAGTGGCCGACTCGGGAGACACGAACGACGGCGCCAGTCACGACCTTCTGGACCGGCTCGATCCTGTCGTGCTCCACCACGTGGTGAACACCCTCGGGTGGCCCGATCTGCGGCCACTGCAACGCGCGGCGATCGATCCGGTGATGGACGGCGAGGACGTGGTCCTGCTCGCCCCCACGGCCGGCGGAAAGACCGAGGCTGCCTGCCTGCCCATCCTTTCGGCCATGTCCGAACAGGGCTGGTCCGGCACCTCGGTGCTTTACCTGTGTCCCCTGAAGGCCCTGCTCAACAACCTGGTGACCCGCATCGACTCGTACGCCCAGTGGCTGGGGCGCAGCGCGGAGCTGTGGCACGGGGACACCAAGGAGTCGCAGCGGCGACGGATCCGCACGGAGCCTCCGGACATCCTGCTGACCACCCCCGAGTCGCTGGAGGCCATGCTCATCGGCACGAAGACCGACCATGCCCAGCTCCTGGGCATGGTACGGGCGGTCGTCGTGGACGAGGTGCACGCCTTCGCGGGCGACGATCGCGGCTGGCATCTGCTGGCTGTTCTGGAGCGCCTCGAACGGGTCGCAGGGCGTCCCATCCAGCGGATCGGGCTGTCGGCGACCGTCGGCAATCCCGAGCAGCTCCTCACCTGGCTCCAGGGGGGCGGCTCGGGCAAGCGCCCGGCACGCGTTGTGGCACCCGACCTCACCGGGGCACCGGGGGTGGCCTCGGTACTGGGCCCGTCCTCGGCCGGCGCCCGCCCTGCAGGCGAGGTGGAGCTCGACTACGTCGGTTCGGTCGACAACGCCGCCAAGCTCATCGCCGCCTTGCACCGGGGCGAGAAGCGGCTGGTTTTCTGCGATTCCCGGCGACAAGTGGAGGAGCTGGGCGCAGCATTGCGCGCACGCGAGGTGACGGTGTTCCTCTCCCACGCCTCGCTGTCGGCCGATGAGAGAGCCAGATCGGAACAGGCGTTCGCGGAGGCACGCGACTGCGTCATCGTCTCCACGTCCACGCTGGAACTCGGCATCGACGTGGGCGACTTGGACCGGGTCATCCAGATCGACTCGCCCCGCACCGTGGCTTCGTTCCTCCAGCGCATCGGACGCACCGGACGGCGGCCTGGCAGCACACGCAGCTGCCTGTTCCTCACGACCCGGAAGGACTCCTTGCTTCAGGCAGCCGCACTGCTGCTGCTCTGGGGGAAGGGCTGGGTCGAACCGGTGACCGCGCCGCCGGAACCTCGCCATCTCGTGGCACAGCAGCTGCTGGCCGCCACTCTTCAGCAGCACAAGCTGGGTGATCGGTTGTGGCCTGAGCAGTGGAACGGCCTCGCACCCTTCGACCGCTCGGCGGCACCGATCCTGCGCCACCTGGTGAGTGAAGGCTTCCTGGAGGAGGACGGCGGGCTGCTGTTTATCGGCCCGGAGGCGGAGCGGCGCTTCGGCCGACGCCACTTCATCGAACTGACCGCCTCCTTCACCGCGCCCCCGCAGTTCACCGTTCTGTCGGGGCGCTACGAGATCGGTCAGACCGATCCTTCCGTACTGACCGAGGAACGCCCTGGGCCCCGCCGGCTGCTGCTCGGCGGCCGAAGCTGGCAAGTGACGTTCATCGACTGGGGCCGCAAGCGCGTATTCGTCGAACCGGCCGATGGCGGTGGCATCGCCAAGTGGACCAGCGGTTCGCTCGCCGGACTCTCATATGCCCTGACGCGCGCCATGCGCGAGGTCCTCCTCGGAGCCGACCCCTTGGTCTCGCTCACCCGGCGAGCCGAAGTGTGTCTGGCCGAATGGCGTGAGGAAGACGCCTCGCAGCTGGTGCAGCCCGACGGAACGCTGGTGACTCGAGTGGGCACCGACGTGCGCTGGTGGACCTGGGCCGGCTACCGCGCGAATGCCACCCTCGCGGCAACGTTGCCGTCGATCAGCGATCCCATCCAACGTCCGACGGACTGCTACGTACGACTGCGGGAGGACCTGACACCCGATATGTGGCGCGCTGCCCGCGAAAGCACGTCTGACGGCGCGGCGTTGGTGCTTCCTGACGTCGATCCCCGCGCTGTGCACGGGTTGAAGTTCTCCGCAGCGCTGCCGAAGCGCCTCGCGATGGCGACGGTTGCGGCCCGGCTCGCAGACTTCGACGGAGCATTGGCGAGTCTGAGGGAGCCAGTACGATTCCTCGCCGCGCCCTCCTCCTGACGGGTGACGCAGCGCCCATTTCACGCCAATGACCAGTGCGTTTCCAGAAAATGCGGCGGTTGATGGCCGCCCCGCGGACTAGCCTCGTGGCCCCGTGTCCCATGCACGGATGTACTCAGGGGGAATGTGTGAGCACCATTCGCGAAGACCGGACCGCCGCGTACCTGATCTCCGTCGTAGACGAGGATCCTCTACGGGCCCGACGCGAAGCCCGTGAACTACTGGAACAGATCTCCGCGACCTCCCCTGGCGCCGCCCTTGACGTCCCGCAGTCCCGAGCCCCCTCTGACGAATCCCTCAAAGGTGGTGACATCACCGACCTGATCGGCCTGCTGTTCAACGGTGGGGCCCTCGTCGGCGCGGCGTTGCAGGTATGGCTGGCGCGGGTGCCGCAACGGACTGTGATCGTCAGCCGGCCCGACGGAGCCACTCTCACGATCACTGGCCGGCAGGCCCGCGAGGACGACGAGCGGATCGAGCGGTTCCTCGCAGACGGGAACGAAGGACGGCAAGACCCTGCCGACGGCGCCGGTGACGGCACCAGCCCCGCGGCGGGCTGAGCACGCAATGAGTGACAACGACCGGTACGCCTTGCTCATCGGTGTGTCCACCTACGACAGCAGCGCGTACCACGATCTCCCGCCCGTCCTTGCGGACCTGCACTACATGCAGGCGGTGCTGGAGAGCACCGAGATCGGCATGTACAACGACTGCGCGATGGTCTCCGAGCCGACCCGCGCCGAGATGCTGCACGCCATCGAGTCCTTCCTGGAGGACCGTCAGGCCAGCGAGACTGCTCTGCTGTATTTCAGTGGGCACGGCGAGTTCTGCGAGTCCGACAACCAGCTGTACTTCCTCACCCGGGACACCAATCCGGCCGATCTGCCGGGCACCGCGGTGTCGGCAGCATTCCTTGAGCGGACGCTCCAGTCCTGCCGCGCCTCCTCCAAGATCGTGCTGCTGGACTGCTGCTCCAGCGGCAGCGTCGTACAGGGCTGGACGGCCAAGGGCGGCCAGGACACCGAGGAGCGCCCGGCACCCAGCACACTTCTACGTCCCACAGGCGTGTACTTCATCACCGCCTCCGACGCCCTCCAGGCCGCCTCTGCGATGGCCCCCGCCGGCTCCACCCTCGGTACGTCACGGTTCACAGGTGAGATCGTCGAGGGGCTGCGCACCGGGCGGATCAAGGAGGGCGGCTGGATCACTCCGGACGACCTCTTCGACTACCTGACCTCACAGATGGCGCGCAATGGCGTACCGGAGGAGCAGCGGCCCACCAAGTCCACGATCAGGGCCACCCGTAGTCTGCCGTTTGCCCGTTCGGTGGCCCGCCAGGTGAACCTCCCTGCCCTCCCCGGGGACCGGGCCGCCGCCACCGCGGCCGCGCAACGCTCCCCCGCGCTAGTCAAGGCTCGCGGGCTGGCCGCACTGGACGCCCGCGACGGGGTGGACTGGGAGCGGCTGCTCCACTACTACGTGAACTGCCTCGGTGCGACGGCGGCAGCCGGAATGATGCCCGACCGCGACAGCGGGCGCGGCTCCAAATACTTCCTGCTGAGGAACAACACCGCGGAGACGATCCAATCGGGACTCTCGGACTCGCTTCTCGCGCCCCCGGACCTCCCCAAGCCAAAGAAGCAGACGGCAGCCGGCCCGGGTGCCCCGCCCGACAGCGCAGACGCCTTGCAGGAATACTGGTACGGCTACCCCGCGATCACCCTGCCGGTCGCCGGTCATGGGAGCGGGCAGCGGCGGAGCCCGATGCGGATCGCGCCCCTCCTGATCCAGCCCATGGAACTCGCGCCAGACGAGAACGGCCGCGACACGCTCCGCCCAAGCGGCGTGCCCGCCCTGCACACCGGGGTGATTACGGAACTCCTGGCCGACGACGACGCTGCCGACCTCCTGGCCCGCTGGCAGCCGACCTGGCAGGAGGGCAACAGCGCGCAGATGCTGCGGGCCGTACGAGAACTGCTGGGCGAGTTGGGACTGCCAGAGCTGGAGCCCCTGGAGCTGTCCGCGCTAAGCGAGCAGTCGGTGAACCAGACGCTACGGCCCGGAGCGCACAACGCAGCCGTGCTGCTGACCCCCTCGGGGATGGACCGTGTCTCCACGGAAGGGCTGGTCGACAACCTGCTCCAGATCTCCGCGCGGACCGGCCAGATCCCCGGGACGGCGCTTGCCGCGCTGCTGGACACGAGCATGCAGGACACAGAGCAGGCCGCTGCCTCCCCCGCGGTGGTCGCCCCGGGCCCCTGCAATGAAAGCCAGGAGCAGGTGATCGCCTCCGCGATGACACGACCGCTCACCGTCGCCACCGGCCCACCGGGCACGGGGAAGAGCGAGGTCGTCACGGCCGTGGTCGCCACCGCGGTGGCGGCGGGTCAGTCCGTCCTGGTCGCGTCCACCAACAACGAGGCGGTGAACGTCGTGGCCGAGCGCTGCGACGCCATCGCGCCGGGGCTGCTGATGCGCACGGGCAACTCCGAGGCCCTCCTGGCGGAGGCGAAGAAGCTGGAGCGGCTGCTGACTGAACCTCCGCAGCACGCCCGACGGAGTTCGGCCACTGTGGCCGGGGAGCTGCGCAACACCCGTGCCCGGGCAGATGTCCTGCGGCGTGAAGCTGCCCGCCTGGTCGGCGAGGAGGCGCGGTTGCTGGAGCTGCTACGGGACCGGGAGGAACGTGCTGCGGCGCTGGGTATGCCGGTGCGGCTGCTGGAGGCCGCCTGGGCCGGCCGTGGTGATGCGGAGCCTGCCCGGTGGCAGGCACAGGCACAGAAGGCTGCCGGTGCCCGCTGGTTGCTCCCGCGCTTGCGCCGGAGGTGGGCACTCAGCGCGTTCGTCACGGCCGCGGACAGGGTTGATCGGCAGCCGTCTCCGACGTGGCCGCTGTGGGCCTCCGAGCGGCCGGTTCCGTCCGAGCTGCTGACCGATCTGGCCGACGTACTCGCCGTGGAGCGGGAGCTGAGGGCACTCGTGCCGGAACACATGGCCTGGGACGAGGGGGGGCTCGAGCGGGGACGTCTGGAGAGCGCCAGCGCACTCTCTGAGCTGTCGGTCGAGCTGTCCCGAGCACTGTCCACCGAGGCACTGGCCCGCGCCCGCACGCTGATGAGCCAACGCCTACAGACGCTGCGCAACAAGCGTGGCAACCGGAAGAGCCAGCAGAACCTGCTCCCGTACATCAAAGGGTGGGCGATCAGCACACACTCGGTGCGCCAGCTCGAACTCCTGCCCAAGCTCTTCGACCTTGTCGTCATCGATGAGGCGAGCCAGTGCTCGATTCCGTCAGTGCTGCCTCTTCTCTTCCGCGCCCGGAGGGCGCTGATCATCGGTGACCCGATGCAGCTGGGGCACATCCCCGGGGTCTCCCCCCAGCAGGAGAGGCAGGCCAGGGTCCGAGTGGGTTTGAGCGCGGCGCTTCTGGAGGACCGACGGCTCACGTACCACGTCAACTCCTCGTACCACGCGGCCGCGCAGCACGGTGAAGCAGCTCTGCTCCTCGATGAGCACTACCGGTGCCATCCGGAGATCGCTAACGTGGTCAACGGTTACTGCTACGCGGGCCAGTTGCAGGTTCTGACCGATGTGCGCAGGCAGATCCCCGCGGTCGATCCGGTAGGGCAGGCCGATCCGGCCCCGGTGCTGGGCTGGCTGGATGTACCGGAGGGCACATCGGCGCGAGGCCCCGGTGGACTGTCCTGGCGTAACCAGGCAGAGGCTGAGGCAGTGCGGGAAGTCGTGGAAGATCTCCTCGCACGGCTTCCCGAGGAGGCCAGGGTCGGCGTCGTAACGCCGTTCCGGGCGCAGAAGGAGGCCCTGGAGCGTTTGCTGCCGCGCGAGCGGGTTCGAGTCGGGACCGTCCACGCCTTCCAGGGCGGACAGCGGGATGTGATGGTGCTGAGCCCGGTGGCCACGGCCAACACGCCGCAGCCAACCACGCACTGGGTGGCAAGCCAGGTCAACCTGTGGAACGTGGCAATCACGCGGGCCAAGTCCCAGCTAATCACCGTGGGCAGTCATGCCTTCTGGCAAGGGCAAGCGGGACTGCCCGCGCTGCTCGCCGCCCGGTCCGCGCTACTTGGCCCAGGGGCGTACGAGAATCAGAGTGCCCGGGAAGCGGCCACAGCCCCGACCACCGGCACCCAGGCGTTCCGGGAGGAGTTGACCGACCTCCTCCAGCAGCACCTCGGAGCGCGCGGGATCACCGATCTGGAGCGCGCGACGGTAGTCGGCGGGCACCCGGTGGACCTGGTGTTCACTGCGGACGGGGAGAACACCGTGCTACTGATCGACCCGGGCCACCCTCCCGGCTTGGATGCGGCGCGGCTGCTGCGGTTGGCGCACGCGCGGGGCAACTTGCTCACCGGCCTGCCGTCCGGTGGGGCCGGCGCGAAGCCGGGCCCGGTGGTGCGGTCGGTGCGGGTGCCGGCATGGCGGATCCTCGCCGGTGAGGAGACGTTGGACCAGCTGGTCAACTGAGCCATCCATGGCCGGGCCGACTGGACACAGGGTCAGGGACAGCGCACCCTCAGGGTACGAGGCAAACCGGACATCAAACACTCAAGCAAGTCTCACTGATTGTGAGGTTCTGCACCTGCGAGGAACGGGTCTCACTTGCGTGGCTCGTGCAGGTTCTGGTAATCGACCTGGCGCCGCGCGGCAGCCTCCGCATCAGGGCTTCGGCGTAGTCGCCTGACGCCCGGTTTGGGATCACTTGAGGCCGAGGAGTGCGAGGGGCCGTCGGGGGTTGCGGGCGTTGTGGCGGAGGCCGGCCGCGATGTTCTTCACTCCGGCTGTCCGGAGGGCTCCGATGGCGAGGTTGCGCCAGGTGGCCATCGCGCGGGGCGCGTTGCCGGTCCGTAGTTGTGAGGCGTCCTCGGCGAAGGTGGTGTCGCGGACGTGGTGCAGGGCCTCGACCTGCCAGTGGTCGCGGACGAGTCGGGCGAGCTGGGCCGGGGTGGCCTGCCCGGCGGTCAGGCTGGTGACCGCGTAGACGGTCTTGACGGTGGTTTTGCCGGTCTTGCGGTCGGTGCGGCGGCGCTTGATCTGGACGGCCTGGCGGGCTCCGGGGAAGAGGAGTTTGTTCACGGTGGCGACCTTGATCCGGCGGATCTCCGAGCGGCCGTGGCCGACGCCCGAGGCGCGGCCCTGAAGCGGGATGTCCCTCCAGGGAAGGGACTTGAGCTGCCTGCGCAGCTTCTTCTGGTTGCCCTTGACGATCACGATGTAGTGGGCACCGCGGTCGAGGAGGTAGTCGGCGTGCTCGCGCTGGGTGTGCATCGCGTCGCTGGTGACCACGACGCCGGCGAGCTCGGCGACGGTGTCCAGCAGCGGCTGGAAGCAGGTGATTTCGTTCGTCTTCTCCCCGACGTCCAGCTGGGCCAGTACCAGGCATGTGGTGTGCTCCAGCGCGGCGAGCAGGTGGATTTTCCGGCCCTTCGCCCTGGCCGCGCCACGCAGGCTCTTGCCGTCCACGGCCAGGCCGCGCAGCCCGGCGTCGTCTGTCGCCTTCGGCCGGCGGTCCGCGAGCCAGCTCCCGACGGCCCGGTCCAGCGCGTCGCCGTCGAGGCGGGCCAGCAGTCGGCGGACCGTGGTCTCGGCGGGCAGGACCCGCCTGGGCAGAAGAGGGTCGGGGCGGGCGCCGAGCTGTTCCAGTACATCCCCCGGGGCATCGGCGATCCACTCGCCGACCGCCAGCAGCGAGGTCGCTCCGGCCAGGACCGCGCACGCGGTCAGTGCGAGGACGACGGCCAGGCGGTGGCGCACCCCACGTGGATCACGTGGGTCGGGCACATCGGCCAACCGTTCCAGCAGGCCCGGAACCTCCGCGGACGCCACCTCGGAGTGCTCACGTAGTTGGTCAAGGGCAGGCGGGATCAGCGATGATGCGTCGGCAGGCACGGTCTTCCACTCGGATCACGGGGCGTAGAGAACTCCATGATCTTGGAAGCCGTGCCTGTCACGTTCCGGGCCCCGTCGCTGACCTGACGGACCACCACGAACCGGGCGTCAT
>NZ_JAGGOT010000095.1 GCF_018614195.1 Streptomyces sp. ISL-43
GCACTAAATCACCGGCATTGCTCTGACCAGCGAGAATAAGGATTGTTGAGGCCCTTGTTCCCGCTCCTGTCGGAGGCACTTTCCAGGTGAAGAAGCGTATCGGGTCGTACCCGTCTGTCCGCGTGCGGGGCGGTGGCCGCGCGGTGGTCTCCCAGGCTGGGTCCGTGCTGCTGGTCGAGACCATCCGCAAGTCTGGTCTGGACAATGCGATATCGGCGGCGCTCGCGCCGTGGCACAAGGCTCGGGCGGTGCACGACCCCGGCAAGGTCCTGCTGGATCTCGCGCTTGCGGTCGCCATGGGCGGGGACTGTCTGGCCGATGTCTCCCTGCTGCGGGCCGAGCCGGCCGTGTTCGGCCCGGTGGCCTCCGACCCGACCGTCTCCCGCCTGGTCACCACGCTCGCCGCGTCCGGGCCGAGAGCCCTGGCTTCGATCCGTGCGGCCCGTGCCGAAGTACGGGAGCGGGTCTGGTCACTCGCCGTCGGCAACCGCCCGGACGCCGACGGCCGCGTGGTCGTGGACATCGACGGGGTGCTGGTGATCGCGCACTCCGACAAGCAGGACGCGACGCCGACCTGGAAGAAGTCCTTCGGCCACCACCCCCTCATGGCGTTCGTCGACCACGGCAGCGGCGGGTCCGGGGAGCCGGTGGCCGCGCTGCTGCGGCCCGGCAACGCCGGCTCCAACACCGCGAGCGATCACATCACCGCCACCCGCCTCGCCCTGGCCCAGCTGCCCAAACAGCTGCGGCGCGGACATCAGACCCTGATCCGCACCGACTCCGCGGGAGGTACTCACGCCTTCGTCAACTGGCTCACCCGGCGCGGGCGGTGGCTGTCCTACTCGGTCGGGATGACCATCACCGCCGACATCCATCAGGCCGTGCTGAAGGTTCCCGCCTCCGCCTGGACGCCGGCCGTCGACGCCGACGGCCAGATCCGCGATGGCGCCTGGATCGCCGAGATCGGCGGACTCCCGCTCGCCGGCTGGCCCACCGGCATGCGGCTGATCGTCCGCAGGGAACGGCCGCACCCCGGAGCCCAGTTGCGGTTCACCGACGTCGACGGCAACCGGCTCACCTGCTTCGCCACCAACACCAAGGACGGCCGGATCGCCGATCTGGAACTGCGGCACCGCCGCCGGGCCCGGGCCGAGGACCGTATCCGCAATGCCCGCGACACCGGCCTGCGCAACCTGCCCCTCCACGGCACCAGCCAGAACCAGCTCTGGCTGGAGATCGTCTCACTCGCTCTGGACCTGCTGGCCTGGATGCCCATGCTCGCCCTGACCGGCCAAACCCGCCGCTGGGAACCGAAGAAGCTCCGCCTCCGGCTGTTCTCCGCCGCAGCCACGCTGGTCACCACCGGCCGCCGCCGCTGGCTCCGCTTCAGCGACTCCTGGCCCTGGAGCAACGTGATCACAGACGCGATCAGCCGGCTCCAAGCCCTGCCAGACCCGGGCTGACCAGCCTCCTCACCCATCCCGACGACCTGATCAACCAGCCGGAACCGTGGAACCCGGCGCCCACCCGACGCGACAGCCGGGCCACCAGCCTGCCCAGCCACCGGAATTCCCCCTCCGGCAAGCAGAAAGCCCTCAACAGCGAACTGTCGAGGACTCACGCAAGATCGAGGCTAGACAGTCCAGAAACCGATCGTGGCCCCGGATCCCCTATGCGGGACAAAGGTCCGCCGTGAATGATGGGGCGGGCCGCGTGCCAGGTTGGTACGCCGCTCGTTACGCAGGTCAGTCGAAGCGCACGTAGAGCGCGCCCATGTGCCGCATGTCGCTTCATGGCAGGGAGGGCACGCATGAGCGATCGCAGTTCCATCGAGTGGACCGAAGCCACGTGGAATCCAACAACAGGCTGCGACCGGATAACCCCTGGCTGCGACAACTGCTACGCCCTGACGTTATCCCGGCGGCTGAAGTCCATGGGCGCAGCCAAGTATCAGAATGACGGGGATCCTCGCACGTCAGGCCCCGGTTTTGGCCTCACGATCCACCCGGACGCCCTCGAGGTTCCGCTGCAGTGGAAGGCTCCGCGCATGGTCTTCGTGAACTCGATGAGTGACCTCTTCCACGCTCGGGTTCCGCTGGACTTCGTGAAGCAGGTATTTCAAGTCATCGCGGAAACACCGCAGCACACCTACCAGTTGCTGACCAAGCGCGCCCTCCGGCTGCGCCGAGTGGCCGATCAGCTCGACTGGCCGGCCAACCTGTGGATGGGCGTATCGGTGGAGAGCGCAGACCAGCTTGATCGCGTCAATGACCTACGAGCCGTGCCGGCGGCCGTCCGCTTCCTTTCCTGCGAACCACTGCTGGGGTCTCTCGCCGGCCTGGACCTCGACGGGATCGGCTGGGTGATCGCAGGAGGCGAGTCCGGCCCGAATCACCGTCCCATCGATGAAGAATGGGTCATCGAGATCCGCGACCTCTGCACTGCGGCCGGTGTCCCCTTCTTCTTCAAGCAGTGGGGAGGCCGGACACCCAAGGCTGGCGGCCGTGAACTTGAAGGCCAGATCTGGGGTGAGATGCCGGACCGTATTCCCGCAATCGCCTCCTGAGCGGCGATAACCGGCCATTGCTGTTCGACCACCTGACACTGCCCAGCACACCGTGTGATCCTCTGCCCTGAATCGCGTAACCAGAGGCCCGGGGGAGAGCGGACATGGTGGTTCCAAAGAAGGTGTGGTGGGACAGGGACCCGCATACGGCGGCGAAGCACGACCTCCTGAGGAAGTACTTACAACCCTGGGCTCCCATCCTGCTGTCGCGCTACGACAGCATCGCGTACGCAGAGGGGTTCTCCGGTCCAGGCGTGTATTCCGAGGGGGAGCCTGGTTCGCCGATCATCGCCTTCAATGTGTTCGCTGGTGTACTCGAACACCGGCCCAAGCACATCCGGATGGTGCTCGTCGAGGGTGACAAGCGCCGGGAATCCGAACTGCGGACCCAGATCGGCAAGGCCCGCGGCGAGCCCTCCGATGATGTGAATCGGCGCATCAGCGTCAGCACGCATCACGGGGAATGCCACCCCACCCTGCTTGAGCAGCTGCGTGCGCAGGGATGCCTGGGCAGCCCTCTCTTCGTACTGCTCGACAGCTACGGCGGACCCGACATCCCGTTCTCGCTCCTGCAGGAGCTGGCCAGGCACCGCAGCACTGAGGTCATGGTCACCTTCGCCCCTTCGTTCCTCACCCGGTTCGCCGAGCGGGACGAAAAGCACAGGAACGCCGGGGATACGGCCTTCGGCGGCACGCAATGGCAGGAAGTGTTCCATCGGCACCCGAGCCAGAAGTTCGCGTTCTTACGGGACCAGTACAGCGACACGCTTCGCCGGGCAGGGTTCTCCCACACACTCACCTTCGAAATGGTCGATGAGAAGGGCCACGTCCTCTACCTCATCTTCGGCACCCGTCACGAACTCGGCCTTGAGAAGATGAAGGAAGCCATGTGGAGCGTCGACCGCGACCACGGCATCCGATACCGCGACCCCAAGGACACACAGCAGCAGCAGCTCACCCTCGAATTGGAGCCGAACACCGCGCCGCTTCGCCGGATCCTGCTGGAACACGTCAGCCGGTCACCGGAGGGTATGACCGTTGCCGAGCTCAAGACCTACACACTGCTGGAAACGGTGTACAAGCCCGGCCAGGTGACCAACCTGATCCGGCAGATGCGTGATGCCTCCGCGGTCACCACGACACCTCGCCGCGTAACGGCCGAGACGCTCGTGCTGCCTTACGTGCCGCCGCACGAGCAGACCGAACCGTCTGATCAAACGACACTGTTCTAACGCCACGGGGCCGGCAGCCGCCAACTTGGCTGCTCGTACGCCTCCTTGCGGCGAGCTCGGTGCTGACGGTCGCCTTGGCCTGAGCCGTTCACACTACTGAGGGACAGCAGCGAGGCACCGTTTTGTTCCACGGACCAAGGTGGTCGCGGTGGATGGCCAGCACTCCGTTCTTCAACGCGGTGCGCACCGACGGCCGCTGAAGTACGTCGTCGTCAAGAAGACGGCGACGTCGGCAGCGAAGTGAACCCGCGCTCCGAGCAGGTCTCGGGGACCTCACCACTCGGGATCATGCGCTTCGGCGCGCACCGCTTGCACTGAACCACCATTGACCGGCCATCGGGCAACCGTCACCGCACGTCCGCACCACCGTCGCGTGAGCCTCCGACGCGCTTGCGGTCAGTACATCCGTCGCGGCAGCACAGCTCCCGCACGAAGTCTTCGAACTCCCCACGGCTACGGAGTCGGCCTCCGCGAGGGTCCGGTCGCCGCCCTTAACGACCTCCTCGTCGCGCCATCGGTGGTCACCTGTCCGGATCAACCGGTCGCCCTCCACAGCCGCCGGCCCCCACAACAGCGTTAACGACAACCCCGACTGAGTACACCACCCGCCACGCCTACTGACCTCAGAAGCGCCGCTGTTTCGGATCACGACTCTTGCTGCAGCAAGGTCATAATTCTTTCCTCAGCAGCTTTCAGACCGCCAGCCGCTTCGACCCCTTCTTCGGTACGCATCTTGTCAAGCGAATCCCTAATTCCACGGCGAATGAGGCGCTCATTCTTGCCGTTCATCTTCTCCCTCAGGTTATCCGCTAGCTCCACGAGGCTCTTGGGCAGATAGTCGTACTTCGAAACGTCCACAAGCAGCGGCATATTAATCCTCTGCTCTCTTTCGATCGCCGTACGCAGAGGTCCTAGCCTCAGAAACTGAGACAGGAAATCTGGGCTAAGGACAGGAGACGACGGGGCCTCGTGAAGCCTGTCAGCGAGCTCCCGCTTCAAGCGGAAGGCAACCTTATCGAGAGTCACCAGCCAATATTTGTGACCCATAGGGGAGGACTCGCTGTGACTTCGCAATTCGATGATGCCAACAGTTGTTTCCACGTCGTGCGCCACGAGGCGCTGCGTAACAGTGGGGTCCCACTCAGACTCTCGCTGCTTGCGCCGCCTCTCATGCGCTTCGCTCCAAACCTCTTGCACTGCTGCCCTTAGTTCGATTGGCGCCGATTCCGCTTCTCCCACCAGGTTCTTTCGACGGACGAACAGTTCGTCCTCTAGGTAAATCTGCACATCTTCCACCGGGCGGACATTCCCTCGGAAATTCTCCATCCATTCTATAAAACCGGAGCGCGCGCGACCACTAAGCGTATACGCGGCATACAAGAATGGAACCGAGCCGTTCCATTGCTTTAGCTCGATGCGACTAAACTGCAGACATCTATTAAGATGCCGCTCCACTTCTTCAATGATTCCATCAGTCACGAAAAGTCTAATTCCGGCATCCACGGCCGCCTTGAAGATCGTCGTGTAATGACGCTGAGACGAGTCCTCGATCAGCGTTTCCGCGATGATAGGAAGGATCACCGATGTGTCTATCCAGAAATCACCCTCCGAGAACAGGCTGACTACGACCTTCTGCACATCGGGAGTCTGCCTGAGGAATGAGAACAGCGTGTACCCATCTGCAAGCCTCCGCAGATGGGCCTTGACTTCCTCCGCAGGCCTGTCAAGAACATGAACAAGCGAGTCCGCTACAACATGTGCAGGCAGTTTGTGACTCTTGCTGACAGTTTCATCCCTGAGAAGCTGCTCCACTCCTTCCTTATCTACATGGCTCATCTCTCCCGTTCGAACGGCTTCCGCAAACGCCTCCCCCCTTTTAAGGAGGAACCACTCGAGACTGGCCCAAAGCTCAGCACCAATCACGGCGCGCTTGTCATCTGCGATCGAACCTCCATAGAAAATAACGTTCTCAACCAACTGCTCTTCCAATAGTTGTTCACTCTGCACAAATTCTGCAGTTCTCTCACCGAGCCTCTTCCGCTCATCGTGAGCGAGACAAAAAACATCCCCATTCCTGTGATGCTTCACCATGCCCTTCTTCCCCGAAAGCCTAAGAAGAGCACCATCTACCAGGGCATCCACCTGCTGCTCATGGCCCGCTGGAAGGAATGACGTTACACGGCTATGAACCTCTCTTCGCGACAGAAGGTTCTCGGGGGTCGTGTCATGCAGAGCCGAAAGAGTCAACGACTCGAAGGATTCCCGCGTGAGCCCCTTCTCGGTTGCCTCATCTTGATTCTGCAGCGAGAGGTGCAGAAGGCCGAGCCGGGCGTCCTGTGCATTGAGCGCGAGTCCGACCTGCGAGGAGATTCGCTCCGCTCGCAGCAGCGGGTCAACAATGCTTCTGCACAGCTCTTCACTAGCACTCGCCCTTTGTGGGTGCGTTTCCCTCCGCTCCAGGAACCAGCTGGAATCTCTGATGTCAACAACCACCCCCTCATCCTTGAGAATTTGACTAACTAGTTCGTCAGCAGCCGGGCCGATTTCACGGTTCGTGGCATAGATTAGACGCCTAATATCAGTGAAATTTTCAGACAGCCGCTTCAGCGTGCGATTAATCTTCGACTTCCAGTCCTGGGCGACCGAATATTGAACCATATCGGTCGGCTGTTCAGCTGGAATGAACAGCTGCCCATCTCGCCCCTTATCTCCTTGCGGGGCGGCCATCGTCCTGAGACTCGGATATTCGACTGCTAGAAAATCCGCAGCGAATTCTTCAAAAATTCGCCAGTCTCCAGCATCGATGGTTTTCAGTGCAAGACGCAGTCGCTGCCTACTCATGGGCAGAGGCTAGTGCTACGCGTACTCGCCTGTCTCGCTCTACGTCAAAGATCGACCGATGTGGTGTGACGCCTCGGGCACTCCCCTGCACGGGGCAACCTCTGGGACCACAGCTCAGGCGATAGCACCTGGGTCTGGTGCAGGTTCGGGTGACAGGTTCGGTCATGCGGCCTGGAGGGCCGGTGTGGTCATGACGGTCTCGAATTCGACGGGGGTCAGCCGGCCGAGTGCGGTTTGTCGGCGGCGTCGGTCTTAGGTCCGCTCGATCCAGGTCACGATCGCGATCCGCAGTTCCTCGCGGGTGGTCCAGCTCCGACGGTCGAGGACGTTCTTCTGCAGCAGGCTGAAGAACGACTCCATGGCCGCGTTGTCGCCGGCCGCCCCGACTCGCCGTGGACACGCCCGGACCGCGGTTCCTCGCGACCCGCACGACGTCCTGGCGGACTTTTCCGGATAAGGCTTGGGCACAGCGACATCCTTCCCACCTACCCCATAGGGCAAGCCAGTTCAGATGTCACCCGATCGTGCGGCAGACCCGTCTTGGACCGGCCGCCCATGCCGGTGTGGGGGAGGACGAAGTCCGGATAGTTGCCGCACCAGCTCTGGAAGACTGCCTCAACGGTGTCCGGGTCGTCGGCGCGGTCTTGGCCGGTGGCGGTGGTGAGGCCCCAGCCGTGCAGGACGGCTTCCAATAGGTGCAGGTCGGCCTGGCGCGGCCCCAGCCCACCGCCCTTCAGCGGCATCTGCCGCTGAAGGCGCCCTCGGTCTGCCAGGCGACGAGGATCTCCGAAGCACCAGCGATGTGATCAGCTCAGAACGGCAGTTCCATCACCGGCGCCGAGCAAACCCGGCCGGGGCTGACTGCGTCTCGGGGACGGCAAGCTACTGCTCACGGCTGTGCCAGGGTGAGTCCGCACGCCAGCCGGATATCCATCAACTACGCAGCGCGACGTGCACACCGACACCGATCTTCTCCCCTCGTCCATGGGTCCACCACCTGAGCCGCCTGCTCGACTGGGGAGAATCTGGGGAGAAAGAAGCCGCGTTGGGGAGCGGCTGGGGAGGATCGGCCGTACAAACGGGAAGCACGGCGAAAGGGCCGGAAAGAGGGATAGTCGCAGACCGGACCACCCGTGCAGCCGATTTCCGCAGGTCAGCGGTGTGAGGGTGACGACTTCAAGAAGATCTCCTCGTGGGCCGCCATCCTCTTTGCACCCACGTTGGTGGGAACCATCTACGGCATGAACTTCAACGAGATGCCAGAACTACGCTGGGTGTTCGGATACCCGTTCGCGGTAGCGCTCATGGGCGTTGTATGTCTGAGTTTGTATCTGATTTTCAAACGTCGAGACTGGCTCTAACCTCGATCGTTCATGAGGGGTCCGTCAGCTTGCTGGCGGGCCCTTTGTGGTGTGGTCGATTGGGGTTTTCGGGGTTCGGGCAGGGCGGTGGCCCGGCTCTCGCGTCGGGTGGGCGCCGGGTTCCACTTTCCGGGTGGTTGATGAGCGTGGTCGGGACGAGTGAAGGTGCTGGTCAGCCGGGGTTTGGCAGGGCTTGGAGCCGGTCGATCGCGTCTGTGGTCACGTTGCTCCAGGGCCAG
>NZ_JAGGOT010000096.1 GCF_018614195.1 Streptomyces sp. ISL-43
CGCTTGACAACTCTAGATAAGCGCCGCCCAGCGCTACTACCAGGTCGGATACCAGCTGGCCTGTGAAGCCGACCCCCACGGCCACGCCGCCTGGATGATGCGCGCCCTCGCCCACCAAGCGCTCAGCCTCAAACAGCCGCACCACTGCGTCGACCTCGTCGAAGGCGCCCTCACCCGCGGCCTCGGCCACGTCGACGGCCAGACCGAAGCCCTCCTCCACATCACCCACGCCCGCGCCTACGCAGCCGTCGGCGAGAACCCCTCGGCCGCACGTGCCCTCCTCGCGGCCGAGGACGCCCTCCTACGCGAGGACGGCCCTCAGCCCACCTTCTCCCGCGTCAGTGGCCCAGCAGCCGGCACCGTGGCCAGCCACACCGCCCGCACCCTGACTGACCTCGCCGACCACATCGGCACCGAGCAACAGCACCGCGACGCCCTCACCCGATGGGACCCGGAGAAGTACAAGCGCGTCCACGCCCTCACCCACGCCGACCTCGGCGACAGCCTCGCCGCCCAGGCCCGTGCCGACGAAGCAGTCGCCGCCTGGACCCAGGCCCTGGTCCTCATGGAAGGCATGACCTCCGACCGCACCCGCAAGGCCATCACCTCGATCCGCTCCACGCTCGCGGTCTACCAGCGCCGCCGCGTCCCCGGTGCCGCCGATCTCGCTCGCCGAGCCCGTGAGGCACTCGCCTAACATGCCCAACAACCCGCCTGACGAAGGGAACACCGTGCCCCAGCAGACCGACGAACGCTCCAATGCCCTCAAGCCGGCGCTCGAATCGATGACCCTGCTGGTCGCGGCCGTCATCGTCCACGACAAGGCCACCAACCGCGTCGTCCTCCTCCAGCGCAGCGAGAACGCCAAGTTCGCCCAGGGCATGTGGGATCTCCCGGTCGGCAAGAGCGAACCGGGCGAGCCCATCACGGAGACAGCAGTCCGAGAGCTGTACGAGGAGACCGGCCTCACGGTGAAGCCCGAGTCCCTCAAGGTCGCCCACGTCATCCACGGCGCCTGGGGCGTCGAAGCCCCCAATGGCTTCCTCACCGTCGTCTTCGCCGCCCACGAATGGACCGGCGAACCCGAAAACCGTGAACCCCGAAAGCACTCCCAGGTCCGCTGGGTCGACGCCGAAGCCATCCCCGACGCCTTTGTCGATACCACGGCCAGCGCTCTTCACTGCTACCTGAACAATGGCTCGGAGGTCTCCCTTGACGGCTGGTCTACAAGGTGAGCCGCAGGCTTGCTCCAGCCCAGGGGCAGGTGCGTGAACCTCTGGCCTAGCTGAGTGGGGTCATCCGCTGAGAGTCTCGAACGCCTCGTCGAGGTCCTTGACGAAATCCTGCCACGACGGAAGGCCTGCCACCGGCCCCTCCGGATCCAGGAGTTCGAGCATGCGCAGCCGGTGCTGCGAGAAACGCTTCTGGAACTGGACGAGGCGGCGCCCTCTGTACTCGCTTGCCCGCGCTAGCGAGTCCTTGAGGAGCTGTTTAGGGTCGGCGACCCTTTCCGCCGCAGTGCCCTTGGGGAGATCAAGGCTGACGCGGCCGCGCGGGTTTTCGGCGACCTGGCGCAGACATGCCTCATCGAGAAGCAGCCACGCTTCCAGCATGCGGACGGGCACCACGGCGACGTGCTGGAGACTGGGCCACTCGGCACACACTGCCTCCGCGATCTCGTCCCTGCGGTCCTGGGCGGGACCCCGGTCGGCATCCCGTTGCACCACCACCAAGTCGTAGGTCCCGCGGAGCTCACGGGCTGCCCGCAGCTTGTCCCGGACGGAATGGCCAGTCGGTAGCCGAAGCAGACCGAAGTCGGGGACGGTGATCGAGGCGTCGAGCCCCTTGCGCGCGGCAATGGATTCGACGTGCGGTACGAGGCCGTTGTCGCTGCTGCCCTCGCCGATGAAGAGAACACGAGTGGTCACGCGGCCCCCCAGTCCAGCGTGAGCTGCGCTCCGACGGGCGTGGTGAGGTACGGCAGGACGTCGGCCTTCGTCACGAAGTCGTTGCCCGCCTTCGTGGCGCGCCACGTCTCGGCGAGCGGACGCAGACGCAGTACCCGGTTCAGGGAGCCGTTTTCCGCCTTGTGGATCGCGGTGTCGGCGAACAAGAGGTCGTCAGGATTGACGAGTTGTACTACCCCGGGTGAGTGTGTGTTGATCAGCACCTGCCGGAACGGATTGTCCGTGCCAGGTTCCTCCGACGGGTCGACGGCAAGGTCTTGGACAAGGGCGACCATGGCGTTGAGGTTGGCGGGATGGATGCCGTTCTCGGGCTCCTCCATGCAGATCAGACCGCGCACGGATGTGTCTTCGAGTAGGACGCACAGGGCCAGGAAGCGCAGGGTGCCTTCAGAGAGACTGCGGGCGGGCAGCGTCATGCCGGCCACCTCGCGCACGTTGACCGTGAGGAGCTGCCGGACCTCGTCCTGATCGACATCCAGATCTCGGATGTGGATACCGGTCAGGTCTGAGAGACGCCCCGCCACCCTGGCGTAGACCTGGCTGGGATCCGCGCCGGGAGTGTCATGGGCCACACGGAAGAGCGTGGCGGGTAGGTGGGAGCCGTCGGCGCCCATTACCTGTGGGTCGACGTACCTGTCGGACCTGCGTAGAGCCGACGGCTCAAGAGCGAGCCGTCGCCAGGACTGCATCTCACGGCGAGCCGCGAGGATCGTCTGGTCGTCGCTGCTGGTGATGGTGGAGACGACTGTTGCGGGTGCACGGGACGCCGCAGCCGGCTTGGGCTGCCCCCGGCTGCCACCGTCCTGGTGGATTTTGACGACCGACTCGCCGGATTCGGTCGTCGTTGAGATGAAGGGGGCGCCGCTGCGGTGGCCCTGAATGACGGTGTTGCGGAAGTTCTTTGCGCTGTGGGGGAAGAGGAGGTGTTTGGGGGCCTTCCCTTTGGTGATGTGGCTCAGTGTCTCGTGGAGGAGGGTGAGGCGGCCGAAACGGTCCAGGCCGGACGGCTCCTGGTAGCCGACCTCCAGCTCGTACCGCAGAAACGTTGTCGTGGCCGTCGCGGCTCGGCCGAAGTCGTCCTCCGTGTGGAGCGGGACGACCATCTCGGCGGCGAATCGCATCCGATGATTGCCGGGCTCGAAGCCCTTCCAGAAGAGATCACGAGGGTCGCCATGACGCTCACCGTGTACGCCCCGGACCTCCTGGGCCGCCTCCATCATCGACTGGTCGGCGAGTAGGGAGAGAAACTGGATGGCGTCGAAAACATTCGACTTGCCGGTGCCGTTCTCCCCTGCGATGCAGGTGAAGGGGCCGAAGTCGATGGACAGGTCCAGAAGGTTCTTGAACCCGTGGACTTCGATGCGGGTCAGCATGCTGTCTCCGGAGGCTCGCCGGGCGGATCCACTAAGCCTACTGGCGAGGAAGTCTTCATCCCGCGTGTGCGTTGGGGGTCCCTCCCGAGTGCTTGGCCACGGGCTGCGCCGCCCCGTCTTCCTCGGCGCGACCGGTCTGCGGCTCGCAGTCCTGATCGTGGATGAGCGTGGCGACGCACAGTAGTCTTGGGCCATCGTCGCAGTCGACACCCGAGGGGCCGGAGCCTCGCGCGGCCGAGGTTTCCGATGCGCTTGTGGGTGCTGGCTCCAACGGCTGGCTGCAGTGGAAGGTCGAGCACGGGCGGCCCCCGCGGCAACTTGATAGAAGTGCAGTGGATGGGAGACCGACGACCGACCTCAAGTCCTCAAGCCGGCGCTCGAATCGATGACCCTGCTGGTAGCGGCCGTCATCGTCCAGGACGAGGCCACCAACCGCGTCGTCCTCCTCCAGCGCAGCGATAACGCCAAGTTCGCCCAGGGCCTGTGGGACCTCCCCGTCGGCAAGAGCGAACTGGGCGAGCCCATCACCGGGACCGCGGTCCACGAGCTCTACGAGGAGACGGGCTCACGGGTGAAGCCCGAGTCCCTCAAGGTCGCCCCCATCATCCACGGCGCCTGGGGCGTCGAAGCCCCAACGGCTTCCTCACGCTCGTCTTCGCCGCCTACAGGGCTGAGAGGCGGGCGGCCCCAGCGAGCGGGCTGCACCCCGACTACGTGCGGGCCCAGCCGTTGGCGAAGTCGCAGTGGAGGTCCGTCCAGCGGCGCTGCTCGCTGGGGGTGTAGTCGGGGTGGTCGCGCAGGTGGACCAGGGCATTGACCCACTGGTCCCAGAGGCCGTCGGGCTGGGTGAAGAGGACGGCGTGGTGGGTGCCGAGGTGCGCGTCGAGCCGGAGGAGAGCGCCGAGGGCTTCGGGTTGGTCGTAGCGGAGGTCGGTGCGGGGCAGGTAGCGGTCGAGGTAGGCGGTGAGGATCTCGGCGTCCGCGTGCGTGCCGAACCGGGCCAGGGCGAAGCAGTAGGCGCCGCCGGAGTAGCAGACCTCGCTGGCCAGGAGCAGGTCGCTGATGCGCCCGCGGAACGCTTCGCGGCGGTCGACGCCGATCAGCCAGGCGGCGGTGAGGCGTGAGCGCCACTCGTAGCCGAGGAGAGCCTCCAGCTCGGCGTCGGTGATCGTGGCCGCGTCGTCGCTGAGGTGGCGGGCGAATCGTTCGGCGTGCGGCCAGCCTGGACGTAGGACGCGACGGCTGTTCAATTCGAGGTAGCGAGGGTGGTCCGAGTTCTTCCTCGTCACGTAGCGCTCGATCACGTGGCCGTAGCCGATTTCCTCGGGGCGCTGGAACGGCATGGGGTCACCTTTCAGGGTGTAGGTCGGTGCGGTCGATCCAGGTGGGAGCGACGAAGACGTTGTCGGCGACGGGGGCTTCGGTAGCTTCCAGGAGGGACCAGGTGCGGGCTTCCTCGACCAGGTGCTCCCAGGGCGCGGTCCAGTCGAGCTGCCAGTCGAGGCCGGTGCCGCAGACGCCGTACGTGTGGCCGGCGTCCACTCGCCAGAACTGGGAGTAGAGGATCAGTTGGGAGTGGTCGGCCAGGTCGTCGATGATCTCCGCGAAGTGGGCCGAGGGCCAGCCGGGGCTGTCCGGTCCAGTACCGGCTTGCAGTCGGGCGGTCAGGGAGGGGACGACGGGGCTGCGGGCGCCGAGGTCGGTCAGGGCCCAGCGGATGGCGACGGGTTCGGACTCGTCGGGGGGAGTCTGCCGCTCCAGGCAGGCGCGGTAGGCGTGGCGTAGGGGCTCGACCGCGTCCTCGATCTCCAGGCTCGCCAGGGCCGTGGCCGCCCACTGGCGGACGGTGGGGTTGTCGCCGTCGAGCAGGGTGATCAGGGCGGGGCCGCAGCGGGGGTCGGCGACCTCCTCGAAGACCTCGATGGCGGTCAGTTGTCCGAAGCCCCCGAGGGAGGGGAGGGCGTCGAGGATGGCGGGGGTGGCCGCGGAGCCGATCCAGATCAGCTCCGCGCGGGCGTCGTAGGACTCGCAGGCTTCGCCGTCGAGCTGCTGGACGAGTCGCTCGATGTGGGAGGTCATGACGCCGGGTGGTCGCGGCGCCAGAAGGTGGGGAGCCACCAGCAGAGCACCGAGCGGTCGTCGGGCCACGGGGTGCGGTGCTCGGCTTCCCAATCCTCGAAGGAGTCGCGCGTCAGGTCGATGGGGCGCCAGGCAGGGTCGAGCGGCTCGTCCTCGGCCGGAGGGCGGACGTACTGCCGGCCGTGCTGGTCGCAGGCACCGAAGTCCTGGTAGTTGCGCTGGGCCTCGATCAGGGAGACCTTGTTCGCTCCGCCGTCCATGGTCGGCCAGCGGAACTGGACCCCGTCGTCCTCCCAGAAGCAGACGGGGCAGATCTCGTAGGAGCCCGGCATGGCGTCGAGCACGCGGTGCCCGCAGCAGGGACAGGGGTAGTGGTCGCTCACCTGCGCAGTCTCGTTGCAGGTCCGGCCGGTGCGCCATGGATTTCTCTACCTCGGCACACCCGGCCAGTCCGCAGGCAGTCCGCAGGACACCCGTAAGCGACCGTCGGGACCCAACGCTCGTCAACGGAGAAATGCCTGGTCAGGGCGCTGTAGGCGCCTCCGCCGCAGGTCAGGATTGGTCCGCAGACATTCCGCTTCAACGTGTAATCGTGCCGTTACTGCACGCTAGGTGATTCGTCAAGTGTGCAGGTCGGAAGGGGCCGACTCCTGATGGAGTCGGCCCCTTCGCCGTCACCGTGCTGGATGGGTGCTGGATATTCTGACGCTGGATCAGGCGGTCGGGCCCGGCCCTACTCGGTAGACCGTTCGAGCATCGGCTCGAAGGCGGACTCCTCCTCATCGGGAACGTGCGGGAGGAATCCGTCGGGGACGGTGCGGGCGGCGGTGGTGAGCAGGCGGTCCAGGACTTCCCGGTCGGTGGCCGGGGGGAGCCGAAGCGCGGCGAGGAGACGGTCGCGGACGGCGGGGTGGTCCGGGTGGTCGTCGAGGTAGTCGGCGTTGAGGGCCGGAGGGTGGAAGCCGGCCAGGGCGTCGTGCCAGGACGGCAGGACGATGGTGAGGGTCAGGGCCTCGGCGAGGCACTCGGCGATGAGGGAGGCCCGGCCCTCGGAGTCGGTGTAGAGGACGGGGCGGGTGCCGTCGGGGACGGCCGGGCCGCAGAGGTAGTGGGTGCCGCCCGCGTTGGAGCCGGCGACGGGCTCCACCGGGAGACTGTTGGGCAGGGCGATCGACTCGATCGGGTCGGTGCGGGCCAAGTCGAACTCGCCGTCGCAGGACAGGTACGAGGCGACCTCGGGATGTGCCGCGATTCTGTGGAGCAGTGCGCTGTCCGAGAGGACGGCCGGGTTGAGGGCCCGGGCGATCGCTGGGGTGAGGGGGCGTCCGGCGAGGACGTGGCGGATGGCATCGAGGGGGACGGGTCGCTCGTAGTAGTCCTCGAAGTGGGCCTGGACGGCCTCGGGAGAGCGGTCGGTGAGGAGGTGGAAGAGGAAGCCTGAGCCGTCCGGGTCCTCGCTGCCGGCGGGGAAGGGGATGGCCGAGCCGGTGCGCCAGGCGGTGTCGCAGGTCTCCCGCCACAGGCATGCGGTGACCCGAGGCGTGTCGATCCCTTCATCACGGAAGGCGGGCTCGTCCAGCATCGGGCGCAGTGTGGCGGGCACGTCGTCGATGACACCGGGCCAGACCTGCTCGTCGTCCGTCCCGTACGGGCTCATCGCCGACTCGTGGTCGAAGCCGCGTATGAGCACGCCGGCCGGGGTGAAGAGGACGGAGAAGTCGTCCCCCGAACCGTTCTCCATCAGGGCCGCCTCCACGCCGGGGCTCCAGGTGGTGTCGAACGTGTACTGGGAGAACCGCGGATCGTCCCCGATCGTGGCGTCCAGGACGGCCAGTGCGCGCAGATGGGCACGGAGTTGGGGCGGGTCGGGGAGAAGGGCGGCGGTCTCGTACACAGTGCTCATGGCGTCATGGAAGCAGCCGCCACTGACAGTCCGGCGCGACCAGCCCGGACAGTGATGCCGCCGCCTCCTGCGGATTCCGACGGGCTGCGCGCGTTCCTGGCGCAGGATCAGGTGTCGTAAACGGTGGAGCGGTGTCCGACGTGAACCACCCAGACCACCAGCTCGCCGTTGTCGATCGTGTAGACGACGCGATAGTCGCCCACTCGTAGGCGACGGCGTTCGGGCTGGGACACGAGTGCGGTGGTGTTGAAGCCGAGGGGATCGCTCTCCAGCTCGGTCAGCTTGGCAAGGATGCGCAGCGCCATGTCGCGAGGGATCTTCCGGAGCTCGGCCTGCGCCTCGGGCCGGAAGACGGTCCGGTACTCACTCACCGCGCGCCAGCGTCTCCCTCATGATGTCCTCGATCGGGATGCCGGGCGCCGGATTGGCCATGCGCTCGTCGATGATCCGGTTGATCTCGCGCTCTTCCCACTCCTGGTACTTGCGCAGCACCTCGATGGAGACGACGGCGGCGACTTCCTTCCCTCGGCGCGTGATGACCGTGGGCACGTCGTCGCGGTCCGCACGCTCCACGACTTCCGCCAGGTGGGCGCGCACGTCGCGGATGGACTCTATGGGCAGCGGCTGCGTCATGCGCCCAAGCGTACCGAGTGTGCCATGTGTACACCACTCATTTCGTGCTTGATGTGCTGGATGGACTCGCACCGTGCTGGATGGGTGCTGGATAACCACGTCCAGAACCGCGTTTCTGCAGGTCGGAGCGTTGTACTGAACGTTCCGCTTGAACGTCTGATCGGACGTGGACAAACGGTCTGACCTGCGAGAAAGCAGGTCAGGCCGTTGTGCTGTCCGCAGCAGTCCGCAGAACTTGGATCAGCTACGTGTCGTAGACCGAGGAGCGGTGTCCGACGTGCACGACCCACACCACCAACTCCCCGTTGTCGATCGTGTCGGCGGACCGGTCGGCGGCGGCGATCGCGGCTTTGCGGTGCTGCACGGTCTGTACTGGCTGACCGCGAAGCTGGCGGCGCGCGCCGTTGCCGGTGGTGGTCGACGACGTGCACTGGGCCGATATGCCGTCGCTGCGGTTCCTGGGCTATCTGGCCCGCCGCGTGCACGGCCTGCCGGTGCTGCTGATGGTGGCGGTGCGCCCGGAGGACCCGGCGCCCACGGCCTCCTTCACCCGGTCGGCACCTGCCGCATGAGGACAGACGACATGGCCGTCGTGAATCCCAGGTTGCGTGTCCGCGGGGTCGACGGGCTCCTCGTGGCCGACGCGTCGGTCATGCCCGCCATCGTGACGGCCAACGCCACTGTCCTGGCCATCGCCGAACGCGCGGCGGCATGGATCCGCGATGGTCGCACCGAGCGTGTGGGCGTGCGAGGGGGCGCAGGGGTGGCGACACTGGGGGGATGGTGAGCAAAGCAATCCTGGAGGGCGGGCCGGATGATCTGCCTGAGCGGGTAGTACCGATCACTCCTCCCGGACAAGAGCTGAAGATTCCGCACCGCGGCGGGTACGAGCACTTCAAGGTCACGTCGCGGCTACAGGACAGCCCGGAGGGATCGCTGCCTGTCTACGAGTGGTGGGAAAGGACAGAGATCGCTGAATAGCGGCCCTGCGGCACTACCGGTTCTGGCGCGGGAAGTGTGCCGTGGCGAGGAGGGAGCCGTCGGGGGCGAGCAGTCGGGCTCCGGAGACCGTCGCGGGGTCCACGTCGGCCGGGGCGCCCCAGTAGCCGTAGCCGTCCTTGAGGGAGAACCAGCCGACGGAAACCGGGGTGCCGTCGGTACGGTCGAGCAGGCACTGGACCCGGCCGCCGACGCCCTCCCCCTCCAGGTCTACGGACATGTACACCCAGCCCGCCGAACCGGGGTGGGCGAATATCCGGCCCACC
Organism: Streptomyces sp. ISL-43; assembly: GCF_018614195.1. Taxonomy (GTDB): domain Bacteria; phylum Actinomycetota; class Actinomycetes; order Streptomycetales; family Streptomycetaceae; genus Streptomyces. The sequence continues at coordinate 9,221 of NZ_JAGGOT010000096.1, forward strand.
TCGTGGCCATCCGCGACAAGGGCCGCCTGAAGGAGATCGGTGTTCGCCCGGGCCGTTGGCGAGGAGGGTGCGGGGGTGTGGTCGACGGCCGTGCCGACGGCCCAGCCGCCGAAGCCGCACGCGAGCGCCAGGGCTGCTGCTACGGCCGCCGTCCGAGGGTGCAGGAGCAGGCGCCGTACCGGTCCGGGCTGTTTCAGCCTGCTGGTCACGCGGGTTTCGAAGCCGACCGGCGGCTCGGTGCCCGGAAGCAGGCCGAGCAGGCCGTCGCCGACCAGGGTCAGCTGCTCGATGTGCCGCCGGCAGCCGGGACAGCGGTCCAGGTGGGCGACCGCCCGGGCCCGCTCCTGAGCCGGGAGAATGCCGAGGGCCAGCTCGGCGTCGAGCTCCCTCAGCCGGTCGCAGGTCATGTCGTTCATCGCCTGCTCTCCTCGGCTCCCAGGGTGGTCCGCAGCTTGCGCATGGCCGTCCTGATCCGCGTCTTGGCCGTGCCCAGCGGAATCTGCTCGAACTCGGCGACCTGCTGCGCGGTCATCCCGTAGATCCCCGCCATCACCAGCGCGCGGGCCTGTTCCCGTGGCAGGGCCGCCACGGCGTTCCGTATCCCCGCCGACGCCTCGGCCGCGAGGGCCTGCTGCTCAGGGGTGTCGGTCACGAAATCGAGGAGCACGTCCAGGTCTTCGGGCGCGACGGGGCTGGCTCTGCGCGCTCGGATCGCATCGATCGCCAGATTGTGCGCGATGGTCGTCAGCCAGGTCTTCACCGACCCGCGGCGGGAATCGTAGATCTGGGCGTGCCGCCAGGCCCGCTCGAACGTCTGCTGTGCGATGTCCTCGGCCAGCTGGGGATCGCCGACGACGGCGATGGCCACGCCGAATACCGTGCGCTGGAAACGGCGCACGAACGCGACGGCGATCTCGGGATCGCCCGTCGTCAGGCCTGACAGCAGTGCCTCGTCCGGCGCGCGTCCGAGAGGGAGGCCCATCCTCTGCATGTCAGTGGATACGGTCGGCCTCCCCGAATGGATTGCTCGGGCCGCACGGGAGGACACCCCATGATTCTCCTCTCCCCGCGCAGAACACGCCGTCCGTGGCCCGCCCGGGCCAATCCCTGGGTGCCGTTCATCCGTACCCCCTTCGACAGAACTCGTACGGAGGGCTGAGTCATGACAAGGACACTCATCCGCGGTCGCGTGGGCCGCGTGGGGCTGGGGTTGGCGGCGGCGGCGCTGGCGGGCGGGCTCGCGGCCTGCGGGGGTGGCAGCGGAGGCGGCTCGGCGACCACCGCACCCCCGGCCCGTAGCGCCGAACCGGGAGTGACACAGGTGAACGCGGACCTGACCGACTTCCACATTGCACTGTCACAGAAGACCTTCAAGGCGGGCGCCTATACGTTCCTCGTCAAGAACGACGGCCATCACGACCACGCCCTGGAGATCGAAGGTCCCGGCGGAGAGCACCGCTCCCAGACCCTCGCACCCGGAGCGAGCGCCAAGCTCAACGTGACCCTGAAGTCCGGCAGTTACGAGGTCTACTGCCCCGTCGACGGGCACGAGGACCTGGGGATGAAGACGGAGATCACCGTGGGCGGTGCCACCGCGCCGGTGAACGAGACCCCGTCGACGAGCAATGGCTACTGAGCGTGCGCGGGTCACGATCGCTCTGCGACTGGTGGGCGCTGGTCTGACTGCGGCGATGGCCGCAATCCACCTCCACCTCTGGGATGTCGGCTATCGGAGCCTGGCCACCATTGGTGTGCTCTTCCTGCTCAACGGCATCGGCGGGGGCCTGCTGGCGCTTGCGCTGCTGGCCGCCCCCACCCGGTACGTCGGCGTTCCGGCGGCCCTCGGAGCAGTCCTCACGGCCGGCACCCTGGCCGGGCTGGTCATCAGCCTCACGTCTGGACTCTTCGGCTTCGAGGAGTCCCTCGGCGCGGAACTGGTGTGGCCCACCATCGCGATCGAGTCGGCGGGCGTCGTCGCCCTGTCGGCACTGGCCCTGGTCGCCCGCCGAAGACGTCCGCCGAAGCAGAGGTAGCCGGTCAGGCCCTCTCTCCGTGGACGAGCGGATGGTGGAGATGCTGAAGAACAAGACCCGGTTGTTCGACGCGTACGCACGTCGCAGCGCGGTCGCCGAGTCGACGCCGGACACGGTCGACGTCTCGGACACGGCGATGGCCCGCCAGATCGTCGAGGAGGAGCAGGCGCGGCTGGAGCGGTCCGCAAACAGTCCGCAGGGGAAATGGCGGGTCAGGGCCGTGCGCGGGGCTCCGCCGCAGGTCAGGATCGGCTGGCAGACATTCCGCTTCAACGTGTAGTCATCTCGTTACTGCATGTTAGATAGCTTCGTCAAATGTGCAGGTCAGCGATCCAGCGCACCTTCGGTGCGCGCCGGGGGCGTGGTAAATCCCGTGGCGCGCGCTGGGGTGCTTCTGTCTGCCCTG
>NZ_JAGGOT010000097.1 GCF_018614195.1 Streptomyces sp. ISL-43
TCACGGGTCAGTACAGCTAGGGCCTGTGTGATGTCGTGATCAGTTGCTGGGTTCCGTCGCCTTCGTGGGGTGGAACACGGTGGAGGCCGCCGTACCAAGCCGGTGCAACGCGCATGGCCCTGGCTTCGCCTGCGGCTGCTGCTCGCGCCAGGCCCGGAACTCCGCGCTAACGACCTCGTGCATGATTCGCGCTGACGCTGGGCCAGCAGCTCCTCGGCGAAAGTACGGACTGCGCGGCGCAGCGCGGCAGGGACGGCCTGGATACGGCGCTCTCGGCGGGCACCGGCTCTCGCATTTTCTGGCATCGGCCCGATCTCCATCCCGTACCGGCTTCCAGGTGCGCCTCCAGGCCGTTTCGGCCGGTTACCGGTTGCGGGACCGGCCGCAGGCTTCGATGGTGGGAGAGGCCGCCGCACCATGATTCGGTGGCCCACCGGCAGGACGTCGACGCGGGCGCCGGAGTGTGGCCCCGACCGTCGGCCGACCGACTGGCTACGCGCCGTTGGTGATCCGGTCGGCCACAGTGGCAGAAGCCCTGGAACGGGGCCGGCGGACCAGCCACCCTCTTCCTCACCTCCCTCGCAGGATCAAGACAGGAGCACTCCCATGCGCAAGAACGCTGGGACACGTCGTCTTCTGACGGCATCGACAGTTCTTGTAGCCGGAGGCGTCATGCTGTTGCCCGAAGCTGCGGTTGCGCAGCCGGCAACGCACAGTACCCCGGCGCGGATATCGGGAACTTTCCAGCTCGTCAACGCGCAGACCGGCAAGTGCGCGACCGTCGCGGGCGGAGTCTCCACCGAAAACAACGTCCAGCTCGTCCAGTTCAACTGCGACTCGCACCCCTCGCGCCGCTGGCTCGTCACCAACTCGAACGGCACCTCCAACCAGATCGTCAATGTGCAGACCCGCAAGTGCGCGACCGTCGCAGGCGGGGTTTCCACCGAAAACAACGTCGAGCTCGTCCAGTTCAACTGCGACTCGCACCCTTCGCGCCGCTGGAACCTGCAGCGGGTCGGCGGGATAATCGACTGAAGCAGTGGTGGTACCAGGGCCTGTGTGATGTCGTGATCAGTTGGGGGCCTTCAGGAGGTCGTCGATCCAGATCATTGCAGCGCGGAGGTGGAGGCCTGCGAGGTAGCTCTCGGGCGCCTTGTCGTATCGGGTGGCGATTCCTCACCAGGCCTTCAGTTTGTTGATCAGGCGTTCGACGGTGTTCCGTTCCTTGTAGAGGTCGGCGTCATGGCTGACGGGCCGACCGCCTCGCGCGTCTTTCTTCTTCCGGTTGGCGGTCTGGTCCTTCTTCTCCGGGATGACTGCCTTGATGTTGCGTTTGCGCAGGTAGGTGCGGTTGCGCGCGATGAGCAGGCCTTGTCCGCGGCGACGGCTCCGGGCCGGGTGCGGGGCCGGCCGATGGGCAGGCGGACCCGCACTTTCTCGAGCACGGGGAAGAATTGCGGGCTGTCCGCAGCCTGCCCGGCGGTCAGGACGAACGCGAGCGGGCGGCATTTGCGGTCCGCAGCGAGATGGATCTTGCCGGTCAGTCCACCCGGGGACCTGCCGAGCAGGGCTTCCTTCAGGCGGAGCTTGCGCCGGCGCCGGACGCGTCGACGCTCGGCCTGTCCGTTCTGTTCCTTCGGTCCGCCCCCTTTTGTCGGGCCTCTTCCTGCTCACGCGCAGCCTCTTCCAGGGCCTCCACAAGGTCCTTGCCGACGAGCATCCCGGCGGCGTCGTGGTGGCGCGGACAGTCGTGGAATCCACGCTGACCAGCGACAAGTCCGTCTTCCCTGCGCGGGCCGCCTCGGCCATCACGCCTTCCAGCAGAGCGGTGAAGACGCCAGCGTCCCGCCAGACGCGGAAGCGTCCATAAACGCTGGCCCGGGGGCCGAACTCGGAAGGCATCTCCCGCCACTGGGCGCTGGACCGGAACCGCCAGATCAGCCTTCGAACTGTTCACGCAGCCGCTCCGGGTACGGACCGAACCTGCCGATCGGAAGGTAGGCCTCGATGAACTTCCACTGACCATCGGTGAGTTGCCTGCGTGTCACGACCAATGTCCTACCGGGTTCCACCCCACGAAGGCGGCGGAACCCAGCAAGTGATCACGACATCACACAGGCTCTAGTGCCGGGGCCGGGAAGGTTTGCCGGGTCGCGGTGTTCGGTGCGGTGCAACGCAAGGCGGAGGGCAGCGGCTCGTACTGGACGTACTTTCGTGGTCGGACGACGCGGCGAGGTGCCGTGCCCGGCGCCCCGACCCGGTAGACCTTCAAGGAGCGCCGGCCACACTGACCTGCGAGGAGATCCCGCTGCCGATAGGAGGCAGCGCGGCACTCTCCTCCCCCCACAGCTGAGCCGGCCATACGCGGAACGATCGCCGCCCCCTCGGCCAGGGCCGTGGGCGCCAGCGCGGCCCCGCTCAGGAGCAACGCCGCAAGCGCGACCACAACACGGGCCGCCGAACCACGGGCGGCGCCGCTAGGAGCTGAACAGAGTTTCCGCTCGTCAGCACCTCACGCCTCCCCTTCCCGGCCCTCGGGTCAGGCCCCAGGGCCGCGACCGATCTCGCCAGCGGCGTGGCGCAGCACTTCCTCCGACGCGGGGACCGGAGGCGGGCCCGGGTCGGCGGGCCGGACGGGTGCTGTGGCCCTGCCCCCGGTGAGCACCGCAATCAGCAGACTTACGGACATCAGGGCAGATCCCGCTCGGTCGTAGTCGTAGTGGCCCGCCCACAATCCGGCCGCCGCCACCGGGGCGCCGACCATGAGGCCGTTCAGGACGGTCCGTTCCCTGCTTCTCAAAGCCATCCGTGCGTCCTTCCCAGACGTCTGCCGGTGTCAGTAACCAGCTTCCCACCGGGAGGTGGCGGCCAGGCGTCCCCTGGGAGTGAATTCGCGGCGGTGACCGTACGCCCCGTCACCGCCTGTGCCCCGCCCCCTTGGTAGGCGCAGCGGCCCTTCGGTGGGCGGCTACCGTCGTCTCGGCCGGGGCCGCCTGTCCGGGCTGCCCCGGCAGTGGTGGTCGAGCGGGAGCGGGCCGCGCCCGGGGAGACTCTCACCCGGGAGGCGGGCGATGGTGCTGACGCCGCCGCAGTCCCTCATCTCCGCGATGGCACGCCGGTCGTCGGGGATCGCCCACAGGGACAGGGTGTACACCACGGTGTCGAAGGAGGCGTCCGGGAACGGCAGAGCCTGTGCGTCGCCTTCCCGCAGGTCCCCGGCGCGGCCCAGCCCTTCGGCGCGGCGGCGGGCGAGGGCCGGCGTCTGTGGACTCCACTCGATGCCGGTCGGATGGACACCCGGAGGGTAGAGGTGAAGGTTCAGGCCGGTGCCGATGGCGGCCTCCAACACCTCGCCGCCGGCCTGGGAGCAGACCCAGGTCGGCCCGGCCGTGCCTTGTAGTCGCGACCGCCAGGCCGTGACCGAAACATCTGTGATGTCGACCGATAGGTGGCCAGGGCGATCGATAATTGGCCGGCGACCTTCCTGCACGATGGAGAGGAACCCTTGATGACCACACCGCGGGACTTGTTGATCGTTGCCATGGACACGGGGTCCAGTCGCCCTGTCGAACAGGGTGACCTGTCGCTTGCGCTCGCAGGGGCCGAGGTGATCGACCTTCTCGCCGCCCAGGCCATCAGGCTGGACGGGGATCACATCGTGCCGGGCTACCAGCCGGCACTGGCTGATCACCTGTTGGACGAGGCGGCCGCGTCGCTCGTTCGGGAGGCGCCTTACGAGTCGGTCACTGACTGGCTGTGGCGCAGAGGCCGCGGCCTGTCCGCGGCCTACCAGGCCGCGCTTGAGGCGGAAGGGCAGCTCATCCGGCAGCGCCGCCGCGGGATCTCCTTCCGGGCCGGTCAGCTGGTGCTGGTCGATTCGCCCACCCGCCGCCAGGCTGCGGACCGCTGGGCATCGGATGAACCCGTCCTCGTCACCCTTGCGGAGGCCGTAGGGGTCCGCGGCAAGCGGACCGGAGACTCTCCGGACGTGACCGACGACGCGGTCGCGACAGTGCTGGCCGCCGTCAACGACGCGTTGGTGGAGCTGGCGGCCGTACGGCAACGCCGAGCCATCGAGGACGCCGCCTTCGACAACATCTGGCGAGGCGGCGCCGGATGACGACGGAGCGCCCGCAGCCGTTCCGTGCGGGGGGGGTGTCCGGGTCCGGCCTCGGACACCCACCAGCGCGGGCCGCCACCGATGTGGTGGCGGCCCGTGACCGCGCCGATGACGGCAGCTGGGGGATTTTTGCGGCGCCGCAGCCCGGTCGGGGTGACGGCCGTGGCGGCCTGTCAGCTGCGGCTCGATGCCGGTGTCGGCTCGGGGGGAGGCGCTGCCGCGCGGCGGAGGAACAGCAGCGGGGTCGCCAGCAGGAGCACGCCGGCCAGGCCGATGGCCGTACGCGGGCCGAGGAGGGCGCCCAGTACGCCCCAGACGGCGGTCAGGAGCGCGGTCGAGGCCTTGGTCGTCACCGCCCAGGCGGACAGCGTTCGGGTGATCCGGTCGGTCGGGGTGCGCTCGAGGCGGAAGGTGGCGTGGACGGGGTTGAAGACCCCGCAGCAGAAGATGAGTCCGAGCTCGACGCCCATCACCAGCAGCAGCCCTGCGGTGCCCGGCCCCAGGAAGGCCAAGCCGACGGGCCAGATCGCGCGCAGCACACCGGCCACGACCAGGACCTGGTGCTGTCCGAACCGGGTGACGAGTGGTCGGGCCAGCCGCGATCCGAGCAGCCCGCCGATCGAGGGCGCGGCGAAGGCGAGGCCGTACTGCCACGGTGCGAACCCGAGTGGGCCGAGCATCAGGACGGCCAGGAGCGGCTGGGTGGCCATCACCAGGCCGTTGACCAAAGCGGTGTTGAAGAACAGCGGACGCAGCGTCACGTCGGCGAGGATGTAGCGCCAACCGTCGAACAGGTCCCCGGCCCGCATGCGCGCGGCCTCCCGGCGCTCGGGCGGCGGCTCGTGCCCGCCCATCGCGCGGATGCCCAGGGCCGAGAGCAGATGGCTGGCCGCGTCGGCCACCACCGTCGCCACCGGGCCCAGGAGCCCGATCGCCATCCCGCCCAGCGGCGGCCCGATGATGGTGGTCGTCCAGGTCGTGGACTCGAACCGGGCGTTGGCGACGAGCAGGTCCTCGGCCGGCAGCAGCGTCTTCAGGTAGGCGCCGGAGGCGGCGCGGAAGGTGATGTCGGCCGCCGCGACGACGACAGAGACGAGCAGGAGCTGAAGGAAGGTGAGCGCGCGGAGCGCGAACGCGGCGGGGATCGTCAGCAGCGCCGCGAACCGCACCAGGTCCATCGCGATCAGCACCGGCCGCTTGTGGCGGAACTCCACCCACGGACCGAGCGGCACCGCCACGGCCGCGCCCACCACAGCCCCCACGGAGGAGAGCACGGCGACCTCGGCCGGCCCGGCGTGCAGCACCTGGATGGCGATCAGCGGGAACGCGCCGAAAGCGAGCCACGTACCGAGCGCGCTGGTCCCGTACGCTCCCCAGAGATACCCGAAATCCCGCCCCAGCCGACGTCCGTGCAGGTGTCCCAGCCGGCGCCCGCTCCTCATGCCCACCACCCCTCGCCGCTCACCCGCACAACCGATCCGCGATCAGAAGCATCAAAGCGAGCGCCCTACCGGCGGGTCAAACAACCGCGGGACCACCCGGCCACAACCATCGGTTGTACCCATAGAGTGTCGACATGGACCTCGACACCGTCCGGACCTTCGTCGCCGCCGCCGACGCGGGGCAGTTCCAGGAGGCCGCCGCCGAGCTGGCGGTCACCCAGCAGGCCGTCTCCAAACGCATCGCCGCGCTGGAGCGCAAACTCGGCGTGCGGCTGTTCACCCGCACCGCGCGCGGCGCCGAGCTCACCATCGACGGGCAGGCGTTCCTGCCACACGCGCGCGAGCTGCTGCGCGTGGCCGAGCGCGCGGTCGCGTCCGTGCACACCGGCCGCCGTCCGCTACGCGTCGACGTGATCGCCTCGCGCAGCGCGCAGTCGGGCCTGATGCGCGACTTCCACCACGCATACCCCGAGATCGAGCTCGACGTGGTGATGCTGTTCGACATCGAGACGGCCGTCGCCGCCATCCGGTCCGGCGCGATCGACGCGTCCTTCCGCGCCGTCACCGCGCCCGGCCGGCCCCTTCCCACGGACATCGAGTCCATCCGAGTGCTCGACGAGCCGCTCCAGCTCCTCACCGGCCCCGCCCACGCGCTGGCGGGCGCCCGGTCGGTACCCCTCGCTCAGCTCGCCGGGCACCGGATCTGGATGCCCGGCCTCGTCCCCGGGACCGAGTGGACCGCCTATTACGACGACCTCGTCGCCGAGTTCGGCCTCACCATCGAGGCGACCGGCCCCAACCTCGGCTCCGACGCGCTCCTCGACACCATCGCCGACACCCCGGCCCTGGCCACCTTCATGGGCGGGCAGACCCGCCTCGTCTGGCCCGCCGGCCACGGCCTGCGCCGCATCCCGGTGACCGACCCGACGCCCGTCTACCCGCACTCGCTCCTCTGGCACCGCGACAACCCCCACCCAGCGCTGACCACCCTCCGCGCCCACCTCGCCGCCACAGCCACCGGCCACGACACCGCCGGAACCTGGGCGCCGAGCTGGGTGATTCCGCGCTGAACACCGCCCCGTCTTCGAGCATCGTGGCCGGTTCGACGGACGGTGACGGCGGGTGAGCCGGCTTAGATCGACCGGCAAATGGATCACTTGAGGCGTCGGGTGGTGGGGCGGTTGTCCCAGCGGTAGCGGTTGGTCGCGCGTCGGATGAGCACGCGGAGCGTGACGAGTGCGGCGGCGAGGTGGAGGTAGAAGTCCACAACCCTGCTGTTCTTCTCAGTGCGGCGTCGGAGCTTGCCGTAACCGTTCATCCAGGAGTGCGCGCGTTCGACCCCCCAGCGCTTGCCGGCCTGGCTCGGGGCCGGGATGCCCTTGCGGGCGATCTCGGCGGTGAATCCCAACTCGGCTATCAGGGCACGGGACGTGGCGCTGTCGTAGCCGCGGTCCAGGTTGACGTTGACCCTGTCGGGCATGGCGCGCCGGCCCGGGTGAGTCGTCGGGACCATCGTCCAGGGTGATCAGGCCCGCGCCTCGCGCCGGTAGGCCCCCGGCGGCGTCCCGAAGTGACGCTTGAAAGCCTTGGCGAACGCGAGCTCCGACGTGTACCCGGTGTTCGCCGCGACGGTACTCAACGAGAGGTCACCGTCCCTCAGGAGCCGCCCGGCCGTCGTCATGCGCCACGTCGTCAGGTAGCTCAACGGCGGATCGCCGACGACGGCGGTGAACCGCCGCGCGAACGCCGCCCGCGACAATCCCGCTCTGCCGCCAAGGGATTCGACGGTCCACGGATGCCCGGGATCCTCGTGGATCGCATGCAGCGCCGGCGCGATCACCGGATCGGTGAGAGCTGCGGCCCAGCCCCCGGCGCGCTCGCGCGACTGCTCGTCGTACCAGCACCGCAATATATAGACGAGAAGCAAGTCCATCAGTGACCTGACGACGGCGTCGGATCCGGGACGCGGGGCGTTCATCTCGACGCAGAGCTGATCGACCGTCGCCCGCAACGCCGGATGACGCCCCGGGCGCGCGGGAAGATGGATGACCTCCGGAAGTTCGCGCAGCAGCGGATGCCGGTGGTCCACATCAAGTTTGTACGCGCCGCACAGCAGACGGGTCCGCGCACCGACGCCGTCGGCGACGAGGTAGCCGATCGGCGAACCCGCGTTGACCGGCACCGGATCGAAGTCCACGACCGGGCTCGACAGCGAGTCGGTCAGGACGTGGCCGCTGCTCCGACGCAGGAAGACCACGTCGCCCGCGCCGAGCTCGATCGGGTCCCCGGCCAGCGGCACGAGCAGGCACCGGCCCTCCCCGACCACATGGAATGCGGCTCCTACGATGGCCTGGACGCGGAAGCCCCACGGCCCGCGCGCCTCGGTGCAGACGGCGCTCGGACGTCCCGTTCTCAGCGCGGCCAGGGTGTCACTGAGGATGTCCACAACGCGACTATAGCGCCGGGGAATCGAGACGATCGGACAGTGGATCGAGATCCTTAGCCATTCATCGTCTCGCGACACCGACGTAGCTTCGCACCATGACACTGAACACGAAGAAGATCGTCGTCATCGGCGGCACCTCGGGCATGGGCTACGCAGTCGCCGAGCAGGCCGCGAAGGACGGAGCCCGCGTCGTCGTCGCCTCGCGCAATCAGGAACGCGTTGACGCAGCCGCGAACAAGTTGCCCGGCAACACCGAGGGCCGCCACATCGATGTGACGGACGAGTCCTCGATCGCCGCGTTCTTCGCCGAACTCGGCGAGTTCGACCACCTCGTCTACACGGCCGGAGACGCCTTGCTCCTGAAGACCATCGAGGACTTCACCTCAGCGGAAGCACGCGCCGCCTTCGAAGTCCGCTACTGGGGAGCGTTCCTGGCCGTGAAGTACGCGGCGGCGACCATCCGTCCGGGCGGCTCGATCGTCTTCACGTCCGGAGTGGTCGCGACCCGACCCCTGCCCGGCTCGCCGATCCCCGCCAGCACGACGGGAGCGATCGAATCCCTGACCCGAGCGCTCGCCCTGGACCTGGCCCCGCGGAAGATCCGCGTCAACGCGGTACGCCCCGGCGTCGTGCGGACCGCGCTGTGGGACGGCCTCCTCCCGGAGCCGGAAGCGTTCTTCCAGAGCCAGGGCAGCGAACTCCCGGCCGGCCAGGTCGCGCAGCCCGAGGACGCCGCGGCGGCCTATCTCTTCCTGCTGGGCAACCCCTTCGCGACCGGCTCCGTGCTGACGCTCGACGGCGGCGGGTCCATCGTCTAGGGTCGACCGGCAAATGGATCACTTGAGGCGTCGGGCGGTGGGGCGGTTGTCCCAGCGGTAGCGGTTGGTCGCGCGTCGGATGAGCATGCGGAGCGCTGGTGCGGTCCGAGCAGCCGGGGCTCGCGATGAGCTCGTAGCCCGAGCCGTGAACCAGGGCCAGCACGACGTGCTCGAAGACGATCCGGTCCGGTACCCGCCGGCGGTGGCAGCCCAGCGGATGGCTCGCCGCGTAGCCGTCATGGACCGGCAGCAACGCCGCGAACCGGTCCCATAGCGGTTCGAGCAGGCAAGATGGCATCGCAGGCACGGGTCCTCCGTGTGGTCACTGAGCGTAGAGAACTCCATGATCACGCAGGCCCGTGCCTGTCTCGCAGCCGGGACCGTCAACGGTCGAGCGGCCCCACCATTTGGCGGTCGGTCTTAGGAGTTGCTCGTGTATTCCGAGCACTGCTCACCGCTGTGCGCCGGGAGCCCGATATCGGACTTGCTCGGCTCTCCGCAAAGCATCCAGCGTTTCATCGACGCTCAGCAGAACGGTCGTCTCGAACGAGCTGAGCGCGCCACCTCCGCTGATCGCCAGCGCCACCGCGGCCATGGACACGTTGTCCGGAGCTTCCCAGAGGTTATAGCCGTCGTGCGTGCCGAAGGCGTACCAGAAGCCGTGGAGCTTCCCACCGACGGACTCGATGTACGACTGAGCGGCTTTGGCGCGGTCCTCGGGATGGCCGATCAGCCTCGCCCAAGTCTCCGGCGTGTAGCTGAACCTCGACAGATAGAGCGTCATCGTGTCTCTCTTTCGTTTATCAAGAGATGCCCGCGCCGGGTGAGGGAAGGGCCAAGATGGCCCGCGGGTCCCCCGAACAGCCGGGGACCATGACCGCTACGGCCCAAAGCCGACGGGTGTGACGGCCGCCCGAGCGATACAAAGGGCAGGCACCCGCACTGGGCCGGAAGATCGGGAACCTGGCGTGCGGAGCCTGCGGGCAGGCGGTGGCGACCCGATGGGACGACTGCGGACTCCGACGGGCGGTGTGGCTGGAGCCCGACGCGGTCCGCCGGCTCCCCTGCGGTCTCCCATCAGGCCCGCCGCCCGACTGGGACGACGTGGAACGCCAGGCGAACCGTGTCGCGCCCCGACATCCTCCCCCGCCGACCCGCTGACCGGCGAGTCGTGGCGCCCGCGTACTACGAACGGCGCCACGAGCCCTCCTGAGCCGCCACCTCGTGCTGTGACCGGAAAGGCTCACAGCACCAGGACTTGTCCGGCCGGTCTTCCTCCCTACTGCCGTGGCCGCATACCAGGGGATGGAGTGGAAACAGGGGGTAGCAGGTAGCCTGGCCGCGTACCGGCCAGGGGAGGGCGCGTGCCTGCGATTCACGAGCGTTACTCGGAGGAATTACGGTCCGAGTTCGACTATTTGTCCACCTGGCTGCCCAACTCCCCCATAGAACTGGGCGATGTCGGCCGGCTGCACCGGGACCGGTTCGAACGGGTCACCTCCCTCACCGAGTTGGGCATCCCGTACGGCACGCGAGAGCGTGAACGGGGCGTGGACCTGGAGTACAGCTCGGCGGCCAGCATCGACATCGCCGAGGCGGGCGCGGCCGCACCGGCGATGGCGCGGATCAGCGTGACGTTCACGCGCCGGCACGGGATCGTCTTCCAGGCCAGAGCGTGCCATGTCAGCGAGATCGCCGACCGCGCGGAGCTCGGCAGGCGGGTGCTCGAACTGTCGCGTACGGCCGAGTGGCCCGCCGGTCAGGTCGTCGTCACCGAGGTGGTCACCACGGGCCCGGCGGTGGTTCTCATCTCCCAGCAGCAGGACGCCCGGGTGGACCTCGAGGCCGATCTGACCGGAATGGCCGGTGTGCTTCCGCTGGCCTCCCTGTCGGTCGGACTCAATGTCATCAGGTCCAAGGGCATCGGCGTGAAGGTGATCGCACCGGACGGCCTGACACCGCTGTTCCGCGCGTCGGGGGTGCGACGGCGCCTGCTGAGCGGCGAGGCGTTCGGAAATCGCGGTACGGCCGTGCCCCCGCAGGTCGGAGGCGGGGTAGCCGACAGCGTCTTCGCTGAACTCACGTACGAAGACCTGGGGGTCTGAGATGACCGCCGGGGCCCGGTCCAAGATCTCGGAGCAGGTGAAGCGAACCCTTCTCGATTGCGACGTGCTGTACGGGCAGGGCAGGCACGAGGCCGTGCTCGCGAAGCTGAGCGAGCTGGTGGCCAGTGGCGTGGAGCTGTCCGAGCCCGCGGACTTCGGCCTGGCCCATTGCTACCTCCGCATGGGCCGCGCCGCCCGGTACCTCGGCCGGCCCGAGGACGCGTGGCGATGGGCCAGGGCCGCGCAGGAGCTGTTCCACCGCTCCCACGACGGCCTCGGCTGCATGCACAGCATCCAGGAGATGTACCGGATCGCCGACGTGCCGGGCGCGCCCGCCGAGAACCCCTTCTCCGTGGCCGGCCTGGCGACCCAGCACGCCATGGAACACGGACCGTCCCGGCTGTTCCCGCGCTGGATCGCCGCCTACACCGAGGGCATGCGCCGCGTCGATGGACCTGACCAGGTGCCCACGTACGCGGCCTCCGCCGCACGGTACGCCAGGGAGATGCTCGCCCGGGAACCTGTGGAGCTGGCCAGGACGCTCAACGAACTCAGCCTCACCCTGCACCGGATCGGCGACGACGCCGCCGCGCGGCCGCTCTGCGAGGAGGCGGTCGCGCTCGTGCGCGCGGGCGGCGGGAAGAAGGCCGACCTCGGAGTCATGCTCGGCAACCTCGGCAAGCTGCTGGCGATGGCGGGTGAGCCGCGTGCGGAAGCGGTGCTGATCGAAGCCATCGGGATCCTCGCGGCGGATGACCGCGACGCGGGCGGGTACGACGTGGCCGAGTACCTGAACAGCGCGCGTGCCAATCTCGCCGCCTTCCACCAGACGAGCGGCGACCGGGCCACCGCGAGGGCGATCTATCAGGACCTGCTCGGGGCGGGCGCCCAGCCGGCGTCCGTGCTGCACAACTACGCGAGTCTGTCGCAGGACACCGGCGACCTGGCCCGGCAGCGGATGCTGCTCGACCTCGCGCACGACGCGCCCGTGGAGCCCACCGCCGAGCCGGACGATCCCGCCGTCACGTTCCAGCTTCTGATCATGGAGGCGGAGTCCGAGAGCGCGCTCGGCAACGTCCCCTTGGCGGTCGAGCTCGTCCTGCGCGCCGCCGAGGTGGAACGGCGCATGCCCGCACGGTCACCGCATCGGGCCGCGGTCGTCACCGTCAAGCTGGCCGACTACGGCCGACCGGTCACCGATGAGCAGCTCGCCGAAGCGCTGGCGGCGGCGAGCGCCGACCCCGACTGCGCACCGAGTCTGCTGCGTTCGCTGTGGGGCGCGGTGGGAGCGTGCCGCCTCGCCCAGGGGCGGGCCGGCGAAGCCATGGCATGCCTCAGGTCTGCCGTCGACGGCCTCGATCCGCGCGAGGCGGACGCGCCCGTACTCAAGACCTTCGGCCTCCTCGCCGTCGCCCACGAGGCCCTCGGCGAGCTGGACCGGGCCGAGCAGCTGTACCTGCTGGTGGCCGCACGCCTGCGAGAGCGGACGGACGCGTCGCCACAGGACGTGGCCGCACCACTGTCCAACCTCGGTCGGCTGTGCCTCAGGACAGGACGCCCCGCCGAGGCAGCCGCGTACCTGCAAGAGCAATTCGACATCCAGGACACCCACCTCCTCAAGGTCTTCTCGGCGTCGTCCGAGGAGCAACGCCTCTCCTTCGCCCGCATGTTGCAGGCCGACCTCGACCGATTGCTCCCCGAGCTGCTGGTCACCAGTGACTACGACCCGGCGCCCGAGCTGGTGGAGGTACTGGCGAACGCGGTACTGCGACGGAAGGCGATCGTCGCCGAAGCCGTCGCCCGCGACCGCATCATGCTCACGACCGGCCCGGACGAGCGGATCGCGGCCATCGCCAACGAACTGACCACCATCCGCCACGAGTTGCAACACATGGCCCTCAACAACCCCTCCCCGCAACGGGAGGCCGAGCTCAGGGACCGCCGGCGCCGGCTGGAGATGCTGCTGACAGACCGGCTCTCCCAGGCCGGCACCGGCGAAGCACCGACCCTGCCGACCTGGCAGGCGGTCGCGGCGGCGCTGCCCCCGGACACCGCGCTCGTCGAGTACTTCCAGATGAAGCTGGACGAGGACGCGGCCTGCCTGAGCCTCGTGTTCACCGCGCAGGCGCCGCCACGGCTGTTCCTGCACGACGTCACCAGCAATCTCGACAAAGCCGTCGACCTGTGGCGGGACCTCCTGATCCGCGGCGACATCAGGGAGCCCGCCGTCGGTGCGCAGCTGCACCGGGTCCTCATCGAGCGGATCGCCCCCGCGCTCACCGGCATGAGCAGGCTGCTGATCTCCCCGGACAGCGGCATCAACCGCCTCCCCTTCGCCGCGATTCCCGCGCGCGACGGCACCCGCCTGCTCGACACGTACGAAGTCGGGCTGGTCACCAGTGGCCGGGACCTGCTCCGCGGCCGCTCCCCCCACCGGCCGTCGCCGCCGGTGGTGTTCGCCGACCCGGACTACGACACCGGCCGCACCGGGGACGGGCCCGCGCTGTTCGAGCCGCTGCCGCACGCCCGCGACGAGGGGCGTTGGATCGCCGACCGCATCGGCGCCGCACTGTGGATCGGGCCGGAGGCGACGGAATCCCGCCTCCGGACGGTACGGGCGCCGCTGGTGCTGCACCTGGCCACCCACGGGTACGCGTCACACGAACCGCTGCGTCCCGGCGGGCACCCGCAGACGGACGGCCCGCCACCGGAACCCACCCCGGAGACGGACCCGATGCTGTGCTCCGGCCTCGCACTCGCCGGCGCGAACAGCTGGCTGGCCGGGCAGCCGCCCGTGGAAGCCGCCGGGGACGGCATCCTCACCGCCGCCGACGTCTACGACCTCGACCTGCTCGGCACGGAGATGGTGGTGCTGTCGGCATGCGGCACCGGCCTCGGCAGGTACCAGCCGGGAGAGGGCGTCTTCGGCCTCCAGCGCGCGTTCGAGATCACCGGAGCCAGATCCGTGCTCGTCAGCATCTGGGACGTCCCCAGCGCCCCGACCGCGCTGCTGATGCGCGAGTTCTACCGCGCGTTGCTGCGCGGGCAGCCGCGCACCGCCGCACTGCGCCGCGCCCAGCAGGCCGTCCGCCGCCGCTACCCGGAGCCGGTCGCGTGGGCACCGTTCGCCCTCTTCGGCGACCCGGCACCCATCCCCTGGTGACGCCGCACGTTGACGGGGTGGCTGGCTGCCACTGTCCAGCGGTGCAGCTTGAGTTCGGCGCCGTCAGCACTTCGAGTTGTCCGGGTGTCCTCCTCGATGAGGACGTACCACTGGTCAGTAGTCATGGCCGGAGCCTAAAGCGGCATTTCCGCCTCGGGAAGCGTGCCGGGGCGGGCCCACGTCGAACGGCTCCGGGACCCCGCGAGCACCGGACCGGGGGTGTGGATCGCCAACCGGAAACAACGCCGTGGCCGACTCGACCGGGCACAGCTCGCCGACCTCGGCGTGGACTGGGCGCAGTAGTCCGCCCGCGGCTCCGGGACGTCGGGATGCCGGAGCCGTTGAACTGAAGTAGCGTTCCGGCCTCAGGAGCCGTCGGCGGCCTTCCACAGCGCGTACAGCTTCCCGGAATCCGGGTGACCGACGTGCTGGTGGATCCCAGGCTTCCGGTCGGTGCCGCCGACGCTCCACGCCGGCCATGAACACCCCTGGACGTGGATGCGGACCTCCTGGGTCCAGACGTCCCGCCCGGGCTCGTACGACCAGGTGCCGGAGCCCGTGCACTGCCGTGACGGGCCGCTGGGATCGTCGTCGGGATCGTGCTCGCCGACGCCGGAGGCCGTGACCCCGCCGTCCGGCGTGAAGACCAGCGAGCCGCCCCGGTGGTCGACCCAGCTGCCGGCCATGGTCGCCGGACCGATCGCCGGCGGCTCGTACGCGGGCAGCAGGCCGGCGGTGAGCCCGAGTGCGCCGAGGAGGCCCGTTCCCGCCACCACCGCCGTGCCCCACAGGGCCACTTGCCGGACCAGTCCCGGGCGCCGGGGCCGGGCACCCAGGCCGCCCACCGAGAGCGCGGCGCCGTGGCCACCGCCCGGAAGACAAGCGTGGGCCGCGCCTCCACGTGGTTGTACGCCGCGAAGGCCGCGATCGGCGGTGCCACCAGGACCGCCACCATCAGCGGCACCCACCACCACGCCTCGCGGCCGCCGATCCGGCGGCCGAGCAGGTCGGCCAGCGCCACCGCCGGCAACACGAAACCAGGGACAGCAGGAACGCGATCACGCCGACGATCACGCCGAAGGAGAGCAGGCCCGCCACCAGAGCGGCGTGGTCGACCGGGGTGTCCGGCGGCGGCCGCGTCCGGACGTACAGGAGGACCACCACGACGGCGAGCGCGACCTCCAGGCAGCCCACCAGCACCGAGACCAGCAGCATCCGGCCGTACGACCGCTTCTGATGCACGGCCAACCCCCCTCGTGGCACGGCGAAATGAACGCGTCCGCCCGCCGGAGGTCTGAAGCCGGAACGGGTGCCCACCCCGATGGTGTTCGGGGAGGGCACCTGGGCGCTGTGCTGCTCGTGGTGGCTAGCCGATGGTGAGGAAGGTGCTCCAGCCGTCCTCGTCACGTCCGGAGGCTTCGCCGTAGGTGGTGGCGCCGCCTTGGAAGTAGTACTGGTATCCGTCGGCGGAGCTGACGCCCCAGATGTCGGGGATGCCGTCGCCGGTGTTGTCCTCGGTGCCGAGGACCTTGGGCCAGTCGGCGCGGTTCCAGGCGGTGGTGGCGTAGGTGTTGTCGACGCCGCCTTCCGCGTTCGCCGCGAACTGCAACGAGGTCAGGTCCGCTCCTCCGTTGGCGCCGGCCTTGCCCTTGCGCAGGGCCATCGTGCGGTTGGCGTTGGCGTTGTCGCGGAAGAGCAGGTCGGGGATGTTGTCCCCGGAGATGTCACGGACGCCGACGATGTCGCGGGCAGCCCAGCCCGTGGCCATCTTGCGGTACGAGGCGAAGCTGGAGCCGGTGTAGCCGGAGAACGCCCAGAATCCGTCCGCGTCCAGAGCGAACAGGTCGGGGAGCTGGTCGCCGTCGATGTCCTCGGTGACGACGATCTGCCGGAACGTCGCCGGGTCGGGTGCGGACAGCGGCAGCTGCATCTCGATGCGGCGGCCGGCGTCGAACTGGCCGGTGCCGGTGCCGGGGTAGATGTACAGCTTTCCGTCGGGCATCCGGGCGATCATGTCGGTGATGCCGTCGCCGGGGTGCCAGTCGGTGGCGTGCCCGATCAGCGCCGGGATCGCGGAGGCCGGGTCCTTGAAGTGACCGGGGGCGACGGGCTTGCCGTTCTCGACCGCGCCGGGGATGAACGCGTCGGTGTCACCCTGGCGATCGCCCGCGTAGGTGCGCAGGTTGCCGTCCTTGTCGATGGCCAGGAGGTCGGCGAAGTGGTCACCGGTGACATCGCCGGGCTTGTCGGTGCCGGCTCGGGGGCTGACGTAGAAGAGGTACTCGGTCGGGACCGAGATGTTCCCCGCAGTGTTGACGGTGCGGACGTACAGGACGTTGGGGCCGGCGGTGTCGACCTGGAGTTTGATGGAGGCCAGGTCGTTCTGCCAGGGTGTGACCTTCTGGTCGTAGCTGGACTTGTTCAGGCTCCACTGGTACTCGCGGATGCTGGTGGCGGCGGTGCCGTTGCCGAGGAACTCGATCCACTGGTCGGGGGTGCTGGCCGGGGCCAGCGACCATTCCGCGCCGTCAGGGCCCGGAGGCGGGAAGTGCGAGGACCGCACGATCGGGTTGGCGGGGGCGGTGTGATCGATGGTGAACGTGCACCAGCCGCCGCCGCCGGAGTCGGCGGGACCGGAGCCCGAGGCCCCGAAACCGTCGTGGTCGACCGCGCGGGAGAGCCAGAAGTACTTGCGGCCCGATGTGAACTTCGACCACGGCACGGAGTGGGTGATGACGCCGTCGCTGTTGACGTCGCGCCACACGTTGTCGATGTTCGCCCCGGACTCCGCGTCCCAGACCTCTATCTGCAGGCGGGCCAGGTTGCCGTCGCGGTCGGTGCCCTTGACCTGGAACGACACATCCGTCTTGCCGATGCTCGTACCGGTGCCGCTGGTCAGACACGGGCCCCCGGGGGAAGTGCTCATGTTCGCCGCGACCGGGATGTCGGGCGGGCTGTTGTAGGTGACCTCGATGTACGGGGCGCTCTCACCGTTGGCGAGGAGCTTCTTCCAGTAGTACGAATCCGACTCGTTCGGCGCCTTGAAGCCGAGCGACAGCGCGCCCCAGCGGGCGCTCGCGGCCGTGGTGACCAGGCCCTTGATGTCGGGGGCGACCCAGTTGTCGGGGCAGCTGCTGTTGTAGCCGTAGCCCGCGTTCTCGGTGCCGATCTTGTTGCCCCACCAGCCCGTCGTGTTGTTCCACGTGGACGACGAGGACACGTACGGCGTCGAGTAGATGTCCATGTCCTTCCTCGTGCAGGACCACGAATACGTCTGCAGAGCGCGGACACTCGCCGAACGGATACCCGCTCCGTGGAGCTCGGAACCGAAATCGAAATTGAAGATCGAGCGCGAGGTGCCGCCCGAATCCGATTCGTAACCGACACGCGCCTCGTTCGTACCCGACGCGTTGTAATTCTGCCCGTTGTAGAAGCTGGAATTTCCGGCCGTCTTGTAAAGCAGCGACCAGGAACGCTTGTGACCCTTGAAAGAGGGGTCCACGAACACCGGATACACCGTGTCCGCCGCGTTCAGCAGCGCGGCATCGGCCTTCAGGGTGAGCGTGCTGTCCGCGAGGGATGCGGCCGCGACCGACAGGTGCGCCCGCTCCGCGCCGGCCAGGCCCGGAAGGCCCAGCGTCGGGTGCTTCCGCGCCGCATCCGAAGGCTTCCACGCCGGAACGTCATCGGTCGTGGCGACCTTGCCCGACGAATCCCACATCAGCGGAGAAGGCGATCCGGCTACCTCTTCGCCCTTCGCGTCCTTGGCACTGAGCGAACCGGACTCACCGTCGAGCTGGAACTGCAGATCGGGTGAGGCCAGCCGGTATTCGATCTCCGCGAGCAGGGGATCGGCGGCGGCCTGCTTGTCCTTCACGACCAGCAGGTGCGAATAACCACCGTCCTGCGCCGTCATCAGCAGATCGATACCCGGCCGGACATTCTCATACAACGCACGCGGGCCGTCGATGACCGGCGCCGGCAGCACGCCCGGCCAACTCACCGACATCTCATGCCCGTCGACACTCAAACGCACCAGCTCCGTCCATGCCTGACCGGGCTCGTCCACCGTCAGCGCGGACCGCACCGCACCGCGAGCGGCACGCCCGCCATCGGTACCGGCGCTGAACACGACGGCCCCGTTGACCGCCTTCGCGGCGAAACCGCCATCGACGTGCTGCAGATCGGTGTCGATCGGCTTCCACTCGTCGCCGACCTTGGCCCGGACGGCGGAGCTGGAGATCTGCTTCTTGAACAGGCCGTCGGACTGTGCCCACGTCGTGGTGTTCGCACTCCGTTCCGCGGAGACCTCGACGTCCTCGCCCCGCTCGGCGGCCAGCTTCCGCGCCTGCGAAGCCGAAGTCTTCCCACTCTCGCCGGCGGGCTTGCGCGCGGACTCCGCGCCCCCACCCAGCTCTACGCCGACCGGCACCGCCACAGCCACCGCGAGCAGAGCGGCCAGGCCGCCCATGGTTCTCCGACGCTTGAACCAGCGCTGTCTCGGCGGATCGTCCGCCACGGACGCAGGCTCGGTAGCGGAATAGCTGACTACCATTTCTTTCTCCCCCTCGGACCCCGTCCACAAAAGTGCGACCCGATCATGACCCATCGCTTCGGCGTGGGCACCCATTCACCCAAGGAATCCCATATTTCGATACATGAGAATTACCCCAATTTTCATGACATCGGAGCCCTACTGAGTGACGTAGGTCACTCTCACTCCTTTTTGGGTGGACTTACCCTGAGCGCCAAGCCCAAGATCGGCTGGCAATTTGTCAATTCCCTGCCGTCCGAGTGTCCGAAATCCGGGCGGCAGCGGTATGGGGGGTACACATGTCGCCATTTGCGGCGCGTAATTTGCGCCTGCCCGGAAACGGGAAGGCGCGCAGACATCTGGCGCGCACCGGAATCACGCTCTCCGTGGTGCTGGTGTCTCTTCTGCCCATCCAGGCGTGGGCAGCGCCACCGGGAGACCGCACCGGCGTTCAACTGCCAGGCCTCCAGGAGGACCTGAAGGCGAAGCTGGACAAGGTCGAGGCAGCGAAGCTGGAGGGCTGGGAGGGCGCTCCGGCCCAGCCTCCGGCCGGGTACGAGCCTTCCAATACCACTCCCCCGGTCGGGGGTTCGGTACCTGTGCCGCTAAGTCCCGACAATGGGACCCAACTTGTCCAGGCGGGCTCACTACCCGTCAGCATCGGCAAGGCCTCGCCCACCGAGTCCAACCCCACTCCACCGGCCCCGTCCGGCACGTGGTCGGTGGCCGTCGAGGCCCGCACCACGACCGAGGCCGCCGGTCTCGACGGCGCGATCATCAAGGTCACGCCGCCGGCCGAGGGCTCGACCCCGGTCGACGTGCAGCTGGACTACAAGCAGTTCGAGGACCTGTACGGCACCGAGTGGGCCTCCCGGCTGGAGATCAAGCAGCTCCCCGAGTGCTTCCTGACCACTCCGACCCTTCCCGAGTGCAGCGCGGCAAAGCACGTCCCGAGCACCAACGACCCGGCAACGGGCACGGTCCGCGCGACCGTTGATCCGGCCACCGCGCCGGGCCAGGGCATGCGCACGATGGCGGTCGGCGGCGGCGGTCCGACGGTCCTGGCCGCCACGGACTCCGCGTCCGGCGCGGGTGGCACGTACAAGGCCACCTCCCTTTCGGCGTCGGGCAGTTGGGCGGCGGGCGGCAGCGGAGGCGGCTTCTCCTGGAGCTACCCCCTGGGCGTGCCCAAGGCACCGGCGGGCCCGGAGCCGAAGATCGCCCTCTCGTACGGCTCCCAGGCGGTGGACGGCAAGACGTCCGTCGCCAACGGCCAGGCCTCGTGGGTCGGTGACGGCTGGGACTACCACCCGGGCTTCGTCGAGCGGCGCTACCGCCCTTGCTCAGCCGACCTGAAGGCCGCTCCCGACGCGCCGAACAACGACAACAGCACGGACAAGAAGAAGGGCGACCTGTGCTGGGCCGGCGACAACATGGTGATGTCCCTTGCCGGCAAAAGCACCGAGCTCGTCCACGACACCACCACCGGCAAGTGGATCCCCGCGAACGACGACGGCTCCAAGGTCGAGCGCCTGACCGACGCGAACGTGCCCAACGGCGCGAAGGACGGCGAGTACTGGGTCGTCACCACCCGTGACGGCATCCGCTACTTCTTCGGCCGCCACGACGTCGACGGCGCCGGCACCCGCGCGGTGACGAACTCCGTCTTCACCGTCCCGGTCTTCGGCAACCACGTGGGTGAACCGTGCCACGCGGCCTCGTTCGCCGGCTCCTCGTGCAAGCAGGCCTGGCGCTGGAACCTCGACTACGTCGAGGACCTCAACGGCAACGCCCTGATCATCGATTGGGCGCGGGAAGAGAACCGTTACTCGAAGAACGAGAAGTTGAAGGAGAAGAACGCAGCCGAGGTCGCGTACGTCCGTGGCGGTTATCCGACGCAGATCACCTACGGCCTGCGCTCGGGCAACCTCTCCGGCCCCCCGGCCGCCAAGGTCGAGTTCACCGTCGCCGAGCGCTGCGTCAAGGAGGGCGGCACGAAGTGCGAGGACGCGGAGTTCGAGTCGAAGAACTACGAGCTCAAGCAGCCCTGGTGGGACACCCCGTCCACGCTGAACTGCACCTTCGCCGCGGAGACCTGCTACGTCTCCTCCCCCACGTTCTGGACGCGTAAGCGCCTGACCGGCGTCACCACCTACGGCCAGCGCACCGGAGGCAGCACCGAGCTCTCCAAGGTCGACCACTGGTCGCTGACCCAGTCCTTCCCGAAGCAGCGCACCGACACCCACCCGCCGCTGTGGCTGGAGTCCGTCTCGCGCACCGGTTACGGTGCGGACAAGGACGAGAACGGCAACCAGCTCAGCGCTTCGCTGCCGTCGGTCTCCTTCCTCGCCAACGTCCAGGACATGCCCAACCGCGTCGCGAAGAGCGCCAACGACGCCACCCCGGACTACGACCGCCTGCGCGTGGAGACCATCCGCAACGAGACCGGCGGCGAGGTCTACGTCGACTACTCCGCCCCGTGCGCGGTCGGCTCCACCCACCCGAAGCCCGAGGAGAACACCACTCGCTGCTTCCCCAACCACTGGTCCCCGGACGGCGATCTGGAGACGCCGCCGCTCGAGTGGTTCAACAAGTACGTCGTCGACAAGGTCATCGAGAAGGACCGCGTCGCCCGCCAGCCGGACGTCACCACCAGCTACACCTACGAGGGCGACGCCGGCTGGGGCAAGGAGGACGACGAGTTCACCAAGCCCGAGCTGCGCACCTACAACCAGTGGCGCGGCTACGCGTCCGTCGTCACGACGAAGGGCGTCACCGCCAACGCTGTCGCGAGTGAGGCCACCGAGCAGTCGCAGACCCGGACCCGCTACTTCCGCGGCATGTCCGGCGACGCCGGCCGTCCCGTGATCACCGTCAAGGACTCCACCAACACCGAGACCCTCGGCGACGACCTGCCCCAGTACCAGGGCAAGGTCGCGGAAACCATCACCTACACCAAGGCCGGGGCCGGCGGCAGCGTCGCCAACCGCAGCCTGAACTGGTACGAAAGCAAGCGGACGGCCTCACGGCCCCGTACCGGCACAACCGACCTGGAGGCCTTCCGTGTCGACACCTCGCGGATGGACCGGTACGAGGCGATCGAAGGCGGCACGCGCCTGACGCGTGCGACCGACACCTTCGAGCCGACCTACGGCCTCAAGACCACCGCGCAGACCGAGGCCATGACCTCGAACGGCTCCGGCGGCTGGACGGTCAACGACCAGAGCTGCACCACCACCACCTACGTCCACAACACCGCCAAGCACCTGATCGGCCTGCCGCAGAACGTCCGCGGCACGTCCGGGACCTGCGCGCAGGCGGCAACCGGCACCCTGCTGTCGAACACCCGCACCTCGTACGACGCCCTGAACGCCTTCGGTACCGATCCGCTGAAGGGCCTCGTCTTCCAGACGGACACCCAGGACGGAGCCGGCACCGGATGGACCGCCACGGGACGCTTCGAATACGACGCCCTCGGCCGTGAGGTCAAGTCGTACGACCCCGCCGGCAACGCCGTCACCACGACGTTCACCCCGGCGACCGGGCCGGCCTTCACCAAGACGGTGACCAACGTCCTGAGCCACAAGTCGACCACCAAGTTCGACCCGGCGCGCGGCCTGGTCCTGGAGGTCACCGACCAGAACAGCCGCAAGACCACCTCGCAGTACGACCCCCTGGGGCGTACCACCGCGGTCTGGACACCTTCCCAGAACCCGGCCATCGACAAGGCCCGGCAGACCTTCGAGTACCAGATCTCCGAACACGAGCCCCCGGCCGTGACCTCGCGCACGCTGCGGGACAACGGCACCTACGAGAGCTCCATCGAGATCTACGACGGCCTGCTGCGCCCCCGCCAGACCCAGGCGGAGGCCAAGGGCGGCGGCCGCGTGATCAGCGATAATCTGCACAACGCGAACGGCGCCGTCCGCCGGGCCAACAACGGCTACTACGCGGAGGGCGAGCCCGACAAGGACATCTTCGTCCCGGAGACGGACTTCCACGTCCCCAACGCCACCGCGACCGCCTACGACGGCCTCGGCCGGGTCGTACGCAACACCACCCTCTTCGAGGGCACCGCACACCACTCCGACGTCTTCATGTACGGCGGTAACTGGACCATCCAGCGCAGCGGGATGTCCGACGACGGTTCGGCTCCGCTGCCGGGCAGCCAGGCCATCAAGACCTGGACCGACGTGCTGAACCGCACGTCGCTGATCCAGAAGTACACGGCCGTCGACATGACCACCTGGAACAACACCACGTACGCGTACGACGTGCGCGGCAAGCTGGCCAAGGTCACCGACGCGGCGGACAACGGCTGGACGTACTCCTACGACTCCCGTGGCCGCCTGACCGGATCCACCGACCCGGACATGGGCTCGGCGTCATTCGGCTACAACAACCTCGACCAGCAGGTCTGGGCCGAGAACGCGGCCGGCAAGAAGACCTTCAGCATCTACGACACACTCGGTCGCAGGACCGAGTCGCGCGAGGACTCCGCGACCGGCCCTCTGACCGCCTCGTGGACCTACGACACCCTGGCCGGAGGAAAGGGCAAGCCCGTCTCGTCCACCTCCCACGTCAATGGCAACGCGTACAAGAGCGAGGTGACCGGATACGACGCCGAGTACCGCCCCACCAGCACGAAGATCACCATCCCAGACACCACGGCCACCAAGGGCCTGGCCGGCACCTACGCCTACTCCTACGCCTACACCCGCACGGGCAAGCTGCAGTCGACGAGCCTCCCCGCGACCCCGGGCGGCCTCGCGGCCGAGAAGCTGATCACGCGCTTCAACGCCGACGGCCTGCCCCAGACCATGTCGGGCCTGTCCTGGTACACCGCGGAAACGGTCTACAGCCCCTTCGGCGAGGTCCTGCGCACCGCGTCGGGCAACGCCCCGAACCGGGTGTGGACGACCAACCTGCACGACCCGAACACGGGTCTCGTCACGCAGTCGATCTCCGACCGGGAGACGGCCAACTACAACCGGCTCTCCGCGGTGTCCTACACCTACGACGTGGCGGGCAACCCGACCTCGATCACGGACACCCAGCCGGGCGGCAAGATCGACCGGCAGTGCTTCACCTACAGCCCGATCGGCCAGCTCAC
Organism: Streptomyces sp. ISL-43; assembly: GCF_018614195.1. Lineage (GTDB taxonomy): Bacteria > Actinomycetota > Actinomycetes > Streptomycetales > Streptomycetaceae > Streptomyces. The sequence continues at coordinate 23,742 of NZ_JAGGOT010000097.1, forward strand.
CCAGGCCTGGACCGGCAAGACCGCCGAGTGCACCGGTCCGTCGCTGAACGACGTCACCGCCGGACCCGACGGAGACGGCTACTGGCAGTCGTACCAGTTCGACTCCATCGGCAACCGCACCCAGCTGGTGAACCACAACCCCACCAACTCGGCGCTGGACCAAGTCTCGACGTACACCTACGGCATCGATCCTCCCGGCGGCAGCCAGCTCCTGGCCAAGACCCAGCCCCACACACTGACCAAGGTGGAGAAGAAGCAGGGATCGACGCTGCTCTCGCAGTCCACCTACGAGTACGACTCCTCCGGCAACACCAAGACCCGGAAGCTCGACAACGACACGCAGGCCCTGACCTGGGACCGGAAGAACAAGCTCACCTCGGCCAATAGCCCCGGCATAGGCGCCGTCGCCGTGACCGGCCTGGCGGGCAAGTGCCTCGACGTGGCCGAAGGCTCCAACGCGGACGGCACCGCCGTCCAGATCTGGCCCTGCAACGAGACCCGTGCGCAGCAGTGGCGCCTGACCGGCGACACGGTCCGCGCGCTGGACAAGTGCCTGACCGCGGACGGCCTGTACGCCCGCCTGTCCGCCTGTGACGGGAGCGCCAAGCAGAAGTTCACCTACCGCACCGGCGACAAGACGCTCTACAACGCGGCGGCCAATGCCTGTGTCACCGTTCCCAACGACAACCCGGCCGACGGCAATGACCTGCACATCTTCACCTGTGCCACCAACGCCGCTGCCCAGCAGTGGACTTTCACCGACAACACCACCACCTACATCCACGACGCCGACGGCAACCGCCTCATCGAGGAGACCGGCTCCAGCCGCACCCTCTACCTCGGTGAGACCGAGTTCACCGTCAGCAAGTCCGGCCAGGCCGTCGACGCCGTCCGCTACTACAGCAGCCCCGGCGCGCCGACCACCGTCCGGCAGACCGGAGGCAAGGCCACCGGCCACAAGCTGACGGTCCTGCTGACCGACCACCACAACACCGGCACCATCGCGGTCGAGCAGAAGACCGGGCAGCCGGTCACCCGCCGCAAGTCCGACCCCTACGGCAACCAGCGCGGTGCCATGGCCACCAACTGGCCCGGCAGCCGCACCTTCCTCGGCACCGGCGTCGAGGACAACACCACGGGCCTCACCCACATCGGCGCCCGCGAATACGAACCGACCACCGGACGGTTCATCTCGGTCGACCCGGTCATCGACATCACCAACCCGCTCCAGATGAACGGGTACAACTACGCGAACAACAACCCCATCTCGCAGATGGACCCGACCGGGCTCGAAAGCTGCGGCGGATACGGGTACTGCGGTGGCGGAGGCTGGACCAACGGCAAGCACATCGAGGACATGCCCAAGGACCCCGTAAAGGACGACAAGAACGAGAAGCCCGCGGTCACTGTCACCGTCGACAAGCACGGCGACACCCATATCAACGGTGGACGCCTTCTCTCCGAGAAGGAACTGAAGGTTCGCTTCCCGTTCAAGAAGACCTACCAGGAGCGACTGAAGGCCTGGCTGAGCACACAGCGCTGCGTAAACATCGACAGCCAGGACGCCTTCTGTGACGGTGCCGAAAAACTCGGCCTGTTCTCCTACGAACAGTCCTCACCGGCATCCAAGAGCGCTTGGCAATCGGTCAAGGAGGCGGCTGGGTATGTAATGTCGTACAGCAGGACCTCTGGCGTTTGTGTGAGCGCGAACGCAATGTTCGGCTCGGGGGCCGAGGGATCCGCATGCTTCATGAGAGTGGGCGACGACTACGCCCTGGCCGCCGTCACGGAAGAGCAGGTAGGCCTTGAAGCAGGGGCAGGTGTCACCGTAGGAATGGTGTTCAGCAACGCCGATTCAATTGATCAGGTGAGAGGGGAGTCCGCAGGTTTGGGTGGCACCCTGGGGCCTATCACTCTCAGCCACCGAGGCACCTTCGGGACCAGGAACGAACGTGGCGACATCGTGCACAGTGTCACCACCTCGGCGGGTACCAATCTTGGGCTGGGCGCCAACTTCGGCTCCGGGCAGACGCGCATCGCAACAGTGGGCACCGTATTTGACGAAGTAGTTGACTTCCTGCACTTCTGGTAACGTTCCGGGCCGACGCTGCCCCGTGATCGGTCCGACGTCGCATACAGCCTGGAGGAAACTCCTGCCGACATCGACATCGACTTCGCCGAAGTGACATGCATTTGACGAAAGAGGACATGATGATCACAGCCGCTCAGGGTGAAACGGTCGGCTACCTACACGCCGTCTGGCAAGGGATAATGGCGATAGTGGCCCTGTCTATCGCATTCAATCTGCGGGACTTCGCCTATCGGATTTTCCAATACTCCATGGATCGCAGCCCCGTTACCCCTGGCGCCGGATTCAGCCCGACGGTGATCCGTCTGGCTACGGCGGTCGTAGGTATCATTCTGGCCATCTCATGCATGAGCAATCTGCTTGGCTGACGGATAACACAGGGAAGCGCGCCTCGCTGGATTGTTTCCAGGAGGCGCGCTTCCTTGTGATCGTCGAGGTGATCGCCTCACCGCGGAATGGAGCGGAACAAGGCCCTGCCCGGAATCATCCGGGCAGGGCCTTGTTCGTGTGCAGCGCGCGGTACGCCGTCTCGCGGAGCACCAACCCGGGCCCTCCCTCATCCCGTAGGGCGGGGGCGCGGGTCGGTCACTCCACCCAGGGCTTCCACACGTTCTCGTTGCGCTCCACCCACTTCTTCGCCGCCTGCTGCGGCGACAGCTTCTCCTCGGCGATCATCAGGGACACCTCGTTCTGCTGCGCCTTGGTCCAGTGGAACCTCTTCAGGAAGTCGGCCGCTTGTCCGCCCGACTCCGCGAAGCGCGTGTTCAGGTACTTCTGCAGGGGTGTGTGCGGGTAGGCGCAGGCCACCTCCCGCGGATCGTCCGCGCAGCCCTCGGTGTACTCGGGGAGCTTCACCTCGGTCATCGGGACACGCTCGAAGAGCCACTGCGGCTCGTACCAGTACGTCAGGAAGGCCTTGTGCTCCTTGGCGAACTGCTTGATCTGGGTGATCTGGGCCGCCTCGGAGCCGGCGAAGACCACTTCGAAGTCCAGGCCCAGGTTCTTCACCAGCGCCTTGTCGTTCGTGACGTAGGACGGGGAGCCGTCCATCAGCTGGCCTTTGCCGCGGCTCTCGGGGGTGCGCAGCTGGTCGGCGTACTTGTCGAGGTTCTTCCAGTCCGTGACGTCGGGATGGGCCTCGGCGAAGTACGTGGGGACGAACCAGCCGATGTGGCCCGTCACTCCCAGATCCCCGCCGGGGGTGATGGTCTTCTTTCCCTCTACGTACCGTCTCTCCTGCTCGGGGTGGCCCCAGTCCTCCAGGATCGCGTCGACGCGACCCTGGCTGAGGGCGTCCCAGGCGGGGACCTCGTCGACCTGGACGGTGTCCACCCGGTAGCCCAGCTCGTGTTCGAGGAGGTAGGAGGCGACGGCGGTGTTCGCCTGGGCGCCGACCCACGACTGGACGGAGAGCGTGACGGTCTTCGCTCCCTGTGCGGCGGCGTACGGGGAGGACTGGCGGGTCATGTCGGCGGCCCCGCAGCCGGTGAGGACGGCGAGTCCGGTCGCGGCGGCGAGGACGGCCGCGCCGCGTCGGCGGTCGAGGAGCAGGCCCCGGTGGTGTGCGTCGCGCATGTCAGGCCTCCTTCGCGGGCTGGGTGAGGCGGTCGAGGAGCAGGCCGAGGCAGACGATCGCGGCGCCGGCCACCAGGCCGGTGGCCAAGTCGCCCTGCGCGAGGCCGAGGACGACGTCGTAGCCGAGCGCGCCGCCGCCGACCAGGCCGCCGATGATGACGACGGCGAGGACCAGTACCACGGCCTGGTTGACGGCCAACAGCAACGCGTTCCGGGCCAGGGGAAGTTGGACCTGCCGCAGTAGCTGTGAGCGGGTGGCGCCGAGCGAGCGGGCGGATTCCACGACGGTCGGGTCCACCTCGCGCAGGCCCTGGACGGTGATCCGGACGACGGCCGGGAGCGCGTACACCACGGCGGCCGCGGCGGCCGGTGCGCGACCGACGCCGAACAGCGCGACCACGGGGATGAGGTAGACGAACTGCGGCAGGGTCTGGCAGACGTCGAGGACGGGCCGCAGCAGTCGTTCGGCGCGGGCGCTGCGGGCGGCTCCCACGGCGATCGCGAAGCCGAGTACGAGCGTGACCGCCACGGCGGCCAGGACCTGGGAGAGCGTGTCCAGGGAGGCTTCCCACACGCCGAGCACTCCGATGGCGCCCAGGGCGAGGACCGCGGTGAGCGCGGTGCGCCAGGTGCCCGCGAGCAGGGCGAGCGCGCAGGCGACGAGGAGGAGCAGCCACCAGGGTGCGGCCTGGAGTCCGGCGCGCAGCGGGTCGAGGATCCAGCCGGTGAAACGGGCGGCCCAGTCGGCGGTGCCGCCGACGACGGGTACGCCGGAGTAGAGGTGGTCGGTCATCCAGGCGACGGCCGAGTTCACCGGACCGGCCAGGGAGACGGTCCAGGACTCGGGCCACAGGGGGCTGCCGGCGATGCGGCCGGCGACGGCGGCGGCAACCGCCGCGAGGAGGGTGAGCAGGCGGCCGTACCAGCCCGAGAACACCCGGCGCAGCAGGTGTTGTTCGCCGACGGGCACGGGGGCGGCGCCGATCCGGCGGCCCGCGGCGTCGGCGGTGCGGTCCAGCACCACGGCGAGCAGCACGATCGGGATGCCGGCGGCCAGGGCGGCGCCGACGTCCACGGAGGCGAGGGCCTGGTAGACGCGGTCGCCGAGGCCGCCCGCGCCGATCACGGAGGCGATGACGGCCATGGAAAGGCCCGTCATGATGGCCTGGTTGACGCCGAGCAGGAGCTGGAGGCGCGCGAGCGGGAGCCGGGCGGTCAGCAGTCGCTGGCGTCCGGTGGCGCCGAGCGAGGCGGCGGCTTCCAGGACGCCGGCGTCGGCCTCGCGCAGGCCGAGGGCGGTGAGGCGGGCCATGGGCGGGGCGGCGTAGACGACGGTGGCGAGGACGGCGGCGGGCACGCCGATGCCGAAGACCAGCACCATCGGCAGCAGGTACGCGAAGGCGGGAAGGATCTGCATGGTGTCGAGTACGGGGCGCAGCACGCGGTCGGCGCGCGGGGAGAGCCCCGAGGCGAGGCCGAGCAGGGCGCCGAGTACGACGGAGGCGGCGACGGCGACGACCATCAGCGCGAGGGTCTGCATGGTCGGCACCCACATGCCGAGCAGTCCGCAGGCGGCGAAGGCGGCGGCGCAGGTCAGGGCGAGCCGGATGCCGGCGAGGCGCCAGGCGACCAGGGCGGCCAGGGCGGTGACCCCGGTCCAGCCGGCGGCGAGCAGGAGCACGTACACGGCGCGGACGGACACCACGACGGCGTTGCTGACGTGGCCGAAGAAGTAGAGGAACAGCGGGTGGCTGTCGCGGTGGTCGATGATCCAGTCGCCGGCGCGGCCGAGCGGGCCGGACAGGTCGACGGCCAGGGCCGCGGGCCAGCTGCCCGCGCCCGGGAAGGCCACGGCCAGCGGGATCAGCAGGACGGCGGCGACACCCATCGGGAGGAGGGCCCGGCGGCGCGCGGCAAGTCCCGGCCGGGCTCTGCGGGGGCGGTGGTCCTGCGGAGCGGGCTCCGCGCGGGAGGGACGCGGGCCGGCGGGCCCTTCGGAGGACTGCGGGGCTTCCGAAGGGGCGGCGGCGCGGGTGTCGGGCGGAGTGTGGGCCGGGGTGTGGGCCGGGGTGTGGGCCGGGGTGTGGGCCGGGGTGTGGGCCGGGGTCGCGGTCATGCGCACCACATCCGGGCGTAGGGGACGGGGACCTCGGGAAGGACGGGGCAGGTCATGCCGCCACCCCCCGTCCGGTGGTGGCCGGGAGCCCGGCCACGACGGCGAGCAGCCCCGCGTCGTCCACGACGCCCAGGCAGCGGCCGCGGTCGACCACGCGGGCCGGGCCGCCGCTGAGGGCGACGACCTGGATGGCCTCGACCACGGTGGTGGCGGGGCCCAGTGCGGGTCCCTGTTCGGCCTCGCCGGCAGCGGCGGGGCGCATCGCGGTGCGGACGGTGAGCACCTGTTCGCGGGGGACGTCGCGGACGAAGTCCCGTACGTAGTCGTCGGCGGGCGAGCCGACGATCTCCTCGGGCGTGCCGAGCTGGACGATGCGGCCGTCGCGCATCAGCGCGATCCGGTCGCCCAGGCGCAGGGCCTCGGCGAGGTCGTGGGTGATGAAGACCATGGTGCGGCCCTCTTCGTGGTGGAGCCGGGCGACCTCCTCCTGCATCTCGCGGCGGATGAGGGGGTCAAGAGCGCTGAACGGCTCGTCGAACAGGAGTACTTCGGGGTCGGCGGCAAGGGCGCGGGCCAGACCGACGCGCTGCTGCTGGCCGCCCGAAAGCTGGCCGGGGCGCCGGTCCTCCAGTCCTTCGAGGCCGACCTTCGCGACGAGTTCGGCGGCCTTGTGCCGGCGGTCACCGCGTCCGACGCCCTGGATCTCCAGTCCGTACGCCACGTTGTCGAGGACGGTGCGGTGCGGGAGCAGGCCGAAGTGCTGGAAGACCATGGCGGTGCGGTGGCGCCGCAGGGCGCGCAGCCTGGTGGTGTCCATGGCCAGGACGTCCTCGCCGTCGATGGCCAGGCTTCCGGCGGTGGGCTCGATGAGCCGGGTGAGACAGCGTACGAGGGTGGACTTGCCGGAGCCGGACAGGCCCATCACGACGAAGACCTCGCCCTTGCGGACGTCGAAGGTGACGTCGCGGACGGCCGCGGTGCAACCGGTGCGCTCGCGCAGTTCGGTGGCGGACAGTTCGGCGTCGGCGGATCCGGGGACCTTCGCGGCGGCCTTGTCGGGGCCGAAGACCTTCCAGAGGCCTTCCACGGAGAAGACGGGGGACTCGGCCCGGTCGGTGGGGCCGGCGGGCGCGGCGGGAGTGGTGTTCATCGGGTACCACCGTCCCGGGCGAGCAGTTCGGCTGCCTTTTCGCCGACCATGAGCACTCCGATCATCGGGTTGACCGCGGGCATCGTAGGGAAGACCGAGGCGTCCGCGATGCGGATGCCTTCGAGCCCGCGGATCTTCAGGTCCGGGCCCACGACGGCCCCGGGGTCGTCGGCGGCGCCCATCCGGCAGGTGCCGGCCGGGTGGTAGACGGTGTGCGCGACGGAGCGGGCGTAAGCGCTCAGCTCCTCGTCGCCGGTGATCTCCGGGCCGGGGCACACCTCGCGCCCCAGCCAGCCGGCGAGCGGCTGGGCCGCGGCGATCTTCCGGGCGAGCTTGATGCCGTCCACCAGGGTCCGGCTGTCGTAGTCGTCCTCGTCCGTGAAGTAGCGGAAGTCCAGGGCCGGTTTCACCTCGGGGTCCGCGCTGGTCAGGTAGAGGCGGCCGCGGCTGCGCGGCTTGGGGATGTTGGGGGTCATCGACACCCCGTGGGCGGGGCGCTCGTAGCCGATGCGCTCGGGGTTGTCGGTGAAGGGGACCTGGTAGAAGTGGAACATCAGGTCGGGCCCCACCGAGTCGGGGTCGCGCCGGACGAACAGTCCCGCATCGCTGTCCATCGCGGAGTTCTCCGGTATCGGACCGTCGGTCTCCCAGACGATCACCGACTCGGGGTGGTCGAGCAGGTTCTCCCCGACCCCGGGCAGGTCGTGCACCGGCGGAATGCCGAGGGCTTCCAGGTCCGCGCGCGGGCCGATGCCCGAGTGCAGCAGCAGCCGCGGGGTGTCCACGGCGCCGGCACACACCAGCACCTCGCGGCGTGCGGTGACCAGGGACTCGGTGCCGTCCGAGGCGCGTACGCGGACTCCGCGCGCACGAGTGCCGTCGAGTTCCAGGCGGTGGGCCCAGGTCTCCAGGAGGATCCGGAGGTTGGGGCGTTCGTCCATGACGGGGTGGAGGTAGGCCACCGACGCGGAGGAGCGCTTGTTGTCCTCGGGGTGGTAGGCGAGATCGAAGAAGCCGACGCCCTCGTGGAAGGGCTTCCGGTTGAAGCCCTCGACGCGCGGGACGCCCAGGGCGGTCTGCGCGGAGTCGACGAAGTCGCGCGCGATGGCGTTGCGGTCCTTCTCGGCCACCGGGACGATGTTGTTGAGGAGCCTGTCGAAGTACGGGTCCATGGCGGCCGCGTGCCAGCCCTCGGCTCCCGACTGCTCCCACTCGTCCCAGTCGGACGGGAGCGGCTTGAAGGCAATCAGGGTGTTGTGCGAGGAGCAGCCGCCGAGGACACGGGCGCGGCTGTGGCGGATGTGCGAATTGCCGCGGGGCTGCTCGGTGGTGGGGTAGTCGTAGTCGAGCTCGCCGCCGAGCAGGCCCATCCAGCGGCGCAGGGTGAGCACCTCGGGGCGGTCGATGTCGCTGGGGCCGCCCTCGATGACGGCGACGGTGACGTCCGGGTCCTCGGTCAGGCGGGAGGCGATCACCGAGCCGGCGGTGCCGCCGCCGACGATGACGTAGTCGTACTCGTACTCCTGCTCCTGCTCCGCGGGGGTGGGGGTGGGGG
>NZ_JAGGOT010000098.1 GCF_018614195.1 Streptomyces sp. ISL-43
GGCCAAGGACGGCGGCCTGTCCGCGACCGACGCGAACGGTGTGCCGGTCTTCAAGGCGCCGCCGGCGCTGATGTGGGACTCCAAGGGCGTGCCCGCGCCGCTCGCGCTGTCCGCGAAGGAGAAGGTCGCCGCCGCCAAGGCCGAGGGCGGCGCGCTGCCGGCGGCCCCGGCCGGCGGGGAGCCGCCCGCCCGGCCCGCTGACGGACCGGTCCCCGGTTCGCAGGCCAAGAACATGCCGGTGCACGTCGACAAGGATTCGCTGGCTGTCGTACCGGACGCGGCCCTGCTCAAGCAGACCGACCCGGCGGCGTTCCCCCTCTACATCGACCCGTCGGTCGCCCTGGACGACGGTACGGAGCACACGGCCCTGCGCAATGACGGTGTCTCGTTCTGGAACTGGGACAACGGCAGTGACGACATGGGCAAGGGCATGGGCAAGTGCGGTTCCTGGAACGGCTATTACTGCGGTCCGGGCTACGTCCAGCGTCTGTACTTCGAGTTCTCGCCGAACAACCTGCGCGGCAAGGAGGTGTTGAACTCCCGTTTCAGGATCACCGAGCCGTGGGCGTTCCAGTGTTCGGTCCGTAACGTGTGGCTGGTCCGGATGGACGGCGAGATCTCCTCGTCGACGAGCTGGGGCAACAAGCCCAACTACGCGGACCTGATGGGCGACCGCTGGCTGTCGGCGGGCCGTGGTTCGGCCTGTGACCCCAACTCGCCCGCCGAGGCAGTGGAGTTCGCCGACAACCTCCCGGACGAGCCGGACGAGAACCTCACCCCGACCGTCCGCGACTTCGCAGATGGCAAGTACAACCGGCTGAACCTGGAGCTGAGGGCGGAGGACGAGTCGGACACCGCTTCGTGGAAGCGTTTCCGCAACGACGCGGTCCTGTCGGTGGACTACATCGGCAAGCCCAACACCCCCATTTATGTCGGCCTCGTCACAGGCTCGGGCGAGATCTGCTCGAACGACTCGACCAAGCCGTCGATCGTCTCCGACCCGACGCCGGCCATGACCGCGATCACCGAGACCGTATGGGGCGGCGAGTCCGGCGCCCAGCTGCGGATCCTCATGCAGACCGAGAAGAAGGAGACCAACGGCACCTGGACCCCGGTCAAGGCCAACGCGGCCGACGCCGACTACGTCAATCGGCCCTCCTCGGGATTCGTAGGGGACAACGTCAAGGTCACCAGTGACCCGCCCGCCACGCTGACGGACGGCGCGCAGTACCGCTTCCGGACCTGGACCCGGTCGTACGCGGAGGGCCACGAACGGACCAGCGCTCCCAGCGCGGACTGCTACTTCAAGGTCGACTCCAGTGCCCCCAAGGCCCCGGCGGTCACCTTCGGTGCTCCGTACAGCCAGTGCACCAGCACCGCCTGCGCGGCGGCAGGCAAGCCCGGCCAGGCGGGTCAGTTCACCTTCGCACCGGCGAGCGGCGACACCGTCACGGCCTACCAGTACAAGCTGTCCACGGACACCGTGTGGACCGAGATCGCCGGCTCGAACCCGACCGTCTCGATCACTCCGCCGGTGTCGGGGACGATGAAGCTGAGCGTGAAGGCCAAGGACTCCGTGGGCCGCTGGGGCGCGACGAAGATCGTCGACTTCGTGGTCAAGGAGGGCCCCGACCCGATCGGCTACTGGACCTTCGACGAGGCCTCCGGCCAGGCCATCGACACGTCGACCACCGACCCGGCGCTCAGGAACAACCTGTACCTCGCCGCCGGGGCCCAGCGCCCCGAGACCGGCCGAAGGGGCTGGGTGCAGACGCCCACCCCGCACGAGGACCGCACACTCCAGCTGACGAACGCCCAGTACGCGAACAGCGCCAAGCCGGTGTTCGACACCCGTTCCTCCTTCACCGTGGCCGGCTGGGTCCGCCTGGACCGCACGGACGGCACCTTCTCGATGCTGGCCCAGGGCGGCATGAACTTCAGCGGTGTCGCCATCACCGCCGCCGCCGGCCAGCCGTGGTCGATGCAGATGGCCACGGACGACACGGCGGGCGGCACCGGCGCGATCAGCCGGCTGAGCGGTCTGAACCCGGCGCAGGCCGGGGTGTGGACCCACGTCGCCGCCACGTACAACGAGTCCACGGACGTCGCGAAGCTGTACGTCAACGGGCGGCTCCAGGGCCAGATGACCGTAACCAACCCCATCGCCGCCACCGGAGTCATGGGAATCGGCGCCGCCAAGCAGTCCGCTGTCTGGTCGGAGCAGCTCCCGGGCCGGATCGACGAGGTCAAGGTCTGGCAGGACGAGAAGAGCGCCGTCGAGGTCAAGCAGGACTCCTCGCTCTTCGACCCGGCGAACGGCAAGCCCCACGTCGACCTGGCCGGAGCCTGGGACCTCACCACGGCCGGCCCCGCCTACGCCGACACGTCCGGCAGCGGCCGCGCCCTGACCGCGACCGCCGGTACGCCCGTCACGGGCGGCGCCCTGGTCCTGAACGGCTCCACCCAGGCGGCCACCGTCGCGGGTCCGGTCGTCGACGACACGGGTTCGTTCACGGTGACGGCGGAGGCCAAGCTCGACAACGCAGCACTGCTCGGCAAGCCGAACGGCTACAAGGCCCAGGTCATCGGCCAGCGCACCGCCACCGGTTCCTCCTGGAGCCTGTGGTTCGAGAAGACCGGCACCCGGCAGGAACCGGACGAGCAGGACCCGACCAAGATGGTGAGCTTTGTCGAGGGCACGTGGCACTTCGGCCGGCTCACGGCCGACGGCACCGGTACCTCGGTGGTCAGCGACAGCCTGGCCGCGCTCAACGCGGGCGTCCAGGTGACCGGTGTCCACAACGCCCAGGACGGCACCATCACCCTCTACGTGGGCGCGGCCGGCCAGGCCCAGCCCACGGCCTACACGGCCACCGTCGGCAGCGGCGAGCTCGCCGTCGGCAAGGGCTTCACCAACAGCGCCTGGGGCAACTTCCTGCCCGGCCAGATCAAGGGCATGCGCCTGTGGTCCGGCGCGATGAAGGACGCCCAGCAGGTCACGGACACCGTCTTCGGCTCCGGTAGCTGACCCTCCGACTCCACCACCGACTTGCCGTGGCCGCCCCGCACAGCGGCGGCCACGGCCTCACCTGTACCCAAAACCCCTATCCATATGGAGCATTCGTGTCCATCCGACCACCAGGCGGAGCAATCCGCCACCGGCTGCCGCTGGCAGCCGCACTAGCCCTGGCACTCGCGGTGCCGGGGGTCATCACTCCGATAGCGGAGGCCGCGGATCTTCCGGGTGCCCCGAAGATCGCGAAGCACAAGGACGCCAAGGTCCGCGCGGTCAACGCCCAGGGCGCCAAGGCCGCCCGGGAGCTGGTCGCGAAGAACCAGGCGGAGAACAAGGTCCAGGCGGACCGGGCCCGAGCCGAGGCGAAGGCCGACTGGCCGAAGGCAGCGACCCTGGAGGGTTCGGCCGCGCGGTCGGGCTCGCGCCCGCTGGTCGACGTACGGTCCACGGCGCGGGTCAAGAGCCCGCTGCTCAATCCGTCCGTGCCCAGGGGGCCGGCGGCGCCCGCCGCGGAGGCTCCGGACGGCGGGAAGTCGACCGTCAAGGTTCTCGACCAGAAGGCGGCCGAGAAGGCCGGGATCACCGGCGTGCTCTTCTCGGCCACCGCTCCCACCAACGGGCCGGCGCAGCTGACCGTCGACTACGGGTCCTTCGCCTCGGCGGTCGGTGGCAGCTGGTCCACCCGCTTGGGGCTGGTCAGCCTGCCCGCCTGTGTGCTGACGACGCCCGAGAAGGCGGAGTGCCGCAAGACCACTCCGCTGCCCTCGGCCAACAGCATCAAGAACCGCACGGTGACGGCCGACGTCACCTCCCTCCCCGCCGGAACCTCGACGGCGGCCAAGACCAAGGGCCCGGCGCAGGCTCCGGCGGTCTTCGCGGTGATGGCCACGGAGACCGCTTCCCCCCAAGGCAGCGGAGACTTCGCGGCGACCCCGCTGTCGGCTTCCTCCAGCTGGGAGTCCGGCTCCTCCGGCGGTGCGTTCACCTGGTCGTATCCGGTGGCGGTCCCGCCCGCCGCGGCCGGGCCCTCGCCTTCGCTGTCGTTCTCATACAGCACCGGTGCCATCGACGGCCGGACGGCGAACTCGAACAACCAGGGTTCGCAGGTCGGCGAGGGCTTCGACCTGACGTCCTCGTACATCGAGCGCAAGTACGGCTCGTGTGACGACGACGGCCAGACCGACAAGAACGACCTGTGCTGGAAGTACGAGAACGCCTCCCTGGTCCTGAACGGCAAGTCCAGCGAGCTCGTCAAGGACGACACCAGCGGCAAGTGGCGCCTGAAGGACGACGACGCCTCCCAGGTGACCTGGGGGACGGGCGCGGACAACGGCGACAACGACGGCGAGTACTGGAAGGTGGTCACCGGTGACGGCACCACCTACACCTTCGGCCTGAACAAGCTGCCCGGCGCCGGCTCCGAGCGCACCAACTCCACCTGGTCCGCGCCGGTCTTCGGCGACGACGCCGGCGAGCCGGGTTACACCAAGGCTTCCACCTTCTCCGGCCGCTACGAGACCCAGGCCTGGCGCTGGAACCTGGACCTGGTCCAGGACGTCCACGGCAACGCCGCCAGCTACTGGTACGCGGCGGAGACCAACAACTACGCGAAGAACGGCGACAAGACCAAGCTGCTGCCCTATACCCGCGGCGGCACCCTCTCCGAGATCCGCTACGGCCAGCGCGCGGACACGCTGTTCACCGGCACGCCCTCCCACAAGGTCGTCTTCGACTACAAGGAGCGCTGCTTCGCGGCGAACTGCACCAACCTGACGGCGGACACCTCGGACAACTGGCCCGACGTCCCCTTCGATCAGATCTGCTCGGCGAGCGAAACCGACTGCAAGGCGGAAGGGCCCGCCTTCTTCACGCGCAAGCGGATGTCGGCGATCAACACCTATGCGTGGTCCACGGCCCTGGAGCCCGACAACTACGCGCTCGTGGACACCTTCGACCTGGCCCAGGAGTACCTGGACCCGGGCGACCTCGGTGACACCAGCGACCAGACCATGGTCTTGAAGTCCATCAAGCGCACGGGCAAGAACGGCGGTACGGCCGAGGTCCCGCCGGTGGACTTCACCTACCACATGAAGCCGAACCGGGTGGACGTGGACGGCGACAACATTGTCCCGCTCAACCGCCCGCGCATCAACACGATCACCTCGGAGACGGGTGCGATCACCACGGTCACGCTCTCCAACCCCGAGTGCGTACGCGGCTCCAAGATGCCGGTGGCCGAGGACGACAACTCGCTGTCCTGCTACCCGGTGTACTGGCCGGTCAACGGCGGTGACCCCAAGCTCGACTGGTTCCACAAGTACAACGTCGCCGCGGTCACCATTGCCGACCCGGCGGGCCAGAACGACCTGGTGGAGTACGCGTACGAGTACGCGAACCCGGCCTGGCACTACAACGACGACCCGCTGACCCCCGAGGACCAGCGGACCTGGTCCGACTGGCGGGGCTACGGCAAGGTCACCGCGTACAGCGGTGCCACCGACAAGACCCGCTCGAAGTCCGTGAAGGTCTTCATGCAGGGCATGCGCGGCGACAAGCGCAAGGACACGACCGCCACCCGCACCACCACGGTCGCGGCCGTCCCCGTGCCGGGCCTGACGATCGCCGACATCAACGACGACGACCAGTACGCGGGCTTCCTGCGCCAGGAGGTCACCTACGACGGGGCCACCGCTCTCGCCGTCTCGGTGACCGACCCGTGGAGCAAGGAGACCGCCAGCCAGCAGAAGTCGTACGCCAACACCAAGGCGCACTACGTCCGCACGGGCACCACGTACGGCCACACCTTCCTCACGGCCTCCAACACCTGGCGGTCCACCCGCACCGACAGCACCTACGACGACTACGGCCTGCAGACGCAGTCCTCTTCGTCCGGTGACACGGCCAAGACGGGTGACGAGACGTGCACCCGCACCTGGTACGCCCGCAACGACGCCAAGGGCATCACGGGCCTGCCCTCCCGCAGCCGCACGGTCGCGGCCGAGTGCTCTCTCACCGACGACAAGCTGACCCTGCCCGCCGACTCGGCCACCCGCGGCGACGTCCTGTCCGACACGGCCACCGTGTACGACGACACCGCCGCGACCGCCTGGACGGCGAACCAGACCCCGACCCTGGGCCTGCCCACCTGGACCGGCCGCGCCCAGGCCTACCCGGCGGCGGCCGGTACCGCCGACCGCAACCCGGCCGGCATCGCCGGCTGGCAGACCACCGGCAAGACGACCTACGACACGGCGGCGGCCAAGCTCGGGCGTCCGCTGAGCGTCACCGACGCGGCCGGGAACACGACCACGACCAGCTACGCGCCCGCCGCGGCCGGCCCGCTGGAAGTCACCGTGAAGACCGCACCGAAGCTGGCCTCGAACGGCCAGCAGCACAAGACGTACGCCTACATGGACCTGCGCGGCTCGCTCGTGCGCTCCATCGACGCCAACATGGCCTCGACCTTCAACACCTACGACGCCCTCGGCCGCGTGACCGCCACCTGGCTGCCCAACCGGGGCCAGTCCCAGACCCCGAACGTCAAGTACGGCTACCTCCTGGAACGCGGCAAGCAGCCGTGGACCTCGGTGGGCGCCCTCGTGCCCGACGGGAGCTACAAGACGGTCTACACGATCGCCGACGCGCTGCTGCGCCCGCTCCAGACGCAGACTCCGTCGCCGAACGGCGGCCGCGTCCTGACCGACACCCGCTACGACTCCCGGGGCCTGGCCTACGAGTCCTACGCCGACATCTGGGACAAGGACAAGGCACCCGAGGGTACGTACGCGCGCGCCGAGTACGGCAGCACCCCCAAGCAGAGCCAGACCGTCTTCGACGGCCTCGGCCGCGCCACGACCAGCAGCCTGCTGGTGTACGGGGTGCAGAAGCAGACCACCACCACCAGCTACACCGGTGACTCGACGGCCACGACGGCCCTCCAGGGCGGCACGGCCAGCCGTACGATCACGAACGCGCTCGGGCAGACGACGCAGGTCCGCACCTACAGCGGGACTACGCCGAACGACCCCGAGTACGGGGGCACCGCGCCGGGTACGCCGTACACCAGCGTGAGCCGGACCTACCCGGTCGACGGCAAGCAGACGACGATCACCGGCCCCGACAACGCCAAGTGGTCGTACGGCTACGACCTCTTCGGCCGGGGCGTGACCACCACCGACCCCGACAAGGGCAAGGGCACCACGACGTACACCGTTCTGGACCAGGTCGCGACCTCCAAGGACGCGCGGAACACGGTCCTGGAGTACGGATACGACGAGCTGGGCCGCAAGACCGGTCTGTGGAAGTCCCCGAAGTCCGACGCCAACCTGCTCGCGACGTGGACCTACGACAGCGTCCGCAAGGGCGCTCCCGCGGCCTCCACCCGCTACGAGGGCGGTCTGACCGGCAAGGCGTACACCAAGTCCGTCACCGCCTACGACGTCCTGGGCCGTCCCACGACGACCCGGCTGACCCTGCCCTCCGACGACCCGCTCGTCACCTCGGGCGCCATCGCGGCCACCACCGACCAGACGATGACCTACCGGCTCGACGGAACCCCGAACACGGTCGCATCACCCGCGGCCGCCGGTCTGCCCGCCGAGACCCTCCAGGTGAGCTACGACAACTTCGGTCTTCCGAAGGCGCTCACCGGCGCCACCGACTACGTCCAGAACATGGCGTACTCGCCGCTCGGTGAGATCGAGCAGCTGACCCTGGCCCGTTCCGCGGCCGCCGGTGTCCGCAAGACGTTCATCGGCAACACCTACGAGGACGGCACCCGCCGTCTGCTGAAGTCCACGGTCAACGACCAGACCCACAACGGCATGATCCAGGAGCTGACCTACAACTACGACCAGGCCGGCAACGTCCTGTCGATCTTCGACTCGGCCCCGCTCAGCGGCTTCACCAAGGCCGACAACCAGTGCTTCACCTACGACGCCCAGCGCCGCATGACCGAGGCCTGGACCCCGAAGACCGCGGACTGCAACCCGACAGGGCGCACCGCCGCCAACCTCGACGGCGCCGCCCCCTACTGGAACAGCTACACCTACACCGCGTCCGGGCAGCGGGCCACGGAGAAGACCAACACCGGCACCCCGCAGACCCGTACGTACTGCTACGACTCGGCCCGCCCCCACGCGCTGGCGGCCACCACCACCGGCGCCACCTGCACTGGTGTCACCCCGCAGTACACGTACGACGCGACGGGCAACACGACCAAGCGCGCGGAAACCCCCGGCAGCGCCACGTCCCAGACCCTGGCCTGGGGCGCGGAGGGCAAGCTCACCAAGACCACGGAAGGGGCCACGGCCACCGACTACGTCTACGACGCGGAGGGCGAGCTCCTGATCCGCCGCGACCCGGCGGGTGAGACGGTCCTCTACGCCGGCTCCAACGAGGTACACCTCAAGGGCGCCACGAAGTGGGCCACTCGCTCCTACAGCATCTCGGGCGTCAAGGTCGCGGTCCTGAGCAACGAATCCGGCACCGCCAAGCTGGCGTTCGTGGCGGGCGACGCCCACGGCACGTCCTCCCTCGCGGTCTCCGCGGACGACACCCAGACGGTGTCCAAGCGCTACACGACCCCGTTCGGCTCCGCACGCGGACCGGCGGGGGCGAGCTGGCCGGACGACAAGCGGTTCCTCGACAAGCCGGAGGACAAGAGCACGAGCCTGACCCACATCGGCGCACGCGAGTACGACGCGGCCCTCGGCCAGTTCCTCAGCGTCGACCCCGTGTTGAGCCTCGACCAGCCGCATTCCCTCAACGGCTACAGCTACGCGAACAACAGCCCGGTCACCTTCAGCGACCCGACCGGTCTCGAGAGCTGCGGCGACGCCGGCTACTGCGGTGGCGGCGGCTGGACCAACGGCGAGCACATCGAGGACATGCCGGACCCCAATGAGGACGGGGGCGGCGGTGGCGGCGGCGGTGGCGGCGGTGGCGGCGGCGGCGGTGGCGGTGGCGGCGGCGGTGGGTTCAACCCGCTGAAGCCCAAGGGCCTCCTCGGCAGCAACGTGATCACCCCGGTCTACGACCCGGTCTTCACCCCGCTCTACGAGAAGACCAAGCAGCAGGAGGCGGAGGCGGCGGCCGAGACGCATAGGCTCCATTCTCAGATGTGCCAGGCCGACCCGATCCTGCTGGCGTGCACGCAACCCGTCGCGAGCACGCTGGCCCCTGAAGTCACGGTCAAGCAGGTCGCGTCCCTGTGGGTGTTGGGCGGCGGCCCCACCGAACTGACCTTCGGCGACGGCTCCACCCTGGCCATGCAACTGGCCTCGACGGATCTGGCGCAGTCGGCCCGCGTCAAGGCTCTGGCCCTGTCCAACGGAAGTGCCAAGGGCACGTTCGACAATCTGGCCCACTACTCGATCTCTGACCTTGAGGGGCTGGACTTCGCAGGTCAGGTGGGCCGGGACCTTGGGAGTTTGGCCACCGGCCTGGACAATCCGAACTCCATGAAGGTCCTGCTGGGCTCGTTCAAGATCACGGGACGCGTCCTGGCCAAGGAGAAGGGGGAGGGAATCCAGATGGAGTTCAGCGTCGTGGAGGATACGAACCTCTCGTCCTTCGCGCACATCGCCACGGGATACAACAACGGTAAGGAAGAATTCGTCGAGCAGTTCGACGAGGGTGGTCTCTCTGTTATTCCCTTTACCGGAGGCCAGGCACGGCAGAAGACCCTGACCGTGAAGTGGCGAGAGACGCTGAGGTACTGATGAAGGACACCAGAACGGCCGGGCCC
The DNA here is from genome assembly GCF_018614195.1 of Streptomyces sp. ISL-43. Taxonomy (GTDB): domain Bacteria; phylum Actinomycetota; class Actinomycetes; order Streptomycetales; family Streptomycetaceae; genus Streptomyces. Next base: position 9,765 of record NZ_JAGGOT010000098.1, read on the forward strand.
CGGCGCATCGCGGTGCGCACGCTCCTGTGGACCCTGGCGCTGATCACGACCGTGTCGGGATGCGGGCTCTCCGGCGGCGGGCCGTCGCTGAAGGACGCCGCCGACGTCAAGCGCGTCGAAATGGTCGGCGGCTGGAAGGACGGGTCCACCGGCGGAGTCACGCTGAAGGAGGACGGCACCTTCGCGGCCGAGAGCCTGCGCGCGGACGCCGTGCCGGGCGCCGGGCTCACCTCGCCCGGGAAGGGGCTCGTCGCGGGCAGCGGCGAGTGGGAGCTCACCAACATCGGGGCCGAATCCAGGGTCGACCTCTACTTCACCGGCGGCGGAACGGTCGGCATAGACGTCAAGTACCAGGACGGCCTGAAGGTCCTGTCCACGTGGATCGGCGACGGACGGCACGCCGTCTTGAAGAAGGAGGACACCGCCCCCACCCCGTAGGGCGACAGCGGAAGGCCCCGGAGACTTCGGTGACGCTGTTGGTTAATTCGGG